>NZ_JBQVSQ010000014.1:0-133324 GCF_052952715.1 Burkholderia sp. YIM B11467
GCCGTGTTTCCGTTAGCGCGAAAGAGGCGTGATTCTATGCACCCCGCCCCGTTCGCGCAAGCCCCTTTGTGAAGAAAGTTTGAAAAAGCCTCCGTGCGCTGCCGCGCACGGAGGCTCTTGATAGAAAGGACCGGGCAATCATGCCGGCAATCGGTACCAACCCGTCGCCGACACCCGCTGCGGTGCAGCCCAATCAGCGGTTCTTGAACGCCGGCTTCCGTTTCTCGACGAATGCCGCCATCCCTTCCTTCTGGTCTTCGGTCGCGAACAGTGAGTGGAACAACCGGCGCTCGAAGTGGACGCCTTCGGCCAGCGTCGTCTCGTACGCGCGGTTCACCGACTCCTTGACCATCATGACCGCCGGCAGCGAAAACTCGGCGATCGTCGTCGCGGCGGCAATCGCCTCGTCGAGCAGCTTGTCGGCCGGCAGCACGCGCGACACGAGCCCCGCGCGCTCCGCTTCGGCGGCGTCCATGAAACGCGCGGTCAGGCACATGTCCATCGCCTTCGCCTTCGACACCGCACGAGGCAGACGCTGGGTGCCGCCCGCACCCGGCATGATGCCCAGCTTGATTTCCGGCTGGCCGAACTTGGCGGTGTCCGCCGCGAAGATGATGTCGCACATCATCGCGAGCTCGCAGCCGCCGCCCAGCGCAAAGCCCGCGACCGCCGCAATGATCGGCTTGCGGATCTCGCGGACCGTCTCCCAGTTGCGCGTGATGTAGTCGCCCCGGTAAACATCCATATAGGAGTAGGTCGCCATCATGCCGATGTCCGCGCCGGCCGCAAACGCCTTCTCGCTCCCGGTCACGACGATGGCGCCGATGTCGTCGTCCGCGTCGAATGCCTTCAGCGCGTCGCCCAACTCATCCATCAGCGCATCGTTCAGCGCATTCAGCGCCTTCGGACGGTTCAGCGTAACCAGCCCGACACGCCCCCGGGTCTCCACCAGGATGTTCTCGTAAGCCATCTATTTCTCCTCGATCAATGAAATGAGAAACGCCTCGCACATGCGAATAATTTGATGCTACCATTCTCCGACCAACCGGTCGGTTAATTAATCGATCCAATCCCTCTCAACGTTCATCAGGCTGCCGCCATGACCCACGCACTGTTCACGAAGCACGAAGACACGCTGAAGCACGCACTCGCCGCCATCGAGAGCCGCGGGTACTGGAGCCCGTTCGCCGAAATGCCGAGTCCCAAAGTGTACGGGGAAAGCGCGAGCGCCGACGGCGAAGCCGCGTTCAAGTCGCACCTCGACAAGACGTTCGCACTCGACCAGCCGGCGTCCGGCGAAACGGTCGGCGCGGAGCGCTCGCCGTACGGCATCGCACTGGGCATCCGGTATCCGAAATCGACGCCCGACGCCCTGATCGCCGCCGCGGCCGCCGCGCAACGCACGTGGCGCGAAGCCGGCCCGAGCGCATGGGTCGGCGTCAGCCTCGAAATCCTCGCGCGCCTGAACCGGGCGAGCTTCGAGATCGCCTACAGCGTGATGCACACCACCGGGCAGGCCTTCATGATGGCGTTCCAGGCCGGCGGCCCGCACGCGCAGGATCGCGCGCTCGAGGCAGTTGCCTATGCATGGGACGAACTGCGCCGCATCCCGGCTGAAGCGCACTGGGAAAAGCCGCAAGGCAAGAACCCGCCGCTCGCGATGCACAAGCGTTACACGGTCGTCCCGCGCGGCACGGGGCTCGTGCTCGGCTGCTGCACGTTCCCGACCTGGAACGGCTACCCGGGCCTGTTCGCCGATCTGGCAACCGGTAACACCGTGATCGTCAAACCGCATCCGGGCGCGATCCTGCCGCTCGCGATCACGGTGCGGATCGCTCGTGACGTCCTGCGCGAAGCCGGATTCGATCCGAACGTCGTCACGCTCCTCGCGACCGAGCCCAACGACGGCGCCCTCGTTCAGGACCTCGCGCTGCGCCCCGAGATCAAGCTGATCGACTTCACCGGCAGCACGCAGAACGGCACGTGGCTCGAACGCCATGCCCATCAGGCACAGGTCTATACCGAGAAGGCAGGCGTCAACCAGATCGTGATCGACTCGACCGACGACCTGAAGGCCGCCGCCAAGAACATCGCGTTCTCGCTGGCGCTGTACTCCGGCCAGATGTGCACGGCCCCGCAAAACATCTACGTGCCGCGCGACGGCATCCGCACGGCGGACGGCCATGCGAGCTTCGACGAAGTCGCGCAGGCAATCGCCGTTTCCGTGCAAAAGCTCACCGGCGACCCGGCACGCTCGGTCGAACTGATCGGCGCAATCCAGAACGATGGCGTGACCGCACGCATCGACGGCGCCCGCCAGCTCGGCCGCGTGCTCGCCGACAGCCTGACACTCCAGCACCCCGCATTCCCCGATGCTCGCGTGCGCACGCCGCTCGTGCTGCAACTCGACGTGGCCGATCGCGAGAAATTCACGCAGGAGTGGTTCGGCCCGATCTCGTTCGTGATCGCGACCGACTCGACCGCGCAGTCGCTCGATCTCGCCGGCGAAATCGCGGCGGAACATGGCGCGCTGACCCTCTCCGTCTACAGCACCGATGAAGCAATCCTCGACGCCGCACACGACGCAGCGGTGCGCGGCGGTGTCGCACTGTCGATCAATCTGACGGGCGGCGTGTTCGTGAACCAGTCGGCCGCCTTCTCCGACTTCCACGGCACGGGCGCGAATCCGGCAGCCAACGCGGCGCTGGCCGACCCGGCGTTCGTCGCCAACCGGTTCCGTGTGGTGCAAAGCCGCGTCCATGTTGCCCCGAAGGCGGTACCTGCGGAAGCTGGCCAACCGGCATAACCCGAATGGCCGACGTGCAAACGCCGCCACGTTCTCTACCATGAACGAATCCGCCACCCGGCGGGTTCGTTGCTCATCGATACGCCCATGACAGACGCCTACATCTGCGATGCGATTCGCACCCCCATCGGCCGCTACGGCGGCGCCCTGAAAGACGTCCGTGCCGACGACCTGGGTGCGGTGCCGCTCAAGGCGCTGATCGAGCGCAACCTCGACGTCGACTGGACGGCAATCGATGACGTGATCTACGGCTGCGCGAACCAGGCCGGCGAAGACAACCGCAACGTCGCGCGCATGTCGGCGCTGCTCGCGGGCCTGCCGACCGCCGTGCCGGGCACGACGCTGAACCGGCTGTGCGGCTCCGGGATGGACGCGGTCGGCACGGCTGCGCGCGCGATCAAGGCGGGCGAGGCGCGCCTGATGATCGCGGGCGGCGTCGAGAGCATGACGCGCGCACCGTTCGTGATGGGCAAGGCCGCGAGCGCGTTCGCGCGCCAGGCCGACATCTTCGATACGACGATCGGCTGGCGTTTCGTCAATCCGCTGATGAAACAACTGCACGGCGTCGATTCGATGCCGGAGACGGCCGAGAACGTCGCGGTCGACTACAACATCAGCCGTGCCGACCAGGACCTGTTCGCACTGCGCAGCCAGCAGAAGGCCGCGCGTGCGCAGCAAGACGGCACGCTCGCCGAGGAAATCGTGTCGGTCTCGATTGCCCAGAAGAAGGGCGATCCGGTGATCGTGTCGCGCGACGAACATCCGCGCGAGACGTCGCTCGAAGCGCTCGCGAAGCTGAAGGGCGTCGTGCGTGCGGATGGTTCGGTGACGGCCGGCAACGCATCGGGCGTCAACGACGGCGCGTGCGCGCTGCTGCTTGCCAATGCGCAGGCAGCCGACCAGTATGGCCTGCGCCGCCGCGCGCGCGTCATCGGCATGGCGACCGCCGGCGTGGAGCCGCGCGTGATGGGTATCGGGCCCGCGCCGGCCACGCAAAAACTGCTGCGCCAGCTCGGCATGACCATCGACCAGTTCGACGTGATCGAGCTGAACGAGGCGTTTGCGTCGCAGGGTCTCGCGGTGCTGCGCATGCTCGGCGTGGCCGACGATGATCCGCGCGTGAACCCGAACGGCGGTGCGATTGCACTGGGCCATCCGCTCGGCGCATCGGGCGCCCGGCTCATCACCACGGCGCTCTATCAACTCGAGCGTACAGGCGGCCGCTTTGCGCTCTGTACGATGTGTATCGGCGTCGGCCAGGGCATCGCACTCGCGATCGAACGCGTGTAACCGCCGCGCCGCGCGCCTATAACGAAGTCATGAAGGAGACACTGCATGTCCTATCAGGCGATCCAGCTGGATATCGATCAGGCCGCGTGCGTGGCCACGATTACCCTCAACCGCCCCGACAAGCTCAACAGCTTCACGCGGGCGATGCATCGCGAACTGCAGTCGGCACTCGATGAAGTCGAGGCGGCCGGCGCACGCGCGCTGATTCTGACGGGTGCGGGGCGCGGCTTCTGCGCGGGCCAGGACCTGGCCGACCTCGACTTCACGCCGGGGGCATCCACCGATCTCGGCACGCTGATCGACGAGCACTTCAATCCGCTGATCCGCCGCTTGCAGCGCCTGCCGATTCCGGTGATCGCCGCCGTCAACGGCACGGCGGCCGGCGCCGGCGCAAATCTCGCGCTTGCATGCGATCTCGTGTTCGCCGCACGCTCGAGCAGTTTCATCCAGGCCTTCGTCAAGATCGGGCTCGTACCCGATTCGGGCGGCACGTGGTTCCTGCCGCAACGCGTCGGCATGGCACGCGCGCTGGGGCTCGCGCTGACCGGAGACAAGCTCGGCGCCGAACAGGCCGAGCAATGGGGCCTGATCTGGCGCGCGGTCGACGACGACGCACTCGTCGCGTCGGCCCGCCAGCTCGCGACCCAGCTCGCGCAACAGCCAACGCTCGCGATCGCATCGATCAAGCAATCGATGCGCGACAGCGTCACGAACACGCTCGACCAGCAGCTCGACCTGGAACGCGACCTGCAGCGCAAGCTTGGCCAGTCGCACGACTATGCGGAAGGCGTGAAGGCATTCATCGAGAAGCGGGCGCCTCGCTTCGAGGGGCGTTGACATGACGAACGCCACCGCCACGCTCGACCCCGATTCGCTCGCCCGCGCCACCGCGCAGGCCATGTACGACGCGGACGCATGCAGCCGCGCGTTCGGCATGGAAATCGCCGAAGTACGCGCCGGTTACGCACGCCTGCAGATGCGCGTGCGGCCCGAATTCCTGAACGGGCACCAGACCTGCCATGGCGGAATCATCTTCACGCTCGCCGATTCGACGTTCGCGTTCGCGTGCAACTCGTACAACCTGAACACGGTCGCGGCCGGCTGCTCGATCGAATTCCTGCGCCCCGTGCACGGCAACGACGTGTTGACCGCCGAGGCGATCGAACAGGCGCGCGCCGGCCGCCACGGCATCTACGACATCCGCGTCACGAACCAGACCGGCGAAACCGTCGCGATGTTTCGCGGCAAATCCGCCCAGATCAAGGGCACGGTCATCCCGGAAGACCGCTGACGCCGACGGCTCGCACATAACAAGTACTGGAGACATGCATGACTACCCCGCTACCGCTCGAGCCGATCGAGACCGCCTCACGCGACGAGCTGACCGCGCTGCAGCTCGAACGCCTCAAGTGGTCGCTCCGGCATGCGTATGACCACTCCCCCGTCTATCGTCGCAAGTTCGACGATGCGGGCGTCCATCCCGACGACCTGAAGACGCTCGCCGACCTGTCGCGCTTCCCGTTCACGACCAAGAGCGACCTGCGCGACAGTTACCCGTTCGGGATGTTCGCGGTGCCGCAGGACCAGATCTCGCGCATCCACGCGTCATCGGGCACGACCGGCAAGCCGACAGTCGTCGGCTATACGGCTGGCGACATCGACACGTGGGCGAATCTCGTCGCACGCTCGATCCGCGCCGCCGGCGCACGCCGCGGCGACAAGGTGCACGTCAGCTACGGCTACGGCTTGTTCACGGGCGGGCTCGGCGCGCACTACGGCGCCGAACGCGCGGGACTGACCGTGATCCCGTTCGGCGGCGGCCAGACCGAGAAGCAGGTACAACTGATCCAGGATTTCCGGCCCGACATCATCATGGTGACGCCGAGCTACATGCTGTCGATCGCCGACGAAATCGAGCGCCAGGGCCTCGATCCCGTGCAGAGTTCGCTGCGCATCGGCATCTTCGGCGCGGAACCATGGACCAATGACATGCGCGTCGCGATCGAACAGCGAATGGGCATCGACGCGGTCGACATCTACGGGCTGTCGGAAGTGATGGGCCCCGGCGTCGCGTCCGAATGCGTCGAGACCAAGGATGGCCCGACCATCTGGGAAGACCACTTCTATCCGGAAATCATCGATCCCGAAACCGGCGAAGTGCTGCCGGACGGCGAACTCGGCGAACTCGTGTTCACGTCGCTGACGAAGGAAGCGTTGCCGATCGTCCGCTACCGGACACGCGACCTCACGCGCCTGTTGCCCGGCACCGCTCGTACGATGCGCCGGATGGAAAAAATCACCGGCCGCTCGGACGACATGATGATCGTGCGCGGCGTCAACGTGTTCCCGACGCAAATCGAGGAGCAGTTGCTCAAGCAACGCGCGCTCGCGCCGCACTATCAGATCGTGCTGACGAAGGAAGGCCCGCTCGACGTGCTGACGCTCAACGTCGAGCCGTGCCCCGAGACCGCGCCGGATACGGCGGCGATCCACGCGGCGAAACAGGCGCTCGCTTACGACATCAAGTCGCTGATCGGCGTAACGGCCGTGATCAACGTGCTGCCCGTGAACGGGATCGAGCGATCCGTCGGCAAGGCCCGCCGCGTCATCGACAAGCGCAAGGGCTGACGCAACGCGCCACGCACGGCGCGTCGGCCGCGCGACGCGGCAATCCCGCTGCGCCAAAAAAGAAACAGCCCGATCGGCCAAAACCGATCGGGCTGTTTCGTCTCAGGCACGGCCCGTCGCATCACGTCACATCAAGCACGTCGGATGAAACACCGGCGCCGCTGCGCTCGGGCAGCCGGCACCGCCGTGCATCACGAATTCGGGAACAGCAGCCACATCCGGCCGACCTGCTTCATCCGGCCGGCCTGGTCGCCTGCGTCGTCACCGAGCCCCCAGAAATAGTCGGCCCGCACGCCGCCCTTGATCGCGGAGCCCGTATCCTGCGCGAACACGAGCCGGTTCATCGGCGTATTCGTCAGCGGACGCGTGGTCTGCAGGAACACGGGCGTGCCGAGCGGGATCGACGACGGATCGACCGCGATCGAACGCTCCGGCGTCAGCGGCACGCCAAGCGCGCCGATCGGGCCGTCCGCGCCGCCGTGCGGCGCGTCTTCCTTGGTCGGCATGTCGCGGAAGAACACGAACCGCGGATTCGTGTCGAGCAATGCGTCGACGCGGTTCGGGTTCGCCTTCGCCCACGCCTTGATGCCCTGCATCGTCGCCTGCGCGGGCGTCAGCTCGCCGCGATCGAGCAGCCACTTGCCGATCGAGCGGTACGGCTGGTTGTTGGTGCCGCCAAAGCCGACCCGCATCACCGAACCATCGTCGAGCAGCACGCGCCCCGAGCCCTGCACCTGCAGGAAAAACGCCTCGATCGGATCGTCGACCCATACGAGCTCGTTGCCGTTCAGGATGCCGGCGCGCTCGAGCTGCGATCGCGCCGGCAGCGCGGAGCCCGCGCGATAACCGGCCGGCCAGCGATAGAGCGCGTACTGATACGGGCCGCGGCGCACCCGCGAACCATGCAGCAGCGGCTCGTAATAGCCGGTCACGAGCCCGTCGAGCGTGCCATCGGTGTTCGCGAGCTGGAACGGCGTGAAATACGCTTCGAAGAAAGCGCGCGAGCTGCTGACGTCGAGCTCGTCGAGCCGGTCGGCGGCCGCGCAAGCGCGCTGCCAGGCCGGCTGGCGCGCGAGTCGCACGCAGTTCTGCCGCAGCGCGGCCGTCGCGCCGAGCAGCGAATCGTCCTGCCAGCCCGGCACCTGCTGCCACGCGACCGGCGTGAGCCGCTTCGCGGCAACCTGCCCCGGCACGATCGCCGTGCCGGTCGGCGGCTTCAGCGCAGACGTCCGCGTCGGCGCGCCACCGCACGCGGCAAGGAGCGCCGCCGCCGCGGCCGCCGCAATCCAGCCGGCCAACCGGGGCCCAAACCACATACAATGTTCGTTCTTGATGGAAACCGCCATGTCAGATTTTCTCGACCAATATCCGATGCTCATCTTCGCGCTCGAAGCCTTCGTAGCGCTTGCCCTGCTGATCTTCATCGTCGTCTGGACGTCGTCGGGAAGAAAGAGGCACGCCCGCAACAACGACCGCCAGCCACGCTGACGCGCTCCGGACACTCGGCTCAATGCAGCGTGCGCGGCATGTGCAGCGCGAACTCGTCGACCGGCGCGTCGAAACGCTCGCCGTCCTCCGCCACGCAGAAGTACGCGCCACGCATCGTACCGACCGGCGTCGCAATCACGGCCCAGCTCGTGTATTCAAACTGCTCGCCCGGCTGCAGCAGCGGCTGGTGCCCGACGACGCCGAGCCCCTTCACTTCCTGCACGTGGCTCTCGCTGTCCGTGATGATCCAGTGACGCGCGATCAGTTGCGCCGCGACCTGCCCCGTGTTGCGGATCGTCAGCGTGTACGCGAATGCGTATTGACGTCGATCGGGGTCGGATTGTTCCGGCAAGTAACTGGTTTTCACCGAAACGGTGAACTGATACTGACTCATGATGGTTCCGCTGGAGTGTGACTGCCCGTGCCGGCATGGGCGACGGGGCCGCGGACGCGCCGCTTTGGTTCGGCATTCTGCTTGATGCGGAATCGGGCTGCAACCGCACGGCCCGCCGCCGCGCCCCGGCCGCCGGGCGGTAGAATGTCGGTTTTGCGCCGCAACGTCCCCGTTCCCCTGCCATGACCCAATTCCGCATCGCTCCCAGCATCCTGTCGGCCGATTTCGCACGGCTCGGCGAAGAAGTCCGCAACGTCGTCGCCGCCGGCGCCGACTGGATCCACTTCGACGTGATGGACAACCATTATGTGCCGAACCTGACGATCGGCCCGCTCGTGTGCGAAGCGATCCGCCCGCACGTGCAGGTGCCGATCGACGTGCACCTGATGGTGCGCCCGGTCGACCGGATCGTGCCCGATTTCGCGAAGGCCGGTGCGAACCTGATCAGCTTCCATCCGGAAGGCTCCGATCACATCGACCGCACGCTGTCGCTGATCCGTGACCACGGCTGCAAGGCCGGCCTCGTGTTCAACCCGGCCACGCCGCTGAACTACCTCGACCACGTGATGGACCGCCTCGACTTCGTGCTGCTGATGTCGGTCAACCCCGGCTTCGGCGGCCAGTCGTTCATTCCGGAAACGCTGAACAAGCTGCGCGAAGCCCGCGCGCGCATCGACGCCTACACCGAGCGCACGGGCCGCGAGATTCTGCTCGAGGTCGACGGTGGCGTGAAAACCGACAACATCGCGGAAATCGCGGCGGCCGGCGCCGACACCTTCGTCGCGGGCTCGGCGATCTTCGGCAAGCCCGACTACCGCAAGGTGATCGACGAGATGCGCGCCGCGCTCGCCACCGTCAAGCAGAGCTGACGCCATGGCCGAGTCGCCGCTCGCCGGGCACGCGCCGGCCGGGGCCGCAACGGACGCCGCCCCGATCCGCTTCGCCGCGCCGCGCATCGACGCGGCGCTGATCGATCTCGACGGCACGATGGTCGACACGGCCGACGATTTCACGGCCGGCCTGAACGGGATGCTCGCGCAACTCGACGCGCCGGCCACGTCGCGCGACGAGGTGATCGGCTACGTCGGCAAGGGCTCCGAACACCTGATCCAGAGCGTGCTGAAGCCGCGCTTCTCCTCCGACGAAGCGCATGCGCGCTTCGACGACGCGCTGGCGATCTACCAGGCCGAATACGCGAAGATCAACGGCCGCCACACGCGCCTCTATCCGGAGGTCGTGGCCGGTCTCGACGCGCTACGCGCGGCCGGCATCCGGCTCGCGTGCGTGACGAACAAGCCGCACCGCTTCGCGGTCGAGCTGCTCGAGCAATACGGGCTGGCTGATTGCTTCGGCATCGTGCTCGGCGGCGACAGCGTCGCACGCAAGAAGCCCGACCCGCTGCCGATGCTGACGGCCTGCGACGCGCTCGGTGTCGCGCCGGACGCGGCGGTCGCGATCGGCGACTCGGAAAACGACGCGCTGGCAGGCCGCGCGGCCGGGATGGCGACGCTGACGGTGCCGTACGGCTACAACCACGGCAAGGCTATACAAACGATAAATTCGGATGGTATAGTCGATTCGTTGCTGGTCGCAGCCCGCGCGATCTCCGCGCACAACGCCGGCCGGCCAACCCTCTGATTATTTCTTCCATCCGCATGTTTCTGAATAAAAAACGGAGTCTGAGCAGCATCGACCGGGGAGCCTGGCCCTGGCGTCGCTGGTCGCGCTAACCTCTTCGATGAGGTACGCTGAAGCACGTCTTCAGCGCCGTTTTTTATCTCGCTGCGCATCCGCGCGCCGATCGTCGCACCACCTCGAGTTCCACCGTGTCCGAACGCTTGCGTTCAGGATCGGTCGCAGGCTCGCGACGTTCACGCCCGGAGTGCCGGCCGGCAACAGGCACTTCTCGATCGACCGCCCTTTCGCCGACGGCAGCCCGCGCAGCGTCAAGTGATCCCTGGCGCACGCCGCCGCTCGTCCCGAACAGGACCGGAACATGACCGAACTCGAATTCCAATCGCTTGCGAACGAAGGCTACAACCGCATCCCGCTGATCGCGGAAGCCCTCGCCGATCTCGAAACGCCGCTGTCGCTCTACCTGAAGCTGGCCCAACCCGAACGCGCGGGCGCCAACTCGTTCCTGCTCGAATCAGTGGTCGGTGGCGAACGCTTCGGCCGCTACTCGTTCATCGGCCTGCCCGCACGCACGCTCATCCGCACTCGCAACGGCGTGTCGGAAGTCGTGCGCGACGGCCAGGTGGTCGAGACGCATGACGGCGACCCGTTCGAATTCATCGAATCGTTCCAGGCGCGCTTCAAGGTGGCGCAGCGCCCGGGCCTGCCGCGCTTCTGCGGCGGCCTCGCCGGTTATTTCGGCTACGACGCGGTGCGCTACATCGAGAAGAAACTCGCGAACACCGCGCCGCGCGACGATCTCGGCCTGCCCGACATCCAGCTGCTGCTGACCGAGGAAGTCGCGGTGATCGACAACCTCGCCGGCAAGCTGTACCTGATCATCTACGCAGACCCGGGCCAGCCGGAGGCGTACGCGAAGGCGAAACACCGCCTGCGCGAACTGAAGCAGCGCCTGCGCACGACCGTGCAGCCGCCCGTCACGTCGGCGAGCGTGCGCACCGAGACGTTCCGCGAGTTCAAGAAGGAAGACTATCTGGCCGCCGTGCGCCAGGCGAAGGAATACATCGCGGCCGGCGAACTGATGCAGATCCAGGTCGGCCAGCGGCTAACGAAGCCGTACCGCGACAATCCGCTGTCGCTGTATCGCGCGCTGCGTTCGCTGAATCCGTCGCCGTACATGTATTACTACAACTTCGGCGATTTCCACGTGGTCGGCGCGTCGCCGGAAATCCTCGTACGCCAGGAAAAGCGTGGCGAAGACCAGATCGTCACGATTCGCCCGCTCGCCGGCACGCGCCCGCGCGGCAACACGCCCGAGCGCGACGCGGAACTCGCGACCGAACTGCTCAACGATCCGAAGGAGATCGCCGAGCACGTGATGCTGATCGACCTCGCGCGCAACGACGTCGGCCGCATCGCGGAAATCGGCTCGGTGCAGGTGACCGACAAGATGGTCATCGAGAAGTACTCGCACGTGCAGCACATCGTCAGCTCGGTCGAAGGCAAGCTGAAGCCGGGCATGACGAACTACGACGTGCTGCGCGCGACGTTCCCGGCCGGCACGCTGTCCGGCGCGCCCAAGGTGCGCGCGATGGAGCTGATCGACGAACTCGAGCCGATCAAGCGCGGGCTGTACGGCGGTGCGGTCGGCTACCTGTCGTTCTCGGGCGAGATGGATCTCGCGATCGCGATCCGCACGGGCCTGATCCACAACGGCAACCTGTATGTGCAAGCGGCGGCCGGCGTCGTTGCAGATTCGGTGCCCGAATCCGAATGGCAAGAGACCGAGAACAAGGCGCGCGCGGTGCTGCGTGCGGCCGAACAGGTCCAGGACGGCCTCGATAGCGACTTCTGACCGGAGACTGACCATGCTGCTCATGATCGACAACTACGACTCGTTCACCTACAACCTGGTCCAGTACTTCGGCGAACTGGGCGAGGACGTACGTACGTACCGCAACGACGAAATCACGCTCGACGAAATCGCGCGCCTGAATCCCGACGCGATCTGCCTGTCGCCGGGCCCGAGCAACCCGCAGCACGCGGGCATCACGCTCGACGTGTTGCGCGAATTTTCGGGCAAGAAACCGATCCTCGGCGTCTGCCTCGGCCACCAGGCGATCGGCGAAGCATTCGGCGGCCGCGTCGTGCGCGCGGCGACCATCATGCACGGCAAGGTAAGCCGGATCGAAACCGACTGCCGCGGCGTGTTCGCCGACCTGCCGAAGCATTTCGACGTCACGCGCTACCACTCGCTCGCGATCGAGCGCGAGTCGCTGCCCGACTGCCTCGAGGTGTCCGCATGGACCGACGACGGCGAAATCATGGGCGTGCGCCACAAGACGCTGCCGGTCGAAGGCGTGCAGTTCCACCCGGAATCGATCCTGTCCGAGCATGGCCATGCGCTGCTCGAGAATTTCCTGAAGCAGGTTCGCGCCGCGGCCGCGCACGCCGCCTGACCGGAGCCTCACGATGACGATTACCCCGCAGGAAGCGCTGCAGCGCACGATCGAGCACCGCGAGATCTTCCACGACGAGATGCTGCACCTGATGCGGCTCATCATGCGCGGCGACATGTCGCCCGTGATGGCCGCCGCGATCATCACCGGGCTGCGCGTGAAGAAGGAGACGATCGGCGAGATCGCCGCCGCCGCGACCGTGATGCGCGAATTCGCGAACCACGTCGAGGTGCAGGACAACTCGAACTTCGTCGACATCGTCGGCACCGGCGGCGACGGCTCGCACACGTTCAATATCTCGACCGCGTCGATGTTCGTCACGGCGGCGGCCGGCGCGAAGGTCGCGAAGCACGGCAACCGCGGCGTGTCGAGCAAGTCCGGCAGTGCCGACGTGCTCGAGGCGCTCGGCGTGAACATCGACCTGCAATCCGACCAGGTGGCCGCGTCGATCGCCGAAACGGGCATGGGCTTCATGTTCGCGCCGAACCATCACCCGGCGATGAAGAACATCGCGGCCGTGCGCCGCGAGCTCGGCGTGCGCACGATCTTCAACATCCTCGGCCCGCTGACCAATCCGGCCGGCGCGCCGAACCAGTTGATGGGCGTGTTCCACCCCGACCTCGTCGGCATCCAGGTGCGCGTGATGCAACGCCTCGGCGCGCAGCACGTGCTCGTCGTGTACGGCAAGGACGGGATGGATGAGGTATCGCTCGGCGCCGCGACGCTCGTCGGCGAATTGCGCGACGGCAAGGTGCACGAATACGAAATCCATCCGGAGGACTTCGGCCTGCAGATGGTGTCGAACCGCACGCTGAAGGTGGAAAATGCCGACGAATCGCGCACGATGCTGCTCGGTGCGCTGGACAACCAGCCGGGCGTCGCGCGCGAGATCGTCACGCTGAACTCGGGCACCGCGCTCTATGCGGCGAACGTCGCCGAATCGATCGCGGACGGCATCCAGCTCGCCCGCGAAGCGATCGCGAGCGGCAAGGCGCGCGCGAAGGTCGACGAACTCGTGCGCTTCACGCAGCAGTTCAAGCGCTGACTCCCTTTACGAATCAAGCAGGAACCCACATGAGCGACATTCTCGACCGAATCATTGCCGTCAAGCGCGAAGAAGTCGCGGCGGCCATGCGCAGCACGCCGCTCGAGGCATTGAAACTGGAAGCATCCGCGCGCGACCTGCGCGACTTCGTCGGCGCGCTGCGTGCGAAGCACGCGGCCGGCAACGCTGCCGTGATCGCCGAAATCAAGAAGGCAAGCCCGTCGAAGGGCGTGCTGCGCGAGCATTTCGTGCCGGCCGACATCGCGCGCTCGTATGCGGCGCACGGCGCCGCGTGCCTGTCGGTGCTGACCGACGAGCAATTCTTCCAGGGCAGCGTTCGTTACCTCGAAGAGGCGCGCGCGGCCTGCACGCTGCCGGTGCTGCGCAAGGACTTCATCGTCGATGCGTACCAGATCCTCGAAGCGCGCGCGATGGGCGCCGACGCGATCCTGCTGATCGCCGCCGCGCTCGACACGCCGCTGATGCAGGACCTCGAGGCGTATGCGCACTCGCTCGGCCTCGCCGTGCTGGTCGAAGTGCACGACCGCAACGAGATGGAACAGGCGCTGACGCTCAAGACGCCGCTGCTCGGCATCAACAACCGCAACCTGCGCACGTTCGAGACGTCGATCCAGACGTCGCTCGACATGCTCGACATGATTCCGCAGGACCGGATCGTCGTGACCGAATCGGGCATCCTGTCGCGCACCGACGTCGACACGATGCGCGCGGCGAACGTCAACACGTTCCTCGTCGGCGAAGCATTCATGCGCGCCGACCAGCCGGGCGAGGAACTCGCGCGGATGTTCTTCTGATGGCGATCGAAAAGGAAATCAAGCTCGCGCTGCCGGCCGGCCAGGCCGACGACGCGCGGCACTTCTTCGAGACGCTGACCGGCGAACCCGGTCACGACATCGCGCTCGCGAACGTCTATTACGACACGCCCGATCTCGCGCTGGCCCGCTCGAAGAGCGCGGTGCGCGTGCGCCGCGCGCCGCATGGCTGGTTGCAGACCTTCAAGACGGTCGGCAGCGCGGAAGGCGGCCTGCATCGCCGCCACGAATGGGAACTGCCCGTCGCCGGCGACGCGCTCGAGATCGATGCGCTCGTCGCGGCCTGCGACGTGCCGGAAGCCGCCGCCGCGCTGAATGACGCGGCCGGCGCGCTGCACGCGCTGTTCCGCACGGATTTTTCGCGTACGCTGTGGCGCATCGCAATCGGCGGCGCAACCGTCGAAGCCGCGGTGGACCTCGGCGAGATCGTCGTCCAGGCGGAACACGAAACGCGCCGCGAACCGATCAGCGAAATCGAACTCGAACTGATCGACGGCCCGGAAGCGGCGCTCGCGACGCTCGCCGGCGAACTGCAGCAGGCGCTGCCGGGCCTCGCTCCCGAAAACATCAGCAAGGCGCAGCGTGGCTATCGGCTGCGCGCGCAATAAACCCGCATCACGCATGGCAACCCGCAAGACTTCCCGCGCGCCGCAACAGGCGTCGCTATTCGATGATCCCGTGCCGGAAACGGCACCGGCCGAAACCCCGTCCCCGGCTTCCGCGTCGCCCGCGGCCGGCCGCAAGCCCGCAAAGAAAGCCGCTGCCCCGGCCGCCGCGGCGCCGCAGCCTGCTGCCGCCGACGTTCCGCACCTCGCCGCGCAATTCGACGCGCTGCCGGCCGTCTGGCGCGACGTGCTGAAACCCTTCACCGACAGCGACGCATACGCGCCGCTGTGCCGCTTCGTCGACGACGAGCGTGCGGCCGGCAAGACGGTCTACCCGACCGACGTGTTCCGCGCACTGCGCCTGACGAGCCCGGACGACGTGAAGGTCGTGATCCTCGGCCAGGACCCGTACCACGGCGACGATCGCGGCACGCCGCAGGCACACGGCCTGGCGTTCTCGGTGCCGCCGGCCGTCCGCACGCCGCCGTCGCTGCGCAACATCTTCAAGGAAATCGCCGCGAACTTCGGTCACGAAACGCCGCGCCACGGTTGCCTCGACACCTGGGCGCGCCAGGGCGTGCTGCTGCTCAACACCGTGCTGACGGTCGAGCGCGGCGCGGCCGCGAGCCACGCGAAGCGCGGCTGGGAGCAATGCACGGACACGCTGATCCGCGAACTCGCCGGCCGCCATCGCGGGCTCGTCTTCATGCTGTGGGGTGCGCACGCTCAGGCGAAGCGCGCGCTGTTCGACGCGAGCGCGCATTGCGTGCTCGAGGCACCGCATCCGTCGCCGCTGTCCGCACACCGCGGCTTCCTCGGCTGCCGCCATTTCGCGCTCGCGAACGACTATCTGGTCGAAGCCAGCCGCGAACCGATCGACTGGCGCCTGCCGGAAGTGGCCGAAACGCTCGCGTAACGGCCAAGCCGGTTGTTTCGCCGGCCGGCATGCAAAAACGCCGCGCCCCTTCGGGGACGCGGCGTTTTTTTATCGGACGATCCAGCGGGTGCGTCGCACCCGCGTCGACCTTACGCAGCGGCGATCGCTTCGCGTGCGCTGGCCAGCGCGGCGCTCTGCGCATCCGGCCCGAGGTTCAGGCCTTCCGCGAAGATGAAGCTCACGTCGGTCATGCCGACGAAGCCGAGGAACGTGCGCAGGTACGGCGTCTGGCTATCGTTCGGCGTACCGGCGTACTTGCCGCCGCGAGCCGTCACCACGTGAACCTTCTTGCCCTTGATCAGGCCTTCCGGACCATTCTCGGTGTAGCGGAACGTGACGCCTGCACGGGCGATCCAGTCGAAGTACGTCTTCAGTTGCGACGAGATGCCGAAGTTGTACATCGGCGCGCCGATCACGATGGTGTCGGCGGCTTGCAGTTCGGCGATCAGCGCATCGCTCTTAGCGACGATCGCATTCTGCTCCGCGGTGCGGTTCTCGGCCGGCGTGAAAAACGCGCCGAGCACCGATTCGTCGAGGTGCGGCAGCGCATCGGCCAGCAGATCGCGAACCACGACCTTCGCGCCGGGGTTCGATTGTTGCAGCTTTGCCGTCAGTTCGTTGGCCAGCAGCGTGGATTGCGCGCCTTGCGAACGCGCCGCGGAATTGATTTGCAGAATGGTCGTCATGTCATGCTCCGGTTGGGTTGCGCTTCGGTAGCGCGAGTGACGCCATTGTGCGTGGCCACA
Organism: Burkholderia sp. YIM B11467; assembly: GCF_052952715.1. NCBI lineage: Bacteria > Pseudomonadati > Pseudomonadota > Betaproteobacteria > Burkholderiales > Burkholderiaceae > Burkholderia > Burkholderia sp. YIM B11467. The sequence continues at coordinate 16,867 of NZ_JBQVSQ010000014.1, forward strand.
TGAGCGCGAAAAAGCGGGTTCAGGGCGACGGATTGTTGCAACAGCAGAACAATTACAGATCGCGCCCCGATTCCCGCCTTCGCGTCGTCAACCCTTCAGCCAAGCTTCGCGGGCCTTGAGCGATGCCGCCGGCTTGGCAGCGGCCGTCAGCCGGTAACGCGTCACTTCCGGACCGTCGAGCTTCAGCTTTGCGGTGCGCAGCTCGTCGCGGCGGAATGCGTGAACCTCGACCTTGTCGCCCGGCCGGTAGCGCGCGAGCAGCGCGTCGAGGTTCGTGCCCGTGACGCGCAGCCCGTCGACCGCGATCAGCGTGTCGCCGGCAGACAGCCCCGCGCGATGCGCGGCGCCACCTTCGTACACGGCCGCGAACGTGCAGTCCGCGCCGCCGCGCAGGCGCGCGCCGATCGTCGGTTTCGCGGCCGCGCCGATCGCGACATCGGGCGCGAGCGTCACGCCGAACGGCGCGAGCAACTCGGCGAGCGGCAGGTCACGCGTGCCGTGCACCGCGTCGGCGAACAGGCGGCCGAGCGCGACACCCGTCGCCTCTTCGATCAGCGCCTCGACTTCGTTTTCCTCGACGCCTGCCTGCTTGCCGCGGTAGAAATCGCGGCCGTAGCGTTGCCACAGCAGACGCATCACGTCGTCGAGCGACTTCCGGTTGCGCGTCTGCGCACGGATCGCGAGGTCGAATGCGAGCGCGACGAGCGAACCCTTCGTGTAGTAGCTGACGATCGCGTTGGTCGCATTCTCGTCCTGCCGGTAGTACTTGATCCACGCGTCGAACGAGCTTTCCGCGACGCTCTGCTTGAGCCGGCCCGTGCCGCGCAGCACGCCGCCGACCGTGCGGCCGAGCGCCGCGAAATATTCGTCCTGCGACATCAGCCCGCTGCGCACCAGCATCAGGTCGTCGTAATACGACGTGAAGCCTTCGAACAGCCACAACAGCGACGTGTAGTTCTCGCGCGTCAGGTCGTACGGCACGAACGCCGCCGGCTTGATGCGCTTCACGTTCCACGTGTGGAAGTACTCGTGGCTGCAGAGGCCGAGGTACGTGCGATAACCTTCCGTCGTTTCGGGCCGCCCCTTCACCGGCAGGTCGGTCCGGTTGCAGATCAGCGCGGTCGACGCGCGATGCTCGAGGCCGCCGTAGCCATCGCTGACCGCGAGCGTCATGAACACATAGCGGTCCATCGGCGCCTTCTTCGATTTCGGCTCGAACAGCGCGATCTGCGCTTCGCACACGCGCTTCAGGTCGGTACGCAGCCGCTCCAGGTCGAGCTGCGTCACGCGCCCCGCGACCACGATGTCGTGCGGCACGCCGTGCGCGTCGAACGTCGCGAGCGCGAATTCGCCGATCGTCACCGGATGGTCGGTGAGCTCGTCGTAGTTCGACGCGCGATACGCGCCGAAGCCGTAGCGCTTCGTGCCGCGCACCTCGGGCAGCGCGGTGCCGACGCGCCACGTGCGGAACGCCGCGCCGGCCGGTTTCGCGATGTCGACTTCGCACGGCACATCCTCGCGGCCGGCGACGCTCAGGAACACGGCCGTCGCGTTGAAGAAACCGCCCGATTCATCGAGATACGCGGAGCGCACCGACAGGTCCCACGCATACACGTCGTAGCGCAGCGTCAGCGCGCCGTTCACGGGCGCGGCCTGCCACGTGTGCTTGTCGGTTTTCGCGATCCGCACCTTGCGGCCCGCGTCGTTGAACGCGCCGAGCGTCACGATGTTGCGCGCGAACTCGCGCACGAGATAGCTGCCCGGAATCCACACCGGCAGCGAGAAGCGCTGGCCTTCGGGATCGGGATCGGCGACCGTCACCGTCACCTCGAACAGGTGCGCGGCAAGATCTTTCGGGACAATCGAATAGCGGATCGGCTGGGTCATCGTGGCAATCGGTCGAATACGGCGGCGAAAACGAAGAGAGGCGCCGGCAGATAATGCGGGCGCCCCTCGCTGGCCGGGCCATGCGGCCCGGCGTGTCGGTCGGTTACTTGCTCGAGGCGAGCGCCTGATTGAGCTGATCGGCCGATACCGCGCCCGGCAGGCGGCGGCCATCCGGCAGGAAGATCGTCGGCGTGCCCGTGACGTTCATCCCGCGGCCAAGCGCGAGGTTCTTGTCGAGCGCGCTGGTATCGCAGGTGCCGGCGCCGGACGGCGCGTGATGGTCGAGCATCCAGCTCTGCCACGTCTTCGCGCGGTCGGTCGCGCACCAGATCGCCTTCGACTTCACGGTCGAATCCGGCGACAGCACCGGGTACAGGAACGTGTAGACGGTGACGTTGTCGATCGACTGCAGCGTCGTCTCGAGCTTCTTGCAGTACGGGCAGTTCGGATCGGAGAACACCGCGATCTTGCGTGCGCCGTTGCCCTTGACGACCTTGATTGCATTCGCGAACGGCAGGCTCGCGAAGTCGATCTTGTTGATTTCGGACAGGCGGGCGTCGGTCAGGTTCTTGTGCGTCTTGGTGTCGACGAGATCGCCGAGCAGCACGTAGTCGCCCGCCGCGTCGCTATAGATGATCTGCGAGCCGAGGTTCACCTCGTAAAGGCCCGCGACCGGCGATTTCGACACGCTCTTGATCGGCGCGTCGTTGCCGAGACGGGCCTGCAGCGTCGCTTTCAGCTTGTCGGTGGTTTGGTCGGCCTGCGCGGTGCAGCCCAGCGTCGCCATCGTGACGGCCAGCGCCAGCGACGCGATGCGGATCGTTTTTTTCATCGAAATCTTCCTTCAGCTCAATCGGAGTGCACGGCACAGTGTACGCCGTAACGGAACCGAGTCCGACCTGCGATACGGCCGAAGGTTCGCTCAACCGAGCGCGGAGGACACGAGCCAGCGTTTCACGAGCGGCTGCGCGCCGACGAATGCCATGCCCGCATTGCGTATGGCCTTCGCGAGCGGGCCCGGCACCGCGAACAGCCGCTGCAGGCCGTCGGTCGCGACCATCAGCGCGCGGATGTCCTCGCGCCGCGAACGCTCGTAGCGGCGCAGCAGCACCGTATCGCCGAGGTTGCGGAAACTTTCCTTGCCCGCGATCGCGTCGGCGAGCGCCGCGACGTCGCGCAGCCCGAGATTCATCCCCTGCCCCGCGAGCGGGTGGATCAGGTGCGCGGCATCGCCGACGAGCGCGACGCGCGGCGCGATCAGCTTGTCGACCGTCTGCAGCGCCAGCGGGAAACCGGCAGCCGGCGTCACGCATTCGAGCGCGCCGACCTGGCCGTGCGACACGCGCTCGACCTCCGCCGCGAGCTGCGCCGGATCGAGCGCGAGCAGTTTGTCTGCATGGGCGGTGTGCGCGGACCACACGAGCGACACGTGACCGTCCGGCAGCGGCAGCAGCGCGACGATCTCGCCTTCGTGGAACCACTGGTAAGCCGTTTCGCGGTGCGGCAGCGACGCCTTGAAGTTCGCGACGACGCCCGTCTGCCGGTAGTCGCGCCGCTCGACTTTGGCCCCCATTTGGGAACGGACCCACGAATGCGCACCGTCGGCGCCGACGATGAGATCCGCTTCCAGCACCTGCCCCGACGACAGCGTGAGCACGGCCGCATCGTCGCGCACGTCGAAGCCCTGTGCGCGCGCATCGAACCACGTGAGGTTCGGCTGGAACCGCAGCGCGGCGTCCAGCGACGTCTCGACCAGCGACGATTCGGCGATCCACGCGAGCTGCGGCACGGAGGCCTGGTACGCAGAGAAATGCAGTTCCGCGTGCGCATCGCCGTACACGCGCATGTCGTAGACGGGCGCAAGCCGGCCGTGGTCGAGCGCCTGCCAGACCCGCAGCCGCTCGAGCAAGGCCTGCGAGCTGGACGACAGCGCATAGACGCGCGTGTCGAACGCGAGATCGGCGGGGCGCGGCGTGGCCGGCTGGGCGAGCAAGGCAGTCTTGTAGCCGGACTGGGTCAGCGCGAGCGCGGCCGTCTTGCCGACGAGCCCGCCGCCGACCACGGCGACATCGAAGGTGTGGTGGGCAGTCATGGCGGGCATTATAGCCGCGGGGCCAAACCCTTACGCGGCCGGACTTTGCGGGAAATCAGCAGAATCGCGGGTGGATGCGGCGGCGCGGCGGCCCGCCGCATCTGCCGTTCGGCGCAAGCCCGGAATCCGGGGCGTCGGCACGGTACAATAGCGCTTTTGACCGTCGGCCCGCCGCGCCCCAAGCGCCGGCCGCCCTTTTTTCCCGCGCCGCCGTGCCCTGTCCGGCCGCGCCGCTTTACCCGTCCGAAGGATTCCATGAGCCTCAAATGCGGCATCGTCGGCTTGCCCAACGTCGGCAAGTCCACCCTGTTCAATGCGCTGACCAAGGCCGGCATCGCCGCCGAGAACTACCCGTTCTGCACGATCGAGCCGAACGTCGGCATCGTCGAAGTGCCCGATACGCGCCTGAACGCGCTCTCCGAGATCGTCAAGCCGGAGCGTGTCGTGCCGGCCGTCGTCGAATTCGTCGACATCGCCGGCCTCGTCGCGGGCGCGAGCAAGGGTGAAGGCCTCGGCAACCAGTTCCTCGCGAACATCCGCGAAACCGACGCGATCACGCACGTCGTGCGCTGCTTCGAAGACGAGAACGTCATTCACGTCGCCGGCAAGGTCAGCCCGATCGACGACATCGAAGTGATCAACACCGAACTCGCACTCGCCGACCTGAGCACCGTCGAAAAGGCGCTCGCGCGCTATTCGAAGGCCGCGAAGTCGGGTAACGACAAGGAAGCGGGCAAGCTCGTCGCGGTGCTCGACAAGGTGCGCGCGCAACTCGATCAGGGCAAGGCCGTGCGCGGCCTCGCGCTGTCGGACGACGAAGAGGCGCTGATCAAGCCGTTCTGCCTGATCACCGCAAAGCCGGCGATGTACGTCGCCAACGTGAAGGACGACGGCTTCGAGAACAATCCGCACCTCGACGTGGTGCGCAAGTACGCGGAAAGCGAAAACGCGCCGGTGGTTGCCGTGTGCGCGGCGATCGAAGCGGAAATCGCCGATCTCGACGACGCGGACAAGGAAGCGTTCCTCGCCGACATGGGCATGGAAGAGCCGGGCCTCGATCGCGTGATCCGCGCGGGCTTCAAGCTGCTCGGCCTGCAGACCTACTTCACCGCGGGCGTGAAGGAAGTGCGCGCGTGGACGATCCATATCGGCGATACGGCCCCGCAGGCGGCCGGCGTGATCCACACCGACTTCGAGCGCGGCTTCATCCGCGCGCAGACGATCGCGTTCGACGACTACGTCACGTACAAGGGCGAGCAAGGCGCGAAGGAAGCCGGCAAGATGCGCGCGGAAGGGAAGGAATATGTCGTGCACGACGGCGACGTGATGAACTTCCTGTTCAACGTCTGAGCGTAGCTTCAGTATCCGTGTAAAAGGCCCGCGTTTGCGGGCTTTTTTCTTTTCAATTCGAGCTAAGTCGCCGCGCTACTGCGCTGTGCGATCCAATGTACGCCCAACGCGGTTGCGCGGATGGTAACTTGACCAGACGAATTGGCTGAAATAACTCTCCGCGACCTCCGTCCACGTCCTGAGTCCATCGTCTTCCTGCAGCACATGCCTCGCGTTGACCAGCAACCACGACATCACTGCCTGGCTGTCGCGACATTTCGCACAGTCTCCTGAAGTACAGCAGCGAGCCAGCGTATGCAGGTCAGCGCAATACGCATTGAATTTCGGCAACGCAGGCCACCCCGAAGCGAACCGTTCCGCGTTCTGCGAATGACCTTCGCTGACACTCGGGCAACTGGAATGACCGAACGTTCCCCATGCGGTCTCCCCGCGCATGAGTGCAGCCAGATAGTACGGATGGCTTGCCACGGTTTCAGGGTATTTGACTTTCAATTCGAGCAATACGCTCAGGAGCTGCTCCTCGCCACGTCGACGAAGCGGTCCGGCAACATCGTATGGACTGTAGTAGTTGAACAGCAGACGATTTCCGTTATCCCGGATCTTGCGCACCGTTTCTTCGATATAAGCAATTCCGTCGATCGATACAGCGTAGACAAATCCAGCACGCTCGTCGTCGCGATAGTTCGCCAACGCTTTGTCGAACAGGCCGGTGAAACGCTTCCCGTTCGGTCCGATCGCGCGCAGTTCGTCGTCCAGCGGCCCGCCACCGAACACGGAGACCGCAATGGTGACATCTTCGAAACCCTCGTATGGAATTCGTCGAAGGCCGTTTGTCGACACGGACACTTTCGGCATGTATTTCCTGAATACGCTTATCCGATCCAGATACAACGCTGGCTCGCCGCCTATCAACAATGGTGCATTGATCCCGCGCTCGGCCTCATCCTTCACACGCGCCTCGAGACGTGACGTATCGCTCAACTCATCCGACGCGACGTCGAATTCGTTTTCGAAGAACCAGCACCCCTTGCAGCGCAGGTTGCATTGATTCGTGAGATGGTAAAGCGACGCGCGTGTCTCCTTTGCCTCGTTTCTGACTGCTTTGAAGCGCGCCTTCATGCCGATCGAATCGTCCATCCTGGTCTCCTGGTACGAGGACCCGAGCACGCCTGAGCGTCAGCTCCGCAATCCTCTGGTGAGTTCCGGCCACAGCGACGAATGCTGGCGGCGGAACATGCCGACGTGACCGATTGCTCGGCCATCGCAGTTTTCCGGGCTGATGAAATGGAGAGCGCTTCTGGCTTGCGGCAACCATCGTAGCCAGTCTTCGATGTTGGCCAGCGTTGCGAGCGGGTCGTCGGTTGCTGCAACTACCGTGACCGGAGCGGAGAATTCGTTGTAATAGTGGTGCTCAACGCCGACCCCGAACTCGTTCGCCATGTACCCGGGATGGCGGCACCATCGCGCCCACTGAAGCCCGACGTGCGCGGGCAGATCGTCGCCCCAACCGAGCATCCTGGCCGGCACATAACCGAGCAGGCGTGCAGTAACCGGGACGTAGAAATTCGCCAGCAACAACGCAATAATTCGATTCGGCCACAGGATGTTGCCGACGTATCCTGATGACGCTGAAATCGCGCATAGCGAACGGATCGACGCGTGATTCGGCATCAGGCCGACCAGTTGCGCGCCGGCACTATGACCGATCAGATGCGCTTCGCTCGCACCGGTCTCTCCGAGAAGCCAATCAAGCGCGGCGGGCATGTCGAGCTGCCCCCAGTCCTGTTTGCGTGCACGCGACTGGCGAACATGACGCACGTCGAGCGACGCCCCCATCCCCCGGTAATCGAATACGAATACTGGATACCCGGTGGCACGCAGCCAATCTGCGAACGGAAAATAAAAGGATTGACGAATGCCTGTCGCGGGACAAATGAGTACGGGAAAGCAAGCGCCTGAAGTCGACGGAAAATATGTGCCTTCCAACGGGAACCCGTCGCGGGCATGAAATGCAACGCGCACACGGGATATCGGCGACCTGCTCATTGCGCTGGTCTCGATACGGTGAACACGCAAAGACACGTGCTGAATCCGGAAACGAACCTGCGGCCCAGTTTCTGAATTTGGCCGCATAACAAAGGATTCTCAATCGATTTGCTCATCGATTCACCCCGGTTATCGAAGTGATCAATGTATTAAGTTGTTGCCGCCAACGAAATCAGACGAGTTCGATTTTTTGACGGCAAATTCCAATGCCGCACGCTGTTGCCGAGCACCCCGTGTCGCCCCCGGCAAGCGGTATCCACTTGTCCCCTCAAAAAAACGGCCCGACCGGCTTTGCCGGTCAGGCCATTTTTCATGACGGAAATCTCCCCGCCCGCCGACGGCGGACACTCGGTTCGCCGCCGCGCCATCGCGTCCTCACATCGCCGACACCCGCCGCCCCGCATTCGCCTGCGCATCGCGACCTCGCTTGTTCAGCCACGACGCAAGCAGCACAAGCAACGCCAGCACGACCGTCGCACCCACTTCCATCCGGTGATCCTCGCTGACGAACATCACGGTCAACGTGCCGCAGATGAACAGGATCACGGCCCACGTGAGCCACGGGAACATCCACATCCGCAGCGTCAGGTCGGCGCCGCTCGATTCGAGCGTCTTGCGCATCCGCAGCTGCGAGATCGCGATCACGAGGTACACGAGCAGCGCGATCGCGCCCGACGTCGCGAGCAGGAAGCCGAACACGTGCTCCGGCATCAGATAGTTCGCGATCACGGTCACGAAGCCGAAGGCCGTCGACGCGAGCACGGCCGCCCGCGGCGTGCCGGTCGAATCGGTACGATGCAGGAACGCAGGCGCGTCGTTGCGCTTCGACAGCGAGAACAGCATGCGCGACGCCGTGTACAGCGCCGAATTCAGGCAGCTCGCGACCGACACGAGCACGATCACGTCGATGATCGCCTTCGCGTTCGGGACGCCGATCAGCTCCATCGCGCGCTGATACGAGCCGTGCGTCGGCAGCAGCGGATCGTTCCACGGCACGATGGCCGCGACGACCAGAATCGAGCCGAGATAGAACAGCGTAATGCGCCAGATCACCGAGTTGGTCGCACGCACGATCTGGCGTTGCGGGTTGTCCGATTCGGCGGCCGCGATCGTCACGATCTCGGTGCCGAGGAACGAGAACATCGTCGTCAGCATCGCTGCCAGCACCGCACCGGCGCCGTTCGGCATGAAGCCTTGATGCGCGAACAGGTTCGACACGCCCGATACGGCCGGCGCCGGCACGATGCCGACGATCGCCGCGCCGCCGATGCACAGGAACACGACGATCGCGACGACCTTGATCAGCGCGAACCAGAATTCGAATTCGCCGTAGTTCTTGACGGAAAAGAGGTTGGTGATGGTAAGCAGGAGTGTGATGCCGAGTGCGAAGATCCAGGTCGCGACGCCCGGGAACCAGGCATTGAGGATGGTTGCGGCGGCCGTCGCCTCGATCGGGATCACGAGCACCCAGAACCACCAGTACAGCCAGCCGATCGTGAAGCCGGCCCAGTGGCCGATCGCGCGATCGGCATAGGTCGAGAACGACCCGCTGTCGGGATGTGCGACGGCCATCTCGCCGAGCATGCGCATCACCAGGACGACCAATACACCCGCGATCGCATACGCGAGTATCGACGCCGGACCGGCTTCCGCGATCGCGTGGCCGGAGCCGACGAACAAGCCCGCGCCGATGACGCCGGCAATCGACATCATCGTCACGTGACGCTGCTTCAGACCCGTGCCGAGGCCTGTGTTGCTTCCACTCATCTGTCTCTCTCCAAAAAACGGTTCCGGTTCGACCGGGAGTCGCATGAAGGCGGCGCGGGGAGTTGTCGTTCTTGAGTCCGGCTACGGCCGCGCGTGCATCGCACGCGGGCATGAGGTCGGACGGGGCCGGTCGGGTCGGTGCGCCGCGCAGTCTGCGAAGCTGTGGGTGCGATGCGGCACGCAGGGTGCCGGCGCATCGCGTGCGCCCTTTCCATCGGCTTTCGTCAGCCGCCTTCGAAGCGAAGGAGTGTAAGCATCAAACGGTTCTTCACTAAGAACCAATTGAAGAACTTCGATGGAACCACTTGTTGCATCGATGCGAACCGATGCAACGCTTGGTCCGGTGCGACGCCGGCTTGCGAGCCGTCGGATCGCTTGCGTCAAAGGTATGTCGGCAGCGTGGCGCGCCGAACGCTCAGTTCGAGCCGCGCGCCGCTTCGTCGCGCCACTTGGCCGGTACGATGGCGTGCCATTCTCGCAGAAGCAGGTTTTTCACGGCGTCGGGATGCGCGGCCGACAGCCGTACCAGCACGATCGGCCAGCCCACATAGTGATCGGTCACGTAATACACGTCGGGCTCCGATTCGATCAGCCACGCGCGCTCGTCGGGGCCGACGCCCTTCACGACGAGCGTGTCGCCGTCCTCGCGCAGCCGCGCGAGCATCTTGCCCTTCACCTTGAGTGCGGGCGTGCCGTACGACGTGCCCTCCTCGACACCGCGCCACGCCAGCGCGATCTGCCGGACTTCGTCGAATGTCACGATGCCTCCCCGACCGTTCGTCGATGGTTGACGGTCCGGCCACCCTACCGGAAATCGTCCGGCGCGCCCAGCCGGATGTGTTTATCCGCGGACCGCACGCGCGGCTGCCGGCGCCCGTCCGGTGGTCGCGACGATGGCGAATGCGATCGCATTCGCGACGGCGCTCGCGAGGATCGGCACGAGATAGCCGCCCCCCGCGTCGTAGATGAAGCCGGCGGCGGCCGGCCCGATCAGCGTGCCGAACGCGACGCTCGTATACAGGATGCCGATGATCGCGCTCACGTTGCGCCCGCCGAAGTAGTCCATCACGACTGCCGGCAGCACGGCGACCCAGCCGCCGTAGAACACGCCGAACACGAGTGCGAACGCGGCAAGCGTCGCGACGGTGCCGGCGCCCGCCCACGCAACGAGCGCGACGGCCATGCCCGCGAACATCGCGAGCAGCGATGCGCGGCGGCCGAAGCGGTCAGCGAGGCCGCCGAGGAAGAAGCGGCCGGCCGTGCTGCCGACGCCGATCGCGCCGAGCAGCAGCACGGCCGTCGATGGCGCGACGCCATGATCGAGCGCGTACGGCACGAGGTGAACGAACGGGACGAACACGCCGAACGAGCACACGAGGCATGCCGCGTAGAGGCTCGCGAACGGCCGCGACGTGACGGCTTCGCGCACCGTCGCGCCGGCATGCACGGTCGCGGCGGCCGCCGCCGCACCGGCGTTCCGGCCGCCGTCGCCGGCGACATCGCCGTCGGGCAACAGTCCACGCCCGCGCGGATCGTTCTCGATCAGCAGCGACATGCCAGCCCCCACCACCACCGCAATCACGGCCAGCGTGAAATACGCGCCGCGCCAGCCGACATGCGCGATCAGCGCGGACGCGAGCGGCGGCATCACGAGCGTGCCGACGCCGATCCCCGCGACCGCGAGCCCCGATGCAAAGCCGCGCCGGCGCACGAACCAGCGCTGCACGGCGCCGACGGCCGGCACATACGCGCAGCCAACGCCGAGACCGACACCCAGCCCGTACGCGACATAAACCTGCACCAGCGTGTGCGCGGCGCCGGCGGCCGCGAGCCCGGCGGCCGTCAGCAGCATCCCGGCGACGGCGAGGCGCCGCGAGCCGAAGCGATCGGCAAGCGGCCCGCTGACAATGCCGAAACCGAAATACAGGAAGCCGGCGAGCGAGAACACGAGCGAGATCTGCCCGCGCGATGCGGCGAAATCCCGCTGCAGCGACTCGACGAACGCGCTGAACGTATAGGCGCTGCCAAACCCGACGAACGTGACGGCAAACGCAGCCGCAACCACGTACCAGCCATAAAAGAGGCGCGATGCGCCCGGGCGGTTCATGACGATGCTCCTCTCAGGTCGCACCGGCCGCCGAGCGGCGTCCGGATTGCCTCATGGATATAGTTGAACTATGTTGATCACATCGGCCGCCGACAGGCAGCCACAAACAATGTGATCCGACGCGACAACGGTACTCGCGCGTACGCATCGCCTCAAACGATATTTCGTCGGCCTTTCGCTTTAGAAAAACTGAATGAATCGTTCCCGCCTGCCGCCCCTCAACGCGCTGCGCGCATTCGAAGCGGCCGCCCGCCACCTGTCGGTGAAATCGGCGGCCGAGGAACTGTCGGTCACGCCCGGCGCGGTGAGCCAGATGATCCGCACGCTCGAGACGCATCTCGGCGTGCAGCTGTTCGAGCGCGTCAACCGCGGCATCCTGCTGACGGCCGCCGGCCGCGACTACCTGCCGCCGGTGCGCAACGCGTTCCGGCAGATCGCCGATGCGTCGCAGCGTGTGTCGGGCGCCGCCGACAGCGGCGTGCTGACGGTGAGCGTCACGCCGTTCTTCGCGTCCGCATGGCTCGTGCCGCGCCTCGCGCAGTTCCGGGAGGCTTGCCCGGACGTCGACCTGCAGGTCGTCACGAGCCACGCGCTGGCGGATTTTTCGCGCGACGGCGTCGACGTCGCGATCCGTCACGGCCTCGGGCGTTACATCGGGCTGTGCAGCGAGCGCCTGCTGACGGTGGAGATCGTGGCCCTTGCGTCGCCCGACCTCGTCGCGCGGCTCGGCATGCCGGCGACGCCGGCCGATCTCGTCGGCTGGCCGCACTTGCACGACGCCGAGCGCAAGGGCTGGCACATCTGGTTCGGCGCGCAGCGGATCGACGATTTCGGCCCGCCGCGCGGCCCCGCGTTCGACGACTCGGGCCTGTTGCTGCAGGCGATCGCCGCCGGTCAGGGCGCCGGGCTGCTGCCGGCGGCGATGGTGCGCGGCGAGCTGGCAAGCGGCCGGCTCGTGCAGCTCGCCGACGTCGCGTGGCTCGACGATTTCGCGTACTACCTCGTCTACCCGCCGCATCACGCGGAGCGGCCGAAGGTGGCCGCGTTCCGCCGCTGGATTCTCGATGCCGCGCAGGCCGACGGCGCGGCGTCGATGTCCGGCGCGGCGTAACGTCGCTCTGTTCCGCAGCGCCGACGCCGATCCGGAACCGATCGGCTAACATGCGGCGCGGGCCGGCGGCCCGACATCGACAACAACATACCGACCGAGAGAGAGACCATGCCTGCCCTGCTGCGCCGCGCGACGCACATCGCGACCCTGTCGGCCGCGCTCTTCGTCGCATGCGCCACCGTGCCCGTTCCGGCGCACGCATACCGCGCACCGCCCGGCTACGGCAACGAAGCCGATCTCGACCGTCACGACACGTATCGCAACCGCGACGGCGAGACCGTGCATGCGCCCGCGCATTCCAGATCGGGCCGCGTGCCCGAAGGCGCGAGCGCGCGCTGCCGGGACGACACGTACAGCTTCAGCCGCCATCGGCGCGGCACGTGCTCGGGGCACGGCGGCGTCGCCGCGTGGCTGTGAGCGCGGCACGCCCGAATGCCTGCGCCGCGCCAGCGGCAGCTGGCGGCGAAGTACAATAGCCGCTCGCGCCGCCGACACCAGGCGACGCCGCCGCGCCCCGCGCGGCACGCTCCGTACCGAATCACCCGACGCCGCCACGCCAGCGCGCTGCGCGGCAGTCTCAACCATTTCTGACTTTCACACCCAAATGGCCCAATACGTTTTCACGATGAACCGGGTCGGCAAGATCGTGCCGCCCAAGCGCCAGATCCTGAAGGACATCTCGCTGTCGTTCTTTCCCGGCGCGAAGATCGGCGTGCTCGGCCTGAACGGCTCGGGCAAGTCGACGCTGATCCGCATCATGGCGGGCGTCGACAAGGACATCGAAGGCGAAGCGACGCCGATGCCGAACCTGAACATCGGCTACCTGCCGCAGGAACCGCAGCTCGACCCGACGAAGACGGTGCGCGAAGCCGTCGAGGACGGTCTCGGCGACCTGTTCCAGGCCAACAAGAAGCTCGAGGAAATCTACGCGGCCTATGCCGAGCCGGACGCCGATTTCGACGCGCTCGCGGCCGAACAGGCGAAGTACGAGGCGATCCTCGCGTCGAGCGACGGCGGCAGCCCCGAGCAGCAGCTCGAAGTGGCCGCCGACGCGCTGCGCCTGCCGCCGTGGGACGCGAAGATCGAACACCTGTCGGGCGGCGAAAAGCGCCGCGTCGCGCTGTGCAAGCTGCTGCTCGAAAAACCCGACATGCTGCTGCTCGACGAACCGACCAACCACCTCGACGCCGAATCGGTCGACTGGCTCGAGCAGTTCCTGGTGCGCTTCCCGGGCACCGTCGTCGCCGTCACGCACGATCGCTACTTCCTCGACAACGCGGCCGAGTGGATTCTCGAACTCGACCGCGGCCACGGCATTCCGTGGAAGGGCAACTACAGCAGCTGGCTCGACCAGAAGGAAGAACGCCTGAAGCAGGAAGAAGCGTCGGAGTCGGCGCGCCAGAAGGCGATCAAGAAGGAACTGGAGTGGGTGCGCCAGAACCCGAAGGGCCGTCAGGCGAAGTCGAAGGCGCGTATCGCGCGCTTCGAGGAGCTGAACAGTCAGGAATACCAGAAGCGCAACGAGACGCAGGAAATCTTCATCCCGGTCGGCGACCGCCTGGGCAATGAAGTGATCGAGTTCAAGAACGTCAGCAAGGCGTTCGGCGACCGCCTGCTGATCGACAACCTGAACCTCAAGATCCCGGCGGGCGCGATCGTCGGCATCATCGGTCCGAACGGCGCCGGCAAGTCGACGCTGTTCCGGATGCTGACGGGCAAGGAACAGCCGGATTCGGGCGAGGTCGTGATGGGCCCGACGGTGAAGCTCGCGTATGTCGATCAGAGCCGCGACGCGCTCGACGGCTCGAAGACGGTGTTCGAGGAAATCTCGGGCGGCGCCGACGTGCTGACGGTCGGCAAGTACGAAACGCCGTCGCGCGCGTACATCGGCCGCTTCAACTTCAAGGGCGGCGACCAGCAGAAGATCGTCGGCAACCTGTCGGGCGGTGAACGCGGCCGCCTGCACCTCGCGAAGACGCTGATCTCGGGCGGCAACGTGCTGCTGCTGGACGAACCGTCGAACGACCTCGACGTCGAAACGCTGCGCGCGCTGGAAGATGCCCTGCTCGAATTCGCGGGCTCGGTGATGGTGATCTCGCACGATCGCTGGTTCCTCGACCGGATCGCGACGCACATCCTCGCGTTCGAAGGCGACTCGCAGGTCACGTTCTTCGACGGCAACTACCAGGAATACGAAGCGGACAAGCGTGCGCGCCTCGGCGAGGAAGCCGCGAAGCCGAAGCGGCTGCGCTACAAGCCGATCAGCCGCTGAACGTCGCGGCCCGGGCGCCCGGCACTGCGGCAACGCGGGGCCGGTCGCCGAAGGCGGCCGCTTCCGGATCGGCAAAACGAAAAAGCGGGCCCGTGGCCCGCTTTTTTTTCGACCGCCGCTCGCCCTCCGCCTAGGCGAGCGCGCCCAGTTCGCGCAGCCGCGCTTCGGTCGCCGCCGCGCTCGTGTGGTGAATGCCGTGCCAGCCGAGCGCCGTCGCGGCCGCCGCGTTCTTCGCGTTGTCGTCGATGAACACGAGTTCGTGCGGCGCGATACCCGGCAGGTGCGGGTCGATCCGCGCGTGCATCTCGCGGTAGATCGCCGGATCGGGTTTCACGAGCTTCACGCGGCCCGACACGACGATGTCCTTGAAACGCCGCAGCACCGGGAAGTTTTCCCACGCATACGGAAACGTCTGCGCGGACCAGTTCGTCAGCCCGAACAGCGGCATCCCCTGCGCGTCGAGCCGGTCGACGAGCGCGGCGCCTTCGTCGAGCACGCCGCCGATCATCTCGTGCCAGCGCGCGTAGAACGCCCGGATCAGCGCCTCGTGCCCGGGAAACTTCGCGACGAGTTCGGCCGTACCTTCCTCGATCGTCTGCCCGCCGTCCTGGCGGATCACCCAGTCCATCGCGCAAACGTGCGTGAGAAACCAGCGGCGCTCGGCGTCGTCGGGAATCAGTTCCCGGTAAAGGTACTCGGGGCTCCAGTCGATCAGCACGCCGCCGAAATCGAACACCACAGCCTTGATCGTCATGCGAACTCCGTGGCCAGCACGTCCGCGAGCGGACGCGGCGTCACCGCGTTGCCCGACAGCGAATTGTTTTGCCAGATGAAGTGGTGGTGCGCGACGATCTGCGCGGCCGACAGGTGCGCACGCTCGTTCGTCGTGTGCAAGTCGGACACGACGGTCGTCCGGTAGCCGAGCAGCGCCGCACGGCGCGCGGCCGAATCGACGCAGAACTCGGTCGCATAACCGCAGATCAGCACCGAACGGATGCCGTGGCGCTCGAGCTGCGCCGCGAGCGGCGTGTCGTGGAACGAGTCGCTCGCCTGCTTGCGCACACGCCAGTCGTCGCTCCCGACGACCAGCCCCGCATGCAGCTCCCAGCCCGACGTGCCGGGCACGATGTCGTCGTCCGCGTCGCCGTCGTGCTGCACGAAGCATACGGGCGCGTTCGCCGCGCGTGCCGCCGCCGTCAACCGGTTGATGCCCGACACCACGTCGTCGAGCCGGTAAGCGGGCTGCGCCCGCTCCACCAGCCCGCGCTGCATGTCGACCACGATCACTGCGGTGTCCGCCATGTGTTGCCCTCGCTGTTGTTGTCCGGCCGTCGCCCGGCCACTGAAGCGCGTTGCGTCAGATCGGCTGCGTGCGTGCGTCGAGCCACGCCCTGGCATCGCCGCTCAGGTGCCGGCCGACGCGCTCGCGCACCGTCGCGTGATACGTGTTCAGCCACGCGCGCTCTTCGTCGTGCAGCATCTCGATCAGCACGCAGCGCGTGTCGATCGGGCACAGCGTCAACGTCTCGAACGCAAGGAAATCGCCGAACTCGGTCTGCCCGGCCGCGCGATTCACGACCAGGTTCTCGATCCGGATACCCCACTGACCGGGGCGGTATACGCCCGGCTCGATCGACGTGATCATGCCCTCTTCCATCGCCGTGTGCGGCTCGGCCGGCGCGTAGTGCGAGATGACCTGCGGGCCCTCGTGCACGTTCAGGAAGTAACCGACGCCATGCCCGGTGCCGTGGCCGTAGTCGAGCCCGGCCGACCACATCGGCGCGCGCGCGATCGCGTCGAGCATCGGCGAGCGGATGCCGCGCGGAAAGCGTGCGCGCGACAGCGCCATCATCGATTTCAGCACGATCGTGAAATCGCGCCGCTGCAGGTCGCTGACGGTACCGACCGGCACGACGCGCGTGATGTCGGTCGTGCCCGTCGTGTACTGCCCGCCCGAATCGATCAGCAGCAGGCCGTCGCCGGCGATCGTCGCGTGCGACTCAGCCGTCGCGTGGTAGTGCGGCATCGCGCCGTTCGCGTTGAACCCGGCGATCGTCGCGAAGCTCGGCGACACGTAACCGGGGCGCCGTGCGCGCGCGGCCGTGAGTTTCTGCTCGATCGTCAGCTCGGTGATCGTCTCGCGGTTCACCGCCTGTTCGAACCACGCGAAGAACTCCGCGAGCGCGGCGCCGTCGTGCTCCATCGTCACGCGCACGTGCTCGATCTCGGTGGACGTCTTGCGCGACTTCGCGAACGTCGACGGATTCACGGCCTCGATGAGCTTCACGCCGGCCGGCACGGCCTCGAGCGTGCCGAACGTCACGCGGCGCGGGTCGACCAGCAGCGTCGCGCCGTCGGGCAAGGCCGCGAGCGATGCGCGCGCGGCGTCGTACGCACGAACGTCGACGCCGTCCTGCGCGAGCGACGCGGCCAGCGCCGGCGACACCTTGCCGCTGGCGACGAACAGCGTCGCGCGATCGGCGCCGATCATTGCGTGCGCAACGAACACCGGATTGAAGTTGACGTCGGCGCCGCGCAGGTTGAACAGCCATGCGAGATCGTCGAGCGTCGACACGAAATGCCACTGCGCGCCCTGCGCGCGCATCGCGCGGCGCACTTCGGCCAGCTTGCTCGCGCGCGTCGTGTCGGCCTGCGGCGCGGCATGCTCGAACACCGCATCGCCGGGCAACCCCGGCCGCTCGGGCCAGATCGCGTCGAGCAGGTCGAGATCGGTGCGCAGCGCGATGCCGCGTGCGCTCAGCGCGGCCGTCAACCCGCGCGCGGCCGCGACACCGAGCACGGCGCCGTCGACACCCACCGTCGCGCCCGCCGCCACGTTCTGCGCGAGCCAGTCGACGTGCGGCGCGCTCTGCTGCCCGCCCGTCATCTTCATCAACTGCACGCCCGTGCCGGCCAGCTCGGCGTCGGCCTGCACCCAGTAGCGGCTGTCGACCCACAGCCCCGCGAAATCCGCGGTCACGACCAGCGTGCCGACCGAGCCCGTGAAACCGGACAGCCAGCGGCGGGCCTGCCAGCGTTCGGGCAGGTACTCGGACAGGTGGGGATCGGCGGACGGCACGAGATAGGCGGCCAGGCCCTCGCGGGCCATGGCGCCGCGCAGCAGCGCGAGGCGGGCCGGCACCGACGAGACTTCGGGGAGACGGGCATTCATGATTTCACCTGAGAGCATTCAGCGACGGGCCGACAGTGCGACCGTCACGGCTACGGCGAGGAACGCGACGCCGGTGCAGACCGGCCATTCGAGCGTCTCGCCATCGTAAAACAGTCCCGAGAGATTGCCGGCCATTCGGGCGGCGGCCGCGCCCGCGATGCCGACGAGCACCGCGATCCACCATGCCGGCCGGCTCGTGCGCCGCATCGGATGCAGCCATCGGCCGAACAGCCCGACGGCCGCTCCCAGGACAAGGATTCCAAACCAGTTCATTCGACGCCTTCGATAAATTCGGATTCGTCCCATAGGCGTGAACGTTGCCAGCGGCTAGCATCGATTCATCCATCGAACCCGAGACCAGCCGGGTGCCGCCAACATTCGAGTGTAGGGGCCGACTCGACGTTATGGCAAGCGCACACCGGCCGCCGTAATGAAGAAATTCTCATGCGAATCGCTCTGATCGATCCGGAGGCGCGTCATGCCGCACTCCTGAATCGCCTGCTCTTTGCAGGCGGTCATGTGTGCCACGCGTTTTCGTCCAGTACGGCGTTCTTCGAATGGCTCGCCACCGACACCTGCGACATGCTGATCACCGGCAACTGGGCCGGCGACCAGCCGGCCGAGGAAGTCATTCCGCGCGCGCAGACGATCCTGCCCGGGCTGCCGGCCATCGCCGTGATGCAATTGCCGCGCGAAAGCGAAATCGTATCGTGCCTGCACGCGGGTGCCGACGATTGCCTCGTGCGCCCCGTGAGCGGGCCCGAGCTGCTCGCGCGCGTCAACGCGCTGAGCCGGCGCGCGGGCGTGCGCCGGCCGCCGACCCGCTCGCGCGAAATGTATGGGGAATACGCGTTCGACGCCACGCACGGCCTCGTGCGCTTCGGCGACGCAATCGTTTCACTCACGCCCAAGGAGTTCCGCTTCGCGCAACTGCTGTTCGCGAACCTGTCGCGGCCCGTGTCGCGCGCCCATATCCTCGAAACGGTGTGGGCATGCCGCCGCGACATGAAGTCGCGCACGCTCGATACGCACGCGTCCCGGCTGCGCAGCAAGTTGCGGTTGCTTCCGGAGCGCGGCTACCGGCTGTTGCCGCTTTACGGCTACGGTTATCAGCTCGATCGCGTGCCGATCGAGCCCCCAAATTCTCGCCCCCGGCACGCTGATGCCCGGTATGCGTCGAGTGAGGAAATCGCTGAAACGCTATAATATGGGGCTAAACGATAGCCCTCGATATGCAACTCCTCACGATCGGAATCAATCACCACACTGCGCCTGTCGCCCTGCGCGAACGCGTGGCGTTTCCGCTCGAGCAAATCAAGCCGGCTCTCGTCACGTTCAAGAACGTGTTTCTCGGCCCCCAGGCACCCAATACGCCCGAAGCGGCGATCCTCTCCACCTGCAACCGCACCGAACTGTATTGCGCGACCGATGATCGCGCGGCACGCGAGGGCGCGATCCGCTGGCTGTCGGAGTATCACCGGATTCCGGTCGACGAACTCGCCCCGCACGTCTATGCGCTGCCGCAGTCTGAAGCGGTCCGGCACGCGTTCCGCGTCGCGTCCGGCCTCGATTCGATGGTGCTCGGCGAAACCCAGATTCTGGGCCAGATGAAGGATGCGGTCCGCACCGCGACGGAAGCCGGTGCGCTCGGCACCTATCTGAACCAGTTGTTCCAGCGCACGTTCGCGGTGGCGAAAGAAGTGCGCGGCACGACCGAGATCGGCACGCAGTCGGTGTCGATGGCTGCCGCCGCGGTGCGCCTCGCGCAGCGGATCTTCGAAAAGGTGTCCGATCAGCGCGTGCTGTTCATCGGCGCCGGCGAAATGATCGAGCTGTGCGCGACGCACTTCGCCGCGCAAGGCCCGCGCGAACTCGTCGTCGCGAACCGCACGGCCGAACGCGGCCAGCGCCTCGCAGAACGCTTCAACGGCCGCGCGATGCCGCTCGCGGATCTGCCGGCCCGCATCCAGGAATTCGACATCATCGTGTCGTGCACGGCGTCGACGCTGCCGATCATCGGCCTCGGCGCGGTCGAGCGCGCGGTGAAGGCGCGCCGCCATCGGCCGATCTTCATGGTCGACCTGGCGGTGCCGCGCGACATCGAGCCCGAAGTCGGCAAGCTGAAGGACGTATTCCTTTACACCGTCGACGATCTCGGCGCGATCGTGCGCGAAGGCAACGCATCGCGCCAGGCCGCGGTCGCGCAGGCCGAGTCGATCATCGAGACGCGCGTGCAGAATTTCATGCAATGGCTCGACACGCGCAGCGTCGTGCCGGTGATCCGTCACATGCATACGCAGGCCGACGCGCTGCGCCGCGCCGAAGTCGACAAGGCGCAGAAGCTGCTCGCGCGCGGCGACGATCCGGCCGCCGTGCTCGAAGCGCTGTCGCAGGCGCTGACCAACAAGCTGATCCACGGCCCGACGAGCGCGCTCAACCGCGTGAACGGCGCCGACCGCGATTCGCTGATCGACCTGATGCGCGGCTTCTACCAGCACGCACCGCGCTCGAACGACCAATCCGGCCACTAGCGCCGGCCAGTCGCCCTGCCGCCGGCCGCGAGCCGGCCTATCCTTTCCGAATACCCTTGCCCGGGAGCGCCGCTCCACACCATGAAGACGAGCATGCAACGCAAGCTCGACCAGCTGTCTACACGGCTGGCCGAACTGAACGACCTGCTGAGCCGCGAAAACGTCACGGCCGATCTCGACCAGTACCGCAAGCTGACCCGCGAACATGCGGAACTCGGTCCGGTCGTCGAGCAGTACGCACTGTGGCGCCAGTCGCGCAACGACGAGACGGCCGCGCAGGAGCTGCTCACCGATCCGTCGATGCGCGATTTCGCCGAGGACGAGATTCGCAGCGCACGCGAAAGCATGACCCGCCTCGAGGTCGAGTTGCAGAAGATGCTGCTGCCGAAGGATCCGAACGACGATCGCAACATCTTCCTCGAAATCCGCGCGGGCACGGGCGGTGACGAATCGGCGCTGTTCGCCGGCGACCTGCTGCGCATGTACCTGCGCTTCGCGGAACGCCAGCGCTGGCAGGTCGAAATGATGTCGGAGAGCGCGTCGGATCTCGGCGGCTACAAGGAAGTGATCGTGCGGATCGCGGGCCAGGGCGCGTATTCGCGCCTGAAGTTCGAATCGGGCGGCCATCGCGTGCAGCGCGTGCCGGCGACCGAGACGCAGGGGCGCATCCATACGTCCGCCTGCACGGTCGCCGTGATGCCGGAAGCCGATGAAATCGGCGAGGTCGAGATCAACCCGGCCGACCTGCGGATCGACACGTTCCGCGCGTCCGGCGCGGGCGGCCAGCACATCAACAAGACCGATTCGGCGGTGCGCGTCACGCACATCCCGACCGGGATCGTCGTCGAATGCCAGGACGACCGTTCGCAGCACAAGAACAAGGATCGCGCGCTGAAGGTGCTCGCCGCGCGCATCAAGGACAAGCAGTATCACGAGCAGCACGCGAAGGAAGCCGCGACGCGCAAGAGCCTGATCGGCTCCGGCGACCGCTCGGAGCGGATCCGCACGTACAACTTCCCGCAGGGCCGGATGACCGACCACCGGATCAACCTGACGCTGTACCGGCTCGAAGCGATCATGGACGGCGATCTCGACGAACTGATCGGCGTGCTCGTCACCGAGCACCAGGCCGAACTGCTCGCGTCGCTCGGCGAAGCCGACTGAGGCCGCGATGCCCGACACCACCGCCGACGAACTGCTGCGCGCGTCGCCGCTCGACGCGGTCGATGCGCGCGTGCTGCTCGCGCACGCGCTCGGCTGGACCCGCACGCAGCTGATCACGCGCGGCGACGCGCCGCTCGACGCGGCCGCGGTCGAACGCTACCGCGCGCTCGAAGCGCGCCGCGTGGCCGGCGAGCCCGTCGCGCAGCTCGTCGGCATGCGCGAATTCTTCGGCCGGCCGTTCGACGTGACGCCCGACGTGCTGATCCCGCGCCCCGAAACCGAATTGCTCGTCGACGCCGCGCTCGATGCGATCGACGGGCTGCCGCAACCGGCCGTGCTCGATCTCGGCACCGGCAGCGGCGCGATCGCCGTGTCGATCGCCGCCGAGCGTCCCGATGCACGCGTGTGGGCGCTCGACCGTTCGCCGGCCGCGCTCGCGGTCGCGCAACGCAACGCGGACAAGCTGCTCGACGCGGGCCGCCCGGGCGGCCCGCTGCACTGGCTGCAGAGCGACTGGTACGCAGCGCTCGATCCGGCGCTCGCATTCGACACGATCGTCAGCAACCCGCCGTACATCGCGCAGCACGATCCGCACCTCGCGCAGGGCGACCTGCGTTTCGAGCCGCGCGGCGCGCTCACCGACGATGCCGACGGCCTCAGCGCGATCCGCACGATCGTCGCGGGCGCCGGCACCTATCTGAAACCGGGCGGCACGCTCTGGATCGAGCACGGTTACGACCAGGCCGAAGCCGTACGCGCGGTGCTCGTCTCACACGGCTTCGTCGCGGTCGAATCGCTCGCCGATCTGGCAGCGATCGAACGCACGACCGGCGGCCGCCTGCCGGGCTGATGCCCGGCCCGCCCGGTTGAAATCCGCTATCATTTCGATCTAACGCCCCGCAAACACGCAAGGTCAGTCATGGACACCCAACAACGTATCAAGCAAATCGTCGACGAAAACCAGGTCGTGCTCTTCATGAAGGGCAACGCGCAATTCCCGATGTGCGGCTTCTCGGGCCGCGCAGTGCAGGTGCTGAAGGCCTGTGGCGTCGACCAGTTCAAGACGGTCAACGTGCTCGAGGACGACGAAATCCGCCAGGGCATCAAGGAATTCTCGAACTGGCCGACCATCCCGCAGCTCTACGTGAAGGGCGAATTCGTCGGCGGCTCGGACATCATGATGGAGATGTACCAGTCGGGCGAACTGCAGCAACTGTTCGCCGCCGCGTAACGCTCCCCGTTCGATGGCATCTCCCAGCGCGCCGCCACGCCGGCTGATCGTCGCGATCACCGGCGCCACCGGCGCGATCTACGGCGTGCGGCTGCTCGACCTGCTGCGCGCCGCCGGCGGCGTCGAAACGCACCTGCTGATTTCGAACGCCGGCTGGCTCAACATCCAGCACGAACTGAAGCTGCCGAAGACCGATGTCGAAAGCCGTGCGGATGTCGTGCATTCGGTGCGCGACGTCGGTGCGACGATCGCATCGGGATCGTTCGCGACCGACGGGATGGTGATCGCGCCCTGCTCGATGAAGACGCTCGCGAGCATCGCGCACGGGCTGTCCGACAACCTGATCACGCGCGCGGCCGACGTCACGCTGAAGGAACGCCGCCGTCTCGTGCTGATGGTGCGCGAAACGCCGTTCAACCTCGCGCATCTGCGCAACATGACCGCCGTCACCGAAATGGGCGGCATCGTCTTTCCGCCGTTGCCCGCGTTCTACGCGATGCCGAAGACGATCGAGGAACTCGTCGACCAGACCGTCACGCGCGTACTCGACCTGTTCGCGCTCAGCGCACCGCTGACCACGCCGTGGGCCGGCATCCGGCACGCGCAATAAGCGGCCTGCCGCAGCCCCGTTCTTCGCGCATCTTCGCCGATTCCACCGGCAATTCATTCGAATTAACGCCTACGGACGCCTACCCGCTTCGGCACGCGTCGCAGCGCCCCGATTATCAACAAACAAGCGTCAATCAAATTCCACGGCGTGGATTTATCAATACGCGGTGCGCGCCTATAGTCACAGGCAAATCCCTTTGCAGGCCACCACCATGAACCGCTTGCCTTCGCTCTACCTGTCCCACGGCGCGCCGACGCTGCCGATCGACCCGTCGCTGCCGTCCGGTGCGTTCACGCACCTCGGTGCCGAATTGCCGCGCCCACGCGCGGTACTGATGCTGTCCGCGCATTGGGGCACGCAGAATCCGGTCGCGAGCGTCGCCGCGCACCCGGAAACGATCCACGACTTCTACGGCTTTCCGCGCGCGCTGTACGAGATCCGCTACCCGGCGCCGGGCGCGCCCGACGTCGCCGAGCGCGCGGCCGCGCTGCTGAACGCGGCCGGCATCGCGACCGCGACGAACGAGCACGGCCTCGACCACGGCGCGTGGGTGCCGATGCTGCTGATGTTCCCGGAGGCCGACGTGCCCGTCGCGCAGTTGTCGATCCAGCCGCGCGCGGATGCGGCCCACCACTTCGCGCTCGGCCGCGCGCTGCGGCCGCTGCGGGACGAAGGCGTGATGGTGATCGGCTCGGGCCAGATCACGCACAACCTGCGTGCCGCCGATTTCGGCGCGGCGCCCGAGGATGCGGACCCGCGCGTCAAGGACTTCACCGACTGGTTTGAGGCGAAGCTTGCCGCGCGCGACGTCGACGCGCTGCTCGACTATCGCCGGCAGGCGCCGCATGCAGCGCTGATGCATCCGACCGACGAGCATCTGCTGCCGGTATTCACGGCGCTCGGCGCGGCGGACGATGACTACCAGCTCGGCATCCAGTCGCTCGGCACCTACCAGCGCGTGCTCGCGATGACGAATTACGTGTTCGCCAGCGCGGCCGCCTGAGCGTCACGCGACAACCGGCGACCGCAAACAAAAAGCCCGCCCGAGCATTGCTCGGGCGGGCTTTTTTTGCCACGTTCCGTCGCCGCCGAATCCGGCGACAGATCAGGCGTCAGGCACCGACCCCTTCGAGGATCTCGTCGTGCGACTCGCGCTCGTCGAGATACTTGGTCCGGTAGCCGGACTTCGCGCCCCAGAAGTAAAACACCAGCGCGATTGCCGCGACGATCAGCATGTCCCAGCCGTACGGCAGGACGCCGTGACCGCCGAATTCCTTGCTGCCGATCAGCGACAGCACAGCCATCGTCGGCAGGTACGCGACCAGCCACCATGCGGCCCGCAGGTCTTCACCCCAACCGGTCCAGCCCGCCTTCGCCTGGAAGAAGAAGTACACCGGCAGCGCGACGATCATCAGCAGGATGATTTCGCCGGTCAGCGGCCACTTCGCCCAGTACAGGATCAGCGACGCGCAGACGAACGCGAACGGTGCAATCAGCTTCATGCCCGGGATCGACAGCGGCCGCTCGATGTCGGTCGCCGAACGGCGCAGGGCCATCAGGCTGATCGGGCCGGTCAGGTACGAAATCACCGTCGCGACCGAAATCACCGCCGCAAGCGAACTCCAGCCGCGGAAGAAGAACAGGAAGATGAACGAGACCAGCAGGTTGAACCACATCGCCTGACGCGGCACGCCGTAGAGCGGGTGCACGTTGCCGAACATCTTCGGCATCGTGTTGTTGCGCTCCATCGCGTAGATCATCCGCGTCGTCGTCGCCATGTAGGTCGTGCCGGTGCCGCTCGGGCTGACGAACGCGTCGACGTACAGCATGATCGCGAGCCAGTTCAGGTTCAGCGCGATCGCCAGTTCGGCGAACGGCGACTTGAAGTTGAAGTGCGACCAGCCCGCCGCGATGTCGGTCGGATTCACCGCGCCGATGTACGCGACCTGCAGCAGCACATAGATCACGAGTGCGATCAGGATCGACGTAATCACCGCGAACGGCACGCTGCGCGACGGATTGCGCGCTTCGCCCGCGAGGTTCACGGGACTCTGGAAGCCGTTGAACGCGAACACGATGCCGCTCGTCGCGACCGCGGTCAGCACCGCCGACCAGCCGTACGGCGCAAAGCTTGCATTGGATGCGGTGCCGAGGTTGTCCGAGTGGAAGCTCGTCAGCATCAGGCCGAGGATCGTGAGGCCGGGGATCAGGAACTTGAAGATCGTGATCGCGGTGTTCGCCCGCGCGAAGGCCTTCACGCCCCAGTAGTTCAGCATGAAGTAGATGACGACCAGCACGGCCGACAGCAACAGGCCTGGTGTCGTCAACTCGCCGTTCACGAACAGCGCGTGCGCCCATGGATACGGCCACGTGCTCATGTACTGGATCGACGCTTCGGCCTCGATCGGGATCACGGATACGATCGCGATCCAGTTCGCCCATGCACTGATGAAACCCACCAGCGAACCGTGCGAGTAGCGCGCATAACGCACCATGCCGCCCGACTCGGGGAACATCGCGCCCAGTTCGGCATACGTCAGTGCAATCGCGAGAATCACGACGGCGCCGATGATCCAGGCGCAGATCGCCGCCGGACCGGCGATCTTCGCGGCCTTCCAGGCGCCGAACAGCCAGCCCGAGCCGATAATCGAACCCAGCCCCGTCAGCATCAATGCAAACGGGCCGATGTTCCGTTGAATAGAACTCTTCACATCCTCTCCTGTGTCTCAAAAAGCATGGTCGGCCTGCGGTCCGGGATCGGCTCGGACAGCACCGCGCACGCATTCTTGGGGGGACGAGTCATCCGATCGGGGCAACCCGTCCACGCGGCGCGTAGTTTAACGGTTGCACCTGAAACGTGGCGCCAAAATCGTTCGGCCCCTACAAAAAATTCGCATGGCCTGCAAGCTTTGTAAACCTGATCTACGCAATAACCCTGAGAGCATGGAAATACGGTTGACCATACGATCGATTAGCCGTATAAAGGACTTCGCAGGATTTCAAGCGGCGAGTGAATTGGTTCTTTCGTAGTTCGCCCATCAACGGTACTCCGGTTGGTCCTATTACCCCTTCCTTGATTTTCCGCACCCCATGGGCCTCGGCCCCGTTTTATCTTTTTAGGAACAAGTAACATGGCAACCGGTACCGTCAAGTGGTTCAATGACGCAAAGGGCTTCGGCTTCATCACCCCGGAAGGCGGCGGCGACGATCTGTTCGCGCACTTCTCGGAAATCCGCGTCGAAGGCTTCAAGACGCTGCAAGAAAACCAGAAGGTTGAATTCGAAGTGAAGACGGGCCCGAAGGGTCTGCAAGCTGCGAACATCCGTCCGGTCTAAGCTTGGCGCGATAATTCGTGTAAAAAAGCCCCGCTTCGGCGGGGCTTTTTGTTTTTCTGCGCTAATTCGGCACGGCGGTAATGCAACCGCCTACGTTTAGCCAAACAGCCGCTGCGCATGAATGCCGAGCCCCGTCGCGACACTCGCGAGGCGATCGCCGAACACCGGTTGCGCCTCCGGAAATGCGCCCGCGAGCGCGCCCGACAGGAACGCGAGGCCCGTCGAGCCGCCGGTGAAATACAGCGCGCCGACGTCGCGCGGCGCGATGCCCGCAAGCCGCACCGTCTCGCGCGCGGCGTCGACGATGCGCGCGGTGTCGTCGTGGCTCGCATCGACGAGGCGGTCGGCATCGAACGCGATCAGCAGGTCCTCTTCCACGTCGTTCAGGTCGATCATCGTCTCCCCGCCCGCCGCGACACCGATCTTCGCTTCTTCCGCGCGCGCCATCAGCGCATGCCCGAGCCGCTGCTCGACCACGCTCGTGAGCCGGTCGTACTGTCGCGCATCCTGGTACAGGTGCTTCATCAGCTTCAGCTCGCCGACCCGCTTCGGCGTGTAGACCGTGTTGATCAGGTGCCAGGTCGCGAGATCGAAATAGATCTTGTTCGGCAGTTCGCGCCCTTCCGGGTCGAGCGAACGGTAGCCGAACGCGGGCAGGATCGCCGCCAGCTCGACGCGCCGGTCGTAGTCGGTGCCCGCGACGTGCACGCCGTGGTGCGCCAGCACGTCGTCCTTGCGCTCGAGCCGCGCCATCCGTTCGGGCCCGACGCGCACCAGCGAGAAGTCGGACGTGCCGCCGCCGATGTCGGCGACGAGCACGAGGCGCTCGGCCTGCTGGCGCGATTCGTAATCGAATGCGGCGGCGATCGGTTCGTACTGGAAGTGAACGTCCGCGAAGCCGACCGATTGCGCGGCCGCCTCGAGCTGATCCTGCGCGAGGCGGTCGGCGCGCGGATCGTCGTCGACGAAGAACACCGGCCGGCCGAGCACCGCGCGGCCGATCGGCGCACCTGCGCGGGCTTCGGCCTTGCGCTTCAGGTGCGTCAGGAAGCGCGCGATGATTTCGGTGTACGCGATCGCGCTGCCGTCGCCGAGATCGGTCGTCGTTTCCGCGAGCGGCGAGCCGAGGATGCTCTTCATCGAACGCATCAGCCGGCCGTCGAAACCGTCGATATAGGAGGCCAGCGCCGCACGGCCGTATTCGACCGTCTCTTCGTCATTGTTGAAGAAGATTGCGGTGGGCAGCGTCAGGTGGTCGCCCTCGACGGGCGCGAGGCGCATGCCGTCGCCGTCGGGCAGCGCCACGGCGGAATTGGACGTGCCGAAATCGATCGCGCAGTAAGTCATGGGAAGTTGCCGCAGCAGGGCCGGCGCGAAAACGGAAAGGACCGGCTTTTTAACATGAAGCCCGCGGGATCACAACCGGGCCAGCCACCAGTGCCGCGGAACGGGCTTCGGTGGCACCGGCGCGCGGCCTGGCGCGCCGGGGAGACGCGCGGACGGGTTGCACGACGCAACCCGTCCGCCTGGCGGATCAGGCTGCCGCGTCGAAGCTCTTCTTCCACGCGCTCGCATACACGACCTCGCCGATCGCATGGCGCGTACGCGGCGCCTTCTCGCGATCGCGCAGCACCGGATCGAGCTTGTCGACGTTGCCGTAGTGGCCGATCGAGATAATCGACGGGATCGCGACGTCGGCCGGGATCTCGAACGCGTCGCGGAACGCCTTCGCGTCGAAACCGCTCATCTGGTGCGCGGCGAGGCCCAGCGCGTGCGCCTGCAGCACCAGCGACATCGCGGCGGCGCCCGCGTCGTACAGCGCGGTCGGCGCCGGCTCGCCCTTCGGCGTGAGCGTGTGCGCGGTCACCGCGATCAGCACGGGCGCCGGCGCATTCCAGCCCTGGTTGAACGGCACCAGCGTCGCGAACGCGCGCTTGAAGGCGTCTTCGTCCTGCGTGCGATCGAATACGATGAAACGCCACGGCTGCGCGTTGTACGCGGACGGGGCCCAGCGCGCGGCTTCGAGCACCGCGTGCAGATCGCCGGCGCTGACCGGCTCATCCGAATACGCGCGCGGACTCCAGCGGCCCGCGATCAGATCGTGAATCGAAACAGTGGTGGGAGCAGGTTTGACGGACATGCGGTTCCTCGCTGACATCGATGAAGGGGCGCGAACGCCCCGGCAAACCGCAAGCATACCCGCTTGAGCCATTACGCGCCCGATCCTCCCGCGCTATGCAAATCATCGTGCCTGCATAGGCCGGCCGCAGGCCGCACGGCCAGCCGGGCCGCCGCGGTCAGGCCGCCTGCGCGGCCGCACGCGACGGGCCGCGGTTGATCCGCAGCACGATCAGCGCACCGACGATGCAGAGCCCGCCCGAGATCATCGACGCGATCGTGTAGGTACCGAGGCTCGCGCGCAGCATCCCCGCGCCAAGCGCCGCGAACGCCGCACCGAGCTGGTGGCCGGCGACGATCCAGCCGAACACGACCGGCGCCGCTGCCTTGCCGAACACATCGGTGGCCAGCCGCACGGTCGGCGGCACCGTTGCGATCCAGTCGAGCCCGTAGAACATCGCGAACAGCGGCAGCCCGAAGAAATCGATCCCGAACGCGTGCGGCAGGTAAATCAGCGACAGCCCGCGCAGCCCGTAGTACCAGAACAGCAGCACGCGGTTGTCGTAGCGGTCGGACAGCCAGCCCGACAGCGTCGTGCCGAACAGGTCGAACACGCCCATCGCCGCGAGCAGCGACGCGCCCTGCACTTCGGTCATCCCATAGTCGCTGCACATCGCGATCAGGTGCGTGCCGACATAACCGTTGGTGCTCGCGCCGCAGATGAAGAAGCTGAAGAACAGCAGCCAGAAGTCGCGCGAACGGCTGGCCGTCAGCAGCGTGCGGAACGCGACCGCGAGCGGGTTCTCCTTCGTCGTGTCGGGCGCGGGCGGCGCATCCGCCGGCTCGCCGTACGGGCGCAGCTTCACGTCGGCCGGCCGTTCGGGCAACAGGAACGCGACCAGCGGAATCACGATCGCGGCCGCAATCGCGACGACCAGCACGACCGGCCGCCAGCCATGGTGCTGCGCGATCGCCGCCAGCATCGGCAGGAACACGAGCTGGCCGGTGGCGGTGCTCGCGGTCAGGATGCCCATGATCAGGCCCCGACGCGCATGGAACCAGCGCGTGACGAAGGTTGCGGACAGCGTCAGCGCGACGACGCCCGACGAGCAGCCGACCATCAGGCCCCAGATCAGCACCATCTGCCAGCTGTGCGTCATCATCGACGACAGCGCAACGCCCGCGCTCATCGTCACGAGCGCGGCGAGGATCGTCGGGCGCAGCCCGAAACGCTGCATCGCGGCGGCCGCGAACGGGCCCGTCAGGCCGTACAACGCGATGTTCACCGAGATGGCCAGCGAAATCGTCGCGCGGCTCCAGCCGAGTTCGCGCTCGAGCGGCACCATCAGCACGCTCGGCGTCGCGCGCGTGCCGGCTGCCGCCAGCAGGATCAGGAATACCACCGCCGCCGCGAGCCATCCGTAGTGGAAGCGCCCGCTGATTCGTGTCACCACCCAATTCATCTTCATGCTCTCCCGTTGGCGGCTCCGGCGCCATCGCACCTGCTCCACCCCACCCAGCCAGGCCACCTCCGCCGCACACCGCATCGGCTGACCCGGGCCGATGCTTGGCATTTGTCTGTCGATCCGGCCGGCATTGTTACCGATCGGTCACAACTGTGTTGCGATCGTAGTTACCAGTCGGTAACATGTCAAGCAATTCACCACGCAGTCGAGGGTCATCATGTCGGGCATCGAGATCGCCAAACCGCTTGCGCGCCGCACGCGCCGGTCGATCGACGGAGCCACCGCGCAGGAGCACCTGCTGCGCGCCGCCGAGGAGCTGTTTTACAAGGAAGGTGTTCGCACGGTCGGCGTCGAGGCGGTCGTGGAGCGCGCGGGCGTCAACAAGATGAGCCTGTACCGCCAGTTCTCGTCGAAGGACGAGCTGATCCTCGCGTATCTCGAACGGATGGACGCGTGCTTCTTCGAGCGTCTCGATACGAGCGCCGCGAAGCATCCGGGCCAGCCGAAGGCGCAATTGATCCAGTATTTCGTCGATCTTGCCGAGCGCGCAACCCAGAAGGACTACCGCGGCTGCCCGTTCGTCAACGTCGCCGCCGAATTCCCGGATGCGTCGCACCCGGCCCGCGAGCGCGTCGCGCAGAACAAGGAACAGTTGATGAAACGGCTCGTCGCACTATGCGAAGGTGCCGGCGCGCGACAGCCGAAGGCGCTCGCCGATGCGCTCGCGCTGGTGGTCGAAGGTATCTACGCGGCAAGCCAGACCTACCGGCACGGCGAAACGCCGATCGGCACCGCGCCGGCGCTCGTCACGCAATTGATCGAAGCCGCGTGCGCATGACGCGCCGCGCACGCCCGGCACCGGCGTGCCCGCTACAATGCGGCCCTCGCTCTCCCGCCCGATTGATTTCACGATGACCGACACCCGCCCCGAATCGCACGACGACATCCTCGCCGCCACGCGGCACT
This sequence comes from Burkholderia sp. YIM B11467, assembly GCF_052952715.1. NCBI lineage: Bacteria > Pseudomonadati > Pseudomonadota > Betaproteobacteria > Burkholderiales > Burkholderiaceae > Burkholderia > Burkholderia sp. YIM B11467. Next base: position 48,092 of record NZ_JBQVSQ010000014.1, read on the forward strand.
GGCTCGCGCGCGCGGTGATCGGGCTCAATCTGTGCCCGTTCGCGAAAAGCGTCTATGTGAAGGAACAGGTGCGCTACGCGATCAGCGCAGCGACGACGCTGGAAGACGCGCTCGCCGAGCTCGAAACCGAGCTGCGCGCGCTCGACGCGGCGGACCCGCAGCAGGTCGACACGACGCTCGTGATCTTCCCGCATGCGTTCGCCGATTTCGTCGACTACAACGATGCGCTGTTCTTTGCCGACCGGCTCGTGCAGCAGTTGCGGCTCGGCGGCGTGCTGCAGATCGCGAGCTTCCATCCGCACTACCGCTTCGAAGGCAGCGAACCCGACGACATCGAGAACTATACGAACCGCGCGCCGTATCCGATCCTGCACCTGCTGCGCGAGGACAGCATCGCGCGCGCGGTCGCCGCGTTCCCGGACGCGTCCGCGATCTACGAAAGGAATCAGGAAACGCTGCGCCGCCTCGGCCACGACGGCTGGCGCGAATGGATGCGCCGGCCGGGCGACGACGTCTGACGCGGCGTGCAACGTGCGCCTCGCGCCGCGCCGTCCGTCCGTCCGCGCGTCAGCCCTCGACCGGCTCGACGGCGTCGCCGTCCGCCGCCGCGGCTTCCGGCACGAAGAAGCGCGCGTTCAGTTCGGCCAGCCCGAACATGCCGAGGATCTCGTTCAGCCGCTCGCCGGGCCGCCGGCGCGGCAGGTTCTTGTACTGCGCGATGATCAGCTCGTTCTTCATCGAATGCTCCCAGCCGACCAGCTCGGTCACGCTCACCTGGTAGCCGTGCGCCTCGAGCTGCAGGCAGCGCAGCACGTTGGTGATCTGGCTGCCGAATTCGCGCGTATGCAGCGGATGCCGCCATACCTCGGTCAGCGCATTCGCGAGCGACTTGCCCTTGTTCCGGCGCAGCACGCCCGCGACTTCCGCCTGGCAGCACGGCACGAGCACGATGTGCTGCGCGCGCTTCGCGAGCGCGAAGCGGATCGCGTCGTCGGTCGCCGTGTCGCACGCGTGCAGCGCGGTGACGACGTCGACCGTTTCGGGCAGCTGCGGCGACGTGATCGAATCGGCGACCGACAGGTTCAGGAACGACATGCCGCCGAACCCGAGCCGCGCGGCCAGCTCGGCCGAGCGCGTGACGAGCTCCTCGCGCGTCTCGATCCCGTACACGTGCGACGCGAACGCCGGCGTGCCGTGCCCCGGCTGCTGCTTGAAGAACAGGTCGTACAGGATGAAGCCGAGATACGACTTGCCGGCGCCGTGATCGACGAGCGTCACGCTGCCCTTGTCGGCCTGCACGCCGGCGAGCAGCGGCTCGATGAACTGGAACAGGTGATAGACCTGCTTCAGCTTGCGGCGGCTGTCCTGGTTCAGCTTCCCGTCGCGGGTGAGGATGTGCAGTTCCTTCAGCAGCTCGACGGACTGCTCCGGACGGATTTCGTGGGTCTTGTTCGACATCTGGAAGCGGCGCCGGGCCACGGTCGGTCGACCACGGCCCGGCGGCGGGAATTCGTGAGGAATGGCGACAGTTTACCGAAAATACGCGGTCAGGCTCGGGTGCCGAGCCGCCAGAGCGACGTGACCTCGGCGCGGCGGGCCGCGTGCAGCGGATCGTCGGCATCGGTCGACTTCGGATGCGCGGGACGGATATCGTCGCGGCCGAGCACGACGAGGCCCGCTTCGTCGATCCATTGCAGCAGCGTGTCGCGCGATCGCAGGCCGAGATGCTCGGCGAAATCGGACAGGATCAGCCAGCCCTCGCCGCCCGGTTCGAGATGCGCGGCGAGCCCCGCGAGGAAACCGCGCAGCATGCGGCTGTCGGGATCGTAGATCGCGTATTCGATCGGCGCGCTCGGCCGGGCCGGCACCCACGGCGGATTGCAAACCACGAGCGACGCACGGCCGGCCGGAAACAGGTCGGCTTCGACCACGTCGACCCGGTCCGCATGACCGAGCCGCGCGACGTTCTCGCGTGCGCAGGCCAGCGCCCGCGCATCCTGGTCGGTCGCGACGACGCGCTCGACGCCGCGCGACGCGAGCACGGCCGCGAGCACGCCGGTGCCCGTGCCGATGTCGAACGCGAGCGACGTCGCCGGCAGTTTCGCGCGCGCGACGAGTTCGACGTATTCGCCGCGCACCGGCGAGAACACGCCGTAGTACGGATGGATCGGCGCGCCGCCGAGCGCCGGGATCGGCACGCCCTTCTTGCGCCATTCATGCGCGCCGACGAGGCCGAGCAGTTCCCGCAGCGACACGACCGACGGCGCGCCGCCGGGCCCGTACGCCTCCTCGCATGCGGCGCGCACGTCGGGCGCGCGGCGCAGCGGGATCGTGTAGTCGGCGTCGAGCGGGATCAGCAGCATCCCGAGCGTGCGGGCCCGCTGCGACTGCGCGAGACGATGCAGGTTGAACGCGTCGACGCCGGCCACGGCTTTCGCCTCTTTCGCCTTCTTCGGCTTGCGCTCGACACGGCGCGCCATCGCCTGCACGAGCTGGCGCGCATTCTGGAAATCGCCCTGCCAGACGAGCGCGGTGCCCTCGCAGGCAAGGCGGTAGGCTGCATCGGCGGTGACGCGGTCGTCGGCGGACACCGCGCGCTTCGGCGGTTGCACACCGGCTTCGGAGCGCCAGCGCACGGCATGATCGGCGCCGTCGGCGTCGGTCCAGTGGAAAACGGGGAAATCGGTCACGCGAGCTCGGTTACGGTTGGCTTCAACAGGCGGCGGCGTCGCGCCGCGCGGCTCACACCATACCGCGCTTTGCCCGCGCGGCAAAGCGCGCGCACGGGCCCGCGACCGGGCGCGCCGTTCAGCCGCCCCACCCCGGCATCGCGGGCATGCGCAGCGTCCCCGCGTCGTTGAAGTGCACGGTGCCGAGCACGCCGCCCGCGAGCCGGCCGCGCAGCGCATACGGCAACTCGCCGTTCGCGGCCGCGCCGGGCAGGTTCCACGCCTGCCGCGCGGCCGCGAATGCCGACACGGAAACCGGCACGTCGAGCACGGCCTCGCCGAAACGCGGCACGGTGCCCGAGCGATCGCTGACGCCACTCGCGAACGCGGTGCCGTTCAGGTCGAGCGCAACCGAGATGCCGTCGTATTCGATCGGCGCATCGTTCGGGTTCTGCACGCGCAGCTTCAGGCTGAAACGCATCTCGAGCCCTTGCCCGACGAGCGGGTCGAGCCCGACGACCGTCACGCTCACGGGGTCGCGCGACAGCGCCGCGCAACCGCCGAGCAGGAACACCGCGGCGCACAGCAGCAGCACGGCGCGCAGCGGCGCGATACGGAACAGGGCACGTGACATGGGAGGGCCTCCTCGCGGCAATCGGTGATCGAATCGTCGATGCATTGTACCGAGCACGCCCCGCTGCGCCGGGATTCGTAGTTTTCGCAGCCGCGCAAGATCGTTAATAGATTAAAACTACGAAATCACCAGCTAAACGGAAAGCGCATTAATGACTTCCAGCATTCAATGAAGCGCGCAGAAATCAATAGGCGCACTTTCTAAATTTTTCGTTTCCTTTACCTAAAACCATCAAGTATATTTACGCATCCTTCGAGCAAGCCGACAAACCTTGAAGCCGCATGACGGTGATTTTACGGAATGGCGACACGCCTTCCTGCCGTCCGGTGGCCGGGCCCGGCCAGCCCCGTAGGTCGTCGATTCAAAGGGATTGCGCGCCCGTGCCGGGCGTGCGGCTCCGTGTCGTGCGCGCGAAATCAATTCAGTACAACACGCGTCCGGCCATTTTGAACCGGCAAGTTAACCGACATCCGGAAATCCAGAGGGGGCAGTAAACCATGATTACCTACACGTAGTCGGCCGCCGTCTTTTCGAATAATCCGTCATTAGCATTTTCTTCGCTGTTGATTAACGGCGAGGGGCTTGCTTTTGCCGGCGCTTTCGCAGCACTGAACGATTCTTTCTACAATCGAGGTTTCAGTCATGTCGATCAACATTCGCAAGATGCGTTATCTGCCGCTCGTTGCCGCACTCGCGCTCGCCGGGTGCGGCGGCGACGATGGCGGCGTGGGCTCGGCTTCCGCGCTCAGCTCCGCCGGCGCGCCGCAACCGGGCTCGTCGCCCGCCGTCACCGCGCCGCCGAGCGCATCCAACGTCGACAAGAGCGTATCGCCTGTCGAGCTGCCGGACACCGTGGTGCCCGTGAACTACCGGCTGTGGTTCCGCCCGAACGAAGCGCTGAACGCGTTCGACGGCCGCGCCGACGTCGAGATCAAGGTGCTGAAGCCGGTCAACAACATCGTGATCGCCGGCCACCGGATCAAGTTCACGAACGGCCGCATCACGCTGCAGCCGGGCAACATCCAGCTGATCGCGACGCCGCAGGACAAGGGCGACTTCTACCAGCTGCGCCCCGTGAGCGGCACGATCTCGCCGGGCACCTATTCGCTGCACATGGAATGGTCGGGCATCATCAACTTCAAGTCGTATGACGATCCCGTCGCGAAAACGGGCGGCAGCTGCGGCAACGATCCGTATCCGGGCTGCTCGGCCGCGGAAGGCATCTTCCGCGTCGACCTGAAGGGCACCGACGGCAAGACGAGCGGCGCGATCCTCACGCAGGGCGAAACCAACCTGTCGCGCCAGTGGTTCCCCGGCTGGGACGAGCCGGCATTCCGCCCGACCTATGAAGTGACGGCCGAAGTGCCGCAGAGCTGGCGCGTCGTGTCGAACGCGGCCGAGAAGCCGTCGACCAGCATCGGCGGCGGCTACAAGCTCGTGCAGTTCGACAAGACCCCGCCGATGCCGTCGTACCTGCTGTTCTTCGGCGGCGGCCTGTTCGACACCTACGAGGACGACTTCACCAGCCCGCTGCCGGGCGGCAAGGGCGGCCTGCACCTGCGCGTGTTCACGCCGCCGGGCATGAGCGACTGGGCGAAGCCGGCGATGGACCGCACCAAGCAGGCGCTCGACTTCTACTACCGCTACACGGGCATCGCGCTGCCGCTCACGAAGTTCGACACGGTGGCCGCGAACGACGCGTTCAAGGAGCAGAAGGACCTGAACTTCGGCGGGATGGAGAACTGGGGGTCGATCCTCGAGTTCGCCGACGACATCCTGCCGCAGCCGGGCCAGCCGATGTCGCACTACGGCAATGAGGTGCTGACGCACGAAGTCGCGCACCAGTGGTTCGGCGATCTCGTCACGACCGACTGGTGGGACAACGTGTGGCTCAACGAGTCGTTCGCGACGTTCTTCGAGACGAAGACGACGATCCAGTTCTTCCCCAACGAGTTCAGCTGGCTCGACCAGGTGAAGAACAAGTACCGCGTGATCAATCGCGACATCGGCCCGAACGCGTTCCCGGTCGCGCCGAACTTCAACGGCTGGGCGTCGAACGACTTCGTGCTGAGCGCGAGCGCGTTCACGTACGACAAGGGCGGCCACGTGCTGAAGACGCTCGAGAACTATCTCGGCGAACAGACGCTGCGCAAGGGTCTGCAGCAGTACCTGGTCGACTACTCGTTCGGCAACGGCACGCCGAAGCGCCTGTGGGATGCGCTGTCGAAGGAGAGCGGCCAGTCGATCGGCGCGATCGGCGACAGCTACGTGCGTCAGACCGGCGTGCCGCTGATCTCGCTCGACACACAGTGCGACCTGACGAAGAACCAGACGATCGTCACGCTGAAGCAGCAGCCGTTCCCGAACAAGAACGCGTATCCGGGCCTGCAGTGGACGGTGCCGATCACGCTCGCGTATGGCCAGGGTCTCGCGAAACGCACGACGCTCGCGCTGAAGGATACGCAGACGCAGACGCGGATCGACGGCTGCACGGGCGTGGTCGCGGACCCGAGCGGGCTTGACTACTACGTCGTGAACTACAGCGACGCGGCCTGGAGCGGGCTGCTCACGCAGGTCAACCGCTCGACCGATCCGGTGCTGCTGTCGAACCTGCAGAGCGAGGCCGCGCTGCTCGTCGCGAACAACCTCGCGCCGGCTTCGCGCTCGACGTCGATCGGCTCGGTCGCTTCGCCGGCCGCGATGAAGCTGCGCCAGACGCCGACCTTCGACGGCATCGCGCCGACGACGAAGGAACGCCCGGCACTGCAATACCAGGGCATCTTCAAGCCGCGCAAGGTAGTGACGCAGTAACGGGTTGCGCCCGGCCGGTGCCGCCCAACTTGCGGCGCCGGCCGGCGTACCAGTCTCCCCGACCTTTGACGGGCCTCGCGAGCGAGGCCCTTTTTTATTTCCGCACGGCCCCGTCGCCGCGCCCCACGCGCCCGCTCGCCGTCACGCCCATGCGGCGTCCCACGCCGGCTGCGCGAACCACGTCGCCAGGAACGCGACGAGCCGCGATGCGCGGGCGCTGCCGCGCGCCTGCTGGCGCAATACGTGGATCGTCGCGGGCTCGGGCACCGCCGCGTATTGCGGGAGCACCGCGCGCAGCCGTCCGTCGCGCAGCGCGTCGCCCGCAAGCCAGGTCGGCAGGTGCGCGAGCCCGAGACCATCGATCGCGGCTTCAAGCAACGCCTCCGAATGATTGCTGCGAAACCGCGGCTGCGCCGGCGCGTGCCGACGGTCGCCGAAGTGCCACGCGCCCGGCGGCGGTGCGCCCTGCCACGCGAGGCAGTCGTGCCCGGCGAGGGCGTCGGGCGAATCGGGCTCGCCGCGCCGCGCGAGGTAGGCCGCGCTCGCGCACAGCACGCGCCGCTGCGGCGCCAGCACGGTCGCAACGAAACGCGTGTCCTCGAGCGGGCCGATGCGCACCGCGAGATCGACGTCGGAGCCGAGCCGTGCGCCTTGCAGGTCGACCATGCTGTCCGTCAGCATCAGGTCGACCTGCAGCGCCGGATGATGCTGCATGAACGCGGCGAGCGCGGCCATCAGGTGCAGCCGGCCGAACGGCGCCGGACAGTCGACGCGCAGCAGGCCGCTCGGCTCGTCGTGCTGGCTGTGCAGGTCTTCCTGCAGGCCGCGCAGCTCGGCCAGCATCCGCGTCGCGCGCCCGTACAGCAACTGCCCGGCCTCGGTCGGCCGCAGCGCATGCGTGGTGCGATGCAAGAGGCGGATGCCGAGCTGCGCCTCGAGCCGGTCGATGCGCCGCGTGACCGACGACGCGGCGACGCCCAGCCGGCGCGCGGCCGCCGAGAAGCTCTGCTGGTCGACCACGTCGACGAACAGCGCCAGATGCGGGGAAAGGAAGTCGTCCATTCGGGGGTCTCGGGGTTTGCTATGCGCAAATCGCAAAACAATCATCCGCCTTTGCGTGTTTCCGCGTCAAATCGGGCCGACTAGACTGCAGTCATCCTTTTCATCCGTTGCACGCGCCGGCCTGCCGGGCCGCACGGCAACCACCTTCACGGAGATCATCATGCGCAGCATCCGCTTCGACGCGCCCGCCGCCGACATCGAGTCGCTCGACGCGCGCGTCAGGGAAATCGACCCGCCCGTGCCGGCCGACGGCCAGCTTCTGATCGAGGTGCGCGCGGCCGGCGTCAACCCGAGCGACGTGAAGGCCGCGCTCGGACGCATGCCGCATGCGGTGTGGCCGCGCACGCCCGGGCGCGACTGGGCCGGCGTCGTGCGCAGCGGCCCTGCCGAATGGATCGGTGCACCCGTGTGGGGTTCCGGCGGCGACCTCGGCGTGGGGCGCAACGGCTCGCATGCGGAATGGCTCGTGCTCGACGCGGCACTGGTGCGCCGCAAACCGGGCGTGCTGACGCTCGACGAAGCGGCCGGTATCGGCGTGCCGTTCGTCACCGCGTACGAGGGCTTGCGCCGGGCCGGCATGCCGGCCGCCGGCGACGTCGTGCTCGTGTTCGGCGCGAACGGCAAGGTCGGCCAGGCCGCGATCCAGCTCGCGACCGCGCGCGGCGCGACCGTGATCGGCGTCGAGCGCGGACCCGGCGGCTATCGCGGCCATGCATCGGGCGACGTGCACATGATCGACGCGTCGAGCGGGCCGGTCGCCGATGCGGTGCGCGCCGCAACCGGCGGCCACGGCGCGGACATCGTCTACAACACGGTCGGCAGCCCGTATTTCGAAGCCGCGAACGCGTCGATGGCGATCGGTGCGCGGCAGATCTTCATCTCGACGATCGACCGCAGCGTGCCGTTCGACATCTTCGCGTTCTATCGCGGCCAGCACACGTACGTGGGGGTCGACTCGATCCAGCTCGACGGCGCCGCGGTCGCGCAGATCCTCGACACGCTCGCGCCCGGCTTCGGCAACGGCACGCTGCGCCCGTTTCCGATCAGCGACGATCACGTGTACCCGCTCGAGCGCGCGCACGACGCGTATCGCGCGGTGCTGGCCGGTGCGCGCGAGCGCGTCATCCTCAAGCCCTGACACCTGGCCGCACGGGAGACCGCCATGATGGATTACGTGACCTCGCTCGCGGTAGGCCTTGGTGTCGGCGTGCTGTACGCGCTGCTGCACGTGCGCTCGCCGGCCCCGCCGTTCGTCGCGCTCGTCGGCCTGCTCGGGATGGTGATCGGCGAGCGCGCGATCGCGCTGCTGCGTTGATGTGCCGATGCGGCGCCGGTGCTAGCGGTCGTCGCGACGACGGAACGCCCACCATGCGGCGAGCCCGGTGAAACCCGCGACGAGCAGCACCATCAGCCAGAAGCCGTGCTTGTTCTCCGAGAACGGCACACCGCCGACGTTCATCCCGAAGAAACCGGCGACGATGTTGATCGGCAGCGCGATCACGGTCACGAGCGTCAGCGTGAACAGCGTCCGGTTGTTCTGCTCGTCGAGGCGCGATCCGATCTCTTCCTGCAACAGCTTGATCCGCTCGTTGAGCCCCGACAGATCGGCGAGCACCAGCGAGAACTCTTCGGTCGATTCGCGCAGCTCCTGCACGTCTTCCGCGTGCAGCCATGCGGGCGGCTTCGCGAGCAACCGGAAGATCGACCCGGGCTCGGGCGCGAGCATGCGCTGCAGCCGTGTCAGCGTGCGGCGCATCGCACCGAGCTCGATGCGGCTCGACGTGAGCCGCTGCGACAGGAAGCGATCCTCGATGCGGTCGACGTCGACGCTCGTGCGCCGCATGATCTGAATCAGCAGGTCGGCCTGGTCACGCAGCAGGTGCACGAGCAGTTCCGCGGGCGATCGGAACTGCTCGCCGTCGCGCACGCACGCGCGCAGCGTGTCGACCGAGCGCAGCGGCTTGAGCCGCGCGGTGACCATGATGCGCCGCTCGACGTGGACGAACAGCGTCGCAATCTCCGACGGCGTCAGTTCGAGGTTGAACATCACGTCGTTGACGACCGCGCGCAACGCGCCGTCCTCCTGCTCGATGCGTGTCGAGCGCGAACCTTCGTGGAGGAATGCGAAGAAGCTGTCGGGCAGCGCGAGATGCGAGCGCATCCAGCGCTCGCTCGCGCCGTGCGCCAGATTGAAGTGCAGCCAGACGAAATCGCCCGACACGGCTGCATCGTGCGCGCGGCACGTGTGCAGCCACTCGGCGGCCGCGCCGGCATCGAGCGGCGCGCCGGATCCGCCCGGAACGAAGCGGAATCCGCACACCATGCCGGACGTATCGGCGCCGTAAGTCTGTACGATCAGGTCCATCGTGTCGAAGGTCGTGCGGCGCGCGGCGCGCCGCGCATCGCGGGTCGCGGGCCCGCGCCGGGAAAAGAAAGGAGACGTATGCCCGACGGGCGTGACGCACGCGTGACAGCGTCACGCGGCATCATACCGGCTGCTTCCCTGCCCCAAAAGCAACGCGCCGCCCAACGGGCGGCGCAGGTACGGCATGACGGCTCGTGCAAGACGGGTTACTGCCGCGTCTCCGACTGCGCGGCGCTCGGACACGCCGGATCCTTGCCCCAGTGGCCGTCGCAGACACGCCAGCGGCACAGCTGATCCTCGAAGAAACCGCGCTCCGAACACTCCTTCACGCGCGCCCCGAGCGAGCCGGCCGTCGCCGCCGTCTTGGTCGGCACGGCCTGCGCCTTCTGCGCGGCGAGTTTCTTGTCGGCCGGCTTCGTGCGCGCGACGAGCGCCGCGAGCAGATCGGCATCCGGATCGTCCTTCCCGCCCGCCTTCGCGCTCGCGGTACGGGTCGGCGTCGCATCGTGGCGCTTCTTCGCCTGTGCGAGCTCGGCCTCCTGTTCCTTGCGATGCTTGCGGGCTTCGGCCTTCGTCTCTGCCTTGCCATGCGCCGCGACCTTCGCGCTCTTCGCGGCGTCGGCTTTCGCGGTTTTGGTCGTCGCGGCCGCGGCGGCCGTGGCGGCTGCGGCAGCACCGGCCGTGGCCGCGCCCGATGCGTCGTCGGCGCCGCTGGCGAGCGCGCGCGACAGGCGGCTGTTGTCCGCGGCGGACGCGGACGATGCGGATGCAACGGTCTGGGAGGCCGAATCGTCGTTGACGATCGTGGCCGGCTGCGCGGCGGGCGCGGTATTCTGCGCGACCTGGACGGCGGCGTCGCTGGCCGGTACGGCCTTGGCCGGTGCAGCTGCCGCAGGCGCGGCGGCCGTGACGGCGGCGGCCTGCTCGCCCGTATGCTGCTGCATGCGCCACGCGCCCCAGCCGCCGACGGCAACCACCAGTGCGACGACGGCCGCGATCGGCGCCTTCAGCGAACGGCGCGGAGATTCGGCCGGCGGCGTGACACGTCCTTCCAGATTCGCGAGAATGCGCGACTGCTGAGCTCCTCCGTCGCTGGCCGGTTTAGTATCCGACAGCAGGCTGGGCGGAGTTTTCGAATTTGAATTTTCCGGCGCACTCATTCAGCGTCTCATTGAATCCTGGTTTAATTCACCGCGATAATATAGCCCGGCCTCTCGAAGCAGCCTGATTCTAAGAGCAAGCATTGCAAAACACAATCAATTCCAATTTCCGGGGATTTCGTTGATTGCCGTCGCACTCGTCGCCTATTTCGCCCTTGCCGTCGCGGTTGCGGCACTGTTGCTTTTACCGGGTATCCGCGCGACCGTTTTCGAATCGGTTGCCCAGTTTCACGGCCGTCTTACGCGCCGTGCGAACGATCGCGCCACGCGTACGCGAAGTCAGATTGTTAAATCGGCAAGCGTTACGCGCGGCGCTTTAAACGACGTGCAAAATTTACTGGTTCGCCGGCGCTTGATGATTATGGTATCGGCAGGTATTCTTGCGACGCCGCCATTGGTCGCCATTGCGTTACGCGGCCGGCAATTGTTCCAGTACGACGACACGGCGCGCGTGCCCGACGAGAAGATCGCCGCGCTGCTGCAGGGCGAACAGCTCGTGCCGCCGCCGCCGCTGCCGCCGGAAGTCTTCGCCACCAAGGAAGTCGAACAGGTGCGCCCGGCGCTGAAGGATGCGAGCCGGGACTGGAACCTGCTGGATCCGGATTTCCGTACGCGTTTGCTGCTGGTCTACAAGATCATGCACGAACAATATGGTTATGAAATGGCGCTGCTGGAAGGTTACCGGAGCCCGGAACGGCAAAACCGGCTGGCGCAGATGGGCGGCAACGTGACCAACGCGGCGGCCTTCCAGAGTTATCACCAATTCGGGCTGGCGGCCGACAACGCATTCCTGCGCGACGGCAAGCTGGTCATTTCCGAGAAAGATCCGTGGGCGATGCGCGGCTACCAGTTGTACGGCCAGGTCGCCGAGCAGGTCGGCCTGACCTGGGGGGGCCGATGGAAAATGATGGATCTCGGGCACGTGGAATACCATAAACCCGGTTTTAAACTGGGACGCGGCAGCTAGCCATGGCTGCCGGACAGGAAATAATGAGGGCGGCATGGGGCTTTTTAATATCCCGGCAGGAAACGATATGGGCGGCGTAAAGAATCGGGCATTCCGGTGCGTGATTTCTTTCGGCCGCCACTTCCGTTTTAAATCTCACAGCGTCCTTTCATTAATGCGCGCGCCTTCTCCGATGCCGCGGGCGCATTGATGCCAGCCCCCTTCTTCATCCCGTTTGACAGCGTGGCGACACATCGCGGCGCCACCCTTGCCGCTCGGCGCGCCTGCGTCGCCTCACCGAATCGCACCGGAACCTGAACGTCCTATGCAACGCATCCTCAACGTGCTGACTCATCCGCGTACGCTCTCGATCGTCGGGATCGTCGCGCTTGCGGCCATCCTCTTCATCGTCGCCGACATGCTGCAGCTGCCGCTCCTGTGGGCGGCGATCGCCTTCGCGGCGATCCTCGCGCTGTGGCTGGTCGTCGCGCTGTTGCGCCGCTGGCGCGTGAAGCGCGCGAACCAGCAGCTCGGCCAGGTGCTGGAAGAGCAGGCGGAAACCGGCAAGATCACCGCGCCCGCCGCCGCCGCGCTAGCGCCCGACGCGAAGACGGCGGACCTCGACGTGCTGCGCACGCGCCTGTCGGACGCGGTGAAGACGATCAAGACGTCGAAGATCGGCCAGGTCTCGGGCGGCTCCGCGCTGTACGAACTGCCGTGGTACATCGTGATCGGCAACCCGGCCGCGGGCAAGAGCAGCGCCGTGCTCAATTCCGGCCTGCAGTTCCCGTTCGCGGACAAGAACAGCGCCGTGATCCACGGCATCGGCGGCACGCGTAACTGCGACTGGTTCTTCACGACCGAAGGGATCCTGCTCGACACGGCCGGCCGCTATTCGGTGCACGAGGAAGACCGCAGCGAGTGGCTCGGCTTCCTCGGCCTGCTCAAGCGCTATCGCCCGAAGGCGCCGATCAACGGCATCATCGTCACCGCGAGCATCGCCGAACTCACCGGCAACCGCCCCGAATTCGCGATCAACCTCGCGAAAAACCTCCGCCAGCGCGTTCAGGAGCTGACGGAAAAACTCGAGGTGTTCGCGCCGGTCTACGTGATGTTCACGAAGGCCGACCTGATCACCGGCTTCACCGAATTCTTCAGCAGCAACGACAAGCACGAGTACGACCGCGTGTGGGGCGCCACCCTGCCCTACGAGCCGGACGACAAGCGCGACGTGGTCGCGCAGTTCGACACGCACTTCGAGGAACTCTATGAAGGGCTGAAGGAGATCAGCGTCGCGCAGCTGTCGCTGTCGCGCGGCAACCAGCTGTCGCCGGGCCAGTTGAGCTTCCCGCTCGAATTCTCGACGATCAAGCCGTCGCTGCGCGCGTTCCTCGCGACGCTGTTCGAGAACAACCCGTTCCAGTACAAGCCGATCTTCCGCGGCTTCTACTTCACCAGCGCGCTGCAGGAAGGCGAAACCAACAGCGCGGCCGCGCAGCGCATCGCGCACCGCTTCGGCCTCGACGCGAACGCGCTGCCGAAGCCGCACAGCGCGTTCTCGAAGAACGGCTTCTTCCTGCGCGACCTGTTCTCGAAGGTGATCTTCGCGGACCGCCAGACGGTGCGCCAGTTCGCCAGCCCGAACAAGACGCGGCTGCGCTACGCGACCTTCTTCGGCTTCGTCGCGGCGCTCGCGATCGCGCTCGGCGGCTGGACCTGGTCGACGATCGGCAACCAGCAGCTCGTGTCGAACGTGCAGGCCGACCTCGACAACGTCACGCGCCTGCAGCAGGGCCGTAACGACCTGCAGTCGCGCCTGCAGGCGATGGACATCCTGGAAGACCGGATCGAGCAGCTCGAACAGTTCCGCCGCGACAAGCCGCTGTCGGTGTCACTCGGCCTGTACCAGGGCGACCGTCTCGAGCAGCACTTGCTGACCGAGTACTACAACGGCGTGCGCCAGATCCTGCTGGCCCCCGTGTCGCAGAACCTGGCCTCGTTCATGAAGGACGTGAACGCGCACCCCGAACAGCTCGTGCCGATGACGCGCCCGCCCGAGTCGGGCGCCGTGCAGGCCGGCGCGCTGCCGGTCTCGACGAACGCGGCAGGCGCCACGCCGCTGGCCGGTGCCGCACTGGCCGCGTCCGGCACCGCGCCGGCCGCCGCGCCGCAACAGGCGGCCGCACCGCAGGGCGGCCTCTACAGCGACGCGTCGCCGACCAACGTGCAGGACGCGTACAACGCGCTCAAGACGTACCTGATGCTGTCCGACAAGCGTCACGTCGAGCAGGCACACCTGACCGACCAGCTCGCCCGCTTCTGGCGCGGCTGGCTCGAGACGAATCGCGGCAACATGCCGCGTGACGAGATGATCAAGAGCGCGGAGCGCATGATCTCGTTCTACCTGTCGCGCGTGAACGACGACGACTGGCCGATGATCGACGCGAACCTCGCGCTCGTCGACCAGACCCGCGAGAACCTGCGCCGCGTCGTGCGCGGCATGCCGGCCCGCCAGCGCGTCTACGAGGAAATCAAGGCACGCGCGTCGACCCGCTTCGCGCCGATGACCATCGCGCGCATCGTCGGCGACGGCAACCAGGGGCTCGTTGCAGGCAGCTACGCGATTCCGGGCACGTTCACGCGCGAAGCGTGGTTCGACTATGTGCAGCCGGCGATCCGCGACGCGGCGACCAAGGAACTGCAGGCGAAGGACTGGGTGCTGAACACGTCGACGCAGGACGACCTGACGCTCGAGGGCAGCCCCGAGCAGATCCAGAAGACGCTCGTCGGCATGTACAAGACCGAGTACGCGCAGCACTGGCAGAAGTTCATGCAGGGTATCGCGGTGCAGGGCTTCAGCAGCTTCGGCCAGGCCGTCGACGGGATGAACCGCCTCGGCGACCCGCAGGATTCGCCGATCCGCAAGATCCTCGAAACCGCGTACGACCAGACGTCGTGGGACAACCCGTCGCTCGCGAACGTGACGATCAAGAAGGCGCAGACCGGCGTCGTGAACTGGGTCAAGCAACTGTTCTCGCGCTCGCAGGCCGGCCAGGTGGCGGCCGCCAACATCGACATCAACGGCAATCCGGCCGAGGTGCCGATGGGTCCGATCGGCCAGGAGTTCATCGGGCTCGCGCGGATCGTCGCGACGCATGACGGCACGTCGATGCTCAAGGGCTACATGGATTCGCTGTCGAAGGTTCGTACCCGCTTCAACGTGATCAAGAACCAGGGCGACCCGGGCCCCGGCGCGCGTCAGCTGATGCAGCAGACGCTCGACGGCAACGGGTCGGAACTCGCCGATTCGCTGAAGCTCGTCGACGAGCAGATGCTGACGGGCCTCACCGATTCGCAACGCAAGTCGCTGCGTCCGCTGCTCGTGCGGCCGCTGATGCAGGCATTCGCGGTCGTGATCCAGCCGGCCAGCGCCGAGGTCAACAAGGTGTGGAACGCGCAGGTCTACCAGCCGTTCCAGAACTCGCTCGCGACGAAGTACCCGTTCGCGGCGAGCGCGAAGGTCGAAGCCGGCGCCGGCGAGATCGCGCAGGTGTTCGGTCCGGACGGTTCGATCGCGAAGTTCGTCGGCACGACGCTCGGGCCGCTCGCGGTGCGCCGCGGCGACACGCTCGCCGCCCGCACGTGGGGCGACATGGGCATCGGGCTCACGCCGGACTTCACGAACGGCTTCGCGCGCTGGGTTGCACCGCTCGCGGGCGGCGCCGCAGGCAGCGCGGCCGCGGCGTCCGAGCCGCAGACCGTGTTCCAGATCCTGCCGCAGCCGAGCACGGGCACGACCGAATACACGATCGCGATCGACGGCCAGCAACTGCGCTACCGCAACACGCCGCCGCAGTGGACCAACTTCGTGTGGCCGAACCCGCAGGGCTCGCCGGGCGCGACGCTGTCCGCGACGACCTTCGACGGCCGCACGGTGCAGCTCGTCAACGAGCCGGGCCGCTACGGTCTCGAAAAGCTGATCAACTCGGCGCAGCGCAAGCGCCGTCCGGACGGCACCTTCGACCTGACGTGGGTGCAGGGCAGCGTGAACGTGTCGGTGACGATGCGCATCATCAGCACGTCGCAACCGTCCGGCGGTGGCGGCGACCAACCGCAGCAGCAGAGCCTGCGCGGCCTGCAGCTGCCGTCGTCGGTCGCCGACGCGAGCGCGGGCGCCGCGCAGAACGCGACCCAGTCCGGCACGGGCACGCCGGGCGCAGCGCCGGCCGTCGCGGCCGCCAACGCAACGAATGCACAGGGGGCGCAATGACGCAAACCGTACAGGCGCAAATCGCCTACTTCGGCAAGATTCCGTCGCGCGGCGACTTCGTGAAGAGCCCGCACAATCCGCAGTTGCTGCAGACGCTCGATCGCTGGATCGCGCAGGCGCTCGAACTGCTCGCGGAAGATCCGCGCTGGAAGCTCGTCTACGAGGATGCGAAGCCGATGCATTTCGCGTTCCTCGGCTCGCGCAGCAAGCTCGCGATCGCGGGCCACATGGTCGCGAGCCACGACGTGTCGATGCGCCGCTTCCCGTTCCTCGGCGCAACCGCGCTCGAGGTCGACCGGCCGCTCGCGTTCCTCGCGCGCAGCCCGCTCGCATTCGCACGGCTGTGGTCGCGCGTCGCCACGCAGATCCCGCCGCTGCTCGGCAAGGACGAGCCACCCGGCGCGCTGCAGGCGCTCGGCGACACACAGGTGCCGATCGACGTCGGCGGCCCCGGCACGTCGCATGACGGCACCTTCAACGATTTCGTCGAACACCAGTCGCTGTATGGGCTCCAGCAGATGCTGCTCGAAAGCGGGCACCCGGTGCGGCTGCGCGGCGCGATGCTCGCGCTCGGCTCGCTGCTGCGGCCGGTGATGCAGAGCGGCTCGTCGCACATCGAGCGCGGCCTGACGCTGCCGCTGCCGGTCGATCCGTTCTACCGCAGCCTCGTCGCCGCGTTCTGGCTCGAACTGATCGCGCCGTTCGTCGCGCAGGCCGACTTCGAGCTCGCGATCTTCATCGGCACGATCGCCGAGCGCGAACGGCTCATCATCGGCTTCAACGGTGCGTCGGCGAAGACGCTGCTGAGCGTTGTCGACCCGCAGACCTACGCCGCCCACAACATCGACATCGACGATCCCGAGTGGATCGACGCCCATGCGCAAAACGATCATCAGATCAGCAAGCTCGTCAGCTACCTCGACCAACCGCAACTCTCGCTGCGGGTCGCCATCGACGCGTTCCGCGAAGCGTTCATCGGAGGCTGACGGGATGCATCGCACGATTCACGTCCGGCGCGCACGCTTCTCGCCCGCCCTCGCCGCCCTGCTCGCCGCCGGCCTCGTTGCCAGCGGCGCGAGCTTCGCGCAGAACACCGGCGCGACCGTCACGCCGGTCGGCAACGGCACGGTCACGACGACCGCGCTGCCGTCTGCGAACACGAACCCCGGCACCGCGCCAGCAACCGCGTCCGGCACGGTGGTGCGCGGCACGGCCGGCACCATCACGCCGCCGCCCGCGAACGCGGCGCCCGGCCAGGTGGTCGTCGGCGGCAAGGTGCCCGACGAGGCGACCAAGGCCGCCGTGCTGCAGAAGCTGCGCGACACCTACGGCGCGACGAACGTCGTCGACCAGATCGAAGTCGGCGACGTCGCGACGCCGCCGAACTGGAGCGCGAACGTGCAGAAGCTGCTCGGCGCGCAGCTCAAGCAGATCAGCAAGGGGCAGCTGAAGATCAACGGCACGCAGATCGAGATGAAGGGCGAGGTGCACAACGAGGCGCAGCGCCAGCAGCTCGCGAGCGACATGGCGAACACGCTGAACCCGACCTACACGATCAAGAACGGGCTGCGTGTGTCGGCGTCCGAGCAAGGCGTGCTCGACCAGACGCTCGCGAACCGGACGATCGAGTTCGAGACGGGCAGCGCGACGCTGACGCCGCAGGGCAAGCTGATCCTCGACCAGATGGCGGCCGCGCTCTCGAAGATGCAGAACCGCACGGTCGACATCATCGGCCACACCGACAACTCGGGGAACCGGACGTCGAACATCGCGCTGAGCCAGGCGCGCGCGGATGCGGTGAAGGGTTACCTGATCACGAAGAGCATCCCGCCGCAGCAGATGACGACGACGGGTGTCGGGCCGGATCAGCCGATCGCGCCGAATGATACGGCGGATGGACGGGCGCGGAATCGGAGGATCGAGTTCCGGGTGGGGCAGTAAGAGATCGACACGGGCCCCTTCGCGTGGAGCGGCCCGGCAGGCAACGGGCGGCGGCAGTCATGCACCGCCCGTTGGGCGTTTACGACTGCTCGTCCGGCCTCACACCCAGCAACTCGCGAATATGCGACAGCGAGCCGTCGTCCTTGACGACGCTCTCGAGCCACTTGTGCAGCGGCATGTCAGCCCATTCGGCCGCCTTGTCGGCGAGATACGCGACCGGGCTGTGCGGCTCGGTCTGGCGGAAATAACGCGCCACCGCACGCAGCTGGTCGACGGCCTGCGCACGGTTCTGGATGCCGGCGATCATTTGCGTCATCGGAGGACGCGGAGCGGTCTGCGACTGCACGTGAGTCTCCTCGGTCTGGATCGAATTGCCGAAAACCGGCTCGATACGCTCGGGCTGCGCTTGCGGCGCCGATGGCGCGTGCGGCGCGCTGCCCGTATAACCCTGCTCGCGCGCGAAACGCTCGGCGAGCCGGTACACGGTCTCGAACGCGTCGCGCGCCTGCCGGAAGCTCGGTGCCGAATCGCCGGCGCGCTCGACGAGCCGCTCCTCGAATGCATCGAGCGCGAATTCGAACGCCTTCAGGTTCGCCAGCAGCGCCGTGTAGAACGCGATCGGCGTCACGCGCCGCGACGAATCGATCTGGTCGACCGTCGGCTTGCCGCGCGCGATGTCGTCCGCGTGCTCGGGGTCGCGCTTGATGGACTGCGCGACGTGCTGCGCCACTTCCCAGTCGAGCGTGCTGAACGCGTTCGACGCGCCGTCCGTCATCGGCACCGCGCGCAGCAGCTCGGCCGTGCGGCCGGAGAGCCACGCGACGTTGCCGAGCCGGTACTCGGTGTCGTCGCCTTCGGGCAGCGGGTGCACGGTGTCCCAGAACTCGCGGCACAGGCCCTCGAGCAGCGCATAACCTTCGGTGAGGCCGGTGAGGCCGTCCTCGAGCGCGAGCGCCTCGGTCAGCCACACGCCGAGCCGCAGGTCCTTGGTGCGGGTCCGCAGCAGCTCGCCCGCATGGTCGACGACGAAGCCCCAGTCGGCTTCCTTGATCTCGGTCACCCATTCGCCCTGGTCGAGCGTCGGATCGTCGTAGCGCCGCGCGTCCTGGATCGCGTCGAATTCGTTTGAAAACAGCATGTCGTCGCCGCTGGGCGACGCATCGCTGATCGGCGTCAGCAGCTCGGGGAGATTGATCGGCATGGTTCGGTCAGTTCATCAATGCTTGCGTTGCGCGGCCGCGCTCATTCGACGGTGTACGCAAATTCGCCGGCCTCGTCCGCACGCACCGCGATGCGCGCGATGGCCGCGCCGTCGGCGATCCGGCCGAGCACGTGGCCCGCGATCTCCGGCAGCAGCGTGCCGTTCAGGATATGGTCGACGTTGCGGGCGCCCGAATCGACCTCGGTGCAGCGCGCCAGCACCGCATCGACGAGCGACTCGTCCCATTCGAACGCGGCCTTGTGGTTCGCCTCGATCCGGCGGCGGATCCGCTCGAGCTTCAACTCGATGATCTCGGCCAGCACGTCGTCGGAAATCGGATAGTACGGCACGACCTTCATCCGCCCGAGGAACGCGGGCTTGAACGTCTTGTACAGCTGCGGGCGCAGTGCCTCGGCGAGCGCGTCCGGATCGGGCAGCTCCTCGGCCGGCTTGTTCAGGCAGGCCTGCATCACCGCGGTCGACCCGACGTTCGACGTCAGGATGATCAGCGTGTTGCGGAAATCGATCTCGCGCCCTTCCGCATCGTCCATCGTGCCCTTGTCGAACACCTGGAAGAACATCTCGAGCACGTCGGGGTGCGCCTTCTCGACCTCGTCGAGCAGCACGACCGAATACGGGTTGCGGCGCACGGCCTCGGTCAGCACGCCGCCTTCGCCGTAACCGACGTAGCCGGGCGGCGATCCCTTCAGGCCCGACACGCTGTGCGCTTCCTGATACTCGCTCATGTTGATCGTGACCATCTTGCGCTCGCCGCCGTACAGGATGTCGGCCAGCGCGAGCGCGGTTTCGGTCTTGCCGACGCCCGACGGCCCGACGAACATGAACACGCCGCGCGGCTTGTTCGGATCCTCGAGGTTCGCGGTCGCGGTGCGCACGCGCTGCGCGATCGCGTCGAGCGCATGGTCCTGGCCGATCACGCGCGCGGTGAGCAGCGGCTGCAGGTTCAGCACGGTATCGATCTCGTCCTTCACCATGCGGCCGAGCGGAATGCCCGTCCACGCGGCGACGATCTCGGCGACGACGTGGCCGTCGACCTGCAGCGGCACCATCGGCTCGGCGCCCTGCAGCGCATGCAGCGCCACGACGCGTTCGGCGAGCCGGTCGCGCGTCGCCTGCACGTCGACCGGCTGGCCGTCTTCCGACGGGCCGCGCGCCTTGTCGAGCGTGTCGCGCAGTTCGGTGATCTCGGCGACGATCACACGCTCGGCTTCGTAACGCGCTTCGTCCTTCGCGAGTTGCTCCAGCGCCGTGTCGCGCGTGGTGCGCAACTCGGCGAGCCGCTCGTCGTGCGGCGCGCCGCCGGCCGCCTCGCGCTCCAGCGACGCGATTTCCGCGTCGATCCGCTCGATGCGCTTCTTCGTGTCGTCGATCGCGGCCGGCGTCGCGCTGTGCGCGAGCGCGACCTTCGCGCATGCGGTGTCGAGCACGCTGATCGCCTTGTCGGGCAGCTGGCGGCCGCTGATGTAGCGGTGCGACAGGCGCACGGCCTCGGTGATCGCATCGTCGAGGATCCGCACGTTGAAGTGCTTCTCCATCAGGCCGGACATCCCGCGCAGCATCGCGGCCGCGAGCGGTTCGCTCGGCTCCTCGACCTTCACGACCTGGAAGCGCCGCGCGAGCGCCGCGTCCTTCTCGAAATACTTCTTGTATTCGCTCCACGTCGTCGCGGCGATCGTGCGCAGCTCGCCGCGCGCAAGCGCCGGCTTCAGCAGGTTCGCCGCGTCGTTCTGGCCGGCCTGGCCGCCCGCGCCGATGATCGTATGCGCTTCGTCGATGAACAGGATGATCGGGTGCGCGCTCTTCTTCACCTCGTCGATCACGCTCTTCAGGCGGTTCTCGAACTCGCCCTTCACGCTCGCGCCGGCCTGCAGCAGCCCCATGTCGAGCACGTGCAGCGCGACGCCACGCAGCGGCGGCGGCACGTCGTCGGCCGCGATGCGCAGCGCGAGCCCTTCGACGACCGCCGTTTTACCGACACCGGCCTCGCCGGTCATGATCGGGTTGTTCTGGCGGCGGCGCATCAGGATGTCGATCGCCTGGCGGATCTCGGCTTCGCGGCCGATCACCGGATCGATCTTGCCGTCGCGTGCGCGCTGCGTGAGGTTGGTCGTGTACGTGTCGAGCGCGGGCGTCTTCGACGGGCCGGCCGCGGGCGCCGTGCCATCGGCGGCCGGCGCCACGCCGCCGTCGTCGGTATCGGCCTGGCGCGGTTCGGCTTCGCTCGACCCGGCCACGATCTCGTCGAACTTGTGCTTCAGGTCCGTCACGTTCACTTCCGCGAACTGCGACGACATCCGCTGCGCGAACTGCGCGAGATCCGGCGCGGTCAGCAGTGCGAGCAGCAGGTGCCCCGAACGGATGCGGCCGAGATGCGAATCGAGCGACGCGATCAGCCAGGCCTGCTCGAACAGCGCGATCAGGTGCACGGAAAACACCGGCGTGCGCGTATTGCCGGTCTTCAGGCGCGTCAGTTCGCGCTCCAGATCGGCGCGCAGCGCATGCGGATCGACACGGCTCGCGCGCAGCGCGAGCGGCAGGTCGCCCGCCGGCTCCTCGAGCAGCGCGAGGAACAGGTGCTCCAGATCGACCTCGTAGTGGCCGCGCGCCAGGCACGCGCTCGCCGCACGCTCGGTCGCGTGCCGGCTCAGCGGGTTCAGTTTCGTGATCAGGGTCTTCAGAGGCGTGCTCATGGCGTCGATCTCAGGTTCGATTGTGTGTTGTTGTCGTTCGGAATCAGTGAATCACGTGCAGTTCGTAGCGTGCGTCCGAGCGGTCGTCGATCGCGTCGCGCGTGCAGAGGAATGCGTCCCAGCCGAGCCGCGAACCCGCGCCGAGCACGCTCGCGCCGACCTCGGTGCGCTTCAGTACCAGCTTCACCTCGTACTCGAGCGTGACGCCGGCGAGCAGCGTCAACATCCGTTCGAGCGCGATGGCCTGCGCGCCGCCGGGCAGGAACGCCTCGTAGTCGCGCTTGGACAACGGGCCGACGACGATCCGCGCGCGCATGTCGCGCTGCCACACGCGCTCGCCGACCAGCGCCGTCGCGCCGAGCACCGCGTTGACCTCGCCGAGCACGCTCAGCTGGTCGGGCGGCACGTCGTACCACTTGCCGACGAACTGGTCGATCTTCACCGGCACGCGGAAATAGTCGGACAGCGTGCGCTGCAGGTACGCGGCCGACATCGGCCGGTGCCGAGCGGCCAGCGCGTAACCTGCAACGGCCTCGTCGAGCACGCCGCCGACGCCCGCCGCAAGGCTGTCGCGCACTTCGTCGCTCGGCACGCCCGCGATCGCGAGCAGCAGCGGCAGGTAGCGCTCGTCGCGGTCGAGCTCGTAATGGAACGGCAACCGGTACTTCTTCCACGCCGCATAGAACAGCGCGGTCGCGCGGTTCGAAAACACATCGAAAAACGCGCGCGCCGCGTGGTCACGCTTATGGTGCTCGCGTGCGACGATCTGCTCGGTGTAATGCAGCGGCAGCGCGCCCTGCGCGCCGAGCAGCCCGAAGAACGCAGGCGTCAGCTCGACGTGGCCGAGTTCGCCGGACGCGAGCGCGGCTTTACGCTGCTCGCCCGAGTCGAGCAGCGCGCCGTCGTCGTCGAACGAGCGCACGCCCTCGATCTCGCTCGGCGGAAAGCCGAGCGACAGCGTGTTGCGGAATTCGATGCGCTGCGCGACCACGTCGCCCTGTCGCCATGCGCCGGGCGCATCCGACGCCTGCCGCGCGAACAGTCCTTCGAGCACACGCACCGCCTGGAAGAATTCGAAGCGGTGCGGTTCGTCGAGCAGCGCGTCGACTACGCCAGGATCGACTCGCCGGTCCGGGGCTTGCATCGGATGATCTCCTCGCCGGTGCGCTTCGACACGACGACTAGTTGAACGAAACTGTTGAGGTGGACGTAAAGCCCGAAGAAGCTGTCGAGCACGCGCACGAACGACGCAAGGCTCGCGCCGACGAAGTGTTCCTCGTCGATCGTCAGGCGGATCTCGATGCCGCGCACGAAGGTCGCGAACGGTTTGCCGGGCAGCCACTGCACGGCGCCGCGCTGCTCGATGCCGGCCAGGCCGTCGATCTGGCGCATCGACACCGCGGTGCGCCGCAGGTCGTACAGCGTCAGCATTTCCTTCAGCGGCGCGAGGCCGTGCGCGACCAGCGACACGTGATTGAGCGCGAGGTGCGACACGAGCCGCCAGTGCGCGGCGCGGCCGCGCTCGAAGCGCACGCTCTGCGTCGGGCGGCGCAGCAGCGAGATGCCGCTCGTCTGCGCACCGCCTTCCTGGAACAGGTCGCCGCCCTCGAGTCCGAACGCGAGCATCGCCGGCAGGTCGCGGTTCGTGCAAGTGAGGTCGAGGCTCAGCGTGTCGGTTTGCGGCGACGTCGGCTCGAAGTCGATGTCGACGATCGAGATCTCCGTTTCGTAGCCGGGGCTCTTCTGCGCGACCCAGTCGTTGCGGCGCGCGAACCAGTAATGACCGATCCGCGCCGATTCGCCGTGATGCAGCGAATAGAACGGCCGGAACTCGATCACCGATTCTTCATGGGCCTGCTGCCGCACGAGCTTCACCGAGTCGATCGAGTACACCTCGTACGCGAACGCGCGGCGCGCCTCGGCAATCACCGGGTACGACACCGCGCGGTGCGTGATGCGGATCGGCTCGCCGTGCTGGCGGAACAGGTTGACGATCGGCGTGCAGAACAGCCGGAAGTGGCTCGCCGTCAGCAGTTCGAGCAGCCGCGCGACGTGCGAATCGCTTCGTACGTCCTGCAGCACCAGGTGCAGCGTCGCGCGCTGGCAGCGGCCCGACGCACGCGCGATCGCCGCGAGGTCGAAGTCGACGAAATCGAACTTGTCGGGGAACGCGAAGTATTCGGTGAGCAGGCGGTACGCGGGATGCGATTTCGCCGGGTAGTCGATCAGCGCGTCGTCCTCGCCGAAGCCGGCCTGCGCGATCGGCAGCTTGCGCAGCGCGGTCCAGCGGCCGTTGCGTTCGGGCTCGACATACGCGCCGAGCACGTTGACGAACAGGCAATCAGTGAGCGCGGCGACGAACGACTGCTCGCCGTGCAGGTGCGCGCGCAGCGTCGGCACCTTCAGCGCGCCGAGATCGAGCTGCGCGGCGAGCGATTCGAACGTGATCGAGATCACGCCCGTCGCATTGGACGGCAGCACCGTCGCGCTCGGCGCGAGCGCGACCGGCGTGTAGCGGGCTTCCGAGATGCGGATCGGCGCGAGCGTCACGTCGTAGGCGGTGCGGAACCGGCACTGCACACCGCGGATCGGGCGGCTCTTCAGCTCGGTGCCGCGATCGATCACGACCGGTTCGGTCTGCTGGCCAGGCGACGCCGGCGTGAACTGCGCGATCGAACACGACGGAAACGGCCGCAGGTAGTGCGGATACAGCACTTCCAGCAGCGCTTCGGTGAATTCGGGGTAGTCGTCGTCGAGCTTCTTGTTGATGCGCGCGCCGAGCAGCGCGAACGACTCGATCATCCGCTCGACGTGCGGATCCTCGCAATGCTCGCCGGACAGCGCGAGCCGTGCCGCGATTTTCGGATAGCGTTCGGCGAAATCTCGCGAATAGCGCCGCAAAAACGATAATTCGCGCTCGTAATACGGCAGCAATTCTTCCATCGACGACCCCGAACCTCAATATTTCCTGCCGGACCTGATCAACCACCGGGCGGTCCGGCCCGCTCGGCGGCTTGATTTACTGCATTCTCGCGGCGCGTGCGCGCGTGACCGAATACTGCAGCGTCGACGGCTGCAGCATCGCGTCGAAACTCACCGGCTCCTCGGCCGGGTGCACGACGAGCAGCGCCTGGATCGCGAAGTAGAGCGCGTTGGTCGCCTGCTCGTTCAGTTCGAACGCCACCTGGACCTGCTGCAGGCGCGGCTCATGGCGCGCGATGGCCTGCTGGATCGACTTGCAGATGAACGCGCGGTCGTAGTGACTCGCGAGGCTCAGCCCCGCGAAATCGTTCAGCCCGTAGGTCAGCACCGATTTCTGGCATTCCGGCAGCGCGGCCAGTTCGTTCTCGGTGTGCGCGATACGGGTGTTGAGGATCGCCTCGACGTCGCGGGCGACCGTGTTCTTGAGCTCGTCCAGCGACAATTGCCGCATCGCTGCCGAGGCCGGCAGGTGCGGTTCGTCGTCGAACAGCTTGTCGAGAAAACTGGGTTCGAATCGTTTCATCGGCCGGCATGCACTGCTAAAGCGGCAACGGGACGCCGCGCGCCCCGTTGCCGCAACCGACCTTAGACCGCGTAGGTCTTGTCGTTCTTCGTCAGGCTCCAGGCGCCCTGCGTGTTGCCGCCCTGGTTGCCGCCGATCTTCTGCTGGGTCTGCTTCCACTGCACGGCAGCGTACTTCAGCGAGAACGTCTCGATCGGCAGGCCTTCCTCGCGGACGCTCGGCGCGATGCTCGAGATGATCACGTACTTGAGCTTGACTTCCAGATACTGCACGCGCTTGCCTTCACCGTCCGCGCGCGAGAAATGGATCGTCACCTCGTCGAACGTCGTGCCGCCCGACGCGTGCTGGTACAGCAGCGGGCTCGCCGAATCGATTTCCTTCGAGAACACCATGTCGCCGTGTTCGCAACGCGTCTGCGTCAGGCCGCCGGCCGACGAAGCAGTCGCCGAGCGCGGCTGCAGGATCGAGTGATCCCACGACTTCAGCTCGAGCCAGCCCTGATGGTCCTTGTCCGCGGACTCGCCCTTGACTGCCGGGCTACCAAACTGCAAGTGAATGTGTAACATGGTCCTTCTACTCCCCAAAGAGGTGGTTTTAACGTCCTACCCAGGCGGCCCGCCCGGGCGATTTTGCTCGCTTATGAATTTGCCGATTTGGGCAGATCAGCGACAAGTCGCAGAGAAATCGAGAGTTCGTCGAGCTGAAAGTGCGGGCGCAGGAACGCGACCGAACGATACGAGCCCGGCTTGCCCGGAATCTCCGACACTTGTATGGATGCCTCGCGCAGCGGGAATTGCGCTTTCTGTTCCTGCGAGGCGTTGTCGTCGAGCAGGACGTACTGCGAAATCCACCGGTTGAGGAAAGTCTCCACGTTCTGCGCCGATGCGAAGCTGCCGATCTTGTCCCGCATCATCGCCTTCAGGTAGTGCGCGACGCGCGATACCGAGAAGATGTACTGCAGCTGAGCGGACAGGACGGCGTTCGCATTCGCGCTGTCGGTGCTGTATTTCTTGGCTTTCTGCACCGACTGCGCAGCGAAGAACGCGGCGTAATCGGAATTCTTGCAATGGACGAGCGGGATGAAGCCGAGGTCGCTCAGCTCCTTCTCGCGGCGATCGGTGATCGCGATCTCGGTCGGGCACTTCAGCGCGACTTCACCGTCGTCGGTCTTGAACGTGTGGGTCGGCAGGTCCTCGACGAGGCCGCCGCCTTCGACGCCGCGGATCGCCGCACACCAGCCGAAGTCGTCGAACGCGGCCGTCAGGCGCGCCGCGAATGCCCACGCGGCGTTGCACCACAGGTACTTGTCGTGCTCGGTGCCGTCGACGTCCTCGACGAAATTGAAGCGTTCCGCGGTCTGGCCGTCCTTCGGATTGAACGGCAGGCGGCCGAGGAAGCGCGGCAGCGTCAGACCGACGTAGCGCGAATCCTCGGAGTCGCGGAACGACTTCCACTTCGCGTATTCGACCGTGTCGAACACCTTGGCCAGGTCGCGCGGCTTGCCGAGATCGGAGAACGTCTCGAGGCCGAGCAGCTCCGGCGACGCCGACGCGATGAACGGCGCGTGCGCGGCCGCCGCGACGCGCGACATCTGCTCGATGAAGTAGAAGTCTTCCGGCTGGCGCGAGATCTCGTAATCGCCGATCAGCGCACCGAACGGCGAGCCGCCGAACGTGCCGAACTCTTCTTCGTAGACCTTCTTGAACAGCGCGCTCTGGTCGAACTCGCTCGCGCCCTTGAAATCGCGCACGAGGTCGCGCTTCGGTGCGTGCAGCGCCTTGATCTTGATCGTCTGGCCGGTGTTGCTTTCCTTGACCAGGTAATCCATGCCGCGCCACGTGCTTTCGAGGCGCTGGAATTCCGGCGCATGCATCACCGCGGAAAGCTGCGTGGAGATCAGGCGGTCGAGTTCCGCGACGCGCGCGTCGATCGTCGCCGACAGGTTGTCCGACACGATCACCGTGCCGTCGAGCACCTGGTGCACGAGTTCGCCGATCAGGTCCTTCGCACGTGCATGCTCGGAATCGGATTTCGCGACCTTGCTCTTCTCGACGATGTCGTCGAGCAGCGAGGTCCCGGCGGCGTATTCCGCGCCGCTGGCTTGGGCCGCAGCCGTTTGCTGGTTCATCTCAACACTCCGTCGTCATTCGCCGTCTTTGTCGCCGCCGGTGCCCTTGGCGAGCTCCTGCAGCTGCTGCGTGTTCTTCAGCACCTCGGACAGCAGATCCTCGAGCTTGTCGTTGCCGGCGAGCTTGTTGCGCAGGTCGGCGAGCTTCGAGCGTGCCTCGAGCAGGCGGCGCAGCGGCTCGACCTGTTCGACGACTTCGTCCGGGCTGAAATCCGACAGCGAGCGGAACTTCAGGTCGACCGCGAACTTGCCGCCTTCCGGGCTCAGGCGGTTTTCCACCTGAAACGCGGCACGCGGCTCGATCGCCTTCATCACGTCGTCAAAATTGTCGCGGTCGATATTGACGAACTTGCGGTCGCGCAGCTTCGGCTGCTCGATCTCGGACTGGCCCGCCAGATCGCCGACAACCCCGACGACGAACGGCAGTTCCTTCACCTCGATCGCGTCGCCCTTCTCGACCTCGTAGGTCAGCTGGACGCGCGGCGGCCGTATTTTCTGCAAGCTTTTCTGAATGCTTTCTTTCTTGGCCATCGACGGCTCCCAGGTTGGTTGTAGTTGTCGCGTCAGTTGCGCAGTGCGCCGAACGGGTCACCGCCGCCCTTTTGCGGTGTGGCGGGCGGCGTCGGCGCGGTGGTCGCCGCTGCTTCGGCTGCCGGTGCGGCAGCGCCCTTCGGACGATGGACGATCCGGCGCGGCGGGCGCGGCTTCACGACCTTCGTTTCAGGCGGGAACAGCGCCGATTCGCCCAACGTGTCGCGCAGCTGCTTCGCGAGCGCCTGCGCATCGGACTTCGCGTCGCCCGCGAGCGACGAATCCTGGCGCAGCTCGCCGAGCGACTGCGTCGCGATCCGCAGGCCGGCGACGGCCAGCACGCTCTTCGCCTGACGGTCGGTCGCGTCGCGCTGCAGTGCTTCCTGCGCGGCAACGATTGCCTGGCCGTAATGGTTCTGGGCGAACTGGATTTGCGCGATGCGCGACCACGGTTCCTCGCGCGTCGGATCCGACTTCGCGAGCTGCTGATACAGGCCGAGAGCCTTGTCCTGGTCACCCGCCTTCGCAACCGCGTCCGCATCGGCCAGCGACTTGTTGAACACCTCGGCAGTCGGCGGCGCGGGAGGCTGGCTCGCACAGCCGGCGATCACGCCGCAAGCCACTACTACCCCAGACAGTTTTGCGAAGAGACGGTCTTTCATCGTTATATCCACCGGCGCGTGAGTTTTAAATCGTTGAGAATCTGGTTCTTTTGCTTTGCAAGAAGCGCGCGGGTATAGTACCGATCAATTTTTCATAATTCAATCGTCGTGTGAAGAGTAATTCCTTTTAAATCCGGGCGCTACCCCCTCGAATGGCCTCTCGCTGCAGGCTCGCAGCGGTTTTTCTTTCGGCCGGAATGCGCAAGTTTTACTGGTTGCGCGACGCGCCGCCCGGGTGGCGGAAAAAATTTCCGAGCGCTTGCCACGACGCGGGCGTGCTTAATAGTTGAACAGTGCAATGCCGGGGATACGCATTGAACGCGGAAATACCCGGCAGTTCTGACAGGGATAAAGGCGGCACGCCGGAAACACGATGAGATCGTCCATGATTCGCTACGCGCTGCCGCTGGTTGCCTGCGCCCTTCTGGCCGGATGCGCGGCCGCCCCGCTGCTCGGCTCGGCCGCGAGCGCCGTGCTGCAGGCTGCCGGCGTCGGCAAGCCCGACCTGCCGGACGCGCAGAAACCGCCGCGCAATATCGGGCTCACGCTGGCCGCCGCGCCGAACCTGAATGCCGCGACCGACAACAAACCGCTCGCGCTCGTCGTGCGGCTCTATGCGCTGAAGGACCCGACGTCGTTCCAGCAGGCGCCGTTCGACGCATTTACCGATCCGACCAAGGAAAAGGCCGCGCTCGGCGCCGACCTGCTGAACGTGCGTGAAATCACGCTGATTCCGGGCCAGCGCTACACGGCGACCGAGAAGGTTTCGCGCGAAGCGCAGGCATTCGGCATCGTTGCGCTGTTCCGCGATCCCGCACTACAACGATGGAAACTGACGTTCGATCCGGTAAAGTCGGAGAAATCCGGCATAATTATCGGCCTGCATAATTGCGCGATGACGGTCACCGACGGCACCGTCATCGCACCGCAACAAGGTGCGCCTTCGCAACCGCTGAATATGCTGTCTTCGGTCTCTTGCGGTTAAGCATGACGCACGAATGTCAATTAACAAGAGTTAACAATTGGCGATTTAATTCGGGCACGAACAAATCGATTACTTCGCAACGCGACATTAACCGGATTTGACATGAGTTATTCGGCCAAGGTGCTGTGGGGGGAAGGGCTGTTCCTCCGGCCTCAACACTTTCAGCGACAGGACGCGTACCACGAAGCGCGCCTGTTCGAATCGATCCAGGCGATCCAGCCTTACAACTGGGGCGTGCGCTCGGTGCGCATCGACCGCGACGCGCTCGGCAGCAACGTGCTGCGGGTTGCCGAACTCGCGCTCGTGTTCCCGGACGGCGCGTTATACGCCGGGCCGCAGGCCGACGAACTGCCGCCGCCGATCGCGCTGGACACGCTGCCCGAGGGCATCAACGAATTCGTGTTCTATCTCGCGCTGCACCCGCTGCGCGAGAACGGCACCAATTACAGCGACGATCCGGCCGCCGGCTTCATGACGCGTTTCGTCAGCGAGCAGACGAGCGTCGCCGACAATTTCACCGACGCGGCCGAAGCCGACATCACGTTCCTGAAGACGCAGGTCAAGCTGATCGCGCATAGCGAACCGCGCGACCAGTTGCTGTCGGTGCCGCTCGTGCGCGTGCGCCGCACCGCGACGTCCGGGTTCGAGATCGACGACAGCTTCGTACCGCCGTGCCTCGCGATCGAGGCCTCGCCGATCCTGCACCAGCGGCTGCGCCAGCTGGTCGACGCGTTGCAGGCGAAGGTGAACGCGCTGTACGGTTTCCACCGCGAGCCGTCGAAGAACATCATCGAGTTCCGTTCGGGAGACATCGCGTCGTTCTGGCTGCTGCACACCGCGAACGCCGCGTTCGCGACGCTCGCGCACCTGCACCAGCACGCGGCGCTGCATCCCGAGCGGCTGTACCAGGAACTGTTGCGCCTCGCGGGCCAGCTGATGACGTTCTCGAAGGGCTATACGCTAGCCGACCTGCCCGTGTACCGCCACGACGATCCGGGCCCGAGCTTTGCGCGTCTCGACCTGATACTGCGCGAGCTGCTCGACACCGTGATCTCGACGCGCTACTTCTCGATCACGCTCGACGAAGTGCGTCCGTCGTTCCACCTCGGGCGCCTCGATTCGGGCAAGATCGACGACAAGACCGAGTTCTATCTGGCGGTGTCCGCGGACATGCCGAGCGTCGAGCTCGTCGATGCCGTGCCGGCCCGCTTCAAGGTCGGCGCGCCCGACGACGTCGACAAGCTCGTGCTGTCGGCGATGCCCGGCGTGCGGCTCTCGTACACGCCGCAGGTACCGCCCGCGATCCCCGTGCGACCCGGCGCCTGCTACTTCTCGCTCGATTCGCGCGGCGCGCTGTACGAGCGCATGCTGCAGGCCCAGTCCGCGATGATCTACGCGCCGACTGGCATCAATGACCTGAAATTCGAACTGATCGCGGTCACATCATGAGCTACGCGCCTTCCCTGTTCGGCGACAACGCGCCGGCCCCCATGCATACCCCGGCGTCGACGGATTCCGCGTTCCAGGCCCGTTCCCTGGTTGACCTGCTGTACGACGGGTTCTTCATGCTGTTCCTGCTCAAGAACGGCCGCGAGCCGGACAGCGCGAGCGAGTTCAGCACGAAGATCCAGGAATTCCTGTCGGATTTCGAGCGCGGTGCGAAGAAGCTGAATATTGCCGCCGAGGACGTGTACGGCGCGAAGTTCGCCTTCTGTGCGGCCATCGACGAGATGGTGCTGTCGTCGCAGTTCAAGATCCGTGCAGACTGGGAACGGCGGCCGCTGCAGCTCGTGCTGTTCGGCGAACAGCTCGCGGGCGAGAAGTTCTTCCAGTATCTCGAGGAATGTCGTGCGCAGGGTGCGGCGCGGCTGCAGTCGCTCGAGGTGTTTCATATGTGCCTGCTGCTCGGGTTCCAGGGCAAGTATCTGCTCGAGGGGCCGGAGAAGCTCGCTTATCTGACGGCGCGGCTCGGGGATGAGATCGCGCATATGAAGGGCAAGCGCGCGCCGTTTGCACCGCACTGGCCGTTGCCGGATCAGATTGCGCATCGGCTGAAGCGTGAGGTGCCGGTGTGGGCGATCGGAGCGGTGTTCGCGCTGGTTGCGTTGCTCGGGTTCCTCGGGCTCAACACGTATCTGAAGGACAAGACGCTGCAGGCGCTGGCGCCTTATTCGCAGGTGATCAAGGTCGGGCCGGAGTCGGCTAATTTGACGATTTCGTTGCCTTGAGGGGTGCCGGTTGTTGGGGCAACGCTTCATGAAAAAAGGACCGCTGAGCGGTCCTTTTTTGTTGCGGCGTGCGGTGGGGCGTCAAGGCCTTACCCGCGATGCCTCATCGGCAGGCAAATCCATCCAGACATCTTCGTAGCCGGCGCCGTCGATGATGAAGCGCGCGCCTGGCGGTAACCTCAGGTACGGTCGAACCAACGGCAAGTACGTCGACAGATGCGCGGCGTGCAGCGGCTGGTAAAAATCGGCGGCGTCGGAAAATTCGCCGCAATGAAAAAACCAGCCGATGTTGTCGCCTTCCGATAGCACGATGCGCGTGCCATAGACAGGCATCTGCCCAAGCGTCGACATCGCGACGGCGACCATGTCTTCGGGGTCGACGGCGGATAGGCCGTATCGCGTGCAGATGGCTTCCTGATACGCAAGCAGTGCCGACGGATCGTCTGTCATGTGCACTCCATTCCTTTTCCTGTCGTGCGACGAGTTAGCCCGAATGATAAGCACGCCGGCGCCCGACGCGTGTTCGTTCCGGTCGCTCGATCGGTGCTGTTCCGTTATCGGTCGATCCACCAATCGAGCAACGTCTCGTCGTCGGGATCTTCGAAGTTCAGGTAGATGTTCGCGTAGTACCACGCGAGACCGGATCTCGCGGTAAAGCCATCGAATACTGCGCGAATTCGCTCGTCACCGGCCTTCGACGGCACCGATAGCGCAAGCGAGCCGCCGTAGCGACCGTCGAGCGTGCCGCCAAGTTCGATCTCCACTTCGTGTGCGAGCCGGTCGATTTCGTCGCGTGGAATGGTGTCGCCGTAGACCTGGATACAGTAGTTGCCGCCGCGCTTCAACACGGTCGCCGGGTGATCCGGATCGTCGATGCGGATGACGTCGCCTTTGGCGAGATTCAGCGTGAGCCCGGGGGACGCCAGCAGTTCGTAGTGGCCTGGGGCGATCTCGCGCGCGGGGAGTTCTTCGTGAACCGGATGCCCGTCGCTGGAGTGGCCTGCGTAGACGTAGATCACTTCGAATTCGTGGTCGCGCATGTCATTCGCACCATGTGTGAAATCTTGTTCCGGTCAGAAGCGCGTCAGAAGCGTATTGGTCAGCGCGTTTCATCGCGATACTCGCATGCACTCAACCGCTACCGGCCTAACTTCCAGCCTCTTCGTCGAAATACCACGTCAGGAACGCCGAGAACGTGACCCAGCGCGCATCGATTTCTCCGGCCATGAATCGCGTATGCCGGCTCAAATCGTAGTCGTGGACCGCACCAGACAGCGCATCGTACAGGTACATTCCTTCGCTTTCATCCGATGTCAGCGGCAACAGGTGATCCGGAAACTCATAGCGATCCCGCACGTAGTCGAGCGACGCGACGATGCCAGAGTAGTCGAGCAGATCCCATAACTCGGCAATTGGGCGACGGCTGATAAAAGGCCCTTGGTACGCGAGATAGAAGGCGGCGAATTCGGTGTCGCGAGAGATGCGGAGACGGTCGAGTGCGTCGAGTACAGCTTCCGGATCGTCGCGCTCTACATTACCGGTCTGTTTCGACAAATGGGCATGCACATCGTCGGGGATCGTCATCACGTTTTCGCCAAAAGCTCGCTCGTTACAGATTCTGTTGGACAACTACACGCCGGACGAAGCATGGCAATGCAGCGGCCTGCCATCGTGCGACTAGTGCATCGTCAGAACAGGATAAATGCGTCGTTCTCGACATAGAAGACGAACGCGTCGAGCAATTGCGTAACGCTCGGCTCGTCGACCTGGTCGTGCGCATTGATCACGATGTCCGCGATTGTCGCGCTGTCCAGAGTGACTTGCCAGCCGGGTTGGGTCGCGATGACGGGCGCCGTGTTTTCGTCGGTGTCTGCGTCCTTCGTGTCTTCGGAGAAGATGCCCTCGGTATCGAGCGTCCACGGCATCGGTGGCAGGCAGAGCCATCCTGAGAAATCGCCAGGGTGTTCAAGAATGTGCTTCAGCGACACTTCGGTCGCGGTGGAGATCGACATGGGTATTGCAGTTGTAACTGGGTGAATCGTCGGGGTGGCCGAGAAATCGCGGCGGCAAGCCGTGATTATGCCAATTCCACGCTGGTGGGCTTGGCCGGCTGTCTTTGGTCACGGACATTGCACGTTGCCCGATGCTCCACAGCGCATTCCAGACGAACCGCAATCCGCTAGGTCGGTTGCCCGAAATACACGATGTCGAATGCATCGATCCAGCCCGAGAATTCGTCTGGCAGCACATCACGCCAGATCCTGTCGGTGTCAATTCGTCTGTCGCATGCGAACAGCACGCTGCCACACGTTGAAGCGGCGTCAATGGTCAACACGATCAGGTTGCCGGCCCTTCCCGCAAACGCGGCGCGCCGGCAGTACCCAGGATCTTCGACGTCGTCGAAAAACACTGCGCCCGATGCAGCGAGTTCAACCTCTCGGCAGAGCATGTATCCCCAGTCTGCGATCCGGATCGGATGTGCCCGAAACGCAGCGTCAAGAGACGAGTAGTGGACCATCGCCGACGCCGAAAGTCAGGGTTGGTAGCGGATCGTTTCATAGATCTTGGCCATGCCCTGCTTCGCGGCATTCTCGTTCGCAGCCAATCCCGACGAGAAGACAACGCAGGTCCATCCGTTGCCGCAGACCTTGCTCGTAACGAGATCGAGACGATGTGCATAGAGTTCGTCTTGCTTGAAGATGTTGTGCGTATAGCGTGAAGCAAGCGCCGGATACTTGTCGTTCAGCATGAAAGGCGCAAAGTCCGGCTTCGTGTACTGAGCGGGTTTGTCGTCCACCTGGCTCTCGTAGAGGTACTGCGCTGTACCTTCGAATGAAGGTGCGACCTTGGTTCGCAGCACCTGAACAACGACGTCCAGATTCAGTACTTCGAATGCGGATTTGTCGGCTTCGATGCTGATTCCTCGGCCGTCGGTATCCTGAAGTCGATCGTTTGCCGTGACCCGCCAATCTGCCGGGAGCTGGAAGCTCAGACCGTTGGCTTTAAAGAGCTTCAAATGAGCCAGATCAGGGGCTGCCGCGGCTCTTGGTCGAAAATCGTCGGCGTATGATGTTGCCGAAAGCGCGAGGAGGATAAAGGAGGCAAACGCAATTCGCACTGATGGACTCATCAGATCACACCCAAGTCAATTTTCAAATTATAGGAATAAGCCACAATGCATCACGCATTCGATCTATTTTCCCAATAACCTCAATATTTCCACAACCCGACTTGCCACATTTTTATTTGTTGGCAACTCGCTTATCGCCTGACGCTCGACAGCATCAATTAACAGCAAGAAATCCACATTCGAAACCCCTCGCTTCCATTTCAGCAGATAGCTCAGGGAATTTTCAGAATTAAGCAAACCATTAACAGTCACGCAGATTGAGTCCGGCACATCGCACATAACACCAACCAAATACCGATCCCACTCTGAGTCCGCGTTATCCCAGATTCTGTTTATTTCACGCCAACCAATCTGGCCGACCTCATTCTGATCGAACGTCTCATCCTGTATTGCGGCGACCGCTTCTATTAGATCATCATCGATCTCAATCGAGAAACTGTCTGTGTGCAACCACCTCAATCGAGCAGACACGCTACCGATAAGTGCCACCGCCGATTCGCGAACTTCGTCACGATTGACAATGACCGCTTCAAAAAAATGCAACCTCAAGGCCACATCATCCGCGACATCTTTCTCACCCATTAACTCCCAAAAAAACTCTTTGTTCTTCAAGAGCTTTGCGGGAGATAAATTTGCCTCCATATAATAATCGCGGGCTCCATCAAGAACAACGCCCACCGCCTCGCGAGCGACCATTTTCAACTTATCCCGTTCCTCGCAACTCGCTTCCGGGATGAGCACACTTGAATAACAATCCGCACTGACCGCGAAGATCACATCATTAAAATCCACTATCTACCCTCCAGAGCAGTAGGAATGTCGACATCAAACGCAACGGTGCGGATTTTTTGAGGGATTGTATAAAAATTAGAGCACCCACCCTCGTCAAAATCTTTGATGTTCCGCCTGAGTCCACTCTGCAATTGCTGCGCCGCCTTTACGTGCCCCTCATAAGTTCCTTTTCCTGCGAGCGCACCATAATCTCGCTTATCACCCATCTTCGGCGCAAAATCGTAAAGCTTATACGCATCCTTCTTCAGATGATCGATTCTTTCCTGTAGCCCTCGGCTACCGTCGGATTTCTTCTGACCTAAGGCCTTAAGATATATCTTGGCCAAAAGGAGTTTGCATTCAGTCTTAGTCAGGCAGTCGCAAGGCGACAACCCTAGCGGATCGACCCACTCGATAGGGTTAGATAGACATTGAGCCCGCCTCTCAGCCCGATCGGATCCTTGGAGACAAATCGCCCAGTGCCGGGATCATAATAGCGATTTCGGTTGTAATGTAATCCTGTCTCGTCGTCGATCAATTGTCCCTGAAATACCTGATCGATGCGATTACTCACGGGATCGAACGCGAATCGCGCCTTCGCAATCGGACTAATCGCTTCGAACTACCGCCCGACTGGATCGTAACGTTAGTCGGTCCCGCCCTTGCGGCTATCCTCGATACGCAGCAGTTGTCCCACCGCGTCATAGAGATACCGCCGCTCGAACAAAGGCGCTGGGGAAATCGTTCGCTGGACGGTTTGTTGCAACACACGGCCAGCCAGGTCATACGTCGTGCGCTGGCCGATCTTGCTGGATTGCGTCCGCGCCCTCTCGCGGCACAAATCTCGCGCTCGAACTGTATGCGCTCCTCGCCATCCAGCAGCATCCCGTGTACATACCCCGAACCGTACATCAGCCAGTCGATCGCATGGCCATCCGGTCGAACGGTTCGCCGCCGATTGCCGAGTTTTCATCGTATCCGTAATGCCAGGCGTAGCTGCGCCGCTCCCCGAACAGATCGTAGTCCTGATGTCCGAGCACGAGATTGAATCATATCGACGAAGAACTGGACGCGACTGTATCGGTTCACCGTGTCAACCAGCCACCCGCTCGGATCGTAGGCAAACCGCTCCTCGCTTTCACCCGACACACGCTTCAACGGGTAGCCAATTGCATCAAGACCATCGAACTCATGCAACCTGTCGTCGACAGAAATGAGGCTCCCGCTTCCCTGATCGACCGGATTGACTGAGAGCAGTCCGCCAGTCCAATCAGATCTACTGAGATGAACCTCCCAACTGCTGGACCATAATACGAAAGGCGGTTGTAATGCAGCCTCGTCCTAGCCATCAACCATGGCCATAAACACCTCGGCACCGGCATCAGATAACGTTTGGTTAATATGCTGCCGGAGATCAGCCAGGAAATCGGGTCGTACAGCTAGCATGTTGTCACGAATATTCTTCGAGTACTGCCCTATAAATAGGTCGCACCAAACGCGCAACACTTTGGCAAATACCGCCGTGTTATCTGAAACCAAATTCGCTTTCCACGTCCCCGCTCCATGTCGGGCAAACAGGACAGCACAACTGCTCTCCTCGACCCGTCCGATGATCGGGTCACCGCTTATCTCCCCGAGGACTACCCAATCATCCTGCCAGTTTGGCAAGCGCCTCCCAGCCTGATCAACGCGGTATCCGATCTGCCCTCCCTCTAGGGTCGCTTCGCTCCCGTATAGATGAAGCTCCTCAGCCGACCAGGGGATATGTAAATCACTCCCTCTCAGTGCCGATAGCCAAGTCGCAACGTCCTTATTCGAGGGCAGCGTCAACGCCACCGCCGAAGTTGCGTGACCTACGGCAGTTGCATCAACATTGAGAATTTTGCGTATCTTGTTGAAATCACTATCGACATTTTTCATTTCCAGTCATGCGCACGTGGCCCGTGCAGATCTAAAGTGTAAGAGCACCGTAAATGCGGACCTCATCACCACTTTCTCGCTTGTGAGCACGCAAAATCAGAGTCAGATCGCTCTCAACACCATCAATTATCAAATTAATTTGAATTCGCTTATCACGACCCGATGGTGAACTGGGGTTTATTTCGTACAAGGCAGAATGATTGAGAACATAATTCTCATCCGGGACTCCGATTCGCGCCAAGTCGATCTCATTCTGAAAATCCCCTCCCAGGTACTCCAAAATCCCAGCCTTTATTTCGGATGACGTGCTAACTTCGAAGTTTCCATCTACCTCCAAGCGAACAAAATCATCCTTTGAAATCAGAGCACATATTTTGATGATTTCCAAAACCATCGCCGACGTAATCCATCCGTTCACGCTACCACCTCCGAGTCGAACTGTTTCGATTTCCCGGCATTCGGGTCGGCGTATCACCTGTCACGCCCAAGTTGGCAAAGTGCGCATCGCTCCGCATGATATGGCAACGCGTCTCGCTCTCGGACAGACCTGCTCGCCGAAGAGCCCTATATGCGACACGACGCTCCGCTGCGTAATTCCCACCGACCCCTTTCTGGCGTTGGGACTGAGTGGCAATGTAGTGCTCGGTTCCAACCTTATTTGGCGGGCCTTCCAATTGCACTGCAGGCGCGCCCATCTCGTTGTAGTCCGATACGGATCCCTTCATAGCAGCGTTCTGTATGACGTGATGCGAGTCCGCGTCCACTTTGTCATACCTGCCGTAACCTCGACCAGCTTCCGTCAAGATTTTTTCGCAATCCTCGGGACAAGGACGGCACTTTGCCAACCCGAGAGGATCAACCCATCCCGTTGGAGCAGGAACATACTGATAGACATTGATGCCTCCAGCCAGCCTGATCGGATCCTTCGCGATGAATCGCCCGGAATAGGGATCGTAATACCGATACCGGTTGTAATGTAGCCCTGTCTCCTCATCAACCTGCTGCCCCTGAAACCGCAGCGGATTCCTCAGCGCGATTCCTGCTGCCGTCGATGCACGCGCAATAATCTCGCGCGCTTCGCCCCACGCCTTGTACGACGCCTCCCACACGATGTCACCGTCGCCATCCGTCAGCAACCGAGGCGTACCGATCTGGTCGCAGTGGTAATAGAACAGTGTCGCGTCGCCTCGCCGCTGCGGCATCTTCTGCAGCGGATCTTCCTCTGGCACATAGCGTTCGGTACTCTTCCGCTCCGGCGTTTCGATTCCCTCTACCGATTCCGCCACGTACTGCACCAGCGGCACAAACGTCCCCGGTTCATAAATATAGTGCGTGCCGCGCTCGCCATCACTCTCATACGCCAGCGTGTCACCGTCCCACCCGAACACCGTGCGCTCGCCGTTCACCTCCTTCGCGATCCGGCGACCGAACGCGTCGTAAAAGTACCGTGACTGACTCCGCCGCGACGCCTCCTCAACCCGCGCCGACAACAAACGATTGAACCCGTCCCACTCATACTCCTGCTCACCCGCCGGCGTACGCTTGCGCACCAGATTCCCGCGTGCGTCGTACTCGAAGTGCATCCCCGCATACGTCTTCAGCAGGTTACCCGTCACCTTCTGCACCTCGACCGCCGACGTGCTTTCGGGCCGCACCGGGCTCGGACGGGATACAGGCGCCTCCATAGACCGCACCGGATCGATGATGTTGCTCGCCGGATCGAACGCGAACCATTCCTTCGCAACTGGGCTGATTGCTTCGATCAACTGCCCGATCGGATCATATCGATAGTCAGTCCCACCCTTGCGGCTGTCCTCGATCCGTGACAATTGTCCTGCCGCATCATAGCGATACCGCCGCTCGGCGAGCGGCGCCGGAGCCATCGACCGCTGGATCGTCTGCTGCAGTACGCGTCCCGCCGGATCGTAGTGCGTGCGCTGCCCGACCTTGCTCGACAGAACGCGCATCGTCTCGCGGTGAAGGTCATCACGCTCGAATTGCACACGCTCCTTGCCATCGAGCAGCATCCCGTGCACATGCCCGGAACCGTACATCAACCAGTCGACCGCATGACCGTCTGGCCGCACGGTACGTCGCCGGTTGCCGAGTTCGTCGTATTCGTGATGCCACACGTAGCTGCGCCGCTCGCCAAACAGATCATGAGCGTGATGTTCACGCACGAGATTGCCGACCGGATCGAAGAAGAACTGCACGCGACTGTATCGGTTCACCGCGTCGATCAACCTGCCACTCAGGTCGTAGGCAAACCGCTCCTCGCTTTCCCCCGCGACACGCTTCATCAGACGGCCGTTCGCGTCAACGTCAATCGACGTCACCCAACCCGCTTCGTCAACCGAAACAAGGCTGCCGCTTTCCTTGTCGTACTCATAGCGCGTCGACTTGCCGTCAAAGCCGATTTCCTCGATCAGCCGCCCCGCTGGATCGTAGTAAAACTGGTACGTTGCAAAGTTCGCATCGGTCAACGCAGTCAAGCGACCGAGACGGTCATAGCGATACGCAAGCGTCCGGCCGAGCGCATCCACGCGGCTCGCAATACGGCCAACCGCGTCATAGCCGTATCGCGTCGATCGATTGAGTTGATCGGTACGCCGCAACAAGCGACCTTCAGCGTCGTATTGCATGTGCACGACACCGGCCGGCGAACGAATCGACGTCAATTGGCCATTCGGACCATAGTCGTACGCGACCACACCACCCGATGCGTCCTTTGTCTCGATCACGCGCCCAATAGCGTCGTAGCGCCACTCCGTCTTCTTTCCGGAGCAGTCCGTGTAGCTTGTCAACTGCCCGTCGTCGTTGTACTCAAGCGCCTTCGAGCCGCCCTTCGCGTCGGTGATCTGCGTCGGCAATCCCTTGTCGTTGTAACTGTACTTCGTCGCGTGCTCGAGCGGATCGATTTCCTCGACGAGGTTGCCCGCGTCGTCGTACTTGCGCTGCCAGACATGCCCGCTCGGATCGACGAGCCGGATCAACTGATCCTTGTTGTCATACGCCATTTCGATGACGCTGCCGTCCGCCCGCTCCTGCTGAACCAGATTGCCGCCCGCGTCGTATTCACTCCGTTCGATGCTGCCGTCTTGCCGGATATGCAGCACCAGATTGTGATGGGCATCGCGCCGGAACCACTCCTGGTTACTGTCCGGATACACGATCCGGTATACGTAACCGTGGATGTTGAAGTAGTACCGCGTCATCTGACCGAGCGCGTCGGTCACGTAGGTCAGACGGATATTCGGATTCCACGCGAGCCGGAGATCGAGGCTGCCGTCATCTGCATATTCGCGGATGCACTTCGCGTCTGCATTGTCGTCGGCATCCGCACCATCCCATTCGAGCGTCATCCCGCGGCCCGTGCGATCGGTATAGTGCGTCACAAGGTGGCGGCGATATTGATACGTCCGTGCATTGCCGTGACGATCGACCGCACGCACGAGATCGCCGTCCGCATCGTATTCATAGCCCGCCAACGTGCGTCGCTCGCCGTCCTTGAGCACGTGCTCGATCTGTACGATCCGGCCATGCTTGTCGTGCTCGAACGCAAGCACATTGCCGCTCGCATCGATCAGGCGCGCAATGCGATCAAGCGCATCGTAGTCGAAAGTGATCGTGTTCCCGGCTCGATCTTTCTGCATCGCGAGCCGGAACACGTCGCCACGGCGCTCGTACACATGCAGCACGTCATGGCCGTATGCGATCGTCACCCACGTATTGTCGAGCCGCGACAACGTCAGGTTCTCCGACAGATCGTCGTGCACAGCGCCGGCCACGAGCGCCGGATAATCGATGCTGCGCCCATCCGCATCGCGATAGATCCAGTGACCGTTCTTGATGTCGATTCGCGTCGTATATGGCGTGATCCATCGCGCACCCAACTCGCCGTTATCATACGCGGACAGCCGGGAGCGATACGTACGCTCCCAAACGAGCGGAAGCGCGCCCGGCAGGTCGAAATCAACGTGCGAGAACGTCTCGTCACCGAATGCGAAATCGATCGATGCCTGCGATGCCCCGAGCCCGCATGCCTTGCAAGCGCTCCTTCCCGGCCCCTCGGCCGGCGCCTGCCCTTCGGTCTTCTCAAGCCCTTCCTGCCCCCGCGTCTTCTTCGCCTGACTCTTCCCGCTCGCCTTGACGTCCGCACTCTGCTCATGAAGCTTCGCGCGTGCTTTGACGCGCCCAACAGCCTCAATCAGTTGCAAGACCAGCCACATCATCTTGCCTTCTTCGCTGCCGGCGAGCGAACGAATCGACGTCGCGATCTTCGGTGCCTCGGTCCGAAGGAATGTCACCGTGCTGCGAAACGGCTCGAGCCAAGCATCGGGCGCGAGCTTCGCCATCGTGCCCGCAGTCTTGTTAGCGACCTTCTTGCCGAGCGCCTTGGTGCCCTCGTACGCGAACTGGATGCCGTCACCGACCCGACCCGGGCTGTACCACGGTCGGTTGTCCGCCATCTTCTTCGCCAGCTGTTGCTGGCGTTTCAGATTGGCGTTGGCATCGAAGAGCTGCCCGTGCAGCGCTTTGTCCATGCCGGTCGCCAGCGCAATCATGAGCTCCTCGGATTTCGACGCGCATC
This sequence comes from Burkholderia sp. YIM B11467, assembly GCF_052952715.1. Classification (NCBI taxonomy): domain Bacteria; kingdom Pseudomonadati; phylum Pseudomonadota; class Betaproteobacteria; order Burkholderiales; family Burkholderiaceae; genus Burkholderia; species Burkholderia sp. YIM B11467. The sequence continues at coordinate 90,313 of NZ_JBQVSQ010000014.1, forward strand.
CGTTGAGCAACTCGACGAGACCGGCCTTCAGCTTGTTGAGAAAATCCTCTATCTCGGTCGCGCAGGTCGCGTTGATATGCGTGACCAGCACGGAGATGATCGCCGCGCCGAGATTGTTGCGCGTCATCAGCAATTCGTGACGAACGAGCGCAAGCAGGGGGCGCGCTGACATCCGGAACGGCGCGAGCGTCGGCGGAATCGGAATGATGCCGAGCAGGTTGATCGCGAGGCTCATGTAATCGAGCACTTGACCGCCACGCTTTTCCACAATTTCGGCAATATCGCCAAGCGCGTCGACCATCGCCATGATGTTGCCGACGATCGGCACGGCACCGGCAAACGTCTTCACGTCCTCGAACGTGATGTGGTTGCCGCTGATCCGGCGCAACCATGCGTCGAAGCGGTTGCCGACGGCGGCAACGTCCTTGGGCGAAACATCACTGAGCCAGGTAACGGCCTGTTCCTTCTCGGCGTCCGGCGGAAGTTGTTGTGCCATGTCGTTATTCGTTCAAATCGTGATTTAGTTGTTCTTGACGGCTGACGCGCCGCCCTCTCAGGATTTCAGCGGTCCGCCAAACCCGCTCGTCGGCAGCTTCATGCCGGTGGCACCGGCCGCCGACGCCACCGTCGTCGCGCCCTTGCCCGCGATCCCGGCGACACCGGGCAATGCGCCCTGCAGTGCCCCGGATGCCGCGTTCGCAGCCGGCGCGGCCAACGCCGCGAGTCCGCCCTGGCGTGCGGCCTGCACCATTCCGGCCACCTGTTTCGCGGCGCTGCCCAGGCTCGAAGCCGTCTGCAACGCGGACACCGCGCCCGCGCCACCCAGCGCGCCCGCCGCAGCCGGCAACGCCGAGCTCGCCAGCCCGCCCAGCGCTGCGCCTGCACCACCACCGCTCACGAGCCCCATGGCAGCCGTCGCCGCGGCAGGCGCCATGCCCTGCAACTGGCTGGCAAGCTGCCCCGTTGCCGCTGCCTGCGCGGCTTCCGGCGACGGCTCGACGGGCTCGGCCGGCCACTTCGCCTGCTTGAAATAGTTCGCCGGCTGATCCGACTCGCGCGGGTCCTTCCCGAACTCGACGCGCACCGCGCCGGGCGGCAAGCCGCTCACGACCGTATGGCCGCTGTTGTCGAGCGCGCCCTTCTTCAACACGGCGCCGTTCACGTCTCTCACCGTGAACAACCCGCCCTTGACCGCCTCGCCGTTCACGTACTTGTGCAACAACTCCAACTGCCCCGGCTGATCCGGCCGCGGACTCGGCAACGGATACCCCATGCTCGCCGGTCCCGCGAACGTATGTGACGCGCCCTTCACATCCACCGCACCCGGCGTATGAATCTCGATGTTCCCGCCTTGAATGCGGATATACCCGCCGCCGCTCGTCAGCAGAATCCCCTGATCGGCCGCGATCTCGATCTGCCCCGTTGCCGACACGATCTTCACCGCCTTCTGCGCGGTCACCTCGACGTTGTCCGACTGCGCCTGGATCTCGACCTTGCCCTTGCCCGCGAACAGCTTCATCCCCGCGTTCTGCGCGAACAGGCTCAGCTTCTGCCCGATACTCGCCAGCAGCGACTTGCCCGCGGCAACGTGCACGCTCTGCCCGCTCGCAACGTTCACGTGATCGTTCGCAACCACGTGCACCGACTGCTGCGTCGACATCCCGATCCCCGACGGGCTGCCGAACAGCATCACCGGTTCCTTGAACGCGTTCGCGTTGCCGGTGCCGCCGCCGGCCGTGCGTCCGCCGGACGCGCTACCCGACTTGCTGTCCTGCGTCGCATCGGTGAACGCGCGCATCGTGTCCTGCGCGTCCTTCAGGCTTTCTGCCTGATGCTGTTCGCTCACGCCCGACATCGCCTCGACGAGGCTTTCGCCCGTCACGAGCTGCTGTTGCGCTTCCTTCACATCGAGAGGCTGGCTATTGGCCGCCTTCGGATGCGTCGTCACGTACAGACCCTGGCTCGCCCGCACCGCGCCATATGCATCGGAGCGCAAGTCGAACCCGCTGCCGAGATACGACCCGCGCGAATTGCCGCTGTGGTCGATGATGTAGCCGAGGTGCAGCAGGCTGTTCGCGCTGCTGCTCATCAGCTGCACGCGGTTCTGACCGGTCGCGTCGTCCATCACGAGCTGGTTGTAGCCGCCGCCCGAATACTCTTTCGACCGATATCCGGACAGGATCCCGTCGGTATGCCACTGCGGCTGGTTCGCGCCGTTGTACACGCGCCCGACCGCCAGCGGCCGGTCGCAGTCGCCGCCGACGTAGTCGATCAGCACTTCCTCGCCGATGCGCGGCACGTGCACGCCGCCGTAGCCGCCGCCCGTATCCGACTGCACGACGCGCACCCAGCACGATGCGTTCTCGTTGCCCGGATTCAGGCGGTCCCACACGAACTGCACGCGAATCCGGTTAAGTTCATCGGTATAGACTTCCTCGCCCTGCGGCCCGACGACGATCGCCGTCTCGAGATGCATCTCGGGCTTGTGATGTTCGAACGGGCTGCGATACGGCACGTTCACGCGTTGCGCTTCGACTTCGACGAGATAGAAGCCGGCCGACCCATCGTCGTGCGGCACGCGAAACGCGGGATCGGCGCCATAGCCGTCCTGTGCCTGCGTCAACGCCTCACGCAGGCTGTACGGGAAGTCGGCGCTGTCGCTCGCGACGGGCAGGTTGTTCTCGATCCACCACGCCACCTCGATCGCGGCGAACTCGCGCTGATCGGCGGGATCGCGATCGTGCTCGGGATGATCGGCCAGCGTGAAACGCCGTCCAGCGTCGATCGCGCGCACACCGCCCGCACCATGGAAGCGCTTTGCCTGCGACTCCCACTCCTCCATCTTGACCTTCGTCAGATGGTCGCCGCGCGTCTGGTCCAGATACGTGTAAGCGCCCGTGTACTCGTAGACTTCGAGCTGGTCCGGCAACTCGCCCTGGCCGCCCATCGTCGGCAGCGACGTGCCCTTCGGGTTCGACGGCTGCGAAGGATTCTTGTAGTCGAACGTGCGCGTCGAACGCGTGACGCTCTGCAGCGTGCGCGTGCCCGACCATTGCGTGAACGCGTCAGCCTCGCCGGCCACGCCACCGTGATAAAAGCGCACGGTTTCCGGCGACAGCGGCGTGAACGCCTGCAGGTTATCGGTGATGACGAGCGTATGCGATTTGCCGTCGTCGGCCTGCTGCCATGTGCAGTAGAGCCCTTCGTTCTCCATCAGCCGATGCACGAAATGCCAGTCGGTGTCGTGCTGGCGTGTGTACGAGCGGTTCGGCAGCGGCTTCGACAGCGCAAAGCGGAAATGGCCCTGCGCCTGCGGATGCTTGTTCAGCACGTCGCTGATGATCTGGTCGACGGTCGTGTCGTTCCAGAGCCGCTGATCGCGACGGAACTTCAGGAAATGGGTGAAATCGGCGAACTCGAGCTGATAGGTCGTGAGCCCGCCGTCGGCGCCCAGCCGGCGCGCGGTATGCACGTATCCGTTGATCGGCCGGTAGCTGCGGTCGCTCTGCTGGATCCACAACGTGACGGGCTGCGCGATCAGCTTTTTAAGTTCCAGATCGCTATCGGTCGACAGCACGTCGAGCGTGAACCCGTACGCGCGCCCGATGCGCGAACGGCCGACTGCCCGCTGCACGGTCAGGACATTGGCCCCCAACGGCGTATCGAGCTTCAACAGCCGGTCCTGCTGAAGCAACCCGCCGCGCAATGCGGCAACTGTGTTCTGCATGTTCATGGCAACGGCCTTTTCTTCTTTTGGCGCGCCCTCGGATGGCGCGAGCATTGGATTTCGCTCGCGCGATTTTACAGAGAAATTACGTCAGTCCCTGAAAACTCACCGGAATTAAAGACGCGTCATTCGTTCCGCCCGCACGCCGCACGCACCGACGCCGGCCAACCCGTTCACCCGTCGCGGCCGCCTGAAATCGATTGCAATCAGGGCCAATTCGACTTCCGGCGCGGCTTGGTTGCGAGTAGTGTCTATGTGCCCGTATTGCGGCCCGCCGGGCCCGACCGGCGCCCTGCGCTCACCACACACAACACTGAACCCTGGAGATCTGAGATGAAACGTTCGAAGTTCCTGCTGTCGGGCCTGCTGCTCGCGTCGGCCCTCGGCTTCACGGCCGTCGCCGCGCACGCGGACGATCTGCTCGATTCGGTGAAGCAAGCCGGCGTGCTGCGCGTCGGCCTCGAAGGCACCTATCCGCCGTTCAACTCGCGCGGCACGTCGGGCCAGCTCGAAGGCTTCGACGTCGACGTCGCGAACGCGGTCGCCGGCAAGCTCGGCGTGAAGACGCAGTTCATCCCGACCGAGTGGAGCGGCATCATCGCGGGCCTGCAGGCCGGCAAGTTCGATGTGATCGTCAACCAGGTCACGATCACGCCGCAGCGCAAGGAAGCGCTCGACTTCAGCCAGCCGTACACGTACTCGGCCGCACAGCTGATCCAGCGCAAGGACGACACGCGCAACTTCAAGTCGCTCGACGATTTCAAGGGCAAGAAGCTCGGCGTGACGCTCGGCACCAACTACGACCAGATGGCGCGCACCGTGCCGGGCATCGAGGTGCAGACGTACCCGGGCGCACCGGAGAAGCTGCGCGACCTCGCCGCGGGCCGGATCGAGGCGACGCTCGACGACCGTCTGATGCTGCCGTACATGATCAAGACGTCGAATCTGCCGCTGCGCGCGGGTGCGGTGCTGAACGGCGGCAAGCAGGAAATGGCGATCCCGTTCCGCAAGGGCAATCCGAAGTTCGAGAAGGCGATCAACGACGCGCTGGAATCGCTGCACAAGGACGGCACGCTGAAGAAGATCTCGATGCACTGGTTCGGCAGCGACGTGACGGTGCCGGTCGCGCAGTAAGCGGCGCGGTGTTGCAACGCGTCACGCCCTTCGTCCCGATGAAGGCGTGACGCCCCCCTCAAGCGGCTTCGTCGAAGCGCGCCAGCAACATCTGGCCGATCGGCGTCAGCGCCGGCCGCGCGGCCACCGCGTTCATGCGCGCCTGCGCGGCGTCGACCAACCGCTTCTCAACCAGCACGGCGAAAGCCGGATTCGATTGATCGACGCTGTCCGGCGCACGTGCAATGCGCAACAGCATCGAGAATTCGTGCGGACTCAGCATGGTCCCTGTCTCCTGATCGTCCGCGATCCGGTCCGAATCGGCGTCGATCCTGTTTTCGAATGAATTGGCGCGATGCATGACTGCTGCGCCTCCGGGAGCGAGATCCCGGTTGCCCACCTGCGACGCGGGCACGGCGTCGCGAGCGGATTGCGTACGTTCCCGATCCGGCGATGCCGCCGCGACGGGAACGTGCAACCTTAGGGGCGCACCGTGACGCGACCGTGACAGCGAAACGGGGGCGCAACAGCGCGCGTTACACGCCGTTTCCATTCGATGCCGACCGGATTGACGACGATAAGCCGCATCGCGTTCGCAGTCACATGCTGAGCTTCCTCGCTTGCTGTTTCGCCCTCGTCATCGCGGATCGGCCGAATACGGAAACCCGTTACGTCCCGGTCCGCTTGCATGACGCATGCCGCGCACGACCACGTTCATCGCACGCCCGAGCGGCATCCCGACGAGCACGCCCCATATCGCGAACGGCGGCATCACGAAGCTGTTTGCGGCCGCCCGCGGCTCGCGCGCGGCACGGCGGCGTCGGGCTCGCCAACGTCGCCGCGCGCATCAGGACGCTGCACGGCGAGCGCGGCCGCGTCACCGTCGGCACGAACACCAGCGCCGCGCACGGCGTCACCGCCACCCTGTTGATTCCGATCGACTGACATGCCGACCGCCCTCATCGCCGACGACGAACCAAACCTGCCCGCGTCGCTCACACAGCGGCTTCAACAGCTCTGGCCGGAACTTGAGGTCGTCGCGATGCCGCGCAACGGCGTCGGAACGCTGGCCGCGTTGAATGCGTCGCCGCGCCCGGACATCGCGTTTCTCGACATCCGGATGCCCAGCGTCGACGGGTTGAAGCTCGCTGCACTGGTACCCGACGTGCATGTCGTGTTCGTCACGGCCTACGACGAATCAGGCCGGTAATGAAAACAATGCGTGGAATCGGAGCGTGCGTGGTTGCAGCGCTCGTGAGCGGCTGCGTCGCAACGCCGAATCTCATCGGCGAGGGCACCGCGGGTATCGCACCGACCAAAGCAGACGCGATCCTGATCGTCGTGGACGGCAAAATTTTCGACGCACCGGCATTCGGCAGCGAAGGTCGCGCGTATCTCGCCGGACTCGGCAAAGGCATCCAGGACGCAATGGCCGACGTGTCGACGAAAGTCGTCGAACTGGACATGATGAAGTTCGTGAATCCGTTACCGTTGGCACTGCAAGCCATGCGACCAAGTCACACGATCCGCCTGTTCACGGAGTCCGACATGGTGCGTTACGGTACGCCCATCAGCGCGACGTGGCAGATGGAAGTATCGAATGTAACGACCACCGCTGTCCCGGCGACCAACGACAAGCCGGCCGGCACCCGTTACACGATCAAGCCGATCTACAAGGCGCGCGCCGATGGGGAGACATGTCTCGATTCGGACAGTCTCGCGAAGAAGTGCCGCGCATGTGATGCAGATCGGGGCCGGGACTCACGGTCAATCGACCGACTGAAAATCGGCGTGAAAACGAAGAAGGGCTACGCAGGCATCGCGTAGCCCTTCGTTGGAGACCGTGGTGGGTACCACCCCGGCCCGTCCGTCGCCGCGGACGACGATTGTCCGGACAGTTCGAATTACGAGCGTCCCGACGTCGGCAACGAAGAGATCAGAACGGCGCCGCATGACGTCTTGTGGCCGTCAAATGCTGCATGCGCACCCTCGATGTCGAACTGGCCATCTCCCTCGACGACAACGCACGGGCCATGTAACGGACACGTACAGCGATCACCGACACGCGCAGGCGCGCGCCCCATGACATCACTGTTTGCCGCGCCCGTCTCGACAAAGCCGCCGTGACTATGGACGTCACCCACTCGAATGATCCCTCGCATGGTCGACCATCCGATCAGTAGGAATAGCCCTGCATGCCGTAGTCCGTATCGTGGCGACGGCCCCACCACGGCAGATAGGCATTGTTCTCGCCCCGCGCGCGGAACCAGTCCTTGTCCGGATCGATCGGTGTGACTTTCGACGGCGGCACAACCACCACCGCCGTCGGGTGCTGCGCATCCGTCGCCCCCGCCACCAGCACCTTCTCGCCTAGGTGATTCGCTCGCCCGATCGCCAGCACCACGTCCGTCAATGCCGTACCCGCTCCCATAGCGCCCAGCAACGCTGGCGTATTGAACGTCTGCTTGCTGAAGTTGTAGTCCGGCAGCACTTCGGTCAACGTCTGCGACAGCGCACCGATCCGTTCCGATGCCGCGTCGCCTCCGCGGCCGGCGTCATGCACCACGTAGTTCAGCGACGGCACCGTCACCCCCGCGTTGCGGGCAGCGCTGTCGATCACGGCTTTCCATGCCTGCACGGTGCGCGTGGTGCCGGCCTTCGCCTCGAAGTCCTTGACGTTGCCCGTCGCCGCGCGACCGATCCATGCAAGCGGCTCACGCTCCGTCTTGAAGTTCGGCCCGACCAGAAACAGCACCACCATGTTCTCGTTGATCTGCGCGTCCTTCGGCGGGAAGCTCGGCGCGTCCCAGTTCATCACCCATGCGCTCTTGTCCGGATTGGCCTGCAGGTAATCCAGCGCGCGGTTCAGCGACGTGAAACCGGCGTTCGCTCCGCCTTGGTTGACGTGAACGTCGGGGGGCGCATCACGGCTCCAGAGATCCTTTGCTGAGGGATTTCCGATCTCGTAGTTGTCGACGAATTCGCCTTGGAAGTATGTCTTCGCCTCCACCGGATCAAGTCGCTCCGGGATGGCGAACTCGACACGCATTCCAGCCAGTTCACGCCAGTCGCTCCTGCTCTTTGACTTGACCGTGTAGAAATATTTGGCGTTCATCACATAGCGATCACCGAAGAGCCCAAGCAATTTACTGACGTATTTGTGATAGAAGCCTTTGAACGTTTCCGATCCTTGGTTACCGTATACAAGCGCACCAATTGGCTGAAGTTTCGAAAATTTCTGCGGCATCGTCCGTACCATATCGTCGCCCTTGTTCGGCTGAACAAGCCCCATGGTCCAAAGAATCTGCCATTCGGTTGGATAGTCGCGCCGCTGTAACGGGTTTAGCCATTCCAGGCCGACCACCTGTGCCACGAACGGTGAGGCACTTTCACCCGCACTCAACACAACGGCATCATTCTGTTTCACGGTAGCCGCTTGCGCGGGTGTCGCCATCATGACGGTCGACACCACGAACGTCAGAATCGCTGCCAGGGACGGCACTATCAACAGTCGCTTCATCCAATCTCCCGCACTCAATTCGCCAATATGCGCATGCCCGGCGAAGACACTCAAGCCACACATGATACCCATTGTGACAATCAACACCACGATGGCGACAACCAATCTACGGTGCAAGGTCGAGATCAGTTGGCTCATACCACCCCTCCGATCTTCAGGAACAGCTCATTTTCGCGCTCATCAACGATCTTCTCCGGACGCTTTGCCTCGCTATTTTTTTCTGCAACCCATTCGGACAGGAACTTTTTCTCCAACTTTCCCAACTCGAAGTACTTCGAATATTTGTAGCTTGGATGATTATCCGCCATCGCACTCCCAAATCGCCAATCCGCCTCGATCCGCAATTCGGTCAAATCCTTGGGCGACAAGTAGCACAACCCGATTGCCACGTCGTACGCCAATGCTTTCTGCGCATGATCCGGATTCGTCATCGTGGTCGAATGGTTGGTCGGGTTGTTTAATTTTCCGCCATCGAGAATCTCGACCACCTGCTCGTTATGCCAGTCCTTGTAGCCTTCCGGTGCGTCGCTCTTGCCATCCTCGCCGATCACGTTGCCGTTGTCGTCTACCCAAGCCTTGCGACCGTCACGACGCGCACGCATCCGCAGGATCGCGTGATCCTCGTAACGCTGCGCCGCTTCACTCTTGACATCACCTTTCGCTACATCTTCGGGCGACTGCGATTGGTAAGTATCGTAGGGATCATCGGATTTCTTGTCCGCCTTTCCGGCGTTCCGAGCCGCAGCGGGTGTATCGTAGCCATCGTTGAAATCACTCTCGGCATTGCCATCCTTTATCAGGATCGGGTTGTGCGGATCACTACTTCGGAACGTCTGCGGCGCGAACGGCTCGTCGAGCGCTGGCGCGTTTGCAGTCACCGTCCAGTATTTCGGAGGATCCGCATTGACAGGAAACATCTTGAAACTCGATGTCACCAGCGTCACCAGATAGAAAACCGGTGCGGAAGCCGTGGTGAAGAGCTTGGCGATCGGATTCTCGTTTCCGCTCCACGCGCGGACCAGACCAAATTTTGCCGGCGGGGAAGGCGGAAACCAGAAACCGGGGGTCGTGCCCTCCTTCCCGTGACGCCAGTCGTCTTCCCAATAGTGGTAGTCGCGGATTTCACCCACCTTCCAGTGCGTCGCAAATACCCGCTGCGTCAGCACGCCTTCTGCTCCGATATCGATCAGCTCCTTCGACGGCTCTTTCTTGTCATCGTCGATATACCCGAGCCCGCGCCATCCTATTCCCTGAACCGTTACGGCGGAAATCACCTGGTCGTGAGGGCAGCAATACAGCGTCACGCGACCATGGGTGTAGCCGTTCAAGCCGTGTGACTTCCGATCGGCATCGGCCGAATACGGCTTGCCTTTCTCCGATGTCCGGCAATTGCCCATCTCTCTATCGAGTTTGTCCGCAGACATTTCGAACGCGGAGCGGGCACGGATGATGTCGAGAAACGCGCGTAGTGTCTTTGTGCGGGCCTCATAAGTCTCGCGGCCACGCCGGTGTTTGGAATCCTTGATATCCCGCTGAGCCCAGGTATCCATTCCCGTGTCGGTATTGGCGACGCTATAGGGAGGATTCGCCAGCACATAGGCATCGGCGACGCAACGCCCCGTGTTGCCCCAGCGGTCTGTCACCGCCTCCAACTGGTCGCCGAAGAACGCCGCCGTCAAACCAACCATGTTCCCCTGACTGTGGCACACGATCGTGATCGGCACGTTCGCCTGCTTCTTGCGAATCGATTCCACCAGTTTGGCCAGACGCAGCGCGGCGAGCACCCCGTAAGTACGAGGCGGAGTTCGATACAGTGGGCGCGTCGTCGGATTCAGCGCCTGGACAGAAATCCACCCGAAGATCCGGTCGTCGAGCCCCTCGTGCCACAGATCCGGCAAGCTCGAACAGCCGTTCGCAAACGGGCCGCCGCCCCAGTAGTTCTGTTCGTTCAGGAAAATCTTGTCCCCGTATTCCTTCAACTCTTCCTTGTTAGCCTTATAGCCCCAACGGAAATGGATCACCGGAGAAAACGAAGGATCTGGCTTGATGTAGGTATCCGGTAGAAGCGCGGGATTGATAAAACCATCAGGCGTCAGACCATCCGTATACTCGACGGGACTCATCTGACCGCCAATCACGCCCTTATGATTCAACTGATCATCGAGCCGGGCGAGCCGCCGGTTCAACCCCTTGCACAGACCATCTTCCGCGCCCTTGTACCATTCCCCCTCCGAGTTCACGCCGTGCACGAAAATGATCACGCCGGGCAACGGCTGCTGCTTCACGCAGATCAGTTCGTTTTCCAGATCGAAGAGCGTCGGCCCCTGGCCTTCACCGATCACGATACTTGGTGGTTCGCCCGCGTTTGCGGCAGCATTGCCACCCGCAGCCGGCGGCGCACTGGGCGACGAGGGACCCAGCGGATTCAGAAATGAATCGGTCATGCGTTACTCCCCGGAATGCTCAGATATTTTTCTTGACGAATTGCACGGTCAGTTGCTCGAACTGGTTGCCGTTGATTGGCGGCAGCTTGCCTGCCGAATCGGTTTTCTGGTCCAGCAAGTCTCCAGAAATCTTCTTGACCTCGGCATCGAATCCCGGTGCGGGCTGCCCATCCGTCGCTCGCACCAGCTTCGGCACCCGCCCGAGCGGTGAGTGGCTGAACGCCGGCAATTCGCCGCTCATGCTGGCGGGGCCCTGCCACGAGTGGCCGGCAGACTTCACCGTGAACGTTCCGGGGCAGCCCAATTCGATATTCGCGCCGTCCAGCTTCAGGTACGCCCCGCCGGACGTCATCAGCACGACCTGGTCCTTGCCCAGCACCGATGCCTTGCCGCCCGCCGCCGTTACCTGGAAATTCTTCGCGGAATCGATCTGCGTATCGTCGTTCTGACTTTGCATCAGCAACTTGCCTTGATTCGCGATCGTTGTGATGCCGGCGCTTTGTGCGAACAGCCAAAGCCCGTTACCGGCCTGCATGTTCAGCTTCTGGCCGCTCGTGAATTGCAGATGGTTGGCGGCAACCTGATCGATGTTCTCGCCCGCGTAGGTCACATGCGTTTTCGGCGTAATGTTCAACGAACCGGCCTGCGCGCCGAATGCCATCAACGCCTGCGACGCACCGTTGCCACCGGCTCCCGGCCCCCAGTCCTTGAACGCGGCAGAGAGCGTCGACTGCCCCGCCGTGTCGGTCGCCTGCCCGCCGTGCTGTCCCGCATAGTCGCCAAGCGATTTGAACAGGTCCGTGCACTGCTGGAGCAACTGGATCAGCTCGTCACGATCGAGCTGGCCGCCGCTCGCCTGGGTACGCGCGTAAGTCGTCAGCAACATTCCCTGCGCCGCGCGCAATGCCGCAGCGGCATCGGTCCGAAGTTCTGCGCCCTGACCACGATCGGCGCCCTGACCGTTATCGCGCGGCTGGGTCAAATACCCGAGATTCAACTGGGAATGAGCGTGCTCGGACGCCAATTGGGCACTGATCTGCTTTGGCGTATCGTCGAGTCGAAGCTGGTTATACCGTTGCCCGCTGATCTCTTTCGTCTTGATCCCGGTCAGGTAGCGATTACCGGGGAGACTGCCGGTATGACTGAATGCCGCCGGCATGTTGGCGCCGTTCGGCAGGACCCCGAGGATGATCAGGCGATCGGGATCACCGCCCAGGCAGCCCAGCAGCACCTCGGTATTGACACGCGGCAGAATGGTCTGGCCGAAGGTCGGCCCCGCCAGGCTCGATGCGACACGGATTGGCGCGCTGTCACCCAGGTTCCCGTTCGTTCCCGCACCTTGCGCATGTTTGTGATCCGCCGAGTCCTGGCCCAGGATCATCACGTACACGCAGCCCGTCTCGTCGCAAGTGACTTCGTCCGACCCGCTCCCGACCACGCGCCCCGTGATCAACGGCGTGAGCGGTAAATCGATCTTCGTGTCGTAGATCGGCGTCAGCGGCGTGCCTCGCGGCACACATGTGAACTGGTTCTCATAGCGCGTATCCTGATCGGCCGGATTCTCGTTGCCCGTCACGGGCGGCTGCTCGAGCGAGTGACTGGTCGAGAACAACGACCGCGCCCGTTCGCTCAGCTCCTTCGGCAGGTTGTTCCACACGTTGTGATGCAGCGACGTAATCACGAACTGTCGCTGCTCGGCGGACCGTGCATTCCAGTCCGAATCACCCGCGATCGTCACCCAGGTGCCGATCTGGAGATCGCGGATTCCACTCTTGCCGTCGTAACGCACTGCATGCGCTTCGCGCGCCAGGATCCGGTCTTCGGTGATCCGATCGAGATCCGACCACGAGTCTGCCGCGTGCGGGCTCTCGATCACGATATCGGTCAGCAACTGAGCCAGGTCGTTGCCGGCCTCTCCCTGGTCGAGGCCGGCCGGTCGGCTCGATTGGTCCACGTTCGCCTTACGGTAGTCCCATGTCGGCCGGCTTGCTTCGCCCGAGATCAGTTCCTGGCGCATGGTCAGTACCGTGATCGTATCGCGCTCTTCGGTGCCCGCATCGCGCGGATGCAACCGCACCGTACCCGACGGCCCTTCGGACAATTTGTGCGGGTCGTCGCAGAACACCATCGTATGCACGGGCGGCTCACCGTCTTTCGACTGGCCGCTCGCGCGTCCGGGACGGACGAACATCGTGATGCCATCGCGGCGCAAGAGTCGCGACACGAAGCGCGCATCCGACTCGTTGACCTGGCGCATATACGAACGTTTCGGATACCGGGACAGATTCAGTCCCGACAGATCGAACTCGAATGCACGGGCGAGCGTCTGGCTACGCTGCCGCCATTCGTTGAGCACGACGTTGAGCACGTCGATCACGTTGACGTTGCGAAAAATCCGGGAATTGGTGCGCTTGTGGAGCAGATTCACCGCATCGGTCACGGTGAATTGGTAAATCGTGAGCTCACCATCGGATCGTCCGACCTGAACCGCACTGATGATTGCGTTGATCGCGTGCTTACCGCCACGATCGGTAACCAGCCCGACCGAAACGGGTGTACCGATAAAAAGCTTGGGCGAGAGGTTTCCGTTTTGCGAAACGCAAGTCAGGCGGCCATCGATGCCGGTCATCATGCTTTCGCGGATACTCACATGCTGCAACGCAAGCTGCGCGCCCAGGTCTTTTTGTGAAGCGCCCCAGTTCAGTGTCACGGGGCGCCGATTCGTATCAATCCCCGATACGAAATTGCGGAACGCTTCTCGGATATTCACGACGGTCTCTCAGTTTGATTCGTTATGGCACGCTGACTTCCGGCGCGCTGTCGCTGTTTCGCGCGATTTTATCAAACTGTCATAAAAATACGTTCGCCACCTCTCGAAATTGACAATATTCCACAGAGCACTTGCTCTAGCCCACAAAACGGTCGGCGATACACCCGTAAATCGATTCTGAAATCAGACGATGCACATCGGCGGCAGCGGCGAGTTACGTTGTGTCTATTTTCAAACCCTCACCATGGGTTGCTTCGAGAGATACGCGCTCGGGAAAATGACGTCTCTCGCAGCTAAATTCCCGATCATTAGGCGGAGTTGCCCTTCGACATCACCGAGACGAACGGATAGCCCTTCACGTCGCCGATGATCGCCAGGCCGACACCGATGTTGCCCGACGTCAGTTCGACGACGTACTGGTCCGGTCGCAACGCGCCGCCGCGTTCGGTGCCGTCGATGATGCCCTGCGCCGCGCGCCCCTTCTTGGAAAATCCGTGGTTCAAGTCGAGTTTCGCGAGAATGGTTTCTTCAAGGCCGCGCGCTTTCGTCAGCCGGTCGAAACGAACGAGTGGTGTCGCGTCGATTGCGTCGACGATGAATCAAGCACTTTGCTCATGATGGCCTCCTGATCCGGAGGTGCATTAATCGTGAGCGACGGACTGTAGCCAGCGTGCCGAAGCGACGCTTGTATGTTCTTGCGATGGAGATTCGCTCGACGTATCGGTCGAAGTCGAAACAGTAAGCTGCGTGTCGCGGCCCGGGACACACGCCCCCCCGACCGGAAAAGCGAACACTGAAACGACAAAGGGCCGGGAGAATCAATCTCCCGGCCCTTCGTTCAATATGGTGCCGGCTGCAGGACTCGAACCCGCCACCTGATGATTACAAATCAACTGCTCTACCAGATGAGCTAAGCCGGCGTAAGCGCGAGATTCTACCTCATTTCACGATCTTGAGGCGAGGTCTGCTGCCGCCTTTCGAACCATCGCCATCAGTTTTCGGCGGTTCGTCGGCACCTTCGGACGGTTCCTCGTTCGCGCCGCTGTCGGCAACCGGCGTCAGCGGTGACGGCGGCTCGTCGCGCTGCGCATCATCCGCCTGCACAGCCTCTTCGTCGAATGTGCCCGAATCCTCGCCTTCACCCGCAACCGCATCGACCTGGAACGCCATCCCCTGCCCGTTCTCGCGCGCATAGATCGCGAGCACGTTGGCAACCGGAATCTCGATCTTGTGCGCCTTCCCGGAGAACCGGGCCGTGAACTCGATCCACTCGTTGCCCATCTGCAACTGGCTCGTCGCCTCGAAGCTGATGTTGAGCACGATCTCGCCGTCACGCACGAACTGACGCGGCACGCGCGTCGAGTTGTCGACTCTCACCGCGATATGCGGCGTGTAACCGTTATCGGTGCACCACTCGTACAACGCGCGCAGCAGATAAGGCTTCGTTGAAATCTCTTGCATCACAATCCTCGAACCCGGAGCGGGCGCGCGGCACGCCGCGTCACCCTCTCCGTCATGCCATTAACGACGCATGACCTTTTCGGACGGCGTCAGTGCTTCGATATAGGCCGGACGGCTGAAGATCCGTTCGGCGTACTTCATCAGCGGCGCGGCGTTCTTCGACAGCTCGATGCCGTAGTGATCCAGACGCCACAGCAGCGGTGCGATCGCGACGTCGAGCATCGAGAACTCTTCGCCGAGCATGTACTTGTTCTTCAGGAAGATCGGCGCGAGCTGCGTCAGGCGATCGCGGATCGCGAGGCGTGCCTTCTCGTGGTTCTTCTCCGCAGCCTTGCCCTTCTCGTTCTCGAGCGTGCTGACGTGAACGAACAGTTCCTTCTCGAAGTTGAGCAGGAACAGGCGCGCACGCGCGCGCTGCACCGGGTCGGCCGGCATCAGTTGCGGATGCGGGAAGCGCTCGTCGATGTACTCGTTGATGATGTTCGATTCGTACAGGATCAAGTCGCGCTCGACCAGGATCGGCACCTGGCCATACGGGTTCATCACCGAAATATCTTCCGGCTTGTTGAACAGGTCGACGTCGCGGATCTCGAAGTCCATGCCCTTCTCGAACAGCACCAGCCGGCAACGCTGGGAGAACGGGCAAGTTGTGCCGGAATACAGAACCATCATATTTACATTTCCTCAAAAAAGCCGAGGGCCGACACGCGGCGCAACCCCTTTCACGGGTTCCGCCTTGCGCCGGCCCCACGCCGGTCAGGCGTGATTACTTGATATCTTTCCAGTACGCGGCATTGAGCCGCCAGGCCAGGAAAGTCAGGACCCCGAGAAAAATCAGCACCCACACGCCGAGGCGCTTGCGGGTCTGCTGGGCCGGCTCGGACATCCACGTCATATAGGCCACCAGGTCGGCAACCGCAGCATCATAATCCGGTGACGACAGCGTCCCCGGCGTGACCTGCTGGAAGCCGACGAGCGTGTGGACCTTCTCGCCCGTCTCCTCGTCCGTCTTGTCTTCGAATCTGGCGGTGCGCTGCCCCTGCAGCTGCCACAACACATGGGGCATGCCGACGTTCTCGAACACCGCGTTGTTCCAGCCGGTCGGTCGCGTATCGTCGCGGTAGAAACTCCGCAGATACGTATACAGCCAGTCGCGGCCGCGCGCCCGCTCCTCGACCGACAGGTCGGGCGGCGAGGTGCCGAGCCAGTTCTTCGCGTCTTCGGGCCGCATCGCGACGGACATCGTGTTCCCGACCTTGTCGGTCGTGAACAGGAGATTCGTTTCGATCTCCTTCTGGGATATGCCCAGATCCGTCAGACGGTTGTAGCGCATCAGGTTCGCGCTGTGGCAGTTCAGGCAATAGTTTACAAACAATTGCGCGCCGTGCTGAAGCGAAACGAGATTTTCCGTGTTATCGGGCGCCCGGTCGAGCGGAAAATTACCTTCCGCCCGCACGGCCGGCGCCGCCAGCAGCGCACACGCGGTCGCCCCGATCAGCGCGAGTGTCGAAAGCAGTTTCTTCATGTCGTTCTCTCCTCGCTCTCGTTAATGGGGCTTGAAGCGCACCCGCTCCGGCGGCTGCTTGAACGTGCCAAGCGGCGTCCAGACGGGCATGCCGAGGAAGAACGCGAAATAAATCAGCGCACAAACCTGCGCGATCAGCGTCGAAGCCGGCGATGGCGGCCGCGTGCCGAGAAACGCGAGGATCAGGAACGCCGCGATGAAGATCCCGAGGAACACCTTGTGGAACAGCGGCCGGTAGCGGATCGACTTCACCGGGCTGCGGTCGAGCCACGGCAGGAAGAACAGCGTGATCACCGCCGAACCCATCACGACCACGCCCCAGAACTTCGACTCCGTCAGGAACATGAACACGACGATCGCCGCAGCCAGCACCGGCAGCCCGGCCTTCCACTTGCCGCGCGCGCGGATCAGCGCAAGCACGCCGAGCAGCGCGATCACGATCATCAGCACGATCTTGAACGGGTCGGTGGTGGCGCGCAGCATCGCGTAGAACGCGGTGAAATACCAGACCGGCGCGATCTCGGGCGGCGTCTGCAGCGGGTTCGCCGGGACGAAGTTGTTCGCCTCGAGGAAGTAGCCGCCCATTTCCGGCGAGAAGAACACGATCAGCGCGAACACCATCAGGAACACGCACACGCCGAAGAAATCGTGCACCGAGTAGTACGGGTGGAACGGGATGCCGTCGAGCGGAATGCCGTTCTCGTCCTTCTTCGCCTTGATCTCGATGCCGTCCGGGTTATTTGACCCCACTTCGTGCAGTGCGACGAGGTGCGCGATCACGAGGCCGACCAGCACGAGCGGAATCGCGATCACGTGGAACGCGAAGAAGCGGTTCAGCGTGACGTCCGACACCACGTAGTCGCCGCGAATCCACAGCGACAGGTCCGGACCGACGAACGGGATCGCCGAGAACAGGTTCACGATCACTTGCGCGCCCCAGAACGACATCTGGCCCCACGGCAGCAGATAGCCGAAGAACGCTTCGGCCATCAGGCACAGGAAGATCGCGCAGCCGAAGATCCACACGAGTTCGCGCGGCTTGCGGTACGAACCGTACATCAGCCCGCGAAACATGTGCAGGTAGACGACGACAAAGAACAGCGACGCACCCGTGGAGTGCATGTAGCGGATCAGCCAGCCCCACGGCACCTCGCGCATGATGTACTCGACCGACGCGAACGCGAGCGTCGAGTCGGGCTTGTAGTTCATCGTCAGGAAGATGCCCGTGACGATCTGGTTGACGAGCACCAGCAGCGCGAGGGAGCCGAAGAAGTACCAGAAGTTGAAGTTCTTCGGCGCGTAGTACTCGGAAACGTGCTTCTTCCAGGTGGACGTGAGCGGGAAGCGCTGGTCGATCCAGCCGGTGAGACCTGTCGTGGAGACTTCTTTGTTGTCGCCAGCCATCACGCTTCTCCTTTCTCGTCCTTGCCGATCACGAGGGACGTCGCCGACGTGAACATATAGGGCGGGATGTCGAGATTCTGAGGCGCCGGCTTGTTCTTGAACACACGGCCGGCGAGGTCGTAGGTCGAACCGTGGCACGGGCACAGGAAACCACCCGGCCAGTCGTCCGGCAGGTTCGGCTGCGGACCCGGCGTGAAGCGTTGGCTAGGCGTGCAGCCGAGGTGCGTACACACGGCCATCACGACGAGAATGTTCTTGCGATCGGCCCGCGAGCGATATTCGTTGGCGCAATACGCGGGCAACGGCATCGAATACGGGGATTTCGTGGTTGGGTCGGCCACTTCCTTGTCGGCCTTGACCACGTCGGCCAGCATCGAATCGGTGCGATTCAGGATCCAGACGGGCTTGCCGCGCCACGGCACGGTGACCATCTCGCCGGGCTTCAGGCCGCTGATGTCGACCTCGACCGGCGCACCGGCCGCTTTCGCTTTCTCGGACGGCGCAAGCGACGCCGCGAAAGGTATGACGGTGGCTACGCCTCCCACGCCACCTGCTACGGATGTCGCAATCAGCCAGGTACGGCGGCCGCTGTCGACGCGTTTCTCTTCCTTGTCTCGCATCACACGCCCCACTTCTGAGTTGGATTTTCCGTCACGACTTTCCATTCCGCCGCTAGTTTGCTCGAATGGAGTCGTCATTTACAAGGCCCGGAGATGAAAATCCCTTCGAAGTGATTGATAGTTAAGGGTTTTCCCCCACTACCGGAGCGATTAAATCATTTCACTTTTAAGCACCTGCTTCATTGCGAAATTTCGATGCGCCGCCGCAAATCCGTCGTTCAGACCGGATTATGAATATCGATAAAAAGGTGTTCGAGATCGAATTCTTCGGATAAATGGGCGCCGAGCGCCTGGATTCCGTAGCGTTCGGTCGCATGGTGCCCTGCCGCAACGAACGCGACGCCGCTCTCGGCCGCCGTGTGCGTCACGTATTCGGACACCTCGCCGGTCAGGAACACGTCCGCGCCGGCATCGATCGCCGCATCGAAATAGCTCTGCGCGGCGCCCGTGCACCACGCGATGCGGCGCAGCTGCATGTCCGAATCGCCGAGCACGAGCGGCGTGCGGCCGAGCACGCGCTCGACCTTCGCGACGAAGTGCTCGAGCGTGACGGGCATCGGCAGCGTGGCCATCCAGCCGAGGTCGCCGTCGCCGAACCGCTGCTCGCCGATCAGCCCGAGCTTCGCGCCGAGCTGCGCGTTGTTGCCGAATTCGGGATGCGCGTCGAGCGGCAGGTGGAACGCGAACAGGTTCAGGTCGTTCGCGAGCAGCAGCTTCAGGCGCTGGTACTTGCGGCCCGTGATCTGCGGCGCCTCGTTGCGCCAGAAATAGCCGTGATGAACGAGCACGGCATCCGCCCCCCATTCGAGCGCGGCCTCCAGGAACGCGACCGACGCGGTCACGCCGGTGGCGATCTTTTCGACCTTGCGGCGCCCCTCGACCTGGAGGCCGTTCGGGCAATAGTCCTTGAAGCGGGCGGTTTCAAGGGTATTGTTCAAGTACAATTCAAGTTCGATCCGATCCATATAAACCTCTAATCCATTCAGATGCTTAGACGCTTCTGGCTGTTCTTCGCGCAGGCGGTTACCGTGCTGCTCGCGCTGATGTTCATCGTCGTGACGCTCAAGCCGCAATGGCTGCAACGGCAAGGACAGCTCGGCAAGCAGCTCGCCACGCCGATCGTTGCGCTGCGGGAAGTCGCACCGGGCATCGGCGGCGCGCCGGCGACCACGTCGTACGCGGAAGCCGCGCAGAAGGCGATGCCGGCCGTCGTCAACGTCTTCTCCAGCAAGGACGGCTCGCTGCCGCCCGACCCGCGCGCGAAAGATCCGCTGTTCCGCTACTTCTTCGGCGACCGCAACGCTCGCAAGCAGCAGGACGAACCGGCAGCCAACCTTGGCTCGGGCGTTATCGTGAGCCCTGAAGGTTACATTCTAACGAACCAGCACGTCGTGGACGGCGCCGACCAGATCGAAGTCGCGCTCGCCGACGGCCGCACGGGCACCGCGAAGGTGATCGGCAGCGATCCCGAGACCGACCTGGCCGTGCTGAAGATCAACATGACGAACCTGCCGACGATCACGCTCGGCCGCTCCGACCAGTCGCGGGTCGGCGACGTCGTGCTCGCGATCGGCAACCCGTTCGGCGTCGGCCAGACGGTCACGATGGGGATCATCAGCGCGCTCGGCCGCAACCACCTCGGCATCAACACGTTCGAGAACTTCATCCAGACCGACGCGCCGATCAACCCCGGCAACTCGGGCGGCGCGCTGGTCGACGTGAACGGCAACCTGCTCGGCATCAACACGGCGATCTACTCGCGCTCGGGCGGCTCGCTCGGCATCGGCTTCGCGATTCCCGTATCGACCGCGCGCACGGTGCTTGAAAGCATCATCACGTCGGGCTCGGTCACGCGCGGCTGGATCGGCGTCGAGCCGCAGGACGTCACGCCGGAAATCGCCGAGTCGTTCGGGCTGCAGCAGAAATCGGGCGCGATCGTTGCGGGCGTGCTGCAGGGTGGCCCGGCCGACAAGGCCGGTATCAAGCCGGGCGACATCCTGGTCACGGTCAACGGCGAGGAAATCACCGACACGACGAAGCTGCTGAACGTCGTCGCGCAGATCAAGCCGGGCACGCCGACGAAGGTGCACGTCGTGCGCAAGGGCAAGGAGTTCGACGTGAACGTCGTGATCGGCAAGCGCCCGCCGCCGCCGAAGCAGACGCTCGACGAGCAGGACAGCGATACCGAATGACGTTCGGGGCGGGCGGCACGCCGCTGCGTGCCGGCTGTGAACGGGAATGAAAAAGGGCAGCCGGGGCTGCCCTTTTGTTTTGCATCGGAGACCGTGTGGTGTTGGCCGGTGACGTGGCCTCGACCCGCTTTCCGCCGGCAACGCCACCGGGCCGCATCACGCCTCTGGCCGCAAGGCCAGCCGCCGCGCGCCGCCCGGCGCACCGTCGTCAGCTCGCGGCTTCGCCGTTCCCCGCCTCGCCCTCTTCGGCCGGCTTCTTCGGCACGAAGAACCGCGCGGCCAGGATCCCGGCCTCGTACAGCACGATGAGCGGCAGCGCGAGCATCAGTTGCGAGAACACGTCCGGCGGCGTGACGACCGCCGCGACGACGAACGCGCCGACGATCACGTACGGGCGGATCTCCTTCAGCTTCTTCACCGTCAGCACGCCCATCCGGACGAGCAGCACGACGACGATCGGCACCTCGAACGTGACCCCGAATGCGATGAACATCCCGAGCACGAAGCTCAGGTAGTTGTCGATGTCGGTCGTCATCTCGGCGCCGAGCGGCGCGTTGTAGTGCGCCATCACGCGGAAGATCGTCGGGAACACGAGGAAGTACGCGAACGCCATCCCGCACAGGAACAGGAAGTAGCTGCTGCCGACGAGCGGCACGACGAGCTTCTTCTCGTGCTGGTACAGCCCCGGCGCGACGAACGCCCAGATCTGGTACAGCACGACCGGCAGCGCGATCACGAGCGCGACGAGCATCGTGACCTTCATCGGCACGAAGAACGAGCCGGTGACGTCGGTCACGATCATCTTGCCGTCCTTCGGCAGGTTCTGCATCAACGGCCGCGCGAGCAGCTTGAAGATGTCGGGCGCCCAGTAGACGAGCCCGAGGAACACGACGATCACGGCCAGCCCCGCGCGAATGATGCGATCGCGAAGCTCGACGAGATGGGAAATGAAGGTTTCTTCCGGGGCGTCGCCCGGGTTCTGCTGGGGGTCGCTCACGCCGGCCCTCGGTAGGATAAACGTGCGAGCATGCGCTCGGCTCAGAAGAAGCGCGTCGGCCGGCGCAGGCTGGCCGGCTGGTGGCGCGCGACACGCGCGGCGCCCGACTGCACGTGCGTGCGGCGGGTGGTCGCGCGCTTGTACCAGACAGGCGTCGCCGCCTGCTTGACGCGCCAGTTGCGGCGCTTCGGCGCAAGTGCGGTCATGCTGCCGCGCCACGACGGCGCCGCGGGTGTGTCGGAACCGTAGGACCCGGCATCGCCGGAGCCTTCGTTAAGACCGCCGACCGCGGAATGCCACGTGTCGTTCAGTTCCTTTTCGTGCTCGCGCAGGTTGTCGTGAATCGTCGTCTCGACATTGCGCGCGGCCGACTCGAAATCGGTCTTCATCGTCCGCAGCGCGTCGAGTTCGATTTCGCGCGAGACCTCGGCCTTCACGTCGTTGATGTACCGCTGCGCGCGGCCGAACAATGCGCCTGCCGTACGCGCGACGCGCGGCAGGCGCTCGGGGCCGAGCACCACGAGCGCGACGACGCCGATCAGCGCCATCTTCGAAAGACCGAGATCCAGCATCGCGAGCCTGTCAGCGTACGGGCGTTACGCCTTGTTCGAATCGGAACGCGTCGTTTCCTTCGCGTTGACGTCGACCGAGCCCGTGCGCGGCAGTTGCTGCGCGTCCGCCGGCGTCTCGCCTTCCTTCATGCCGTCCTTGAAGCCCTTCACCGCGCTGCCGAGGTCGTTGCCGATGTTGCGCAGCTTCTTCGTACCGAAAACCAGCGCGACGATCAGCAGCACGATCAGCCAGTGCCAAATGCTCAATCCACCCATGATGAAACCTCTCCTCAACCACACCGCTTCGCGGCGCAAATCGCCGGCGACGCGCCGGCTTCGACTATCGGATGCGGGGAAACGCCCCGCGCCGTCAACCCATCCGCTGCCAGGGGCGCGGGCCGGCCAGGATATGCGCGTGCAGGTGGTAGACCTCCTGCCCGCCGCCCGGGCCCGTATTGATCACCGTGCGAAAACCGGTTTCGCCGCCCGTATACGCGACGCCGAGCTGCTCGGCGAGGCGCGACACGAGCAGCATCAGCCGGCCGAGCATCGGCGCATCGCCGTCGCTCGCCGCCGACAGCGTCGGCAGATGCTGGCGCGGAATCACGAGCACGTGCGTCTCGGCCGCCGGGCGGATGTCGCGGAACGCGACGAATTCGTCGTCCTCGTGCACCTTCGTGCTCGGGATCTCGCCTGCCGCGATCTTGCAGAACAGGCAATTCGGATCGTGACTCATGTTGCTCCTGCTGACGCCCGCGCGCGGCCGGTCAGAACCACGCCTGCGGATCGAGCGTCTTGTTGTCGTTCAGGTACAGCCAACCCTTGATAATACGGTACAGCGTCCAGATCCATGTGACAAACATCACTGCAAATCCGATCACGATGAACATCAGCGCGAACCCGATCACATAGGCGATCAGTGCGCGCCAGAACGTGCGGATCTGCCACTCGAAGTGATCGGCGTACGGCGTGCCGGCCACATCGCCGCGCTTCACGTAGTTGATGATGATCGCGATGATGCCCGTCACGCCGCCCGTCAACCAATGAAACGCATAGAGGCCATAGAGCACGTGAGTCAGCGTGCGCAGCCCGTTCAGGCGTTCGGCGTCCGCGGCCCCCGGCACCGACGGCGGCGGAAACTGGCTTGGCGTATCGGTCATGATGCTACCCCCGTTAGATGACATTTCTTACAGCTTACCGCACTGTGGCCGTCCCGCGACAAAGCCTGTCACCCGCCGTTTTCCTCGCGCTCGCGGCGCTTGCGCAGCGCCTTCTCCTCGATGCCCGACAATCCTTCGCGGCGCTCGAGTTCGGCGATCACGTCGGCCGGGCTCAGGTCGAAGTGCGACAGCATCACGAGGCAGTGGAACCACAGGTCGGCCACCTCGCCGACGAGCGCGGTCGGCGCGCCGCCCTGGCGCACGTCCTTCGCGGCCAGCACGACTTCCGTCGCCTCTTCGCCGATCTTCTTCAGCACCGCATCGTCGCCCTTGTGGAACAGGCGCGATACGTACGATTGATCGGGATCGCCGCCCTTGCGGCTATCGATCACGGCCGCGAGGCGCAGCAGCGTGTCTTCGGTGGATTGCGTCATTTGTAGATGTGTTCGGGGTCTTTCAGCACCGGATCGACCGCGACCCAGTCGCCGCTGTCGACGTTGCCTTCGAATTTCTGGAAGAAGCACGAATGCCGGCCGGTGTGGCACGCGATGCCCGACACCTGCTCGACCTTCAGCAGCACGACGTCCTCGTCGCAATCGAGCCGCACCTCGTGCACGTGCTGCACGTGGCCCGACTCCTCGCCCTTGAACCACAGGCGCTTGCGCGAGCGCGAGTAATAGACCGCGCGCTGCGTCTCGATCGTCTTCGCCAGTGCCTCGCGGTTCATCCACGCGAACATCAGCACGTCGTTCGTCGACGCTTCCTGCGCGATCACCGGCACGAGGCCGTTGTCGTCCCAGCGAACCTTGTCGAGCCACGCGGGCAGGGATTTCGTTTCCGTATTCATCACAGCCTCACCGGGATGCCCTGGTCGGCCATGAAGCGCTTCGCCTCGCCGACCGTGTGCTCGCCGTAGTGGAAGATGCTCGCCGCCAGCACCGCGTCGGCGCGGCCGTCCTTGATGCCGTCCGCGAGGTGCTGCAGCGAGCCGACGCCGCCCGACGCGATCACCGGCACCGGCACCGCATCCGACACGCCGCGCGTGAGCGCGAGGTCGAAACCCGACTTCGTGCCGTCGCGGTCCATGCTCGTGAGCAGGATCTCGCCCGCGCCGAGCTCGGCCATCTTGCGCGCCCATTCGATCGCGTCGAGGCCCGTGCCCTTGCGGCCGCCGTGCGTGAACACTTCCCAGCGCGGCGTCTCGCCATCGGCCGACACGCGCTTCGCGTCGATCGCGACGACGATGCACTGCGAGCCGTACTTGTCGGCCGCGTCGCGCACGAGCTGCGGGTTCGCGACCGCCGACGAATTCATGCTGACCTTGTCCGCGCCCGCGTTCAGCAGGCGCCGCACGTCCTCGACGGCGCGCACGCCGCCGCCGACCGTCAACGGAATGAAGACCTGCGATGCAACGGCTTCGATGATCGGCAGGATCAGGTCGCGCTGGTCGGAGGTCGCGGTAATGTCGAGGAAGGTCAGTTCGTCGGCACCCTGGTCGTCGTAGCGGCGGGCGATTTCGACGGGGTCGCCGGCGTCGCGCAGCTCGACGAAGTTGACGCCCTTGACGACACGCCCGGCAGTCACGTCCAGGCAGGGGATGATGCGTTTAGCTAGAGCCATGATGTTGCGCCAAATGCCGCGATGGGACGGCCGGTTACGGAAGCCTCGCGCGAGGCTTCCGGTCGGGGCCGCCCGCGGGCAGCCCCGGCGAACGGGACAACCGCGGTTACGCGTTGTCGAGTTCGCCGTTCAGTTCGTCCGCGCGCTTTTGCGCGGTCGCGAAATCGAGATCGCCGGAGTAGATCGCGCGGCCGCAGATCACGCCTTCGACGCCTTGCTCTTCCACCTCGCACAGGTTCTCGATGTCCGTGAGATTCGACAGGCCGCCGCTGGCGATCACCGGGATACCGACCGCCTGCGCGAGCTTCACGGTCGCCTCGATGTTGATGCCCTGCAGCATCCCGTCGCGGCCGATGTCCGTGTAGACGATCGATTCGACGCCGTAGTCTTCGAACTTCCGCGCGAGATCGATCACTTCGTGGCCCGTCAGCTTGCTCCAGCCGTCGGTCGCGACCTTGCCGTCCTTCGCATCCAGGCCGACGATGATGCTGCCCGCGAACGCGGTGCACGCATCCTGCAGGAAGCCCGGATCCTTCACGGCCGCCGTGCCGATGATCACGTAGGACAGGCCGGCGTCGAGATACTTCTCGATCGTCTCGAGGCTGCGGATGCCGCCGCCGAGCTGTACGGGGATTTCATCGCCGACTTCGTCGAGGATCGCCTCGATCGCCTCGAGATTCCTCGGCTTGCCGGCGAATGCGCCGTTCAGGTCGACCAGATGGAGTCGCCGGGCGCCGAGATCGACCCACTTGCGGGCCATCGCCGCCGGGTCCTCGGAGAAAATCGTAGCCTGGTCCATATCGCCCTGTTTCAGGCGAACACACTGACCGTCTTTTAGATCGATGGCCGGAATCAGCAACATAGCAATCGGATGTCGTCGTGGAAAAAGAAAAGAATCCGGCGCGCACCGGCCAAACCGGTGCCGCGCCGTCTCGCTAGTTTAGTACAACTCTTTCGGCGTCTTGGCGGGCGAGCCCCGTGCGACGGGCCTTTCCGGCCCGCCGACTGTGGCACGCACGCGACGTTCACGGTTTCCAGTGTACGAAGTTGCGATACAGACGCAACCCGACCTCCGCACTCTTCTCGGGGTGGAATTGGGTCGCGAAGAGATTATCGCGCGCGACCGCCGACGTAAACGGCGCGCCGTAGGCGGTTTCGCCCACCGAGTGCGCCGGGTTGTCCGGCGTCACGTAGTAGCTGTGCACGAAGTAGAAATACGCGTCGTCGGGCACGCCGTCCCACAGCGGGTGCGGCTGCGACTGACGCACGCGGTTCCAGCCCATCTGCGGCACCTTGAAGCGCGAGCCGTCATCCTGCAGCCGGCCGTCGAGCTCGAAGCGCACGACCTTGCCGGGCAACAGGCCGAGGCCCTTCGTGTCGCCTTCCGCGCTCCAGTCGAACAGCATCTGCTCGCCGACGCACACGCCGAGCAGCGGCTTCGTGCGCGACGCCTCGATCACGGCCTCCTGCAGGCCCGATTCGCCGAGACAGCGCATGCAGTCGGGCATCGCGCCCTGGCCGGGCAGCACGACGCGGTCGGCCGCGCGAATCGCGGCCGGCGTGTCGACGATCGCCACGTCGGCGGCCGGTTCGGCCTTCTTGAGCGCCTGCGCGACCGAGCGCAGGTTGCCCATCCCATAATCCACAATCGCAATCGAAGTTTTCATCTCAGTGCAGGCAGTAGCGCCCTCAGTCCATTGACGATGAATTCCACCGCCAGCGCCGACAGCATCAGACCCATCAGCCGCGTGGCGATGTTGATGCCCGTGCGGCCGATCCAGTTCGCGATCGGCTCGGCGAGCCGCATCGCGACGAAACACAGCAAAGCCAGGACCGCGCCGATCGCGACCAGCCCGGCCCGCTCATACCAGTGACGCGAATTCGCCGCATAGATGATCACCGTGCTGATCGAGCCGGGGCCCGTGAGCAGCGGAATCGCCAGCGGCACGACCGCGATGTTGTCCTTCAGCTCGGCCTCGTGGCGCTCCTCGGGCGTCGATCGCGTGTTGCCGATCTGCGCGTTCAGCATGTTGATCGCCATCAGCAGCATGATGATCCCGCCGCCCACTTCGAGCGACCCGACCGAAATGCCGAAGAAGTCGATGATCTGCTGCCCGAGCAGCGTCGTCACCGTCATCACGCAGAATACCGACACCGACGCGATCCGGATCGTGCGACGCCGCTCGACGTCCGTCTGCTGCGCCGTCAGGCTCAGGAAAAACGGCACCGCGCCGATCGGGTTGATCAGCGCAAGCAGCGAAATGAACGATTTGAGCAGATCCATCGCAAGCCGGCGCCGTGCGCCGAAGCCGTGAGGTTGTCCTTAGCGTCCGTCCGTTCGGAAGTTCAGAGGCTGCCTTTCGTCGACGGAATCTGCCCCGCCGCACGCTCGTCCAGCTCCACCGCCGCGCGCAGTGCACGGCCGAAGGCCTTGAACACCGTCTCGAGCTGATGGTGCGCGTTGATCCCGCGCAGGTTGTCGATGTGCAGCGTGACGCCCGCGTGGTTCACGAAACCGCGGAAGAATTCGATCGACAGGTCGACGTCGAAGGTGCCGATCCGCGCACGCGTGAACGGCACGTGGAATTCGAGGCCCGGCCGGCCCGAGAAATCGATCACGACGCGCGACAGCGCCTCGTCGAGCGGCACGTACGAATGGCCGTAGCGGCGGATGCCCTTGCGGTCGCCGATCGCCTTCGCGACGGCCTGCCCGAGCGTGATGCCGACATCCTCGACCGTGTGGTGGTCGTCGATATGCGTGTCGCCATGCGCTTCGACCTCGAGATCGACCAGACCGTGTCGCGCGATCTGGTCGAGCATATGGTCGAGAAACGGCACACCGGTGGCCAGCTTCTGCCGGCCGGTGCCGTCGAGATCGAGCTTCACACGGATCTGCGTTTCGCTGGTATTGCGAACGACTTCCGCCACACGCATGGCAATTCCTTGATTGAGTCTGATGTAAATGGGGATTGATCGTCGCGCGCCGCCGCGCCCTGGGCTCAACCGGGCAGCGCGAGTTTCAAAGCAGCCAGCAGGCGGGCGTTTTCATCGGGAGAACCGACGGTCAGCCGCACGCATTCAGCCAGCAACGAATGCATTTTACTCACGTTTTTGACCAGCACCCGCTCGGTGAGCAGCGCATCGAACACGGCAGCCGCGTCCGGCACGCGCACCAGCAGGAAATTGCCGGCGCTCGGGAACACCGTCGCGCCCGGCAGCGCGGCCACGGCCTGCGCGAGACGCGTGCGTTCCGCGCGCAGTTCGGCCGCCTGCGCGTCGAGTACGCCGAGGTGGTCGAGCAGGAAATCGGCGGTCGCCTGGGTCAGCACGTTGATGTTGTACGGCGGGCGCACCTTGTCGAATTCGGTCAGCCACGCGGGCGAACCGACGAGATAACCGAGGCGGATTCCCGCGAGGCCGAGCTTCGACACCGTGCGCATCACGACGACGTTGTCGAACTCGGCGGCGCGCGGCAGCCACGAGCGCTCGGCGAACGGCTGGTATGCCTCGTCGATCACGACCAGGCTGTGCCGCGCGGCCGCGACGATCCGTTCGACATCGGCATCGTCGTACAACGTGCCGGTCGGGTTGTTCGGGTACGCGAGATAGACGATCGCCGGCCGGTGCTCGTCGATCGCCGCGAGCATCGCGTCGACGTCGAGCGTCAGGTCGGCCTTCAGCGGCACGCCGACGAATTCGAGCTGCGCGAGCTTCGCGGACAGTTCGTACATCACGAAACCCGGCACCGGCGCGAGCACCTTCGCACCCGGCCGCGCGCACGCGACCGACATCATGCTGATGATTTCGTCCGACCCGTTGCCGAGCAACACGTCGCATGCGGCCGGCACGCCCATCGCGTGGCGCAGCTTGTCGAGCAGCGCAGCCGGGCGCGGCGCCGGGTAGCGGTTCAGCGCGACCTGCGCGAGACGCTCGCCGAGCGCCGCGGCTAGCGGTTCGGGCAGCGGATACGGGTTCTCCATCGCGTCGAGCTTCACGAACCCGCTCGCGTCCGGCACCGGGTAGCTCGTCATCGCGAGCACGTCGCGGCGGATGATGTCTTGTGGCGTCGTCATGGTCTCAAGCCGGCGTGCGTCGCGCCGGCGTCAAATGGTCGGCAAGGCGGCGGCCGCCGCCCTGCACTCGTCTCCAACCCCGGGTTTCGGGGTCCGCCGGCACCGGCGCGTCGGCGCCTGCCCCGGCCCCGCGCAGCGCGCGGTCAGCCCCTCATCCGGAACTCGGCGCTCTTCGCGTGCGCCTGCAGCCCTTCGCCGTACGCGAGCTCGGACGCGATCTCGCCGAGCGTCTGCGCGCCTTCGGCGCTGACCTCGATCAGGCTCGAGCGCTTGATGAAGTCGTACACGCCGAGCGGCGACGAGAAGCGCGCGGTGCGCGACGTCGGCAGCACGTGGTTCGGGCCCGCGCAGTAGTCGCCGAGGCTCTCGCTCGTGTAGCGGCCGAGGAAGATCGCGCCCGCGTGGCGGATCTGCTGGCCCCATTGCTGCGGTTCCAGCGCCGAAATTTCCAGGTGCTCGGGTGCGATGTCGTTCGCGATCCGGCACGCCTCGGCCATGTCGCGCACCTTGATCAGCGCGCCACGGCCTTCGAGCGACGCGCGAATCACGTCCCGGCGCGGCATCGACGGCAGCATCTCGTCGATCGCCTTTTCGACGCGGTCGAGGAACGCGCCGTCCGGGCACAGCAGGATCGACTGCGCGAGCTCGTCGTGCTCGGCTTGCGAAAACAGGTCCATCGCGACCCAGTTCGGATCGGTCGTGCCGTCGCAGATCACGAGGATTTCCGACGGACCGGCGATCATGTCGATGCCGACCGTGCCGAACACGCGGCGCTTCGCCGACGCGACGTACGCATTGCCGGGGCCGCAGATCTTGTCGACGGCCGGCACCGTGGCCGTGCCGTACGCGAGCGCAGCGACCGCCTGCGCACCGCCGATCGTGAACACGCGATCGACGCCGCCGAGCAGCGCCGCGGCGAGCACGAGGTCGTTCTTCACGCCGTCCGGCGTCGGCACGACCATCACGATCTCGCCGACGCCCGCGACGCGCGCGGGAATCGCGTTCATCAGCACCGACGACGGATACGCGGCCTTGCCGCCCGGCACGTACAGGCCGACGCGGTCGAGCGGCGTGACCTTCTGGCCGAGCACCGTGCCGTCGCTTTCCGTGTACTGCCAGCTATGCGTGCCGCACTCGATCTTCTGCTTCTCGTGGTACGCGCGCACCCGCGCCGCGGCCGCTTCGAGCGCCGCGCGCGCCTTCGGCGCAAGGCCGTCGAGCGCCGTCTGCAGCGCGTCCTGCGGCAGTTCTAGCGCGGCGACGCTGCTCGCGCTCAGCCGGTCGAAGCGATTCGTGTACTCGAGCACCGCGGCGTCGCCGCGCGACTTCACGTCGGCGAGGATCTGCGCGACCGATTGCTCGATCGCCGCGTCTTCGCTCGCCTCGAATGCGAGCAACGCGCGCAGTGCGGCGCCGAAGCCTTCGTTCGTCGAATCGAGCTTGCGGATGGTGATGGACATGGGAGTTCCGTTACGGTGATGCGCTCAACCGCCATTCTGCGACGCGCGTTCGAACGCGTCGAGAATCGGCTTGAGCGCCGCGCGCTTCAACTTCAGCGCAGCCTGGTTCACGACGAGGCGCGACGAGATCGCCATGATCTCCTCGACCTCGACCAGATTGTTCGCCTTCAGCGTGCCGCCCGAGCTGACGAGGTCGACGATCGCGTCGGCCAGCCCGACCAGCGGCGCCAGCTCCATCGAGCCGTACAGCTTGATCAGGTCGACGTGCACGCCCTTCGCGGCAAAGTGCTCGCGCGCCGTTTCGACGTACTTCGTCGCGACGCGCAGGCGCGCGCCCTGGCGCACCGCGTTCGCGTAGTCGAAGCCGGCCGACACGGCCACCGACATCCGGCAGCGCGCAATGTTCAGATCGATCGGCTGGTACAGCCCCGAGCCGCCGTGCTCGACCAGCACGTCCTTGCCGGCCACGCCGAAATCGGCCGCGCCGTATTCGACATAGGTCGGCACGTCGCTCGCGCGCACGATGATCACGCGCAGGTTCGGGTCGGTCGTCGGCAGGATCAGCTTGCGCGACGTTTCCGGATCCTCGGCCACCTGGATGCCGGCCGCGGCGAGCAGCGGCAGGGTTTCCTCGAAAATCCGGCCCTTCGACAGGGCGAGGGTCAGCGGCGCGGTCATGCTTGGCTCCCGGAGAGGCGGCGCACGTTCGCGCCGACGGCGGTCAGTTTGGCTTCCATGCGGTCGTAACCGCGGTCCAGGTGATAGATGCGGTCGACGAGCGTTTCGCCGTCGGCACGCAGCCCGGCGATCACGAGGCTCGCCGACGCACGCAGGTCGGTCGCCATCACGTTCGCGCCCGACAGCTTCTCGACACCCGTCACGAGCGCCGTGTTGCCGTCGATCGTGATATTCGCGCCGAGCCGGTTCAGCTCCTGCACGTGCATGAAGCGGTTCTCGAAAATGGTTTCGACGACCTGCGCGGTGCCCGTCGAGACCGTATTGAGCGCCATGAACTGCGCCTGCATGTCGGTCGGGAACGCCGGGTATTCCGACGTGCGGATCGTCACGGCCGACGGCCGGCGGTCCATCTTCACGCGCAGCCAGCTGTCGCCTTCCTCGATCGACACGCCGGCTTCGCGCAGCTTGTCGATCACCGCGTCGAGGATGTGCGGGCGCACGCCCGTCAGCATCACGTCGCCGCCCGCCGCCGCGACCGCGCACAGGAACGTGCCGGCCTCGATGCGGTCGGGGATCACCGAATGGCGCGCGCCGTGCAGCCGCTCGACGCCCTGGATCACGAGGCGATCGGTGCCGATGCCGTCGATTTTCGCGCCCATCGCGACCAGCAAGTGTGCGAGATCGCTCACCTCAGGTTCGCGCGCCGCGTTCTCGATCACCGTCTCGCCGTCCGCGAGCGTCGCGGCCATCAGCAGGTTTTCCGTCCCCGTCACCGTGATCATGTCGGTCACGATGCGCGCGCCCTTCAGGCGCTTCGCGCGCGCTTCGATGAAGCCGTGCTCGATGCTGATCTCGGCGCCCATCGCCTGCAGGCCCTTGATGTGCTGGTCGACCGGACGCGCGCCGATCGCGCAGCCGCCCGGCAGCGACACCTTCGCCTCGCCGAAGCGCGCGAGCAGCGGCCCGAGCACGAGGATCGACGCGCGCATCGTCTTCACGAGTTCGTACGGCGCAACGAGGTTGTCGACACGCGACGCGTCGAGCTGCACGCGGCAACCGTCGGTCTCGCTCTTCACGCCCATCTGGTTCAGCACCTTCAGCGTGGTGCGCACGTCCTGCAGATTCGGCACGTTGTCGAGATCGACCGGATCGGCGGTGAGCAGCCCCGCACACAGGATCGGCAGCGCGGCGTTCTTCGCGCCCGACACGACGATCTCGCCGGACAGGCGACGGCCGCCCTCGATCACGAGCTTGTCCATCCCATGTCCGTGCGATTCCCCGTTGGCGGCCGGGTGTGCCGTGGCGACGCTCTTGACGGCGTCGCGCTCGTTGACGGTGACTTGCACTCAGTTTTTCCGGTTATGCGTTCTGCCATTCGGCGGGCGTCAGCGTCTTCATGCTGAGCGCGTGAATTTCCTGCTTCATGCGATCGCCGAGCGCCGCGTAGACGAGCTGGTGCCGCTGGATCGGCCGCTTGCCTTCGAAGGCCGCCGACACGATCGTCGCGAAGAAATGCTGGCCGTCGCCTTCGACTTCCAGATGAGTGCAGGCGATACCGCCCGCGATGTATTGCTTGACCTGTTCGGGAGTCGGCAACATGGTGTAAGGCTCCTGTCGGCGCGCGCCGCCCGAGGCGGCCGCAGCCAGTGATATCAATGACGCAGTTTGTAGCCGGTCGCGAGCAGCCGCATCGCGATCATCGCGAGCAGCACGAAGAAACCGGCAACGATCGCCAGGCTCGCGAACGGGTTGATGTCGGACGCGCCGAAGAACCCGAAACGGAAGCCGTCGATCATGTAGAAAAACGGATTGAGACGCGAGATCTCGCGCCACACGGGCGGCAGCGAGTGCGTCGAATAAAACACGCCGGACAGGAACGTCAGCGGCATGATCAGGAAGTTCTGGAACGCGGCGAGCTGGTCGAACTTCTCGGCCCAGATCCCCGCGATCAAGCCGAGCGTGCCGAGGATCGCCGAGCCGAGCAGCGCGAACGCGATGATGAACAGCGGCGCCGCGAAATGCATCGGGATGAACCAGATCGTCACGACGAACACGCCCGCGCCGACCGCGAGCCCGCGCACGACGGACGCGAGCACGTACGCGCCGAAGATGTCGCGGTACGACAGCGGCGGCAGCAGCATGAACACGAGGTTGCCGGTGATCTTCGACTGGATCAGCGACGACGAACTGTTCGCGAACGCGTTCTGCAGCACGCTCATCATCACGAGGCCCGGCACGAGAAAGCTCACGTACTCGACGCCCGGATACACCTCGACGCGGCCCGACAGCGCGTGACCGAAGATCGTCAGATACAGCAGCGCCGTCACGATCGGTGCGCATACCGTCTGGAACGACACCTTCCAGAAACGCAGCAGTTCCTTGTAGAACAGCGTTTGAAAACCGCTCATGCCAATCCCTCGATCACCTCGGCCCCGTTCATCACCTGGACGAACACATCCTCGAGGTCGGCCTTGCGGACCTCGATCTCGTCGAACGTGCAGCCCGCCGCGCGGCACTGCGCGAGGATGCGTTCGACATCGTCGTAGCTCGTGAGGCGCAGCAGGTGCTCGCCCGGCGCGCGCGCGGCCGGGTCGGTCTCCAGCCCGCGCAGCTCGGCGGGCAGCGCACCTGTCGCCAGGCGCAGATAGAGCTGCAGCCCCGCGAAGCGGCGCAGCAGCGCGTCGGTGCGGTCGAGCGCGACCACTTCCCCGCGGCGCAGCATCGCGATGCGGTCGCACAGCGACTCGGCTTCCTCGAGGTAATGGGTGGTCAGCACGATCGTGTGGCCCTCGCGGTTCAGGCGCGAGATGAATTTCCACAGCGTCTGGCGCAGTTCGACGTCGACGCCGGCGGTCGGCTCGTCGAGCACGATCACGGGCGGCCGGTGCACGAGCGCCTGCGCGACGAGCACGCGGCGCTTCATCCCGCCCGACAGCGCGCGCATGTTCGCGTCGGCCTTCTCGGTCAGGTCGAGATTGGCCATCACTTCATCGATCCAGTCGTCGTTGCGACGCAGCCCGAAATAGCCGGACTGGATCCGCAGCGTCTCGCGGACGGTGAAGAACGGGTCGAAAACGAGTTCCTGCGGCACGACGCCGAGTGCGCGGCGCGCCCCACGGAAGTCCTTGACGACGTCGTGGCCGCGCACCGAGATACTGCCTTCGTCGGCCCGGGCAAGCCCGGCGAGGATGCTGATGAGCGTGGTCTTGCCTGCGCCGTTGGGGCCGAGCAGACCGAAAAACTCGCCTTCCTCGACCGACAGGCTGACGCCCTTGAGCGCCTGAAGCGATTTGTAGCGCTTCTTGACGTGACGGATTTCTATGGCTGACATGACTGTGCGCGACGCAATGGCCGCGACGCCTATTCTGTGCTTGCTGCGAAAGAAAATGGGGGCCGGACGCCGATTGGCTGCCCCGCAAAACGCTTGATTATAGGGCAAACCGGCTGGTGGAGCCGGCGCCGGAGACGCGCGGCGTGAAGCGTGCGCGCGCCGGCTGGCGCGGCAGGCTCCGGTCGGACAGGGTCAATGTCGCCCGGCGCCTTCGATGAGCGCGTCGACGCCGTAGGCGCGCGCGAGGCTGGCGAGCTTCGGGGGGAGATTGAGGATGTCGAGGGTCGCGCCGCGCGCTTTGGCGGCACGTTGCCATGCGAGCAGCACGGCGAGCGCGGACGAGTCGAACTGCGTCAGCGCCGCGCAATCGACGGCGGTCGCACCCGCGCCGATGCGCGCAAGACCGTCCGCGAGCGCGGACTTCGCGCTCGCGACGGTCAGCGAGGAGCCGGCTTCGAAACCGCTCACGACGCCTGCTTGCCGGCGGCAAGTTGCTGGTTGCGCTGCGTCAGGAACTGGATCAGGCCGTCCACGCCGCTTTGCTGGATCTTCTCGTTGAACTGCTGCTGGTACGTCTGGATCAGCCATGCGCCGAGCACGTTCAGGTCATACACCTTCCAGCCGTTCGCCGACTTGTACAGGCGGTAATCGATCTGGACCGGCTGGCCGTTGTTCAACGCAACCGTCTTGACCACGACATCGGTATCGGCCGGATCCGCGCGGAACGGCGGGTACTGGATCTGCTGGTCCGGCTTCAGCTGCGCGAGCGCACCCGAATACGTACGGATCAGCAGCAGCTTGAACTGCTCCTGAACCTGCTGCTGCTGCTCGGCCGTCGCCGTGCGCCAGTTGCGGCCCATCGCGAGCTGCGTGGTGCGGCGGAAATCGGTGTACGGCAGGATGTCCTTGTTGACGATCGTAATGATGCGGTTGGTGTCGCCCTGCTTGATCGTCTGCGCCTTGACTTCGTCGAGCACCTGCTGCGTCGCCGTCTTGATCAGCGACTGCGGGTTCGACTGGTCGACTTGCGCGTGAGCTGCGCTGCCGAACGAGAACAGCGCCGCGAATACGGGGATCAGGAACAGTTTTTTCATCATAGTGACCTGCATGATTGAGTCGATGCGAAGGTTGGAGCAGGTAGCTTACGCGCAAGTTCGCGCACGCTACCGACTGAATCGTTTCCGGCTGTAACGAATGTAAGTCCGTCAGTGCAGCCGGATGCTCGGGAAGCGGAACCCGCCCGGCGACGGCGGCGCCACCTGCATCGGCGGCACGCTCGTTTCGCTGGCCGGGTTCGGCGATTCGGCCGTGCCCGAAGCCGGCGCGGCCACCGCCGCGCCCGATGCACCAGCCGGCGCCGTCGCACCGGCTGCCGCCGGTGCCGCGCCATCGTCCGGCAGATCGTACTTCGGCAGCGCGTCGTTGCTCGCCGTCGAGCCGGCTTCGCCGCGCGCGTTGTCGATCAGCATCTGGCGGCGCTGCAGGTACGCGTTACGCACGAACGAATACTTGTCGAGCGCCGCGGCGTTCAGCACATCGCCCGCGCCGAGCAGGTTCGCGCGCGTGTTGATGAGGTTCACGCCGAACAGGCCGTAACCCACGCCGTCCGGCTTCACATAGGTCAGCGGATTGCCGACATAGTCGACGCCGAGGCCGGCCGTGTCGCGCAGCGTGCTCGGTCCGAGCAGCGGCAACACGAGATACGGGCCCGACGGCATGCCGTAGCGGCCCATCGTGATCCCGAAGTCGGCCGTGTGCTTCGGCAGCTTCGCGATCGTCGCCACATCGAACAGGCCACCGACGCCGAACACCGTGTTGATCACGACGCGCATCAGGTCGCCAACGCCGTCCGCGATCCGCAACTGCACGATGTTGTTCGCCGCGATGTAGACGTCGCCGATGTTCGAGAAGAAGTTCGTGACGCTGTCGCGCACCGGCTGCGGCACCACGTACTGGTAGCCCTGCGCGACCGGCTTCAGCGCGTACGTGTCGACCGTATCGTTGAACTTGTACATCGTCCGGTTGAAGCCTTCGAGCGGATCGCCCTTGGTCGGCGTCTGCACGGTCGCGCAGCCGCTCAACGCGGCGACTGCCGCCACCGCGAGCGCGGCGTGCCTGATGCGGATCGTCTGCATGGTCATTACCCTCTGTATTCTCTCGTGTGGTTATTGGGCTGCCGAACCGGACACAGCCGACGCAGGTACCGCCACCGGTGCCGGCGCGGCCGGCGCACCGGCTGCCGGCTTCGCGCCGCCCGCATCGGCGGCCTTGCTGTACAGGAACTGGCCGATCAGGTTCTCGAGCACGATCGCCGATTGCGTCATCGTGATCGTATCGCCCGCCTTCAGCATTTCGGTGTCGCCGCCCGGCTCGAGGCCGATATATTGTTCGCCGAGCAGGCCCGACGTCAGGATCTTCGCCGACGAATCCTTCGGGAACGGATACTGGCCGTCGATATCGATCGTCACCAGCGCCTGGTACGTGTTCGTGTCGAAGCCGATCGTCTTCACGCGGCCGACCACGACACCCGCGCTCTTCACGGCCGCGCGCGGCTTCAGCCCGCCGATATTGTCGAATTTCATCTTCACCGCGTAGGTCGGCTGAAACGACAGCGAGCTCATGTTGCCGACCTTCAGCGCCAGGAACAGCACCGCAAGGAAGCCCACCACCACGAACAGGCCGACCCAGAAGTCGAGAGCAGTCTTTTTCATCGTCATCCCAAAATATGGCTTGGCTGAGGCTTAGCTGAACATCAGCGCAGTCAGCAGGAAATCGAGGCCGAGTACGGCGAGCGACGCGAACACGACCGTCTTGGTGGTCGCACGCGATACGCCTTCCGGCGTGGGCTTCGCTTCATACCCTTGAAACAGCGCAATGAAGGTCACGGCGAACCCGAACACGATGCTCTTCAGCACGCCGTTGCCGACGTCGGCCCAGACCTGGACCCCGCCCTGCATCTGCGACCAGAACGCGCCCGGATCGACGCCGATCAGTATGACGCCGACGATGTAGCCGCCGAGCACACCGACCGCGCTGAAGATCGCGGCGAGCAGCGGCATCGTGATGATCCCTGCCCACATGCGCGGCGCGATCACCGTCTTGATCGGGTCCACGGCCATCATCTCGAGCGCGGTGAGCTGCTCGCCGGCCTTCATCAGGCCGATCTCGGCCGTGAGCGACGTGCCCGCGCGGCCCGCGAACAGCAGCGCGGTGACGACCGGCCCGAGCTCGCGCACGAGCGACAGCGCGACCAGCAGGCCGAGCGCCTGCTCGGAGCCGTAGCGGTTCAGCGTGTAATACCCCTGCAGGCCGAGCACGAAACCGACGAACAGCCCCGACACGGCAATGATCACGAACGAATAGTTGCCGAGGAAGTGGATCTGCTTCGTGACAAGCCGCGGCCGGCGCAGCAGCGGGAAGAATTCCAGCACGAGGCGCACGAACAGGCGCGTGCCGTAGCCCGCGCGCCCGAGGCCGCCGATGACGTAACGTCCGATCGCGCTGATCATGCGCGCCCTCCGCCGAGCCCGAAATCCGCTGCGAGCGGCGGGCTCGTGTAATGAAATTTGAAGGGGCCGTCCGGCGCGCCGTCGATGAACTGACGCACGCTCGGATCGGTCGACGCACGCAACTCGTCGGGCGTACCCTGCGCGAGCACGCCGCCGTTGGCCAGAAAATACACGTAGTCGGCAATCGCGAACGATTCGGGCACGTCGTGCGTGACGAGGATCGACGTCGCGCCGAGCGCCTGGTTCAGCGTGCGGATCAGGTTCGCGGTAATGCCGAGCGAAATCGGATCGAGGCCCGCGAACGGCTCGTCGTACATGATGAGCTGCGGATCGAGCGCGATCGCGCGCGCGAGCGCGATACGGCGCGCCATCCCGCCCGATACCTCGGACGGCATCAGGTCCCGCGCGCCGCGCAACCCGACCGCGTTGAGCTTCATCAGCACGAGGTCGCGGATCAGGTCTTCGGGCAGATCGGTGTGCTCGCGCAACGCGAACGCGACGTTCTCGAACACCGACATGTCGGTGAACAACGCGCCGAACTGGAACAGCATGCCCATCTTGCGGCGCAGCGCGTACAGGCCGTCGCGCGTTTGCGCGCCGACATCGGCGCCGTCGAACAGCACCTGGCCGCGGCGCGCGCGCACGAGGCCGCCGATCAGGCGCAGCACGGTCGTCTTGCCGCAACCCGACCCGCCCATGACCGCGACCACCTGCC
This sequence comes from Burkholderia sp. YIM B11467, assembly GCF_052952715.1. Classification (NCBI taxonomy): domain Bacteria; kingdom Pseudomonadati; phylum Pseudomonadota; class Betaproteobacteria; order Burkholderiales; family Burkholderiaceae; genus Burkholderia; species Burkholderia sp. YIM B11467. The sequence goes on from NZ_JBQVSQ010000014.1 coordinate 129,183, forward strand.
CGCGCCCGAAGCGCAGGTTCAGGTTGGACAGGACGAGGCGGTCGCCGTAGCCGAAGTCGACGTCGCGAAGTTCCAGCAATGTCTCGGGAGGAGTGGGGCTCACGGAGCGGACAGTCCTTTTACGCAGAACGCCGAATTATAGGGCCTGCCTTGGAATGATGTCGTGACGCCGTTCCAGGCCCTGCGGTCAATGATTGTCAAATTGTCCGGCAAAACATTGCTGCAGCGCAATAAGCGCGGCTCGATAGTCGGCCGCGCCCGTGACCGCGCTGACCACCGCGACGCTGCCGACGCCCGTCGCCAGCACGGCCGGCAGCGCGTCGAGCCCCACCCCGCCGATCGCGACGAGTGGCGCCCGCGCCCCCGCGAAGCGCGCGTAGCGGGCAATCCGCGCGAGGCCCTGCGGCGGCGCGGCGACGGCCTTGGTCGCGGTCGCGTACACGGGGCCGAGCGCGAGATAGCTCGGGCGCTCGTGCAGCGCACGCAACATCTCGTAATAACCATGGCTCGAAAGTCCGAGCCGCAGGCCCGCGCGGGCGATCGCGGCCAGATCGGCCGTTTCGAGATCTTCCTGGCCCAGATGAACGCCGTACGCACCTTCATCTGCAGCGATCTGCCAGTGATCGTTGATGAACACGCGCGCATCGGGATAACGACGCCCGACCGCGACCGCGCGCGCGATTTCCCGGCGCAATGCGTCCGGCGCCGCGCCTTTCACGCGCAGTTGCACGGTCCGCACGCCGCAATCGAGCACGCGTTCGACCCAATCGGCATCCGGCACGACCGGATAAAGGCCGAGCTGCGCGGGGCACGGCGCGAACGCGGGCTCGGACGCGGCCGGCAGCCCGGCGACGCGCGGGAACCGCGCGGCGTCGACCGGCCAGGCGTCGGCGGCGCGGGTCTCGTCGCCGTCGCGCCACGCCAGCGCGAGCACCAGCGCGTCGACCGGTGCGAAGCCGCAATCGAGGAATGCGGCGAGCGCCGCGATCCAGTCGTCCGCCAGCGGATGCGCGGCTTCGAGCTCGTAGCGCACGCCCGCCGCGTGCAGCACCGCACCCTGCTCGTCGAATTCGATCGCAACCGCGTCCGGCGACGCGGGCCGCGAGACGGCCGAAGCACGCGTCTGCGCGATGCGGTCGCCGGCCGACACGATCAGCACGTCGCCGTCGGCCGGCGCGTCGGGCACTGCCACGCAGAGCCGCCACGGCGCCGCGTCGCGCGGCCAGTCGCCGAGCCGTGCGCGAATCCGTTCGGCCGCTTCGGCCAGCTCGTCGGCCGGCGGCCAGAAGGCATCGGCAAACCGCGCGCTCATGCGCCGCCCCCGTCCTGATGCCAGAACGGCATCCCGACGACCGGCGTACTTGCATGCGCGGTCTCGCGCGCGTCCATCGGCCCGGCGAGATACGCGGCACGGCCGGCCTCGACGCCCTGTGCGAAGGCGCGCGCCATGATCTCGGGGTGCGTGGCCTGCGACACGGCGGTGTTCAACAACACGCCGTCGAAGCCCCACTCCATCACCTGGCACGCGTGCGACGGCACGCCGAGCCCCGCGTCGACGATCAGCGGCACGTCGGGCAGCCGCTCACGCAGCACGCGCAAGCCGTACGGGTTCACGACGCCCTTGCCCGTGCCGATCGGCGCGCCCCACGGCATCAGCGCCTCGCAGCCGACGTCGAGCAGGCGCCGGCCGATCACGAGATCCTCGGTGCAGTACGGCAGCACCTTGAAACCGTCCTTGACCAGCTGCGCGGCGGCCTCGATCAGCCCGACCGGGTCGGGCTGCAGCGTGTAGTCGTCGCCGATCAGCTCGAGCTTGATCCAGTCGGTGCCGAACACCTCGCGCGCCATGTGCGCGGTCGTCACGGCTTCGGCGACGGTCTGGCAGCCGGCCGTGTTCGGCAGCAGCGGCACCGCGTGGCGCTTGAGCAGGTCGAAGAAGCCGGCTTCGGCGGTGCCGCCCGTCATCTGGCGGCGCAGCGCGACCGTCACCATCCCCGGCCGCGACGCGGCGATCGAATCGGACAGCGACTGCAGCGACGGATAGCGCGACGTGCCGAGCAGCACGCGGCTTGCGAATGTTTCGCCGTACAGCGTCAGCGCGTCGGCGGATGTGAGGGACGTCATGTCGTTTTCCTGGAAGAGCGGGGACGAACCGGCGGCGCTCAGCCGCCCGCGACGGGGTGCACGACGTCGAGCTTGTCGCCCGCCGCGAGCGCGCGCGCCGCATGCTGCGTGCGCGCGACGAAGTTGCCGTTCAGCGCGACCGCGTACGGCGGACGCGCGCCGTACGCGGCGAGCGCGTCGGCCACCGTCGCGCCGTCGGGCAGCGTCAGGGTCTGTTGGTTGATCTGGATATCCATGAGGCTTCGTCGGATTCGGTCGGCAGCGCGCGTCAGGCCGGCTGGCGCGCGTCGTTGCGGTGATGAAGGAGCGTCGGCCAGCGCGCGGCGTCGCGCCAGGCGGCGAACGCGTCGGCATCGCCGAACGCGCCGCCGAGCGCGGCTTCGGCGCACGCGACCGCCGCGTGCGCGACTTCCGGCGCGATCATGAAGCCGTGCCGGTACAGGCCGTTGACGGCGAGCGTCGACGCGCCGTCCCAGATCACCGCGGGGCGATGGTCGGGCAGCGTCGGCCGGCAGTGCGCATTGAGTTCGAGGATGCGCGCCTCGCCGAACGCCGGATGCACGGAGAATGCCGCGCTCAGCAGTTCGAGCGCGGAGCGCACGCTGACGGGCGACATGTCCTCGCCCTCCACCTCGGTCGCGCCGATCACATAGAGATCGTCCTGCTTCGGCGCGATGTACAGCGGATAGCGCGGATGCAGCAACCGCACGGGCCGCGTGAGCCCGATACCGGGCGCATGCACGCGCGCGACTTCGCCGCGGATGCCGCGCAGCGCGGGCAGCGCGGGTTTCGCGCCGAGCCCGCGGCAATCGATCGTGAAATGCGCGTCGGGCAGGTTCGCGTCGTCGATCGTGACGTGCCAGTGCAGGTCGACGCCGCGCTCGACGAGACCCGCGGCCAGCGCGCGCAGCGCCTGGCGATTGTCGAGCTGGCCTTCGCGCGGCAGCAGCAGCCCGCGCGCGAAGCGGCCCGCGAGCGCGGGCTCGGCCGCATCGACCTGCGCGCCGGCGAGCGTCACGAAGCCGCCGTCGAACAGGTCGGCCGGCGCGTTCGCGCGCACGCGCCGCTCGAACAGCGGCGCCTCCGCGCGGTCCGCCTGATGCCAGACGACGAGCGTGCCGTGATGCTGGAAGAAGACGGGTTCGGGCAGCTCCGCGAGCCACTGCGGCCAGCGCGCGAGCGACGCGGCGCCGAGCTCGGTGATCAGCAGCTCCGCGCTCGCCGCTTCCGCGAGCGGTGCGAGCATCGCGGCCGCGATCCACGCGGCCGACTGCTCGCCATCCGGGCCGCCGCGCTCGTAGAGCGCGACGCGAAACCCGTCGCCCGCGAGCCGCCATGCGATCAGGCGGCCGACGAGGCCGCCGCCGAGCACCGCGAAATCCGGCCGTGAATCGGGAACGTTCATCGCGCCCCCTCCGCGCGAGCGCGCACGACGAACGTCGACGCGCACGCGCCGTCCCGTGCGAACGCACGCGACATCGGGCCGGGAGCCATGCAAAAGACTGAAGATTGTGCGGTCATCATTCCTTCCGTAACGCGCAATGCGCGTACCCAAAAGGACGAAACCGGCAGCAAAGGCCGGCCGGGCGGGACTCGGGCGCTGACCATGTGGGATGGCGGCCAGCGCGGCCCGGCGGGATCAGAAACTTCCCTCGCCGGTATTACCCGGATCGGGTGCGAAGGGTCTTTCTCAGCCTCGCTGCGCCGCCTGGAACATCCGCCGGCCGCACACGAAGCACCCCTGTTTCGTCGTCGGCCATTAGACCATAAAAGCGGAAAGCGCCGCAAACTGTCCCCATGCGGCAAATTCGCCGTCGCGTCGCGCCGCTCTGGCACAATGCCCGCAGGCCGGCCGCGCGAGCGGCCGGTTGCCGCGTCACCGCCGGCCCTTAAGTGCCGTTTAAGACGCGCGGGCGACCATCCGTGCGCCCGCCGTCAGTCGGCGCCGCGCCCCGGCATGCCGTATCGCGGCGCGCGCCCGGCGTCGCCCGGCCCGCGCGCCGGCTACTCCTCAGGAA
>NZ_JBQVSQ010000014.1:133361-168734 GCF_052952715.1 Burkholderia sp. YIM B11467
GCGGCGCGCGCCCGGCTTCGCCCGGCCCGCGCGCCGGCTACTCATCAGGAAGCACATGACCCAATCGATCGATCCCGTCCGCTCCGCCTCCGACGCGCCACAGGACGAGCGCCCGGTATCCGCGTGGAGCCTCATCAAGCCCTACTGGGTATCGTCCGAATGGAAAATCGCGTGGACGCTGCTCGTCACGATCATCGTGATCAATCTCTGCAACGTCTGGATCACCGTGCAGTTGAACAAGTGGAACGCGCAGTTCTATAACGCACTGCAGACGAAGGACGTCCACGATTTCCCGCACCTGATGATGCAGTTCTCAATGCTCGCGTTCGGCTTCATCATCCTCGCCGTGTACGGACTGTACTTGCGCCAGATGCTCGGCTTTCGCTGGCGGCAATGGCTGACCGAGCGCTTCCTCGGCGAATGGCTCGGCGACCGCGCGTTCTACCGGATTGAGCGCGACCGCCTCGCCGACAACCCCGACCAGCGCGTCGCCGACGACTTGCAGTCGTTCGCGACCACGACGCTCGCGCTGTCGCTCGATCTGCTGTCGACGGTCGTCACGCTCGCGTCGTTCATCACGATCCTCTGGACGCTCGGCGGTGCGTTGACGCTCTCGCTCGGCGCCACGCCGATCTCGATTCCCGGCTACATGGTGTGGGCGGCCGCGCTGTACGCGGTGGTCGGCTCGGTCGTGATCCAGAAGGTCGGTCATCCGCTCGTGTCGATCAACTACCAGCAGCAGCGCGTCGAGGCGGACTTTCGCTTCGGGCTGATCCGCGTGCGCGAAAATGCCGAGCAGATCGCCTTCTACGACGGCGAGGTCACCGAGAACCGCAATGCGCAGGGCATCTTCCTGCGCATCCGCGACAACTGGTGGCGCGTGATGAAATACACAAAGCGTCTGACGTTCGTGAACGCCTTCTATGGACAGATCGCGATCATCTTCCCGTTCGTCGTCGCCGCGCCGCGCTACTTCGCGGGTGCGTTCACGCTCGGCGTGCTGATGCAGATCTCGTCGGCATTCGGCACGGTCAGCGACTCCTTCTCCTGGTTCCTCAACAGCTATCGCACGCTCGTCGAATGGCGCGCCACCGTCAACCGCCTGCGCGAATTCAAGCGCGTGATGGGCACGTCGCACCTGAAGGAAAGCCTGTCGCCCGCGACCGAGCACGGCGGCATCAACCTGCACTACATCGACGGCGCGAAGCTGTCGACGTCGTCGCTCAAGCTCGCGCTGCCGAACGGCAACGCGCTCGCGAACATCGGCAGCGTCACGATCGAGCCCGGCTCGCGCTGGCTCGTGATCGGCAAGTCGGGTTCCGGCAAGAGCACGTTCATGCGTGCGCTCGCGGGCCTGTGGCCGTTCGGCGACGGCGCGATCGACGCGCCGGTCGGCGCGCGGATGATGTTCGTGCCGCAAACGAGCTATTTGCCGATCGGCACGCTGAAGGCCGCGCTCACCTATCCGGCGACGCCCGACACGTTCAGCGACGACGCTTGCCGCGACGCGCTGCGCGCATGCCGCCTCGAGGATTACGTCGAGCGCCTCGACGAGACCGCGCACTGGACCCGCGTGCTGTCGCCGGGCGAACAGCAGCGCCTGGCCGGCGCGCGCGTGCTGCTGCACAAGCCCGACTTCCTGTTCCTCGACGAAGCCACCAGCGCGCTCGACGCCGACAACGAGGCACGCCTCTACCACCTGTTCGCCGAACGGCTGCCGAAGGCCGCGATCGTCAGCATCGCGCACCGCGAGTCGCTGGCCGCGTTCCACGGCGGCACGATCCACGTCGAACGCGTGAACAACAGCGACAAGGTCGCGGCGTGAGTGCACGCGCCGCGCGCATCGCGCTGATCACCGGCGCAGGCTCGGGGATCGGCGCGGCGCTCGCGCGGCGACTCGCGGCGCCCGGCATCGCGCTGGCGCTGCACGCGCGCGGCGCCGACGAGGCAGCGCGGGCCCGGCTCGCCGAAGTCGCGCGCGCCTGCACGGCGGCCGGCGCGAAGTGCATCACGCTTACCGGCGATCTCGCCGCACCGGCCGTCGCGGCCACGCTCGTCGATGCGACTGCCTCGCACTTCGGCGGGCTCGACCAGCTCGTCGCGAACGCCGGCTTCGCCGCGCAGCAGGCCTTTTCCGATCTTTCCGCGGACACGCTCGCATCCGCCTTCGCGGCGATGCCCGGCGCATTTTCCGCGCTCGCGGGTCGCGCACGGCCGCTGCTCGAAGCGTCGGCCGCGCCGCGGATCGTCGCGGTCAGTTCGTTCGTCGCGCACCGCTACCGCGCCGATGCGCCGTTCGCGGCGACCGCCGCCGCAAAGGCCGCGCTCGAATCGCTCGTGCGCACCGCGGCGGTCGAATTCGCCGCGCATGGCATCACCGTCAATGCGGTCGCGCCGGGCTTCACACGCAAGGATCACGGTCCGAGCGCCGGCAACGCCGCCGCGTGGGCACTGGCCGAACAGGCGACCCCGCTCGGCCGGATCGCCGAACCCGACGACGTTGCCGCATTGATCGCGTTCCTGCTGTCGGACGCGGCGCGGCAGATTACCGGCCAGGTCGTCCACATCGACGGCGGCCTGACGCTCTGACGCGGCGTCTCCCTTCCTTCCCGCCTCCCCGTTTTCCTGCACGAACCCGCATCGGCCTTTTTTGGCCGGCCCCATCGCGACCGTAAAATAACCGCCACGCGGCGGCTCGAGACGAGACAACAGGGGACGGCAAGCATGCAGGCATTCCAGTGGTTCAACGAATTGTCGTCGCGCGAGCGCAAGACGCTGTACGCCGGATTCGGCGGCTACGCGGTCGATGCGTTCGATTTCATGATCTATTCGTTCCTGATTCCGACGCTGATCGCGACCTGGGGCATGTCGAAGAGCGAGGCCGGGATGATCGCGACGAGTTCGCTGATCTCGTCGGCGATCGGCGGCTGGGTCGCCGGCATCCTCGCCGACCGCTACGGCCGCGTGCGCGTGCTGCAGTGGACGATCGCGACGTTCGCACTGTTCACGTGCCTGTCCGGTTTCACGCACTCGTTCTGGCAGCTGCTTGCGACGCGCACGCTGCAGGGCTTCGGCTTCGGCGGTGAATGGTCGGTCGTGACGATCATGATGGCCGAGACGATCCGCTCGCCCGAGCATCGCGCGAAGGCCGTCGGCACCGTGCAGAGCAGCTGGTCGTTCGGCTGGGCCGCGGCCGCGATCCTCTACTGGGCGTTCTTCGCGCTGCTGCCCGAGCAGGTCGCGTGGCGCGCATGCTTCTGGATCGGCATCGTGCCCGCGCTGTGGATCCTCTATATCCGCCGCAACGTCAGCGATCCGGACATCTACACGGCCACGCGCCGCGCGCGCGACGAAGGCCGCGTATCGGGCCACTTCCTCGAGATCTTCTCGCCGCCGCACCTGCGCGCGACGCTGTTCGGCAGCGCACTGTGCACCGGGATGCTCGGCGGCTACTACGCAATCACGACCTGGCTGCCCACCTACCTGAAAACCGTCCGCCACCTGTCCGTGTTCAATACGAGCGGTTATCTCGTCGTGTTGATCGTCGGCTCGTTCGTCGGTTACGTGGTCGGCGCGATCCTGTCCGACCGGCTCGGTCGCCGCGCGTCGTTCATCCTGTTCGCGATCGGCTCGTTCTCGCTCGGCATGGCGTACACGATGCTGCCGATCACCGATACCGCGATGCTGCTGCTCGGCTTTCCGCTCGGCATCGTCGTGCAAGGCATTTTCGCGGGCGTCGGCGCATACCTGTCGGAGTTGTATCCGGGTGCGATCCGCGGCTCGGGCCAGGGCTTCTGCTACAACCTCGGCCGCGGGCTCGGATCGTTCTTCCCGATCCTCGTCGGCTCGCTGTCGCAGTCGATGTCGCTCGTGAAGGCGATCGGCCTCGTCGCCGGTGGCGGCTACCTGCTCGTGATCGTCGCCGCGCTGGTGCTGCCGGAAACGCGCGGCAAGTCGCTCGTCGACGAGCCGGCCGTCGCATCGTGAGCACCCGCTTCGTTCCGGAAACCGCATGCACGTGATCGTTCTCGGCGCCGGCGTGATCGGCGTCACCACCGCCTGGCACCTGCGCGAAGCAGGCTGCGACGTCACCGTGATCGAACGCGAGGCCGATGTCGCGCAGGCGACGAGTCTCGGCAACGCGGGCGTGATCGCGCCCGGCTACGTGACGCCGTGGGCCGCCCCCGGCATGCCCGGCAAGATCCTCAAGTACCTGTTCAAGCCCGCATCGCCGCTGATCTTCCGGCCGACGCTCGATGCCGCGCAGTGGCGCTGGATCGCGCGCTGGCTGCGCGAATGCGAATTCGAGCGGTTCCGCGTGAACAAGCAGCGGATGCAGCGCATCGCGTATTACAGCCGCGCGTGCCTGCATGAGTTTCGCGAGCGTTTTCCGTTCGACTATGGCGCGAGCCGCGGCTACCTGCAGCTGCTGCGCGGCGCGTTCGACGTCGAGATGGTGCAGCCCGCGCTGAAGGTGCTGCGCGACGCCGGCATCGCGTTTCGCGAACTCGACGCGGCCGGCTGCACGGCGATCGAGCCGGGCCTGCGCTGGGCGCGGCAGACGCCCGTCGGCGGCATCTACCTGCCCGACGACGAAGCCGGCGACTGCGCACGCTTCACACGCGAACTGCGTGCATTGTGCGAGGCGAACGGCGTAACGTTCCGCTTTCGCACCGAGATCCGCGCGCTCGACGTCGCGGGCGGCAAGGTGCGCGGCGTGCGGGTCGATTCACCGGACGACGAAGCCGCCGCACGAAGCGATGCCCCGCTCGCGGCCGACGCGATCGTCGTCGCGCTCGGCGTCGACAGCGCCGGCCTGCTGCGCCCGCACGGCATCGACGTGCCGCTGTATCCGGTGAAGGGTTACTCGGCGACGCTCGCGGTTATCGACGACGAAAAGGCACCGCGCGCCGCGCTGATGGACGAATCGCTGAAGACGGCGATCACGCGCTTCGGCCCGACGCTGCGCGTCGCGGGTACCGCCGAACTCGGCAACCGGCACGCGGCACTGCGGCAGCAGGCGCTCGATACGCTGATGAAGGTGCTCGACGACTGGTTTCCGCACGCGGCCGATCGCGCGTCGGCACGCTTCTGGGTCGGTCGCCGGCCGATGACGCCCGACGGGCCGCCTCTGCTTGGCGCGAGCGGGATCGACGGGCTCTGGCTCAACGTCGGCCACGGCTCGACGGGCTGGGCGATGTCGATGGGTTCGGGGAAGGTGCTGGCGGATCTCGTCACGGGGCGCGAGCCGGAGATCGATCTGTCGGGCCTGACGCTCGCGCGTTACGGCCGGTAGGCTCGGCACCGGGCAACGCCGTCGACGCAATGCACGGGCGCGATACGCGCAGCGTGCGGCCACCGCGGGGTGTCGCGAGAACCGCTCAACCCGCTGCCCGGCCTTCCGCCCACGCGATCGGCGCCGATACGATCGGCCGATGCGATACGCCCTCGTGCGACAACCGGCTTTCGAACAGCGTCAGCGCTTCGATGCGCAGCACGACCGGCCGCCCCGGCGCGCCGCCGTGCGCGGGCTGGCCGACCGCGTCGCGCGGCAGCCGCGCGAGCGTCACGTGCGGCCGGAACGGCCGCCGGTCGGCCGGCACGCCGAGTCCGCGCAGCAGCGTTGCCAGCCCCGCATTCAGCGCGACGCACGCGGGTTCGGCCTCGAGCTCCGCGACGATCAGCCGCGCGCGCGGCAGGCTCGGCCACCACGCGATCCGCTCGACCGGCAGCAGCGGCAGCGCATGCGCGGCCGCGAGCGCGGGCAGGTGCGCGGCCAGCGCGTCGCAACGTTCCCGTTCGATCGCGCCGATGAACGCGAGCGTCATGTGCAGTTGCGCGGGCAGCGTGCGCCGCGCGCCGCGGGTGACCGGCAACGCGTGCAGCGCGTCGCGCGAGGCCTCATCGGGCATCAGCGCGACGAACGCACGGAGCCGGTCGCCGTTCATGACTCGCTCACCGCGACACGCGGCGCGCGCGCCGGATCGGCCGAAGCGGGACGCTGCGGCAGCGGGCCGTGCTCGCCCCACACGTCGGCCGGCAGCACGCGCGCGAGTTCCGGGATCGTGTTGCGCGTGAACACCGGATCGGCGACGCCTGCCGCGCGCTGGCGGCGATAGTCGGCCCACGCGGCGTGCGCATACTTGCCGAGCGCGAGGATCGCGATCAGGTTGATGATCGCCATCAGCCCCATGCTCGTATCGGCCATCGCCCACACGAGCGGCAGTTGCCCGACGCTGCCGAACATCACCATCCCGAGCACCGCGACGCGGAACAGCGGCAGCACGCCGCGCCGCTTCGTGATGAATTCGACGTTGCCTTCCGCATACGCGTAGTTGCCGATCACCGACGAGAACGCGAGGAAGAAGATCGCAACGGCCATGTAGATGCCGCCCCAGTCGCCGACGTGGCTCGAGATCGCACGCTGCGTGAGCGCCGCGCCTTCCATGCCGGTGCCGAGCTCGTACTGGCCCGACAGCAGGATCACGAACGCGGTCGCGCTGCAGATCACGATCGTGTCGACGAACACGCCGAGCATCTGGATCAGCCCCTGCGTAACCGGGTGCCGCGTGCTCGCGGTCGCGGCCGCGTTCGGCGCGCTGCCCATCCCCGCTTCGTTCGAGAACAGCCCGCGCTTCACGCCGATCGCGATCGCCTGGCTGACCGCATAACCCGTCAGGCCGCCCGCCGCCTGCTCGAAGCCGAACGCGCTTTTCACGATCAGCATGATCACGCCCGGCACCAGCGCGATGTGCGTCGCCACCGCGTACACGGCCAGCGCGAGGTAGCCGATCGCCATCAGCGGCACGATCACCTGCGCGACCGTCGCGATCCGGCGGATGCCGCCGAAGATGATCGGTGCGCTCAGCAGCACGAGACCGAGGCCGACCGTCTCGCGGCTCAATCCGAACGACGTATGGAACGCGTCGGCGATCGCGTTGGCCTGCACCGCGTTGAACACGAAGCCGAACGCGAGGATCAGCGACAGCGAGAACAGCACGCCGAAGGCGCGCGAACGCAGGCCCGTCTGGATGTAGTACGCGGGGCCGCCGCGATAGCTGCCGTCCGGGTGCGAGACCTTGAAGATCTGCGCGAGCGTCGCCTCGACGAACGCCGACGACATCCCGACCAGCGCCGTCATCCACATCCAGAAGATCGCGCCCGGCCCGCCGACCGTCAACGCGACCGCGACGCCGGCGATGTTGCCGGTGCCGACGCGGCTCGCGAGCCCGGTCGCGAACGCCTGGAACGACGAAATGCTGCCCGGCTCGCCCTTGCTGCCGACCAGCTTCATGCTGAGGAACAACGCCTTCAGCTGGATCATCCGGAACCGCAACGTGAACCACGCACCGGCGCCGAGCAGCAGCGCGATCAGCACGTAGTTCCACAACACGCCGTTGACGGCGTCGATCAGCCCATGCACGAATGCTTCCATCCGATTTCCTTGTAAATAGGGTCAGTCACATGCAGCCACCGCGAACGCGGCCCGAGGGGCGACATGATATGACAGTTTTCAAGGATTATTACAAAACGAAAGGAATAGAGATGCCGAGAAATTGAGGACGGATGTCATCAGGTTAGACGACGCTTCGCGAAAATGCGGAAGGCCGAACAAAGGCGGACGGTGAGACACGCAGCGGCGCTGTCGACGTTACGGCATGGTGTCGAAGCAATTTGCCAGCTGTCCGGCGGCGCCTCGCCAACCTTCGCGTGCGCCACCGCCCCTCCATCGTCAGGAAGGCCAGACGCAACCATGACCACAACCGTTACCCGCTACATCGTTCGCATCGCACTCGTCCTCGTCGTCGCGGCCGCCGCATGCGTCGGGCTGTTTTTCGTCATCGTCGGAATTGCCGGATACGAGAGGGACGACGGCTACTGCCCCGACGCACCGATCGGCGAACTCGAGGCAAAAATCCTCGCGTTCGCCAAAGACCAGGGCATCCCCCTGAACGAAGCCGAATTCGTCGGCATGCCCCGTTATCATGCCGACCAGCTGGGCTGGTGGGCATTCGACCTGAAGGCGCGCGAAGGAAATCATGTGGCCACGATCGACTGCGACCGTCGTGTCACCGGCTTCGGAAAGATTCAGATGCTTCCGTTCGGACCGGCCACGCCGATGCAACGCGGCCATTCGCCTGCCGGCATCGAACCACGTGCGGTCGATTCCGTCGCAGGCTACCGGTGATCCGTCGGATCTCACGCCGGATGACGGCGCGTTCAATGCGTCAGCGAAGCCGCCACTCGACAGGGATGTCGAAGACCAGCCCGGACAATCCGCTGGCGAGCACGACGCGCGCGAAATGCGCCCACGACGGATCGATGGCCGCGAATTGCTCGTATTGCAGGATCTGCTTGGCGATCAATTCGAGCCGAAGGCCGGCAGCGGGCAACACGTCGGGCTTCAGCAGCGGCGGATTCAACGGGCCCAGTGCCTCGACCTGCGCGCCGATCGACATGCTGATACGCGATGTCTCCGCGAGCGTGCTGCCGCGGCTGCCCCAATGCAGCAGGGACTGGCTCCACATCATCAGATCGCCGGCGGCGCCGGGGAGCGCACGGATATCCCGCACGTCGAATCCGGCTTGCGACACGCGATCCGTTCCGTGGTCGGGATCGCGATGCTTCGGCAGCAGCATCACGCAACCCGTGGACGAATCGACGGGCGTCAACGGCATCCACAGCGACAGCGCGCCGGCGCGCCCGTCCGGCAACAGCGATCTCGCCCCCGCATCGCGGTGCATGCTCCAGCCGGCCTGCCCCGCCTTCGCGCTGACGTGCCATACCCAGAAATCCGGCATCAGCATGAAGGCCGTGGTACCCAGCGCCGCGGCGACGACCTTCTGCAGCCGCCAGTAGGTGAGCCAGAATTCGTCGCACACGAAAGCGAACACCGGCGGAATACCGGTCTGCGCGAGGCTCGTCACCATGTCGCGCATCGCGGCAAGCGGGAAGGTGCTGCGCACGTCGTCGGCCGGCGTGAACTGCGCGAAGCCTTCCAGCGTCATCCGCGCGCCGATCGCGTCGGCGACACGCATGTCGACGTCGATCTGCCGCTGCTGCGCGACGAATGCGTGGTCTTCGACGTGTAGGCCTTGCCCGTGCGAAAGCAGCAGCGCAACGACGTCCTCCAGCCGAACGCGCTTGCCGTCGGCCGTGAAGCACGGGCGGGTGATTTCCGGGGCGTTGTCTCGAAACATGGTGTGCAGGACGCGATCGTGGTTGACGCAGGAATCGGTCGTCGATCGGGCCGGTGCCCTGCACTGTGTTCCGTGCATGTTAAGCGGCAACCTGCCGGCCGTGCACGTAAAAAAACCGGGCGCCCTGTCGGACGCCCGGTTTTCATCGAAACCCGCTCGCGGTATTCAGCTCAGCGCGGCAGTTCCGTATGCCCCATCAGGTACGCATCGACCGAGCGCGCGCACTGGCGGCCTTCGCGAATCGCCCACACCACGAGCGACTGGCCGCGGCGCATGTCGCCCGCCGCGAACACCTTGTCGACCGACGTGTAGTACGAGCGATCGCCTTCGGTCGCCGCACGCGCGTTGCCGCGCGCGTCCTTCGCGACACCGAACGCGTCGAGCACCGGTGCGGCCGGCTGCGTGAAGCCCATCGCGAGCAGCACGAGATCGGCCTTCAGCTCGAACTCGGAGCCCGGCACTTCCTGCATCTTGCCGTCCTTCCACTCGACGCGCGCCGCGATCAGCTTCTCGACCTTGCCGTTCTTGCCTTCGAGGCGCTTCGTCGCGACCGCCCAGTCGCGCTCGCAGCCTTCCTCGTGCGACGACGACGTGCGCAGCTTGATCGGCCAGTACGGCCACACGAGCGGCTTGTTTTCCTCTTCCGGCGGCTGCGGCAGCAGCTCGAACTGCGTGACCTGCTTCGCGCCGTGGCGGTTCGACGTGCCGACGCAGTCCGAACCCGTATCGCCGCCGCCGATCACGATCACGTGCTTGCCCTTCGCAACCAGCTGGTCGACGAGCTTGTCGCCCGCGTTCACGCGGTTCTGCTGCGGCAGGAAGTCCATCGCGAAATGGACGCCGGCGAGCTCGCGGCCCGGCACCGGCAGGTCGCGCGGCGTTTCCGAACCGCCCGCGATCACGACTGCGTCGAATTCTTCCTTCAGCGTGTCCGGCGAGATGGTTTCCTTCGCGAGGCTACCGATCGATTCCGGCAGCGGATCCTTGCCGATGAACACGCTGGTGCGGAACGTCACGCCTTCGGCTTCCATCTGGCGCATGCGGCGGTCGATCAACCACTTCTCGAGCTTGAAGTCGGGAATCCCGTAACGCAGCAGGCCGCCGACCCGGTCGCTCTTCTCGAACACCGTCACGTCGTGACCCGCGCGCGCGAGCTGCTGCGCAGCCGCGAGGCCCGCGGGACCCGAACCGACGACGGCGACCTTCTTGCCCGTCTTGTGCTCGGCCGGCAGCGGCTTCACCCAGCCTTCCGCCCAGGCCTTGTCGATGATCGCGTGCTCGATCGACTTGATGCCGACCGGGTCGTCGTTGATCCCGAGCGTGCACGCGGACTCGCACGGCGCCGGGCAGATCCGGCCCGTGAATTCCGGGAAGTTGTTGGTCGAGTGCAGGACTTCGATCGCCTGCTGCCAGTCCTGGCGGTAAACGAGATCGTTGAAGTCCGGAATGATGTTGTTGACCGGGCAGCCGTTGTTGCAGAACGGGATGCCGCAATCCATGCAGCGCGCGCCCTGGACCTTCGCGTCCGCGTCGGTCAGTGCCGCGACGAATTCCTTGTAGTGCTTCACGCGCGTGAGCGGTGCTTCGTACGCCTCGTGGCGGCGTTCGAACTCCAGAAAACCGGTTGCCTTGCCCATAAGGTGCTCTTCTGTTCGGTGTATCGGGTGGGGGAGCCGCGCGCGGCAATCATGCGCGCGCGGCATTCGCTATGTCGTTCGTCGCTCAGGCGGCCAGCACTTCCTTCGCCGCCTTCTTCGCACCGATCTCGCCGAGCGCGCGCTTGTATTCGTGCGGGAACACCTTCACGAACTGGCGGCGCGCC
Organism: Burkholderia sp. YIM B11467; assembly: GCF_052952715.1. Classification (NCBI taxonomy): domain Bacteria; kingdom Pseudomonadati; phylum Pseudomonadota; class Betaproteobacteria; order Burkholderiales; family Burkholderiaceae; genus Burkholderia; species Burkholderia sp. YIM B11467. The sequence continues at coordinate 144,384 of NZ_JBQVSQ010000014.1, forward strand.
GCGTCCCAGTTTTCCAGCAGCGACTTCGCGCGCGGCGAACCCGTGAACTGGAAATGACGCTCGACGAGCCCCTTGAGCAGCGCTTCGTCCGTCGTGTCCGCATGCCAGAGCGCGCGGTCGACCGTGCGCTCCTGCTCGGCCGCCTGCAGCACCGGCTCGAGCGCGACCATCGACTTGTTGCACTTCGCCGCGAACGTGCCTTCCGGATCGTAGATGTACGCGAGGCCGCCCGACATGCCGGCCGCGAAGTTGCGCCCCGTCTCGCCGAGCACGACGACCGTGCCGCCCGTCATGTATTCGCAGCCGTGGTCGCCCGTCCCTTCGACGACCGCCGTCGCGCCCGAGTTGCGCACGCAGAAGCGCTCACCCGCGACGCCGCGGAAGAACGATTCGCCTTCGATCGCGCCGTACATCACCGTGTTGCCGCAGATGATGTTTTCCTCGGACTTGCCGCGGAAGTCGTTGGTCGGGCGGATGATGATCCGGCCGCCCGACAGGCCCTTGCCGACGTAGTCGTTGCCGTCGCCGACGAGGTCGAGCGTCACGCCCTTCGCGAGGAACGCGCCGAAGCTCTGGCCGGCCGTGCCCTTCAGCTGGATGTGCACCGCGTCGTCGGCCAGGCCGTCGTGGCCGTGCTTCTTCGCGATCACGCCCGACAGCATCGCGCCGACCGTCCGGTTCACGTTGCGCACCGGCTGGATGAACGACACATGCTCGCCGTTCTCGATCGCGGCCTTCGCCTTCTCGATCAGCACGTGGTCGAGCGCGCGCTCGAGGCCGTGATCCTGCACGTCGACATGACGCGGCGCGACGTCCTCGCACTCTTCCGGCTGGTAGAACACGCGCGAGAAGTCGAGGCCCTTCGCCTTCCAGTGCTCGACGCCCTTGCGCGTGTCGAGCAGGTCGGCGCGGCCGATCAGGTCGTCGAACTTCGCGATGCCGAGCTGCGCCATGATCTCGCGCACTTCCTCGGCAACGAAGAAGAAGTAGTTCACGACGTGCTCGGGCTGGCCCTGGAACTTCGCACGCAGCACCGGATCCTGCGTCGCGACGCCGACCGGGCACGTGTTCAGGTGACACTTGCGCATCATGATGCAGCCCTCGACGACGAGCGGCGCCGTCGCGAAGCCGAATTCGTCCGCGCCGAGCAGCGCGCCGATCACGACGTCGCGACCCGTCTTCATCTGGCCGTCGGCCTGCACGCGGATACGGCCGCGCAGGCGGTTCAGCACGAGCGTCTGCTGCGTTTCGGCCAGGCCGAGTTCCCACGGCGTGCCCGCATGCTTGACCGACGACAGCGGCGATGCGCCCGTGCCGCCGTCATGGCCGGCGATCACGACGTGATCGGCCTTCGCCTTCGCGACCCCGGCCGCGACCGTGCCGACGCCCACTTCCGACACCAGCTTCACCGAGATGCTCGAGCTCGGGTTCACGTTCTTCAGGTCGTGGATCAGCTGCGCCAGATCCTCGATCGAGTAGATGTCGTGGTGCGGCGGCGGCGAGATCAGGCCGACACCCGGCACCGAGTAACGCAGCTTGCCGATGTACTCGGACACCTTGTGGCCCGGCAGCTGGCCGCCTTCGCCCGGCTTCGCGCCCTGCGCCATCTTGATCTGGATCTGGTCGGCCGACACGAGGTACTCGGCGGTGACGCCGAAACGGCCCGACGCGACCTGCTTGATCTTCGAGCGCAGCGAATCGCCGTCCTTCAGCGCGATGTCGCTGACGATTTCATCGCCGATCACCGACTTCAGCGTCTCGCCGGCCTTGATCGGGATGCCGCGCAGCTCGTTGCGGTAGCGCTTCTGATCCTCGCCGCCTTCGCCGGTGTTCGACTTGCCGCCGATCCGGTTCATCGCGATCGCAAGCGTCGCGTGCGCCTCGGTGCTGATCGAGCCGAGCGACATCGCGCCCGTCGCGAAGCGCTTGACGATGTCCTTCGCCGATTCGACGTCGTCGATCGGGATCGCCTTGGTCGGCTCGACCTTGAACTCGAACAGGCCGCGGAACGTCATGTGACGCTTGGTCTGGTCGTTGATCAGGTGCGCGTATTCCTTGTACGTCTGGTACGAGTTGCTGCGCGTCGCGTGCTGCAGCTTCGCGATCGAATCCGGCGTCCACATGTGGTCTTCGCCGCGCACGCGGTACGCGTACTCGCCGCCCGCGTCGAGCATGTCGCGCAGCACCGGGTTGTCGCCGAACGCGTCGCGGTGCAGGCGGATCGCCTCTTCCGCGACTTCGAACAGGCCGATGCCGCCGACCTTCGACGCCGTGCCCTTGAAGTACTTCTCGACGAGGTCGCTCGACAGGCCGAGCGCTTCGAAGATCTGCGCACCCGTGTACGACATGTACGTCGAGATGCCCATCTTCGACATCACCTTCTGCAGGCCCTTGCCGACCGCCTTCGTGAAGTTGTAGACGGCCTTCTCCGGCGACAGGTCGCCCGGCAGGCCTTCGGCCATCTTCGCGAGCGTTTCCATCGCGAGGTACGGGTGCACGGCTTCCGCGCCGTAGCCCGCGAGCAGCGCGAAGTGGTGCGTTTCACGCGCGGAGCCCGTCTCGACGACGAGGCCAGTGCTCGTGCGCAGCCCTTGCTGGACGAGGTGCGTGTGGATCGCCGACGTGGCGAGCAGCGCCGGAATCGCGACGTGCTCGGCATCCGTCTTGCGGTCCGACACGATCAGCATGTTGTAGCCCGACTTCACCGCGTCGACGGCTTCCGCGCACAGCGACGCGAGGCGCGCCTCGATGCCTTCCTTGCCCCACGCGACCGGGTAGCAGATGTTCAGTTCGTATGCGCTGAACTTGCCGCCCGTGTACTGGTCGATCGCGCGGATCTTCGCGATGTCCTTGAAGTCGAGCACCGGCTGCGACACTTCGAGACGCATCGGCGGGTTGATGTTGTTCGTGTCGAGCAGGTTCGGCTTCGGGCCGATGAACGACACGAGCGACATGACCATGTTCTCGCGGATCGGGTCGATCGGCGGGTTCGTGACCTGCGCGAACAGCTGCTTGAAGTAGTGGTAGAGCGTCTTGTTCTTGTTCGACATCACCGCGAGCGGCGAGTCGTTGCCCATCGAACCGACGGCCTCTTCGCCCTGCTGCGCCATCGGCGCCATCAGGAACTTCAGGTCTTCCTGCGTATAGCCGAACGCCTGCTGGCGGTCGAGCAGCGCGGCGCCCTGCGTGCGGCCGGCCGCGACTTCCTCGGCCTTCGGCTCGATCTCGTCGAGCTTGATGCGCACGGCGTCGATCCAGCTCTTGTACGGCTTCGCGTTCGCGAGGTTGTCCTTCAGTTCCTTGTCGTCGATGATGCGGCCGTGTTCCATGTCGATCAGGAACATCTTGCCCGGCTGCAGGCGCCACTTCTTGACGATCTTCGATTCGGGGATCGGCAGCGTGCCGGCCTCCGACGCCATGATGACGAGGTCGTCGTCCGTGACGATGTAGCGCGCCGGACGCAGGCCGTTACGGTCGAGCGTCGCGCCGATCTGGCGACCGTCGGTGAACGCGATCGCGGCCGGGCCGTCCCACGGCTCCATCATCGCGGCGTGGTATTCGTAGAACGCGCGGCGGTTCTCGTCCATCAGCGTGTGCTGTTCCCACGCTTCGGGGATCATCATCATCACCGCGTGCACGAGCGGGTAGCCGGCCATCACCAGCAGTTCGAGACAGTTGTCGAACGATGCGGTATCCGACTGTCCCGGGTAGATCAGCGGCCAGAGCTTCGGCAGGTCGTCGGCGAGCACGTGCGACGCGATCGCGCCGGTGCGTGCGTTCAGCCAGTTCACGTTGCCCTTCACGGTGTTGATCTCGCCGTTGTGCGCGATCATCCGGTACGGGTGGGCCAGTTCCCACGCCGGGAACGTGTTGGTCGAGAAGCGCTGGTGCACGAGCGCGAGCGCCGACACGACACGCGCGTCCTGCAGGTCGCGGTAATACACGCCGACCTGGCCCGCCAGCAGCAGCCCCTTGTAGACGACCGTGCGCGCCGACATCGACGGCACGAAGTATTCCTTGCCGTGCTTGAGCTTCAGCGCCTGGATGCGGTGGCTCGCCGTCTTGCGGATCACGTACAGCTTCCGCTCGAGCGCGTCCGTCACCATGATGTCCTTGCCGCGGCCGATGAAGATCTGGCGGATCAGCGGCTCGCTCGCCTTCACGGTCGGCGAAATCGGCATCGCATGGTCGACCGGCACGTCGCGCCAGCCGAGCACGACCTGGCCTTCGGCCTTCACCGTGCGCTCGAGCTCCTGCTCGCACGCGAGACGCGATGCGTTTTCCTTCGGCAGGAAGATCATCCCGACCCCATATTCGCCGGCCGGCGGCAGCATCACGCCCTGCTTCGCCATTTCCTCGCGATAGAACGCGTCCGGAATCTGGATCAGGATGCCCGCGCCGTCGCCCATCAGCGGATCGGCACCGACCGCGCCGCGGTGGTCGAGGTTCTCGAGGATCTTCAGACCCTGCTGGATGATCTCGTGGCTCTTCTTGCCCTTGATGTGAGCGACAAAGCCGACGCCGCAGGCGTCGTGTTCGTTTTGCGGGTCGTACAGACCTTGTGCGGCGGGCACCGCGGCGAGCGGCTGCTGGTGGTCGTTCATGGGGACACCGTCGTAAAGGGGGCCTGGAGGGCCGTTGAACCATTTTTTGTTGCCGTCATCCCGCTCCCGACGGGAGACGGCGCGGCCGTCAGTGGCTGGGCATGCTTCTCCCGGGCCACCGGAATTCGGAATATACGCGACGAATCAAAGGAATAGCAACAAAAACCGCTTGATCGAACCCCAATTAAATAGATGCTTCGATCTGGTGCCATTTTATTGGGGCCGTATCATTTTGGTGCAAAAAGAAGCGGCGCACGCAGCGCCGCCTCCTCGACCGCCGTTCCCGCGTTACTGCTGGATCGGCGGCGTGTTCTCACGCACCTTTCTGGGGCGTCCGCGCGGCAGCGGCGACACGCGCCGGTTCGCGGTACGCGCCGCCCACTCGCGGTAATTCTCGCCGCCGAGCACCCAGCCCTTGAGCGTCGCCTGCTGCAGCTGGTCGGCCTGCCGCTCGTCGAGCGGCTGCTCGCACAGCTCCTTGTACGCACGCTGGCGGTCGAACGGCGTGTTGCCGAGCGCCCAGTAGAGCGGATGGTCGGTGATCAGGCTGTCGACGGTGAGCCCGACGTGATGCCGGTAGCTCGACCACCGATAGGCTTCGGGCGTCGCGACAAGCTGCGCGCGCACCGGGCTCATCTCGACCACGCGGCTCGCGAGCAGGAAATAGCGCTCGCCTTCGATCACCGTCGCGCGATAGCGGCCTTCCCACAGGGTGCCGCGCCGCGAATAGCGCCGGTTGAAATGCGCGACGTAACGACGGCCCACGGCCTGCATCGCCTTCGGCAGGCTTGCCTCGTCGCTCGGTGTCACGAGGAGTTGCACCTGGCGCGGCAGCAGCACGTAGGCATGCACCGACAGGTGATGATCGCGTGCGGCGGCCTTCAGGCAATCGATGAAGAGTTCGTAGTCCTGGTCGTCGACGAACGCGGGTTGCTGATCCAGGCCGCGCAGAATCACGTGCTGCGGCTGGTCGGGAACGTAGAGTCGTGCTAACCGTGCCATGCTGAATGTCCGTTTGAACGCGTTAGGAAATACCCGTAGGTCCGAAAATGCGCACCTGCGTAGAATGCCTGTCCCTGCGGCGCGCGAAAGCGTACGGTCGTACGAATCCTAGGGAGAAAACTCTAACTTACGAGCTTGTTTGGTTTTAAACGCAGTCGTCATAATGAGCACGCCTTTGATCGGAGGAGACACAATGAAACGAAAACTGGCCATTACGGGGGCCGCAGCGCTCGCATTCACGTTCGCGGGCGGTACGGCACATGCACAATCCGCAGGTGATTTCTACGTCAGCACCGGCTGGCTGCACCTCGCACCGCAAGACAGCAGCGACCCGCTGTTCCTGTACGGCGTAGGCGGCACGCCCATCAACCAGTCGGTTCCCAACACCGGTGCCGGCATCAGCGATGCCGACACGCTCGCGCTGGCGACCGGCTACTTCGTGACCGACCACATCGCCACCGAGTTCATCGCCGGCATCCCGCCGAAGTTCGACATCACAGGCAAGGGCCAGTTCTCAAGTTTCGGTACGCTCGGCCGCGCGTACCAGTGGAGCCCCGCGCTCCTCCTGAAGTACTACTTCAACGACGCCAACGCGAAGTTCCGTCCGTATGTCGGCGTCGGCGCGACGTATATCTGGTTCACCGGCGCAAAGATCACGAACAGCTCGTTCGAGAACGGCGTGCTCGGCGGCCCGACCAGCGCGCAGACCAGCAACCAGTGGGCGCCCGTGTTCAACGCCGGCTTCACGTACAACTTCACGAAGCACTGGTTTGCCGGCTTCTCGATGTCGTACATCCCGGTCAGCGTGACGGCGACCTTCACGACGGCCCGCCGGACGCCGGTCGGTACGCTGACGGAAACGTCGAAGGCCCACATCTCGCTGAACCCGATCGTGACGTACCTGAACGTCGGTTACCGCTTCTAAGCGTAGTCGAATATTTGGGGAATGGTTAATCCTGCTGCAATTTGTAGCGGATTTTTCGTGACGTAACGTCTCCACGATGCAAAACGCCCCGGCGGATTCCCGTCGGGGCGTCGTTTTTTTGTCTCAGGGTCTTCCCGCACCGGCCATCGCGCGGGACCCGGCGCTACGCGATGTCGTCCAGCGCGTCGGGGCCGATCAGGTCGATCCGGTCGGTACAGACCGCATCGACACCCCAGCGGGCGAGTTCGCGCGCCCGTTCGAGGTCGTTGACCGTGTACACCAGGATGCGCAGCCCGGCTGCCTTGATCGCCCGCACGAGCGGTTCGTCGAGCCGTTTGTGGTCTGCATGCAACGAAACACAGCCGAGCGCACCGACGACCTGTGCATGCCAGTCGTCCGGCACGGCCTCGTAAAGCATCCCGCGCGGCAGCGCCGGCACGGTCGAACGCGCCTGTTGCAGCGCATCGAACGAGAACGACGACAGCAGCGGCCGGACGTCGGCATCGCGCCAGTACGCGGCCGCATCGGCCGCCACGCGCTGCCCGGTCTCGCGCTCGCGCCCCGGGCACGGCTTGATCTCGACATTCGCGGCCAGCCCGTGTGCGATGCAGCGCGCCGCCGCCGCCTCGAGCGTCGGCATCCGTTCGCCCGCGAAGCGCGCGTCGAGCCACGCGCCCGCGTCGAGCGCGGCCAGCGCCGCATAGCGCATGTCCGCCGCCGCCCCGTGGCCGTTCGACGTCCGGTCGACCGTGTCGTCGTGCAGCAGGAACGTCACGTCGTCGGCCGACAGCTTCGCGTCGAACTCGACCATCCGGTGACCGCGTCGCGCGCCCTCGTCGAGCGCGGCGAGGGTGTTCTCCGGCGCGAGCGTGCCGCCGCCGCGATGGGCGACGACGCGTGGGTAGGGCCAGTCGGTACGGGAAGTCATCGTTGGTCTCTCGCCAGGTGCAGCAGGTTCAGTCGGCACGCTTGCCGGTCTCGGGATCGAAGAAATGCAGCCGGTGCGCGGGCAGTGCGGCCGCCAGCGCCGTGCCGCGCGCGGGACGGTCGGCGTGCGGCAGGCGCACCGCGACGTCATGATTGCCCCAGCGGCCGTGCACGAGATTGTCCGCGCCGAGCAGCTCGCACGAGTCGACGGGCAGCGTCGCCTGCGCGACACCCGGCTGCGGCGTCATGTGTTCCGGACGCACGCCGAGCACCCAGTCGCGCCCGGTGGCGATCACCGTGCCGATGCCGGGCGCGCCGGCGACCGGCAGCGCCGGACCGCCACCCGCGACCGTGAAGGTCGCGCCATCGTCCGACAGCCGGCCGTGCATCAGGTTCATCGCCGGCGAGCCGATGAAGCCCGCAACGAACACCGTCGCCGGCTTCTCGTACACGTCGACCGGCGCGCCGATCTGCTCCGCGTAACCGCGGTTCATCACGATCACGCGCTGCGCGAGCGTCATCGCCTCGATCTGGTCGTGCGTCACGTAGACGCTCGTCGTCGCGAGCCGCGCATGCAGCCGCTGAATCTCGAGCCGCATCTGCACGCGCAGCTTCGCGTCCAGATTCGACAGCGGCTCGTCGAACAGGAACACCGACGGTTCGCGCACGATCGCACGCCCCATCGCGACGCGCTGCCGCTGGCCGCCCGACAGCTCGCGCGGCCGCCGCGCGAGCAGCGGCTCGAGTTCGAGGATCTTCGCCGCCGCGGCCACCCGCGAATCGATCGTCGCGCGCTCGATGCCGCGGATCTTCAACCCGTAGCCCATGTTCTGCGCGACCGTCATGTGCGGATACAGCGCATAGTTCTGGAACACCATCGCGATGTCGCGATCCTTCGGTTCCAGCGTGTTGACGACGCGCTCGCCGATCGCGATCTCGCCGTCCGTCACCGTCTCGAGCCCCGCGATCATCCGCAGCAGCGTCGACTTGCCGCAGCCCGACGGGCCGACCAGCACGATGAATTCGCCGTCGGCGATCTCCACGTCGATGCCATGCAGCACGTGCTGCTTGCCGTCGTAGGATTTCCTGACGCCCTTCAAGCTCAGCGCAGCCATACTTGGTCTTTCTCCCGGTTGCCGTCCGTCATTTATTTCTCGGAATCGACGAGGCCGCGCACGAACCAGCGCTGCATCGCCAGCACGACGACGAGCGGCGGAACCATCGCCAGCAGCGTCGCCGCCATCACGTACTGCCATTCGGTCGCGGCGTCGCCGCTCGCGATCATCGTCTTGATGCCCACCACCGCCGTCGACAGCGACGCTTCCGTCGTGATCAGGATCGGCCACAGATACTGGTTCCAGCCGTAGATGAACGTGATCACGAACAGCGCCGCGATGCTCGTCTTCGACAGCGGCAGCACGACGTCCCAGAAGAAGCGCAGCGGCCCCGCGCCGTCGATGCGCGCGGCATCCATCAGCTCGTCCGGCAGCGTCATGAAGAACTGGCGGAACAGGAACGTCGCGGTCGCCGACGCGATCAGCGGCAGCGTGAGCCCAGCGTACGTGTTCGTCAGGTGCAGCGTCGACACGACCTGCACGGTCGGGAAGATCCGCACCTCGACCGGCAGCATCAGCGTGATGAAGATCAGCCAGAACGCCGTGTTGCGGAACGGGAAGCGGAAATAGACGATCGCGTACGCGGACAGGATCGACATCGCGATCTTCCCGACCGCGATGCCGAGCGCCATTGCGAAGCTGTTCACGAGCAGGCGGCCGAACGGCGCCGTCGTGCCGCCGCTGCCGTGCCCCCAGATGTATGCGATGTTCTCGAACAGGTGCGTGCTCGGCACCAGCGACAGCGGCACCGTGAACACTTCCTGCGCGTTCATCGTCGCCGCGCAGAACGCGACGTAGACGGGGAACACGATCAGCACGACGCCCGCGATCAGCACCGCGTGGCAGAACAGGTCGAAGCCCTTGCGATTTTCGATCATGCGTATTGCACCCTGCGTTCGACGAAGCGGAACTGGATCACCGTGAGCCCGACGACGATGATCATCAGCACGACCGACTGCGCGCCCGAGCTGCCGATGTCGAGCCCCTGGAAGCCCTCCGCGAAGATCTTGTAGATCAGCGTCTTCGTGCTCTGCGCCGGGCCGCCCCCGGTGGCCGCGTCGATCACCGGGAACGTGTCGAAGAACGCGTAGACGAGGTTCACGACCAGCAGGAAGAAACTCGTCGGCGACAGCAACGGCAGCACGATGTTGAAGAAGCGCCGCACCGGCCCGGCACCGTCGATCGCCGCTGCCTCGATCAGCGAGCGCGGGATCGCCTGCAGGCCCGCGTAGAAAAACAGGAAGTTGTAGCTCACCTGCTTCCACACCGATGCGAGCACGATGAGGAACATCGCCTGTCCGCCGTTCAGCGCGTGGTTCCACACGATGCCGCCCTTCGCGAGCGCATACGTGATGAGCCCGATGCTCGGGTTGAACAGGAACGCCCACAGCACGGCCGCGATCGTCGGTGCGACGGCGTACGGCCAGATCAGCAGCGTGCGGTACACGCGCGCGCCGCGAATCACGCGGTCGGCGCACGCGGCGAGCACCAGCGACACGACGAGCCCGCTCACCGTGACGAGCGAGCTGAACACCAGGGTCGTGCGAAACGAATCGAGATACAGCGGATCGGCGAACAGGTGCGTGAAGTTCGCGAGGCCGACGAACTCGCTCGACGTGCCGAACGCGTCCTGCATCTGCGTCGACTGCCACAGCGCGACGCCGGCCGGCCACAGGAAGAACACGGCGGTGATCGCGAGCTGCGGCGCGATCAGCAGGTACGGCACCAGGCTCGTACCGAAGCGGGAACGGGATTGCATCGCGGATATCCGGTCAGGCGAAACGGAAAGGAAACCGCGCCGCCGGGCGGCACGCGCGCAAGCGCGGCACGTCCGGCGGCACGAAGCGATGCGTGCTCAGCCGCCCGACTTCTCGAAGCGGCGCAGCAGCTCGTCGCCGCGCGAGGCCGCCGAATCGAGCGCGTCCTTCGGCGATTTCTTCTCCGCCCAGACCTGCTCGAACTCCTCGTCGACGACCGTGCGGATCTGCGGCATGTTGCCCAAGCGCAGCCCCTTCGTGTACGGCAGCGGCGGCTTGTTCAGCATCTGCTTGATCGCGGTTTCGGCGCTCGGGTTCTTCGCGTAGAAGCCCTGCTGGCGCGTGAGGTCGTACGCGGCCGTCGTGACGGGCAGGTAGCCCGTGTCCTGATGCCACTTCGCGGCGACGGCCGGCGAGGCCAGGTAGGCGAGGAATTTCGCGACGCCCTTGTAGGTCGCCGGATCCTTGCCAGCCAGCACCCACAGGCTCGCACCGCCGATGATCGCGTTCTGCGGCGCGCCCTTCACGTTCGCGTCGTACGGCATCATCCCCGTGCCGTAGCTGAACTTCGCGAATTTCTGCACGTTCGCGAGTGCGCCCGACGACGTCGTCAGGATCCCGCAGTCGCCGCTGTAGAACTTCGCCGACGCTTCATCCTTGCGGCCCGCGTACGTGAACGTGCCGTCCTTGGCCATCTGCTGCAGGAACGCGACGTGCGCGATCTGCTGCGGCTTGTTGAATTCGAGCACGGCGTCGGTGCCGTCGAAGCCGTTGTTGCGGCTCGCGAACGGCAGCCCGTGCCATGCACTGTAGTTCTCGAGCTGGATCCAGCCCTGCCAGCCGGTCGTGAAGCCGCACGCCATCCCCGACTTGCGCAGCTTCTCGGCATCGGCCTTCACGTCGGCCCACGTCTTCGGCGGCTGGTTCGGATCGAGGCCGGCCTTCTTGAACGCGTCCTTGTTGTAATACAGCACCGGCGTCGAGCTGTTGAACGGCATCGACACGAGATGACCCGTCTTCGCGTCGCTGTAGTAGCTCGAGATGGTCGGCACGAACGCCTTTTCGTCGAGCGGCACGCCGGCCTGCTTGAACACGTCGTAGACAGGCACGACGGCCTTCTTCGCCTGCATCATCGTGGCGGTGCCGACTTCATACACCTGGAGGATCGCCGGCGCGTTGCCGCTGCGATAAGCGGCGATGCCGGCCGCGAGCGCCTGGTCGTAGGTGCCCTTGAAGACCGGCACGATCTTGTAGTCGCTCTGCGACGCGTTGAACTGCTCGGCGATCGCGTTGACCCGCTCGCCGAGCGCGGCCTCCATCGCGTGCCAGAACTGGATCTCCGTCGCGGCGAGCGCCATATGCTGCACACCGAACATCAGCGCGCCGCCAAGCGCGATCGAACGAACCACGGTCCCCGCAGGCTTCTTCTTCATCGACCTCTCTCCTATGAAAACGTTACCAACAGCGTGTGCAACATTCCCGTCGCCATTGAACCGGCGAAGTCTAGTGATCGTTTGTGACAGTCAGTTGTCGTTGATGACGAACAGGCGCTGATATTCCTTCAGCGCGAAGCGGTCGGTCATGCCGGCGATGTAGTGCGCGACGAGGCGCGGCTGCTGCGCCTGGTCTTCCGACTGGTACGGCGGCGGCAGCAGGCGCGGATCTTCGATGAACGCGTCGAACAGCCCCGTGACGACGCGCTGCGCCTTGCTCGCCATGCGCATCACCTTGTAGTGGCGATACAGGTTCTTGAAGAGAAAGCGCTTGAGGGCGGCCGCCTGTGCGGCGACCGTCTCGCTGTGCGACACGAGCGGCGGCGCGGCGCGCACGTCGTCGAGCGACGCGGGCGCGACGCGCGCGAGATTGCGCGTCGTCTCGTCGATCAGGTCGACGATCAGCGTGTTGATGATGCGGCGCACCGTCTCGTGCACGAGCCGGCGGCCTTCGAGGTGCGGGAATTCGGCGAGCGCCGCTTCGTAGTGGCGCTGCCACAGCTCGACTTCCGCGAGCTGCTCGATCGTGATCAGGCCGGAGCGCAGGCCGTCGTCGACGTCGTGGTTGTTGTAGGCGATCTCGTCCGCGATGTTCGCGAGCTGCGCTTCGAGCGACGGCTGGCGGCCCTGCAGGAAGCGCTCGCCGAGCGCGCCGAGCTTGCGCGCATTCTCGCGCGAGCAGTGCTTCAGGATGCCTTCACGCGTCTCGAAGCACAGGTTTAGCCCGTTGAACGCGCCGTAGTGCTCCTCGAGCTCGTCGACGACCGCAAGGCTCTGCAGGTTGTGCTCGAAGCCGCCGTGCTCGCGCATGCATGCATTCAGCGCGTCCTGCCCGGCATGGCCGAACGGCGTATGGCCGAGATCGTGCGCGAGCGAGATCGCCTCGACGAGATCCTCGTTCAGGCGCAGGTTGCGCGCGACCGAGCGCGCGATCTGCGCGACTTCGAGGCTGTGCGTGAGGCGTGTGCGGAACAGGTCGCCTTCGTGATTGACGAAAACCTGCGTCTTGTATTCGAGCCGGCGAAACGCGGTCGAATGAACGATGCGGTCACGGTCGCGCTGGAACTCGGTGCGCGCCGCCGGCGGCGTTTCGCGATGGCGGCGGCCGCGCGACTGCGACGCGTGGGCGGCATACGGAGCGAGATGGGCTTCCAGCGCCGCCAGCGTCGGCGGCTCGGCCACCGGCGCAGCGGGTGCGCGGTTGGCTTCGGGCAGTGTGCTGCTGGATGTCTCGCTCACGTCTCCTCCATGTCAGGGGCGCCGGGCATCCGGGCCGCCGTTAGCGCGTCGTCTGCGCCAGTGTTGCGAACACAGCCTCGTCCGGCGCCTGCGTGATCAGCGTATCGCCGAATCGCTTCAACAGGATGAACTTGATCGCGCCGGCCTCGGCCTTCTTGTCGACACGCATCAGGTCCATGTAGCGCGTGTCGCCGAGCGCAGGCCCCTGGGTCGGCAGATGCGCGGCCGCGATCACCGCGTCGAGGCGCTGCCGCGACGCTTCGTCGAGCAGGCCGAGCCGTACCGACAGGTCGCCCGCCATCACCATCCCGCAGCCGACCGCCTCGCCGTGCAGCCACTCGCCGTAGCCGAGCCCGGCCTCGATCGCATGGCCGAACGTGTGGCCGAAGTTCAGGATCGCGCGCAGGCCGCCTTCGCGCTCGTCGGCCGCGACCACGCTCGCCTTGATCTCGCACGAACGCTTCACGGCATGCGCGAGCGCAGCCGGCTCGCGACGGTTCAGCGCGCCGACGTTCGCCTCGATCCAGTCGAAGAATTCCGCATCGGCGATCGCGCCGGTCTTGATGACTTCGGCGACGCCGGCCGCCAGTTCGCGATCGGGCAGCGTCGTCAGCGCGCCGATGTCCGCGATCACGGCCTGCGGCTGGTAGAACGCGCCGATCATGTTCTTGCCGAGCGGGTGGTTGATGCCCGTCTTGCCGCCGACCGACGAATCGACCTGCGACAGCAGCGTCGTCGGCACCTGGATGAACGGCACGCCGCGCATGTAGCATGCGGCGGCAAAGCCCGTCATGTCGCCGACCACGCCGCCGCCGAGCGCGACGAGCGTCGTCTTGCGGTCCGCGTGCTCGGTCAGCAGGCCGTCGAAGATCAGGTTCAGCGTTTCCCAGTTCTTGTAGGCCTCGCCGTCCGGCAGCACGACCGTCGACACGCGCTTGCCGAGCGGCGCGAGCGCCGCGCGCAGCGCGTCGCCATAGAGCGGATCGACCGTCGTGTTCGTGACGATCGTGACGGACGAACCCTTGATGTGAGGTGCGAACAGCTCGGCGCGGCCGATCAGGCCGGCGCCAATGTGAATCGGGTAGGCGCGGTCGCCCAGATCGACGTTGACAGTAATCATGCTTGTAGCGGCTTGGCGATGACGCCCGCCAGTTCGAGTTGCATCAGCACCATGTTGACGAGACCGTTGACCGACGGACGGCCGGTCTCGATGACGAAATCCGCGCATTCGCGGTACAGCGGGTCGCGCACTTCGTACAGCGCTTCGAGACGCCCCTTCGGATCTTCGGTCTGCAGCAGCGGGCGGTTCTTGTCCTTGCGCGTGCGCAGCCACAGATCGTGCGGATTAGCACGTAGGTAGATGACGATGCCGTTGTTTTTCAGGCAGTCGCGATTTTCCTGGCGCAGCACCGCGCCGCCGCCCGTCGCGAGCACGATGTTCTCGCGCTGCGTGAGATCGGTGATCACCTGCGTTTCGCGATCGCGAAACCCGGCCTCGCCTTCCAGTTCGAAGATCACCGGAATGCGCGCGCCCGTGCGGGCCTCGATTTCGTGGTCGGAGTCGAAAAACGTCCTGTCGAGACGACGCGCGACCGCGCGGCCCACGGTGGTCTTACCCGCTCCCATAAGGCCGACGANCGCGCCCGTGCGGGCCTCGATTTCGTGGTCGGAGTCGAAAAACGTCCTGTCGAGACGACGCGCGACCGCGCGGCCCACGGTGGTCTTACCCGCTCCCATAAGGCCGACGAAAAATACGTTTGCATGTGGGTCCCGCGCTTGCAACGGCTTCCTCTGCTTCAATCTTGCTGGTGTGTGGCGCAGCTTACTGGCAAAGCGGCTGCCTTGTCGAGCCTGCGCCGGCGGCTTCCGGCCCCGTTTTCTCGGCACCTGCGTCGCCCGCGCCGCGCGCTTCGCAGCGCGCATCGACGACGGTCGGCGTGATGAAGACGACCAGTTCGTTGCGCTGGTCGCGCTGCGCGCGGTGCCGGAAAAGCGCGCCCAGAAACGGTATTTTGCCCAAGAGCGGCACGCGCGTCACATCGTTCCGGCTCAGTTGTTCATAGATCCCGCCGATCGCGACCGTCCCGCCGTCCTCGACCTCGACGCGGGTCTGCACGTGCTTCGTGTGGATCGCCGGGCCGGCCGCCGTCGGCTCGCCGACGCTGTCCTTCGTCACGTCCAGGTCGAGCACCACACGCCCGTCCGGCGTGATCTGCGGCTCGACCTCGAGCTTGAGCGTCGCGCGGCGGAACTGCACGCCGCTCATGCCGTTGCCGACCTTGGCCTGATACGGCAGCTCCGACCCCTGTTCGACGATCGCCTTGACGCGATCGGCGGTCACCACGCGCGGACGCGAAACGATCTGGCCCCGCCCCTGCGCCTCGAGCGCGCTCAGTTCGACGTCGAGTACGCGGCTGAGCGGCGCGGCAAACAGCGTGAAGCCGGCGGTCGCCGCGTCGAAGCCACCGAGCGGCCGCGCGGCAAGGTCGAGCGCGTTGCGCGCGTCCGTCGTGAACGTGGCGCCGTCGCCCGACGACGGCCGCCCCTGCGCACGCAGCGCGACGCGTGCGCCGAGATTGCGCGAGAAACCCTGCTCCCCCTCGACGATGCGGGCCTCGATCCGGACCTGCCGCGACGGCCGGTCGATCGCATCGATCAGGCCCTCGATCTGCGCGATACGCGGGGCAAGGTCGGTGACGAACAGCAGGTTCATGCGCGGATCGGCCGCCGCGGCGCCGCGTTTCGACAGCAGGCGCTGGCCGGTTGCGCCGGCCAGCAGCCGTTGCACGTCCTGCGCGCGCGAGTAGCGCAGCGCGAATGTACGGCTCGCGAGCGGCTCCAGATCCGCGGCCCGCGCATGCATCTCGAAGCGCTCGCGTTCGCGCGCGGCCAGTTCCGCCGCCGGCGTGACCCATATCACGTTGCCGCGCCGCGACATCGCGAGCCCGTGCGTGTCGAGCAGCGTGTCGAACGCATCGCGCCAGCGAACATTGTTCAGACGTAACGTCACGGTGCCGCGCACCTGCTCGCCGACGACGATATTGAGCCCCGTGAACCGCGCGAACGCGTCGAACGCGGCGGCGAGCCCGGCGCCCTGCAGATTCAGCGAGATCCGCCGCGCGTCGTCCGCATCGCCGGGTTGCCGTGCCGCGGCGTCGCTCATCCGGGCCGGCGGCGCCAACGGGATCGGCGGCCCTTCGAGCCCGGGGGCCGTTGCAGCGGCTTCGGCTTCCACCTGAACCGCCGCGTGAACCGCCTGATCGAACGGCGGCGAACCGGCCTCCGCCGATATGTCATTGCCCACGCTGCCGGCCACGCCTGACGGCGGCGGCAGGCCCGGCACCCGTGCATCCATCGACGCGGCGGGCCAGACGGCCGGCAGCGGCGGCAACGACGCGCCTGCACCGGCCGCCGTCAACCCCGCCCAGACGGCGAGAGTCCAAGATCCAAATCTCGTCATGGCCGACCTCCATCGCCCATGACGAGCCGATGCGCCCCGTCGGCCGTCGCGAGCGTTACTGCCGCGGGGTCGACACGCACCACGCGCGCGGCGCCGAGTGCTTCCCCGGGCGCCACGGCCGTGAACGCACCGTCGCCATCGTCGAACAACGCGAGACCGGCACGCGCGTCGCGAATCGTGCCGGCCAGGCGGGTCGCCCGACCCTCCGCGTCAGACGGGCCAGCCCCGCCAAAGGGATCGGTGTCGAGCGCGGCGGCCTGAACCAGCACCGTGCCACCTGCGGTCGTTACCGCCGGCAGCGCCGGAAACACGTCGATCGACATTTCCACCCGCGCCGACTGTATGCCACGTTCAACGCGCAGCGCCGACGGCACCGCCAGTACCGGGAAGCGCGCCAGCCCGCCGATCATGTGCAACAACGCGCCAAAGCCGCCATCCGCAACGATGCGCACCGTGCACCGGCCATCCGGCGCCGCGCCATCGGCGCGCTGCGGCTCGATCGATACGCCATTCAACCCGCTCGATGCGGCAAGATCAGCCAGTTCGAGCATCAGCGCGGCCCATTCCGGCGCACGCGACAAGCGATCGTCGCGCGCTGGCGCCGGATGTGCGTCGCGTCGTTGCGCAGCGGCAGCGAGGACGCGCTGCGCGTCGGCCGCACGCACCTGCGCCGCCGCCAGCAACGTGCGACTGTGCGCGAGCCCACCCCAGTCGCCAGAATTCGCCAGATGAATGCCGCCCGCCAGTACGGCGACGAACGCGAGCGCACAGCCTGCGACATGCGCAGCCGCCGGCGACACGCGCCACTTGCCGCTCAGCCACGCGTCGCCGCGCAACGCGCCCCGATGCGTGAGCGCCGTCATGCGCTACCTCCTGGCGGTTGCCGCGGCGGCATCGCGTCGTGCCAGCGCAGTTGGACCGAGAACCGGAACGGCATCCCGGCCGCCGCGACCGGAGCCTCCGAAGCCGGCTTCAGCGCCTCTATGTCGATCCGCCAGTCACGCTGCTCGCGTGCCATCGCCGAGAGCCACCGCGCGGCCGCCCGGTAACTCGTGGCGCGCGCATCGAGCACGGCACCGGTCGCTGTGGTGCGCAGCGCGTCGAGCCGGACGGTGCCGTCACGCACTTGCGCCAGCGTCGCCAGCAGCCCTGCGACGCGCCGGTAAGGCTCGGCAAGCGCGGCTGCCTGCACTTCGCGCTGCGCGATGACGACGGCTGCGTTGGCGGCGCGCGTCGCGGCGCCCACCTGCGGCTGCAACTGTCGCAGCCGCGCCTCCACGCTCGCGCGCTCGGCGTCCGCCCGCCACCGCGACAAGGTGGCGACGCCCGTCCACAAGCCGACGCCGAATACGCCGAGCAGGATCGCCATACCGCACTGCACGGCCCGGCGACGCCTCAACGCCTGTGCCAGCCGCTCGCGGTACGGCAGCAGGTTGAAGCCGCCGAGCCCCGCGCGGCCGTCCGGACCCGCCCCAAGCACGTTTATCGGAATGCGCCCGACCATCATTCCCACACTCCGCGCAACGCCAGCCCGAACGCGACGGCGAATGCCGGGCCGCCCGGCATGCCGGCGGGCGGGCACGGCAGCCCGTCCCAACCCGTGCAGTCGAACGGCACCGCTACCACGCCGAGCACGTCGCCGATCTCGGCGACGGACGTACCGAAGCGGGCGATGCACCGCTCGTCCCCGGCCACGAGGACGCAGCGCGCGGCCCCGAGCGCACGCTGACGCAATGCATCGGCGAACGCCCCCGGCACGGCGCCGGACAGCGTGAGCACCGGTGCGGCCACCGGGCCGTCGATGCGCCAGCCGTGCACGCCCGAGTCGCAGAACCAGAGCCCGGCGTAGCCGCCATGTACGTCGAGCTCGAACTGCGCGGCATAGCGCAACGCGCGCAGCACGGCGGCCGACTCGCCGTCGACCGCCGTCAGATCGACACCGGCCTGGGCCGCCACGTCGATCCGCCGCTCGAGCAGCGCCAGCGGAGCCACCGCAACCGCGATCTCGCCGGATCGCGCCCCGCCGTCCTGTCGCCAGTCGAACGCGAGACTGTCCGGCGCCAGCCCGGAGATTCGCTCGGCCGCCTGCCGTGCGGCGTCCGCGATGTCGTCACGCCCGGCCAGGTCCAGCGTCGCGGTACGCATCTCGTCGTCGTGCAGCGCCATCACGCCGCGCGCGTCGCACCGCACGCCCACCGCCGACAGCCGCGACACGGCCGCCGCCAGCGCACGCGCGACCGCGGCCCAGCGCGCGTCGTCCGGCCCGCCCGCCAGCCCGACCGGCTCCCGCTCGAGCCCCTCGATGCACACCTCCGCGACACGGGCGCGCCGGCTCAGCACGACCACCCTCACCTCGTCCGCGCCGACGTCGATTCCCGTCGACCAGTGCCTGCCCTGCGCGAACCGCGCTCCCCATCGTCCCGCCATCCCAGCCTCCCGCGATCGTCGCGGCCCACGCCGCATTTCCGAGGCCTGATTCTGCAAAACGGTGCGTGCGGCCGACAGTCGGCCGAACGGCCAGCAATGGCTCGCGGCGGCCGCGCGAGGACTATGCTGGTGGTACGCCAACTCGCGATGTTCAGGCGGGCGGCGCCCGCGTCAGGACCGGTCTTACCGGGCAGCTATAATCGCGGGACTGTTTTCCGGTATGCCTATGCAATCCACGACTCCTACGTCCCCGCCTCCTGCCCCGGAGCCGAAGAAGCGGCCCTGGTGGCAAAAAGTCATGCTCGGCTTCGCCGCGATGTGCGTGGCCCTCGTCGTGGCCGGCGGCCTCGTGCTCGGCTACGCGCTCGTCGTCGCCTGGCCGAACATGCCGTCGCTCGATGCGCTGACCGACTATCGCCCGAAGGTGCCGCTGCGCATCTATACGTCCGATCACGTGCTGATCGGCGAATTCGGCGAGGAGCGCCGCGACGTCGTCCATTTCAAGGACGTGCCCGATTCGCTCAAGAAGGCCATCCTCGCGATCGAGGACGCGCGCTTCTACGATCACGGCGGCGTCGACCTCACCGGCATCATCCGCGCCGGCTTCGTCGCGCTGACGAACGGCCACGCGTCGCAGGGCGCGAGCACGATCACGATGCAGGTCGCACGCAACTTCTTCCTGTCGAGCGAGAAGACCTACACGCGCAAGATCTACGAGATGCTGCTCGCGTACCGGATCGAGCGCGCGCTGACGAAGGATCAGATTCTCGAGGTCTACATGAATCAGATCTATCTCGGCCAGCGCGCATACGGCTTCGCGAGCGCCGCGCGGGTCTATTTCGGCAAGGACCTGAAGGACATCACGCTCGCGGAAGCGGCGATGCTCGCGGGGCTGCCGAAGGCGCCGTCCGCGTACAACCCGGTCGTCAATCCGAAGCGCGCGAAGGTGCGCCAGGAATACATCCTGCAGCGGATGCTCGAGCTGAACTTCATCACGCGCGAGCAGTACGACGAAGCCGTCGCGCAACCGCTCGTCGTCAAGGGCCCGGGACGCGATTTCAGCGTGCACGCCGAATACGTCGCGGAAATGGTCCGGCAGATGATGTACGCGCAGTACCGCGAGGAAACCTACACGCGCGGCTTCAACGTCGTGACGACGATCGATTCCGCGGACCAGCAGGTCGCGTACACCGCGCTGCGCAAGGGCATCATGGATTACGAGCGTCGGCACGGCTATCGCGGGCCGGAGGGCTTCATCGAGCTGCCGGCCGGTGCCGACGACCGCGAACAGGCAATCGACGACGCGCTGCTCGAGCACCCCGACAACGGCGAACTGATTGCCGCGGTCGTCACGGCCGCGAACCCGCGCCAGATCACGGTCGCGTTCATCGACGGCAGCAATGCGACGATCGAAGGCGACAACCTGCGCTTCGCGTCGGGCGCACTGTCGACCAGCGCGCAGCCGAACCGCCGCATCCGCCCCGGTGCGATCGTCCGCGTCGTGAAGAACGATGCCGGCAAATGGTCGATCACGCAGTTGCCGCAGGTCGAAGGCGCGTTCCTGTCGATCATTCCGCAGGACGGCGCGATCCGCTCGCTCGTCGGCGGCTTCGACTACAACAAGAACAAGTTCAACCACGTCACGCAGGCCTGGCGGCAGCCGGGTTCGTCGTTCAAGCCGTTCATCTACTCGGCGTCGCTCGACAAGGGCCTCGGGCCGGCAACCGTGATCAACGACGGCCCGCTGTATTTCAGCGCCGCCGAAACGGGCGGCCAGCCGTGGGAGCCGAAGAACTACGGCGGCGGCTTCGAAGGCCCGATGTCGATGCGCACTGCGCTGCAGCGCTCGCGCAACCTCGTGTCGATCCGGATCCTGAACCACATCGGCACGAAGTACGCGCAGCAGTACATCACGCGCTTCGGCTTCGACGCCGATCGCCATCCGGCCTACCTGCCGATGGCGCTCGGCGCGGGCCAGGTCACGCCGCTGCAGATGGCCGGCGCGTACTCGGTATTCGCGAACGGCGGCTATCGCGTCAATCCGTACCTGATCGCCGAAGTCACCGATCCGAACGGCGCGATCGTCGCGCGCGCGCAGCCGCTCGTCGCCGAGCAGAACGCGCCGCGCGCGATCGACGCCCGCAACGCCTACGTGATGAACAGCCTGCTGCAGAGCGTCGCGCAGCGCGGCACGGGCGCACGGACCAACGTGCTGAAGCGCACCGACCTCGCGGGCAAGACCGGTACGACGAACGACTCGCACGACGCATGGTTCGCCGGCTACCAGCACACGCTCGCCGCGATCGCATGGATCGGCTACGACAACCCGCGCAGCCTCGGCGATCGCGAAACCGGCGGCGGCCTGTCGCTCCCGGTCTGGATCGACTACATGGGCGCCGCGCTGAAGGGCGTGCCCGAGTTCAAGCCCACGGTGCCGGACGGCGTCGAATCGCTCGGCAGCGAGCTGTACTTCACCGACTTCACACCGGGGCACGGCTTCGTGTCGACGGTCGGTGTGCCGCAGGCGCCGGTCGCGCAGAACGTCGACGAAGCGGTGCCGCACGTCGACGAACAGGAAAAGCAGGACATCATGAACCTGTTCCGCGGCCACTGACACGCGCCCGGACATCAAAAAAGCGCCCTGCGGGGCGCTTTTTCTTTGGGTACGACGTTCGGGGCCCGGCGCCCCGGCCGTCACGCGCTGAACGTGATCGGCAGGCCGGCCTGCTGGGTCGCGTATTCGGTGAGCGCCGAGTAGAACTCGGTGCCCGTACGCGTATCGCGCCATTCGCCGTCCACGAAACGGTAGTGGAATCCGCCCGCCTTCGCGGCGATCCACACTTCCTTCATCGGCGGCTGCAGGTTGACGATGATCTTCGAGCCATTCTCGAACGTCAGCGTCAGGACGCTGCCGTTGCGCTCCAGATCGATGTCGTGGTCACCGTCGTTCGCGGTGTCGACGGTACGCTCGACGGCCGTCAGCACGGCCTCGGCACGGGTCAGGTATTCAGTATCGGACATGCTAAACTCTATCGGTTCAATTGTTCAGGGACGATCATGCGAGTCGTTTTCCGGATGAGCGCGATTGTAGCGGCTTTGGCGATTCTTGCCGGCTGCGGTCAAAGCGGCGCGCTCTATCTGCCCACCGTGCCTCCGCTGCCAAAGCCGATCCAGCAGCAGGACACGCCGCCGTCGGACGTGACGCCTACCGATGACAACGCGTCGTCCGACAGTGTGCCCGATTCGTCCGGTACGCCGCTCATGCTGTCGCCCGAGCTGTCGAGCGGTACGTCGAAAATGCCCGCACCGGCGTCGAGCCCGGCCGTCACGCAGTAACGGCGCGACGCCGCCCGCGCGGCTCGCGAAACAAGGCGATGGCCTCCCAGTCATCGCCTTTTGTTTTTTCAGGCCGCGCCGTTACGCACGCACGCGCCGCCATCCCCATGCGATCAGCCGCCAGCCCAGCAGCGCAGCGACGATCGCGGCGTAAAGCCTGGGCTGCGCGAGATTGTGCTTGCCGGCCCTCATCCACCAGAAGTGCAGCACGCCGAACAGCGCGATCGCGTAGATCGCGCGGTGCAGCGTCGCCCAGTGTCGGCCGAGCCGGCGCACCATCGCGCGCGGCGACGTCGCGGCAAGCGGAATCAGCAGCACGAACGCCGCGAAGCCGACCGTGATGAACGGGCGCTTGCCGACGTCCTTCAGGATCGCGACGACATCGAACCACTTGTCGAACCACAGATAGGTCGTGAAGTGCAGCGTCGCGTAAAAGAACGCAAACAGCCCGATCATCCGGCGAAAGCGCAGCAGCGTGGCGGCCCCCGTCATGCGCCGCAGCGGCGTGACGGCCAGCGTGATGCACAGCATCACGAGCGTCCACAGGCCGGTCGAACGCGTGATGAATTCGATCGGATTCGCGCCGAGCCGGTCGGTCAGCCCGAACAGCACGAGACGCACGAGCGGATAGAGGCCGGCCACGAAAACCAGCACCTTGGCCGGCACGAGCCAGCGCGGCGAGGCGGCACGGATCGCACCGGCCCGCGCCGCCCGTTCAGCCGGTCGGGCGCCGGCCGCACGGGCGGGCGTCAGCGTCGAAGGAGGCATGTCGTTTCTCACCATCGCGCTCAGAAATTCTTTTTCAGGTCCATGCCCTGATACATCGACGCGACCAGATCGCCGTAGCCGTTGAACATCAGCGTCTTGCGCTTCGGCGTGAAGAAGCCGTCCTCGCCGATGCGCCGCTCGGTCGCCTGGCTCCAGCGCGGATGATCGACGTTCGGATTCACATTCGAATAAAAGCCGTACTCGTTCGACGCATAGGTGTTCCAGCTCGTCTTCGGCTGCTTGTCGACGAACCGGATCTTCACGAGCGACTTCGCGCTCTTGAAACCGTACTTCCACGGCACGACGATCCGCACCGGCGCGCCGTTCTGGTTCGGCAGCACCTGCCCGTAAACGCCCATCGTCAGCAGCGTCAGCGGATTCATCGCCTCGTCCATCCGCAGCCCTTCCGAGTACGGCCAGTCGAGCACGGGGGTCGAGAGGCCCGGCATCTGCGACGGATCGGCCAGCGTGATGAACTGCACGTATTTCGCGTTGCCGGTCGGCTGCACGCGCTTGATCAGCTCGGATAGCGGCACACCGATCCACGGGATCACCATCGACCATCCCTCGACGCAGCGCAGCCGATACACGCGCTCCTCGAGCGGTGCGAGCTTCAGCAGTTCGTCGAGATCGAACACCTTCGGGTGCTGCACCTCGCCCTCGACGCTCACGCGCCACGGGCGTGGCCGAAGCGTGCCGGCGTTCTGCGCCGGATCGCTCTTGTCCGTGCCGAATTCGTAGAAGTTGTTGTAGGACGTGATGTCCTTGAACGGCGTCACCTTGTCCGCCGCGACGAACTTCGGATTCGTTTTCGCCGCGAGCTTCGCCGCCCGCGCGTCGGGCGACGCATACGCGGCGAATGCCGGGCCGCTGCCGCCGAGCAGCCCGCCCGCCGCCGCGAGGCCGGCCGCCTGCAAGATACGCCGCCGGTTCTCGAACACCGCGCGCGGCGTGATCTCGCTGGGCGCGATATCACCGCCGGTCAGTACGTTCCGCAAAGGACGTTTGATCCACATCGTGCAGTTCCTCCTGCATGCGCCGCGCGCACGCTTCATCAGCGTTCGACCCGACCCACCGTGCGCCGTTCGACGCCCGGGTCGCCCGCCCGTTACAAAAGAAAACCGCCGGGCACGCAGTGCACCGGCGGTCTTATAGTCGGACGAGCGGCGAAAATCTTACAGCTTGCCGTAGCTGTGCAGCCCGGACAGGAACATGTTGACGCCGAGGAACGCGAACGTCGTCACGAGCAGGCCGGTGAGCGCCCACCACGCGGCAACCGCGCCGCGCAGGCCCTTCAT
>NZ_JBQVSQ010000015.1:0-44788 GCF_052952715.1 Burkholderia sp. YIM B11467
GCCCCTCGGCCAGATGCTCTTGGACAATTTGTCGTCGAAGCTCATCGCTGTACTTCGTCATGAAAAACACCCCAAAGGTCGGATCAAAATCCAACTTTTGGGGTGCAGTTCAGCGGCACTGGGCCGCACGGGGCGTTTCGGCGATGCGCCGCGCGCGGCGCTTACGAGCGCTGCGGGTTGACCTTGTCGTCCTTCGAATGCAGCTTGTTCAGCGCGGAGATGTACGCCTTCGCGGACGCGGCGACGATGTCCGGATCAGTGCCGACGCCATTGACGATCCGCCCGCTCCTCGACAGCCGGACGGTCACTTCGCCCTGCGCCTGCGTACCTGTCGTGATCGCGTTCACCGAGTACAGCAGCAGCTCGGAACCGCTGCCGACTTCGCCCTCGATCGCGTTGAACGTCGCGTCGACCGGACCGTTGCCGCGCGCTTCGCCGGTCACTTCCTTGCCTTCGACCGCGAACACGATCTTCGCCTGCGGCTGCTCGCCCGTTTCCGAACGCTGCGACAGCGACACGAACTTGAAGTGCTCCTGCTCGTGCGCGAGCGCCGATTCCTCGGACACGATCGCGATGATGTCCTCGTCGAAGATCTCGGACTTGCGGTCGGCCAGATCCTTGAAGCGCATGAACGCGGCGTTCAGTTCCGCTTCGCTGTCGAGCGACACGCCGAGCTCCTGCAGGCGCTGCTTGAACGCGTTACGGCCCGACAGCTTGCCGAGCACGATCTTGTTCGCGGTCCAGCCCACGTCTTCCGCGCGCATGATCTCGTAGGTGTCGCGCGCCTTCAGCACGCCGTCCTGGTGGATGCCCGATGCATGCGCGAACGCGTTCGCGCCGACCACGGCCTTGTTCGGCTGCACGACGAAACCGGTGATCTGCGACACAAGCTTCGACGTCGGCACGATCTGCGTCGTGTCGATGCCGACGTCGAGGCCGAAGTAGTCCTTGCGCGTCTTCACGGCCATCACGATTTCTTCCAGCGACGTGTTGCCCGCGCGCTCGCCGAGACCGTTGATCGTGCACTCGATCTGACGCGCGCCGCCGATCTTCACGCCGGCGAGCGAGTTCGCGACGGCCATCCCGAGGTCGTTATGGCAGTGCACCGAGAAAATCGCCTTGTCCGAGTTCGGAATGCGTTCGCGCAGCGTCTTCACGAGGTTGCCGTAAAGCTCCGGCACGCCATAACCGACCGTGTCGGCAATGTTGATCGTCGTCGCACCTTCGGCAATCACGGCTTCCAGCACGCGGCAGAGGAAATCCAGATCGGAGCGGCTGCCGTCTTCCGGCGAGAATTCGACGTTGTCGGTGAACTTGCGCGCGAAGCGCACCGCGAGGCGCGCCTGCTCGAACACCTGGTCGGGCGTCATCCGCAGCTTCTTTTCCATATGCAGCGGCGACGTCGCGATGAACGTGTGGATCCGGAAGCTGTTGGCCGGCTTCAGCGCGTCGGCCGCGCGCTGGATGTCCTTGTCGTTGGCCCGGGCCAGCGAACAGATCGTGCTGTCCTTCACGAGACCGGCGATCGTGTGAATCGCGTCGAAGTCGCCGTTCGAGCTGGCCGCGAAGCCAGCTTCGATCACGTCGACCTTCATCCGCTCGAGATGCTTCGCGATGCGGATTTTCTCTTCCTTCGTCATCGACGCGCCGGGCGATTGTTCGCCGTCACGCAACGTCGTATCGAAAATGATCAGCTTGTCTGTCATGGGGGGCTCCAGGGCTCTTTATACGGAAGTCAAACGTAATGAGATCGCGCCACCGCTGGCGACGCTCAACAACAGACGAAGCTTGACGGAGGGCGAGAACGGTCAGCGCGGCAGGCGCGCCAACGCTAGCGCGCGTAGCGGCGCACCGGCTAGAAGGAGGGAGAGGCGGGGAAATGCAGTCATGCCGAAGACTATAGCGGCATTCCGCTGGACGCGCAATCGGACGGCACCCGGGCGCTCCGGGCCGCCCCATTCAAACAGGGGCAAATGAAAACGGCGGCCTCGAAGCCGCCGTTTCCGGTCAAATCGCGTATCGGGTCAGTGATCGCGCTGCGACGAGCGCGCCGGGTTCGCCCGCCCGCGGATGGCCATATAGCCCCAGAACACATAGCCGGACAGCCCATACAGCACGAACAGGCAGAACAGCATCAGCGGCGGATCGGACGACACGAGCACGAACGCGACGACGACGAGCAGGATCGCCGCGAACGGCACGCGATGCCGTACGTCGAGCGCCTTGCCGCTGTAGAACGGCGCGTTGGACACCATCGTCACGCCCGCGTAGATCGTCAGCACGAACGCGACCCACGGCAGCCAGCCGAGCTTCATCGGCACGCGGTTGTCGGTCGCGAGCCACACGAAGCCCGCGATCAGCGCGGCGGCGGCCGGGCTCGGCAGCCCCTGGAAGAAGCGCTTGTCGACGACCCCGATGTTGGTATTGAAGCGCGCGAGACGCAGCGCGGCGCCCGAGCAGTAGACGAACGCAGCGAGCCAGCCCCAGCGGCCGAGATCCTTCAGCACCCACTCGTACATCACGAGCGCGGGCGCGACGCCGAACGACACCATGTCGGACAGGCTGTCGAACTGCTCGCCGAACGCGCTCTGCGTATGCGTCATGCGCGCGACGCGCCCGTCCATTCCGTCGAGCACCATCGCGACGAAAATCGCGATCGCGGCGATCTCGAAGCGCACGTTCATCGCCTGCACGACCGCGAAGAAGCCGCAGAACAACGCGGCGGTCGTGAACGCGTTCGGCAGCAGGTAGATGCCGCGCGTCTTCAGGAAGCGCTGGCGCGACGCGCGGCGGCTCTCGATGGGCACCGGATCGGGCGCCATCCCCTTGTTGCGGCGGAACGGGCGTGGCGTCTGGCTGGAGCCGTTGCGCGGCCGGCGCGGTTTGAATGCGGCCATCGTGCGCCCCGCCGCTTACTGTTCGAGCTCGGCGAGGATCGTCGACGACGCGTAGACCTTCTCGCCGATCGACACCTTCGCGCGGCTGCCGATCGGCAGGTACACGTCGACGCGCGAACCGAAGCGGATGAAACCGTAGCGCTGACCGCGCGACAGCGGCTCGCCGGCGCGTACGTAGCAGAGAATCCGGCGGGCAACGAGGCCGGCGATCTGCACGGCAGTGACGGTCTTGCCGCTCGCCGTCTGGATCACGACCGCATTGCGCTCGTTCTCGGTCGACGCCTTGTCGATCGCCGCGTTCAGGAACGCGCCCGGGAAGTATTCGACCTTGGTGATCGCGCCATCGACCGGCGAACGCTGCGAATGGACGTTGAAGACATTCATGAACACGCTGATCTTCAGCGCTTCGCGGTTCGCATACGGATCCTGCGTGGTCTCGACCGCGACGATGCGGCCGTCCGCCGGGCACAGCACCGCGTTCGGCTGCGCCGGGATCGGGCGCTGCGGATCGCGGAAGAACTGGACGACGAAAGCGAGCAGCAGCCAGAACGGCCACGCGAAGCCGAAGCCCCCGACGGCGTGGATCAACAGCGCGATGACGGCAGCAATCGCGATGAACGGCCAGCCTTCGCGCGCGATGATCGGATGAGGATAGTTCATGGATTCGTTCTGTGTTCGGTGAATTGCAAAGCCCGTAGCATAACAAAAGCCGCCCGGGGCACTGCTGCCTTCGGACGGCTTTTTGATGCCGACCCTTCACTCGAAGGGCCGGAACAGCACGCGGTGCTTAGTTCTTCGACTGGTCGACGAGCTTGTTCTTCGCGATCCACGGCATCATCGCGCGCAGCTTCGCGCCGACCTGCTCGATCTCGTGCTCGGCCGTCAGGCGGCGGCGCGATTGCAGCGTCGGAGCGCCTGCCTTGTTCTCGAGAATGAAGCTCTTCGCGTACTCGCCCGTCTGGATGTCGGTCAGGCACTGCTTCATCGCCTTCTTCGTCTCTTCCGTGACGACGCGCGGGCCCGTCACGTACTCGCCGTACTCGGCGTTGTTCGAGATCGAGTAGTTCATGTTCGCGATGCCGCCTTCGTAGATCAGGTCGACGATCAGCTTCAGTTCGTGCAGGCACTCGAAGTACGCCATTTCCGGCGCGTAGCCCGCTTCGACCAGCGTTTCGAAACCAGCCTTGATCAGCTCGACGGTACCGCCGCACAGCACGGCCTGCTCGCCGAACAGGTCGGTTTCGGTCTCTTCACGGAAGTTCGTCTCGATGATGCCCGCACGGCCGCCGCCGTTCGCTGCCGCGTACGACAGCGCGATGTCGCGTGCCGCGCCCGACTTGTTCTGCGCAACCGCGATCAGGTGCGGCACGCCGCCACCTTGCGAGTACGTGCCGCGCACGGTGTGGCCCGGTGCCTTCGGCGCGATCATGATCACGTCGAGGTCGGCGCGCGGGATCACCTGGCCGTAGTGGACGTTGAAGCCGTGCGCGAATGCCAGCGCCGCGCCCTGCTTGATGTTCGCGTGCACTTCCTTCGCGTACACGTCGGCGATCTGCTCGTCCGGCAGCAGCATCATCACGACGTCCGCGCCCTTCACGGCTTCCGCAACTTCCTTGACCGACAGGCCGGCGTTCTCGGCCTTGCTCCACGACGCGCCGCCCTTGCGCAGGCCGACCGTCACGTTCACGCCGCTTTCCTTCAGGTTCAGCGCGTGTGCATGGCCTTGCGAGCCGTAGCCGATGATCGTGACTTGCTTGCCCTTGATGAGGGAGAGGTCAGCGTCTTTGTCGTAGAAAACGTTCATGATGGTTCCTTCGCTAATTCAAAAAATTCAATAATTCGTTCAGATGGAGTACTGCGGGCCGGGACATGACGGCGCACCCGGCGTGCCTTTGGGCATCACACCTTCAGGATGCGCTCGCCGCGTCCGATGCCGGAGCTGCCGGTGCGCACGGTCTCGAGGATCGCGCCCGCGTCCAGCCCCTGGATGAATGCGTCGAGCTTGTCGCTCGCGCCCGTCAATTCGATCGTGTAGGTCTTTTCGGTCACGTCGATGATGCGGCCGCGGAAAATGTCCGCCATCCGCTTCATTTCTTCGCGCTCCTTGCCCACTGCACGTACCTTGATCAGCATCAGCTCGCGTTCGATGTGTGCACCGTCGGTCAGGTCCACCACTTTCACCACCTCGATCAGGCGGTTCAGATGCTTCGTGATCTGTTCGATCACGTCGTCGGAGCCAATGGAAACGATGGTGAGCCGCGACAGCGATTGGTCTTCGGTCGGCGCCACCGTCAAGGTTTCGATGTTGTAGCCGCGTGCGGAAAACAGACCGACCACGCGCGACAGCGCGCCCGGTTCGTTCTCCAGCAGGACGGAAATGATGTGTCTCATGTTCGCTTCTTCCAGAATGTGTCCGTGTCGATTCACTCGCGCCGCGCGCCGCCGCGTGCCGCACCGCCCTTCGTGAAGGCGGCCGCATCCGGGCCCGCGCGCGTCGCGCCGTTACAGATCTTCCGATCCGAGCAGCATCTCGGTGATGCCCTTGCCGGCCTGTACCATCGGCCAGACGTTTTCGGTCGGATCGGTCTGGAAGTCGAGAAACACGGTGCGATCCTTCAGGCGCAGCGCTTCCTTCAGCGCCGGCTCCACATCCGAGGTCTTTTCGATCCGCATGCCGACATGGCCGTACGCTTCGGCGAGCTTCACGAAATCGGGCAGCGCATCCATGTACGAATGCGAATAGCGCTTGCTGTATTCGATCTGCTGCCACTGGCGAACCATGCCGAGGTAGCGGTTGTTCAGCGAAATGATCTTCACGGGCGTGTCGTACTGCAGGCAGGTCGACAGTTCCTGGATGCACATCTGGATCGAGCCTTCGCCCGTGATGCACAGCACGTCGTCGTCCGGGTGCGCCATCTTGACGCCCATCGCTGCCGGCAGGCCGAAGCCCATCGTGCCGAGGCCGCCGGAGTTGATCCAGCGACGCGGCTTGTTGAAACGGTAGAACTGCGCAGCCCACATCTGGTGCTGGCCGACGTCCGAACACACGAACGCATTGCCGTCCGTCAGTTCCCACGCCTTCTCGACCACGTACTGCGGCTTGATGATCTCGCTTTCGCGGTCGAACTTCAGGCAGTCCTTCGAGCGCCAGCCCTCGATGTCCTTCCACCATTGCGCGAGCGCCTCGGTGTCGGGGCCATGCTCGGCCGTCTGCAGTTGCTCGATCAGCTCCTTCAGCACTTCCTTCACGTCGCCGACGATCGGGATATCGACCTTCACGCGCTTCGAGATCGACGACGGGTCGATGTCGATGTGGATGATCTTGCGCGGACGCGACGCGAAGTGCGCCGGGTCGCCGATCACGCGGTCGTCGAAGCGGGCACCGATCGCGATCAGCACGTCGCAGTGCTGCATCGCCATGTTCGCTTCGTAGGTGCCGTGCATGCCGAGCATGCCGAGGAATTTCTTGTCCGACGCGCGATAGCCGCCGAGGCCCATCAGCGTGTTCGTGACCGGGTAGCCGAGCAGGTCCGCGAACTGGTTCAGTTCACGCGACGCGTCGGCGAGGATGATGCCGCCACCCGTGTAGATATAGGGACGCTTCGCCGTCAGCAGCAGCGACACGGCCTTGCGGATCTGACCCGAATGGCCCTTCGTGACGGGGTTGTACGAACGCAGCGACACGCTCTTGACCGGCACATACTCGCACGGCGTCTTCGAGATGTCCTTCGGGATGTCGATCAGCACCGGGCCCGGACGGCCCGTGCGGGCGATGTAGAACGCCTTCTTGACGGTTTCCGCGAGGTCGCGCACGTCCTTCACGAGGAAGTTGTGCTTCACGCAAGGACGCGTGATGCCGACCGTGTCGCATTCCTGGAATGCGTCCTGGCCGATCGCAGCCGTCGGCACCTGGCCGCTGATCACGACCATCGGGATCGAATCCATGTACGCCGTTGCGATGCCGGTCACCGCGTTGGTGACACCGGGGCCGGACGTCACGAGACAGACGCCGACATTGCCGGTGGAACGCGCATACGCATCGGCTGCGTGCACGGCCGCCTGTTCGTGGCGCACCAGCACGTGCTGAATCTTGTCCTGCTTGTAAAGCTCGTCGTAGATGTAGAGAACCGAGCCGCCGGGGTAGCCCCAGATGAATTCGACGTTTTCGTCGGCCAGTGCCTTCATGAGCACGGTACCGCCGATGGAGTCGCTATCGGGAGGGGAAAGGGGTTCCGACGTGGAGAATTCCGCGCTGGGCATGTTCATTTTGACCTTTCGAATTTTCGGCAAAAAATTGATTGGGTGCTCTCTGCCGGGCTTGTGGCTCGGGTTCAAGCGGCGCGTCCAGTTTGAAGGGCGGGCTTCTTGGGCCAGCCTCAAATGAGACCATCACTTCATGTTGCGAATCATTGACGATAGCGGGTCATGATTGGGGCGTCAAGCAAAATATCCCGCAGCGCATCATGCGCGCCGCCCGGCACCCCGCCGCCGCGGCTCGCGCGCAACGCGCGGCGGCCAACCCGGTGCCAATCGGCACGAAAATTTGATAGCATCCGCGGGTTTTACGAAATTTTTCGACCTTTCACACGCCGCAGTCCGCAGCGCATACCTTTACGGAATGGCATCAGACAAGGAACTCGCCGACTTTCTGGCGGGCGTCGAAAGGCGCGCGTTCAAGCAGGCTGCGTACGCCGTGCGTGACGACGATGCGTCGCTCGACATCGTGCAGGACGCGATGATCAAGCTTGCGGAGAAGTACGGCGACCGGCCGGCGGCCGAATTGCCGCTGCTTTTTCAGCGGATCCTGCAGAACGCGATCCACGACTGGTTTCGCCGGCAGAAAGTCCGCAACACCTGGGTTACGCTCTTCTCGTCGCTGAACAACACCGACGACGACGACTTCGACCCCCTCGAAACGCTCGAATCCGCGGACGACAACGCGGGTGTCGAGAGCAGCGAGCACCGCCTCGAACGAGAGCAGGTTCTGGCCCTGATCGACGAAGAAATCCAGAAACTTCCGGCACGTCAACGGGAAGCGTTCCTGATGCGTTATTGGGAAGATATGGATGTCGCCGAGACTGCCGCCGCGATGGGGTGCTCCGAAGGCAGCGTCAAGACGCACTGCTCACGAGCCACCCACACCCTGGCGCACGCGCTCAAGGCCAAAGGAATCACGCTATGAGCTTCGCTCCCGCAAATCGAGAACACGAATTCGCGCTGAAGGTGCGCCGCGCGCTGGACGAGCACGCGGCCGCTCTGCCAGCCGAGACCACCGACCGGCTGGCCGTCGCCCGTCGGGCTGCGCTCGCGCGCAAGAAGCCCGAAGCCGCGACCGCGCCGGTGTTCGTGCCGGCCTTCGCCGGCGCGGCCGGCGGCGCATTCGGCCCGGCGCCCACGAGCCGCCCGCAGGCGTCGCTCGCGCGCCGCCTGCTGCGCGCGTGGCCGCTCGCGCTGCTGCTCGCGGGGCTCGTCGGCATCGCCTACTGGGAAGACCTGCAGCGCACCGCCGAACTCGCCGATATCGATGCGGCGATGCTCAGCGACGACCTGCCGCTCAACGCGTATCTCGATCACGGGTTCAACGCGTATCTTTCGCGCGCTCACTAACAGACAATAACGAGGGGATCGCACGGGTGAGTCAGAAGCGCGGCCTGGCCGTATTTTTCGGATGCGTGATCGCGATCGCCGTTTCCTACGTCGCCACCTATTCGCGATTCAACCCGCCCCCCGCGACGACCACCGTCGCGGCCAGCAACCCTGCCGCGCCCGCATCGGCCGCGACCGGGCTGAGCACCGACCTCACCCCGCTGCCCCTGCCGCTGCCGGCCGCCACCGGCCCGCTGTCGTGGGCGCGTCTCACGCCGGCGCAGCACGCGGCACTCGCGCCGTTCGCCGACCAGTGGGACGGCTTCAGCGATGCCCGCAAGCGTAAATGGCTGAAGATCGCATCGCGTTTCGCGAAATTGACGCCCGATGATCAAAAGCGTCTGCAGGACCGGATGGCCGAATGGGCGCGCATGACACCCGACCAGCGCCGCGTCGCGCGCGAGAACTACCAGAGCGCGAAGGAGCTTTCCGCCCAGGCGCGCGAGCGCGCGTGGAAGGCCTACCAGCAACTCCCCGAGGAGCAGAAGGAACGTCTCGCGGCTGCCGAGCGCCGCCGCCGGCCGAGCGTCGTCAGCGCGCCGCCGACCGTCGCCGACCGTGACGTCCGCCGCCTCGTCAATTCGCACGAACACCCGGCAAGCGGCGCGGCCGCCGCGACGGCGCCCGCATCGGCCGGCGCCGCCGCGACGCCGGTGCCCGCGTCGTCGACGGCCGGCACCGCTTCCGCACCGGCCGCCGTCGCGCCGGTGTCGCCCGCCGACGCACCTTCGCTGTTCAAGGGTTCCTGAGCGACCGTGGCGAACGCCCCCGCACCCGAGACACCGGCCGCCGCGCCGTCCGTGCGGCGGCGCCTCGCCGCGCTGCTCTACGAAGGCGTGCTGCTGTTCGGCGTCGTGTTCTTCGCCGGGCTCGCGTTCAGCCTTGCGACGCAACAACGCAACAGCCTCGTCCACCACAACCTGCTCGCCGCCTGGATCGCGCTCGTCGTCGGCGCGTACTTCGTCTGGTTCTGGACGCACGGCGGCCAGACCCTGCCGATGAAGACCTGGCGGCTGCGGCTCGAATCGTCGAGCGGCCGGCCGTTGAGCGCGGCCCACGCGCTCGCTCGTTATGCGCTCGGCTGGCTGTGGTTCCTGCCGCCGCTCGCGCTGCATCCGCTGCTCGGCCTGTCGGTACCCGTCACGCTCGCGCTCGCCGCCGCGTGGATCGTTGCGTGGGCCGGCGCCGCCCGGCTGCATGCGGGCCGCCAGTTCCCGCACGACCGGCTCGCGCGCACGCGCGTCGTCGCCATGCCGCGCTGACACGCCAACGCGCCGCATTCGCCAGACGAAAGCCATTCACCCAGGCTTCTCCCACCCGATCTGACGACCGGTCGGACAACCGCCGGCCGTTCGGTGCGGCAGATTACACAACACCCTTTCATTCACTGCTAAACACCCTGCAACGGTCGTAATAAGAACGTCTCGTGACTGTCATGGCACAGTCACGCCCGCATGGCGGAATGCCGGTAATGTCAACCGGCGCGAGTCATGCATGGGCCAGAAATCGTCCGCGACCTCCCTCTTCCGTCACCCGATCGGCGCCCGCGCCGTCACCGCCTTCCTGTCCGGCTCGGCCGCAGCCGATGACCTGGCATCGCAAGAACCACCTGCCGAGCACGTCACGCCGCACGACGACCCCGACTCGTCCGCGCATCGCTATCGCACCATCTGGCTGTCCGACATCCACCTCGGCTCGAGCGGCTGCCAGGCGCCGTACCTGCTCGACTTCCTGCGCCACAACGATTCGGAATACCTGTACCTCGTCGGCGACATCATCGACGGCTGGCAGCTGAAGAAGGGCTGGTACTGGCCGCAGGCGCACAACGACGTCGTGCAGAAGATCCTGCGCAAGGCGCGCAAGGGCACGCAGGTCGTCTACATCCCCGGCAACCACGACGAAGGCGCACGGCAGTTCTGCGATCTCGCGTTCGGCGACATCCAGGTGCGCGGCGAGGCGTTCCACACGACGCTCGCGGGCAAACGTTTGTGGATCGTGCACGGCGACCTGTTCGACGGCGTGATCCAGCACGCGAAATGGCTCGCGTACCTCGGCGACACGCTCTACACGCTGATCCTCGTGCTGAACCGCTGGTTCAACCGGATCCGCAGCCGGCTCGGCTTCCAGTACTGGTCGCTGTCGCAATACCTGAAGCACCAGGTGAAGAACGCGGTCAACTTCATCTCGCAGTTCGAAACCGTGATGACCGACGAGGCGCGCCGCCGCGGCTGCGACGGCGTCGTGTGCGGCCACATCCACAAGGCGGAGATCCGCGACATCGACGGCGTGCTGTACTGCAACGACGGCGACTGGGTCGAAAGCCTGTCCGCACTCGTCGAAACGATGGAAGGCGAACTGAAGATCGTCTACTGGACGGTGATGCGCGCCGCACCGTCGGAGACCTCGTCGCGCAAGGCCAAGGCCACTGCCTGACACAACTCTACTTACAGGACAATGCCGCGATGAAGATCATGATCGTCACCGACGCGTGGGAACCGCAGGTCAACGGCGTCGTGCGCACGCTGAAGAGCACGGCGCGCGAACTCACCGCGCTCGGCCATCGCGTCGAACTGCTGACACCGCTGGAATTCCGCACGGTGCCCTGCCCGACCTACCCCGAGATCCGCCTGTCGATCCTGCCGTACCGCAAGCTGCGCGCACGGATCGACGCATTCGCGCCCGACGCACTGCACATCGCGACCGAAGGCCCGCTCGGCCTCGCCGCGCGACGCTATGCACGCTCGCGCAAGCTGCCGTACACGACCGCGTACCACACGCGCTTTCCGGAATACGTGCAGGCGCGCTTCGGCATCCCGCTGGCCGCGACCTACCGCTTCCTGCACTGGTTCCACGGCCCGTCGCTCGCGGTGATGGCGCCGACGCCGGTCGTCAAGGACGACCTCGAGAAATTCGGCTTCACGAACGTCGTGCTGTGGACCCGCGGCGTCGATCTCGACGTGTTCCGGCCGATGGAGTCGAAGGTGCTCAACACCGCGCGGCCGATCTTCCTGTACGTGGGCCGCGTCGCGATCGAGAAGAACGTCGAGGCGTTCCTGCGCCTCGACCTGCCCGGCTCGAAGTGGGTCGCGGGCGAAGGCCCCGCGCTCGCCGAACTGAAGTCGCGCTATCCGGAGGCGAACTATCTCGGCGTGCTGTCACAGGCCGAGCTCGCGAAGGTGTATGCTGCGGCCGACGTGTTCGTGTTCCCGAGTCGCACCGACACGTTCGGCCTCGTGCTGCTCGAGGCGCTCGCCTGCGGCACGCCGGTTGCCGCGTATCCCGTCACGGGCCCGATCGACGTGCTCAGCGGCGGCGACGCGGGCTCGATGCACGAGGACCTGCAAGAAGCCTGCCTCGAAGCGCTGAAGATCGAACGCACGACCGCGCGCGCGTGGGCGGAACGCTTCTCGTGGCGCGCCGCATCCGAGCAGTTCGCGTCGCATCTGAAGCCGCTGCCGAAGACCGCGTACTCGCCAGCCGAAGGTGCCGCCGTTTGAAACGAGACCTGAACGACAAAACCCCGCCCCCCGCCGCGCCGCAGCATCGGCACCGCCCGTTCGACGAGGACGAGCCGCACGCCGAAGCGGACGTGCACGCGCACGAACCGCTCGGCCCCGACGATCAGCTGACCCCGCTGCCGCCGAACCCGTACAAGCGCCACCGCGGCATCACGCGCGCCTGGTACGCACTCAAGCATTCGCTGAACGGCTTTCGTGTCGCGATCCGCGAGGAAAGCGCGTTTCGCCAGGAGCTCACGCTCGCCGCGCTGATGCTCCCGATCGGCGCGTTCGCGCCGGTGCCGGCCGCGTCGCGCGCGCTGCTGATCGCCTCGGTGCTGCTGGTGCTGATCGTCGAGCTGCTGAACTCGAGCGTCGAGGCCGCGATCGACCGCATCTCGCTCGAACGCCATGAGCTGTCCAAGCGCGCGAAAGACCTCGGCAGCGCGGCCGTGACGGTCGCGCTGTTCGCGTGCGTGACGACGTGGGGCTTCGTGCTCGGCCCCGTCGTCGCACACTGGCTCGGCTTCTAGACGGCTGCCCGGCGGGTGCCCCAGGCACCGCCCGCGTGCGGCGCTGCACCATGCGCCGCGCGGGGCCGCGATCACGAAATGCGCCCGATGTGGCGAAACCCCGGTTTATAATCGTCCGCTAGACATAGAACAGCAACCCGCGCCGGACGAATCACGCAGCATCGATTGCAGCGCCCGCCAGTCCGGCACACACAGGGCCGGACGACATGGAAGCGAAACCTCCCCGCCGCACCCGCGAACGGATTCTCGAGTTGTCGTTGAAACTCTTCAACGAGATCGGCGAGCCGAACGTCACGACCACGACGATCGCCGAGGAAATGGAAATCAGTCCAGGCAACCTGTACTACCATTTCCGCAACAAGGACGACATCATCAACAGCATCTTCGCGCAGTTCGAGCAGCAGATCGAACGGCGGCTGCGCTTCCCCGAAGATCATCGTCCGACGATCGACGAAACCTGGTCGTATCTGCAGTACATGGCCGATTTCATGTGGACCTACCGGTTCCTGTATCGCGACCTCAACGACCTGCTCGCCCGCAACCGCACGCTCGAGACGCACTTCAAGCAGATCATCAGTCACAAGGTGCGCTTCGCGCACGACATGTGCGAGCTGCTCGTGTCCGACGCGGAGATGGTCGCGACGCCCGCCGAGATCGAGGTCATCGCGACCAACATGGCTGTCATCTCGACGTACTGGCTGTCGTATCAGTACGTGATGCATCCGCGCAAGTACAACGACCAGGACGCGATCCGCGAGGAACTGCACCAGGTCAGCATGCACGTGATCTCCGTGATGGCGCCGTACCTGCGCGGGCGTTCGCGCCAGCTGTTCGACGATCTGGTCTCCGGCAAGCTGCCCAAGCGCCAGTTCACCGACTACCTGCCGCCGCGCGACGGTTCGCCGCGCCCCGCCGGCGGGCCGGTCACCGTCGGGCAGGCCCCCGCGAAGGACGCCAAGCAATGAAGGCTGTGTGCGTTTATTGCGGCTCGTCGTCAGGCGTGCGGCCCGTCTATGCCGACGCCGCGCGCGCGTTCGGCCGTGCGCTCGTCGATGCGGGCCTCACGCTCGTCTACGGCGGCGGCCGGGTCGGCCTGATGGGCGTGATCGCCGACGAAGTGATGGCGGCCGGCGGCCATGCGGTCGGCGTGATCCCCGAACTGCTCGTCGACAAGGAAGTCGGCCATACGGGGCTGTCGGAACTGCACGTGGTGCCCGACATGCACCACCGCAAGAAAATGATGGCCGACCTCGCCGACGCGTTCGTCGCGATGCCCGGCGGCGCCGGCACGCTCGAGGAGTTCTTCGAGGTCTACACGTGGGCGCAGCTCGGTTATCACCGCAAGCCCGTCGCGCTCTACAACATCGATTCGTTCTACGATCCGCTGATCACGTTGCTGCGCCATACGGTCGACGAGGGTTTCATGCGCCCGACCTATTTCGACGCGCTGTGCGTCGACTCGAAGCCTGTCGAACTGATCGAGCAGTTGCGTCGCTACGAGCCGCCCGCCAGCGACAAGTGGGCGCCCGACGCGGCAAAGTAACCCTCACCGGAAACCGCACGCGATGACCGCACCGTCCGACCGCAAGGCCGTCCTCATCACCGGCGCGAGCCGTGGCATCGGCCGCGCGACCGCCGTGCTCGCGGCCGAACGCGGCTGGGACGTCGGCATCAACTACGCGCGCGACGCGGCGGCGGCCGAACTCACCGCGCAAGCCGTCCGCGACGCGGGCGGCCGTGCGTGCGTGGTCGCGGGCGACGTCGCGAACGAGGCCGACGTCGTCGCGATGTTCGACGGTGTCACCGCCGCATTCGGACGCCTCGACGCGCTCGTCAACAACGCGGGCATCGTCGCGCCGTCAATGCCGCTCGCCGACATGCCGGCCGACCGGCTGCGGCGGATGTTCGACACCAACGTGCTCGGCGCATACCTGTGCGCGCGCGAAGCCGCGCGCCGGTTGTCCACCGACCGTGGCGGCCGCGGCGGCGCGATCGTCAACGTGTCGTCGATCGCGTCCCGGCTCGGCTCGCCGAACGAATACGTCGACTACGCGGGCTCGAAAGGCGCGGTCGACTCGCTGACGATCGGTCTTGCGAAGGAGCTCGGCCCGCACGGCGTGCGCGTCAACGCGGTGCGCCCCGGCCTGATCGAGACTGAAATCCACGCAAGCGGCGGCCAGCCGGGCCGTGCGGCCCGCCTCGGCGTGCAGACGCCGCTCGGCCGTGCAGGCGAAGCGCACGAGATCGCCGAAGCGATCGTCTGGCTGCTGGGCGACGCGGCATCCTACACGACGGGCGCCCTGCTCGACGTCGGCGGCGGCCGCTAAACCCGCATTCGCGGTACATAAAAATCGCCGCCTGAAACGATCTGTCGTCACGACACCACAAATCTCCACAATTTTGTGACAGTTTCAGTAAACACCCGTAACAATTCCGTGTTCTACTAGCGGACATTCAGACAGGTGTCATCCAAGCCTGTCCGCCGCCCCCTGATGTGGCCCTTATCGGTCCTGCCCATGCCGCCGGACCGGCTCGACTCGACCCGAGATCCTTTCCATGCCTGGAACCGCAGCGCCCAGCCGGCGACGCACGTCTGTGCCCGCTCCGGCCCAGCACACCCGCTCGACCGCCGACGCCAACCTCACCGCGACACTGGACGCCGCCGGCACGCCCGTCGTGGCTGCGACGGCCGCGACCAGCGCCACGAGTGGCCGCTCGCTGCTGCTCGGCTGGCGGGCCTGGCTGCTCGTCGCCGCACTGGTCTGCGCGTATGTGCTGCCGGGCGTGCTCGGCCACGATCCGTGGAAACAGGACGAAACCTACACGTTCGGCATCATCCAGCACATGCTCGAGACCGGCGATTTCGTCGTGCCGACCAATGCCGGCCTGCCGTTCATGGAAAAGCCGCCGCTTTACGCATGGGTGGCGACCAGCCTCGCATGGCTGCTGCAGCGCGTGATGCCGCTGCACGACGCGGCACGGCTCGCAAGCGCGCTGTTCGCGGCGCTCGCATTCGGCTTCATCGCGCGCGCCGCGCGCGTGGCCAGCCGCGCGGACAGCTGGTTCGACCTGCGCGTGATCGGCCCCGTCGTGCTGAGCGCAGGCACGCTCGTCGTCATCAAGCACATGCACGACATGATGACGGACGTCGCGCTGTTCGCCGGCACGGCAATGGGCTTCTGCGGGCTGCTCGAACTCGTGATGCAGCACGTCGCGCGCGCGCAGCAGATGCGGCACGGACTGCCGGTCCGGCCGTCGGGTCGCTGGGCCGCGCCGATCTTCGGCGCGGGCGTCGGCATCGCGCTGATGACGAAGGGGCTGTTCGTGCCGCTCGTGTTCGCGGCCACGCTCATGGGCACGCTGGTGCTCTACCCGGCCTGCCGCACCCGCGCGTTCGCGCGCTCGCTCGGCATTGCCGCGCTCGTATTCGCGCCGTTCGCGCTGATCTGGCCGACCGCGCTGTTCCTGCGCTCCGAAACGCTGTTCATGACGTGGTTCTGGGATAACAACGTCGGACGCTTCTTCGGCTTCTCCGTCCCGGAACTGGGCGCAGAAAACGACAAGCCGTTCTTCATCCTGCGCGCATTCCTGCTCGTCGGCTTCCCGGTCGCGCCGCTCGCGATCGTCGCACTCGCGCGCGGTGCCTGGCGCGACTGGCGCACGCCGCGCATCGCGCTGCCCGTGCTGTTCACCGGCATCGGGCTCGCGGTACTGCAAGTGTCCGCGACGTCGCGCCAGCTCTACATCCTGCCGTTCTTCGCGCCGCTCGCGCTGGTCGCCGCACAGGCGATCGAACGCCTGCCGCGCCAGCTGCATCTCGCATGGGATTACCTGAGCCGCATCCTGTTCGGCACCACCGCCGCACTCGCATGGGCGATCTGGGCGGTGATGGCCGACCCGGCCGCGTCGCGCGCGGATCTCGCACCGCTCGGCCGCTGGCTGCCGCTCGACTGGACGATGCCGATCGAGCCCGCGCTCGTGACCGGTGCGCTCGCGCTGACGATCGGCTGGCTGACGCTGCTGCCGAAGCTGCGCACGACGGGCCGCTGGCGCGGTGCGCTGTCGTGGGGTGCCGGCGCACTCGTCGCATGGGGGCTCGTCTATACGCTGCTGCTGCCGTGGCTCGATATCGCGAAGAGCTACCGCTCGGTGTTCGACGACCTGAACGCGCATCTCGCGCTCGAATGGAACGACGGCGACTGCATGGCGAGCCTGCACGGGCTCGGCGAATCGGAAGCGCCGATGCTGTACTACTTCTCCGGCATCCAGCACACGCCGATCGACAACGCGCGGACGACGCGCTGTACCTGGATGATTGTCCAGGGTGTGCGGGCCGTCGATCCGGCGCCCGGCAGCGAATGGAAACTGTTCTGGACCGGCGCCCGCCCGGGCGACAACGAGGAACTGCTGCGCGTCTACGTACGCACGCCCGAACAGCATTTGCAGTGACGCAGGACGGCGCGCCGCGCCGTCGTGCCTGGCTTGATGTGCGGCAGCGGTCGGGATCGGCCGCCTGAGCGCAACCGTCTCGCATCTTCCGTTGACCGCCACGGCGCCCGCACGACTCCGCGGGTGTGCCACTTCTCCTCAGCGGGCAGCCGCCCGACCGCTCAAAACGACGAACCCGGTTCGCGCAGGAACGCCGTCTCCTCATCGGTCGACGCGCGGCCGAGAATCGCGTTCCGGTGCGGGAAGCGGCCGAAGCGCTCGACGACGGCCGCATGCCGCAACGCGAAGCGGTGATAACTCTCGCACCCTGCCTCGTCGCGAATGCCCGCGCACAGGCGCACGGCCTCGCGCTGGCTCTCGACCGACTCGTCGTGCTCGAACGGCAGATACGCGAATGCGCGGTGATGCCCGCTCGGCAACTGCGCATCCCACCCGGCCGCGACGACGCGGCGCGCGAGCGCGAGCGCCCTCGGATCGGCGGCAAACGCGCGCGGCGTGCCGCGATGGATGTTGCGCGAGAACTGGTCGAGCACGACGATCAGCGCCAGCGCCCCCGACGGCGAGCCGGCCCAGTGATCGCATGCGCCGTCGCACGCGGCGTCGAGCAACGCGCCGTAGCGCGTGCGCAGCACATCGTCGAACGCCGCGCCGCCGTTGAACCAGATCTTGCGTTCCTGCCCGAACTCGGCCGAACCCGGTTCGCCGAACCAGAAATCCAGAATTTCCGCCGCTTGCGAATCCAGCGACGCCGCGCCCGCCGTGCCGGTGCCGATCGTCATGCAAACTCCAGTACGAGGCGCCGAGTCCGCGCGCTCTTCTTTTCAAGTTTCGCGACCCGCAGCCCGCCGATTTCCGACGTGTTGCGCACATGCGTGCCGCCGCACGGCTGCAGGTCGACATTCTCGATGCGCAGCAGCCGCACGCGGCCGAGGCCCATCGGCGGCTTCACGCTCATCGTACGCACGAGTTCGGGCCGCTCGGCCATCTCGTCGTCGGTGATCCATTCGGTCGTGACCGGATGTGCGCCGACGACCAGACCGGCAAGGCGCCGCTCGACGTCGTCGCGGTCGATCGCTTCGGACGTCGCGAAATCGAGCCGCACATAGTCGGCCGTCACGCTGCAGCCGTCGACCGCGTACGGCAGCACCGCGCACATCAGGTGCGCGGCCGTATGCAGGCGCATGTGCCGGTAGCGGCGCAGCCAGTCGATCGTCGCGACCACGCGCGTGCCGGGCTCGAGCGCGGCGACGCGCGCCTCCTGCCCCGGCGCCGGCACGTGCACGGCGTCGTCGGGCGTCGCGCCGTCGAACTTTGCCTTGCGCGTATCGGCAATGTCGATCGTGCTGCCGTCGGGCAGCGTCAGCGTGCCGGTGTCGCCGGCCTGACCGCCGCCGAGCGGATAGAACACGGTGCGGTCGAGCCGGATGCCGTCGTCGCCGACGGCCTGAACGATCGCATCGCATTGCGTGAGGTACGCGTCTTCGCGAAACAGCGCTTGTGTCGTCATCGGGCGAGCCTCGTATCGATGGGGGAAACGATCAGTGTCGCGCCGCGCGGCGTGCGCGCCCAGACGCAGATCGTCCCGCGCGTGGGCAGCGGCGTACCGGTCGATCAACCGGGCCGGTTGCGCATCCAGTCGGCCGTTTCGTAAAACGAATGCATGAGCCGCTCGCGCAACGGCTCGGGCAGCCCGATATCCTCCATTGCCCACGCCATGCAGCGCAGCCACTGGTCGCGCTCGACCGACGCGATCGGGAACGGCAGGTGCCGCGCGCGCAGCCGCGGATGGCCGAACCGGCTGATGTAGTGGTCGGGGCCGCCGAGCCAGCCGCACAGGAACCAGAACAGCTTGTCGCGCGAACCGTCGAGCGAGGCCGGGTGCACCGCGCGAATCTGCGCGAACTCGGGCTCGAGGTCCATCAGGTCGTAGAAGCGGTCCACCATTTCGCGCACGCGGGCTTCGCCGCCCACGAGTTCGAACGCCGTCGGTTGCGACGGCGCATCGTCATTCACATCGGTCATACGGATAGTCGGAAAACAGGATCTTCGGGGCCGCCAGCGACGCTCATGCGTCGCGCAGCGACTGCAGCGCGGGGCGCCGCAACACATTATGCAGGCTCAGCCAGCCGGCCGCACCGGCGCATGCGACGCCAGCCACGATGCCGGCCGGCACGAGCCACGGATCGACGGCCAGCTGGAAGTCGAATACGCGCGACGCCAGCACCCAGCCGACCGCGATCGCGCCCGCCGACGCCAGCACGCCGGCCAGTGCGCCGACCACGACGAATTCCGCGCGCTGCACCGCGTTGACCTGCGCACGCGACGCGCCGAGCGCGCGCAGCAGCGCGGCCTCGCCCACCCGCTCGTCGCGCGAGCCGGCGAGCGCCGTGTACAGCACGAGCAC
The DNA here is from genome assembly GCF_052952715.1 of Burkholderia sp. YIM B11467. NCBI lineage: Bacteria > Pseudomonadati > Pseudomonadota > Betaproteobacteria > Burkholderiales > Burkholderiaceae > Burkholderia > Burkholderia sp. YIM B11467. The sequence continues at coordinate 19,427 of NZ_JBQVSQ010000015.1, forward strand.
GCCGGCCGCGAGCGTGAACAGAAACAGGAACTGCACCGCGCCGACCACCTGCAGCATCATCCGCTGCAACTGCGCGAGGATCGGCGCGACGTCGATCGCGGTCAGGTTCGGGTAGCGCGCGATCAGCGGATCGAGCAGCGCGGCATCCGATGCCGGTAGATGGAAGCTCGTGAGGTAGACGGCCGGGAAATCCTTCAGCGCCGCCGGCGGCATCAGCACGAAAAAGTTGACGCGGAACGTACCCCAGTCGAGCTTGCGCACGCTCGTGATCGGCGCGTCGACCGTCAGCCCCGTCACGTCGAAGCGCAGCACGTCGCCCGGTTTCACGTTCAGCGTCTTCGCCAGGCCGGCCTCGATCGAGATCTGCGGTGTGGCGGCAGTGCCGAACCAGTCGCCTTCGACGATCCGGTTGTCGGACGGCAACTCGGTCGTGTACGACAGGTTGAACTCGCGGTCGACGAGCCGGCGCGCCTCGTCGGACGGGTAGGCGTCCGGATTCACCGGCTTGCCGTTGATCGCGACGAGGCGGCCGCGCACCATCGGCGCGAGCACCGCGTCGCGCACGCCGTGCGCGGTCAGATAGGCCGCGACGTCGTTGCGCTGGTCGGGCTGGATGTCGATCAGGAACTGGTTCGGCGCATCGGGCGGTGTCGATTGCCGCCAGCCCGCGACGAGGTCGTTGCGCGTGATCGCGATCAGCAGCAGACACATCAGGCCAAGCGCCAGCGCGGTGATCTGCAGCGCGCTGGAGGTGCCGCGCCGGTGCAGCGACGCGAGCGCGTAGCGCCAGCCGACGCCCGCCGCCACGCGCGCGTTGCGCACCGCGCGCGCGGCCGCGAACAGCACGAGCCGAGCGATCAGCGCGAAACCGACCAGCGCACCGGCGAAGCCGCCCGCGACGATCAGGCCGAGCTTCAAGTTGCCGGCCGCGACGATCAGCAGCCCCGCGAACAGCACGACGCCGATCGCATACGCGGCCCACGCGGTGCGCGACGCATCGCCCCACTCACGCCGCAGCACGCGTACCGGCGGCACGCGCGTGAGCGGCACGAGCGGCGGCAGCGCGAAGCCGAGCAGCAGCACGAGTGCGGCGGCCACGCCGATGAGCGCCGGCCACAGCGTGGGCGGCGGCAGTGCGACCTCGATCAGCCCGCCGAGCGCGGTCAGCAACGCCCAGTGGCCGCCGTAGCCGAGCGCCGCGCCCACGGCGCCCGCCACGACCCCGATGCCGACGAATTCGAGCGCGAACAGCGCGCCGAGCGTGCGGCGGCTCACGCCGAGGCAGCGCATCGTCGCGCAGCCATCGAGATGGCGCCGCATGTAGCGCTGCGCGGCCATCGCGATCGCGACCGCCGCGAGCAGCGCGGTCAGCAGCGCGACGAGCGTCAGGAAACGGCGCGCGCGATCGAGCGTCTGCCGCACTTGCGGCTGGCCTTCCTGCAACGACTCGAGCCCGACTCCACGCAGCTTCCCGCCGTCGACGCGCGCGTGCGCATACGTTTCGAAGCGCGTGACGGCCTGCGCGTCGCCGGCGACCAGCAACCGGTACGTGACGCGGCTGCCATAGCCGGTGAGCCCGGTCGCGGCGAGTTCGTCCGCGCGCATCATCAGCCGCGGCGAAAAATTGACGAACGAAAAACCGCGATCGAGTTCGCGGGAAATCGACGCGGCGACCGTGAACGTGCGCAGCCCGACGCGCACCGTATCACCCGCCTTCAGGTGCAGCGCGTCGAGCAGCGCGGGATCGGCCCAGACGGTGCCGGGCGCCGGAATCGCGGCCGCCTTGTGCGCGACGGTGGCGCCGGCCGGCAGGATATCGACCGCGCCGCGCAGCGGATACCCGGGCGACACGGCCTTCACGGCAGCGAGGCGCGAGGGTGCCGCGTCGGTCGCCTGCCCGCCCGCGGCGGACGCGATCATGCTCGGGAAGATCGCGGTCGTTGCGGTCTGCAGGCCGAGCGCGCGGGCCTGCCGGTCGAACGACGGATCGACGGGGCGATCGGCGCGCACGACAAAATCGGCGCCGAGCATCTGGCGCGCGTCGCGCTCGAGCCCCTGCCGCAGCCGGTCGGCAAGAAAGCCGACGCTCGTCAGCGCCGCGACCGCGAGCACCAGCGCGAGCACGAGCAAGGTCAGCTCGCCCGCGCGCCAGTCGCGCGCGGTCATCCGCGCGGCCTGGCGGACCAGGTCGCGCAGGCCGAAGCGGCCGGCATGCGCGTGCATGTCAGGGCCGGGGTGCCCGGCCGGCGGCTGCGCCGCGTGTTGCGGCCCCTTCAATCGCGCTTCCCCCCGATCGAGTTAAGCCGCGACACCATGTGGTTCGCCATCCCGCGAAAACCGCCCGACACACCGCGCCACAGGCGCGGCAGCGCCCACGCCGAAGCGGCGATGAAGGCGGCAAGCAGCACGAGGAACGCGAGCGGAACGAAGAACGCGAGTACCAGCCCGCCGACCACGAGGCCATCCTCGGTCGACGACGCGACCCAGTTCGAAATCGGTTCGGGAGACAGGTTGATCAGCGCGCGCGTACCGGCCTTCGCCACGTGCGCGGCACCGGCAAGCGAGCCGCCGGCGAGCCCCGCGACCGCCAGCACGGTCGGATCGGCATGGCCGAGCGCGCCGGCCGCGAGCACGGCACCGGCCGGGATGCGGATGAAGGTGTGCACGGCATCCCACAGCGAGTCGAACGCGGGGATCTTGTCGGCAAGAAATTCGGTGAGGGCAAGCACAGCCGCGGCGCCGATGACCCACGGCGACATCAGGACGGCAAGCGTGTCGGGCAGATGGAGCCAGCCGACCCGCGCCAGCACGCCGGCGATCAGCACCGTCAGGTACAGGCGCAGCCCGCTCGCCCACGCGAGCCCCGCGCCGAGCGAAATGGCTTCGATCATGGCCCTCTCCTTGCACTTTCCGTGCGATTTGCCGATTGATCGGATCGGGTCGGTCTGACCGGCCGCGCGGCGCGTGGCGACCGGCACCGCGTGCCGCGAACGGCGCATCGGCATTCAGGCCCGAATGCGTTCCATTATAGACAGGCTATCCGGGCGACCGGCGCAATTCCGCAGCGCGGCCCCCGGGTGCTCGCGCGCCCGGGGGCCGGCATCAGGCGGCCGACGACAGCTTGAGGCCGATCAGCCCCGCGACGATCAACGCAGCGCTCGCGACGCGCGCGGCGGTCAGCGCCTCGCCCATCATCACGATGCCGAACACGAATGCGCCGACCGCGCCGATGCCCGTCCACACCGCGTACGCGGTGCCGAGCGGCAACTGGCGCATCGCGACCGCGAGCAGCCCGAAGCTGGCCAGCGCGGTGACGATCGTAAACACCGACGGACCGAGCTTCGTGAAGCCGTCCGACGATTTCATGCCGGCCGCCCAGGCCACTTCCAGCAAACCGGCAATCAACAACAATACCCACGCCATCTCGACGTACTCCGTATCGGATGGGGTCGTCCCCGTTGAAGCGAATGACCCGGGGTCGTCCCCGGGCGGCGCCGAGTATAACAAGATGCTTACGGACACGCCGGGCGCGGCGCACGGCCGGCGGCCGATCCGGGGCAGGATCGGCCGGGCCCGCTCAAAACGACGTCAGTTCGACACGCGCTTCGGCGCGGCGCCGCCGACGCAGCGGTCGTCGCGGTACAGCGTCCACTCCTCGCACACGCGGCCATCCTTGAACATGCACATCCCGACTTGCCCGCGCGGCAGGCTGCGGATCACGTGGCGACCGCCGAGTTTCTCGCAGTTGACCGACGCGGGATTGGCCAGCGCCGCCTGACCGGGCGGCTGTTGCCCCGGCGGCAGCGGTTGGGCGAACGCGCCGGGCGCAGCAAGCGCCAGCGCACAGATGACGGTCAGACGGACGGACATTGCACGCTCCTTGTTTTTGTTCGCTGAGCGGTCAGCATAACGGGGAATCCGCGGCCGGTGTGCACGGCGGGCGTCGGTCGCGAGACTGTCGCGTCGCCGCAACCCCGCCGGCGCGTGGCGTCACGCCCGCATGCGCTGCTGGCGCCGGGCGCTGCCCGTCACGCGGCGCCGACGAGCCGGTAGCCGACGCCCGTCTCGGTGACGATGTACTCGGGCTGCGCCGGATCGCGCTCGAGCTTCTGGCGCAGGTGCGCCATGTAGATGCGCAGGTAATGATGGCTTTCGACGTGCGACGGCCCCCACACGTCGCGCAGCAACTGGCGGTGCGTGAGCACGCGCCCTGCGTGCCGCACGAGCGTCGCGAGCAGCCGGTATTCGAGCGGCGTCAGGTGCACGATCTCGTTGTCGCGCCACACCTGGCGCAGCGCGAGATCAACGATCACGGTGCCGAAGCTCACCTTCGGCGACTCGTTCGCGCCGCCCTGGTTGCGCCGGCGCAATTGCGCGCGGATCCGCGCGCGCAGTTCGGACACGCCGAACGGCTTGGTCAGGTAGTCGTCGGCGCCCGCGTCGAGCGCGGCGACCTTCTCTTCTTCCTGGGTTCGCGCGGACAGCACGATCACCGGCACCTCGGACCAGCCGCGCAGCTCGCGGATCACGTCGAGGCCGTCGGTATCGGGCAGGCCGAGGTCGACGATCACGAGATCGGGCTTGCGCGTCGCCGCGTCGATCAGCCCCTGTTTGCCCGTCTCGGCCTCGAACACGGCGATGTCCTCCTCTTCGAGCGCGGCGCGCACGAAACGGCGGATCTGCTTTTCGTCCTCGATCAGGACGACGGTCAGGCTGGGTTCACTCATGGTCTGGCAATGGCTCGGATGGGGACGATGCGCCCGGCACGTCGGCTTCGTCATCGGGTACGGCGGGTGCGGCCGGCGGCGTCTCGACCGGCAGCGTGAACCAGAAGCGCGCGCCCGTCACGTGGCCGTCGGGCGCGGTGCGGTTGAGCGCGCCGATTTTACCGCCGTGCGCCTCGACGATCGCGCGGCAGATCGCGAGGCCGAGCCCGATGCCCGGCGTCGCCGATTCCTTCTCGCCGCGCGTGAACTTGTCGAAGATTCGCGTTTCCATGCCGGCCGGCAGGCCCGGGCCGTGATCGTCGACGTGTACGCGCACGAACGGCAACCCGTCGTCGGTCATGCGCTCCGCGCCGATATCGATAGGCGTGTCGGGCGGCGTGTACTTCGCCGCGTTCTCGAACAGGTTGGTGAACAGGCGCTCCATCAGCACCGCGTCCATCTGCAGCAGCGGCAGGTCGGCCGGCAGCGTGACACGGGCGGGATGGCGCGCGAGCACGCGCTTGCACGCGGCGAGCGCGGCGCCGACGGCTTCCTCGAGCAGCGACCACTGGCGCTTCAGCTGCAGGCTGCCGGCCTGCAGCCGCGCCATGTCGAGCAGGTTCGTGACGATGCCCGTCATGCGCAGCGCCTCGTCGTGAATCGCGTCGACGAGCTCGCCCTCGCGCTGCGCGAACCGTTCGGCCGCCGCAACGTCGCCGCCCTGCGCGGCCGCACGCCCGTTCGCGAGCATCGACGAGAAGCCGACGATCGTCGTGAGCGGCGTGCGCAGGTCGTGCGAAATCGCCGACAGCAGCGAGTTGCGCAGTCGCTCGGACTCCATGTTGACGAGCGCGTCGCGCGCGATTTCAACGTAGTGCACACGTTCGAGCGCGAGCGCGATCTGCGCGGCGAATGCGTCGAGCATCCGCTGCTGCTCGGGCACCTCGAGTTCGCGCGGCTCGCGCGACGCGACCGCGAGCACGCCGCGCGTGCGCATCGGCGCCTTCAGCGGCAGGTACAGCGCGACCGTCGCGGGCAGCGTATCGGTGCCGCGGCCGGCCGGCTTCTGCTGGTCGTACACCCACTGGCCGACGTCGCTGTCGAGATCGGCGCCCGTCAGCGTGACGGCCGCATCGGGCTCCTCGATCTTCTGGCGCACCTTGTCCGCGCTGTCCGGCAGCAGGAACGCGACGCGCGCGCGGAACACCTCGCCCACGTGACGGCTGCCGATCTCGACGATCTGCTCGGTCGTCAGCGCCGCGCCCAGCTCGCGCGCCATCGCATAGATCGCGCCGGTGCGGCGCTCGCGGCGCTGCGCGACGCTCGCCTGGCGCGTCAGCGTCGACGTCAGGTGGCTGATCACGAGCGACGTCAGCAGCATGCCGAAGAAGGTCAGCAGGTACTGCGTGTCGCTGACCGAGAACGACATGCGCGGCGGCACGAAGAAGAAATCGAACGCGGCCACCGACAGGAACGACTGCAGCACGCCCGGGCCGCGCCCGAGCCGCACGGCCGAGAACACGACGCCGAGCAGGTACAGCATGACGAGGTTCGTGAGGTCGAGCCGCTCGGACACGAGGCTCGCGACGACCGTGATCGCCGCGCAGATCGCGGCCGCGTACGCATAGTGCCGCGGCGGCGAACGATGTGTGCCGAACTGCGCGAACGCGTCGCGCCAGTCGCGCGCACGCGGGTCGAGCGGCGCGGCGCGCGCCTCGTCGCTCGCGGACGCGCGGATCAGCATCAGATCGACGTCGCCCGCGCGCTCGGCGAGCTTCTCGCCGAACGGCCGCGCGAAGCGGCGCATCAGCCCGACCTTCGGCGAGCCGCCCGCGACGATCTTCGACACGTTGCGGACTTTCGCATAACCGATCAGCGCAGCGACCGCGTCGGTGCCGGCGAGCGTCGCCGTCTCGGCGCCCAGCTCGGCCGCGAGCTTCAGCGCGTCGAGCGTGCGCTGTCGCTGCGCATCGGGCAGCCGCTGCAGGCGCGGCGTTTCGACATACACGGCGATCCAGTCGGCCTTCAGGCTCGCGGCGAGCCGCGCGGCCGCGCGCACGAGCGTCGGCGCTTCGGCGCCGGGCCCGACGCACACGAGCAGCCGCTCGCGCGCCTGCCAAATGCGCTGGATCGAACGGTCGGCGCGGTATTCGCGCATCTGCGCGTCGACGCGATCGGCCGTGCGCCGCAGCGCCAATTCGCGCAGCGCGATCAGGTTGCCCTTGCGGAAGAAGTTGCGCACCGCGCGCTCGGCCTGCTGCGCGAGATAGACCTTGCCGTCGCGCATCCGCTCGAGCAGTTCCTCGGCCGGCAGGTCGACGAGCGTGACCTCGTCGGCCGCGTCGAACACGCGGTCCGGCACGGTCTCCCACACACGGATGCCGGTGATCGCGCCGACCACGTCGTTGAGGCTCTCGAGGTGCTGGACATTGACGGTCGTATAGACGTCGATACCCGCGTCGAGCAGTTCGTAGACGTCCTGCCAGCGCTTCAGGTGCCGTGCGCCCTGCACGTTCGAGTGCGCGAGTTCGTCGACGAGGATCAGTTGCGGCTGGCGGGCGAGCGCGCCGTCGAGATCGAATTCGGCGAGCGTGCGGCCGCGATAGTCGATGCGCGCGAGCGGCAGCACGTCGAGGCCGTCGAGCAACGCGGCGGTTTCGCTGCGGCCGTGGGTCTCGACGATGCCGACGACGACGTCGACGCCTTCCTGCAGGCGCTGGCGCGCGGCCTGCAGCATCGCGTAGGTCTTGCCGACACCGGCCGATGCGCCGAAGAAGATCTTGAGCTGGCCGCGCCGCTGCTTTTCTTCGTCTCGCTGCAGCTTGTCGAGGAGTTGGTCTGGGTCGGGACGGTTCATGCGTCAGGAAGGCGGAGCGCCCGGATGCGCGCGAGTACGAGCATTGTTGTTCCAAATCGCCGCAAAAGGCAAAGACGGCGCATGCGCCGTCGGAAAATACGCGTCCGGCGCGGGTCGAACCGCGCCGGACGCCGATCAGTGTGCGATCAGTGCGCGGCCTGCGCCGCGTCGAGCGCGAGGTTCAGCTTCAGCACGTTCACGCGCGGCTCGCCGAGCACGCCGAACTGGCGGCCCGTCGTGTTCGCGGCGACGATCTGCGCGACCGCATCGGGCGTCAGGTTGCGCACCTTCGCCACCCGATCGACCTGATACGCGGCGGCGGCCGGCGTGATCTCCGGATCGAGGCCGCTCGCCGACGCCGTCACGAGGTCGACCGGCACGGGCTTCGACATGTCGGTGCCCGCGTCGCGCAGCGCGGCGATGCGCCCCTTCACCTGGTCGGCGAGCGACGGGTTCAGCGGGCCGAGGTTCGAGCCGCCGGAGCCGGTCGCGTTGTACGGCATCGGCGACGTGGCCGACAGCCGGCCCCAGAAGTACTTCGGCGCATCGAACTGCTGGCCGATCAGCGCGGAGCCGACCGCCTTGCCATCCTTCTCGATCAGGCTGCCGTTCGCCTGCGACGGGAACACGGCCTGGCCGAACACGGTCATCACGGCCGGATACGCGAGCCCCGTCACCGCGGTAAGCACGACGAAGAGCACGACGAGCGGACGAATCAACGTTTTCATGATGTTTCCTTCAAGACCTCAGGCCCAGCCGAGTGCGGCGAGCGTCATGTCGATCAGCTTGATGAACGGGAACGGCAGCAGCACGCCGCCGAGGCCGTAGACCAGCAGGTTGCGGCGCAGCAGCGACGCGGCGCCGAGCGGCCGGTAGGTCACGCCCTTCAGCGCGAGCGGGATCAGCGCGACGATGATCAGCGCGTTGAAGATCACCGCCGACAGGATCGCCGACGCCGGCGACGTCAGGTGCATGATGTCGAGCACGCGCAGTTGCGGATAGGTGGTCACGAACGCGGCAGGGATGATCGCGAAGTACTTCGCGATGTCGTTCGCGATCGAGAACGTCGTCAGCGAGCCGCGCGTCATCAGCATCTGCTTGCCGATCTCGACGATCTCGATCAGCTTCGTCGGGTTCGAGTCGAGGTCGACCATGTTGCCCGCTTCCTTCGCGGCCTGCGTGCCCGTGTTCATCGCCACCGCGACGTCGGCCTGCGCGAGCGCCGGCGCGTCGTTGGTTCCGTCGCCCGTCATCGCAACAAGCCGGCCGGCCGCCTGGTGTTCGCGGATCGTCGCGAGCTTGGTTTCCGGCGTCGCTTCCGCGAGGAAATCGTCGACGCCTGCTTCCGCCGCGATCGCCGCCGCCGTCAGCCGGTTGTCGCCCGTCACCATCACGGTCTTGATGCCCATCTTGCGCAGTTCCGCGAAGCGCTCCTTGATGCCGCCCTTCACGATGTCCTTCAGCTCGATCACGCCGAGCACGCGTGCCGCCCCTTCATGCAGGTCGGCCACGACGAGCGGCGTGCTGCCGCGGCGCGCGACTTCGTCGACCGCGCGGCGCACTTCTTCCGGGAAGCGGCTGCCGTGCGTCTCGACGTAGCGGCGGATCGCGTCGGCCGCGCCCTTGCGAATTTCACGGCCCGGGAGATCGACGCCGCTCATCCGCGTCTGCGCGGAGAAGCCGATGAACGTCGCATGAAGCTGGGCCATGTCGCGCTGGCGAATGTTGAAGCGCTCCTTCGCGAGCACGACGATGCTGCGGCCTTCCGGCGTTTCGTCGGCGAGCGAGGACAGTTGCGCGGCGTCGGCCAGCGCTTCCTCGGTCACGCCCGGCGCGGGCACGAACATCGATGCCTGGCGGTTGCCGAGCGTGATCGTGCCGGTCTTGTCGAGCAGCAGCACGTCGACGTCGCCGGCCGCTTCCACCGCGCGGCCCGACGTCGCGATCACGTTCGCCTGCATCATCCGGCTCATCCCGGCCACGCCGATCGCGGACAACAAGCCGCCGATCGTCGTCGGGATCAGGCACACGAGCAGCGCGACGAGCGCGGTGATCGTCACCACATGGCCGGCCTTCATCGCTTCGACCGAGAACATCGAGAACGGCAGCAGCGTCGCGGTCGCGAGCAGCATCACGATGGTCAGCGCGACGAGCAGGATCGTCAGCGCGATTTCGTTCGGTGTCTTCTTGCGTTTCGCGCCTTCGACCATCGCGATCATCCGGTCGAGGAACGCCTCGCCGGGGTTCGCGGTGACCTTGACGACGATCCAGTCGGACAGCACGCGCGTGCCGCCCGTCACCGACGAGAAGTCGCCGCCCGATTCGCGGATCACCGGCGCGGATTCACCGGTGATCGCCGATTCGTCGACCGATGCGACGCCGTCGACGACCTCGCCGTCGGCCGGGATCACGTCGCCGGCCTCGACGAGCACGACGTCGCCCTTGCGCAGCTCGGTCGCGGTCGTGATGCGGATCGGCGACTTCGGATGCGGCTCGTTGAGCTTCTTCGCCATCACGTCTTTCTTCGCGCTGCGCAGCGATGCGGCCTGCGCCTTCGAGCGCCCTTCGGCGAGCGCTTCGGCGAAGTTCGCGAACAGCACCGTGAACCACAGCCACAGCGCGATCGCGAGGATGAAGCCCGACGGCGCCTCGGCCTGGCCGGAGAGCGCCGCGATCCACAGGATCGTGGTCAGGATGCTGCCGACGTACACGCAGAACATCACCGGGTTGCGGAACTGCGTGCGCGGCGTGAGTTTCTTGAACGAGTCCACGATCGCCGGGCGCAGCAGCGCCGGATCGAACATGGACCGTGTTGCGGAATGTTGAGTCATTGCGATCTCTTCAATCTCTTCAGTCTTTTCAATGTGTCGCCATGCGGGCGCGCTTTACGCGCCCAGCCACATCATCAGGTGCTCGACGCCAGGGCCGAGCGCAAGCGCCGGCACGTAGGTCAGCGCGCCCACCAGCAGCACGGTGCCGAGCAGCAGCACGACGAACAGCGGACCGTGCGTCGGCAACGTGCCGCTCGTTACCGCGATGCGCTTCTTCGCGGCGAGCGAGCCGGCAATCGCCAGCACCGGCACGATCGTGCCGAAGCGGCCGAACCACATCGCGATCGCGGTCATCCAGTTGTAGAACGGCGTGCCGACCGTCAGGCCCGCGAACGCGCTGCCGTTGTTGTTCGCGGCCGAGCTGAACGCGTACAGGATTTCCGAGAAGCCGTGCGGACCCGGGTTCGCGATGCCGGCCTTGCCCGCATCGGCGAGCACGGCGATCGACGTGCCGACCAGCACGAGCAGCGGCGTGAGCAGCACGACGATCGACACCATCTTCATCTCGTACGACTCGATCTTCTTGCCGACGTATTCCGGCGTGCGGCCGATCATCAGGCCGGCGACGAACACCGCGAGCAGCGCGAACACGAGCATCCCGTAGAGGCCCGAGCCGACCCCGCCGAAGATCACCTCGCCGAGCTGCATCAACAGCATCGGCACGAGACCGCCGAGCGGCGTCAGCGAATCGTGCATCGTGTCGACCGCGCCGCACGACGCGGCCGTCGTCGCGACCGTGAAGATGCCGGTCTGCGCGATCCCGAAGCGCGTTTCCTTGCCTTCCATGTTGCCGCCCGGCTGCAGCGCGCTCGTCGACTGGTCGACGTGCAGCGCGGCGAGCGTCGGGTTGCCGCCCTGCTCGGCGCTCACCTCGAAGCCGACCGCGACCACGAACGCAACCGTCATCGCCGCGAGCACGGCGATGCCCTGCCGGCGGTCGCCGATCATGCGGCCGAACACGAGACACAACGCGGCCGGGATGATCAGGATCGAGAAGATCTGCAGGAAGTTCGCGAACGGCGTCGGGTTCTCGTACGGGTGCGCGGAGTTCGCGTTGAAGAAGCCGCCACCGTTGGTGCCGAGCATCTTGATCGCTTCCTGCGATGCGACCGGGCCCATCGCGAGCGTCTGCTTCGTGAGCGGGGTCGGCACCGTCACCGGGTTGCCCTTGTCGTCCTTCACCGGGTTGCCTTGCGCGTCGAGCTTCGGCGCCGCATAGGTGCTCGTCTGCAGCACCGGCACGTCCTCGTACGACTTCATGTTCTGGATCACGCCCTGGCTCATCAGCAGCCCGGCGATGATCATCGCCATCGGCACGAGCACGTACATCGTCACGCGCGTGAGGTCGACCCAGAAGTTGCCGATCGTCTGCGCCGTGTGACGCGCGAAGCCGCGGATCAGCGCGATCACGACGACGATGCCGGTCGCCGCCGACAGGAAGTTCTGCACGGTGAAGCCGAGCATCTGCGCCAGGTAGCTGACGGTCTGTTCGGGCGTGTAGTCCTGCCAGTTCGTGTTGGTGACGAAGCTGACGGCCGTGTTGAATGCGCCGTCGACCGTCATCGCGCCGAACTGCTGCGGGTTGCCGGGCAGGAAACCCTGCAGGCGCAGCAGGCCATAGAGGAACAATGCGCCGAGCGCGTTGAACGCGATCGTCGCGATCGCGTACTGCTTCCAGCTCATCTCGCTGCCGGCGTCGACGCCGGCGATGCGGTACAGCACGCGCTCGAGCGGCCCGAACACGCGCACGACGCGCGAAGTGCCGTCCATCACCGCCGTCAGGTAGCGGGCGACCGGAACGGCCGCCGCCAGCAGCACGACGATGAACAACAGCGATTGCAACAGGTTGTTCGCGTTCATTCGATGTCCTCCGCGCGCAGCAGCGCAAAGACGAGATACGCGAACAGCAGGGCCGTCGATGCGCCCGCCAGCCAAAGCATCCAGGTCATGCTCGCCCCCCGCGACCGTATTGCACGAGCTTCTCGCAACCGGCGATCAAACCGAGGATCAGCGCGGTGAAAAGCACCAGGGCGCCGACAAATACCCCATCCATTTTTGTGTTCTCCGTCATCGAAGTGAGACGACTAGAACCTTATGGGAACGCACGTAAAGGACGGGTCAAAGGTATCGGGGCGGATATAAAAAACGTGTAAACGCGAGGGCGGGAGCGATTCGGGGGCGGGACGGGCGGCGCCGCAGCGCCGCCCGCGAAGGCGCGTGCCGGCATGGCGCCGGCACGGAGGGAACGGTCAGGGAACGAGGATCGTCGAGCCGGTGGTCTTGCGCGCTTCGAGATCGTCATGCGCGCGGCCGACTTCCGCGAGCGGATAGCGCTGGTTGATGCTCGTCTTCACCTTGCCCGACAGGAGCACGTCGAACAATTCGGCCGCGGCCGCTTCGAGATCGGCGCGCTTCGCGATGTACGAGAACAGCGTCGGCCGCGTGAAGAACAGCGAGCCGCGCGACGAGAACTCCTTCGAGTCGATCGGCGGCAGCGGGCCCGACGCATTGCCGAAGCTGACGAACAGCCCGAGCAGCGCGAGGCTGTCGAGCGAACCGATGTAGGTGTCCTTGCCGATCGAATCGTAGACGACCGGCACGCCCGCGCCGTTCGTGATCTCCTTCACGCGCTGCGTGAAGTTCTCGCGCGTGTAGACGATCGGATGGTCGCAGCCGTGCGCCTTCGCGAGCGCGGCTTTCTCGTCGGAGCCGACCGTCCCGATCACGGTCGCGCCGAGCGCCTTCGCCCATTGGCACACGAGCAGGCCGACACCGCCGGCCGCCGCGTGGATCAGGATCGTGTCGCCGGCCTTCACCGGGTACGTGCGGCGCAGCAGGTAGTGCGCGGTCAGCCCCTGCAGCATCACCGATGCCGCGTCGTCGTAGCTGATGCCGTCCGGCAGCTTCACGAGCCGCTCGGCCGGCATCACGCGCTCCTGCGCATACGCGCCCGGCGGCTGCCCGACATAGGCGACGCGGTCGCCGACCTTGAGCGCGGTCACGCCATCGCCGACGGCCGTCACCTCGCCCGCCGCCTCCATCCCGAGGCCGCCGGGCAGCGGCTGCGGGTAGAGGCCCGTGCGGAAATACACGTCGATGTAGTTGAGACCGACCGCATGCTGCCGGATGCGGACTTCGCCCGCCTTCGGCGCGCCGACCTCGACATCGACCCACTTCATCACGTCCGGGCCGCCGGGCTGGTCGTATCGGATTGCTTTCGGCATGCGTCGTACTCCTGGGTTGGAAGTTCAGGGAAGATTCGGCCGTCTGACGACGGAACGCCTGATTTTCGCGCATCGGCGAATTCCTTGCTCGCGCCGCCTCGGGAAGGCGACAAGACGACTCGATGCGATCCCCGTCAAACAAACTCACATGAAAGCATAAAGACAGGTTCGTGCATGCCGTTAAGCAAGAGGTCGGCCAAGTCGCGCCGATGTGCCTTCAAAAAACCATTACATTCAAACCGAGGATTCGAGTCATGCGCATTCCCGTCATTGCATCCATACTGCTTGCCCTTGCCTCCTACACCGCGCAAGCGGCGACCTCCATCACGATCGATGCGAAGCAGAACTGCATTCAAAACGCGATCGTGCCAGGCCCGTCGTACGGCAATTCGGCTACCGTCCAGCTCGCGCCTGGCCGGTACGTGATGTCACTTTCGACGAACACCATGAGCTGCACGGGCGGGAGCGGCTGCCTGATCGATGCCGTGCATCTGGTCGGTGGCATGGGCAGCGCGCGATGGGGCACGACGGTGACGAAGCAGCCAACCATCGTCGACGTCGGCGGTAGCGCGACCGCCCTCACCCTCTGGAGCTTCGTCACCGACGACGCCTGCTCTGACAACAGCGGGCAGGCCACACTACTGATCCAGACGGTCAACTGATCCGCAGGCGACGGTTAAAACCGAAAAGCAGGCAAACGACCGACGACGAGCGTACCGGCACGATCGCTCGTCGCCCCCAGCGTCAGCAAACGTCCTGCATGTTGCGCGCCAGATCGTCGAGCAGCATCCGCGCGGTCGCGACGTTGGTCGCGACCGGCACGTCGTGCACGTCGCACGCGCGCACGAGCGCGGTGATGTCGGGGTCGTGCGGCTGCGCGGTCATCGGATCGCGCAGGAACACGACGATGTCGATGCGGCCGTCGGCCAGTTCCGCGCCGATCTGCAGGTCGCCGCCGAGCGGCCCCGACAGCTTGCGCTCGACCTCGAGCCCGTGCGCGGCCGCGATGCGGCCGCCCGTCGTGCCCGTCGCGACCAGCCGGCATTGCGCGAGCGTCGCGCGGAATTGACCCGCGAGTGCGACGATCTCGTCCTTCTTCGCGTCGTGCGCAATCAGTGCGATGCGGGGTTTGCTCATCTCCAGTTCCTTCGTCGTTCGGTTATTGTCGTGATCGTGAATCGGGCGCGCGTCAGAACGTGCCCGGGTACGCGCCGCCGTCGAGCAGCCAGTTCTGCCCGGTGATATAGCCGGCATGCACGCTGCACAGGAACGCGCACGCCGCGCCGAATTCGTCGCGCGTGCCGAGGCGGCCGGCCGGGATGTCCTTCGTGCGCCGCGCACGCATTTCGTCGACCGTCACGCCCTGCGCCTTCGCCGATGCGGTAAGCGTCGTCGCGATCCGGTCGGTGTCGAACAGCCCCGGCAGCAGGTTGTTGATCGTCACGCCCTGGCCGGCGACCTTGCGCGACAGGCCGGCGACGAAGCCGGTCAGCCCGGAGCGCGCGCCGTTCGACAGCGCGAGCACGTCGATCGGCGCCTTCACGGCCGAACTCGTGATGTTGACGATCCGGCCGAAGCCGCGCGCGATCATCGGGTCGATGGTCGCGCGGATCAGCTCGATCGGCGTCAGCATGTTCGACTCGAGCGCGCGGATCCAGTCGTCGTGCGAGAAGTCGCGGAAGTCGCCGGGCGGCGGGCCGCCGGCATTCGTCACGAGAATGTCCGGCTGCGGGCACGCGGCGAGCGCGGCCGCGCGACCGTCCGGCGTCGTGATGTCGCAGGCGACCGCCGTAACCGTCACGCCGGACGCCGCGCGGATCGCGTCGGCCGTCGCATCGAGCGTGTCGCGCGTGCGCGCCACGATCACGAGATTCACGCCTTCGGCGGCCAGCGCTTCCGCGCAGCCGCGACCGAGCCCCTTGCTTGCCGCGCATACGAGCGCGGTCTTTCCTGCGATGCCGAGATCCATCGTCGACTCCTGGTTGGCGACGCGCGCCCGCGGCCCGGTCGCTTCGGCCCATGACCACGGGCGGGCCAGGCAGGCGAACGGGCGGGCGCAGGCGCGCGGATTGTCGTGAGACGTCGATATTATCCGGATCATGCGGCGCGCCTTGGTAAAATTGCGGGCATAAGCGCGCGGCCGGCTTGCGCCCGCCCCCGCCCCCGATCCTCTTTTGCCGTAAAGGCGCCCCCGTCATGAAACAGGACAGCCGTTTCCCGAATCTCTTCATCACCGATCACCCGCTGATCCAGCACAAGCTCACGCACATGCGCGACAAGGACACGTCCACGCGCACGTTCCGCGAGCTGCTGCGCGAAATCACGCTGCTGATGGGTTACGAGATCACCCGCAACCTGCCGATCACGACCAAGCGGGTCGAAACCCCGCTCGTCGAGGTCGACGCGCCGGTGATCGCGGGCAAGAAACTGGCGATCGTGCCGGTGCTGCGCGCAGGTATCGGGATGTCGGACGGCCTGCTCGACCTGGTTCCGTCCGCGCGCGTCGGCCACATCGGCGTCTACCGCGCCGAGGACCACCGCCCGGTCGAATACCTGGTGCGCCTGCCGGATCTGGAAGACCGCATCTTCATCCTGTGCGACCCGATGGTCGCGACCGGCTACTCGGCCGTGCATGCGGTCGACGTGCTCAAGCGCCGCAACGTGCCGGCCGCGAACATCACGTTCGTCGCGCTGGTCGCCGCGCCCGAGGGCGTGCAGGTGTTCCAGGACGCGCACCCCGACGTGAAGCTGTTCGTCGCGTCGCTCGATTCGCACCTGAACGAGCATGCGTACATCGTGCCGGGCCTCGGCGACGCGGGCGACCGCCTGTTCGGCACCAAGAACTGACGGCCTGGGCCGCCGCGCGGCGCGCGGCCCGGTCCGCGGCGGCCTGCCCGGCCGTTCGGCCATGCGCGGCGGCCCCGATCCGACGGTCGCCGCGTGATAAAATCTCGATCCACTCGACACGCGCGGCCCCGCGGCTTCATGCCCGCCGAAACGGCCGCCGATTCAACGACACATTGGCACAATCGCCCGCGCAGCGCGCCCGGGCACGGAGAAAGGTATGGCTGGTCATTCGAAATGGGCCAACATCAAGCATAAGAAGGCAGCGGCCGACGCGAAGCGCGGCAAGATCTGGACCCGCCTGATCAAGGAAATCCAGGTCGCGGCGCGCCTCGGCGGCGGCGACGTCAGCTCGAACCCGCGCCTGCGTCTCGCGGTCGACAAGGCGGCCGACGCGAACATGCCGAAGGACAACGTCAAGCGCGCGATCGATCGCGGCGTCGGCGGCGCGGACGGCGCGAACTACGAGGAAATCCGCTACGAAGGCTACGGCATCAGCGGCGCGGCGATCATCGTCGACACGCTGACCGACAACCGCACCCGCACGGTCGCGGAAGTCCGCCACGCGTTCTCGAAGTTCGGCGGCAACATGGGCACCGACGGTTCGGTCGCGTTCATGTTCGATCACGTCGGCCAGTTCCTGTTCGCCCCCGGCACATCGGAAGACGCGCTGATGGAAGCCGCGCTCGAAGCCGGCGCGAACGACGTGAACACGAACGACGACGGCTCGATCGAAGTGCTGTGCGACTGGCAGGCATTCTCGGCGGTGAAGGACGCGCTCGAAGCCGCCGGCTTCAAGGCAGAACTCGCCGAAGTGACGATGAAGCCGCAGAACGAAGTCGAATTCACCGGCGACGACGCGGCGAAGATGCAGAAGCTCCTGGACGCGCTCGAGAACCTCGACGACGTGCAGGACGTGTATACGAACGCCGTCATCGTCGAGGAATGAAATGCCGGCCGCCGTGCTCCTGTCGCGGCGGCGGCCCGACCGAATCCGCGGCCGGCGCGCCTGAGCGTGCCGGCCGCCCTGTTTTCTAGTCTGCGGGGAATCCCATGAAACTACTCGTCGTCGGTTCCGGCGGCCGCGAACATGCGCTGGCGTGGAAGCTCGCGCAGTCGCCGCGCGTCCAGATGGTCTACGTCGCACCGGGCAATGGCGGCACGGCGCAGGACGAGCGCCTGAAGAACGTCGACATCACGGCGCTCGACGAACTCGCCGATTTCGCGGAACGCGAAGGCGTCGCGTTCACGCTCGTCGGGCCGGAAGCACCGCTCGCGGCCGGCATCGTCAACCTGTTCCGCGCGCGCGGCCTGAAGGTATTCGGCCCGACCCGCGAAGCCGCGCAGCTCGAAAGCTCGAAGGATTTCGCGAAGGCGTTCATGAAGCGCCACGGCATCCCGACTGCCGACTACGAAACCTTCGCCGATGCCGCCGCCGCACACGCATACATCGACGCGAAGGGTGCGCCGATCGTCGTAAAGGCCGACGGCCTCGCGGCCGGCAAGGGTGTCGTCGTCGCGATGACGCTCGAGGAAGCGCATGCGGCCGTCGACATGATGCTGTCGGGCAACAAGCTCGGCGATGCTGGCGCGCGCGTCGTGATCGAGGAATTCCTCGACGGCGAGGAAGCGAGCTTCATCGTGATGGTCGACGGCAAGCACGCGCTGGCGCTGGCTTCCAGCCAGGACCACAAGCGCCTGCTCGACGAGGACCGCGGCCCGAACACCGGCGGCATGGGCGCGTATTCGCCCGCGCCGATCGTCACGCCGCAGATGCACGCACGCGTGATGCGCGAGATCATCATGCCGACCGTGCGCGGGATGGAGAAGGACGGCATCCGCTTCACGGGCTTCCTGTATGCGGGCCTGATGATCGACAAGGAAGGCAATCCGCGCACGCTCGAGTTCAACTGCCGGATGGGCGACCCGGAAACGCAGCCGATCATGGCGCGCCTGAAGAGCGATTTCTCGAAGATCGTCGAGCAGGCGATCGCGGGCACGCTCGACACGGTCGAGCTCGACTGGGACCGCCGCACCGCGCTCGGCGTCGTGCTGGCCGCGCACGGCTACCCGGACGCGCCGCGCAAGGGCGACCGCATCAACGGGATCCCGGCCGAGACCGAACAGGCAGTCACGTTCCATGCGGGTACGACGCTCGGCGACGGCGACAAGCTGACGACGTCCGGCGGCCGCGTGCTGTGCGTGGTCGGCCTCGCCGATTCGGTGCGCGAAGCGCAGCAGCATGCGTACGACACGATCAACCAGATCAATTTCGAAGGCATGCAGTACCGCCGCGACATCGGCTTCCGCGCGCTCAACCGCAAGAACGCGTGACGTTCGCTTCGGCCGCGCCGATAGGCTGCGCGGCCGAAGGGGCCTGTTCCCGCTAATTACGGGCTTGCGCTGGCCACCAGAAGGGCCGAGCGCAAGGATTGCGACGAAGCGAATACTCGACGTATTCGCAAGGAGCATGACGCGGCGATCGGCCCTTCTGGTGGCCAGCCCCAGGGATGGAATTTTGTTAGTTTCGGGAACGTGCCTTGCCGGCCGCATTGCGGCGTTGCTCGTCGCTTGTTTGGCTCGGCCAAACGGCGCTCCTCGCGCCTTGCACTGCGACCGGCAAGGCACGTTCGCAAGCCCGTTATTAGCGGGAACAGGCCCCTCTGCCGGGGTTCGATAGAATGCCCGGCAGATGCCTTTTTTACGGCCCCCGCTTCGGGCGGGGGCACCCAGTCCAGACATGACCGATTCAACCTACGACGTGGCGCGCGTGCGCACGTACCTCCAGGGCCTGCAGGCACGCATCGCCGACGCGCTAGGCGCGCTCGACGGCACGCCGCTCGCGACCGACGCATGGCAGCGCGGCCCGGCCGAACGCCTGCGCGGCGGCGGCTGCACGCGGATTCTCGAGGGCGGCCGCGTGTTCGAACGCGCGGGAATCGGCTTTTCCGACGTCGCGGGCGACGCGCTGCCGCCGTCGGCGAGCGCGGCGCGCCCGCAGCTCGCGGGCCGCGGCTTCGAGGCGCTCGGCGTGTCGCTCGTGCTGCACCCGCGCAATCCGTACTGCCCGACCGTGCACATGAATGTGCGGATGCTGATCGCGACGAAACCGGGCGAGGAGCCCGTGTTCTGGTTCGGCGGCGGCATGGATCTGACACCGGTTTACGGTTTCGAGGACGACGCACGGCATTTCCACCAGACCTGCAAGGATGCGCTCGACCCGTTCGGCGTCGAGCTGTACCCGCGCTTCAAGAAGTGGTGCGACGAATATTTCTTCCTGAAGCACCGCAACGAGATGCGCGGCATCGGCGGGATCTTCTTCGACGATTTCTCCGAGCCCGGTTTCGAACGCTCGTTTGACATGATGCAAAGTGTCGGCGATGCGTTCCTGCAGGCCTACCTGCCGATCGTCGAGCGCCGCGTCGACCTGCCGTACGGCGAGCGCGAGCGCGATTTCCAGGCGTACCGCCGCGGCCGCTATGTCGAATTCAACCTCGTGTTCGACCGTGGCACGCTGTTCGGCCTGCAAAGCGGCGGCCGGACCGAGTCGATCCTGATGTCGATGCCGCCGGTCGCGAACTGGCGCTACAACTGGCAGCCCGAGCCGGGCACGCCCGAAGCGCGCCTGTACAGCGACTTCATCGTGCCGCGCGACTGGGTGTGAGCCCGCGCGCCCCGCTGCCCCAAGAAAAGGACGCGTTTCTGGACACCACCCTCCGCCCCGCCCCGCTGCCGCGTCGTATCGGCTTGCTGGGCGGCACTTTCGACCCGATCCACGACGGCCATCTCGCGCTCGCGCGCCGGTTCGCCGAGCTGCTCGGTCTGACCGAGCTCGTGCTGCTGCCCGCCGGGCAGCCGTACCAGAAGCGCGACGTGTCGGCCGCCGAGCACCGGCTCGCGATGACGCGCGCGGCCGCGGATGCGCTCGTGCTGCCGGGCGTGACCGTGACCGTCGCCACCGACGAGATCGAGCACGCCGGCCCGACCTACACGGTCGACACGCTCGCGCGCTGGCGCGAGCGGATCGGCCCGGACGCGTCGCTGTCGCTGCTGATCGGCGCCGACCAGCTCGTGCGCCTCGACACGTGGCGCGACTGGCGCAAGCTGTTCGACTACGCGCACATCTGCGCGTCGACGCGACCGGGCTTCGAGCTCGGCGCGGCGCCGCCGGACGTCGCGCGGGAAATCGCCGCGCGGCAGGCCGGCGCCGACGTGCTGAAGGCCACGCCGGCCGGCAGCCTGCTGATCGACACGACACTCGCGTTCGACATTGCCGCGACCGACATCCGCGCGCACCTGCGCGAATGCATCGCGCGCCATGCGCAAATGCCCGACGCGTCGGCCGAGCATGTGCCGGCCGCCGTATGGGCCTATATTCTTCAACATCGCCTCTACCACACCTGATTCCATGGATATTCGCAAACTGCAGCGCGTGATCGTCGACGCCCTCGAAGACGTCAAGGCGCAAGACATCAAGGTGTTCAACACCAGCCACCTGACCGAACTGTTCGACCGCGTGGTCGTCGCCTCGGGCACCTCCAACCGCCAGACCAAGGCACTCGCGTCGAACGTGCGCGACAAGGTCAAGGAAGCCGGCGGCGACGTCGTCAGCTCCGAAGGCGAAGATACCGGCGAATGGGTGCTGGTCGACTGCGGCGACGCGGTCGTGCACATCCTGCAGCCGGCCCTGCGCCAGTACTACAACCTCGAGGAAATCTGGGGCGACAAGCCTGTCCGGATGAAGCTCGGCGGCGGCAAGGGCGCGAACGGCTTCGCCACCGCAAGCGAAGACGAGGACGACGAGGAAGAAGCACCGGCAGCCCGCCCAGCACGCAAAACGGCCGCCCGCCGCCGCTAAGTCGTCACGAATCGTCCCGATGAAGCTTTTCATCCTCGCGGTCGGCCACAAGATGCCGGGCTGGATCGCATCCGGCTTCGACGAATACACGAAGCGGATGCCGCCCGAGCTGCGCATCGAGTTGCGCGAAATCAAGCCCGAACTGCGTTCGGGCGGCCGTAGCGCCGACAGCGTGATGGCAGCCGAGCGGCAGAAGATCGAGGCCGCGCTGCCGAAGGGCGCGCGCCTCGTCGCGCTCGACGAGCGCGGCCGCGACTGGACCACGATGCAGCTCGCGCAGGCGCTGCCCGGCTGGCAGCAGGACGGCCGCGACGTCGCATTCGTGATCGGCGGCGCCGACGGGCTCGATCCGGAACTGAAAGCACGCGCCGACGTGCTGCTGCGCATCTCGAGCATGACGCTGCCGCACGGGATGGTGCGCGTGCTGCTCGCCGAACAGCTTTACCGGGCGTGGAGCATCACGCAGAATCACCCCTATCACCGCGCATGACGTGTCGTCCTCGAGACGCGCGCCGCGCGCGCTCACCGAGATAACGACACCATGCCGTCCAGCACGTCCCCCGCGCTTTTCCCCACCCTTTACCTCGCTTCGCAAAGCCCGCGCCGCCAGGAGCTGCTGCAGCAGATCGGCGTACGCTTCGAGCTGCTGCTGCCGCGCCCCGACGAGGACGCCGAGGCGCTCGAGGCCGAACTGCCCGGCGAAGCCGCCGATGCGTACGTGCGGCGCGTGACCGTCGCGAAGGCCGAGGCCGCGCGTGCGCGCCTCCTCGCGAGCGGCAAGCCGGCCGCGCCGGTACTGGTCGCCGATACGACCGTGACCATCGACGGCGCGATCCTCGGCAAGCCGGCCGACGCCGATGACGCACTCGCGATGCTGACGCGCCTTGCGGGCCGCGAACACGCGGTGCTGACCGCCGTCGCCGTGATCGATGCCGGCGGCGAACTGCTGCCGCCCGCGCTGTCGCGCTCGTCGGTGCGCTTCGCGGCCGCGTCGCACGACGCCTACGCGCGCTACGTGGAAACGGGCGAGCCGTTCGGCAAGGCCGGTGCGTACGCGATCCAGGGGCGCGCCGCCGAATTCATCGAGCGGATCGACGGTTCCCATTCGGGTATCATGGGTCTGCCCCTCTTTGAGACCGCCGCACTGCTGCGTGCGGCGCGTGTCGCCTTCTGAATCCCACCATGAACGAAGAAATCCTGATCAACCTCACGCCGCAGGAAACGCGGGTCGCACTCGTCCAGCAAGGCGCGGTGCAGGAGCTTCACGTCGAGCGCACGCTGTCGCGCGGGCGGGTCGGCAACATCTATCTCGGCAAGGTCGTGCGCGTGCTGCCCGGCATGCAGTCGGCGTTCATCGACATCGGCCTCGAGCGCGCGGCGTTTCTGCACGTCGCCGATATCTGGCAGCCGCGCATCGCGGGTGAGCCGCAGTCGAGCGCGCCGCACCAGCCGATCGAAAAGACCGTGTTCGAAGGCCAGACGCTGATGGTCCAGGTGATCAAGGATCCGATCGGCACGAAGGGCGCGCGACTGTCGACGCAGGTCAGCATCGCGGGCCGCACGCTCGTCTACCTGCCGCAGGAGCCGCATATCGGCATCTCGCAGAAGATCGAGAGCGAGGCCGAGCGCGAGGCCGTGCGTGCGCGCCTGACGGCCGTGATCCCGCCGGACGAGAAAGGCGGCTACATCGTGCGGACGATCGCCGAGGACGCCACCTCCGACGAACTGGCCGGCGACGTCACGTACCTGCGCAAGACCTGGGCGACCATCGTCGGGCTTGCGCAGCGGCTGCCGGCGACGAGCCTGCTGTACCAGGATCTCGATCTCGCGCAGCGCGTGCTGCGCGATTTCTCGAACGACGACACGACGCGCATCCAGGTCGATTCGCGCGAGACGTACCAGCGCCTCGCGGAATTCGCGTCCGAGTTCACGCCGGCCGTGGCCCCGAAGCTGCACCACTACACGGGCGAGCGGCCGCTGTTCGACCTGTACAACATCGAGACCGAAATCCAGCGTGCGCTGTCGCGCCGCGTCGACCTGAAGTCGGGCGGCTACCTGATGATCGACCAGACCGAGGCGATGACGACGATCGACGTCAACACGGGCGGTTATGTCGGCGCGCGCAACTTCGACGACACGATCTTCAAGACCAACCTCGAGGCCGCGCACACGATCGCGCGGCAGCTGCGGCTGCGCAACCTCGGCGGGATCATCATCATCGACTTCATCGACATGGAGAACGCCGAGCATCGCGACGCGGTGCTGTCGGAGCTGAAGAAAGCACTGTCGCGCGACCGCACGCGCGTGACGGTCAACGGCTTCTCGCAGCTCGGTCTCGTCGAGATGACCCGCAAGCGCACGCGCGAATCGCTCGCGCACGTGCTGTGCGAACCGTGCCCGACCTGCCAGGGCAAGGGCCAGGTGAAGACGTCGCGCACCGTGTGCTACGACGTCCTGCGCGAGATCCTGCGCGAATCGCGGCAGTTCAACCCGCGCGAATTCCGCGTGATCGCCGCGCAACAGGTGATCGACCTGTTCCTCGACGAGGAGTCGCAGCATCTCGCGATGCTGATCGACTTCATCGGCAAGCCGGTATCGCTGCAGGTCGAATCGAACCTGAGCCAGGAGCAGTACGATATCGTGCTGATGTAAGGTTCCGCCCATCCCGCCGCCGGCATTGCCGCGCGGCGCTTCGATGCGGCGCCCGGGTCGCTCGCGCACGCCGCGTCCGCACCCGCCGCCGCCCTTTCACACCCCTTTTCGCATTCACGACATACCATGAGCCAAGGCCACAACCGCCGCCAGCGCAAGAAACTCCACATCGGCGAGTTCCAGGAACTCGCGTTCAACGCAACCGCGCATTACCGCAACGAACTGACCGACCTCGAACGCGGCGAGCTGATCGACGCATTCATCGATTTCGTCGAAGCGCACGGGCTCCTGACCGTCGCGTCCGCGGACGAAGGCATCGGCGCTTACGTGATCTCCGGCGCACCGCGCGGCACGACGACCGACGCCGATCGCGAGCTCGTGCGTGGCTGGCTGGTGGCACGGCCGGAACTGACCGACGTCAAGGTCAGCGAATTCACCGACGCGTGGTATCCGGACGCCTGACGTTCCGGCTCCTCCCTGCATCGGGCAGCGCCCGCGCCTGTCCGCCTTGAAGGCGGGCCAGGCCGGCGCCGTCTGAGGCGCCTGCGCGCGCCCCTCTCCTCCCGCCGCTCGGCACCCAGCGCCACCGGTAGTACCGACTCCACGAATCGCACCGCGCCGATCCCTACCTTTTCCCGACAGTTCGCCTCCAACAGGCCATCGAAATCGGTCCTGAAAGCAAGACACGTTAAACTCTCACCTCGCGTGGTGCGCCGCCCGCACCCGCCATCCATCGCCAGCCGCGTGCCCTCGGGCCGCCCCCGACCCATGGAGTGAGTGTCAATGAGCGGCGGACTCCCGTTTCCCGCATCCCGCAAGTCGTTTCCGTCCTCGACGGTCTTCCTGATTCTCGCCGTCGCCGCGCTGCTGTCCGGCTGCGGGCTGCTGCCGACCCAGAATCCGCCCGCGCCGATCAGCGAAGCGCTCGTCGAGCCTGTCGAGGAAACGGCCGGCGAGCCGCTGACGATGCCGCCCGTGCCGGCGCCGACGCATCCGGAAGAACCGGAAGCGCCGAAGAAGCCGCACCGCGAGGTGACGCGGCCGAAGCCCGTGCAGCGCCCCGAAACGCCGACACCGCCCCCGCCGCCACCCGCGCCGCTCGTCGCGACGCGCCCGATCGACCGCACCCAGATCCATGCGCTGCTCGACAGCGAAGTCGCGCGCCGCAACGGCAAGGTGATCGGCCGCGCGGTCGACATGGTGGTCGACGCGGGCGGCAAGCCGCGCGAGATGATCGTCAACCTGCAGGGCTTCATGGGCGTCGGCGACCGCAAGGTCATCTTCCCGTGGAACGTGTTCCGCTTCACGCCGGGCGGCAAACAGGAGCCGATCGTGCTCGACGTACCGTCGGGCGACCTGCCTTCGGCCGCGCGGCCGAAGGCCGTGCCGC
>NZ_JBQVSQ010000015.1:44894-159054 GCF_052952715.1 Burkholderia sp. YIM B11467
GCCGCTGTCGGGCTCGGCCGCGGCCTCGCCCACGACGCGGCTACCGATGCTCGACAGCGATGTCGAGCGCCCGAACGGCACGAAGATCGGCCGCATCGTCGACGTGCTGATCGATCGAGGCGCCCAACCGCAGGCCGTCGTGCTCGACCTCGGCGGGCTCGTCAATACCGACCGCCGCTCGATCGCCGCGAGCTGGGGCGCACTGCGCTTCGTCACGCGCGACAAGGCGCTGCATCCGCAGCTCGACCTGAACGACGCGCAGATCAAGGCGTCGCCGCCGTACGCGGCAGACAAGCCGATCGTCGTGGTCTCGCCGCCTGTTGCCCCGGCGTCGGCTTCGTCTGCGAGTGTTGCCCGATGACGATCAAGCATTCCGTCAGCGTACGCAGTCTCCGGTCCCTCGACTGGCTCAACTTCTTCGTTGCAAACGTTCAAACAGGGTTCGGTCCGTTCATCGCGTCCTACCTCGCGTCGCACAAGTGGACGCAGGGCGAGATCGGCATGGTGCTGTCGATCGGCACGATCAGCGCGATGGTCAGCCAGGTGCCGGGCGGCGCGGCCGTCGATGCGCTGAAGAACAAGAAAGGCGCGGCCGCGTGGGCGATCGTGGCCATCATCCTGTCCGCGGTGCTGCTCGCGTCGAGTCCGACGATCGTGCCGGTGATCGCCGCCGAGGTGTTCCACGGTTTCGCGAGCTGCATGCTCGTGCCGGCGATGGCCGCGATCTCGTTCTCGCTCGTCGGCCGCGCCGACCTCGGCGACCGGCTCGGCCGCAACGCGCGCTGGGCGTCGATCGGCAGCGCGGTCGCGGCGGGCCTGATGGGGCTCACCGGCGAATATTTCTCCGCGCGCGCGGTGTTCTGGCTGACCGCCGTACTGGCGCTGCCCGCGCTGTTCGCACTCGCGATGATCCAGCCGACGCACGAGGTGATCCCGCAATCGTCGAAGCCCGACGACCACGGCGACCACGGCGACCACGGCGAAGCCGGCGAACGCGAAACGCTGCTCGAACTGCTGCGCGACCGCCGGATGCTGATCTTCGCGGCGTGCGTCGTGCTGTTCCACCTGTCGAACGCGGCGATGCTGAACCTCGCGGCCGGTGAAGTCACGGCCGGGATGGGTGAGAACGTGCAGCTCGTGATCGCCGCATGCATCATCGTGCCGCAGGCGATCGTCGCGATGCTGTCGCCGTGGGTCGGCCGCTCCGCGCAACGCTGGGGGCGCCGGCCGATCCTGCTGCTCGGTTTCTCCGCGCTGCCGGTGCGCGCGCTGCTGTTCGCCGGCGTGAGCAGCCCGTACCTGCTCGTGCCCGTGCAGATGCTCGACGGCATCAGCGCAGCCGTGTTCGGCGTGATGCTGCCGCTGATCGCGGCTGACGTCGCGGGCGGCAAGGGCCGCTACAACCTGTGCATCGGGCTGTTCGGGCTCGCGGCCGGGATCGGTGCAACGCTCAGCACGGCCGCGGCCGGCTACGTCGCCGATCACTTCGGCAACGCGGTCAGCTTCTTCGGGCTCGCGGGCGCCGGCGCGCTCGCGGTGCTGCTGGTCTGGCTCGTGATGCCCGAAACGCGCGTCGAGAACGGCGACGCGGCCGCCGACGAAGCGGCCGCCGCATCGCCCGAACAGGCGCACTGAAGGCGGCGCGCCGCCGTTATCCGCTTCTTGGCCGACTCACGATGAATACGATCAGGACACTCAACGAAGCCCGCCAGCAGATCCAGCAGTCGATCTTCGATCTGTTCAAGGGGCTGACCTTCGGCGAACGGCTCACGCAAGGCGTGCTGATGGCCATCCAGGCCGTCTGCGGCGCGTGCCTCGCCTTCGTGATCGGCCGTGCGCTGCACACCGAGCAGGCCGTCTGGGCGGCCGTCACCGCGATCGCCGTCACGCAGCACAACTACTCGGACACGATGTCGCTGTCGCGCGACCAGTTCATCGGCGCGATGATCGGCGGCGTGCTCGGTTTCGCGGGCGCCGCGCTCGGCGGCGATCGCCTCGTTGCCTATGCGCTCGCGGTGGCGCTCACGATCGTCTGCTGCTGGTGCCTGAACGTCGGCAGCGCGGCACGGCTCGGCGGCGTGACCGCCACGATCGTGCTGCTTTTTCCGGGCAACGGCCCGCTGTGGGACATTCCGCTGATGCGGCTGGGCGAGGTCGCGCTCGGCACCGTATGTGCGCTGGGCGTGTGCTGGGTGATGTCGAGAATCGAGCGGCGCTGGTTTCGCCGCGCGACGGCGGCAAAGTGACGCGGCTGCCGGGCACGCGCCCGGCAGCCGGATGAACGGCGGGAAACGTTACGGGTTGACCTGCAGCACGATGCCCGAGCCGATCTGCACGAGCAGGTGATCACCGCCGACGCCGACCCACTGATAGCCGCGCGGCGGCGGGTTCAGGTGGTAGCCGCGCCAGTCGTCGATCACGTACTGGCGGTCGCGGAATTCGTTGGGCAGCCGATCGCCCTTGTGCCAGTCGCGGCGCGGCTGGTCGGCCCAGCGCTGCGGCACGTCGTCCTCACGATGCATCGCCTGGCCGGGCGGCATGTGTTTCGGGCCGTGGCCGTGCTGCATGCCGTGATTGTCACGATTGTCATGGTTGTCGTGATCCTGCGCCATCGCGGCCGGCGCGGCAAAAACCGCCGCGATCAGCGCGGCCAGCATCATGCTGTGCATCTTCTTCATTGTGCCTTCCCTCCATGTTGTCAGGTCGGACGAAACGACTGGACCCGCCTCATCAAGACTAGCACACGGTGCATGACGCAAATGCGCACGGCGCGCGTCAGGCCGCCTGCTGCTGGTACTGGATCCGGTGCAGGTGCGCGTACAGGCCGCCGTGGCGCAGCAGTTCGTCGTGACTGCCCTCTTCGACGATCTTGCCGGCCTCGAGCACGAGGATGCGATCCGCGCGCTCGATCGTCGACAGCCGGTGCGCGATCACGAGCGTCGTGCGGCCTTCCATCAGCCGTTCGAGCGCGGCCTGCACGTGGCGTTCCGATTCCGAATCGAGCGCCGACGTCGCCTCGTCGAGGATCAGGATCGGCGCGTCCTTGTAGATCGCGCGGGCGATCGCGAGCCGCTGACGCTGGCCGCCGGACAGCCGCATCCCGTTGCCGCCGACGAGCGTGTCGAGCCCGTCGGGCATCGCGGCGACCGCATCGGCGAGGTTCGCGGCCTCGAGCGCGGCCTGCACGCGCGCGCGGTCGGGCGTCTGCCCGTACGCGACGTTCGCGGCGATCGTGTCGTTGAACAGTACGACGTCCTGGCTGACCATCGCCATCTGGCCGCGCAGCGCGTGGAGGTCGTAGTCGGCAACCGGCACGCCGTCGACCAGGATCGCACCACCGGTCGGGTCGAAGAAGCGCGGCAGCAGGTTCACGAGCGTCGTCTTGCCGCTGCCGGACGGGCCGGCCAGCGCGATCATTTCGCCCGGCGCGACCTTGAACGAGATGCGGTCGAGCGTCGGCCGCTCGGCCGCGCCGTAGTCGAACGTCACGCCGCGGAACTCGATCTCGCCGCGCGCCTGCGGCAGCGGCCGGCCGCCGCCCTGCGGCTCGGACGGCTCGTCGATCAGCCCGAAGATCAGCTCGGCGGCGGTCATCCCGCGCTGCAGCGGCTGGTTGACATCGATCAGGTGCTTGAGCGGCGAGATCACCAGCAGCATCGACGTGACGAACGCGACGAAGCCGCCGACCGTCGTCTGGTCGTTCGTCGACTGCACGACCGCGATCGTGATCACGACCGCGAGCGCGATCGACGCGAGGAACTGCGTGAGCGGCTGCGCGAGGCCGCCCGAGATCGTCATGCGCATCGCGTAGCCGCGCAGGCGCTTGCTCATCGCGGTGAAGCGGTCCATCTCGTACGTCTCGCCGTTATGCACCTTGACGACCTTGTAGCCGGCGACCGTCTCCTCGACGATGTA
This sequence comes from Burkholderia sp. YIM B11467, assembly GCF_052952715.1. NCBI lineage: Bacteria > Pseudomonadati > Pseudomonadota > Betaproteobacteria > Burkholderiales > Burkholderiaceae > Burkholderia > Burkholderia sp. YIM B11467. The sequence goes on from NZ_JBQVSQ010000015.1 coordinate 48,810, forward strand.
CGACAGCTCGTTGGTCAGCGTCTGGTGCTCGCGGTTCAGGCGGCGCAGGCGGCGGTTGATCTTGCTGACGAGCCAGCCGATGCCGGGCAGGATCACCGCGACGATCAGCGTGAGCCGCCAGTTCAGGTAGAACAGGTAGCCGAGCAGGAAGATCACGGTCAGTGAATCGCGCACGAGCGTGACCATCACGCCGGTCAGCACCGACAGGATCTGGTTGACCTCGAACACGATCGCGTTGATCACCGTACTCGCGGTCTCGCGCTGGAAGAACGACGCGCTCGTGTGGAGCATCCGCTGGAACATCTCGAGCCGCAGTTGCAGCAGGATGCGGTTCGACACGTAGTTGAGCAGGTAATTCGATGCGTACTGCGATACGCCGCGCACGAGCGCGAGGCCGATCACCGCGATCGGCACGTACCATTTCGCGTTGTCGCTGCCGTGCACGCCGAAGCCGTGGTCGAGGAGCGGCTTGAGCAGGGCCGGAATGCCGGCCTCGGTGGCCGCGACGACGCCCATCGTCATCACGGCGAGCACCACGATGCCGATCAGCGGCCGGATGTACGGCCACAGGCGCTTGAGGACCGTGACCGGCGAGGTGCCGGTGCTGTCCATCGGTTTGCGAAGAGTGTTCTGGGTTTCCAAGGCAATCCTTCTTGAGCCGCGATGCGGCACCCGGCGCGTGACCGCCCGGGATTTCGCCCCTGTCGGGCGGGTGCCTCAAAGGGCCCAACATTATAGCCGCACCGCCCCCACCGGCACGGCCATGGCCGATGGGGCCCGCAGCCGGGCCGCGGGTATACTGCCGCTCACCGTTTTCTCCGCCTTTCCGACGATTTCATGGCTGAACCCTCCCTCGGCGTCGCTCTCATCGCCCTCAACGCGTCCGCGCGGCTCGCGCAGTGCCTCGACGCGCTGTCGTTCGCCGACGATGTCGTCGTCATCGACGGCGGCAGCACCGACGATACCGTCGCGATCGCGCAGGCGCACGGCGCGCGCGTGATCGTCGAGCGCGACTGGCCGGGCTTCGGCCCGCAGAAGAACCGCGCGCTCGACGCGCTCGGCACCGACTGGATCCTGTCGATCGATACCGACGAGGTCGTCAGCCCCGCGCTCGCGCAGTCGATCCGCGATGCGATCCGCGCACCGGCCGCGCAGGTCTATGCGCTCGACCGGCTGTCGAGCTTCTGCGGCCAGTGGATCCATCACAGCGGCTGGTATCCGGACTGGGTGCCGCGCCTGTTCCAGCGCGGCGCCGCGCGTTTCTCGGACGATCTCGTGCACGAGCGCCTCGTGTTCGATACCGCCGCGCAGCGCCTGTCCGGCAAGCTGATGCACTACTCGTACGAGGACTTCGAAACCGTCGTGCGCAAGCTCGACGCGTATTCGACGGCCGGCGCGCGCCAGCGCCGCGCGGCCGGCCAGCGCGGCGGCTTCGGCAAGGCGCTCGCGCGCGGCGCCTGGGCGTTCGTGCGCACCTACGTGCTGCGGCGCGGGTTCCTCGACGGACGCGCGGGCTTCATGATCGCCGTGTTCAACGCGGAAACCGTGTATTACCGCTTCCTGAAGCTCGGCCACGAACCGGCGCGCTGAACGCCCGCCCCGCGCGCCGCCGGCACGCGGCCGGCCCGGCGTTACAATGCCGGGCTGCCCGCGCCGCGCGTGCCCGCCCGAGAGGCCGCGCCGCGCGCCGCCCGCCACGACGACCACCGAATCCGACCGCCATGTTCTCCATCATCATTCCGACCTGGAACAACCTGCCGTACCTCAAGCTCGTCGTCGACAGCCTGCGGCGCCACTCCGCGTACGACCACCAGATCATCGTGCACGTGAACGACGGCTCGGACGGCACGCTCGACTGGGTGCGCAGCGAAGGCATCGAGCACACCGCGTCGCCGACCAACATCGGCATCTGCCATGCGGTGAACCTGGCCGCCGCGCGCGCGACGCGCGACTACGTCGTCTACATGAACGACGACATGGTCTGCTGCCCCGGCTGGGACGCGGCGCTCGTGCGCCGCATCGAACAGATGCCGACCGACCTCTTCATGCTGTCGGGCACGATGGTCGAGCCGGTCGACACGCGCAACCCGTGCGTCGTCGTCAGCAATTTCGGCCGCGACGCCGAGCAATTCGACGCAGCGGGCCTCGTCGACGCCACCCCGCGACTCGCGCGCGCCGACTGGCTCGGCTCGACCTGGCCGCCGACGCTCGTGCACCGCGACTGGTGGAACCGCATCGGCGGCTACAGCAGCGAGCTGTCGCCGGGCATGAGCAGCGATAACGACTTCTCGATGAAATTCTGGGACGCCGGCTGCCGGATCTTCATCGGCGTCGGCGACAGCCTCGTGTATCACTTCCAGCAGAAGAGCACGGGCAAGATCGTCAAGAACGACGGCCGCCGCCAGTTTCTCAACAAATGGGGCATGACCCAGGCGACGTTCGACCGTTACTACCTGCATCGCGGCGAGCCGGCCGGCTCGCGTGTTGCGCTCGATACGCCGGCTGTCGAAGGGCGCCTGAAACGCGCGCTGCTGCGCTCGCGGATCAAGCGCGCCTTCAGCTGATCGAGCCCCGAAAACTGCACGGAAACACCCCCTGCTTCGCGTATACTGCGCCGTTCGTCCCGGGTCTCCCGCCGGGACGCGCGGCGCGCAGCACGATGCCCGCAAGCCGCATTCGTTCATTCGACAGGTTCCGATGCTTTCGTTTTCCGCTCCCGCCTCGCGGCGCCTGACCGCCGCCCGCGCATTCGCCGTCGCCGCGCTCTGCATGGTGCCCGTCTCGACCGCGCTGACCAACGTCTTCTGCGGGCTGTTCGCCGCCGCGCTCGTGATCTCCCCCGAATTCTGGCGCGACCTGCGCTCGTTCGTCACCGACCCGGCTTCGCTCGCGGCGCTGCTGATCCTTGCCGCGCTGACCGTCAGCGTCACGTACACGGTCGCGCCGCACAACAAGGCGTGGAACTGGGTCGCCAAGTACGACAAGCTGCTGCTGCTGCCATTCGCCGTGCTCGCGTTCCGTCATTCGAACTGGGCGCCGATCGTGCGGCGCTGGTGGTTCGGCACGCTGTGCGTGATCCTGCTGTTGTCGACGACCAACTATCTCGGGCTGACCTCGATCGGGCCCGCGCACGCGACCGAACTGCCGCTGTCGCGCGCCTGGGTGTTCAAGAACCACATCGCCGCCGGCATGTTCGGCGCGCTGCTGTTCTACCAGGCGGCCGATCTCGCGCTGGCGGCCCGCACGACGCTGTCCCGCATTGCGTATGCGGGCGTCGCCGCGTGGTCGCTCGTCAACGTGTTCGTGATGCTGCAGGGGCGCACGGGCCAGGTCATCGCGCTGCTGCTGATCCTCGTCGTCGCCGTGCGTTTCGTGCTGCTGCTGCGCCGGCAATCGGCGCTGCGCGCGGGGCTCGCCGCCGGCGTGCTCGTCCTGTGCGGTGTCGCGCTCGTGGTCGCCGCGTGCACGATTCACAACGGTCGCCTCACGAAGGTCGTGACGGAAGTGCAGCAATACCGGCAGAGCGACGCGGCCACGTCGACCGGGCTGCGCCTCGAGTGGTACAAGAAGGGGCTCGAGCTGTATCGCCAGCGCCCCGTGATCGGCTACGGCGCGGGCGGCCTCGAATCCGAATTCGAGAAGCTCACGGCCGGCAAGACGGCGGCCGAAGGCCAGCTCACGTCGAACCCGCACAACGAATACCTGCTGATGGCCGTGCAGCTCGGCTCGCTCGGCGTGCTGCTGTTCATCAACCTGATCGTGCAGATTGCGCGCGGCAGCCGCACGCTCGATCCGCGCTCGCAGCATTTGCTGCTCGCCTGGCTCGCGATCTTCGCGATCGGCAGTCTCGCGAATTCGCTGCTGCTCGATTTCGCCGAAGGCCACCTGATCGTGCTGCTGGCCGGCATCCTGCTCGGTTGCGGCGCACGCAGCGAGGCGCTGCCGCGCGAGACGTCGGCGATCCGGCGCAGCGCGTAACGCGCAACGGCATACGCTCTGCTGCCGCTGATTTCGTGGCAGCAGAGCGCCTCCGCCACCGTCAAAGCGTGCGAGCCGCACGGCTCGTCGCTGAACCTGCCCCCTACGAACGAAGAGAAAACGCGCGTCTCCCGCGCGTCAGTGGTCAGTGATGTCGACCGTCAGTCGGATCCGGTGCGATGCAGTCGCGACGTGTCGACGACGGTTTCGGCCGGGCCCGGCGGAGTCAGCCCGAGCATCTCGGCCGCCGCGGCTTTCACGCGCTGCGCGCCGAGATGGTCGAGGCAGTCGCTGTGGCTGTCGACCTTGCGCTCGCAGCCCTCGTGCCGGCACGGCACGCAATCGCCCTCCCCCTGCAGCAGCCACACGTTCCCGTGCCGCCCCGAGCCGCGCAGCGGCCACGGATTCTCGGTCGCGGGCCAGTGCTGCGGCCACGGCCCCCAGCGCACGGGGTCGGACGGGCCGAACAGCGCGATCGTGTCGGTGCCGGTCGCGGCCGCGACGTGCGTCGCACCGGTGTCGGGCCCGATGAAGAGCCGCGCGCGCCGCACGAGCTCCGCGCTTTCGCCGAACGTGAGGCGGCCAACCAGGTTCAGCACGTCGCCGCCCGCTTCGGCCGCGACCTGCTCCGCATACGCGCGCTCGCCGTCGGCCGGGCCACCCGACAGCGCGACCGCGAAGCCGTGCTCGCGCAGCCAGCCGATCATCTCGACCCAGCCGTCGAGCCGCCATTGCTTGTAACGGAACATCGGGTACGGATGCAGGACGACCAGCGGCTTGCCGTCGCGGATCGCCGGCGACTCCGCGAGCCACGCGTCGAAGCGGGCGCGCCGCGCGGGATCGTCGCCGATGCCGGGCGCGACGACCTCGGACACCGGTTCGATGCCGATCACGGGCGCGAGTGCGAGCGTACTGACGACCGTATGCGCGGATTCGTGGTGATTGATCGCGATCCCGTTCAGCATCATCCGCGTCAGCCACGTGACGCGGTTGGGATCGACGAGGCCGACCCGCTTGCGGCCCGCGAACCAGCTATAGAAACGCGGCCGGTCGGAACTCAGTGCCGCGCATGCGAGATCGTAACGACGCCACATCGACAGCGCGTCGCGCAGCCGCTCGCGGATTCCCGCGCGCTGCGCGACGACGATCACGCGCCGCACGTCCGGATTGTGCTCGAGCACGCCCTCGGTGCCGCGAAATACCAGCATGTCGATCTGCGCATCCGGCCAGCGGGCCTTCAGCGAGCGCACGAGCGGCGTCGTCAGCAGCACGTCGCCGATACGGCGCGGCGCGGCAACGAGGATGGTTCTGGGCGGGCGGGCGGAGGAAAACAGGGCCACGGCGATCGGTTTGTCTGGCTGGCTGAACAAGGCTGGCAATGTACAGGATTTTGCCGCAGCCGGCGCGGCATGGCGAACCGGCCGTGCAGTTGCCCTGATAGGGCCCCGTCGGCGGGACGCCGTGCGGCACGTGCCCGCGCGCCGGCGCTGTGGCCGTGCGCGGGACTTCCGGCGCTACGAAGCGATCGTCATGATCGCGGGCGCCGCAGCCGCCGCGGAACGCGGGCGACCCGCGTCGGCCACCGGCTCGTCGCACTGGCCGGCCTGCGTCAGCAGATGACGCACCGCGCGCTCGACCGCGTCGACATCGATCGCGTCGACGGTCGTGCCGGCTCGCAGGATCACGTGCGGCACGCCAAGCGGATGCCAGCGCAGGTATTTCTCGGGACGGTCCTCGAACAGTGCCGCGACGGGCACGCCAAGTGCCGACGCGAGATGCACGGGTGCGCTGTCGGCCGACACGATCGTGTCGAGCAGGCTCGCCGCGGCCACCAGTTCGGCGACCGACGACGGCGCGATATGCCGCGCGCTTACTTCGCGCCACGCATCGTCCTCGGCGGCATCGCGAACGGCCGGGTCGCGGAACACGATCACGTCGGCGAACGGCGCAAGCCGCTCGCCGAGGTCGCGCCAGCGGTCCGCAGGCCAGCGGCGCTCGACCGCCTTGTTCGACACGAACAGCCCGACGCGCGGCTTCGTACGCTCGCCGAGCAGGCGATACCACGCATCCTGCAGCGTGCGATCGGGATGAACCGACAGTTCGAGGCGGTCGAGATCGGCGCGGCCGAGTTCGGGCACGAGCCGGAAACCCGACAGCGCCTCATGGCACATCGGCCGCTGTGCGACGTGCTCGGGCTTGCGATCGTCGAATTCGGTCTCGGCATCGTGCCAGCGGCAATCCTTCGCGCCGAGCTGGCGCGCGAACTGCATGCTGCTGCGATGCATGCCGCCGTTCGGCACGACCACGAGGTCGAACCGCAGGCGACGCAGGCGGCGGACGAGCCGCAGCCGGTCGACGAGCGCGCGCATCCGCCCGGGACGGTCGTTGCGTTCGCACTGGCGGCTGTACACGTAGGTGTGGATCTTGTGCACGTCCGGGTTCCCGGCCAGCGCGGCCGCGTTGTAGCGGTTCGCGACCACATGCAATTCCGCGCCGGGCCAACGCTCCTTCAGCGCGCCGAGGAACGCCGTCGTGCACAGCATGTCGCCCAGAAAATCAATCCGGATCACGAGGATCCGCTGCGTCGGGTTCCCATTGGCCATGGTCATGTGGTGACTGTCAGTCTTTTATCGTCGCGACGGGCCGTTCCACGGCATCCGGTTCCGGGACGGCCTGGTGCAGGCTGCCGCGCGCTGCACCGATCCGCCCCCGTTTATGCGCGCAATATCGGCGCCGCCCGCCGGATGAACCGCGGCCGGCGCCGCGTCCGTGCGGCTAGCGCCGGATTGTATAGCGTCCGGACGGCAGCCCCAAGACCCGATTACCCGCAGACGTGAAAGCGGCCCGCCGCACCGCACGATGGCGATGCGACGGGCCGCGTATCGCGACAGCCGCTCGGTGAGGACGGGGTCAGTACGTGATTTCGACGATGCTGCCGCCGAACGCCGCGCGCAGTTCCGCGAGCAGCACGTCGCTCGGCTTCACGCGCCACGCGTCGCCGAGACGCATTTCGCCCTGTGCCCGCGCGTTGCTGTAGTGGATCTGGACCGCGAGCCCGTTCGGCAGCGGCGCCTGCGGGCGCCGGCCGCCATCGCGCCCGCCGCCGCGCGGCGCGGGCGCTTCGACCGCGTTCGCGGCCGCCGGATCGTCCTTCGACACGTGCGGCTCGAGCACGCGGCGCAGCTCGGCCGCGTCGGCGTTGCCGTTCATCGTCAGCCGCACGGCCTGCGCATAACGGCTGCGCGCGCGTTCGAGATCCATCACCGTGTCGGTCGTGAAACGGATGCCGCCCGTGAAGGCGTCGTTGCGCGCCTGCCCCTGCACGATCAGCAGTTCGTCTTCCTTGAACAGCGCCTTGTTCGCCTCGAACTGCTCGTTGAAGATCGTGATCTCGCACTGGCCCGAGCCGTCGTCGAGCAGCGCGATCAGCATCTTGCCGCGCTGGGTCATCTGCGTGCGCAGCGACGCGATGATGCCCGCGACCAGCTTGTCGCGCCCTTCCTTCAGGTCGCCGACCTTTTGCCGCACGAAGCGGCGCACCTCGTCGCGATACGCGTCGAACAGGTGGCCGGACAGGTAGAAGCCGAGCGCGCCCTTTTCTTCCTGCAGGCGGCGCTTGTCGTCCCACGCGGGCTCGTCGACGAGCGCATGCGCGTGCGGCGATTCGGCGCCCATGTCGAACAGGCCGGCCTGCATCGCGTTCGCCTCGGCCTGGTCGGCCGCTTCCATCGCGAGCGGCACCGACGCGAGCAACTGCGCGCGGTTCGGGTTCAGCGAATCGAACGCGCCGGCGCGGATCAGCGCCTCGACCGTGCGGCGGTTGACGACGCGCCGGTCGATCCGCTCGCAGAAATCGAACAGGTCGGTGAACGCCTTTTCCTCGCGGGCGCGCAGGATTTCCTCGATCGCGTTCTGGCCGCTGCCCTTCACGGCGCCGAGGCCGTAGCGGATCGTGCGCGAGCGCTTGCCGTCGGCTTCGGCGACGGGCTCGAACCGGTAATGCGACTGGTTGATGTCCGGCGGCAGCACGGCGAGGTTGTTCACGGCGCAGTCGTCGAACAGGATCTTCACCTTGTCGGTGTCGTCCATCGCGAGCGTCATGTTGGCCGCCATGAATTCGGCCGGATGGTGCGCCTTCAGCCACGCGGTGTGATACGCGAGCAGTGCGTACGCGGCCGCGTGCGACTTGTTGAAGCCGTAGCCCGCGAACTTCTCCATCAAGTCGAAGATCTCGTCGGACTTCTCGCGCGTGAGGCCGTTCGTGGCCGCACCCTCGGCGAAGATCTCGCGGTGCTTGGCCATCTCCTCGGGCTTCTTCTTGCCCATCGCGCGACGCAGCAAGTCCGCGCCGCCGAGCGAGTAGCCGCCGATGATCTGCGCCATCTGCATCACCTGCTCCTGATAGACCATGATGCCGTAGGTCTCTTTCAGGACGGGTTCGACGCGTGGATCCGGATAGTCGACCTTCTCGCGGCCGTGCTTCCGTGCGCAGAAGCTCGGAATCAGGTCCATCGGGCCCGGACGGTACAACGACACGAGCGCGATGATGTCCTCGAAGCGGTCGGGCTGCGCGTCCTTCAGCATGCCCTGCATGCCGCGGCTTTCCAGCTGGAACACCGCGACCGTGTTGGCCTTCTTCAGGATCTGGAACGACGCGGCGTCGTCGAGCGGCACCTGCGCGAGCGACCAGTCGGCCTTCGACGGATCGAGGCGGCGAATGTAGCGCTCGGCCCAGTCGAGGATCGTCAGCGTCGTGAGACCCAGAAAGTCGAACTTCACGAGGCCGACGGCTTCGACGTCGTCCTTGTCGTACTGGCTGACGACGCCGCCGTCGTCGCCCTGCGTGTACAGCGGACAGAAATCGGTCAGCTTGCCGGGCGCGATCAGCACGCCGCCCGCGTGCATCCCGACGTTACGCGTGAGCCCTTCGACGCGCTGCGCGAGATCGAGCAGCTGGTGGACTTCGTCCTCGTGGTCGTAGCGCTCCTGCAGCTGCGGCTCTTCCTTCATCGCGTCGGCGATCGTCACGTGCTTGCCCGGCTTGAACGGGATCAGCTTCGCGATGCCATCGGTGAACATGTAGCCGAGGTCGAGCACGCGGCCGATGTCGCGCACGGCCGCCTTCGCGGCCATCGTGCCGAAGGTGGCGATCTGCGACACGGCGTCCGCGCCGTATTTCTCCTTCACGTACTGGATCACGCGATCGCGGCCGTGCTGGCAGAAGTCGATGTCGAAGTCGGGCATCGACACGCGTTCCGGGTTCAGGAAACGCTCGAACAGCAGGTTGTAGCGCAGCGGGTCGAGGTCGGTAATGCCGAGCGCGTACGCGACCAGCGAACCGGCACCCGAGCCGCGGCCCGGGCCGACCGGCACGCCGTTGTTCTTCGCCCAGTTGATGAAGTCCGCAACGATCAGGAAGTAGCCGGGAAAGCCCATCTTCGTGATGGTCCCGCACTCGAATTCGAGGCGCTTGTAGTACGTCTCGCGCTGCGCGTCGCGTTCGGCTTCGGCCGGATACAGCTGCGCGAGCCGCGTCTCGAGCCCTTCCTTCGACAGCTGGACCAGGTAGTCGTCGAGCGACATGCCGTCCGGCGTCGGGAACAGCGGCAGTTTCGGCTTGCCGAGTTCGAGCTTCAGGTTGCAGCGCTTCGCGATCTCGACCGTGTTCGCGATCGCGGACGGCAGGTCGGCGAACAGCGCGGCCATGTCGTCCTGCGTGCGGAAATACTGGTCGGTCGTGAAACGCTTCTGGCGCCGCGGGTTCGCGAGGATGTCGCCTTCCGAGATGCACACGCGCGCCTCGTGCGCGGTGAAATCGTCGTCGGTCATGAACTGCGTCGGGTGCGTCGCGACGACCGGCAGCTGCAGCGACACGGCGAGCGTCGCGGCCTGCTGGATATACGCCTCGGCGCCCGGCTGGCCGTAACGCTGCAGCTCGATGTAGAAGCCGCCCGGAAACACCTTCGCCCAGCGCTCGGCGTGACGGCGCGCGGCTTCGTCGTTGCCTGCCGCGAGCGCGAGCCCGATATCGCCCTGCTGCGCGCCCGACAGCGCGAGCAGCCCCTGCGCGAGCTCGCCGTCGAGCCAGCTCGCGTCGAGTTCCGCGCGGCCGCGATACTGGTTCGTGAGCCATGCCTTCGACAGCAGTTCGCAGAGATTCAGGTAGCCGACCTTGTCCTTCACGAGCAGCAGCAGCCGCGACGGCTTGTCGCGATCGTCCGGATTGGCGATCCAGACGTCGCAGCCGGCGATCGGCTTGATGCCCTTGCCGCGGGCTTCCTGGTAGAAACGGACGAGACCGAATGCGTTGCCGAGATCGGTGAGCGCGAGCGCGCCCTGGCCGTCGGCGGCCGCCGCCTTGACGATGTCGTCGAGACGCACGATGCCGTCGGCAATCGAGAATTCGGAGTGAACGCGGAGATGGACGAAGCGAGGATCTGACATGGGCGTTATTGTAGCCGCCCCGCCGCACAGGCTGCCCAAAAAATCCCCGCGCCGGCCGTTCGGCCGATGCGCGCGACGACGCGTCGCGCCGCTGGCAAAACGGCTGGATGCCGATGCGCGTGCGGTTTGCGGGATAATACGGTTTTTCGAATCTCCGCCCCGGCTTCGCACCCTTTTTTGCGGGCCGCCGTGCGCCCGCCGCACGGCCGCGGCCGTTTTCCCGTCGGACCATCATGACCATCGTCAACCTCGCCGCCTACCACTTCGTGTCGCTCGACGCGACCGAACAATGGCGCCCGCTCGTCACCGCCCGCTGCAACGAACTCGGCCTGCGCGGCACGATCCTGCTCGCGCCGGAAGGCATCAACCTGTTCATCGCCGGCACGCGCGAAGCCGCCGACGCGTTCATCGCATACATCCGCCACGATCCGCTGTTCGAAGGCAAGTTCGCGACGCTGCAGTTCAAGGAAAGCCTGTCCGACTCGCAGCCGTTCCGCCGCATGCTCGTGCGCCTGAAGCGCGAGATCATCACGATGAAGAAGCCGGCGATCAAGCCGGAACTCGGCCGCGCGCCGTTCGTCGACGCGCGCACGCTGAAGGCATGGCTCGACCGCGGCCACGACGACGCGGGCCGCCCGGTCGTGATGCTCGACACGCGCAACGCGTTCGAGGTCGACGTCGGCACGTTCGACGACGCGCTCGACTACCGGATCGACAAGTTCAGCGAATTCCCGGAAGTGATCGACGCGAACCGCGCCGATCTCGAAGGCAAGACGGTCGTCTCGTTCTGCACGGGCGGCATCCGCTGCGAGAAGGCCGCGATCCACATGAAGGAAATCGGCATCGACAATGTGTACCAGCTCGAAGGCGGGATCCTGAAGTACTTCGAGGAAGTCGGCGGCGCGCACTATCACGGCGACTGCTTCGTGTTCGACTACCGCACCGCGCTGAACCCGCAACTCCAGCCCACCGAGAACGTCACGTGCTTCGCGTGCCGCGCGGTCGTCACGCCGGACGCGCAACAGTCGCCGAGCTACGTGCCCGGCAAGTCGTGCCCGGCCTGCGCGCAGGCAGCCAGCGCCGCGTAACCGCGCGTCGCGCCGAGTTCCGATGAACGGCTATCGCGGCCGCTTCGCGCCGTCGCCCACCGGTCCGCTGCACTTCGGCTCGCTGGTCGGCGCACTCGCGAGCTGGCTCGATGCACGCGCGCACGGCGGCGCATGGCTCGTGCGCATCGAGGACCTCGACGGCCCTCGCACGGTGCCGGGAGCTGCCGACGACATCCTCGCGACGCTCGCGCATTTCGGCATGACACCCGACGAACCGCCCGTCTGGCAAAGCACACGCGATGCCGCGTACACGGCCGCGCTCGAGCGGCTGGTCGCGGCGGGGTTCGTCTATCCGTGCGGCTGCACGCGCAAGGAAATCGCCGATTCACTGCGCGCCGCGCACGAGCGCCACACGACACTCGCGTATCCGGGCACCTGCCGCACCGGCCTGCACGGCAAGCCCGCGCGCGCGTGGCGGCTGCGCGTGCCGGACGGCGACGATGCGATCGTCATGTTCGACGACCGCTGGCAGCACACGCAATCGCAGAACCTCGCGACCGACGTCGGCGATTTCGTGCTGAAGCGCGCGGACGGGCAATGGGCCTATCAGCTCGCGGTCGTCGTCGACGATGCCGACGCTCGCATCACGCACATCGTGCGCGGCGCCGACCTGCTCGATTCGACCGCGCGCCAGATCCATCTGCAACACAGCCTCGGCGTACCGACGCCACGGTATCTGCACGTGCCTGTCGTCGTCGATGCAAACGGCGAGAAGCTCAGCAAGCAGACGGGCGCCACCGCGCTCGAACGCGACGATCCGCTGCCGGCACTGCAGGCCGCGGCCGCGCATCTGGGCCTCGCGCCCGATGGCGCGCTGGCGGGCACGACGCTGGATGCGTTCTACGCGGCCGCGACGGCTGCGTGGGCGCGGCGCTTCGGGCCGTTGGCCGGCTAACGCTCGCTCCGAGCCGATTTCGCGGCGATCGATGGCCGCTCGCGTACCGGTTGCATCGCTCGCCGGCACCCCGCGCCCTTTCCCGATCCCTCACAAAACCACGGCCCCAATGAAAAACGGGCACATGCTCATCGCATGCACCCGCTTCTCCGGCAGCGCTCGCGCGCTGCCTCGCCAGGCTCGCCGAACTTACGCCGACGGCTTGCGCGGCATCCCGAACCCGCCGAGCAGCGCGGCAACCTGGCGCTTCGGCCCCTTCTTCTCGGGCTGGTGCGCGTGTTGCACTTCGTCCGCCTGCTTCGCCTGCGCCGACGGTTCATACGGCTTCAGGAAGAAATCGTCGACCGGCGCTTCGTGACGACGGGGACGGCCGCCGCGCTCGGCACCGGCGGACCGGTGCCCCGACGCACCGCGATGCTCGTCGCGCTCGCGCCGACCACCGCGTTCGCCACCGCGCTCGCTGCTGCGATCGCCGCTACGGTCGCCGCCGCGCTCACCACCGCGCTCGCTGCCACGGTCGTCGTGACGCTGGCGCGCCGGCTTGTCGAGCGCGAGCGTCTGCACTTCGAGCGGACGCTTGATCAGCTTCTCGATATCGGCGAGCTGCTTGCGCTCGTTCGGGCTGCACAGCGACAGCGCGTCGCCGGTCGCACCCGCGCGGCCCGTACGGCCGATCCGGTGCACGTAGTCTTCGGCGCTGAACGGCAGGTCGAAGTTGATCACGGCCGGCAGCTCGACGATGTCGAGGCCGCGCGCGGCCACGTCGGTCGCGACGAGCGCCTCGATTTCGCCGCGCTTGAATGCGTCGAGCGCCTGCATCCGTTCGATCTGCGTCTTGTCGCCGTGGATCGCCGATGCGACCACGCCGTCGCGTTCCAGATTGCGCGCGAGCCGGCTCGCGCCGATCTTGCTGTTGCAGAACACGATCACCTGCTTGAGCCCGCGATCGCGCAGCAACTGCACGACGGCCGCCTGCTTGTCGCCTTCCGCGACGTCATAGACGATCTGCGTGACGTTCGCGTTCGTCGAGTTGCTGCGTGCGACCTCGATCGTCTGCGGGTTGCGCAGGTAGGTCGACGCGAGCTTCTTGATTTCCGGCGAGAAGGTGGCCGAGAACAGCAGCGTCTGGCGCTCCTTCGGCAGCAGGTTCAGGATGCGCTGCAGATCGGGCAGGAAGCCCATGTCGAGCATCCGGTCGGCTTCGTCGAGCACGAGGATCTGCACCTGGCCGAGGTTCGCCGTCTTCTGCTGCACGTGGTCGAGCAATCGGCCCGGCGTCGCGATCAGGACCTCGACGCCGCGGCGCAGTTCGGCCATCTGCGGGTTCATGTCGACGCCGCCGAACACGACCGCGCTGCGCAGCGGCGTGTGCTTCGCATAGGCGTGCACGTTCGCGGCGACCTGGTCGGCAAGTTCGCGGGTCGGTGTGAGGATCAGCGCGCGCACCGGGTGGCGCGCGGGTGACGCGCTCGTGCTGGCCTGCGGCAGCAGGCGCTGAATGATCGGCAGCGAGAAACTCGCGGTCTTGCCGGTACCCGTTTGCGCGGCGCCCATGACGTCGCGGCCGGCGAGCACGACCGGAATGGCCTGGGCCTGGATCGGCGTCGGCGTCGTATAACCCTGCTCCGCAATGGCTTTCAGGATATCGGCGGCAAGGCCGAATTGATCGAAGTTTGCGTCGACGGGCTTGGCGACAGAATCGGACATGGTGGCGTTTCGCTCAAAAGGCGCGGCGGGGACATCGTGCGTCAGGCCAGCCGGGCCTGCGCTCATCACAATTCGGAAGTAGACGGAGCCGCGGCGCGCCGCGCGGCGCCGCTCTGGCGCTTGGGACCGGTTCAATTCGAACACCGGGCATCAGGCCGTGCGGACTCCGTTCGGCGCGAATGCCGGCGGAAAGGGGCGTATTGTAGCATTGCGCGGCCATCTGTCCGTGACAACGCCGCGAACGGCCGCAACGGTGGTTCGCGCGGCGGCCGGCAAGGCCCCGCGCGGTCGACGGCCGGCCCGGTCAGGCTATCCCGCTCGGCCAGCCAGTGATATCAGGGGTCCGATCGCCAATTTATCTTGCCCGGACGCCCGCTGCCGGCCCGCCTGTCGGGCCTTCAGATCCGGCAGCCGGCCACCGGCAAGCACCGTCGGGCAAGATCCGCGATCGGGCCGGGCGTTCAGCCCTTCTTCTTTTTCTTCTCGACCTGTACGCAGTCGCCGAGCAGCGGCGGCGCTTTCTGGTCGGCGATCTCGTCGCGCAACGTCGCTTCCTTGCCCTTCGTCCACCACGTATAACGGCCGGCCTGGTAGCGCGCGCCCGACGCCGACACGGTATCGACGAACAGCATCTGCCGCCCGTTGACCGGCACGAGCGCGAAGCTCTGGCCGTTGCCGGCAAGCCAGTACGACACGCGCACGGGTTGCTTCTGGTTCGCGCACTGGTAGACGGTCATCTGGCGCGAATCGGCGTCGATTTCCTCGACGGTCAGTTGCGCGGCATGCGCGACCGAAACGGCGGTGCCGGCAAGCGCGAGCGCGGCGAGGGTTTGACGAATCATGCAGGTCCTCTCACGAGACGGGTGGAAACGCGCCCTCGCGGGGCGCGCGGTTATTGTCGGTGTCGCGTCGGGTCGCGCTGTCAGGGATCGATGACGTCAGCACACGCGTCGGTCGGCGCGGCCGCGAGATGGCCGACGAGCGGCACGATCTTGAGCCCGGCCGAAGCAACCCGGCACGGCGCGGCCGCGACACCGCAACCCGCGAGGCTCGCGGCCAGCGCCAGTACGACACCCAGTTTTCCGATACGCAGCCACATCGGCGCCATCGTCCTCTCCTTGTTCCGTCAACGGGCCGACACGGGCCGGACGGCCGCGGCGGCGCGCTTCGCGCGTTCGCGGGCTTCGTCGACGGTCGCGCCGGTGGCCAGCGCGACGCCCATGCGCCGCTTCGCAAAACTTTCCGGTTTGCCGAACAGGCGCAGGTCCGCGCCCGGCACCGCGAGCGCGTCACGCACGCCTTCGAACGCGATCCCGCGCTCGTCGAGCCCGCCGTAGATCACGGCCGACGCGGCCGGCGTACCGAGCGCCGGATCGACCGGCAGCCCGAGAATCGCGCGCGCGTGCAGCTCGAATTCCGACTGGCGCTGCGATGCCAGCGTGACGAGGCCCGTATCGTGCGGCCGCGGGCTCACCTCGGAGAACCACACGTCGTCGCCGCGCACGAACAGCTCGACGCCGAACAATCCGCGCCCGCCGAGCGCCTCGGTGACCTTGTGTGCGATCTCGCGCGACTTCTCGAGCGCCACCGCGCTCATCGGCTGCGGCTGCCACGACTCGACATAGTCGCCCGCGACCTGCACGTGGCCGACCGGCTCGCAGAAGTAGGTGCGCGTGTCGAGCGTCGCCGGGTCGATCGCGCGCACGGTCAGTTGCGTGATCTCGTATTCGAAATCGATGAAGCCCTCGACGATCACGCGGCCGTGGTTCACGCGCCCGCCCGCCATCGCGTAGTCCCATGCAGACTTCACGTCGGCTTCGCTCTTCACGACCGACTGCCCCTTGCCCGACGACGACATCACGGGTTTCACGACGCACGGCATGCCGATCTTCGCGACGGCCGCGCTGAACGCTTCGAACGAATCCGCGAACGCATACGGCGACGTCTGCAAGCCGAGCTCCTCGGCCGCGAGCCGGCGGATCCCTTCGCGATTCATCGTGAGCTGCGTCGCGCGCGCGGTCGGGATCACTTCAGCGAGGCCGGCCGCCTCGATCGCCGCGAGCGCGTCGGTCGCGATCGCCTCGATCTCGGGCACGATCAGGTGCGGGCGCTCGGTCTCGACGATCGCCCGCAATGCGGCGGCGTCCGTCATGTCGATCACGTGCGCGCGATGCGCGACCTGGTGGCCCGGCGCGTCCGGATAGCGGTCGACTGCAACGACTTCGACGCCGAGCCGCTGCAACGCGATGATGACTTCCTTGCCGAGTTCGCCGGCGCCGAGCAGCATGACGCGCGTGGCCGAGGGTGAAAGCGGCGTACCGAGCCGCTGACCGATCTGCATGTGATTTCCCGCTTCTGGTGGAGGACGAAAACGGCATCGATGTTAACACGCGCCACGGCGCCGGTTTGGCGCGTTTGGCCGCGCCGATGGCCGGCCTCGAACGGCGCGCGGGCGGGCTGCGAACGTTTTCACGTGTGAAGTGTCGGCTCGCCTGCCGTGGCGCGGGTGCGTTACTCTTACGCCTTGATCAGAATCCGATGAGGAACGAGGCTCATGTCCCACCTGTCCGCAGCCGCACGCGCACGCACCGGCCTGCTTCGCCCGTTGCGCGCGCCGCTGTGCGCGTTGACGCTTGCCACGCTTCTCGCCGCCTGCGCGATGCCGACCCATCCCGATTCCGCCGCCCCCGCGCCCGACCCGTACAACCCGGCCGCCGTCCAGCTGCTCGACGATACGAGCTGGGAACTCACCAGCTGGGTGAACGCCGACGGCACGCAACGCACGATCCCGCACGGCGACAACGGCGAACCGATCAAGCTCGCGCTGTCGACCGAATCGGGCATCCGGAACGCCAGCGGGTTCTCGGGCTGCAACCGCTACATGGGCACCTACGCGATCAAGAACGGCCTGCTGAGCTTCGGGCCGCTCGCCGGCACGCGGATGGCCTGCCCGAATACGCTCGGCGGCCAGCTCGAACACGCGTACCTCGACGCGCTCGCCCACGTCGCGAAGACCGGCGTGCAGATGCGCGAGCCGCAGCAGTTGCAGATCGTGACCGATGCCGGCGCCACGCTGACCTTCACGCACCGGAGCCCCTGATGCACGGCGCGCGCGAAGGCCGACCGACCGCCTTCGCGTTGCGCGCCACGCGCGTGTGCCGCGCACACGCGTCGCGCGGCGTGAATCGAATTCATGCCGCGTTAGAGTCTTGTTCGCCGGCCGGTTAAACTCGGCGGGTCGCGCCCCGCGCGCCCCTCCCCACTCCTGTTTCAAAGCATGCACACGGTTGTCTTCGGCTGGTTCGGCATCTCCGCCGTCTGGTTCCTCCTTCTCTTCTGGCGTCTCGTGCAGGCGATGCTGCCCGGCGGCGGCGGGCTCGCCGGCCGCGGTTCGATCCGCCTTTGGATCGGCTTCGCGGCGGTGTTCGTTGCAAGCTGCACGCTGACGAGTCCGCTGTCGGGCCCCGACACGAACGCGCTCGGCCATGCATTCTCGGCCGGCCTCGCACACGTGCTCGGCCCGATCGGCACGCCGGTTACGATGGTCGTGCTGTTCTTCGCCGGGCTGCCCTGGCTGACCGGCATCGGCTGGCGGCAGTTCTCCGCGTGGGTCGACACGTCGTTCGGCGTCAAGCTGTCGCGCGACGGCGGCGACGACGACGCGCGCGGCATCGCCGACCTGCCGCGCAGCGCGCTGCATCGCGACGACGACATCGTGCAGCCGACCACCGCGCATACCATCAACTCGATGGCGCCGCGCCAGAACGGCCGGTATTCGCGCCCGACGCTGTGGAAACCCGACCCGCAGGCGCGGCCGAAGCCGCGCAGCAAGACGCCCGCGCGTCCGCTCGCGGAACCCGTTGCGCCGTCGGGCTGGCTGAAGCCGACCGCGACCCAGCGCGTGCCGGCACCGCCCGCTCCGATCCCGGCCAGCGCGATGCCGCCCCCCACGACCGGCAGCACCGCCAGCCTCGCGCGCGCGGCGGCAAACACGCACGTGCCGCGCCCCGATCCGGCCCCGCTTCCTGTCGGATTCGAACCCGTCCGGCCTCGGCCGACCGCCGCGCGACCGACCACCGCTGCGTTGAAGCAGGCTGCGCCGCGCGCCACGGTCGCACCGCGGCCGGCCAGCGCGCCGCCGCCCCGCCCGCCCGTGCGCCCGGTCGCTGGAACGGCTACGGCCGGCTTGCCGCCGGACACGGCGCGCCGCCGCCCGTCGCCGCAAACACCGGCGCGCGCGCCGCTCTATGCATGGACGGAAAAGCCCGCGGCGCCAATCACGCCGGCGCCGAGCGTTCATGACACGTTGCGTTCGATCGAGGCCAGCACCGCGCAATGGGCCACGCTGGGCGGTGCGCAGGCGGCCGATGCGGCTGCCGCAGCCGCGACCGCGGCCGGTGTGGCGGCGGCTGCGGGCAGCGTTGCCGCGCCGGCATCGGCAGCCGTGTCGAACGGGTTTGCCGCGGCAACGCACGGCATCGCGGCCCATGACGCCGGTACGCCGGTCGAACACGATGCCGCACCGGCGTATGACGACAGCGCGCCGATCGTGCTGGACGCGTTCATGCCGGCAGAACCCGCTATCCACGTGTCGATTGCCGACTGGGGCGCCACGGCGCTCGACGACGCCGCACCGCGCACGCTGTCGAGCCCCGGCATCGACGAGGCCGCGTCGGCACATCACGCCGACCACCCGATCCCGCACGTCGACGAGGCACCCGCCACGCCGGCATTCGGAATCACGCCCGCACCGTCGCTGGACACGCCCATCGACCTCGCTCCGTGGGAAGACCTCGACGGCACGCCGGTTTCCGCATTCGACGTATCGACCGGGAACGAACTCGCCGCGTCGACGACGCGCGCAACCGAATCGGAGCCTGCCCATGCCGCCTCCGCGCAACCGGACGGTGAAGCGGTTCACGACATCGCCGCAAGCGACCCGGCTGCGTCGGTCGATTCCGACGACGAGTACGACGCGCAACCGGCTCCTGCCGTCGATCGCCCCGCATCGGCCCGCGTGCAGCAAGGCGTCGCCGATGCGCACGCCGACGTAAAACCGGCCGGGGGCATCGCGCCGTTCGCAGCCCTCCCCTCTTCGTCGACCGCCGCAACGTCGGCGCACGCATTTTCCGAGGCCATGCCGTTTGCGGCAGTGTCGGCACTGGCTGCATCGAGTGCAGCAGCGCCAGCGGCCAAACCGGTCGCGACGGAACCGGCGGCACCGCTGTCCGCGATCGCACCAGGCGCCACGCCCGCGACGGATTGGGCGCGGACGCCGTCGACTCCGCCGACGGTGCAACCTGCGGCGACCAATACGACCGTCTCCGCGGAATTGCCGAAATCGTCGGCAGTTCAACCGTTTGCCGCAGCACCGATGACTTCGGCCGCAGCTGCGTCGCCGCTCGTCGGCACCGCCCGTGGTTCGACTGCGCAGGTACCCGCGTCCGCATCGAGCATTGCACCTGTCACCGCTGCGGGTTCATCGGTCGGCGTGACCGGCACGGCATCCGCTTCGCTTTCGCAGCCAGCCGCATCGGCATCGACCGTTGCATCCGTCGCGTCGGCGGCGCCGGCCGGTGTCACGGGATTGACTTACGGTTCGTTCGCCCGCGCATCGACGCCTGCCTCAACCGTTGCACCCGCCGTCGCACCGTCGATGACCGGCGCTTCGGCTTCGGCAGTCGGTTCGACCGCTAACGAGCCCGCACCGGCTGCAACACAGGCAACCGCTACCGCGACGCCCGTGAATTTCACGTCCGGCTCGATCGCGGCACAACCTTCCGCGCCGGTGTCGACACTTCCGATCAACACGGCAACCTCGTCGACCGGCACGGCATTCAACGCAGCCGGCACATCCAGCGCATTCGCACCGCAGCCGGCAACCAGCCTGCCCGTGCCGCCTGCCGTTTCCGTCGTGACGGCAACGCCAACCGGCGCAGTTGCCCCAACGAGCACGGCCCCGGCGACTTCCGCTCCCTCGGTCACCAGCTCGCCTGTCCCCGCAGTCGGATCGCCGACGCCCATCGGCGCAACAACCTCGACGCAAGCTTCGTCGATCGCTTCCGCGCCTGCGGCAATCGCAACCCCGACGTTCGTAACGCCGCCCGCCCCCGCCGCATCGCCGGCGAGCTGGTCCGTGTCGAATGTCTCCGCAACACCGGCTGCCGCACCGATCACAGCCTCGCAGCCGCCGGTAACCATCCCCGGAGCGGGCCTGCCCACGCCGGCGATTCCCGTTGCCCCGCCAGCCTACGCAACCGCCACCGACGCAACCGAACCGGCCGAGCCAGCCGCAGCCGCCCCCGACACCCCGGTGCGCCAGCCGCGCCCGAACGCGTTCGAATTCCACGCGCCGGTGGCATTCAACGTCGAACTGCCGACGCTCGACCTGCTCGAGCCCGCGTCCGACGACGTCGAAATGATCACCGAGGAGCACCTCGCCCAGACGGCGCAGGTGATCGAACAGCGGCTGCAGGAATTCAAGGTGCCGGTGACGGTCGTCGGCGCGTCGGCCGGCCCCGTGATCACGCGCTTCGAGATCGAACCCGCGCTCGGCGTGCGCGGCAGCCAGATCGTCGGCCTGATGAAGGATCTGTCGCGCGGCCTCGGCCTCACGTCGGTCCGCGTCGTCGAGACGATTCCCGGCAAGACCTGCATGGGCCTCGAATTGCCCAACGCGAAGCGCCAGATGATCCGCCTGTCGGAAATTCTTGCCTCGCGCGAGTATCAGCATTCACCGTCGCAACTGACGATCGCGATGGGCAAGGACATCACGGGCCGCCCGGTCGTCACCGATCTCGCGAAGGCGCCGCACATGCTCGTCGCGGGCACGACGGGCTCGGGCAAGTCGGTCGCGATCAACGCGATGATCCTGTCGCTGCTGTACAAGGCGACGCCCGAGGACGTGCGGCTGATCATGATCGACCCGAAGATGCTGGAACTGTCGGTCTACGAAGGCATCCCGCACCTGCTCGCGCCGGTCGTCACCGACATGAAGCTCGCGGCAAACGCGCTGAACTGGTGCGTCGGCGAAATGGAAAAGCGCTACCGGCTGATGTCGGCCGTCGGCGTGCGCAACCTTGCGGGCTTCAACCAGAAGATCCGGGACGCGGAAGCGAAGGAAAAGAAGATCGGCAACCCGTTCTCGCTGACGCCCGACGATCCGGAGCCGCTGTCGACGCTGCCGCTGATCGTGGTCGTGATCGACGAGCTGGCCGACCTGATGATGGTCGCCGGCAAGAAGATCGAGGAGCTGATCGCGCGCCTCGCGCAGAAGGCGCGCGCGGCCGGCATCCACCTGATCCTCGCGACGCAGCGTCCGTCCGTCGACGTGATCACGGGCCTCATCAAGGCGAACATCCCGACGCGCGTCGCATTCCAGGTGTCGTCGAAGATCGACTCGCGCACGATTCTCGACCAGATGGGTGCCGAATCGCTGCTCGGGATGGGCGACATGCTGTTTCTGCCGCCGGGCACGGGTTATCCGCAGCGCGTGCACGGCGCGTTCGTCGCCGACGAGGAAGTGCACCGGATCGTCGAGTACCTGAAGCAGTTCGGCGAGCCGCAGTACGAGGAAGGGATCCTCGAGGGCCCGGCCGCCGACGGCGCGACGCAGGACCTGTTCGGCGAAGCCCCGGACGCGGAAGCCGATCCGCTGTATGACGAAGCCGTCGCGTTCGTCGTCCGCACGCGGCGCGCGTCGATTTCGTCGGTGCAGCGGCAGTTGCGCATCGGCTACAACCGCGCCGCGCGTCTCGTCGAGCAGATGGAAGCGGCCGGGCTCGTATCGGCGATGGGCATCAACGGCAGCCGCGAGGTGCTCGTCCCGGCCGCGGCCGACTGAGCACGGCGGCCGGCGCGGACACCCCGCACAACCGGCTGCCCCGGAACACGAAGGGCGCTGCATCGGCAGCGCCCTTTTTCATTTACTGCACCGGCACCAGCTTGAAATCGACCGGCTTGCCGACCGCGACCTTCCGCGGATTCGCGCCGAGCTGCCCCGTTTCGACATCGCGGCTGAACACGTAGAACGTGTCGCTGTCCTGGTTGCCGACGATCAGCCACTTGCCGGTCGGATCGATCAGGAACTCGCGCGGCGTCTTGCCGAGGCTCGACTGGCGGCCGACGTTCTTCAACCGGCCATCGGATTTGTTCACCGCGTAGATCACGAGGTCGTTCGCGTCGCCGCGGTTGCTCACGTACAGGAAACGGCCGTCCGGCGACAGGTGGATCGCGCCGCCGCCGACCTTGCCCTTGAAGCCCGGCGCCGTCATCGGCACGGTCTCGACCGGCGTCAGCTTGCCGTCGTGGTAACCGAACACCTCGACCGACGCGTTGAGCTCGCTCGTCACGTACGCGAACCGGCCGTCAGCGCCGAACACCATGTGACGCGGGCCCGAGCCGGCCTTCACCGGCGTGTAGCGCGTGTCGGTCGGGCCGATCAGGCCGCGGCTGCCGTCCACCGTGTAGCGGTAGCCGTAGATCTTGTCCGCGCCGAGATCCTGCACGAACAGGTAACGGCCGTCCGGCGAAAACACCGTCGAGTGCACGTGCGCGCCGTCCTGGCGGCCCTTCACGGGGCCCGTGCCTTCATGGTGCACGGTCAGCACGGCCTGGCCGACCGCGCCGTCGTCGCGCAGCGGAAACACCGCGAAGCTGCCGCCCGGATCCGCCGCGACCGAGTAATTGGCCGTCACGAGATATTTGCCGTCCGGCGACAGCGCGAGGTAGCAAGGATCGTTCCCTTCCGACGACACGCGGTCGATGAAGGTCAGCGCGCCCGTCTTCGCGTCGAAGCGGAATGCGCTGACGCCGCCGCGCTGCGTCGCCGGCCCGTCGTCGCCGGGCAGTTCGTTGACCGCGTAGACGGTGCGACCGTCGCGGCTCGGCAACAGGTACGACGGATTCACGGTCTTCGCCGACGACACGGGCGCGACGCTGCCGGTTTTCGTATCGAAGCGGTAAACGTAGATCCCGTCGCTGCCGCCACCCGTATAGGTGCCGACGAGCAGGTTGTAGACGCCGTCGGCCGCGGCGGGCGATTGCTGCGCAAATGCGTGGGTCGCGGACAGGGAGAGCACGATCGCGAAACCTTTCATCCAGTGAGCGAGCCTAAGCGGGAACCCTCGTGTCGAAGCGCGTGCGTCACGCTCGCGTAAACGGTTGGGCATTGAATCCTCCTTGCATCGAGTCGCTTCAAGTGTTGAGATAGGACGAAACGCCTGCCGTACCTGCGCTCCGCCGCCCGGCCGAGTATACGGGGCGGGGTGCCGGCACGTGAAGTTCGGCCGCCGCCGTCCGCATTGTGAACTCGAATACCCAAGGATCGCCTGCCCATGCCCGCCCTGATCGAAGACTACGCCCTCGTCGGCGACGGCCACACCGCCGCGCTGATCGCGAAAGACGGCTCCGTCGACTGGCTGTGCTGGCCCCGCTTCGATTCGGGCGCCTGCTTCGCGGCGCTCGTCGGCACGCCCGAGCACGGTCGCTGGCTGCTCGCGCCGGCCGCCGACGCCGCGATCACGCACACGACCCGCCGCTATCGCGGCGACACGCTGATCCTCGAAACCGATTACGAAAGCGCCGACGGCGCCGTCACCGTGATCGACTTCATGCCGCCCGGCAACGGCTGGTCCGAACTCGTGCGGATCGTCGTCGGCCGCCACGGTACGATGAAGATGCGCATGGAACTCGTGCTGCGCTTCGATTACGGCTTCTCGGTCCCGTGGGTCACGCAACTGACCCGCGAGGACGGCATGAAGGCGATTGCCGGCCCCGATACCGTCGTGCTGCGCACACCGGTGCCACTCGCGGGTAAAAACCTCCATACGCTCGCGGAATTCACGGTGAGCGCCGACGAGCGCGTGCCGTTCTCGCTCAGCTACGCGGCGTCGCACCTGCGGCTGCCGCCCGCGCGCGATCCGCTGTCGATGCTCGCGCGCACCGAGAATTACTGGCTCGAATGGTCGGGCCGCTGCCAGGTGCAGGGCCGCTACGCGCCCGCCGTGCGCCGTTCGCTGATCACGCTGAAGGCGCTCGCGTACGAGCCGACCGGCGGCATCGTCGCGGCGCCGACCACGTCGCTGCCCGAGAAGATCGGCGGCAACCGCAACTGGGACTACCGCTATTGCTGGCTGCGCGACGCGACGATCACGCTGCTCGCGCTGATGCGCGGCGGCCACTACGACGAGGCGCGCGCGTGGCGCACGTGGCTCGGCCGCGTGATGGCCGGTTCGCCCGAGCAGATCCAGATCATGTACGGGATCGCCGGCGAACGCCGGCTGCCGGAAATGGAGCTCGACTGGCTGCCCGGCTATCAGGATTCAAAGCCGGTACGCATCGGCAACGGCGCCGCGAACCAGCTCCAGCTCGACGTGTTCGGCGAGGTGATGGCCGCGCTGCACCTCGCGCGCGTGGGCGGACTGCAGGCCGACGACACGGTCTGGTCCGTGCAGTGTGCGCTGCTCGACCATCTCGAGAAGATCTGGCGGGAACCCGACGAGGGCATCTGGGAAACGCGCGGCGGGCGCCGCCATTTCACGTTCTCGAAGGTGATGGCGTGGGTCGCGTTCGACCGCGCGATCAAGTCCGCGGAGATGTTCCGGCTGCCCGGCTCGCTCGACCGCTGGCGCACGCTGCGCGAGCAGATCCACGCCGACGTATGCGACAACGCATGGCATGAGGGCAAGCAGGCGTTTGCGCAAAGCTACGGCAGCGACGAACTCGACGCGAGCGTGCTGCTGATGCCGCTGCTCGGCTTCCTGCCGCCGGAAGACCCGCGCATTGTCGGCACGGTCGACGCGATCGAGCGGGAATTGCTGCACGACGGCCTCGTGATGCGCTACCGCACGACCGACTACGATGACGGCCTGCCGCCCGGCGAAGGCACGTTTATCGCATGCAGCTTCTGGCTGGTCGACAATTACGCTCTGCTCGGCCGGATCGACGACGCGCACCGCCTGTTCAGCCGGCTGCTGTCGCTGTCGAACGACCTCGGGCTGCTCGCGGAGGAATACGACCCGGTCGCCGGGCGGCTCGTCGGCAACTTCCCGCAGGCGTTCTCGCACGTGGCGCTCGTGCATACCGCGATGAACCTGATGCACCACGAGGACGCGATGGCGCGCGCCGCCGGCCAGCCCGCGCCGGCGATGGCCACGGGGCGCTGAACGGGGGCGCGAGCGGCTTCTTCAGAGAACGTCAAATCGCAAAATTTTGATGAAAAATCGGGGAAATGTTGCATTGCACCACCCATCGTTGTCCGATATGATCGACGCGATTGTCCGGCTGCAGTGCAACATGGCCGGCCGCTGACCCCCACGGCACGCCGCGACGCCCCACGCCGCCCTTGCGCACCGTCCCCCACGCGGGAGTAGTCTGCATGCTTTACCAACTGCATGAATTCCAGCGGGCCATGCTGAGCCCGCTCACGGCCTGGGCCCAGGCCGCTTCCAAATCGTTCGCTAATCCGTCCAGCCCGTTCTCGCTGATGCCCGGCGCGACGCGGATGGCCGCCGCCTACGAACTGATGTACCGGCTCGGCAAGGACTACGAGAAGCCCGAATTCAACATTCATCAGATCGTCAAGGACGGCCACAACATCCCGATCGTCGAGCAGACGATCGTCGAGAAGCCGTTCTGCCGGTTGCTGCGTTTCAAGCGCTATTCGGACGACGCCGACGCGGTCACGCAACTGAAGGACGAGCCGGTCGTGCTGGTCTGCGCGCCGCTGTCGGGCCACCACTCGACGCTGCTGCGCGACACCGTGCGCACGCTGCTGCAGGACCACAAGGTCTACATCACCGACTGGATCGACGCGCGGATGGTGCCGGTCGAGACCGGCCCGTTCCACCTGCACGACTACATCGCGTACATCCAGGAATTCATCCGCCACATCGGCGCGCGCAACCTGCACGTGATCTCGGTGTGCCAGCCGACGGTGCCGGTGCTCGCGGCGATCTCGCTGATGGCGAGCCGCGGCGAGGAAACGCCGCTCACGATGACGATGATGGGCGGCCCGATCGACGCGCGCCGCAGCCCGACGTCGGTGAACTCACTCGCGACGCAGCACTCGACCGCGTGGTTCGAGAACAACGTGATCCATACGGTGCCCGCGAACTATCCAGGCGAAGGCCGCCAGGTGTATCCGGGCTTCCTGCAGCACACGGGCTTCGTCGCGATGAACCCGGAACGGCACGCGCAATCGCACTGGGATTTCTACCAGAGCCTGCTGCGCGGCGACGAGGACGACGCCGAAGCGCACCGCCGCTTCTACGACGAGTACAACGCGGTGCTCGACATGGCCGCCGAGTATTACCTCGAAACGATTCGCGTCGTGTTCCAGGAATTCCGGCTGGCCGAGGGTACGTGGGATGTCGAAGGCGAACGCGTGCGTCCGCAGGACATCCAGCAGACCGCGCTGATGACGATCGAGGGCGAACTCGACGACATCTCGGGCAGCGGCCAGACGCACGTCGCGCACGAGCTGTGCACGGGCATCCCGCAAGACCAGCGCCGCAGCCTGACCGCCGAGAAGTGCGGTCACTACGGGATCTTCTCGGGCCGCCGCTGGCGCACGATCATCTATCCGCAGCTGCGCGACTTCATCCGCGAGCATGCGCCGGAACCGAAGCAGGGCGCGACGAAGGATCGCCCGGATGCGCCGGCGGCCACGACGCTCGCCGCCGTGCCGACCGTCGTCACGCCGGCCGAATCGCGCACCACCGCGGCGAAGCGCACGCGCACGAAGGCACCGGCCACGGCCGCCGCTCCCGCCAAGGCTGCACCGGCCGCGAAACGCGCAAGCAGCAGCCCGCGCGCAAAAGCCGTTCGCGCGCGCAAGGCCGCCTGACGCACCGCGTTCCGACGAAAAAACGCCGCCGTTGCCTGCGCACGGCGGCGTTTTTGCATCCGGCGGCCGCGGGTCAGCGCATCAGCGCCGCAGCAGATACGCGAGCAATACCTCGGTGTTCATCCGGACCATCTCCGCGCGCTCGTCGGTATCGGTGAAGTCGCGGCCGAGCGTCGCGGCGAGCGTGAAGCGGTTCGACACGATGTAGTAGCCGAGCCCCGACAGCGTCACGTAGAAGCGCAGCGGATCGACGTCGGTGCGAAACAGCCCGGCCTTCTGGCCGCGCGTCAGCACGTTGCCGAGCTTCGCGACGATCGGCGACATCATCTCGCGGATCCGCGTCGACTTGTGCAGGTAGCGCGCTTCGTGCAGGTTCTCATTGTTGATGAGCCTGAGCAATTCCGGATGGTCGCGGTAGTAGTCCCAAACGAAATGCGCGAGCCGCGTGACCGCTTCGACCGGCGCGACGCCGTCGAGATCGAGCACGCGCTCGGCCTCGGTCAGCGCGGAGAACGCGTGTTCGAGCACGGCCGTAAACAGCTGCTCCTTGCTGCCGAAGTAGTAATAGAGCATGCGCTCGTTGGTTTCGGCCCGGCGCGCGATCTGATCGACACGCGCGCCGAACAACCCGCCACTCGCGAACTCTTCGGCTGCCGCCATCAGGATGCGGCGGCGCGTACCTTCAGGATCTCTTTTGATTTTTGGCTGATTCATGTGGCGTTTTGCTATGTGAGCCGCGTGATCCGGACCGGCACCCGCACTGCCTCGGCGCCGGCCGCCCTGGAACGGGCGCGCCGCGTGCGGCCGCCCTCCTGCTGAGCCCCTGCAAAAAAGCGGTTCGATTATGCGCACAGACGGCGTCCAGCGCAATGCGGGAAATCGGCGATAATCGAGCTTTGGCAAACCTTTCCGGCCGCGCCCGACGCGGCCGAGAGCCATTCGGCGCCGCTGCGCCCGTTGTCACCGTGACCGACTCCAAAACACTTGCGGATCGCATCGAAGATCTGCTTCCCCAGACGCAATGCACGAAGTGCGGCTATAACGGCTGCCGTCCGTACGCCGAGGCGATCGCCGCCGGCGACGCGAACTACAACCAGTGTCCGCCCGGCGGCGCCGAAGGCATCGCACGCCTCGCGGGCCTGCTCGGCAAGCCGGTGATTCCGCTGAACCCCGTCAACGGCAGCGAGCATCCGCGCGCCGTCGCATTCATCGATGAAAGCCTGTGCATCGGCTGCACGCTGTGCATGCAGGCATGCCCGGTCGATGCGATCGTCGGCGCACCGAAGCAGATGCACACGATCATCGAGTCGCTGTGCACGGGCTGCGACCTGTGCGTGCCGCCCTGCCCCGTCGACTGCATCGCGATGCTGCCCGTGACCGGCGATCGCACGGGCTGGGACGCGTGGTCGCAGCAGCAGGCGGATGCCGCGCGCGAACACCATGACCTGCGGCTCGCCCGCCAGCGCCGCGAACGCGAGGCCGCCGAAGCGCGCGCCGCCGCACGCCGCGCGGCCAGTGCCGCGAAGCCCGCAGCGGAGCAACCCGACACGCCACCCGGGACGCAGCCCGATCCGCAGCCCGGCACGCCGGCCACCGCACCGGCCGCCGATGACGCCGATGCGAAGAAACGCGCGATCATCGCCGCCGCGCTCGAACGCGCGCGCAAGAAGAAGGAAGAACTCTCCGGGCAGGGTGCCGGGCCGAAGAACACCGAAGGCGTGAGCGCGGCCGTCCAGGCGCAGATCGACGCGGCCGAGGCCCGCCGCAAACGAGTCGCCGAGCAACAGGCGCAGCGCGACGCCGAAGCCGCGGCGACGGGTGGCAACGGCAACGACAGCGACGCAGGCAACGACGACCAAGGCGGCCCGTCCGCGCCGCCCGACCAGAACACTCCATGAACGCCAGCAAACGACGCGCGATCTACGAAACGCTGCAGAGCCTCAATCCGCATCCGACCACCGAGCTCGAATACACGACGCCGTTCGAGCTGCTGATCGCTGTGATGCTGTCCGCGCAGGCGACCGACGTATCGGTCAACAAGGCGATGCGGAAGATGTTTCCGATCGCGAACACCCCGCGACAAATCGTCGCGCTGGGTGAGGAAGGCGTTACCGAGTACATCAAGACGATCGGTCTTTACCGCACCAAGGCGAAGAACGTGGTCGCGACGTGCCGGATCCTGCTCGACCAGTACGACGGCGAGGTGCCGGCCGATCGCGAAGCGCTCGAAAGCCTGCCGGGCGTCGGCCGCAAGACCGCGAACGTCGTGCTGAACACTGCGTTCGGCCAGCCGACGATCGCGGTCGACACGCATATCTTCCGGGTCGCGAATCGCACGGGGCTCGCGCCGGGCAAGGACGTGCGCGCCGTCGAGGCCGCTCTCGAGAAGTTCACGCCGAAGGAATTCCTGCAGGACGCGCATCACTGGCTGATCCTGCACGGGCGCTACGTGTGCAAGGCCCGCAAGCCCGAATGCTGGCACTGCGCGATCGAGCCGCTGTGCGAATTCAGGCCGAAGACGCCGCCGCCCAACGAGTAAGCATCAGGCACGGCTGAAACGCGGCAAGCCTGTCCGACGGAGCCCGGCCTGCAGGCTCCCCGCTCCCCTCCCCGACTACGCGTTGGACGTCGCGGTGGCATCGTCGGCCGCCGCGCCGCCCGCGCGCACGAGCGCCAGCACCGCCGCGAGGATCGCGACGCCGCCCGCCCACTGGAGCGGCGACAGCGCTTCACCGAACAGCAGCGCGGCGAGCGCGACCGTCACGACCGGTTCGAGCGTCGACAGCATCGACGTGCGAGCGGCCCCGAGCCGCTCGAGCCCGGCGAAGAACGCGAGCATCGCCGCGACCGTCGACACGAGCGCAATGGCGAGCATCGACGCCCAGCCGCCGGCCGTCGCGGGCCAGCGCGGCGGCGCGCCGAACGCCGCGGTCCGCACGACGGCGATCGCCACCAGCGTCGCGGTCGCCGACAGGCAGATGATCGCGGTGGTCGCGAGCGGATCGACGCCGCGCGTCGCCTTGGTGCCGCCGACGATGTACAGCGAATAGATCACCGCGGCGGCCAGCGCGAGCGCGATCCCGAGCGGCTCGCCGTGCCCGCCGCCGACCATCAGCGCCGAGCCCGCGACGCACAGCACGAGCGCGACGGCCTTCGCGCGCGTGAGACGCTCGCCGAGCCACCACGCGGCCAGCAGCGTGACGAAGGCCGGATACAGGTACAGCAGCAACGCCACGAGGCTCGCCTGCGCGTGCTGCAGCGCGCTGAAATAACAGAACGACTGCCCGACGTAGCCGAGCGCGCCCATCGCCACCAGCGGCGCGAGTGCACGCCCGCGCGGCCACGCGACGCCGCGGTGCCGCGCGATCGCGGCGAGCACCGCACCGCCGATCGCGAAGCGTACGATCAGCAGCCCGAGCACGTCGACGCCGGCCGCATATGCGTAGCGGCCGAAGATCGCCATCGCGCCGAACGCGGCGGCGGACAGCGCGACGTAGAGCGTGCCCTGTAGGGCGACGGACGATGAGCGGGCGGTGGTGGTCATGACGGGACGGGCGGGAACGGCACGGTAACGGGAATCGTCGGAGTGTAGCGGCGCGGCGGCCACGAGCCTAGCCCGCGCTTACCCGTCCGGTACGGCACGGGTAGTCGCAGCCCGCCCCCGTCACGCAAACCCAAACCGCCACCAGCCGCCTCCAGCACCGTCCGCCGACCCGGCGTACAATGCGCGACGCGGCATGACGCCGCCCGAATCACGACGTTCCCCCACCATGTTCAATCCAAGCCGCGACGAAGTGCGTCGCTTTTTCACCGAGACCTGGCGCAAGCAGCGCGCGGGCGAGATCCTGACGCCGCTGGAAGCGATGGCAGCCGACTGGATCGTCGAGCATCCCGAATACCACGCCGAACTCGACGATGCCGACGGCGCGGCCGCGCGCAACTACACGCCCGAGGAAGGTCGCACGAACCCGTTCCTGCACCTGTCGATGCACCTCGCGATCAGCGAACAGTTGTCGATCGACCAGCCGCCCGGCATCCGCGCCGCGCACGACAAGCTGGCGGCGAAGCTCGACTCGACCCACGATGCGCAGCACGCGATCATGGAATGCCTCGGCGAGACGATCTGGGAAGCGCAGCGCACCAACACGCCGCCCGATACCGACGCGTACCTGCAGCGCATCCTGCGCCGCGCGTCGCGCGACTGAGCGCCGCGGACAAAAAAATACCCCGCCGAGGCGGGGTATTTTTGCTGCGCGGGCCGGCTGGGCCCGTCGCGCTTACTTCTTGAATACGAGATCGGTCTCTTTCAGCGATTCGATGTAGGACGCGATGTCCTTCATGTCGCTGACCGACAGGCTCTGCACCTGCGCCTGCATGATCGCGTTGTTGCGACCGAGCAGCGGGTTCGTCAGGCCCATCTGGTACTGGCGCATCGCCCACACGAGGTAGTCGGCATGCTGGCCGGCGAGGCGCGGATATTCGGCGTTGATCGGCTTGTTCATCTGCGCGCCGTGGCAGGCTGCGCAGTTGTGCGATTCGACCAGTTCCTTGCCCTTCGTGGCGTCCGCCGCGTGCGCGGTACCGATCGCGAGGCCGGCCGCCAGTGCAACCGCCGCCGTCTTGAATGCGTTGTTCATGAATGCTCCTGTCCCGCCGGCGAGATCGGCGGCGCGCGCTTACTTGTAGGGATTGTCCTTCGAGTCGGCCTTCTGGGCGGCGTAGTAGGCCGCCAGATCCGCGATGTCCTGGTCCGTCAGCGAACCGGCGACCGCATTCATCGACGGGAAGTGACGATCCTTCTTGCGGTAGGCCTTCAGCGCGTTCTCGAGGTATTGCTGGTTCTGGCCGCCGAGGACGGGCACCCGGTAGACCTCCGGGTAAGCCGTGCGGTAGTCCTGGATGCCGTGGCAGCCGATGCACATGGCGACCTTGCTCGCCCCGTCCTTCGGGTTGCCGACCACACCGGCCGCCTGCGCGCTGCCCGCGAGCGCCACGAGCGCTGCGACAACGACGTGTTTGCCGACGAATTTGTTCATAGCTCTTGTAACCTAGCTTGAGGGGAAACTGGCGCCAAAGCGGCAACGGCCCGCGCCGTATTGCTTATCGGATCGCCACGCAGGCCAAAAAAAACGGCCAGATTGTACCGCGTCGGCGGGGAACGCGTCCATAAGACGCCCCGGTTCGCCCCGCCACAGCCCTGCAACGATACGCGGGCACGGCCCAACCGGACAGCCCTTCTGACTTATACTGGGTTTTTTTCCCGATGAAGAAGAGCGCCGCCATGCGTTTCGAAGGGTCCTCGCACTACGTCGCCACCGACGATCTGAAGCTCGCGGTCAATGCCGCGCTGACGCTGCAACGCCCGCTGCTGATCAAGGGCGAGCCCGGCACCGGCAAGACCATGCTCGCCGAGGAAGTGGCCGCCGCGCTCGACATGCCGCTGCGGCAGTGGCACATCAAGTCGACGACGAAGGCACAACAGGGCCTGTACGAATACGACGCCGTCTCGCGGCTGCGCGACTCGCAGCTCGGTGACGAGCGTGTGAAGGATATCTCGAATTACATCGTCAAGGGCGTGCTGTGGCAGGCATTCGATGCCGAGCACCCGAGCGTGCTGCTGATCGACGAGATCGACAAGGCCGACATCGAATTCCCGAACGACCTGCTGCGCGAGCTCGACCGGATGGAATTCCACGTGTACGAGACACGCGAGACCGTGCGCGCGAAGCACCGCCCGCTCGTCATCATCACGTCGAACAACGAGAAGGAACTGCCCGACGCGTTCCTGCGCCGCTGCTTCTTCCACTACATCCAGTTCCCCGACCCGTCGACGATGCAGAAGATCGTCGCGGTCCACTTCCCGGACATCCGCGAAGAGCTGCTGCGCGCGGCGCTCGAGAGTTTCTTCGAATTGCGCGGCGTGTCGGGCCTGAAGAAGAAGCCGTCGACGTCCGAGTTGCTCGACTGGCTGAAGCTGCTGCTCGCCGAGAACATCCCGGCCGACGCGCTGCGCGGCGCGGACGCGAAGCAGATCGTGCCGCCGCTCGCGGGCGCGCTGCTGAAGAACGAGCAGGACCTGAGCCTGCTCGAACGGCTCGTCTACATGAACCGGCACAACCGGTAATCCTCCCCCACCCGCGAAGGCCCGGCCATGCTGCTCAATTTCTTCTACGCGCTGCGCGCAGCCAAGCTGCCCGTCTCGGTGAAGGAATACCTGACGCTGCTCGAATCGCTGAAGGCCGGGCTGATCTCGCCGTCGATCGACGCGTTCTACTTCCTCGCGCGGATGACGCTCGTCAAGGACGAGCAGTACTTCGACAAGTTCGACCAGGCGTTCGGCGCGTATTTCCACGGCGTGTCCGCGCTGCCGTCCGAAGCGTTCGACATTCCGCTCGACTGGCTCGAGAAGCGCCTCGAGCGCGAGCTGTCGCCGGAGGAAAAGGCGCAGATCGAAGCGATGGGCGGGCTCGACAAGCTGATGGAGCGTTTGAAGGCACTGCTCGACGAGCAGAAGGAACGCCACGAAGGCGGCAACAAGTGGATCGGCACCGGCGGCACGTCGCCGTTCGGGCACGGCGGCTTCAACCCGGAAGGCGTGCGCATCGGCGGCCCGTCGAACGGCAACCGCACCGCGGTGAAGGTATGGGAAGCACGCGCATACCGCGACTACGACGATTCCGTCGAGATCGGCACGCGCAACATCAAGGTCGCGCTGCGACGGCTGCGCCGCTTCGCGCGCGAAGGCGCGGCCGAGGAACTCGACCTGCCCGGCACGATCCGCAGCACGGCCGCGAACGCGGGCTGGCTCGACCTGCGGATGGTGCCCGAGCGCCACAACAACGTGAAGGTGCTGATGCTGCTCGACGTCGGTGGCTCGATGGACGACCACATCAAGCGCACCGAAGAGCTGTTCTCGGCCGCGAAGGCCGAATTCAAGCACCTGGAATTCTTCTACTTCCACAACTGCGTGTACGACCACCTGTGGAAGAACAACCGCCGCCGCCACTCGGAACGCACCGCGACGTGGGACGTGCTGCACAAGTTCACGCCCGACTACAAGCTGATCTTCGTCGGCGACGCGACGATGAGCCCGTACGAAGTGCTGCAGCCCGGCGGCTCGGTCGAATACAACAACCCGGAAGCCGGCGCCGTGTGGCTGCGCCGCCTCGCCGACCAGTTCCCCCATCATGCATGGCTGAACCCCGAGCCCGAGCGGCTATGGGAATACCGGCAGTCGGTCGCGGTCATCCGCGACCTGCTCGGCCATCGCATGTATCCGCTCACGCTCGCGGGCCTCGAAACCGCGATGCGCGCACTCAGCAAATAACACAACCCACCAGCAGACACGAAGGCCGCGTCCGAGCGGCCTCCCCCCGGAGATAGCATGAACCCTTCGCCCACCGCGAGCGCTGGCCGCGCCGGCGGCCGCCGCTTTTTCACCGACACTTCCGTCTCCGCGCTCGTCGCCGGCTTCGTCGCGATGATGACCGGCTACACGAGCTCGCTCGTGCTGATGTTCCAGGCCGGCCGCGCCGCACACCTCACCGATGCGCAGATCTCGTCGTGGATCTGGGCGCTGTCGATCGGCATGGCGCTGACGACGATCGGCCTGTCGCTGCGCTTTCGCGCGCCCGTCGTCGTCGCATGGTCGACGCCCGGCGCCGCGCTGCTGATCGCGTCACTGCCCGGCGTGCCCTACCCCGAGGCGATCGGCGCATTCGTCGTGTGCGCGCTGCTCCTGACGGCCGTCGGCGTGAGCGGCCTGTTCGACACGCTGATGCGCAAGATCCCGGCCGGCATCGCCGCCGCGCTGCTCGCGGGCATCCTGTTCGAGATCGGCATC
Source organism: Burkholderia sp. YIM B11467 (assembly GCF_052952715.1). Taxonomy (NCBI): domain Bacteria; kingdom Pseudomonadati; phylum Pseudomonadota; class Betaproteobacteria; order Burkholderiales; family Burkholderiaceae; genus Burkholderia; species Burkholderia sp. YIM B11467. The sequence goes on from NZ_JBQVSQ010000015.1 coordinate 83,633, forward strand.
GAGATCTTCCGCGCCGCGCAGTTCCAGACCGCGCTCGTGCTCGCGATGTTCTTCACCTACCTGATCGTCAAGCGGCTCGCGCCGCGCTATGCGATCGTGACGACGCTGATCGTCGGCACGGTGGTGGCCGGCGGCCTCGGCCTGCTCGACTTCAGCCGGTTCCACATCGCGCTCGCGAAACCCGTGTTCACGATGCCGGCGTTCTCGATCGCGTCGATCGTCAGCATCGGCATTCCGCTGTTCGTCGTCGCGATGGCGTCGCAGAACGTGCCGGGCATCGCGGTGCTGCGCGCGGACGGCTACGCGACACCGTCGTCGCCGCTGATCGCGACGACCGGCCTCGCGTCGCTACTGCTCGCGCCGTTCGGCTCGCACGGCGTGAACCTCGCGGCGATCACGGCCGCGATCTGCACCGGCCCCGAAGCGCACGAGGATCCCGCGAAGCGCTACACGGCCGCCGTGTGGTGCGGCACGTTCTACCTGGTCGCCGGCATCTTCGGCGCGACGATCGCCGCGCTGTTCGCGGCGCTGCCGAAGGCGCTCGTCGTGTCGGTCGCCGCGCTCGCATTGTTCGGCTCGATCATGAGCGGGCTCGCGAACGCGATGCAGGACGTGAAGCAGCGCGAAGCCGCGCTCGTCACGTTCATGGTCACCGCGTCGGGCCTCACGCTGCTGTCGATCGGCTCGGCGTTCTGGGGGCTCGTCGCGGGCATCGTCACGCAGGTGATCCTGAACGCGCGGCGTCCCGCGTGACGCGGTTCGCCGCCCGCCGTGGCGGCCGGCGGGCACGCCAAAACGTGCTCGACACGAATCGGGCCTAAAATGATGGATCGAAAGCGGCGCCCGGCGCCGCTTCGCTTCGCCGCCGCGCTCGCGCGGCCCGTGAGAACCCGGCGCCCCGCGCCCTTCTTCCGAATCGCCATGACTACCGCACTCGACCAGCTGAAGCAGTACACGACCGTCGTCGCCGACACGGGCGACTTCCAGCAGCTTGCGCAATACAAGCCGCAGGACGCGACCACGAACCCGTCGCTGATCCTGAAGGCCGTCCAGAAGGATGCGTACAAGCCGATCCTCGAGAAAACCGTCCGCGATCATCGCAACGAAAGCACCGACTTCATCATCGACCGCCTGCTGATCGCGTTCGGCACCGAGATCCTGAAGCTGATCCCGGGCCGCGTGTCGACCGAGGTCGACGCACGCCTGTCGTTCGACACGCAGCGCTCGATCGACAAGGGGCTCGAACTGATCAAGCTGTACGAAGCAGCCGGCATCGGCCGCGATCGCATCCTGATCAAGCTCGCGTCGACGTGGGAAGGCATCCGCGCGGCCGAGGTGCTGCAGAAGGAAGGGATCAAGTGCAACATGACCCTGCTTTTCTCGCTCGTGCAGGCCGCCTCGTGCGCGGAAGCCGGCGCGCAGCTGATCTCGCCGTTCGTCGGCCGCATCTACGACTGGTACAAGAAGCAGGCTGGCGCGGAATGGAATGAAGCGAAGGACGGCGGCGCGAACGATCCGGGCGTGCAGTCGGTGCGCCGCATCTACGCGTACTACAAGACGTTCGGCTATCACACCGAAGTGATGGGCGCCAGCTTCCGCACGACCAGCCAGATCACCGAGCTGGCCGGCTGCGACCTGCTGACGATCAGTCCCGACTTGCTGCAGAAGCTGCAGGACAGCAACGAGACGGTTGCGCGCAAGCTGTCGCCGGAAGCGCTGCAGGACAAGCCGTCCGAGCGCGTTGCGATCGACGAGGCCGCGTTCCGCTTCCAGTTGAACGACGACGCGATGGCCACCGAAAAGCTCGCCGAAGGCATTCGCGTATTTGCCGCCGATGCGGTCAAGCTCGAGAAGCTGATCGACGGGCTGCGCTGAAGCGTGTCGCGCGTCAGCGGCTGTCAGCAGCACTGACAACAGCCGTCAGCAAGCGCGCCGCACACGGCCGCGAACATGATGTTCGCGGCCGTTTTTATTTTTCACTCCATCGTCAATCTCGCGCACTACAATCCACGTCACGGGTGCGCCGGCCGCCTCTCGACGTGCCCTTTCCCAGTCAATCTTGCACGACCCCGAACCCGCGCCGACGCGTGGGTCCGGCCCATCACAGGAGACAACGATGCAAGTTCAACCGTACCTGACGTTCTACGGTCGCGCCGACGAAGCCCTTCAGTTCTACGAAAAGGCACTCGGTGCGAAGACGATGTTCAAGATGCACTTCAAGGATGCGCCGCCGAACCCCGAACACGCGATCACGCCCGAGATGGCCGACAAGGTGATGCATGCGAGCTTCACGATCGGCGACTCGATGATCATGTGCTCGGACGGCGACTGCAGCCAGCCGGGCGGTACGCACGCCGGTTATTCGCTGTCGCTGAACCCGGCGACGGTCGAGGAAGGCCAGAAGCTGTTCAATGCGCTCGCCGACGGCGGCGAAGTGACGATGCCGTTCGGCAAGACGTTCTGGGCGCTCGGCTTCGGGATGACGAAGGACCGTTTCGGCGTGCACTGGATGGTCAACGTCGAGGACCTGTCGCAACGCGAGGATCTCGCGAAGCGCGCGGGCCAGTAACGCGCACGGATGCCGCCCGGATCGTGCGGTCGCGACGATCCGGGCAGGCCCGCTACTTGCGCAGCACCTCCGCCAGCGCCTGTTCCAGCGTGCCGTTCGAGCGGCACGCGACACGCGCCCCCTTCTGCTTGCCGGCCGCGACCACGCCGGCCATGCCCGCGACGTCGATCGACACGCTCACGCCTTGCGTCGCCTCGTCGATGCGCGTGACGACTTTCAGCATGTGCGTCACGTTCGACGTCTGCTTCAGTTCGGAACAGTCCAGAAAGTTGCCCGCGTTCGGATAATCGGCATACGCGGCGGCAACGAGCCCCGCGTCGCGATCGCTGACGCGCGCCGCGAGCTTGTGGTCCGCATAGAACTGCGCGACCGCCGCCCACACTTCGTCATACTTGCGATTGCCGATCACGATGCGCGATGCATCGTCGGCGCCGTGCGCGCCATCGGCCGTGTCGTGTTGCGCCGGCGGCGCATCGCGCGCCGCGTATCGCTGCCCGGGGCCGTACACCGAAATGCAGCCGGCCAGCGCCGCACACAGCACGGCGCCCGACAATATCGTTTTCATCGCGGCCCACCGTCAACGGTAGTACATGTTCGCGCAGCCGGCGAGCAGGATCGGCGCGACAAGCGCCCACATCAACAGGACTCTCATGCCGCGCCTCATCGGTAGTACGCGTTCACGCAACCGGCGAGCGCGACGCAGCACATGCCGAACACCAACAACCAAATCTTCATCATTGCATCCCTCATATAATCGAATCGTGTCGAGATCGAATCACCCGGCACAGGCCGGGCGGGACGCATTATTGGCAACCCGGCAGCGCGCCTCCCAATCGGTCTTTCACCGATTTTCGCCACGCCGCGGCCACCCTAGAATCACTTGAAGATCCGCGTAAACGGACGCACCGCCACACGGGGCTTTCGCGGCGCACCATGCAAAACGCCCGCGACTTGCGTCGCGGGCGTCGTGTCGAAACTGCAACAGAAACGGCGTCGATCAGCTCTCGACGACGTCGAGATAGTCCTCCGGCCGCGTGCGATCCTCCGCATGCGCCATGCCCATCACGCGCACCAGCACGCTCACCACCACCGACACCACCAGGTTCACGATCAGCGACCACACGGCCGCGTAGCCGGGAATCGCGAGGCCGAACAGGTGGATCGTGAAGATCGAGCTCGCGAGCTTCAGCGAGATCGCCATCCACGTGCCGCACACGATGCCTGCCGCCCAGCCGACCAGCAGGCCGCGATGGTCGAGCACGCGCGTGTACAGGCCGAGCACGATCGCGGGCAGCGTCTGGATGATCCAGATCCCGCCGAGCAGCTGCAGCTGGATCGCGTAGGTCAGCGGCAACCCGAGGATGAACGCGACCGCGCCGACCTTCACGATCAGCGACACGAGCTTCGCGACGTGCGTCTCCTGCTCGTGCGACATGTTGCGGTTCACGAACTCGCGGTGGATGTTGCGCGTGTACAGGTTCGCGGCCGCGATCGACATGATTGCCGCCGGCACCAGCGCGCCGATGCCGATCGCCGCGAACGCGACGCCGACGAACCACGACGGGAAATACTCGAGGAACAGCGCGGGCACCGCGAAGTTCGGACCGAACGCCTTGAAGTACGGCGCGTACTGCGGCATGTCCTTCACGCCCGACGCGAGTGCCATGTAGCCGAGCAGCGCCAGCAGGCCGAGCACGAACGAGTACGCGGGCAGCATCGCCATGTTGCGGCGGATCGAGTTGCCCGACGACGACGACAGGATCGCCGTGACCGAGTGCGGATACAGGAACAGCGCGAGTGCCGAGCCGATCGCGAGTGTCGCGTACGCGCTGTAGCCGTTCAGGCTCATCGCGTCCGGCGCCTTCAGCAGCAGCTTCGCGGGCGGAACGCTCGCGAAGATATGCCCGAAGCCGCCGAGCTTCGCGGGGATCACGACGACCGCCGCCGCGATCGTGATGTAGATCAGGACGTCCTTCACGATCGCGATCATCGCGGGCGCGCGCAGCCCCGACGTGTACGTGTACGCGGCGAGAATCGCGAATGCGATGATCAGCGGCAGGTCGCCGACGAAACCGGTCGTGTCGAAACCGAGCGCGCCGATCACCACTTCGATGCCGACGAGCTGCAGCGCGATGTACGGCATCGTCGCGAGGATGCCCGTCACCGCGATCGCGAGCGCGAGCATCCGGCTGCCGTAGCGCGCGTTGACGAAGTCGGCGGCCGTCACGTAGCCGTGCCGCTTCGCGATGCTCCACAGCTTCGGAAACACGACGAACGCGAACGGATAGATCAGGATCGTGTACGGCAGCGCGAAGAAGCCCATCGCGCCGGCGCCGAACACAAGTGCGGGCACCGCGACGAACGTGTACGCCGTGTAGAGGTCGCCGCCGAGCAGGAACCACGTGACGATCGTGCCGAAGCGGCGTCCGCCGAGGCCCCATTCGTCGAGATGGGCGAGATCGCCGCGACGCCAGTTCGCGGCCAGGAAACCGATGATCGTGACACCGATGAACAGCAGGACGAAGACGAAGGTGGCGCCGAGATTCATTGCGCACCTCCTTGCGGACCGCTCGCCTTCCACGCGTTCTTGGTCTTGAAATACACGAACGCGGTAATCACCGCGCTAATGAAGACCCAAAGCAACTGGTACCAGTAGAAAAACGGAAAACCCAACCATTGCGGTTCGATCTTGCTGTACGACGGCACCCAGACCATCGCGATCAGCGGCAGTACCAGCAGCCAGAGCCAGCGCTTGGCGGCCCGGTTGGCGTCGGCATCGTGAGCCATGACGTCTCCTCATCTTTCCCGGTTATCGATCTTGTTGAGCGGGTACGGCGGCGAGAGGAGCGGAAAACGGGTAAGCTGCGGCCCCCCTGGCTTCGCGCCAGTATAGGAGCCGCGGGCACGCGGTCAAGCGGGGGCGAACCCGAGGTGATCCGCCCCTTGTCACGCGGTTGCACCGGCATGTCGCCGGTGCATGACGCGTCAGATCGCGAACGCGGTGTCGCGTGCGCCCGTCGTTTCTTTCAAAGCTTTCACCCACTTGCGCGCGGGCAGCTTCAGCGTGTCCTCGATCAGCTTCGCGCGCGCGTCGAGCTGCGCGAACGGCACGTCGAGCGCGGGGCCCGAGAACGCGATCGCGATCCGGTTGCCGTCGTGCACTTCGGGCAGCGCGATCACGCGGTGATCGAACGCCGCGTTCAGGTGCTTCATGTTGCGCACGAAGCTCGGATGATCGCCGAACAGGTTGATCGTCGCGATGCCCGCATCGGCGAGGCAGCCGCGCACCGCGCGGTAGAACGCGACGCTGTCGAGCACGGGGCCGCGCGCGGTCGCATCGTACAGGTCGACCTGGATCGCGCCCGTCGTGCCGCGGTTGGCCGGGTCGTTGACGAAATCCCATGCGTCGGCTTCGTGCACGGCGAGGCGCGCGTCGTCGGGCGGCAGCGCGAACATCGTGCGCGCGGCAACGATCACGGCCGGGTTCAGCTCGACGGCCTCGACCTTCGCGTGCGGCAGGAAGCGGTGCGAGAACTTGGTCAGCGCGCCGGTGCCGAGCCCGAGCTGGACGATCCGCTCGGGCGTTTCGAGGAACAGCAGCCACGCCATCATCTGCTGCGCGTATTCGAGCTCGATATGCAGCGGCTTCGAGATCCGCATCGCGCCCTGCACCCATTCGGTACCGAAGTGCAGGAAGCGCACGCCGCCCTCTTCGGAGAACGTGACGGGCGCGAAGCGCGGCTTGCGCGGTGCTTCGAGCACCGGCACGTCGTCGTGTTCGTCGATTTCCGGGCGACGCTTCACGCGCGGCGGGTGGAGTTTTTCGGAGCCGTTGTAGGCGGACGCCTTGCCATTCTTGAACGCACGTGCCTCGGCGGACGCGCGCTTGATCAGTCGGGTCATGATTGAATCTCGCTGGGTGATGCTGGATGAGCGGACGAGAGGATAGCATTGGTGGGGGGGGGGGCGAGCCGTGCGGACGGCCTCGTGTCCGCCGTTTCGCCGCGATGGCCGTTGCGTCGCGGCGCCAGAAGCACGTTGACCGAACGCGCGGCGTGGGATCCTTTCGGTCCGGCTAATTGCCTCGCATGCGGCAATCGTTTCGAACACGCTCGACCCTGTCGGCGCCCGCTTGAAATACGCGGTAATCGATGCGTGACCGCGCCCGCGTCAAACGGCCCCGACGTCACTCGCCAAGTTACTCCCGACACGCTAAGCTCCGGCGTCGGCCGCCCGCCGCGGCGCGACATGTCTTACGGAACACTAACAAAAACGAGAGACCCCATGACACAAAAAGAACGCCTGGCACGTGTCGGTTACACCGCCGCGCTGACCGGAACCCTGCTGCTCGGCGCATGCGGCGGCGGCAGCGACGACGGCAGCGCATCGGGCACACCAGCCAGCAACCTCAGCACCGCGCAGCAGAATTATGAAAGCTTCGTGTTGGCCGCCAACGGCGGGCTGCATTACCCGCACGCACAGCTTGCCATTTCCACTTCGAGCAGCGGCGCCGTGAGCGTCAATCCCGGCAGCTATTTCTATACGCAAGATCAAAGCCTTGCGCAGAGTCCGTCCGGCGGCACGCAACTGCTCACGCTCGGTCTGTCGTCGGTCGATCCGTCGCTGCCGGTACCCACGCCCGTCGCTCAGCGTTATCTCGTCAACGGCGCAGTCGTGTCGAGCATGCAGGAGCAGGTCAGTTACAGCGGCGCAAACATCCAGTTCACGGAACTCGCCGCCGACGGCCACACTGTTGCGGTGACGCTCCTCGGCACGAACTACACGGTCGTGCCGCTGTCCGGCACGATCGCAAGCTCCCCATCCGAGTTGTTCAGCGGCAGTGCGCTCGGTGTCATCACGAACACGATCAACGGCGCATCGCTGTACAACAAGCAGGCGACCTGGCAATCGGGTGCCGCCTACATGAAGGTGACGCGACAGATGGTCGGCGATACGGTACTCACCGGCGACTGCACCGCACCATCGACGACCGGCCCGAACGTCACGCCGTGCAGTACGACGGCGTCGACACTGGAAGCGTTCTTCCCGCACACAAGCGCCGGGGACAACAAGACCTACAACCTGAGCGACGGACAAATCGTCACGCTCGCGGGTGTCCGCGCATGGGTGGCCAACTCGGCACTCAATCAGCCGACGACCGGATACAGGGTCTTCTATCAGAACAACGGGCAGATCGACGCGGGAACCTTGAACCGTGACGGCACGACGCTTGCGGTCGGTAACAGCACCTCACCTCAGAACTTCTACATCGTGCTGAACAGCGCAGCCGTTCAGTCGGTGAAAGCTGCGATTACGTTCTGACGAATCGGCGCTTTCGGGAATAAGGTGGCGAGAGACTGACGCGGGGTGGTGGCCGGACGAGCGAGCGCACGCCACATCACTTTGCCGTTCAGCCGACTTGCACCCGACGTGAACGTACGAGATAATGCATCGCAATTGCGATGCATTCGAGGGCATGATGAAAACTGCTACTTTTCCGTCCGTTCGCGTCGAGCCGGAACTGCGCGACGCCGCCGAGAGCGTCCTTCAGGATGGCGAGACGCTGTCCAGCTTCGTCGAGCAATCGATCCGAGAAGGCGTCGAACGCCGTCGCCTCCAAAGCGAATTCATCGCGCGCGGCATTGCGTCGCGCGATGAGGCTCGCCGGACCGGCGAATATGTATCTTCGTCAGAGGTCCTGGAACGACTTGGTCGACGGCTCGATACGCTGCGTGACAGGAAGCGGCACGCTCGATGACGTATACGGTTCGCTTCACGCTCGAGGCATCGGATGATTTGGACCGGCTTTATGAATTCGTCGTCGATCGCGACGATTCGGAGGTCGAACGAGCTGAACGCGCATTGGCGGCCATTGCTTCCGGAATTGCCACGCTCGAATCGTCACCGTTCACCTGCCGTAAAGTCCATCCTTCGATGCCGTTTCTCCGTGAACTGATCATTCCGTTCGGTGCATCGGGCTATGTCGCATTATTCGAGATCGATGACAGCCAGACTGTGACGATTCTCGCGGTGCGTCACCAGAGAGAAAGCGACTACCACTGACGACGAGGGATCCCATGCCTCCGAACGACAAGAAGATCTGGTTTCCGGCGAAACGCTACGGTTGGGGCTGGGGTTTACCGGTCGCGTGGCAGGGTTGGGTCGTACTGCTGCTGTTCGTGATCGGAGTCGTCGCGAGCGCGTGGCTGCTGCCGCCGCACCAGTCACCGTTCGCGTACGGCGCGTGCATTGTGGTGTTGATCGCGCTGCTGACTGTCGTGTGCTGGATCAAGGGCGAGAAACCCGGTTGGAGGTGGGGCAAGGACGATTGAGCGTCGGGCGCGATGCCCCCTCCCCGGCGCTCATGCCGGCGTCAGGAACGAATCCCCCGCCACTGCACCAGCTTCTGCTCGAACGACAGCATCGCATTCGCCGGGCTCGACGAAGGCAGCACGAGCGTTTCATACCCCGCCCTGCCGATCACGTCGGCAAACCGCCCTGCCGTCTTGCCGTTGAAACACACGCGCTTCAGCAACGGCGCATGTTCCCTCAAGGAGTCGAAATCGTTCGGCTCCGCGTTGCGGATCGCCGAATCGAGGCTGCCTTCGCGATGGCACGCGGCAAGCACGTCCCAGATGCCGATTCCATGAACCAACACACGTTCGAGCCGCGCCTCATAAGCCAGTTCGTGCAGTTGAAGCTCGCCGAGCACCGTGCCGAGCAGCCGCCAGAACTGGTTGCGCGGATGCGCGTAATACTGCGCGGCGTCGAGCGACGCCTCGCCCGGAAAGCTGCCGAGGATCATCGTATGCGTATTCGGCCCGACCACCGGCCCGAAACCCTGCAGCATCACGCGCCTCCGCCCGGACTGCCCGAACGCAGCCCGTCGCCGTGCGCGTCGAGATGACGCCACAGCGCCGGCAGCATGCACTCGGTGACCATCAGCGGTTTGCCGTGACGCTGGAACACCGAGCGCCGCGCGACGAACGCGTGCGGTGCTCGCGCGCCCTGCAGCGCATGGGTCGCGAGCGCATACAGCGGATGGCCGGCGATCACACGCCGGCTGACGAGCGCCGAGCGCTCGACCTGCGGATCGCTGTACAGCAGCTCAGCCAGCGGCCGCGTACGCAGCCGCCGCATCGCCTGCCACACGCCCTTGCTGGCGGCGAGCGGTGCGATGCTGTGCGCGGCGACGTACGGCGTACCGTCGACCGAGAGGATCACCTCGCGCACCCACATCGGTGCGCGCGGCGCACTGGCGACCGCATCGGGCTCATCGAACCACGGGCAGTCGACGGCCTCCCGCGTCACGCGCACATTCACGCGGCCGAGCCGCGCGAGATGCGCGGTCAGCGATCCGCCGCGCGTCAGCCAGTCGCGCTGGTCGAGCGTGCAGCCAGGCCGCGGCGTCTCGCGCCAGCCGGCCTGCCCGCCGTCGAATCGCATGCGTGCGTTCACGCGGCGCGCGACAGCAGCAGCGCGTTGGTCCGCTTCACGAAGCTCGCCGGATCGTCGAGCATGCCGCCCTCGGCCAGCAGCGCCTGATCGAACAGCAGATGGCACCAGTCGCCGAAATCGGCGCTGTCGGCCTTCAACTGCTTCACGAGCGCGTGCTCGGGATTGATCTCGAGGATCGGCTGCATCGCCGGCGCGTTCTGGCCGGCCGCCTTCAGCATCCGCTGCAGGTAGCCGCTCATGTCGTTGTCGTCCGCGACGAGGCACGACGGCGAATCGGTCAGGCGGAACGTGACGCGCACTTCCTTCACCCTGTCGCCGAGCGCTTCCTTCATCTTCTCGACGACCGGCTTGATCGCTTCGCCCGCTTGCTCCTGCGCCTTCTTCTCTTCGTCGTTCAGCTCGCCGAGATCGAGGTCGCCGCGCGCCACGCTCGCGAGCGGCTTGCCGTCGAATTCCTGCAGGAACGACAGCATCCATTCGTCGACGCGGTCGGTCAGCAGCAGCACCTCGACGCCCTTCTTGCGGAACACCTCGAGATGCGGGCTGTTCTTCGCGGCCTGCCATGCATCGGCCGTCACGTAGTAGATCTTGCTCTGCTCGGGCTTCATGCGCGACACGTAGTCGGCGAGCGACACGTCCTGCGCGTCGGTGTCGCCATGCGTCGACGCGAAGCGCAGCAGCTTCGCGATGCGCTCGCGGTTCGCGTGATCCTCGCCGAGGCCTTCCTTCAGCACCTGGCCGAACGCGCCCCAGAACGTCTTGTACTTCTCCTTGCCGGCATCCTCTTCCGCGTTCGCGAGCTCTTCGAGCATCGACAGCGCGCGCTTCGTCACGCCTTCGCGGATCGCCTTCACGTCACGGCTTTCCTGCAGGATCTCGCGCGACACGTTCAGCGGCAGGTCGGCCGAATCGACGACCCCCTTCACGAAGCGCAGGTATTGCGGCAGCAGCTGCTCGGCGTCGTCCATGATGAACACGCGCTTCACGTACAGCTTCAGGCCGCCGCGATAGTCGCGGTTCCACATGTCGAACGGCGCGTGCGCCGGCACGAACAGCAGTTGCGTGTATTCGCTGCGGCCCTCGACGCGGTTGTGCGTCCACGTGAGCGGATCCTGGTGGTCGTGCGCGATGTGCTGGTAGAACTGCGTGTACTGCTCGTCGGTGACGTCGCTCTTCGAACGCGTCCACAGCGCACTTGCCTGATTGACGGTCTCGTCCTCGTCCTTCAGGACCATCTCGCCCTTTTCCTGATCCCACTCTTCCTTCTGCATCAGGATCGGCAGCGCGATGTGATCGGAGTACTTCTGGACGATCGACTGCAGGCGGTGCGACGACAGCAGCTCGTCCTCGCCTTCGCGCAGGTGCAGCGTGATCGTCGTGCCGCGCTGCGCGCGCTCGATCGCGTCGATCGTGAAATCGCCCTCGCCCGCGCTTTCCCAGCGCACGGCTTCGTTCGCCGGCAGGCCCGCGCGGCGCGTCTCGACGGTGATCTTGTCCGCAACGATGAAGCCCGAGTAGAAGCCGACGCCGAACTGGCCGATCAGCGCCGCATCCTTCTGCTGGTCACCGGACAGCTTCGTGAAGAATTCCTTGGTGCCCGAACGCGCGATCGTGCCGAGGTTCGCGATCGCCTCGTCACGGCTCATGCCGATGCCGTTGTCGTCGATCGTGATCGTGCGCGCGGCCTTGTCGTAGCCGATGCGGATGCGCAGGTTCGGATCGTTCTCGTACAGCGCGTTGTCCGCGAGCCCCTCGAAGCGCAGCTTGTCGGCCGCGTCGGACGCGTTCGACACCAGTTCGCGCAGGAAGATTTCCTTGTTGCTGTAGAGCGAATGAATCATCAGGTGGAGGAGTTGCTTGACCTCTGCCTGAAAGCTCATCGTTTCGTGTGCCATGGATGCTGTTTCCTCTTACTTGAACTTGAATGGTGTGGCGCAGGCGCCCGGCACGCGATGCCGGCCAGCCCGGGACGGACGACCGCCTGGCGCAAGCGGTTTGCGCGCGTATCTGGGGACCGCACGCGCGATTTCAAGGGCCGGCATGCCGCGCCGCGTCACGACGCACGCCGCACGGCCGAGTCGATATAGCGCGCGAGAAACCCCGGCAGCGCCGGATCGCCGCAGTTCGCGACGTTGAAGCGCGTCCACGTCGACGACGACTGCTGCGGCGAAAACAGGCTGCCGGGCGTCAGCAGGAACCCCTGCTCGTGCGCGGCGGCCGCGAGCGCATCCGAATCGACACCGGTGTCGGCCCACAGGAACATCCCGGCCGCCGGCATCGTGAACAGGCCGAGCCCCGTGCGCTCGAGCATCCGCGCGGTCTTGTCGCGCACGCCGTCGAGCCGCGCGCGCAGCCGCTCGACGTGGCGCCGGTAATGCCCTTCGGTCAGGATCTTGTACAGGACGCGCTCGTTGAGTTCGGGCGTCGTCATCCCGACCAGCATCTTCTGGTCGGTGATCGCCTTCGCGATCTCCGGCGCGCACGCGACGTAGCCGACCCGCAGGTTCGCCGCGAGCGTCTTCGAATAGCTGCCGAGGTAGATCACGCGCTTCAACTGGTCGAGGCTCGCGAGGCGCGTGGCCGGATAGCTCGGCGGGCACAGGTCGCCGTACACGTCGTCCTCGACGACGAGGAAGTCGTACGCCTCCGCGAGCTTCAGGATCCGGAACGCCTGCGCGGCCGACAGCGACGTGCCGGTCGGGTTCTGCAGCACCGAGTTGATCACGAGCATCTTCGGCCGCCACATCTGCACGAGCGTCTCGAGCGCGTCGAGATCGGGGCCGTCGGGCGTGTAAGGCATCCCGATGAGCTGCGCGCCCTGCGATGCGAAGCGGCCGAACATCTGGAACCAGGCCGGATCGCCGACGATCACGGCATCACCGGGCCGCACGTAGATCCGCGAGATCAGGTCGATTGCCTGCGTGATTCCCGATACCAGCACGAGCTGGTCGGGCGTCGCGCCGATCTCGACCTCGGCCAGGCGCGTCTGCAGTTGCTGGCGCAGCGGCAGGAAACCCTGCGCGGTGCCGAAGCCGAGCATCTGCGCGCCGGACTGGCGCCCGAGCGCACGCAGCGCGCCGGTGATCAGTTCGCCGTCGAGCCAGCGGCCCGGCAGGTAGCCGAGACCGGGCCCCTTTTCCGGGCTGACGGTGTGCAGCATGTTGCGCAGCAGCCAGACGACGTCGATCGTGTTGTGCACGGGCGCGGCCTCGGCCACGCGCGCCACCTTGTCGGTCGGCTGCGGGCCGGCCGTGCGCTCGCGCACGTAGAAGCCCGACCCGCGCCGCGAGTCGAGGTAGCCCTGCGCGACGAGGCGCTCGTACGCCTCGACGACGGTGAAACGCGACACGCTCTTGTCGAGCGCGAGCTTGCGGATCGACGGCATCCGCATGCCGGGACGGAACACGCGTTCGTCGATGCGCCGCCGTGCCCACTGGACAAGCTGGTCGACGAGCGTAAGCGTGGCCGTGTCGTGCGGCACGGGAATCTGGGCGAGTGGAACGGTGGACATGGGCGGCAGCTCCAACTGTACCGAAGGCTATCGCGCCGATTGTACCGTTACTGTGCCGGTATCGACGATTACAGTTGACCGGAATGGCGACCGTGCGGCCGCCGTTCCGGCCCCGCCGCACCTGGCGCCGCGCCGGCCGGCCTGCGTCGCGGCTCGTGCGCCGGCCGGTCCGGCAACCGCCCGGCGCATCACCCGCCCACCATGACACTTTCGCTTCCCGACCGACGTTCATGCCAGCCCGCTCCCTGACACTCGACCATCTCGTGATCGCCGCGCGCACGCTCGACGACGGCGTACGCCATGTCGCCGACGCGCTCGGCATCGAACCGGCCGGCGGCGGCCGGCACCCGCTGATGCGGACCCACAATGCGCTGTTCGGCGCGTGGGGCGGGCTCTACCTGGAAGTGATCGCGATCGACCCCGATGCGCCCGGCCCGGAAGATACCGATACGCCGCCGCGCGCGCGGCTGTTCGCGCTCGACGATCCGGCGATGCACGCGCGGCTCGCGCAGGGCCCGTTTCTCGCGCACTGGGTCGCGCGCGTCGACCGCCCGCGCCAGCTCGCGCTGTGGCAGAGCCAGTACCCGGCCCGCATCCCGCCCGTCGTCCCGATGCGGCGCAGCGAGCTGACCTGGGGCCTCACGGTGCCCGACGACGGCGCGTTCCCCGCGTGGCAGGGTTCGGGCGACGGCCTCGTGCCGTCGCTGATCCAGTGGGACAGCCCGCGCCATCCGGCCGAATCGCTGCCGCACGACGGCGTCGCGCTGAAGTCGCTCAAGGGCACCCACCCGCGTGCGGACGCGATCCGCGAGCAGCTCGACTGGCTCGGCGCCGCGCATCTGCTCGACCTCGAAACCGACGACGGGCCGCCCGCGCTGGTCGCCGAATTCGACACGCCGCAAGGCGCGCGCACGCTGCGCTGAACACCCCGCCCCACGATTACAACCACCCTGCAAGACGGAGACACCCACGACATGAATTCGCGCGAAACCCGGGGCATGCTGCTCGGCCTGATCGGCGTGATGATCTTCAGCCTGACGCTGCCGATGACGCGTATCGTCGTGTCCGAACTCAATCCGCTGCTCAACGGGCTCGGCCGCGCGCTCGCCGCCTCGGTGCCGGCCGGGCTGCTGCTGTGGTGGCGCCGCGAGGCGCTGCCGACCCGCGCGCAACTGAAAAGCCTCGCGATCACGTCGGCCGGCGTGATCATCGCGTATCCGGTGTTCTCCGCATGGGCGATGAAATCGGTGCCCGCGTCGCACGGCGCGGTCGTCAACGGGCTGCAGCCGCTGTTCGTCGCGCTGTACGCCGCGTGGCTGTCGCACGAGCGGCCGTCGAAGGCATTCTGGGCCAGCGCGGTGGCGGGCAGCGCGCTCGTGATCGCGTTCGCGCTGCGCGACGGCGGCGGCACCGTGCAGGCCGGCGATGCGCTGATGCTCGTCGCGGTCGGCATCGGCGCGCTCGGTTATGCGGAAGGCGCGCGCCTCGCGCGCCAGATCGGCGGCTGGCAGGTGATCTGCTGGGCGCTCGTCGTGTCCGCGCCGTTCCTCGTGCTGCCGGTCGGCTGGCTCGCGTGGATGCAACATGTCGCGCATCCGGGCCCGCTCGCGCTGCGCACGTGGCTCGCGTTCGGCTACGTGACCCTCTTTTCGCAATTCATCGGCTTTTTCGCGTGGTATGCGGGACTCGCCATGGGCGGCATCGCGCGCGTCGGCCAGGTGCAGCTGCTGCAGATTTTCTTCACGATCGCATTTTCCGCGCTGCTGTTCGGTGAAACGGTGACGTCAACGACGTGGCTGTTCGCGGCCGCCGTGATCGCCACCGTGGTGCTCGGGCGCCGCTCGGCGGTCGCCACCGCCGCGCGACCGGCTCGCGCCGGCTGAACAGGTGCGCCATAATGGCTGTTTTGCCTGATCGGTTTGCCCACCCGGCCGCGAAGGCTCGCCCGCGCTCGCGCCTGCCCACCCGGCAGCGTCGAGGCGATCGACCCGAACGACCTTTCTTGACTGACCACGATATCCGAACGAGGAGACTATGAATCCGAGCGACCTGCATCCGCCGCACTGGCAACTTTCCGAACGCGCCCGCAAGCTGACGAGCTCTGCGATCCGCGAGATCCTGAAGGTCACGGAGCGCCCCGAGGTCATCTCGTTCGCCGGCGGCCTGCCCGCTCCCTCGACGTTCCCGGCCGAGCGCATGCGCGACGCCGCCGACCGCGTGCTGCGCGACGCGCCGGCCGCCGCGCTCCAGTACAGCGCGACCGAAGGCTACCTGCCGCTGCGCGAATGGATCGCCGAGCGCTACAGCGTGCGCGTGTCGCAAGTGCTGATCACGACCGGCTCGCAGCAGGCGCTCGACCTGCTCGGCAAGGCGCTCGTCGACCCGGGCAGCCCGATCCTCGTCGAAACCCCGACCTACCTCGGCGCGCTGCAATCGTTCTCGCTGTACGAGCCGCGCTACGTGCAGGTGCCGACCGACGAGCAAGGCCTGCTGCCGGAAGGCCTCACGCCCGAACTCACGCAAGGCGCGCGCCTGCTGTACGCGCAGCCGAACTTCCAGAACCCGACCGGCCGCCGCCTGCCCGTCGAGCGCCGCCGCGCGCTCGCCGCGTTCGCGCAGACGAGCCCGTTCCCGGTGCTGGAAGACGATCCGTACGGCGCGCTGAACTACCGCGGCGAACCGCTGCCGACGATGCTGTCGATGGCGCCCGACCACGTCGTGCACCTCGGCACGTTCTCGAAGGTGCTCGCGCCGGGCCTGCGGATCGGCTACATCATTGCGCCCGAGGAACTCCACTTCAAGCTCGTGCAGGCCAAGCAGGCCACCGACCTGCACACGCCGACGCTCACGCAGCGCATCGCGCACGAAGTGATCAAGGACGGTTTCCTCGACGAGCACATCCCGACGATCCGCGAGCTGTACAGCGCGCAATGCGACGCGATGCTCGCCTCGCTCGCGCGCCACATGCCGGAAGGCGTCACGTGGAACCGCCCGGAAGGCGGGATGTTCATCTGGGTGAACCTGCCCGCGCAGATCGACAGCATGAAGCTGCTCGCCGCGGCCGTCGACAACCACGTCGCCTTCGTGCCGGGCGCACCGTTCTTCGCGGACGATGCGCAGCAGAACACGCTGCGCCTGTCGTTCGTGACGGTGCCGCCCGAGAAGATCGAGGAAGGTGTCGCGCGGCTCGGCAAGCTGCTGCGCGAACGCCTCTGATCCCCTTTTTCCTGTCACGACTCTCTACGAGGAATCGAACACATGGCTAACGTCTACGACAAACTGAAGTCGCTCGGCATCGAGCTCCCGACCGCCGGCGCACCGGCCGCCGCCTACGTGATGAGCGCGCAAAGCGGCAACACGGTCTACCTGTCGGGCCACATCGCGAAGAAGGACGGCAAGGTCTGGGCCGGCAAGCTCGGCGCGGATCTGCAGACGGAAGACGGCAAGGCGGCCGCGCGCTCGATCGCGATCGACCTGCTCGCGACGCTGCACGCACACACGGGCGACCTGAACAAGGTCACGCGCATCGTCAAGCTGATGAGCCTCGTCAACTCGACGCTCGACTTCACCGAACAGCACGTCGTGACCAACGGCGCGTCGGAACTGATCGCCGAAGTGTTCGGCGACGCGGGCAAGCACGCGCGTTCGGCCTTCGGCGTCGCGCAGATCCCGCTCGGCGCGTGCGTCGAGATCGAGCTGATCGCCGAAGTCGCGTAACCGGCGCAGCGCGATGCCCGGTCGTCTGGTCCGCTTCAAGCAGGTCGACGTGTTCACGTCGGTGCCGTTCAAGGGCAATCCGCTCGCCGTGATCTTCGACGCCGATTCGCTCGGCGACGACGACATGCTCGCGATCGCCCGCTGGACCAACCTGTCGGAAACGACGTTCGTCTGCACGCCGACCGATCCGGAAGCCGACTATCGCGTCCGGATCTTCACGCCGTGCGGCGAACTGCCGTTCGCCGGCCACCCGACGCTCGGCACCGCGCACGCGTTCCTGGAAAGCGGCGCCCGGCCGCGCACGCCGGGCCGGCTGATCCAGCAATGCGGGGTCGGACGGGTCGCGCTGCGCGAGCAGGCCGACGGCTGGGCGTTCGCCGCGCCGCCGGCCCGCGTCACGCCGCTCGACCGTTCGGACTACGCGGCGCTGGCCGCCGCGTTGCGCAGCGACGCGATCGATCTGGATGCGGAACCGTGCGCGGTCGACAACGGCGCGCCGTGGCTCGTCGTGCGGCTGACGTCGGCCGACGCCTGCATCGGCCTGTCGCCCGATCCGGCCGCGCTGGAGGCGATCACGCACCGCTACGGCACGGACGGCCTCGCGGTCTACGCGCCGCATGCCGAAGGCGGCCCCGCGACGTTCGAAATCCGCTGCCTGATGACGGGCGGCAAGTTCGGCGTCGGCGAAGATCCCGTCACGGGCAGCGCAAATGCCGCGCTGGCCGGGCTGCTGACGCGCCAGGCGCGCCGCCCGGGCCCGTCTTACACGGCCCGCCAGGGCACCGCGATCGACCGCGACGGCCGCATCTTCGTCAGCTACGACGAAGACGGCACGACCTGGATCGGCGGCCACGCCGTCACGGTCGTCGACGGCACTTTCCGGTCACCTGTCTGACATTTCGCGATGTGCGATGGCGCCGGCCCGTCCGGCGCCCCTACGATTCGCCCAACTATCGCAAAAACCTTCCAGCCAGTAATATCGGGCCTAATCCGTCGTTTCGGAGGTCTGTCGCTGGTTGCGCATCCCGCGAACGAACAGACGCCGGGGCGACTCCAACCATAGCCCGCCATCCCGAAGGATGGCGCACGCGAGCAGGACGCCACCCTCTTCGATGAGCTCCGCCCGGTCCAACCACACGCCGCCGACCCGGCCGCTACGCGCGCCGCGCAAATCGCGCCGGCGTGCGCTGTTCGCGATCCCGCTGCTCGGGATGCTGGCGCTCGCGCTGCTGTGGGCCGTGATCATCGCGCGCCTGTCGGTGGAGAAGGACAGCGCGTACAAGGAGGCCGCGGCGTCCGCGGCGATCCTGTCGTCCGCGCTCGAACAGCACACGGTCAAGGCGATCCACCAGGTCGACCAGATCACCCGCTTCGTCAAGTTCGAGTTCGAGAAGTCGCCCGCGCGCTTCAACCTCGCGAGCGCCGTCGAAAAAGGCGTCGTACCGAGCGACACGCTGATCCAGGTGTCGCTCGTCAACGCGAAGGGCATCCTGTTCGCGAACACGGCCGAACTCCATCCGCAGCCGATCAACCTGTCCGATCGCGAGCACTTCAAGGTTCACCTCGCGAACAACGACGACCGCCTCTTCATCAGCAAGCCCGTGCTCGGCCGCGTCTCGAGCCACTGGACGCTGCAGATGACACGGCGCCTGAACAACCCTGACGGCAGCTTCGCGGGCATCGTCGTCGTGTCGGAAGACCCGAGCTACTTCACGAACGACTTCTACAACAACGCGGCGATCGGCAAGGAAGGCGTGATCGCGGTCGTGTCCGACACGGGCACGGTGCTCGCGCGGCGCACGGGCTCGGTCAGCAACGCGCCGGGCGCGTTTTCGGCCTCGGGTGTTTACCCGATCGCCGAGCGCGTGACGGGCACGATCATCGACCCGATCGACGGCGTGACGCGCATCGTGTCGTACCGCCACCTCGACGGCTACCCGCTCGCGGTGATGGTCGGGCTGTCGCAATCGGAAGAGTTCGCGGACTACTACCACACGCGCAACGTCTACCTGCTGATGACGAGCTTCATCACGCTCGCGATGCTCGCGTTCTTCGGCGTCGCGACGGGCCTGATCGGCAAGCTGCTCGGCCGCGAGCGCGAGATGACGCAGCTCGCGGAGTACGACCTGCTCACCGGCCTCGCGAACCGCTATGCGACGCTGCGCGGGCTGCGCAACGACGTGTCGATGCCCACGAGCCTGTCACGGCTCGGCCTGCTGTTCATCGATCTCGACAACTTCAAGACCGTCAACGACACGCTCGGCCACAACGCCGGCGACATCGTGCTGCAGATGACCGCGTCGCGCCTGTCCGATGCGGTCGGCGACGAAGGCTCGCTCGCGCGCATCGGCGGCGACGAGTTCGTCGTCGTGATGAAGGGCGACGACGTCGAGCGGCGCGCGGTGCGGCTCGCGGAAGCGATCATCCGGATGTTCGGCGAACCCTTCGACGTGCGCGGCAGTTCGTTCGTGCTGCATGCGAGCATCGGCATCGCTCTGCACAGCGTGGCGAACGAAAGCGAGATCGACCTGCTGAAGAAGGCCGACCTCGCGATGTACAGCGCGAAGGACGCCGGCAAGAACTGCTACCAGTTCTATGCGCCGCACCTGTCGCACCGTGCCGACCACCTGATGCGCTGGGAACAGCAATTGCGCGTCGCGCTCGCCGAGGGGCAGCTGTTCCTCGCGTATCAGCCGAAGATCGACCTCACGCACCGCTACATCACCGGCTTCGAGGCGCTCGCGCGCTGGGATCACCCCGAGCACGGGATCATCTCCGCGAACGAATTCATTTCGATCGCCGAATCGACGGGCCTGATCGTGCCGATCGGCGACTTCGTGATCCGCACCGCGTGCGAGCAGATCGCGCGCTGGCGCGACGACGGCCACGACACGCTGACGCTCGCGGTCAACATCTCGCCCGTGCAGTTCTGGCGCGGCGACCTGATCGAGACGATCTCGCGCACGCTGCAGGAAACCGGCATCGACGCGAACCGGCTCGAACTCGAGATCACCGAAACCGCGATGATGGAATACCCGGAACTCGTGTCCGAGAAGATCGTCGCGCTGAAGAAGCTCGGCATCCGGATCGCGCTCGACGATTTCGGCACCGGCTATTCGTCGCTGTCGTACCTGCACCGCTTCTCCGTCGACACGCTGAAGGTGGACCGCTCGTTCGTGCAGGCAATCCCGAACGATCGCAGCGTGTGCGTGATGGTGTCGTCGATCGTGCATCTCGCGCGCTCGCTCGGCCTGACCGTCGTCGTCGAAGGCACGGAAACGGAAGAGCAGATCACCTGGCTGTCCGCGCTCGGCGAGATCGAGGCGCAGGGCTTCCTGTTCTCGCGCCCGGTGCCGGCCGACGCGATTCCCGCGCTGATCGCGCGCTTCGGCGTGCGCGGCGACCATCCGAACGTCATCGCGCATCGCGCCACCGGCAGCACCGGCGCCTGAGCACCTCGCGGCCACGACGCGCGTTGCGCGCCGCCGCAATTGTTTCGTTTTCCGATCCGATTGTTTAGTCCATTAACTAGCGTTTTCGCGCATGGCAGTGTCATCGTGCGCGGCGGACAATCGGGAGGGCCAACGTGTCGGCGGGCCGCCGGCATGTCCACACATGAGAGATCAGGCCCTGCGCCGATAGCACCACCATGACAACCGTAGAAGTCGAAGCGACTGCTCCTATCGAACAGGCACAGGCCTCCCTGTGGACCTTGTTCAAGGTCGTCGCCGGCATTTCGGCGGTCTCATGGGGCGGGCTTTCGATGATGGCGCAGCTCGAACGCCACTACGTGGAACGGCTGCAGCGCATCGAGCCGCACGTGTTCGGCGATCTCGTCGCGCTCGCCTGGCTCGTGCCGGGCCCCGTCGGCTGCAATGTCGCGGTGCAGGTCGGCCAGACGCTGCACGGCCGCGCCGGCGCATGGGTCGCCGGTATCGCGAGCGTGCTGCCATTCTCCATACTGATGACGCTGTTCGCGATGTTCTATCGCACGCCGCTCGTGCGCTCGCTGGCCGATCCGATCCTGATCAATCACTTCGGGATGGTGCTCGCCGCGCTGATCGGCGTCACGTGGGTCAGGCAGTTGCGCTCGCTCGCGCGCACCCGGCTCGAACAGGTAATCGCCGCACTATCGACGATTCTGCTCGCTTTCGCGCATAGTCCGGCCGCTTTCGTCGGGATTCTTTTCGCCGCGTTTGCAGCGGGCTGGCTGACGGGGCCGCCGCAACGCAACGCGGTCGACTTCACGCTGTCGACCCGCGATCGCAACCTGCTCGTACTGCTCGGCGTACTCGTCACACTGTTCGCGGTCCCGCTGCCCGGCGATTACCAGGCGCAGTTGCTGTGGCCGCGCCTCGCGGGCGCCGGCATGACATTGTTCGGCGGCGGCTTTTCCGCGCTGCCCGTGCTCAAGACGCTGTTCGTCACGCCGGCCACCGGCATCTCGGATCACGACTTCACGCTAGCGTTCGCGCTGTCGCCCGTGGCGCCGGGGCCGCTGCTCAATGTCGTGCCGTTTCTCGGCTACCTGACCGACGGCTGGGCCGGCGCGCTGCTCGCCACGGCCGCACTGTTCATTCCGTCGGGCTGCCTCGTCGTGTTTGCGCAAAACCACCTGTTCCGCCTCAAGCGCCATTCGCGCTTCGAACACGGGATGCGCCTGCTGCGCGCGGCGACGACAGGCTTTCTCGTCGTCGCCGTCGTGAAGATCCTGCATCGCGAGCCGGCCGATCCGATTTACTGGCTGACGGGCGCGTTCGCGACGCTGTGCTTCGCGCGCTTCAAGGTGCCCGTTTATGCCGTCTACGGCGCGGTCGCCGTTGCCTGCGGCGTGTGGCTGTGGGCCGCCGCGCGCTAAAGAGCGGCGGCCGCCCCACCTGGCTCAACCGGCATCAACCAACCTCAACCCGCCTGTACCGCGACCCGGCGTGCCATCCAGCGGGCGCGCAGCGCGTCGTACGCGAGGTTGAAGCAGAACGTGTAGGGCAGGAAGAACAGCACGATGCCGAGGTCGAGCAGCAGCGCTTCGACGAGGCTCACGTTCAGCCACCACGCAGCCACCGGCACCACCATCGCGACGAGACCCAGCTCGAACAGGCCCGCGTGCGCGATCCGCATGCCGAGCGTGCGCGACAGCCCCGCGCGCCGCTCGAAGCGATCGAACAGCGTATTGAAGGCCATGTTCCAGGCCATCGCAATCAGCGACACCATCACCGTCAGCACGCCGACGTGCGACACCGGCATGTCGAGCAGCCATGCGCCGATCGGCGCGCACAGCGCGATCGCGACCAGCTCGAACGTCAGCGCATGCAGCAGCCGTTCCGTCACCGTTTTGTTCATCTGTTTCATGATTCCCTCCGATTCGTGTCCTTCATTCATGCCGACCATTTTGATCGGCATAACCGTATGAATCCAGTTTGATATCATCGGTTTTACCGATATAACGCCACCAGGAGTGCCGCATGCGCCACGCCCCCGAAGCCCTGCTCGCGTTCGCCGAAGCCGCGCTGCTCGGCTCGTTCACGGCCGCCGCGCGCAAGCTCGGCAAGCGCCAGTCGACCGTGTCGGAGGCGATCGCGAACCTCGAGATCGATCTCGGCGTGCAGTTGTTCGATCGCTCGACGCGCGCGCCGACGCTGACCGACGCCGGGCGCGCGCTGCTGCCGCAGGTGCAGCGCGCGCTCGAAGCCGGCGCGGCGATCGACCGCACGGCCGCGCGGCTTGCCGGTGGCGAAGAAGCGCGGCTGACGCTCGTCGTGTCCGATACGTACCAGTCGAAGCGCTACGAGGAAACGTTGATGGCGCTCGAGCGGCGCTTTCCGGCGCTCGAGCTCGAATGCCAGATCGCCGAGCACGAGGACGTGCTCGACCTGATCCAGCAAGGCCGTGCGCAGCTCGGGCTGATGGCCGCGCGCGCGGCCTACCCGGCCGATATCGGCGCGGCGACGGTGGCGGAGGAATCGGAGATCGGGCTGTTCGTCGGCCGCACGCATGCGCTCGCGGCGTATGGCGAGACGGAGGTGCCGCACGCGGCGCTGCGCGACGTGCGCGAACTGCGCCTCAACACCTATGTGAAAACGGAAGGCCGCGGCACCGACGACCGGATCGTCGTCGGCACGCAGCACTGGCTGGCGCCGAGCTACCTGATGCTGCTGGAGATGGCCGTGCTGGGGTT
This sequence comes from Burkholderia sp. YIM B11467, assembly GCF_052952715.1. Taxonomy (NCBI): domain Bacteria; kingdom Pseudomonadati; phylum Pseudomonadota; class Betaproteobacteria; order Burkholderiales; family Burkholderiaceae; genus Burkholderia; species Burkholderia sp. YIM B11467. The sequence continues at coordinate 107,063 of NZ_JBQVSQ010000015.1, forward strand.
CGGTTGGGCCGAGTTGCCGCGCTGGATGGTCGAGCACTTCGCGCGCGATCGCCTGTGCGAACTGCGCGCGCGCGGCTGGCCGCGCCGCGTTCGAGTCGATGCCGTCTGGTCGCGCAACCGGCCGCTCGGCCCGGCCGGCTCATGGCTGCTCGACGCGATGCTGGCCGCGTAGCGGCGCATGCTGCTGCGCCCGCGGCCGGCGCCTGGCGGCGCCGGAAGATCAGAAGCCGCGCGACAGCACGGCCGCGCCGACCGTGACGACACCGAGCACGAGGTTCACGACGACGAGCAGGCGCACCGCGTTCACCGCGCGCGCACCGTCCGGCCAGTTCTGCGCCTGCACCGCACGGCGGATGCGCGGGAACAGCGCGAAGCGGATGTGCCCGAAGATCAGCATCATCACGACGCCAAGCCCGGCCATCGCATGCAGCGACCACGTCGCGTGCGCGCCGCCGAATTCCACGAGCAGGAAGCCGCCGGACAGCAGGATCACGATCACCGAACCCGCCACCCAGTTGAAGAAGCGGCCGAACACGCCTTCGATCAGCGGCAGCCGAAGCTGCGGCGACAGGTCGGACAGCGCCGGCCGCAGGCAAAAGTTCGCGAAGACCATCCCGCCCACCCACACGGCGACGGCCAGCAGATGAAGAAACAGCGCGACGGCAACAGCGTGGGACATGAGGGCAATCCTGTGATGGGTTGGGTGCGGCGAACGGCCGCGTCGCACGCGGCATCGAACATCGTTCGACCCGCTTGGCGCCATGCGGTTCAGACCCCGAACGGGATTTCACAATATTTTGCAAGTTCCGCGTGACGGCGTCACGCTTGCTTACCCGAATCCCGAGGCCAAAAGAAAAGGCCGCAGGCCCGCCGAAGCGGACGTGCGGCCTTCGATCGCGGCCGAACCGGACGTTCGTGCCCGGCGTCAGCCGAGCAGCGGACGCAGCTCGCTGACGACCTTGAGCTTCGACTCCGGCGCGCGGCCCTTGCGTGCGCGCTTGCCGATGTGCGGCGCGAGCCCCGCGTACGACAGCGTGTCGTCCTGCGCCTTGCCGCCGCGGCCGGTGCCGATCAGCACGACACCCGCCGGATCGATCGCAAGCGCCTGCACGAGCGTTTCCTTGTCGTCGAGCGCCATCAGGATCACGCCGCGACCGCCGCCGGACAGCGTCTTCATCTCGTCCATCCCGAACACCAGCAACCGCCCGCCGCTCGACAGGCACGCGATCTGCGTCGCATTCGGCAACACGGGCATCGGTGCGAGCGGCACCGCGCCCGTATCGATCGTCATGAACGCCTTGCCGGCCTTCACGCGGCTCACCATGTCGCCGACCTTCGCGAGGAAGCCGAAGCCGTTGCTCGACGCGAGCAACAACTGCTGGTCGGCCGGCGCCGCATAGTAGTGCATCAGGTGCGAGCCCGATTCGAGCTCGATCAGCGACGTGACCGGCACGCCGTCACCGCGCCCGCCCGGCAGCACCGACACGTCGACCGAGTACACGCGGCCGCTGCTGCCCCATGCGATCAGCCGGTCCGGCGTGCGGCACTGGAACGCCGCGTACAGGTGGTCGCCGGCCTTGAACGTGAAGCCGGCCGGGTCGAGCCCGTGGCCCTTCAGCGCACGCACCCAGCCCTTCTGCGACACGACCACAGTCACCGGCTCGTCGACCACCTTCGCCTCGAACGTCGCGCGCTTTTCCTGCTGGATCAGCGTGCGGCGCTCGTCGCCGTACTGCTTCGCATCGGCCTCGATCTCCTTGATCATCAGCCGCTTCATCGCGCTTTCGTTCGCGAGCAGTTCCTCGAGCTTCGCCTTCTCGTCGCGCAACGCTTCGAGTTCCTTCTCGATCTTGATCTTCTCGAGTCGCGCGAGCTGGCGCAGCCGGATTTCAAGGATGTCCTCGGCCTGCCGGTCGGAGAGGCCGAACGCGCTCATCAGCGCGGCCTTCGGCTCGTCCGATTCGCGGATGATGCGGATCACCTCGTCGATGTTCAGGAAGACGATCATCCGCCCTTCGAGGATGTGGATGCGGTCGTCGACCTTGCCGAGACGGTGGCGCGTGCGCCGCGTCATCGTCAGCTGGCGGAACTTCACCCACTCGTCGAGGATCGTCAGCAGCCCCTTCTGGCCCGGCCGGCCGTCGGCGCCGATCATCACGAGGTTCAGCGTCGCGTTCGATTCGAGGCTCGTGTACGCGAGCAGCGTGTTCACGAATTCCGTCTGGTCGATCGTGCGCGACTTCGGCTCGAACACGAGCCGCACCGCCGCTTCCTTGCCCGACTCGTCGCGCACCGCGTCGAGCAGGTCGAGCATCGCCTTCTTCGTGTTGAGCTGTTCCGGCGTCAGCGTCTTCTTGCCGAGCTTGAGCTTCGGGTTGGTCAGCTCCTCGATTTCCTCGAGCACCTTCTGGCCCGACGTGCTCGGCGGCAGCTCGGTGACGACCAGTTGCCACTGGCCGCGCGCGAGATCCTCGATCTTCCAGCGCGCGCGCACCTTCAGGCTGCCGCGGCCCGTTTCGTAGGCCGCCGCGATTTCCGTGTCGCTCGAGATGATCTGCCCGCCGCCCGGGAAATCCGGGCCCGGGATCAGGTTCATCAGCTCCGCGTGCGTGAGCTTCGGATTGCGGATCAGCGACACCGCCGCGGCCGCGACTTCGCGCAGGTTGTGCGACGGGATCTCCGTCGCGAGGCCGACCGCGATGCCCGACGCGCCGTTCAGCAGCACGAACGGCATGCGGCTCGGCAGCGTCTTCGGTTCCTCGAACGAGCCGTCGTAGTTCGGCATGAAGTCGACCGTGCCCTGGTCGATCTCGTCGAGCAGCAGCTTCGCGATCGGCGTGAGGCGCGCTTCCGTGTAACGCATCGCCGCCGCGCCGTCGCCGTCGCGCGAGCCGAAGTTGCCCTGCCCGTCGATCAGCGGGTAACGCAGCGAGAAATCCTGCGCGAGACGCACGAGCGCGTCGTACGCCGACTGGTCGCCGTGCGGGTGGTATTTACCGAGCACGTCGCCGACGACGCGCGCCGACTTCACCGGCTTCGCGTCCGGGCCGAGGCCCATTTCGTTCATCGCGTAGAGAATCCGGCGCTGCACCGGCTTCTGGCCGTCGCACACGTCGGGCAGCGCGCGGCTCTTCACGACGCTGACCGCGTAGCTGAGATACGCCTGCTCCGCGTAGTTGCCGAGCGTCAGCGCTTCGGCATCCGGTGCGTCGGGCGCGGCGAAGAGATCGGAAGTATTGTCGTCCATCTGAATTCCGTATTCGTAAGTGGCGTAAGGCCGGGCCGGGCGTCCTGCCCGGCCGCGCTCGGGGCGCTTATCGAGTCAAGCCTAGATATCCGCTTCGACGTCGTTGCCCTTTTCCTCGAGCCAGCCGCGCCGCGCGGCTGCCTCGCCCTTGCCCATCAACATCGTCATCCGCGCGACGGTCGCCTCGTAGTCGAGCTCGCCGAGCTTCACGGGCATCAGGCGGCGCGTGTCGGGGTTCATCGTCGTGTCCCACAGCTGCTCGGCGCTCATTTCGCCGAGACCCTTGAAGCGGCTGATGCTCCATTGGGTCTCGCGCACGCCGTCCTTGCGCAGCTTGTCGAGGATCGCTTCCAGTTCGCCGTCGTCGAGCGCATAGAGCTTCTGCGCGGCCTTCTTGCCGCGCGCCGGCGCGTCGACGCGGAACAGCGGCGGTCGTGCGACGCACACGTGGCCGCGCTCGATCAGTTGCGGGAAATGCTTGAAGAACAGCGTGAGCAGCAGCACCTGGATGTGCGAGCCGTCGACGTCCGCGTCCGACAGGATGCAGATCTTGCCGTAGCGCAGGTTCGACAGGTCGACGCTGTCGTCCGGGCTGTGCGGATCGACGCCGATCGCGACCGAGATGTCGTGCACCTCGTTGTTCGCGAACAGCCGGTCGCGCTCGGTTTCCCACGTGTTCAGCACCTTGCCGCGCAGCGGCAGGATCGCCTGGTATTCCTTGTCGCGGCCCATCTTCGCGGAGCCGCCCGCCGAGTCGCCCTCGACGAGGAACAGCTCATTGCGCGCGATGTCCTCGGTCTCGCAGTCGGTCAGCTTGCCGGGCAGCACCGCGACGCCCGAGCTCTTGCGTTTCTCAACCTTCTGGCCGGCGCGCGTGCGCGCCTGCGCCTGCTTGATCACGAGTTCGGCGAGCTTCTTGCCGTGCTCGACGTGCTGGTTCAGCCACAGTTCGAGCGCGGGGCGCGAGAACGACGACACGAGCTTCACCGCGTCGCGGCTGTTCAGGCGTTCCTTGATCTGCCCCTGGAACTGCGGATCGAGCACCTTCGCGGACAGCACGAACGACACACGGGCGAACACGTCTTCCGCGAGCAGCTTCACGCCCTTCGGCTGCAGGTTGTGCAGCTCGACGAAGCTCTTCACGGCCTGGTACAGGCCATCGCGCAGGCCCGACTCGTGCGTGCCGCCGGCCGGCGTCGGGATCAGGTTCACGTACGACTCGCGCACGAGCGAGCCTTCCTCGCTCCATGCGACGACCCACGATGCGCCCTCGCCTTCGGCGAAGGTATCGTCACCCGAGCGCGAATCGGCGAAACGCTCGCCCTCGAACAGCGGGATCAGCAGTTCGCTGCCGTTCATTTCGTCGAGCAGGTAGCCGCGCAGGCCGTCCTCGTATTTCCAGGTCTGGCGCTCGCCCGTCTTTTCGTTGACGAGCACGACCTCGACACCCGGCAGCAGCACGGCCTTCGAGCGCAGCAGGCGCTGCAGCTCGCCGAGCGGCAAATTCGGCGAATCGAAATACTTCGGATTCGGCCAGACCTGCACGCGCGTGCCGGATTTCTTCTCGCCGCGGCCCGCGCCTTGCGTCGTGAGCGGCTTCACCACATCGCCGTCGGCGAAGCCGAGCTCGGCGATCTTGCCTTCGCGCCAGACCGTCACGTCGAGGCGCGTCGCAAGCGCGTTCGTCACCGACACGCCGACGCCGTGCAGGCCGCCCGAGAACGTGTAGGCGCCGCCCGCGGCCTTGTCGAACTTGCCGCCCGCGTGCAGACGCGTGAACACGATCTCGACGACCGGCACGCCTTCCTCGGGATGCATGCCGAACGGGATGCCGCGGCCGTCGTCGTCGACCGATACCGACTGGTCGGCGTGCAGCGTGACGACGATCTGCTTGCCGTAACCGCCGAGCGCCTCGTCGGACGCGTTGTCGATGACTTCCTGGATGATGTGAAGCGGATTCTCGGTACGGGTGTACATGCCGGGCCGCTGCTTGACCGGCTCGAGACCCTTGAGCACCTTGATCGATGCTTCGCTATAGGCCGCGCTGGGTTTCTTCGTTGACATAGGCGCTGAATTTCGTCATTCATCGGGACGTTGTCCACACCTCGTGTGGATAACGTCGTGGACAAAACGTTGAGTTCCGTAAAAAAGCGAATCGAAACAACGGTGTGCTTGGACTGCTCCGAAAGCGGGCGCGCGGCATGCGCTGCGCGGCCCGGGACGCGCGGTATTCTACTGGTTCCGCGTGGCGCGCCAATCGCGAGATGGGTGCACGGCCGCCGCCGGCCGCGCGACGCGTCACGCCGGCTTGCGCTTCGCCTCGAGCGTTTCCCACCGTTCGAGCGCCTCGAGCAATTCGTCGTCGATCGCCGCGAACCGCTCGGTCAGGCGCGTGCCTTCCTGCGGATCCTTCGCAAAAATCGAACCGTCCTCGAGCTGTGCATTGATCGTCTTCTGCTCCTCTTCGAGCGAAGCGATCTTCTCCGGCAGCGAATCCAGTTCGCGCTGCTCGTTGAACGACAGCTTCACCGTGCGCTGCGCGTTGCGGCCCGCGGCGCTCTTCGCCGGCTCGTCCTTGACGGGCGCCGCTTCCTTGACCGCGCGCTTCGCGGCTTCCTGCTGCGCGAGTTGCTGCGAGCGCTCGCTCTGGATCTGCCAGTCGGAGAAACCGCCGACATATTCGCGCCACTTGCCGTCGCCTTCTGCCGCGATCACCGACGTCACGACGTTGTCGAGGAACGCGCGATCGTGGCTGACGAGCAGCACCGTGCCGTCGTAGTCGGCCAGCAGCTCTTCGAGCAGTTCGAGCGTCGGGATGTCGAGGTCGTTGGTCGGTTCGTCAAGCACCAGCACGTTGGCCGGGCGCGCGAACAGGCGCGCGAGCAGCAGCCGGTTGCGCTCGCCGCCCGACAGCGACTTCACCGGTGAGCGCGCGCGTTCCGGCGCGAACAGGAAATCGCCGAGATAGCTCATCACGTGCTTGCGCACGCCGCCGATCTCGACCCATTCGCTGCCGGGGCTGATGGTATCCGCGAGGCTCTTCTCCTGGTCGAGCTGCGCACGCATCTGGTCGAAATACGCGACCTGCAGGTTCGTGCCGGTGCGCACCGTGCCTTCGTCAGGCTTCAGATCGCCGAGAATCAGCTTGAGCAGCGTGGTCTTGCCCGCGCCGTTCGGGCCGACGAAGCCGATCTTGTCGCCGCGCATCACCGTTGTCGAGAAGCAGTCGACGACCGTGCGGCCGCCGTAGCGCTTCGTCACGTCGGTCAGTTCCGCGACGATCTTGCCGGACTTCTCGCCCTGCGCGACGTCGAGCCTCACGTTGCCCTGCGAGTTGCGGCGCTCCGCGCGCTCGTGACGCATCTGCTCGAGCCGCGCGATGCGGCCGACGCTGCGCGTGCGGCGCGCTTCGACGCCCTTGCGGATCCACACTTCTTCCTGCGCGAGCAGCTTGTCGAACTTGTCGTTTTCCACGCGCTCGACTTCGAGTTGCTGCGCCTTGCGCGTCTGGTACGCGGAGAAATTGCCCGGGTACGACAGCAGCCGTCCACGATCGAGCTCGACGATGCGCGTCGCGACGCGGTCGAGGAACGCACGATCGTGGGTAATGAACAGCAGGCCCGCGCGCTGCGCGACGAGCAATTCTTCCAGCCAGCGGATGCCGTCGAAGTCGAGGTGGTTGGTCGGTTCGTCGAGCAGCAGCACGTCGGGCTGCAGCACCAGCGCACGCGCCAGCGCGACGCGCTTCTGCATCCCGCCCGACAGTGCGTCGACGCTCGCGTCGCCGTCCGTCAGACCGATCTGCGCGAGCGTCATCGACACGCGCGTACGCCAGCTCCACGCGTCGTGCGCGTCGAGCGACGACTGCAGTGCATTCATCCGCGCGAGCAGCGCATCGTGCTCGGTGCCTTCGGGCGTGTCCGCGAGGCGATGCGCGATCGAATCGTATTCCTCGAGCAGTTCGCGCGTGTGCGCGAGCCCCGACGCGACCGCGTCGAATACCGTCGCGCCCGGCTCGAATTCGGGCTCCTGCGGCACATAGACGGTCACGAGTTCCTGCTGGCGCGTGACCAGCCCGTCGTCGGGCTTCGCAAGGTCAGCGACGATCTTCAGCAGCGACGACTTGCCCGCGCCGTTGCGGCCGATCAGGCCGACGCGCTCGCCTGCTTCCAGCGAGAAATCCGCGTGATCGAGCAACGCGACGTGACCGAACGCGAGCTGCGCGCCGGTAATGGAGTAGAGCGACATGGGGAGACGGCGGAGAGAGGAATCGGAAGCGCCCATTGTACCGGTCGCGGACGCCGCCACCGGCATGGCCGGATGGATAATGCCGCAAGATCGGCCGCGACGGCCGGTGGGCGGCCGCCGCGCGCGGGTCGCAGGCACCCGGCAGCGGGCGGGCGCATCCCTGTTGCAGGGATGGCCGGGACGCCCGCGCGGGTGTGACCGCTTATTTGACGTTGACGCTGATGGTCTGGCTCAGTTCGGGGCCGTACGACCGATGTGCGCCGTCGCCGAGCTGCAGCGTCAGCGTGTGCTGGCCCGGCGGCAGCTTGATGTCGGTTTCGGTCTGTGCCTTGCCGAAGTGCAGTGAACGTTCGCTCGCGGGAATCACGTCGCCCTTCGGGATCGGCCGGCCGTCGATCAGCAAGTGGTGATGGCCGGTGTTCGGCGTCATGTCGCCGGCCGGCCGAAGCTCCATGCCTTCCAGACCGAACTTCACGTGCACCGGGTTCGACACCGTCGCGCCGTCCGCCGGCTCGACGAAAAACACGCGCGCTTCGGCCCGCGCGACCGTCGACACGGCCATCGCCGCCACGCACATCGCACCCGCGATCCACTTTCTGTTCAGCATCGCATTCTCCTTATGATTGGACAGCCCGGGAAGGATACACCGCACACACGGCATGCGTGTTTCGGTTGCCTTGTTCGCGATGCGTACGTTTAAAACGACGTTGCGCAGGCGTTCGGCGAAATTCCGGTACCATTGCGCCTTTCGTCCGCCGGCGAGGCTGCGGACGGCATCACCTAGTTTCCAATATCCCGAGCACCACATGAGTGAAGTCACCGAATACCAGAGCTGGGTCTGCCTGATTTGCGGGTGGGTCTACAACGAAGCGGAAGGGCTGCCCGACGAGGGCATCGCAGCCGGCACCCGTTTCGCCGACATTCCCGCCGACTGGCGGTGCCCGCTGTGCGACGTGGGCAAGGAAGATTTCGTCGTCGTCGATTTCTGATCGCGGCTGACCGCGCGACAAGCGCGTCGGCGCGCATTCCGCCCGCCGATGCGCCACGCGTTTGTTATACTCTGCGCGCTGTCCACATCGCCGTCCGGTTCGCGATTTTTCGCGCGATCATCCGGGCATGGCTCTCCCCGTAGTTCAGGGGATGGAATGATAAGCGGAAGCCTTGCCCCGCAAGCCTCCACTACAATGCTGTAGCAATTTTGTAGCAACAATACGAACCGACCGGGGCCGCCAGCCAAGCAAACCATTCCGCTTGGCAACCGTGCGCGATATCCTATAAGATATAGAAATTCTGGTAATGGCCTTCCTTGAACTTCACCCGGACGCAAAGGCAAATCTTCGAGAGCTGGCCAAGACCGAGCGTGAGTTCGTGGCCAAGTTGCTGGCCCTTATTCAGCAGCTCAACTGTGACGCAGAACTGCGCGACCGCCTGCTGATGCACGGCTATGGTCAATCTGAAATTGACGTTGTTAACGTTAAGAAGTGGCTCCGACTCTTCAACAAGGAACAGAAAGACCTTTGGCGGTTCAAGCCCCTTGGCCTTGGCCAGGTCGGGCTAGGCCATCGGGTGTTCTACGCCTATCATTGGCGCAGCCGATGTTTCCATGTCTTGGCCATCGTGCCCCGAAAACTGGTAGATTATGATTCCCCCGCTCATCCTTTCGCTCAACGTATTCGGCGGGCTTACGACAGCCTGTAACGATGTCGATCGATTCGCGAGCTACGGCGCGAAGACGTACGTGCTTGGCGAATCGGCTGAGCTGTGCGCGCAATCCTCGAGTGTTGATGACTTCATCGCGGAACTCGAGCAAGACTTCGGCGAAGACTTTTTAGCTGACGGCCGAAAGTGGGTCGCAGACTCCTTCTACACGGACGAACCCCGCTCCATTGCAAAGCTTCGGCTGAGCAAGGGATGGTCACAAGGTCAACTGGCCCAAAAAGTTGGCACTACTCAGGCTCAAATATCCAAGATTGAACGCGGCGTTCAAAATGTCGGGATCGATACCATTGAGCAACTGGCGATCGCATTAGAAGTAGAACCGACCGAAGTGTTCAGACTGATATTCGCTCAACGCACGGTAGCTGGATAAGATGTCACATAGCTCAGATCGTCGACTGCATGTTCTTTGGGCGGACAATATTCAAAGCGGCCCCAACGGGAAAGTCGACTTGTTCGGCGTGTACGGTGTAGAGATGCGCCTTCCGGAGCCGACAACAATCTCGCAAATGTACGCATTTGTCGAGGTGTCAACGCCAGTCGATCGGCCATTTCAATCCATCAGCTTATTGGTCCAGGCTGATGATGAAGAGATGGTTAATTTTAATGTCCCGGCTACGGTAATCGCCCAGGCGAAAGAATCATCTGGTGAAGGCGCTGGTGGCGAAGTGCATCCCGGCGTAATGGACGTCCGCACGGCACTCCGGATCGGACTTCCAATTTCCGGAGTCAAGGTGACCGGTCGCCGCTTCCTAATGGTCCGGGCCACTACCGAAGAAGGCTCAATGGTGGGCGAGTCTCTCATGATCAGCGTCGCGCAATCGGCACGAGCTGACAATGTGCGCGAGTAGTTCAGGGGATGGAAGATAAGCGCAAGGCTTATCCAGCAAGGCCCTCTCCCCGTGCTGTAGCAAATCTGTAGCACATAAAAATGCCCGCACGCAGCGGGCATTTTTGCTTCGCAACGTCAATTCCCTGCGCTCCAGTTGCAAAGCACATTTGTATCTCGGATGATTCAAGGTCTTGAGTGGATGCACGCGACTCACACGATTCGTAGTCTCCGCTCATGTTACGAAGACGCGGATTTAGCATCGCGCCCACAATCACAATGCGACCAAAGCCACCTGACAGCGAATCCTTCGGAATCTTCTTATCCGGTAAGATTAGAGTGATTACCTGACGTCATGGCGTAAACGGAAAGTTTTGCGAATTTTTTCAACCTCGACGCACGCCTTGGCTTTATTTCGATGAGCCCAAAATGACACTTCCAAACGGACCTGACGATTCCGAGTCCCCTCCCATGATGCGGATCGGTCCTACTCACGTGTACAGATATACAGCACCACCGTCCTCCGAGGAGCCCGATTACCCATTGTTTATCCAGCTCAGCGCGGCCCCCGCGTTCCGATGCCGCGCTCAGGGAGTCCAACTCAAGTGCGAACATTGTGGAAACGTACTGGTGGACGGATATGAGCCCAGGCGTTTGATCGCAATAGACATCCAGTGTTACTCGTGCAAGAGAATAACGAGAACTCCATCATGGCCCGACGAGGAGTCTCTTCCTATTCCGTTGCTCACGGTCGGTCGCAATGGAAGCCACGGGGTCGTTACGGTCGACATGACGATGGGGGCGCTAGCGTTCACTTGCGACCAAGAAATTGACCGTGTACGCGCTCTCACTGGAGCAGAGCGAATTCCGCAGCCAGCGCCGTTTCCCCTAGATACGGAGTCACTGGACGCTCTCGCGGAAGAACTCGACCGGCTCACCGCGCAATCCTTCAAACCCGCGATAGCGTCCGTTCAGCGAGCGGCACAAGCAGGAAACCACAACTTCGTCCAGTGCCCACCCGCGTGGGCAATTGTGCGCTTGAAGGAGCGGTTGAAGGCCGGCGAAATTGGTGGTGTAGAGGACAACCACGCATTGGGATATCTGCAACTAGTGCGTCAAATTTGTGCTCGATGGATCCACCATCCTCTTTTTTCCGTCATCGGAAAATCGTTATGCAACGAATTCAACCATGCAATGACCATGCTGAGCATTGCAAGTTACCTAGCTGATCACGGGAACGCAATAGGGATTACTGCCCCGATTCACGAGGGACAGTCGCCCGACCTCTACATCAATACCACGGTAAACGACCGCTTATCCATTGAGGTTAAAGCGCCGAAAGCGCTGTTTTGGCCGTCTGCCGCCCCATCAAAAGATGATATCGAAAGATGCATCAGAAAAGAACTCAACGGAGCACGCGATCAACTCACCGGGTCCGCCGGCGGGCTTGTGGTCATCGGTTGCAGTCATCCCGATCCTGCAGTCGGGCAGGCATTCACAGAATGTATTCGGGAAATCATGGAGGGAAAACGGCACGTTTCATCACGCATAGCAGCGGTCGGCGGTGTTTCTTTTACAAACACCCTGGATAACGGCTCAACGGATGATCGACCGATTTTGCGACATTGGTTCGACGTATCTGTCCAAGCGAATCCACGATTCGAAGGCCCGAACCCTGTCAATTCAACATCGAGTCCGCATCAGGCACCTTTCGAGGGCTATGTCCGTCCGGCGCATGACTAATGTCCAGCGAAAGTCCAGACGCATGGTGTGAAAGTAATAGCGCGATAATTCGGCTAGGAGCGGGCTCACGGCGTCTCAACGCGCCTGCAATTCGTCTTGACCGCTTGCCCGAAGGGCCGTGGTCGGCAAAGACAGCTTGCTAAATCACGGTGTTCATATATGTGCACACTGGCCGCCCCCAATTATTGAGACTTGACGGCTCCATCTTACCGCGAGATAAACTGTATATTCATACAGTATTTTTGCGCACATCATGATTCTGCCCCCATTCGATCCGCCACAGTTCGACACGATGTCGAAGTGGTGGCACAAGTGCACGTATGCCGACGTCCACCGGCTGATCCTCGAAGTGCTACACCTGCGAATCACGCTGCGGGAGATGGGCACCCTCACCGGCAACGCTACTCGTATGATCGCCTACCTCGATCGGGCCGACGAATTGCAATACGCAGCGCCATTGCGCCGCCTGTCGAACAAGATCGACCGAGAGATCACACGTGCTGGCCCTATGGGCAACCCACGCCCCCCCCATTGCACCGTTCTCCGACGAGTGGAGCGCACGCGAAGCCATGAAATGCCGGCTCCATGACACTCCAGACGAGCCAGATCCCGGCTCCGACAAGGCGACGAAGTTGCCCGAGTTCCAACGCCTGACATGGGAAGAGTTACGGGAAGCGTGGAGCGCAGCCAACTTCAGGAAAAATCGTTCACTGACGCTCGAACAACGCTTCGTCCTGGAAGTCGTGCATGTCCGCCGAACACTGCCGACTCATGGAGAAAATGGTCTGCGCGGCCGAGCTGGAATTGAAGAAGAATGGCTATCCCGACTCGTTCGCGCTCGACCAGCTCCGCCGCATGATTGACGGCGCTCGCTTCGATTGATAGCAGTTGACTGAGTGCGAGATAGCCAACGGCCGACCCCTCTCACGGAAATGGTAAATTCATACGAAAATCACACCTACGAGAGAACATATGGCCCGAGCCATGATCTGCGTCGGCGACACGACGACGCATGGCGGCCGCGTGCTGGAGGGCAGCGCGACTGCGACCATTGACGGGAAACCCATTGCAGGCGTCGGGCACAAGGTACTTTGCCCGCAGTGCAAGGGAGTCTTTCCGATCCTGCCCGCGACGGGGCGGCGGTATCCACACACATTTGACGGGCGAGAAACCGCCATCGAGGGCATGAAGACCGCGTGCGGGGCGACACTGATCGCTTCGCAGTCTTCCGCCACGCTCGACGACGTCGGATCTGGCGAAGCGACGACTGGCGGCGCAGTCGCTGCCGTCGCAGCATCTGCAGCAGCGCTTGCCCCCTCGCCCACGCTCTGCCTCGAATGCCTGAAAGCTGCGGCCGAGAACGCCGCGACGATGATCGCGCGCGGGTAGCACATGACCGAAAATTCGATCGAAGCTTTTTTCTTCAAGCGGCAACAGCAGTTGACCATGCGGGTGCATCTCTATGCGCTTGTCGACGGCCTTCTTTACGCCGACGCGGCCAATGGGGCAGCCCCTCAACGATCTAGGTCGGCCATAGCTGTATTCGACGGCACGCAGGACGCGTCACTCGCCGACGCTGGACCGTGGCTTTTTGCCTACGACGCTACGGCCGGCAATACCCGGCGAACTCTCTCCACAATGGCCAGCAGCTCCACCGGCGTGTCCTGGCTGATCAGCGCATATCCGATCGAATCACTCGCTGACGAGCTGCGCAGCCGCCTCGACGTACGCTTGCCGGACGGGAGCACGGCCCTGCTCCGCTTCTACGATGCCCGCATCATGACCGACATGGCGTCGCTGATGGAATTCACGCAGCGCATGCAGTTCTTCGTCTCGACATTCGACTGGCTCGTCGAAATGAATGGAAAACTGAAGGGAGTACACCCGCATGCTTGAGCTGACGAGCGAACAGGTTGCCGGACTTGCCGAGATCGACGCACGCGGATACGTCGAACGCACCCGACAGGATCTCGTCAAAGCGGATCCAAAGTTGGCCGACGACGGCACCCTACCCACGCGCCTTTGGAACGCATACATCGCTGCTCGACGGCTCGGCATTCAGTCCGATGAGAACGTCGCGGCGTTTCTTCGGATCGAGGCATACGCTCCGAAGTTTTACGAGAGGCCTGCGACGCGCGCGTGGCTGACTCGGCCCGGACGCTCGGCCGACGAACGTTTTCACGATTACCTACGCGTCATGCAATGGCGTATCGAACATCAGGACGACAAGGGAGGGGCTGAGCATGGGGGGATTGTTGGTGCCGGCGATCGAAGCGGCGATAGTGGAACTTGGACCAGTCTTGGCTCGCGCTGGAACCGCCTTATTGGGCGGGGCCGCAGTGGCCGGGACGGCTAGTCTGTCGGGAGACACATCGAAAGACGCAAGTAAGGCAGAGCCTGCCGTCCGTGCTATACCGCGCACCGGAGAGAGCTGCAAGAAGTGCCCACCGGAGGCGGGGGGCATGCAGCGCCGCAACTGGAGCATGAGTGACAACTCCCGAGAGTACCAAGGGCGAATTACGGGCTTCCCCTATAGCGTTGAAGAGGCCTGGAGCATGGAGTGGGTCTGGCAGCGCGACTTCGACGGCTTTCGACCGGAAAGCTGTTTGTTGATAGAAGCGAAGGCAAAGTACGATCAGTTCTTGGATAAGGCCAATGTACCGTACACCAAGACCTTTGATGAAATGGAGGAGCAGGCTGCAGGTCAGGCCGCGGTTGTAGAGGATCATCCTCCTGCGAGGTTGAAATGGTATTTTCAAACGGAGCGGACTTGGAACTACATGAGATCGCCGCTTATCCGTCTTAACGTCGAATCAGTATGGGTGCCGTGACAAACATGGAAATAGTTACGCAATTTCGTAGCCCTACCGACTTCGCCCAGCTTGGCGATTTTGCGGCTCATCTTGTCCGTCTATGGCCGGTGGTTGAGGCCATGTCACGCGAGGACGAACGCTTAGGGCAATGGTGGCTGAAGGCGGACACCGAAGAAGAAGCCCGTCTATATCCCATGTATGAAGCGCCCGGCATACCTTCGACAGCCGTTTTGGCGGTGTTGGCGCAACGGTACGAAAAGAAGATGGACCTTCCTAAAGTATTTGGCTTCTGGAATGGTCGGATGGACGCGGCCGACAGCGCGAGGCTGAAGTTAGCCATCGATGCGAAGAGGCGGCCCAGCGAGGTAGAAATTGGGCTACCGGCACAGAGCGCAGTCTCGGCGGCCGAGCGCAGCTATGAGGGTGTGGCGAAGATAGTGTCCGCGATGGTCTCGGTTTATGACCCGATGTATGTCTCTGTTTCGCCACGCGAGTATTTTCCCCGGCAGGTGTTTGATGACAAGCCGGGCGTTGGCTGGATGCTGTATCTCCCGAAGCTCCTCACGGTACAGCAAGTCCCGGAAGCACGCGAATTGATTCCAGTTCCTGAAGCCGGTCGGAAGCAGACCGGGACGATCATTGTGAGCGTCCCAGATGCCGTTTTTTCAGTGGACAACTCCGAACACGTCGAGGTTGCCAACCGTATCGAGATTCGGCTCGTCGACCAGGACCTTCTGCCCAAATTCGCTGACCTGTAAGCACGATGCCGGCGCGAGAGTCCGCGCCGGCATCGTCGGTTAGAACAGCCCCACAGGCTGCGCAGCGTCGTCCCAACTGAAGATGATCAACTCGCTTCGCTCGACGCCCTTCCCACCACCGACCGTGTATTGAATCGGCACGGTCTCGATATGAAATCCGTCGAACACGCGCCGAATGTCGGGATGATCGTTGAGGCTCACGATCGCGTGCCCCTTGATCGACCGCAGACGCTGCGCCATCTTCTCGTACTCCGAGAACGGAAACGCCACGCCGTACCCCTCCGTCTCGTAATACGGCGGGTCCAAGTAGAACAGCGTATGCGGCCGGTCATATCGATCGATACAGGCCACCCAATCTAGACGCTCCACGAACGTATTCGCCAAACGTAGGTGTGCCGCAGACAGTTCCTCCTCGATGCGCAGCAGGTTCAAGGCCCGGCGGGGTTGTCGTCGCCGTGCCGAATATTTGCCCTTCAAGCTTTCTGCCAAAGCAACTTTTCTGCAGGTAGTAGAAACGTGCAGCACGCTGGATATCGGTGGGCGTTTCCGGGACCGTCTGCTTGAGACAAGCGAACACCTGCCGACTAGTCAACGCCCATTTGAACTGCCGCACAAACTCCTCGTCGTACCGTGAAACGGCCGACTGATCAAGGCCGAGGTGCTCGGCGATCTGCTGTTGAGCCGGCATGAATATGCCCCCTATGCAGACTCGCCAGTAGAGAAAAAGCAGGTCTGCAGCCCCGCGTGTCGGCCGCCTCTCAGGGTCTCCGCTGCCCGCACGGACCCAACACCAACAAAGCCGTCGTGAATGGGGCACTTTGTAGCCCGTGCTAGGATCTTCACACCCGGCAAGCGGGCATAACAACGAGGAAGACCTATGAGCTTCATTCATTCGAGAGAGCATCTCAACGAGGGCGACGTCGTCGTAGTCAATTGCGACTACCAATGCAACGTCATGCTGACAACAGATAGCAATTTCCAGCGCTATCGATCCGGACAACGCTTCGAGTATTTCGGCGGGAATTTTAAGAGGTTGCCCGCTCGAATCGCCGCGCCCTCAACGGGCTATTGGAATATCACGATCGACCTCGGCGGAGGTAGCGCCAACATTCGCTACTCCATCAACGTCGTGAAGAACAGCTAATTCGCCAACTGCCTGCTGCCGGGCACCCTCAAGTGCGTTAGCGACGTGCTTGAGGGTTCCATCCGTACGGTAGATCTGACTCGTCACCCCATCACCACATCCAGTGTTCCGTCAAGCGGCCCAAATCAACTTCCCCGAGTCATCACGAATTTCGACACGCATAGCTCGCACCGACGTTAGAAACCGATGTGGACCCACGCATACATACTTGAAAAGTACGGCCCTCGCATGACGCTTGCGCAACTTGCTCAGATACTGTTGATGTCCGAATGGACGATTCGAAACCAGATCAGCGCCGTGACGTTTCCGATCGCAACGTACAACGAGGGCGGCGGACGATTCGCCGCGTACGATGCAGTTGCCGACTACCTCGACGAAAAGTCGGCACAGGCCAGAAAGCTAGCGGCGCAACTACTTTGCAGGGCCGGTCGATCTCGCCGGCTCTGCTGCAATTGCGGTATCGACTTTCGCGGCGGACCCATCACGCTTTTCGATTGCGGCCTTTGCTCCCTCGGGAAGAGTCTTATAGTATCCGGCGATACGCTGCGGCTGCGCGATCTGCTGATCCACAATCACGTTTAGCATCTCGAACAGTACGATGGCCGTCTCCGGCGTCTCGTCGAGATTAATTTCCAAGGGATGGACAGCGTTGTTCCCAATCACGCGGCAGTAGTCGAGAGCCTGCTGTACGAACACAGGCAAGCCTTTCTGGACCAACGCACCGATGTCATCGTTAATATTCTTGCCCTTCTGCCCCAGCTCGACGAGCAACTTTTGTAGACATAGCCGCAGCAACGCACCTGCAGCCTTGGGTGAGCGAGCAAAGATCTCTCGCGCCTCATCATAGTCTCCACGCGCAGCAGCGGGGAACAATTCATGTGCTGGCGCTACAGTTGCAACCGATGGTACTAGCAGTTTGTCCTGATACCAGTACGAAACTCCACTGCAGTGGCCGCAGGAACACACATCCCAATCCTTGTTCTGCGACAAGGCGATTGTCGTCTTCCCCAAGTACCAGAAAAAGCTTGACCAGTGCTGTACCGCGTACACTCCGCAGTGCAAGCAATTGAACTCGTCGCCCCGGTAAACCGCTGGATAATGCTTTCCCATTGTGACCTCTTCGCTTCTGTTATTCGGTCGTCACTTCGGGCGTCGTGCTCGGCCCGAGTATCTACCGCCCTTTCTGCACCCCCTTTCAGGTGACAAGTTAGTGTACCGCTTCAGATTGCGCCAATCTTTGTGGCCAGTTACAGCGACCACCTCCGGGATGTTCCACCCATCCTCAAACGGCGCGCTCGTCGCCTAATGTCGAAGGTCGAAGGTCGAGCAACCGCAGATCATCGATCCCCTTGTCGATACCGCCTTCGATCTCGCGCGCTCATGCTTCAGCCGCGCCCTTGGTTCGAAATGTCTTTGCTATACTCTGTCCCCGCTGGCGGACTTGAGCCCGCCAGCTGTCGCCGATCTTGAGGATCGAAGCCATGAAATTCCCCGTTTGTGGACTGAAGCAATGCGTCATCCACATACGCTGCTACAGGGTCGATTTGTAGCAAGCGGGGCGTTAAACTATGCTTCACAGCCTGTCACTCCGCGTCATGCGCGAGCAGGTAGAAATCCCGGAAACGCACACGGGACAAGACTAAGAGCCTGATTCACAAGGGTTCGTCCTCCCCGCTCAAACTATCCGCCCCCCGTAGTTCAATGGATAGAACAAGCGCCTCCTAAGCGCTAGATACAGGTTCGATTCCTGTCGGGGGGACCAGAAATTCTCCATCGCTTCACCCACTCCCCCACGATCCGCTACCGCGCCGGCGGCAACCACAAGCGCGTGACGTCGAAGCAGATCGGGAAGCGCAAGCATCCAACGTCGACATCCACAATCAAGCCACCGAACCCCGCGAACCCCACGCCCCGTTCAACAAGAATCACGGATTGATTGACTCTGCGCAGCGATGCGAGATACACTTCGCGCCGCGGGGTGGAGCAGTCTGGCAGCTCGTCGGGCTCATAACCCGAAGGTCGTAGGTTCAAATCCTACCCCCGCAACCAATACCGAAGCCCGCTCTGCGAAAGCAAGCGGGCTTTTTGCTGTCTGGGGCCCTGCACGCGTGCACCGTCGCGCACGAGAAGCGCGTGACACCAGCTACGACATGCGACACACAATCGCACCTCACCCGATCACCCCGAACCAGCGCCGCACATTGCGTAGAATTCCGAACCTTCTTCAGCATACGGATTCAGACAATGATTCGAGCGATCGCGGCACTGGCCGCGCTTTCCGCCATGACGGGCACGGCGAACGCCGCCGATGCCGGCACCGCACCCGCCAAGCAGCGCTATGTCAGCCCCGGCATCGCCAACGTCACGGGTGCAGCCGCACCGCGCCCGGAAAACGCATCCTCTGATGCACGCTGCAGGGAACTGGCCGCCGGCATCGATGCGGTAACGCATACCCCCGACCGCGGTCAGAAGGTCGTGCGCGGGATCGGCCCGGACGGCAAACCGCGCAATGAACTGCGCGCTTACGACAAGCGGGCCGACCTCGAAGCCGCGCATCAACAGCTCGGCTGCCGATAACGCACGTCACGCCGCCCGGCCGCATCACGCTGCCGGGCATCGGCCATCACGCATTCGCGCCGCCATCGATCGTCAACCCGGTCCCGTTGATCGACCGCCCTTCCGGCCCGACGACGAACGCCACGAGCGCCGCCACGTCATCTGCCTTGCCGTACTGCGGGATCGCCATCCGCGAACGCTGCGCACTTGCATGGTCGCCGTCGGCCGGATTCATGTCGGTATCCGTCGAACCCGGATGCACGATATTGACCGTGATGCCGCGAGAACCGAGATCGCGCGCGAGCCCCTGCGTCCAGCCGATCAGCGCGGCCTTGCTCGCCGCATAGAGGCTCATCCCCGCATCGGGCACGCGCGTCGCAAGGCAACTGCCGGTCGACACGATGCGCCCGCCCGCCCCGAGATGCCGCGCCGCCGCCTGCGACGCGACGATCACCGCGCGCACGTTCACGTCCAGCGTCGCGTCGATATCGTCGAGCGTCATCGTTTCCAGCGTCCCGGCGCGGAAAATCCCCGCGTTGTTGACCAGGATGTCGAGACCGCCGAGCGCCTCCGCGGCTCGATCGACCGCGGCGCGCACGGCAACCGGATCGGCGCTGTCGGCCTGGATCGCAACCGCGCGACGGCCCAGCGCCTCGATGCCGGCAACGACCGCCTGCGCCCGCTCGGCCGATTTTTCATAAGTGATCGCGACGTCCGCACCGTCGGCCGCCAGCCGTTTCGCAATGGCCGCGCCGATGCCGCGGCTGCCGCCCGTGATGAGTGCACGCTTGCCCTGAAGTCGATTCATGTTCGTTCCTTTCCTCATTTATGTAACGGTCGACACAGAATGTGGCAAGTTGCGCGGCACAGTCAATTGATTTATTTTATCGATCGATACAGATATCGACGAAGGATTGGATGCCATGGCTGAACGGGGCCGACCGAGAAGCTTCGACAAGGAAGCGGCGCTGGATCGCGCGATGGAGGTGTTCTGGCGCCTCGGCTACGAGGGTGCGTCGATGGCGGACCTGACGGCCGCGATGGGCATTGCGTCACCGAGCCTGTATGCGGCGTTCGGCAGCAAGGAAACGCTGTTCCGGCAGGCGCTCGAGCACTACCGCGCTACGGAGGGACGGGAAATCTGGGATGGTGTCGAACAGGCCGGCAGCGCGCACGACGCCGTGCGGAACTACCTGATGGATACCGCGCGCGTGTTCACGCGGCGCTCGAAGCCGGCCGGCTGCCTGATCGTGCTGTCGGCGCTGCATCCGGCCGAGCGTTCCGATACCGTCCGGCAAACGCTAATCGCGATGCGCGAGCGCACGGTCGACGCGCTGCGGGAACGCCTCCGGCAAGGCGTCGCAACCGGCGAGATCGCGGCGCATGCGAACCTCGACGCGATCGCGCGGTACTACGTGACAGTTCAGCAGGGAATGTCGATTCAGGCGCGCGACGGCGCGAACCGTCGCGATCTGGAGGCCATCGCGCAGGCCGCGCTGGCCGCGTGGCCTGCGCTCGTCGGCGCAAGCGGCGCGTAGCAGCCAGACGCCGCCGCGCGCGGCCGCGCCGGCACGTTACTGCTTCGCTGCGTGCTGCACGTCCTTCGACGCGTGCCACACGCGATAGCGCACCTCGAAGCCCTCAGGCACATAGACGACGAGCGGCAGGCGGCTGTTGTAGCGCAGCAGCTGGCCGTCACCGCGCACCTGCACGAAGCGTTGCTGCGGCGCCTGGCCCGGGCACGCCATCAGCGTCGACGCGGGACCCTTCACGTCGGTGAGCTGGTAGTACGTATAACCCCACCCCTTCACATCCTCGGCGGTCAGCTCGCCACCGAACCACTGCTGGTTGCAGTCGGTCTGCAGCGTCTTGCCGATCATCAGCTCGACACGCGCATCGCCTTCGTTCTCGAGCGCGGGCAGCGCGATCACGACGCGCTGCTGGCCGGTCGCTGCTTGCGGAAACATCTTGATCGACTCGGCCGGCACGGCGGGCGCTGACGCCGGCCCGGCCGCATACGCTGCGGCAGTCGTTACGCAGAAGGCGGCCAGCACGGCCCGGATCGCGAATTTCATCGATGTGCTCCTGAAAAACAAATGAGCCCCGGATGCTAACACTTTCGCATCAGGACCTTACGGCGCTGTAATTTGACGACACAATTCCGAACAGCCGGCAATCCCCTTGCGCGGTACTTATAGGGGAACCAACGGAGAACATCATGCTGAAGCTCATCACCGCCGCCGGAGTCGCGACCCTGCTGGCCGGCTGCGTCGTCGCTCCCGACGCCGGATACGGCTACGGGCAGCCCTACTATTCCAGCCCGGGCTACGCGTACGGCCCGTCGCCCGTGTACGGCACGGTCAACATCTGGGGTGGTGGCGGCGGACGCGATTGGGATCGCGGCCGGCGCGACTACCACCACTGGGACAGCGATCGCGGCAATCGCGGCGGCAACGGATGGCACGGCGGCGGACGCGGCGGCGACTGGAACGATGGCGGCGGTCGCGGCGACGGTGGTGGCGGTCATCGCCACTGACGTGCAATTGCAACCGTTTGTATCCACGCACGGCCCGCCGATGGCCGATGCATCACGCAAACAAACGGACGGCCGCGCAAACGACAAAGGCCCTCGCACGAAGCGAGGGCCTTTTGTTGTCCGGTCAGGCGAAGCGAACTCCGATTGGTGCCGGGCGTCCGGCACCGAACCCGCTCAAGCGTCGCGCGCTCGCCTGCTTACCAGCCGGCCGGTTGCGCGTAGCCGCCCGACACCGGCGCACCGCACACATACGCGCGCTGGTAGCGGTCGTAGCAATAGTTCGGGCCGTCGTCCTGGTACTGCGCCTGCTGGTAGGTCGGATAGGCAGGCTGCTGGTACGCGGGCGCCTGGTAGTACGTCGGCGGCTGATAGGCCGGTGCCTGGTACGCGGGTGCCTGATACGCGACGGGCGGATTCATCGCGGACGTCACGATCGCGCCCAGCACCGCGCCGCCGATCAATGCGCCGATGACGGCGCCGCCGTCGTGGCCATGCGCGGACGCCGGGCCCGCCACGGCGAGCGAACCGGCGAGAACACACACTGCGGCAATCTTTTTCATGATGGACTCCCACGCGAAGTGGTACTGGATGCGATGCATTGTGGCGGCACGCGGCCGTAATAGATGCAGCAAGTGGTAACGCGCCATTACGCGTGTCACGCACGCCGAAACGTGGCGTCGCCGTGCTACGATTTTCGGCACACAGGAGACGCCTTCATGCAGCCCGAAACCGCCCGCCGTTTCGATACCGAATTCGCGCCGCGCATCGCGCAGGCCATCGCCGCCTTCTTCGCCGATCACGTGCTGACCGACGTCGTCCCGTACGGCGGGCACGGGCACCCGACACGCGTGCAGATCCGCAGCGCGCCGCACGAGCACGTGAGCGGCTTCGTGCATCCGCTGAATCTCGAGCTGACCTGGGACACCGACGAAATCGAGCGGCTGATGGAATCGGACGGCCTGCAGCGCTTCGAGCATTACCTGGCCGCACTGCCGAAAAAGCTGGGCGCATGGCAGGGCGCACGCGACATCGATCTCGCGTCGCGCACGCAGGCCGACCCGCTCGTGCGGCTCGGCGGCCTCGACTTCGAAGGCTGAGTGTCCGCGCCGGCCGGCAACCGGGCGTGCCGGCGTCGCGCATTGCGGCCCGGTGATACACTCGACCGGCCCCGTCCCGGCGCAGCCGCACCGGCCGGGCCGTTCATCGCCGCCTCCACCCTTCCGCATGGTTGCGCACGCAACCGGCAACCGGGCGTGCGGACAACCACGCTTTCGTTCCCGCCATGAACGCCGATACCGGCCTGCCGCTTCCGCAACGCTACTGGGCGATCGTCTGCGTCGCCCTGGGCATCACGCTTGCCGTGCTCGACGGCGCCATCGCGAACGTCGCGCTGCCGACGATCGCGCGCGACCTGCACGCGTCCGACGCCGCATCGATCTGGATCGTCAACGCGTACCAGCTCGCGGTCACGATCACGCTGCTGCCGCTCGCGTCGCTCGGCGAGCGCATCGGCTATCGCCGCATCTACATCGCCGGGCTCGCGCTGTTCACTGCGGCGTCGCTCGGCTGCGCGCTCGCCGGCTCACTGCCGATGCTGGCCGTGATGCGCGTGATCCAGGGGTTCGGCGCGGCCGGCATCATGAGCGTCAACGCGGCGCTCGTGCGGATGATCTACCCGTCGTCGATGCTCGGGCGCGGGCTGTCGATCAACGCGATGGTGGTCGCGCTGTCGTCGGCGATCGGGCCGACGGTCGCGTCCGCGATCCTGTCGTTTGCTTCGTGGCCGTGGCTGTTCGCGGTCAATGTGCCGATCGGCATCGCCGCGGTACTCGGCAGCCTGCGCGCGCTGCCGGCCAACCCGCTGCACGACGCGCCGTACGATTTCCCGAGCGCGCTGATGAACGCGTGCGTGTTCGGCCTGCTGATCACGGCGGTCGACGGGCTCGGCCACGGCGAAGGCCATGCGTACGTCGCGGCCGAGCTGGGCATCGCGTTCGTCGTCGGTTATTTCTTCGTGAAGCGCCAGCTGTCGCAGCCGGCGCCGCTGCTGCCCGTCGACCTGATGCGCATCCCGATGTTCGCACTGTCGATCTATACGTCGATGGCATCGTTCACGTCGCAGATGCTCGCGTTCGTCGCGCTGCCGTTCTGGCTGCAGAACTCGCTCGGCTTCTCGCAGGTCGAGACGGGCCTCTACATGACGCCGTGGCCGCTCGTGATCGTGTTTGCCGCGCCGCTCGCGGGCGTGCTGTCGGACCGCTATTCGGCCGGCATCCTCGGCGGGATCGGGCTCGCGCTGTTCGCGGCCGGGCTGCTGTCGCTCGCGACGATCGGCGCGCACCCGGGCACCGTCGACATCGTGTGGCGCATGGCGCTGTGCGGCGCGGGCTTCGGGCTGTTCCAGTCGCCGAACAACCGCGCGATGTTGTCGTCCGCGCCGCGCGAGCGCAGCGGTGGCGCCGGCGGCATGCTGAGCACCGCGCGGCTGACCGGCCAGACGCTCGGCGCCGCGCTCGTCGCGCTGATTTTCGGACTCGCGCCCGATCGCGGGCCGACGATCGCGCTTTATGTCGCCACGGCATTCGCGGCGGTGGCCGCCGTCGTGAGCATGCTGCGCATCACATCGCCGCGGCCGGACACCGCAACCTGACGCCGCCTTGCGCCGCACGTCATGCGGCGTCGAGCGCGTCCATCACGAAGCGCACGCGCGCCTTCACGTTCACGCACGGCAACTCGATCAGCCGATAGCCGTATGACGTGTAGCACTCGACCATCGCGTCATAGGTGCGCACGGCTTCCGCGAAATCCTGCCGGCGCTCGGTGTCCTGCGCATAGATGTCGGGCCACGGCGGCGCGATGAACACGCGTCGGTGATAGCGGAAACGGCGGGCCGCGGCTTCCGCGTGCGCGGGCACCGCCAGCCCGGTCAGCCGCAGGTAGCCGACCACGTCCGGCACGCCGCGGTCGAAGAACACCGGCCCGCGCGCGTGCCGCGCGAGATGGTACGAGCGCATCTCCCAACTCAGCATCAGTTCGGCGAACGCGGCCGGGTCGCGCCACGGCAGCGCGTGGCCGTCGACGGCCATCTGGTCGCGGATCACGCCTCGCCCGGCCTCCTGCGAGCGCGCGAAACCGGCACGCTCGAGCGCGTCGAGCAACGTGCTCTTTCCCGAACCCGGGCCGCCCGTCACGACGAAGAAACGGCCGGTTGCGTCGTCGGCCGCGTCGTCCCCGGCACCGGCCCGCTGCGCGGACTCACACATGCGCGGCCCGCCTGCCCGCACGCCGCGTGACCGACGCGGCCGCCGCGACGCTGCGCAAGTCGGCGACGAACGTATCGCGCCAGACCGACAGGTCGTTCTCGCGCAGCCGCGCGAGATTCTCCTCGTGACGCGCCTGCCGCTCCGCGAGCGGCATCGACAGCGCGCGTTCGAGCGCCTCGGCCATCTGAGACAGGTCGTACGGATTGACGAGCAGCGCGCCGGTCAGCTCGGCCGCCGCGCCCGCGAACTCCGACAGCACGAGCACGCCCGGATCGGCCGGATCCTGCGACGCGACATACTCCTTCGCGACCAGATTCATCCCGTCGCGCAACGGCGTCACGAAGCCCACCTGCGACATCCTGAAGAATGCCATCAGCAGGTTGCGTTCGTACTTGCGGTTCAGATACTGGATCGGCGTCCAGTCGAGTTGCGAAAAGCGGCCGTTGATGCGGCCGGCCTCGCCTTCGAGCGTTTCGCGAATGTCCTGGTAGGTCTTCACGTCGGAGCGGGTCGGCGGCGCGATCTGCACGAGCGACACGCGCCCCTGCCAGCCCGGTGCGTTCGCGAGCATCCGCTCGAACGACTGGAAGCGCTCGACGAGCCCCTTCGAATAGTCGAGACGGTCGACGCTCATCACGAGCTTGCGGCCGTCGAGCGCCTCGCGCAGCATCTTCACCGGCTTGCGCGTGCCGTATTGGACGGCCACCTGCGCGATCGCATCGGGATGCACGCCGATCGGATAGGCGGCAACCTTCACGACGCGGCCGTGTGCATGCAGCATCCCGTCGTCGCTCGCCGCGCCGATCCCGCGCCGCTCGATGTAGTCGGTGAACGCCTGCTTGTCGGTCTCGGTCTGGAAGCCCGCGACGTCGTACGCGCACATGAACTTCACGAGTTCCTCGTGCGGCGGCACGAGGCGCAGCATGTCCGGCGACGGAAACGGGATGTGCAGGAAGAAGCCGATCGGGTTCTTCACGCCGAGTTCGCGCAGGTAATGCGCGAACGGCAGCAGGTGGTAGTCGTGCACCCAGATCAGGTCGTCGGGCCGCAGCAGCGCGGCGAGCTGCTTCGCGAGCATCGCGTTCACGCGCAGATAACCCGCGTATTCCTGCCGGTCGAAGCGTGCAAGGTCGCCGCGGTAATGGAACACCGGCCACAGCGTCGCGTTCGAGAAACCGCGGTAGTACTGGTCGTAATCGCGCCGGGTCAGCCCGACCGTCGCGTACGTGACGTTGCCGTCCCGCTGGATCGCCGGTTCGGCGTCGGGCGCACCGACGATCTCGCCATTCCAGCCGAACCAGACG
Organism: Burkholderia sp. YIM B11467; assembly: GCF_052952715.1. Classification (NCBI taxonomy): domain Bacteria; kingdom Pseudomonadati; phylum Pseudomonadota; class Betaproteobacteria; order Burkholderiales; family Burkholderiaceae; genus Burkholderia; species Burkholderia sp. YIM B11467. The sequence goes on from NZ_JBQVSQ010000015.1 coordinate 133,220, forward strand.
CCGCCGGTTTCCTTCAGCGCGTCCATCACGCCGACGGCGAGGCCGCCCGCGCTGGGGCGCGTGTCCTCTCCGGCCGCGACCCGGTTCGATACCACGATCAATCTGCTCATCCGGCTTCCCCTCCTCGATTCGATTGACTGGCGCGCGACGCACGCCAACGCTGATGCAGCGGCCCGAGGGCAGCCGCGCGGCGATTCAGATCTGAGAAATGCAGTGAAATGCGACGGCGGAATGCGACGACGACGGGATCAAGCGTCCTGCTCCTGACCCAGGTCGCGTTGATAGCCGAGCCCTTCCGGGCGGGCGCCGCCCTGGTTGTGATCGCCGTCGGACGGCGACTCGCCGGGCGCGCCGGCAGGCGGTGCGGTTGGCGCGTCGGTCTGCGGACGCGCACGGTCGGCCTCCGCGTCGGGCGACCGGGGTGACGACCGTTTCGAACGGCGCATGGCTGGGTGTCTCATATTCGGTGCGGCTCGAGGCCGTCGTAGAAACATTCCATAACAAAACAGTCTAGGTCGGTTCCTCGCACGCCGAGGTAACAATTGCCTTCAATTTGTAACGTTTCGACCCTTCGTCAGCCATCTGCCCGAGAATAGCGCCGCGCGCCCGCGCGACAAGCCGTTCGGCGATTTGTCAAAGCTTTGCATTTTTCCTATGACAATTGCGAAACAATGACGCGGCATGGAGGCGCGCATGCGTCGCCGCTCACCCAGACAGGACTTTTACTCAGGGATGAACATTCGTTTCGAATCGACGCGCCGGGCCATGCCGGCGCGCGTCGTGCTGGCCGCGATCGCCACGGCCGCACTGTTGTCCGGCTGTAACTCGCTGTACAGCGAAGGCGCGACAGCCGGCGCCGGTATCGCGGGCGCCGCGATCGCTTCCAAGGTCACTAACAACGCCGCCGTCGCGACGGGCATCGGCCTCGGCGCCGTCGCCGGCGCACGGGCGGGCGTCCAGTACTCGCAGCGCGTCGCGCATCGCTACACGCAGGAACAGATCGCGAAGGCGGCCGGCCCGCTCGACGTCGGCGGGGTCGCGCCGTGGTCGACGCACCACTCGTTCCCGATCGAGGACGACGAGCAGGGTCGCGTGACGGTCAGCCGGATGATCAGCATCGGCCCGCTCGACTGCAAGGAAATCGTGTTCGCGGTCGACACGCCCGCGAAGCCCGACAAGGCCGCGCAAGCGGCGTTCTACGTCGCCACTATCTGCCGCGACGGCCCCGTGTGGAAATGGGCGTCGGCCGAACCCGCGACCGAACGCTGGGGCGCGCTGCAATGAGCGTCGCGATCCGTATCGCGGCGATCGGCGCGCTGTGCGCGGCGGCGGCTTCGCTGTCGGGCTGCGGGTCGGTCGGCGCGGCGAGCGGTGCGCTTGCCGGCGCGGCGACGGGGCTCGTTACCGCGAACCCGGCGGTCGGCGTCGGCGTCGGGATTGCCGTGCAGGCCGCGACCGACGAGGCCGTCAACCGCACGATGAAGCAGCTCCATCAGAACCAGCAGGACGCAATCGCGAAGGTGGCCGGTGGCCTGGCCGTCGGCGAAGTGAAACCGTGGAAGGTGAAGAACACGCTGCCGCTGGAAAACGGCGAGGGCGAAGTGCGCGTCACGCGCGCGTATTCGTCGGCGCTCGCGCTGTGCAAGGAATTCGCGTTCTCGGTGAAGGACGGCGACAAGGCCGACTGGTATTTCGCGAATGCATGCCAGCAAGGCATGCACTGGAAGTGGGCGTCGGCCGAACCGGCCGTGGACCGCTGGGGCAACCTGCAGTAACGGCGCGCTGCGCAGCGCAGCGCGCGCGGATGCCGGGCCTCGCGGCCCGGCGCATCGATCAGGACTCGACGTCCTCGAGGCTGAAGATCTCGGTCTGGTCGTTGTACGAGAAGATCTCGCCGTAACGGCCCCAGTCGATCACCGCGTCGAGCGTTTCCTCGGCCGCGCCGTCCGACAGCGAATCCTCCAGCTCCTGCTCGAAGCGCACGCGCGGCGCGCGATGGCCCGGGCGCTCGTTCAGCACCTTCTTGATCCGCGCGGCGAGCGGCACGTGCTTCAGCAGGTGATCCGCGAACATCAGCTTGCGCTCCTGCGTGCCGAACTCGGCGAACACGCGCCCCGGCGGCGTCAGGAACACGTCGCCTTCCCGCACGTCCGCGAAACCGAGGTACTGCAGCACTTCGGCGATCGGGAACAGGTCGTCGACCTCGAGGTGCAGCGTGCGCGCGATTTCCGGCATGTCGGCGCGGCCGTGGTACGGCGCCATCGCGAGCGTTTCGATCAGGCCGGCCATCAGGTTGGTCGACACCTGCGGCAGCCAGCTGCCGAGTTCGAGCCCCTTCTTCGTCGCCTCGTTGGTCTGGCGCGCGGTCATCTTCGCGTAGATGTCGTCGACCAGCTTGCGGAACGCCGGGTCGAGCCGGTTGCGCGGGTGCTTGAACGGCACCTTGATCTCGGCGATCACGCGGCCCGGATTCGACGACAGCACGAGGATCCGGTCGCACATGAACACGGCTTCTTCAATGTTGTGCGTGACGATCAGCACCGACTTGATCGGCATCCGGCCCTGCGTCCACAGATCGAGCAGGTCGGTACGCAGCGTTTCGGCCGTCAGCACGTCGAGCGCCGAGAACGGTTCGTCCATCAGCAGGATCGTCGGGTCGACGACCAGCGCGCGCGCAAAACCCACGCGCTGGCGCATGCCGCCCGACAGCTCGCGCGGATACGCGTTCTCAAAACCGTCGAGGCCGATCAGGTCGATGGCCGCGAGCGCACGCTCGCGCCGCTCGCGTGCGCCGACACCGAGCGCCTCGAGGCCGGCTTCCACGTTCTGCAGCACGGTGAGCCACGGGAACAGCGCGAAGGTCTGGAACACCATCGCGACGCCTTCGGCCGGGCCGCTCAGCGGCTTGCCGAGATAGCTCACTTCACCGCCGGTCGGCTCGATCAGGCCGGCGATGATCCGCAGCAGCGTGGACTTGCCCGAGCCGGAACGGCCGAGCAGCCCGACGATCTCGCCTTCGCGCAGCGACAGGTTCGCGTCGTCGAGCACGAGCAGCTCGCCTTGCGTCTTGTTGAAGCCGCGGCAGACGTGATCGACGCGCAGGATTTCCTCGCCGAGGCGCGGTGGCTGGGACGTCTGGATGGGGGCGTTTACAGCATTCGGATTGTGCATCGCGTTTCGCTCTCAATCGGTCTCAGTCGAGCCGCAGCTTCGCTTCGGCAAAGGCATACAGCGGGCGCCACAGCAGGCGGTTGAACAGGGTGACGAACAGGGACATCACGGCGATGCCCAGGATGATCTTCGGGAAATCGCCGGCGGCGGTCGTCTGCGCGATGTAGGCGCCGAGGCCGTGCGCCTCGATCTTGGTGTTGCCCCACTGCACGGCTTCCGACACGATGCTCGCGTTCCATGCGCCGCCCGATGCGGTGATCGCGCCGGTCACGTAGTACGGGAAGATGCCGGGCAGGATCGCCTGCCGCCACCACTGCCAGCCACGAATGCGGAAGTTCGTCGCCGCTTCGCGATAGTCGTTCGGGTAGGACGTTGCACCGGCGATCACGTTGAACAGGATATACCACTGCGTGCCGAGCACGATCAGCGGCGACAGCCAGATATCGGCGTTCAGGTGGAAGCGCGCGATCACGATCACGAACACCGGGAACAGCAGGTTGGCCGGGAACGCGGCGAGGAACTGCGCGAGCGGCTGCAGCTTCTCGGCCAGCCTCGGGCGCAGCCCGACCCACACGCCGATCGGCACCCAGATCACCGACGCGATCGCGATCAGCACGACCACGCGCAGCAGCGTGATGAGCCCGAGCACGAACACGTGGCCGACCTCGGCCATCGTCACGCCGGACGACACGAAGGTGACGACGCGCCACACGATATAGGCCGTGCCGATCAGCACGAGGATCGCCCACGCGATGTCGACCGTGCGCGACGCCTTCTTCTCGACGCGCGGCAGCGCGAAGCGCATCGCGCCCGACAGCGGCAGGCGCAGCGGAATCCGCGCGGCCTTCGCGAAGAACCAGCCGGCCGGCACGAGCAGCTGATGGATCAGGCGCGTGCGGCGCACGAGGTCGAGCAGCCACGACTCCGGCGCGTTGCCCGAGCTCGTGTTCTCCATCCGGAATTTGTCGGCCCACGCGACGAGCGGGCGGAACAGGAACTGGTCGTACGCGAGGATCACGACCGTCATCGTGACGATCACCCAGCCGATCGCGCCGAGGTTCTTGTCCGAGATCGCCTGCGCGAGATACGCACCGATCCCCGGCAGCGTGATGGTCTGGTTACCGACGGTGATGGCCTCCGACGCGACGACGAAGAACCAGCCGCCCGACATCGACATCATCATGTTCCAGATCAGCCCCGGCATCGAGAACGGCACCTCGAGCTTCCAGAAGCGCTGCCAGGACGTCAGATGGAAGCTCCGCGACACCTCGTCGAGATCGCGCGGCACCGTGCGCAGCGACTGGTAGAAGCTGAACGTCATGTTCCACGCCTGGCTCGTGAAGATCGCGAAGATCGCCGCGAGCTCGGCGCCGAGCACGCGGCTCGGGAACAGCGCGAGGAAGAACGTGACGGTGAACGAGATGAAGCCGAGCACCGGCACCGACTGCAGGATGTCGAGGATCGGGATCAGCACCATGCCCGCGCGGCGGCTCTTGGCCGCGAGCGTGCCGTAGACGAGCGTGAACACGAGCGACGCGACCATCGCGGCGAGCATCCGCAGCGTGGTGCGCAACGCGTATTCGGGCAGGTTCGACGGGTCGAGCGAGATCTTCTGCGTCTGCAGGACACCGATCGGCGCCATCGTTTCGTGGAAACCGACGATTGCCATCGCCAGCAGGCAGATGATCAGCGGAAACGCGATGAAGTCCCACCGGTTCGGCAAAACGCGCCATGCGGACGCGTTGGCGGTCCGGTTCGGATTGAAGAATCCGACGTCCATCAGGCGCCCTCCCCGGTAAGGCCGAACGAAGCCGGCAGTCGATGTTGATTCATGGCAAAGCGCACGGGCGCGGTAATTCGATTGACTGACGATCTCGCGCAGGCGCGATGCGCCGTGCGTGCAAGCTGCTTCCCGCGCGGTCCCGGTCGAGTCGGCCCGCGACGGCACGACACTACACCAACCTGTATTTCAGGTACAACCGTCCGGGGACGGCCAGCCGGCGCACGGATCGTGCCCGGCGCGCGGGCGGACGGCGGGTGCGCGGTAGGAGCAGCCCGGCCGCAGTCCTTCGGCCGGCATGCAGGCCCGAATTATGCCGTGATCCGGCCCGGCCGTGAACCCGCCAGCCGCACGCGGGCGCAAACCGTGTCGGGCGTCAGCAGCCGGAAACGGCGAAGCGGGTATGATCGGGGCTAGCCCCCTGGGGATCGATCGACGAGCGGGAGGAAGGGAATGGCAGGAAACTTGGTGATCGTCTGCCGCGATCAGGATGCCGACGCGTTCTACGAACTGATGCAGGAGTATGGATCGTTCCAGACGCGGCTGTCGTCGACTGCGTGGTACCTGAACATGAACGTCGTGCCGGAATCGCTGCAGGAGGAAATCCTGGAGCGCCTCGGCCGATATACGACCGTGTACATCTTCGAGGCCACCACCGTGACCTACAACACGATCGACAGCAACGCAGCCGAGACGCTCGGCACGCTGTTCGGCGAATGATGCCGCGCGGCGCCCGTCCGGCCGGGCAGGCGCCGCATGCAACCCTTACGCAGCCTGTGCGTGGGGTTCGTCCTTCGGCACGACCTCGAACGGGAACGTCATCGCGACGCGCAGGCCGCCTTCCGGGCGGTTGCCGATGTCGCACGCCCCGCCCAGCCTGAGCACGAGCCGCTCGACGATCGCGAGCCCGAGCCCGCTGTGGCCATTGCCGCCGCGGGCCGGGTCGAGCCGCACGAACGGCCGCGTGGCGGCCGCGAGGTCGCGCGGCGCAATCCCGCCGCCGCTGTCGCTGACCGACAGCACATAGCCGGTCGGCGTGCGCGCCGTCTCGATCAGCACGGGCGGCGCGCCGTACGCATGCGCGTTGTCCAGCAGGTTCGACAGGATCCGGTCGAGCGTCGCCGTCGGCAGCCGGAAGCCCGGATCGGCATCGAGCCGCGTCTGGACCGTCGGCGCGTTCGGCGCGACCGCACGATAGCTGCGCGCGATCCGCTCGCACGCCTGGTCGACCGGCACCGGCTCGCTGCGGTCGGACCCGCCGTGCGCAAACACCAGAAACTGGTCGACGATGTGCGACATCGAGTCGACGTCGCGCACGACGCCGTCGCGCAACCGCGCGTCGTCCATCATTTCCGCACGCAGCCGCATCCGCGCCAGCGGCGTGCGCAGGTCGTGCGCGACGCCCGCCAGCATCACCGCGCGGTCGCTCTCGGCCTGCGACACCTGTTCCACCATCTGGTTAAAACCATGCGTGAGCTGGCGCAGCTCGCGCGGGCCGCGCTCGCGCAGCGGCGGCACCGGCTGCCCGCGGCCGAAGCGCGCGACCGCGCGCGCCAGCGAGCGCAACGGCTGCTGCAGCTGCCACGCCGCGAACAGCGCGGCGATCACGCCGGCCGAGAAGATCGTGCCGAGCCACAGCAGCATCCGGTCCAGCGAGCGCGGCGGCCGCAGCGGCTGCACGGGCACCACGATCCAGTTGCGGTCGGCCGGCTCCTTGACCCACAGCACGGGCGGATGGCCGGGCGCGCCGATCTCGACGCGCGTGCCGGGCGGCATCCGCTCGCTCACGTCGTCGCGGAACCGCTTGAGCGCCGCCGGCAGGTTCGACACGTCGTTCTTCGGCACGTCGGCGCTGTCCGGCGTCACGAGCCGCACGCGGGACGGCAAAGGCTGGTCGGGCGTGCGCTCGACGTGCTGGCGCACCGCATCGACCAGGAACGCGGCCTCTTCGACCGCGTAACGCGTCTGCATCTGGTTGCGCTCGAGCCGCATCGCGAAAAACCACGCGAAGTGCGACAGGAGCAGCACACCGACGACGAGCAGCGCCAGCCGCCCGAACAGTGAATCAATGGGTTTGCGCATGGGCCTCGCCGTCGGGCACGAATACGTAGCCGCGCCCGCGCACCGTCTGGATGAAACGTGGCGTCGACGGATCCGTTTCGAGGATGCGGCGCAGGCGCCACACCTGGACGTCGATGCCGCGGTCGGTGCCGTCGTACTCGGGCCCGTGCAGCAGCTCGAGCAGCCGCTCGCGCGTGAGCGTGCGCAGCGCATGGTTCACGAAGATCTTCAGCAGCGCGAATTCGCTGCTCGACAGCGTGGCCGGCTTGCCGTCGACCGACAGCGTGCGCGCCTGGAAGTCGAGCACGAAGCGGCCGAACGCAAACGGTTCGCGCTGTTCGGGCGCGGCCGCCGACGGGGTCGCGCGGCGGCGGCGCAGCACGGCCTGCACGCGCGCGAGCAACTCGCGCGGGTTGAACGGCTTGCCGAGGTAATCGTCCGCGCCGAGCTCGAGCCCGACGATCCGGTCGACGTCGTCCGCCCGCGCGGTCAGCATGATCACGGGAATGTCGTCGCCGGCCGCGCGCAACTGGCGCAGCGCGGTCAGGCCGTCCACGCCCGGCATCATCAGGTCCAGCACGATCAGGTCGGGGCGCTCGCGCTCGAGGCGTTTCTCGAGCGTCGCCGCGTCGTGCAGCACGGACACTTCCATCCCCTGGCGCACGAGATAGTCGCGCAGCAGGTCTCGGAGTTCTTGGTCGTCGTCGACGATGAGGATCTGGGTAGTCATGGCTCGAAGTTTACCGCGCGAGGGCGGGGTCAAAGAACGAAACAAAGGGACGAAAGGGTTACTGCGGGTTACCGCGCAAGGGAACTGTAATGCACCGTAACCGGGCCACCTCCCCGCGTAACACCGGCCGGGGCCTGCATCGCTAACCTCCGTCTTACCGGATGCGGTACGCGGCTTTCCAAATACCGCATCGCCGGACCCTTTGGATACAAGGAGTTTCTGAAATGTATAAGAAGACTTCCCGCGTGGCCATCGCGGCCGCCACTGTGCTCGCTCTCGCATTCGGCACCGCGCATGCCGCGCAGCCCAACGACATGCCGCCGCCGGGCGGCCCCGGCGCCCACCAGATGCACGGGCACGACGGCGGCCCGTTCGGCGTGATCATGAAGCTGCACGACCAGTTGAAGCTCAACGCGTCGCAGGAACAGCAATGGCAGACGGCCATCAACACGATGAAGCAGAACCGTGAAGCGATGCGCAAGAGCCACGAGCAGATGGGCGAACAGTTCAAGGCGCAGCAGAACCAGCCGATCCTCGACCTGAACGCGATGCACGCCGCACGCCAGCAGGCCGAGCAGCAGAACGCGCAACTGCGCGAGCAGACGTCCACCGCCTGGCTCGCGTTCTACAACGGGCTGAACGACCAGCAGAAGACCACGGTCAGCACGGCGCTGAAGCAGCAGTTCGCGAAGATGGCACAGCGTCACGAGAAGATGAAGGAACGCTGGGAGCAGCATCGCGCGGCCAAGGCCGCGTCGGCGCCGGCGCAGTAAGCCGGCCGGCCGCTCCCCGGAGCGGCGCCGAAGGGGACGCGGGCGGGTGCTCGCGTCCCTTTTTTTACTTCAGGCGACGTCGAACAGCAGCACCTCGGCCGCACGGCCGCGCGCGAACGCAACCGCGTCCACGCCGCCGATCCGCGCGCCGTCGCCGGCGGCCAGCGCGTGGCCATTGACCTCGACGTCGCCGCGCACCACGTGCACATAGGCGCTGCGCCCGGCCGGCAGGTCGAACGCCGCCGCCTCGCCACCGTCGATCAGCCCCGCGAAAATGCGAGCGTCCGCACGCATCGACAGCGCACCGTCGCCGCCGTCCGGCGCCGCGACCAGCCGCAGCCGGCCGCGTTTCTCGTCGTCGGCGAAGCGCCGTTCCTCATAGCCGGGCCGCCCGCCCCGCTCGGCCGGCTGCAGCCAGATCTGCAGCAGATGCAGCGGCCGGTCGCGCGACGCGTTGGTTTCGCTGTGCATGAGCCCCGTGCCGGCGCTCAACCGCTGGATGCCGCCGGCCCGGACGATCGCGCCGCAGCCAAGGCTGTCGCGGTGCGCGAGCGTGCCGTCCAGCACATAGGTGACGATCTCCACGTCGCGGCGCGGCTGCATTCCGAAGCCGCGCGTCGGCGCGATCAGGTCCTCGCTCAGCACGTGCAGTGCACCGACCGGTGGATGCGCATTTGCGGCGCGGCCGGCGGGCGCAAAGCTGTGACGCGACTCGAGCCAGCCGTGGCGCGTGTGGCAGCGGTCTTCGGCGCGGCGGATCTGGAACATGGGGCGGACACTCCGGGAGGCGGGTTCTCTTTGCGGGTTTACCTCCACTGTAGGGGGGCGCCGATGGCGCCACAATCCGCCACCGGCGCACCGCATCGTTGCAATCACGCGCCCAATTACCGGAATACTCGTTGCGAATACCACGATTGCCGCAACAGCCGAATCGAAGAGTCGAAGAATCGATCGATCGCGCCGGATTGCCGTTTTCCGGGTATCGCGTTCGGGTAAAATACCGCCCTTTTGGCGATCGCCCTTTCGGCGGCCGCCATCGCCAGAGCGCCGATCGGCGAATTTTGGCCGTCTAGAATACGCCGCGGTGCCCGGTCCGACCGGCCGCGCGCGCCCCGGAAAGTCAGCAACAGAAGGATGGAAATGAAGAAGGCCGCCCTGTGCGCCGCCCTCGCCCTCGTGGCGGGCAGCGCCTTCGCGAAGGAGTGGAAGACCGTGCGGATCGGTGTCGATGCCAGCTACCCGCCGTTCGAGTCGACCGCACCGAGCGGCGAGATCGTCGGTTTCGACGTCGATCTCACCAAGGAGATCTGCAAGCGGATCAACGTGAAATGCGTGTGGGTGGCGCAGGATCTCGACGGGATCATTCCGGCGCTGAAGGCGAAGAAGTACGACGTCATCGTGTCGTCGCTGACCGTCACGGACAAGCGCCGCGAGCAGATCGACTTCTCCGACAAGGTGTACGACGCACCGGCGCGGATGATCGCGAAGACCGGCTCGCCGCTGCTGCCGACGGTCGCGTCGCTGAAGGGCAAGCGCGTCGGCGTCGAGCAGGGCTCGACGCAGGAAACCTACGCGAAGGCGTACTGGGAACCGCAGGGCGTGACGATCATTCCTTACCAGAACCAGGATCAGGTCTATGCCGATCTCGGCTCGGGCCGTCTCGACGCGACGCTGCAGGACGAGTTGCAGGCCGACTACGGCTTCCTGCGCACGCCGCGCGGCAAGGGCTTCGCGTTCGCCGGGCCGGAAGTGAAGGATCCGAAGACGATCGGCGACGGCACCGCGATCGGCGTGCGCAAGGACGATACGGACCTGAAGCTCAAGATCAACCAGGCGCTGGCCGACATGCACAAGGACGGCACGTACGACCGGCTGTCGCACAAGTATTTCTCGTTCAGCGTCTATTCGGCCCGCTGAGCGCCGACCTTGAGAAGCAACGGATGCGGGGGCGGCCCCGCGTCCGGGCAGTAAAAGCAGTCAACCACGCGCCGCCCGCCCCCTTGCCCGCCGCTCGCGCGACGGGCTGGCCCGGCATCGTTGCCGGGGCGGACGGTCATGATACGCACGGGGCGTTCCGCGCAGCTTGGCGGGCGCGTCTTTCGCGGCGCACCGCGTGCGCCGTCAAGGACCACATATGTTTCTACAAGGTTACGGCCCGCTGATCCTCGCAGGCACCTGGCAAACCGTCAAACTGGCGGTGCTTTCGCTTGCGCTGTCGTTCCTGCTGGGTCTGCTCGGCGCGGGTGCGAAGCTGTCGCGCAACCGCGTGACGCACGGCATCGGCACCGTCTACACGACGCTGATCCGCGGCGTACCCGACCTCGTGCTGATGCTGCTGCTGTTCTACAGCCTGCAGATCTGGCTGAACATGGCGACCGACGCACTCGGCTGGGACCAGATCGACATCGACCCGTTCCTCGCCGGCGTGCTCGTGCTCGGCTTCATCTACGGCGCGTACTTCACCGAGACGTTCCGCGGCGCGTTCCTGTCGGTGCCGCGCGGCCAGCTCGAGGCCGGCAGTGCATACGGGATGACGAACTGGCAGGTGTTCACGCGGATCATGTTCCCGCAGATGATGCGCTTCGCGCTGCCGGGCATCGGCAACAACTGGCAGGTGCTCGTGAAGTCGACCGCGCTCGTGTCGATCATCGGCCTGGCCGACGTCGTGAAGGCGTCGCAGGACGCCGGCAAGGGCACGCTGCGGTTCTTCTTCTTCACGCTGATCGCGGGAGCGGTCTACCTCGCCATCACGACGATCTCGAACTTCGTGCTGATGTGGCTCGAAAAGCGCTACTCGACCGGTGTCCGCAAGGCTGACCTATGATCGAACTCATCCAAGAATACTGGCGCAACTATCTCTTCACCGACGGCTACCGCATCACCGGCGTCGCGATCACGCTGTGGCTGCTCGTCGTGTCGATCGGCCTCGGCTTCTGCCTGTCGGTGCCGCTCGCGGTCGCGCGCGTGTCGAAGCGGAAGTGGCTGTCGAGCGCCGTGTGGCTCTACACATACGTGTTCCGCGGCACGCCGCTCTACGTGCAGCTGCTGCTCTGCTACACGGGCCTCTACAGCCTCCAGGTCGTGCGCGGCACGCCGCTGCTCGATGCGTTCTTCCGGGACGGGATGCACTGCACGCTGCTCGCGTTCACGCTGAACACCTGCGCGTACACCACCGAGATCTTCGCGGGCGCGATCAAGGCGACGTCGTACGGCGAGATCGAAGCCGCGCGCGCGTACGGGATGACGCCGTTCACGATGTATCGCCGCGTGATCCTGCCGTCGGCGCTGCGCCGCGCGCTGCCGCTGTACAGCAACGAGGTGATCCTGATGCTGCACGCGACGACGGTGGCCTTCACCGCGACCGTGCCGGACATCCTGAAGATCGCCCGCGACGTGAACTCGGCGACCTACATGTCGTTCCACGCGTTCGGCATCGCCGCCCTGCTCTACCTCGTGATCTCGTTCACGCTCGTGTGGCTGTTCCGCCAGGCCGAGCGCCGCTGGCTCGCGTATCTGCGCCCGCAAGGCAAGTAAGTTTTCGCAGGACTATTGATGAATTCCCAGACTCAAAAGCTTTTCGTCGACGATCTGCACAAGCGGTACGGCGACAACGAGGTGCTCAAGGGCGTGTCGCTGAAGGCGAACTCGGGCGACGTGATCAGCGTGATCGGCTCGTCCGGCTCCGGCAAGAGCACGATGCTGCGTTGTATCAACTTCCTCGAGCAGCCGAATGCCGGCCGCATCGTCGTCGACGGCGAGGAAGTGCACACGAAAGCGGACAAGACCGGCGCGCTCCGCGCGGCCGATCCGAAACAGCTTCAGCGCGTGCGCACCAAGCTCTCGATGGTGTTCCAGCACTTCAACCTCTGGTCGCACATGAACGTGATCGAGAACGTGATGGAAGCGCCCGTGAACGTGCTCGGCATCCCGAAGAAGGAAGCCGAGGATCGCGCACGCGAGTATCTCGAGAAAGTCGGCCTCGCACCGCGCGTCGAGAAGCAGTATCCGTCGCACCTGTCGGGCGGCCAGCAGCAGCGCGTGGCGATTGCGCGCGCGCTCGCGATGCATCCGGACGTGATGCTGTTCGACGAGCCGACGTCGGCGCTCGACCCGGAACTGGTGGGCGAAGTGCTGAAGGTGATGCAGAAGCTCGCCGAGGAAGGCCGTACGATGATCGTCGTCACGCACGAGATGGGCTTTGCGCGCAACGTGTCGAACCACGTGATGTTCCTGCACCAGGGGCGCGTCGAGGAAGAAGGCGTGCCGGCCGAGGTGTTTGCCAACCCGAAGAGCGAACGCCTGCGCGGGTTCCTGTCGGGCAGCCTCAAGTAACGCACGACACGCACGACGTGCGAACGGGCGCCCCGCGGCGCCCGTTTTGCGTTTACGCGGCGCTCGCCGGCACGCTGTCGGCGAACGCGCGCAACGCGTCGCCCGTGAGCCGGTAACGCACCCACTCGCTCTGCGGCGCGGCGCCGACGCTCTCGTAGAAGCGGATTGCCGGCTCGTTCCAGTCGAGCACGCTCCATTCGAACCGCCCGCAACCCGACTCGACCGCGATCCGCGCGAGCGTCTTCAGCAGCCGCAGCCCGGCGCCCGCGCCACGAAAGCGCGGCGACACGTACAGATCCTCGAGATACAGCCCCTGCCGGGCGAGCCAGGTCGAATACGAGAAGAAATACACAGCGAAGCCGGCCGGCTCGCCGTCGACCTCGCACACCAGCGCACGTGCCGGCGATCCCTCGCCGAACAGGCTGCGCTCGAGCGACGCGGGCGTCGCGACCACTTCATGCTCCGCCTTCTCGTAGACGGCCAGCTCGGTAATGAAACGCAGGATCAGCGGCACGTCGGCGACGGTGGCGGAACGGATGTCGATTTGCACGGGTTGAGCCCTCCTCCGGCCCGGATTCGAAACGGCAGGCGCCGCCGCGCAACCGCGCTGGCGCCCATCAGACCGTCATGCTACGTTCACGCGGTGCCTGCAGGAAGTGCAGTTTCTTCATCCAGACCTGAACATGATGCATCCCGACCTGCGCCGTCTCGACCTGAACCTGCTGCTCGTGTTCGACGCGCTGTACCGCCACCGGTCGGTCGCCGCGGCCGCGCACGAGCTCGCGATGAGCCCGTCCGCGCTGAGCCACGCGCTTGCGCGGCTGCGCGACGCGATCGGCGACGCGCTGTTCGTGCGGCTCGGCAACGAGATGCAGCCGACCGTGCGCGCCGACGATATCGCCACGTGGGCCGGCGACGCGCTCGACGCGATGTCGAAGGGGCTCGCCCGCGCGCGGCGCTTCGATCCCGCGCAAAGCGACCGCACGTTCGTGTTCGCCGCGACCGACTACACGGCGTTCGCCGTGCTGCCGGCGTTCGTTGCGCGCATTCAGCACGTCGCGCCGCGGCTGCGGATTCGCGTCGTCCATTCCGACCGGAAGATTTCCGTCGACGAGCTCGCGGCCGGCCGCATCGATTTTGCGCTCGGCTATCACGAGGAATCGGCAGCCGACGCGCCGGGGATCGAGGATTTCGACTGGTTCTCCGACGACTACGTCGTGATCGCGAGCGCCGCGCATCCCGACATCCGCCGGCGACTGACGCTCGACCAGTACCTGGCGGCACGCCACGTGGTCGTCACGCCGTGGAACGAATCGCGCGGCGTCGTCGACTACGTGCTCGACCGGCTCGGCCTCGCCCGGCAGGTCGCCGTGCAGCTGCCGACCGTGCTCGCCGCCCCGTTCGTGATCGCGGAATCCGCACTCCTGATGACCGTGCCGAACCGGGCCGCGCAGGCGCTGCGGCACGCGGCGCCGATCCGCATCTTCCCCGCGCCGTTCGAGATCCCGCGCTACACGGTGAAGGTCTACTCGCACGCGAAGCATGCGCGCACCGATGCGCACCGCTGGATTCGCGCGCAGTTGCTCGACGCACGGCCGAGCCCCGGCTGAAACCCGGCGCGCGTTGCAGGACGGGCGTTGCAGGCCTTGGAAAGCGGCCGCAACCGGCCGCCGATTCATTACGAATTACTTACCAATTTCGCATCTTTCGCGCTTACGCCCACGCTTTTGCAACGTCAATAGTGGCAATCCTTGACCCATGCTCGAAAAATTCGTGTCTCCCTTATGGGACAAGGGTTTTCCGGTAGTTGCGAACCCTAGGCGCACCTGTTGCGCACTGTGTTGCATGGCAATTTGGCGACAGGTGTTAGTCAAACAACGATTTCCGTCGCCACAAAATTGTATTTTTGCTAAATTAGTAACCAAAGTAGCAAAACGAAGTTCGTGAAATGTAGTTTAGCTTCACGACACTACAAGGAGACCCCGCAGGCCGACCCGGCTGTGCGCGGGACCGCTCAACGGCATTTCCGTCCGCTTGCCCGCGTGCTGCGCTTACCGGCCCTGCACGAGGTCTCCCTGGTTATCCCGCTTTTGCCCGGCGCTCGTCGCTCCGGGCATCTCGTGCAGTTCTGGGTTGACTTTTTGACAGGGTATGGAGGAGACGATGAAGAAAGCTTTGGTCGCGGCCGCGCTGATGGCTGCTGGGGTGGTGACGGCGCACGCGCAGAGCAGCGTCACGCTGTATGGCCGCCTGGATGCAGGCATCGAGTACATGAACGGCCTGCAGAACGGCCACCAAGTGCGCGCGGAAAGCGGCGACTGGGGCACGAGCCTGTGGGGCTTGAAGGGTAGCGAGGACATCGGCGGCGGCAACAAGGTCCTGTTCCACCTCGAAGGCGCGTTCAACACGATGACCGGCGGCTTCAGCGGCTCGATCTGGGATCGTTTTGCGACGGTCGGCATCTCGAACGACCACTACGGTACGCTGCTGTTGGGTCGTGAGCTCGCGATCGCCAACGGCGTGTGGGACTTCGACCCGTTCGGCCAGTCGGCCTGGTCGACCGCATCGCTCGTCCGCGGCCGCAACTGGAACAAGACCAGCAACAACGTGTCGTACCAGTCGCCGCAGTTTTACGGCCTCGACTTCTACGGCCAGTTCTCGTTCTCGAACTCGACCAGCTTCAACGGCAACACGACGGCCGGCCAACCGGGCCGCGCAATGGGCGGTCAGGTCACCTATACGAACTCGCTGTTCCAGTTGCGCGGCATCTACGACGAAACGCGCGACAGCAACGGCCGCTTCTCGGACGTGTTCAACTACTCGCGTGAATACTTCGCGGGCGTGAACGTGTTCCTGGGCCAGTTCAAGGTGCAGGCGGCCTACCAGGCATCGCGCGCGGACGGCAGCGGCGGCCCGGCAGTGAACGCCGGCGTCACCGGCACCCAGCAGGTCTGGGGCGGCGTGACGTGGCAGGCAACGCCGGCAGCGGCGCTGATCGCAGCCGTGTATCACGTGAACGCGAACCATGGCGGCGGCAACGCGAACATCTACACGATCGGCGGCTCGTACAACATCTCGAAGCGCACGCTGTTCGACCTGCAGGCTGCGACGGTGCGCAACAGCTCGTCGGCCAACTTCGGCCTGAACGCGAACGGCGCAGGCACGGCCGTGTCGACGGGCAACCCGCATCCGGGCGGCAGCCAGACCGGCGTCTACGCCGGCATCCAGCACCTGTTCTGATCGGGCGCTGCCGGACAACGATTCGACAACACTTTCCACGCTGCTGCGAGAGGCGCGTATCGGTGCGGTACCCAACCGGGTATCGCACCGTTTTTTATTGGCGGGCGGGCTTGGTGCTCAGGGCCCGCTGCCGAATGCGGCGCTCAGACGGCCGCTTCGTTCTCTTCGCCGGTGCGGATGCGGATCACGCGCTCGACGTCCGACACGAAGATCTTGCCGTCGCCGATCTTGCCGGTGCGTGCCGCGCCGATCACCGCGTCGATCACCTGGTCGACCTGCGCTTCCGCGACAACGACCTCGATCTTCATCTTCGGCAGGAAGTCGACGACATACTCGGCGCCGCGATACAGCTCGGTATGCCCCTTCTGGCGGCCGAAGCCCTTCACTTCCGTCACGGTCAGGCCCGTGAGACCCACTTCGGCGAGCGCTTCGCGGACTTCGTCCAGCTTGAACGGCTTGATGATGGCGGTGATGCGTTTCATGGTGGTTGTCCCCCAATGCTCGTATGGATGAAAAATCGCGATCCCGATTGTAAGCCTGCGAGCCGCGTACGGCTCGACACGGCTCAATCGAGACGCTCGGTAAAACGTGACGTGATCGGGTAGCGCCAGTCGCGCCCGAATGCGCGATGCGTGACGCGAATGCCGATCGGCGCCTGACGGCGCTTGTATTCGTTGATCTTGATGAGCCGCGTCACGCGTTCGACGTCGGCTTGCGCATAACCGGCCGCGACGATCTCGGCGAGCGGCCGGTCTTCTTCCATGTACATCCGCATGATCGCGTCGAGCACGTCGTACGGCGGCAGGCTGTCCTGGTCGGTCTGGTTCTCGCGCAGCTCGGCCGACGGCGCGCGCGTCAGGATCCGCTCGGGAATCACGTCGCGCAGCGTGTAGTCGGCCGTTTCGTTGCGATAGCGGCAGAGCCGGTACACGAGCGTCTTCGCGATGTCCTTGATCACCGCGAAACCGCCGGCCATGTCGCCGTACAGCGTGCAGTAGCCGACCGCCATCTCGCTCTTGTTGCCGGTCGTCAGCACGATCGAACCGAACTTGTTCGACAGCGCCATCAGCAGCGTGCCGCGGATGCGCGCCTGGATATTCTCCTCGGTCGCGTCTTCCGCACGGCCCGCGAACTCGCCCGCGAGCGACGCGCGGAACACGTCGAACATCGGCGCGATCGCGATCTCGTCGTAGCGCACGCCGACGCGCCGCGCCATCTCCGCCGCGTCGGTGGTCGAGATGTCGGCCGTGAAGCGCGACGGCATCATCACCGCGCGCACGCGCTCGGGCCCGAGCGCATCGCACGCGACGGCCAGCACCAGCGCCGAATCGACGCCGCCCGACAGCCCGATCAGCGCGCCGGGAAAACCGTTCTTGCCGATGTAGTCGCGCACGCCCGTGACGAGCGCGCGGTACACCTGTGCATCCGTCGACAGCTCGCGCGCGATCGTGCCGGGCAACGGCCGCGCGCCGTCGAACTCGACGATCGCGTGCCCTTCGTCGAACTGCGGCATCTTCGCGACGAGCGCACCCTGCGCGTCGAGCACGAACGAGCCGCCGTCGAACACGAGCTCGTCCTGGCCGCCGACGAGGTTCACGTACACCATCGGCAACCCGGTCTCGCGGATCCGCGCGCGCAGGATGTCGAAGCGCACCGCTTCCTTGTTCATGTGATACGGCGAGCCGTTCGGGATCAGCAGCACCTGCGCGCCGGCCGCCTTCGCGATCTGCGCGGCCGATGCATGCCACGCGTCCTCGCAGATGATCACGCCGTATTTCACGCCGTTCAGCTCGAACACGAGTGGCTCGGCGTCCGTCGCGAAATAACGCTTCTCGTCGAACACCTCGGCGTTGGGCAGATCCTGCTTGCGGTAGGTGCCGACGATCTCGCCGCCGACGATCAGCGACACCGCGTTGAAGGTGTCGGTGGGCGGCACGCCGCGCTCGATCGGGCGGTTTGCATTACCATCGACGGCTGGCGCGCGGGAAGCGTCGCCCGGCGGATCGCCGCCCGCGCCGCGCAACGGATGGCCGACCAGCACCGCGAGCCCGTCGAACGCCTTCAGCGCATCGGCGAGCGCGTCGAGCGCGGCGGCCGCCGCCGCGTAGAACGCGGGCCGCAGCAGCAGGTCTTCCGGCGGATAGCCGGACAGCGCGAGTTCCGGCGCGACCATCAGCTGCGCACCATCGTTGTGCGCGGCGCGCGCGGCCGCGACGATCCGTGCGACGTTGCCGGCGAAATCGCCGACGGTGACGTTGATCTGGGCGAGAGCGAGTCGGGTCTTCATGACGGGATCGGCGCAGCCCGGCGGCGCGCCCTGAACGGCTGACGAAATCGTCCCGGGCGCGGGCCACGGCGGCACGCGTCCGGCAACATCCAACGTACGGATTCACGCTTGAAACACGAACGCATCGATTATCGCACGGGCATCCTGTCGTCCCCCGCGGAGGTGCCGGCCGACGAATGGAACGCGCTGCTCGCGCGCGACGCGCAGCCGACGCCGTTCCTGCGCCACGAATTCCTCGACGCGCTGCACGTCGCGCGCTGCGCGGTCGACGACACCGGCTGGTCGCCGCACTTCGTCACGCTGACCGACGCGCGCACAGGCCGCCTCGCGGCCGCCGCGCCCGTCTACGCGAAGCAGCATTCGTACGGCGAATACGTGTTCGACTGGGCGTGGGCCGACGCGTACCAGCGCAACGACCTGCCCTACTACCCGAAGCTGCTGTGCGCGGTGCCGTTCACGCCCGTGCAGGGCACGCGCCTGCTCGCGGCCGACGACGACGCGCGCCGCCGGCTCGCGGCCACGCTGCTCGCGTTCGCCGAGCAGAGCGACGTGTCGTCGCTGCACGTGCTGTTCCCCACCGGCGACGAAGCGCGGCTCCTCGAATCGATGGGGATGATGCTGCGCGAAGGCGTGCAGTTCCACTGGATCAACGACGGTTACCGCCACTTCGACGATTTCCTCGCCACGCTCGAGCAGAAGAAGCGCAAGAACATCCGTGCGGAACGGCGCAAGGTGCACGACGCGGGCGTGACGTTCCGGCGGCTCACCGGCGACCGGATCAGCGACGCCGACTGGCGCTTCTTCTCGCGCTGCTACCGGCAGACCTACCGCGAACACTTTTCGAGCCCGTACCTGAACCTCGACTTCTTCCGCGCGATCGGCGCGACGATGCCCGAGAACCTGCTGCTCGTGATCGCGGAAGCCGACGGAAAGCCGATCGCGAGCGCGCTCGCCGTCTACCGGCGCGGCGAGCACGGCGGCGGCACGCTGTACGGCCGCTACTGGGGGGCGATCGAGCACGTGCCCTGCCTTCATTTCGAAACGGCCTACTACCAGTTGCTCGAATTCTGCATCGAGGCCGGGCTCGACACGTTCGAAGGCGGCGCGCAAGGCGAGCACAAGCTCGCGCGCGGTTTCCTGCCGACCGTCACGCACTCCGCGCACTGGCTCGCGCACCCGGCGTTCTCGGACGCGGTCGCGCGCTTTCTCGAGCGCGAGACCGAGCATATCCACGCGTACGTCGACGAATTGCGCGAACACGATCCGTTCCGGCGCGGCACCGAGTAGTGGCCGACGCCGCGCCGCTTCTGCGACGGACACGGCGCCGGTGGCGTTGACGCACGCGTTTTCTGAGACACTGGCGGCTTCGCATCCCGCCGCCCTGCCATGTCCTGGTTTCTGTATCTGATCGAATGCGCCGACGACAGCGTCTACACGGGCATCACGACCGACGTTGCCGCGCGCTTCGACGAGCACGCCGCCGGCAAGGGCGCGCGCTACACGCGCTCGCGCAAGCCGCGCGCGGTGCTCGCATCGTTTCCGCTGCCCGACCGGTCGAGCGCGTCGCGCGCCGAATACTGGGTGAAGCGACTCACGCCCGTGCAGAAGCGTGAGCTGGCGGCCGGGTTGCGTACGCTGGAATCGGTGCTGCCGGTCGTGGTGACGCTCGACGAGAGCGGCGAAGCAGCGGGTTTGCAGGCGGGCACGCGTGGGCGGAAGAAGGCGAAAGCAAAGACGGAGAACGCTGAGAGCGCGACGAAGACGGCGGAAACGGAAAAGACTGCCGGGAAGAGCGCGAAGACCGGCAACGCCAAGAAAGCCGTCAAACCCGCGAAGACCGCGAAAACCAAACAAGCCGACAAAGCGCCCAAGGCGGCCAAAGCCGCGCCGGTCGCGAAACGCGCAAAGACCGACGGAGGGGATGCGGTCGCGAAAAAGACCGCGTCGCGCGGCACACCGGCAAAAAAAGACAAGCAGTCCGCATCCCCTGCGTCGAAAAGGAAAGCACCGGCCGTTGCCGGAAAGCCCGTCGCAAACGGGCGCGACAACGACGCTTCCGCGCCGGCCCGCGATCGTCCGTCGACCAGGAAAGCCGACGAAGCCACCGCGATCTCCGCTGCTCCTCGCCGCGCCAAACGCACGCAGGGCGCTAAGGACGCGCCAACCACTACCGCCCCACCCGCTTCCACTTCCGCACGCAAGAAAACCGCGCGCGCAAAACAAAACCGCGCGGCCTCCTGAGGAGACACGCGCGGTTTGCGTTTCGCACGAACCGGCCGTCGGGCCGGCACGCTGCTTACTTCTTGTAGTTCGCGGCGCCGTCGGTGATTTCCTTGTGCGCGGCTTCGATGCCGGCCCAGCCTTCGACCTTCACCCACTTGCCCTTCTCGAGCGCCTTGTATTGCTCGAAGAAGTGCTTGATCTGGTCCTTCAGGTACTCGGGCACGTCGTCGATCGACTTCAGGTTCGCCGTCATCGGGCAGACCTTGTCGTGCGGCACCGCGACCAGCTTCGCATCGACGCCCGACTCATCGGTCATCTGCAGCATGCCCAGCACGCGCGAACGCACGATCGAGCCGGCCAGCAGCGGGAACGGCGTGATCACCAGCACGTCGACCGGATCGCCGTCGCCCGACAGCGTCTGCGGGATGTAGCCGTAGTTCACCGGATAGCGCATGCCCGTGCCGATGAAGCGGTCGACGACGAGGAGACCCAGCTCCTTGTCCGCCTCATACTTCACCGGATCGCTTTGGGCGGGAATCTCGATGATCACGTTGAAATCTTGCGGCAGGTCCTTGCCGGCCGGAACATGATTGAAGCTCATGAGCGCTCTCTGTAGGTCGATGGGAATTCGGGACAGGGCGCCGCGACCGATGCAGCGCCGCGGGCGTCCCCCAAGGGAATGCGCCATTATAGCCAATCGACCGGTGGCATCCGGGTGACGATCGGCGCGATAATCGGTTCCGGATGTCCGGCCGTCGAACGACAGGCGGCGTTGCATGACGACAGGAGCAGGCATGGAAGAAGCTAAGCACTTCATCGCAGGCGAATGGACGTTGCCCGCGCAACTGGAAACGATCGCGGTCGTCGATCCGTCCGACGGCCAGCCGTTCGCGACGATCGCGCGCGGCACCGCGCCCGACATCGAGCGCGCGGTCGCCGCGGCCCGCGACGCATTCGCGGGCGCATGGGGCGCCGCGAGCGCCGCCGAGCGCGGCCGCGTGCTGATGCGGCTATCCGCGCGCGTGACCGATTCGCTGGAGGAACTCGCGGCGATCGAGGCGCGCGACACCGGCAAGCCGCTGAAGCAGGCGCGCGCCGACGCAGCCGCGCTCGCGCGCTACTTCGAGTTCTACGCGGGCGCCGCCGACAAGCTGCACGGCGAAACCCTTCCCTATCAAGCCGGCTACACGGTGCTGACGGTGCGCGAACCGCACGGCGTCACCGGTCACATCGTGCCGTGGAACTACCCGATGCAGATCTTCGGGCGCAGCGTCGGCGCGGCGCTCGCGGCCGGCAACGCGTGCGTCGTCAAGCCGGCCGAGGATGCGTGCCTGTCGGTGCTGCGCGTCGCCGAGCTGGCCGCCGAGGCCGGGCTGCCGGCCGGCGCGCTCAACATCGTCACCGGCTACGGCCATGAAGCCGGCGCCGCGCTCGCGCGCCATCCGGGCATCGACCACATCTCGTTTACGGGCTCGCCGGCCACCGGCAAGCTGGTCACGCAGATGGCAGCCGAGAACCACGTGCCCGTCACGCTCGAACTCGGCGGCAAGTCGCCGCAGATCGTGTTCGCCGATGCCGATCTCGAAGCGGCGCTGCCGGTGCTCGTATCGGCGATCGTGCAGAACGGCGGGCAGACCTGCTCGGCCGGCAGCCGCGTGCTGATCGAGCGCGCGGTCTACGAGCCGCTCGTCGAACGGCTCGCCACCGCGTTCAACGGGCTGCGCGTCGGCCCGAGCCGCGCCGATCTCGACTGCGGCCCGCTGATCAACGCGAAACAGCAGCAGCGCGTGTGGGATTTCCTGTCCGACGCGCAGCACGACGGCATTCCGATGGCCGCGCACGGGCAGGTCGTCGCCGACGCGCCCGAAAGCGGCTTCTACCAGGCACCCGCGCTGTTGCGCGACGTGCCGCCGTCGCACCGGCTCGCGCAGGAGGAAGTGTTCGGCCCGGTGCTCGCCGCGATGCGTTTCGTCGACGAAGACGAAGCCGTCGAACTCGCGAACGGCACGCCGTACGGCCTCGTCGCGGGCATCTGGACGCGCGATGGCGCACGTCAGATGCGTCTCGCGCGACGCCTGCGCGCGGGCCAGGTGTTCATCAACAACTACGGCGCGGGCGGCGGCGTCGAACTGCCGTTCGGCGGCGTCGGCCACTCAGGCCATGGCCGCGAGAAAGGCTTCGAGGCGCTGTACGGTTTCACCGCGCTGAAGACGATCGCGATCCGGCACGGCTGAACGCGCGGCACGCGAAACGCGGCCGGCAGCAGCCGGCCGCCTGTCGATACACGACGACTCTCATCACCAGCACAGGAGACACACCATGCGGTTGAGCGGCAAGACGGCCATCGTCACGGGCGGCGGCTCGGGTTTCGGCGAAGGCATCGCGAAGACTTATGCGCGCGAAGGCGCGAACGTCGTCGTCAACGANACACACCATGCGGTTGAGCGGCAAGACGGCCATCGTCACGGGCGGCGGCTCGGGTTTCGGCGAAGGCATCGCGAAGACTTATGCGCGCGAAGGCGCGAACGTCGTCGTCAACGACCTGAACGGCGCAGCAGCCGAGCGCGTCGCGAGCGAGATCGCGCTCGCGGGTGGCAAGGCGATCGCGGTGGCCGGCGACGTGTCGAAGGACGACGACTGGCGCGCGCTGCTGCAGGCCGCGCTCGACGATTTCCATTCGGTGCAGATCGTCGTGAACAACGCGGGCACCACGCACCGCAACAAACCGGTGCTCGACGTCACGGAAGCGGAATTCGACCGCGTGTACGCCGTCAACATGAAGAGCCTGTTCTGGTGCGTGCAGACCTTCGTTCCGTACTTCCGCGAACAGGGCGGCGGCGTGTTCGTGAACGTCGCGTCGACGGCCGGCGTGCGGCCGCGCCCGGGCCTCGTCTGGTACAACAGCACGAAGGGCGCGATGATTACCGCGAGCAAGTCGCTCGCGGCCGAGCTCGGCGCCGACCGCATCCGCGTGAACTGCATCAATCCCGTGCTCGGAGAAACGGCGCTGATGACCGAGTTCATGGGCTGCGAGGACACGCCCGACAACCGCCGCCGCTTCCTCGCGACGATCCCGCTCGGCCGCTTCTCGACGCCGCAAGACATCGCCAACGCAGCGCTTTACCTGGCATCCGACGAGGCCGAATTCATCACGGGCGTCTGCCTTGAAGTCGACGGCGGACGCTGCATCTAGCTACACCTGGCTGTTCGCGCGCCGCGCCGGGATTCACCGGTCGGCACCCCGTCCACGCATTGCTTCGCACGAAACCGGATCGGGCGCCGATGCGCCGGCTCCGGCCAACCACAAATAGACAGGAGACAACATGGCAACATCGACGCAGTCGCTGCCGGGTTCGTCCGGCGCATTCGAGGAAGCAACCTACCGCAAGGTGTCGTGGCGGCTCACGCCGCTCCTGCTGCTGTGCTACGTGGTCGCGTATCTCGACCGCGTGAACGTCGGGTTCGCGAAGCTGCAGATGGCGAGCGACCTGAACCTGAGCGACACCGTCTACGGGCTCGGTGCCGGGATCTTCTTCTTCGGCTACTTCCTGTTCGAGGTGCCGAGCAACATCATCCTGCACAAGGTCGGCGCGCGCCTGTGGATCGCGCGGATCATGGCGACGTGGGGCGTGATCTCGATCCTGACGATGTTCGTCACGACGCCCACGATGTTCTATGTGATGCGCTTCCTGCTCGGCGTCGCCGAAGCCGGCTTCTTCCCCGGCGTGATCCTCTACCTCACGTACTGGTATCCCGCGCACCGGCGCGGCCGGATGACGACCTTCTTCATGACGGCCGTCGCGCTGTCCGGCGTGATCGGCGGGCCGCTCTCGGGCTTCATCCTGAAGGCGTTCGACGGCATCAGCGGGTGGCACGGCTGGCAATGGCTGTTCCTGCTCGAAGGCATCCCGTCGGTGCTCGTCGGCGTGGTCGTGTTCCTCAAGCTCGACGACCGGATCGCGAAGGCGAACTGGCTGACCGACGAGGAAAAGGCGCTGCTCGCGCGCAACGTCGAAGCGGAGGAAGCGACGAAGCAGGACCTGCCGCTCGGCGCCGTGCTGGCCAGCCCGCGCGTGTTGCTGATGGCGCTCATCTACTTCTCGTTCGTGATGGGGCTCTACGGCGTCGGCTTCTGGCTGCCGACCATCATCAAGGCGACGGGCGTCACCGACACGGTTGCGATCGGCCTGCTGTCGGCGATTCCGTATGCGGCCGCGGTGGTCGCGATGATCCTGATCGCGCGCAGCGCGGACAAGCACCGCGAACGCCGCTGGCACCTCGCGATTCCCGCCGCGATCGGCGCGGTCGGGCTCGTGCTGTCGGTGATCTGGGCGCATCAGACTGCGCTCGCGATGCTCGGCCTCACGCTCGCGACGATCGGCATCCTGACCACGCTGCCGCTGTTCTGGAGCCTGCCGACCGCGTTCCTCGGCGGTGCGGCCGCCGCGGCCGGCATCGCGATGATCAACTCGATCGGCAACCTCGCGGGCTTCCTGAGCCCCTACCTGATGGGCTGGCTCAAGCAGGCGACGGGCGCCAACGACGCGGGCATGTATATGCTCGCGGGATTCCTCGTGCTTGGCGGGCTGCTCGCGCTGTCGGTGCCGAAGCAGCTCGTGGACAAGTGACGCACCGCACCCAATGATCATCTCGACGGAGCCAACAGGCATGCACCACCGAATCATTGAAGCAGCCGGCACCCGCGTGCTGGTCCGGGATACGTCCGCCCAGGTCTTGCAGCGGGAAAGCGATGCGCTGGACCTCGTCGCGCTCGCGCACGAACATGAAGTCGACTGGATCGCGGTCCCCGCCGACGCGCTGCACGACGATTTCTACCGGCTCGAAAGCGGACTCGCGGGCGCGATGCTGCAGAAATTCGTCAACTACGGCTTGCGACTCGGCGTGATCGGCGACATCGACCGCTGGGTCGCGCGCAGCGAAGCGTTCCACGCTCTCGTGCGCGAATCCAATCGCGGGCGGTCGGTGTGGTTCGTCGCGTCCGAAGACGACCTTTTGCGCAAGCTCGACGCGTAGCGATACTGCACGCGGCGTATCGCATCCATCGCCCGATGCCGGCCGACCGCCGGCAGCAGGATAAAAAAAGTCCCGAAGGCCGGATGGCGTTTGAACTGACCCCACGAAGTTGGACAGTTAAAGGCTAGGCGCCGAGGGGCTGAGTCCTGTATTGCACGGGACTCAGCCCTTTCAGTTTGAGCTTGATACGTTCGTGGTTGTAGT
>NZ_JBQVSQ010000016.1:0-156397 GCF_052952715.1 Burkholderia sp. YIM B11467
AGCCCCTCGGCCAGATGCTCTTGGACAATTTGTCGTCGAAGCTCATCGCTGTACTTCGTCATGAAAAACACCCCAAAGGTCGGATCAAAATCCAACTTTTGGGGTGCAGTTCACGATGCGGGGCTTTTTCATGCGCGTCGCGTGACGCGTGACGACGTGCGACGACGCTTACGCGTTGCCGGCCGTCACGTCGATGCGTCGCGGGCGCGTTTCCTCGCGGCGCGGAATCGTCAGCGTCAGCACGCCGTCGCGCAGGTTCGCGTCGATCCGCGACGTGTCGAGGTCGGGGCTCAGCACGAACGTGCGCACGTAGCGCAGCGCGCGGACTTCGGCGTGCCGCACGCGCAGGTCGGCGGACGTATCGATACGCGTGTCGGCTTCGATCGTCAGCGTGTTGTCGTGCACCTTCACGTCGAGGTTCTCGCGCGGCACGCCGGGCAGGTCGGCCCGCAGCGTCACGCCGAGCTGGTTCTCGACGATGTCGACGGCAGGCGTGATCGCGGGCCGGCGCGCGGCTTCGGCGGCGGCAGGGTGGACGGTGCTCGTGTGGCGCTCGGCCAGGGTCGGGTTCGTGTTCATGTCGGTATCCTGAATATTACTGAACAGTAATGGCACGCGGCTTCGATGCCTCGCGGCGGCCCACGCGAATCAGCAGGCAGCCGTTTTCGTAGCGGGCGCTGACTTGATCGGGATTCGCGTCCCGCGGCAGCTCGACGACGCGTCGGAACGTGCCGTGAAAGCGCTCCTGCGCATACGTACGCACATCGTCGCCTTCGCTGCGCGGCGCGGGCTTGCGCTCGCCGCTGATCGTCAGCAGGTCCTTGTCGATCGACACGTCGAAGTCGGTCGCGGCCATGCCGGGCGCGAACGCGACGATCTCGATCGCGTCGTCGGTGGCGCCGACGTCGAGCGCGGGAAATGAACCCGGCCGCACCGCGCGGATGCCGGACGGGCGCTCGCCGAACAGGTTCGCCACCTGCCGCTGCACGCGGGCGAATTCGTCGAACAGGTCGTTGCCGAAATGAATACCGCTCATGTTGGTCCTCCGGAACAGGAAACGCGGGAGACGTGACGACGCGACGCCTGCGGCGGGCGCGACGGGGTGCTCCACTGGGTCGAAACGGGGGCAGTGCGTTGCATGGAGCACTGCCCGGCAACGGGTAATTAGTGGCCACTGCCGCGCATTTCAAGAGGGAAATTGCAACTTGCGTCAACGCGTGCTCGCGCGATTCGATGCGACAATCGCCGCGCACTATCCGCAGACCAACGACACGGGACAACCATGGACATTCAACGCATCGCGATCGTCGGCGCCGGCGTGATCGGCGCGAGCTGGGCGGCTTTCTACCTGACGAAGGGCTTCGACGTCGTCGCGACCGATCCGGCGCCGCAAGCCGACGCGCGATTGCACGAGGCGCTTGCCGCGTTTCTCGGCGAGCGCGCCGGCGAGCTTGCCGCGCGGCTGACGTTCGACGCCGATCTCGTGCGCGCGCTCGACGGCGTCGATTTCGTGCAGGAGAGCGGCCCCGAACGGCTCGACCTGAAGCGTGCGCTGTACCGGCAGATGGACGACGTGCTGCCCGCGCACGTGCCGATCGCATCGAGCTCGTCGGGCCTGAAGATGTCCGACATCCAGAGCGCGTGCGCGAAGCATCCGGAACGCTGCCTGATCGCGCATCCGTTCAATCCGCCGCACCTGATTCCGCTCGTCGAGCTGGTCGGCGGCGACGCGACCGGCAAGGACGTGATCGCGCGCGTGAAGGACTTCTACGACGCGCTCGGCAAGCAGACGATCGTCCTCAACAAGGAGATGACCGGCCACGTCGCGAACCGGCTCGCGGCCGCGTTGTTCCGTGAGGTGTATCACCTCGTCGGCGAAGGTGTCGTGAGCGTGGCCGATGCGGACAAGGCGGTCGCGTGGGGCCCCGGCCTGCGCTGGGGGCTGATGGGGCAGTGCCTGACCTATCACCTCGGCGGCGGCGCGGGCGGGATCGCGCACTTTCTCGAACACCTGTCGGGGCCGATCACGAGCTGGTGGGACGACCTCGGCACGCCTTCGTTCGATCCGGACGTCGATCGCAAGCTGAACGACGAACTGCGCGCGATCCAGGGCGAGCATTCGATGCAGGAACTGGCGGCCGAGCGCGACCGGCTGCTCGTCGAGCTGATCGACGCGCGGCGCCGCAGCTTTCTGCCCTGATCGCGATGCTGCGCCGTGTGTCGGCGGGGCCGCGACCCGTTACTGCTGTGCCGCCGTTTGCGGGGCCTGCGGCGTCTGCGCGAGCCATGCGGGGCTCGCGGCCTGCACGAGTTCGCGGTTGCGCGCGCGTGTCGCGGCGCTCGGCGGATAGTTGCCGTCGTTCGTCGGCAGTTCGCCGTCGAGATAGGCCTGCTTCAACTGGGCGATGACTTCCGCGCGCGTCAGGCCCTGCTCGGGCGCCGCGGCGTCGGTCTGGGCAAAGGCGGGGGACAGCAGGGCGGCTGCGGCGGTCGCGACGGCGAATCGCAAGACGTTCATGGTGCGCTCCGATCAAGGGGACGGGACACCGGATGCGCGCGGCAACATGCCGTGCGTTCCGATGGGCCCCATTGTCGCGAGCGGGTGCTGCGCGGACGATGACGCGTTCCGGGCAAAGCTGCCAGTTGCGGGCGCGGCGCCCGCAACTGCGCGCGCCGCGCCCGGTGCGGTTACAACTCCGCCGCCGCCGTGATCAGCGTGGCTTCGAGCGCGAGCGTCGAGCGCGACGCGGCCGCCGGCCGGTCGATCACATATTCGAGTTCGCCGAGTTCGGGCAGCCCCGCGTCGAGCCGTGCGAGGCCGGCCGGAATCACGTAGCCGGCGAACGCGCTGACGCCGAGCCCCGCGCTCGCGGCCGCGCGCAGTACCGCGACGCTGCTGCTCACGACCGCGATCCGGTACGGCCGTCCGATGGCCTCGAGCGATTCGAGCACGCGGCGGCGCGACACGCTCGGTTCCGGATGCATCGCGAGCGGCAGCACGGTCTCGTGGCCGGTGATCCGCGAATCGGGGCCCGTGCACCAGTACAGCGGCTCGCTGCGGATCACGCGGCCGCGCCGGCTGCCCGCGATGCGCTTCGCGAACACGAGATCGTGCCGCCCCTCGTCGAGCGCGTCGAACAGGTCGCCCGACAGCCCGGTCGAGATCGCGAGCTCGACATCCGGATTGCGCTGCACGAAGCTCGCGAGCGCGGCCGTCAGGTGCGCCGACGCGAAATCCTCCGACATCGCGAGCCGCACCTTGCCCGACAGCGGCGGCCCGCACACCGACGTGACGGCTTCGTCCATCAGTTCGAGAATGCGCACCGCGTAGCGGAACAGCGCGTCGCCGTGCTGCGACAGGTGCACGTTGCGTGTGTCGCGCTCGAACAGCGGCCGGTCGAGCAGCTCCTCGAGCCGGCGGATGTGCTGGCTGACGGTCGACTGCGACAGGTTCACGCGTTCGGACGCGGCGGTGAAACTGCCGGACTGGGCGACGGCGACGAAGCTGCGCAGCAGCTCGGGCGGTAACGGACGCATTGCTAAATCCACTGAATCGGTTTCGACAACTTCATAAATGGCCGGATATTGCGGGGCTAGTATCGGATCACGCCCCGGTGCGGCCCGCGCAACGGGACGAACCGGACGCGCAACCCGCGTCGTGCCCCGGGGCTGTATCGGTCAGTCTACGGCATCCGGCGTCCGGCCCGAAACCGCATCATCCCATCGACCGCCCGAGAACGCGCCCGCACGACGGGCCGCCGGGCCGCGGCGCACCGCCGCAGGAGACAGTCCGCGCACGGGATCGACGTGCGGGCCTGCCTCCCGCACGCGTCAGGCGCCCGTCACGAAGAGACTGGAGACGACTCATGATCATCTACGGAACCGCGCTGCTGGCGTTCTGCCACCTGGCCGGACTGTTCCTCGGCGACCTGCTGGGCACCGCGATCGGCGTGAAGACCAACGTCGGCGGCGTCGGCATCGCGATGCTGCTGCTGATCTGCCTGCGGCTGTGGCTGCACCGGCGCGGCTGGCTGCCGAAGGAAACCGAGGCCGGCGTCGGTTTCTGGGGTGCGATGTACATCCCGGTCGTCGTCGCGATGGCCGCGAACCAGAACGTCGTCGCCGCGCTGAAGGGCGGCCCCGTCGCGCTGCTGGCCGCCGTCGGCGCGGTCGCGATCTGCGCATGCTGCATCGCGGTACTCGTGCGCACCGGGCGCGACGACACGGCCTTCGCGGGCGTGCCGCAATTCGAAGAACAGTAACGGAGGCCGCCATGCTGCAGATGCTCGAAAAAGTCGTCGCCCATAACGGGCTCGTCGCGTCGTTCGCATTGGTCGGCCTGATCATGTGGCTGTCGTCGATTGCGTCGCGCAAGCTCACGTTCGGCCGCGTGCACGGCTCCGCGATCGCGATCGTGATCGGTCTCGCGCTCGCGTATGTCGGCGGGGCGTTCACCGGCGGCGAGAAGGGGATCGCCGACGTGCCGCTGTTCGCGGGCGTCGGCCTGATGGGCGGTGCGATGCTGCGCGATTTCGCGATCGTCGCGACCGCGTTCGAAGTGCAACCGACCGAAGCGCGCAAGGCCGGGCTCGTCGGCGTCGTATCGCTGCTGCTCGGCACCGTGCTGCCGTTCATCGTCGGCGCGTGCATCGCGCGCGCGTTCGGTTATACCGACGCGGTCAGCATGACGACGATCGGCGCGGGCGCCGTCACCTACATCGTCGGGCCCGTCACGGGCGCGGCGATCGGGGCGAGTTCCGACGTGATCGCGCTCAGCATCGCGACGGGGCTGGTGAAGGCGATCATCGTGATGGTCGGCACGCCGGTCGCGGCGAATTTCATGGGCCTGAAGACGCCGCGTTCCGCGATGATCTTCGGCGGCCTCGCGGGCACCGTCAGCGGCGTGAGCGCGGGGCTCGCCGCGACCGACCGCCGGCTCGTCCCGTACGGCGCGCTGGTCGCGACGTTCCATACGGGCGTCGGCTGCCTGCTCGGCCCGTCGGTGCTGTTCTTCACGACGCGCGCGCTGGTCGGCGCGTAGGCCCTCGCGACGCGGCCCGCGCGAGGCGAATCGCGTGCGGGCCGCATCCATCGCGGCGTCCTCTGAGTCGCATTCGTCAACATCATCAATCGGCGGCGGCGCCAGGCTTAGAATGCCGCTGAACCATCGAAGCGGAGAACTGTTCATGACGGGATGGAATCACGCGCGGCAGGCGCGCGATGCACGCCTCGCGGCCGGCGCGGCTTACGCGCAGGGCAAGCGGGTCGATGCGCGCGACACCGTGGCGTTGCTCGAAGCGGTGCTGCGGCCCGGCGACCGCGTCTGCCTCGAAGGCGACAACCAGAAGCAGGCCGACCTGCTCGCGACGGCGCTCGCCGACGTCGACAGCACGAAGGTCCACGACCTGCACATGGTGCAGTCGGGCGTCGTGCTGCCCGAGCATCTCGACGTGTTCGAGCGCGGCATCGCGAAACGTCTCGATTTCGCCTATTCGGGCCCGCAGTCGCAGCGGATCGCGAAGCTGCTGTTCGGCGGCAAGATCGCGCTCGGCGCGGTGCACACCTATCTCGAGCTGTTCGCGCGCTACTTCATCGATCTCACGCCGCACGTCGCGCTGATCGCCGCGGTCAGCGCCGATCGCGACGGCAACCTGTACACCGGCCCGAA
Source organism: Burkholderia sp. YIM B11467 (assembly GCF_052952715.1). Taxonomy (NCBI): domain Bacteria; kingdom Pseudomonadati; phylum Pseudomonadota; class Betaproteobacteria; order Burkholderiales; family Burkholderiaceae; genus Burkholderia; species Burkholderia sp. YIM B11467. Next base: position 5,669 of record NZ_JBQVSQ010000016.1, read on the forward strand.
CACCGAGGACACGCCGACCGTCGTCGAGGCCACCGCGTTCAAGGACGGCATCGTGATCGCGCAGGTCGACCGCATCGTCGACAAGGTGCCGCGCGTCGACATCCCCGGCGACCGCGTGCATTTCGTCGTCGAGGCCGGCCGGCCGTTCTACGTCGAGCCGCTGTTCACGCGCGATCCGGCCGCGATCACCGAAACGCAGATCCTCACCGCGATGCTCGCGATCAAGGGCATCTACGAGCCGTACGGCATCAAGCGTCTGAACCACGGGATCGGCTTCAACACGGCCGCGATCGAGCTGCTGCTGCCGACCTACGGCGAGAAGCTCGGGCTGAAGGGCAAGGTCTGCACGCACTGGGCGCTCAATCCGCACCCGACGCTGATTCCCGCGATCGAGTCGGGGTGGGTCGAGCAGGTCCATTGCTTCGGCTCCGAAGTCGGGATGGACGAATACATCCGCGCGCGTTCCGACGTCTGGTTCACGGGCCCCGACGGGTCGCTGCGCTCGAACCGCGCGTTCTGCCAGACGGCTGGCCTCTACGCGTGCGACATGTTCATCGGCTCGACGCTGCAGATCGACCTGTCGGGCCATTCGTCGACGGTCACGGCCGAGCGGATCGCCGGCTTCGGCGGCGCGCCGAACATGGGCAGCGACGCGCGTGGCCGGCGCCATCCGAGCGAGCCGTGGCTGAAGGCCGGCGCGGAAGCCGACCCCGACACGCCGGCGCCGCTCAGGCGCGGCCGCAAGCTCGTCGTGCAGATCGGCGAGACCTTCGGCGACAAGAACGTGCCGATGTTCGTCGAGAAGCTCGACGCGCTGAAGCTCGCCGACAAGCTGCAGCTCGACCTCGCGCCGATCATGGTCTACGGCGACGACGTCACGCACATCGTCACCGAGGAAGGGATCGCGAACCTGCTGATGTGCCGCGACAAGGACGAGCGCGAGCATGCGATCCGCGGCGTCGCCGGTTATACGGACATCGGACGCGGCCGCGACCGGAAGATGGTCGAGCGGCTGCGCGAGCGCGGCGTGATCCGCCGCCCGGAGGATCTCGGCATCGATCCGCTCGACGCCGACCGCCGCTGGCTCGCCGCGCGTTCGATCAAGGATCTCGTGCACTGGTCGGGCGGGCTTTATGCGCCGCCGGCCCGGTTCCGCAACTGGTGAGGAAGAGGGCATGGAACAGTTGAACTATCGCTTCACCGCGCGCGAGCGCGCGAAGGGCGAACTGGCCGCGGCGCTCGTCGGCGTGGTCGCATCCGGCAATCTCGAAGTGCTCGTCGAGCGCGTGTTGCCGGGCAACGAATGCGAGATCGACATCCGCACCGCGGCCGTCGGCTTCGGCGCGGTGTGGCAGGCCGTGGTGTCGGATTTCGTCGAGCGGCGCACGCCGGGCGGCCTGAAGCTGTCGATCAACGACGGCGGCGCGCGGCCCGACATGGTGTCGCTGCGGCTCGCGCAAGCCGTGCGCGCGATCGAGGGGGACGCATGACGACCGACGTGATCCACGACGCTCCCGCGTTCGTCGCGAATGGCGCGAGCTGGTACGAAGCGTCGGCGCGGCAGCGCATCGACGGGCTGCTCGATGCGGGCAGCTTCAGCGAATTCCTCGGGCCGGCCGAGCGCGTGACGAGCCCGCACTTGCCGCTGTTCGACCTGCCGCAGCAGTTCGACGACGGGATGGTGGTCGGCCACGGCCGGCTCGACGGCAAGCCGGTGTTCGTCGCCGCGCAGGAAGGCCGCTTCATGGGCGGCGCGTTCGGCGAAGTGCACGGCGCGAAGCTCACCGGGCTCCTGCGCGCCGCGCGCGAGCTCGGCAAGCCGGTGCTGATCCTGTTCGATACGGGCGGTGTGAGGTTGCAGGAAGCGAACGCGGGCGAGCTCGCGATTGCCGAGATCATGCGCGCGCTCGTCGACGCGCGTGCGGCCGGCGTGCCGGTGATCGGGCTGATCGGCGGGCGCGCGGGTTGTTATGGCGGCGGCGGGTTGCTCGCCGCGTGCTGTTCGGCGCTCGCGGTGTCGGAGCAGGGGCGCATCAGCGTGTCGGGCCCCGAGGTGATCGAGACCAATCGCGGGGTCGAGGAATTCGATGCGAAGGACCGTGCGCTGATCTGGCGCACGATGGGCGGCAAGCACCGCCGGCTGATCGGCGGCGCGGATCGTTACGTGGCCGATACGCCGGACGCGTTCCGCGCGGCGGCGCTCGACTTGATCGGCTGCGCGCCGACCTTCGATGCGGCGATGCTGCGTGCGGAACAGGCACGCCTCGAAGCGCGCGTCGAACGGTTCGGCGCGTGCAAGGATGCGCTCGACGTGTGGCGCACGCTCGGTGCGAGCACGCCGGAAGCGATTCCGGGCATGCCGGACGACACGTTCGCGACGCTCGCGGATCAATTGCAGGAGAGCCCGCATGACGCTCGATGAAGTACTGAACTCGCTGTTTCCCAACGGCCATTCGATCGCGCGCACCGGCGGCCTGCTGACCGGCCACGCGGAACTGGCCGGCACGCGCGTGGACGTGATCGGCGTCGCCGACCGGTTGCCGTTCGGCATCGACGAGGCGCTGGTGTTGGCGTCGCGCGTGCTCGACACGATCGCGCGCGGCGGCGCTACGCCGATCGTCGTGCTCGTCGACAGCGACAGCCAGCGGATGAGCAAGCGCGACGAACTGCTCGGCCTGAACGAAGGGCTGTCGCATCTCGCGAAATGCCTGATGCACGCGGATCTCGCCGGGCACCGGACGATCGGCGTACTGTACGGCCACACGGCCGCCGGCGCGTTCATCGCGACCGCGCTCGCGACGCGCACGCTGCTCGCGCTGCCGGGCGCCGAGCCGGAAGTGATGGACCTGCCGTCGATGTCGCGCGTGACCAAGCTGTCGATCGACGTGCTGAAGGAGATGTCGCAGTCGACGCCGGTGTTCGCGCCGGGGCTCGACAACCTCGTGAAGATGGGCGCCGTCGATGCCGTACTCGATCCGGCCCGCGCGCTCGACGCGCAGGTCGGCGAATGGCTCGTCAAGCCGCTCGATCGCATCGACCGGCGCGCGGCGCGCGGCCGGCCGGTCGCGGCCGACGTCGCGGGCCGCGTCGAGGCACTCGCGCGTGACGCACGCTGAGCTGCCGCTGCGCCGCCACACGCTCGTCACGCTGACGGCGGCGGGGTGGGGCGCGGCATGCGCGCGGGACCCCGCGCTCGCGGCCGATCCGCTCGTGCGCGCGTGGGCCGCGCACGGTTGGCCGCTCATCGTGCGCCGCGCGTCGCCCGACGAGGCCGATGCCGGCCGCGTGCCGCTCGGCCTGCCGCTGCCGCCTTCGACGGGCAAACGGCGCATTGCGCTGAACGTCGCTGCCGACGCGCTCGCGACGGTTGGCCCGCTGCCGACGTTGGGCGACGTGCTCGCGGCCGCGCCCGACGCATGGCACGCATCGTTGCGCGAACTCGATGCGCTCGGCGCGCGCTGCGGCGTCCAGGGTCGCGTGTTCGGCAGCCTCGCGTGGCAAGTGCTGACGGGCGAGCCGTACCTCGGCCCGTCGTCCGATCTCGACATCGTGTTTCCGCTGCCGGATGCCGCGTCGCTTGCGCCGTTGCTCGACGGCCTCGCGGAGATCGACGCGCGCGCGCCGATGCGCATCGACGGCGAATTGCTGCGCGCCGACGGCGCGGGCGTCAACTGGCGCGAACTGCATGCGCGGTTGCCTGAGGTCGCGGCCAAGACCGCGATCGCTGTCGAGCTGATGCCGGCCGACGCCTTCACCGGAGGCGCGCGATGAGCGCATGGGCTGCCTGCCGCGTGCCGGCGCCGTCCGACGCCGAGTGCATCGCCGGGCTGGCCGAGCGCAGCCTCGTGCTCGAGATCGAGACCTATCCGAAGCCGGGGCTCGTCAGTCACGTTGACACCGGCAGTCATTCGGACATGGATGCCGCGACGTTCGCGCACAGCGCCGCCGTGCTGCGGCCGTACTTCGCGGAGTTGGCCGACGCCGGCGCACACGACGTGGACATGGCCGTGCTGCGCAAGATCGGCCTGCGTGCCGAGCACGCGATGCTCGCCGCGACCGGCGGCGTCAATACGCATCGTGGCGCGATCTTCGGGCTCGGGCTGCTGTGCGCGGCCGCTGGCCGGCGCGCGATGCTCGATGCCACCGCAAGCGGGATGACGCTGGGCGCGTTGGTTTCCCGCCGCTGGGGCGCCGATATCCTCGGCGGTCCGCGTTTGCCGGACAGTCACGGCGAGCGCGCGACACGCCGCTACGGCGTTGGCGGGGCACGCCGCGAGGCGGCCGATGGCTTCACGACCGTGTATGCGGTCGGGCTGCCCGCGTTGCGCCGCGCACAGCGCGACCTGCCGGACGACCCGGAAGCCGCACGCGTCGATGCGTGCTTCGCGCTGATCGCCGCGCTCGACGACACGAACGTGCTGCACCGTGGCGGGCAGGCCGGCCTCGATTTCGCGCGGGCGACCGCACGCGCGTTCGTCGCCCGCGGCGGCGTGCGTGCGCGCGACTGGCGACTGCGTGCGGCCGCCGCGCATCGTGCGTTCGTTGCGCGCCGGCTGAGCCCGGGCGGCGCGGCCGACCTGCTTGCGATGAGCGTGTTCGTCGATGCGCTCGAAGCCGACGGGGAGGCGTGATGACGCTGGCCATCCTCTGTTCGGGGCAAGGCGCGCAGCGCGCCGACATGTTCGACCTGACCGGTACGGCGCCGCAGGCCGACGCGTTGTTCGCGCATGCTGGCCGGCTTCTCGGCGACGATCCGCGCGTATGGGTCCGGCAGGCCGGACCGGACGCGTTGCACGAAAACCGCGCCGCGCAGATCCTCTGCACGGTCCAGGCGCTCGCGGCCACCGCGCTGCTCGACGCAGTGTGGCCGCGCCGGCGCTGCGTCGCGGGCTACAGCGTCGGCGAGGTCGTATCGTGGAGCGTCGCGGGGATGATCGATCCGCTCGACGCGCTCGACCTGGCCGATGCACGCGCGCGCGCGATGGATGCCGCGAGCAGCGGCGACGAGCGGATGGCGTTCGTGCGCGGCCTGACGCGCGCGCAGCTTGCGCGGTTGTGCGACGGCCGCGACGCGGCGATCGCGATCGCAAACCCCGGCGACGCGTTCGTGGTCGCGGGGCGGCAGGCCGACGTCGATGCGGTGGCCGACGATGCGGCGCGCGACGGCGCGTTGCGCGTCGCGCCCGTCTGCGTGCAGATCGCGTCGCACACGCGCCTGCTCGCAGCGGCGGTCCCGGTGTTTCGTGCGTCGCTCGCCGCGACGGGCGTGCGCCGGCCGCTGCCTGGCACGCGGCTGTTTTCAGGCATCGACGGCGCGTCGGTGCTCGACGCTGACGCGGGCCTCGACAAGCTCGCGCGGCAGATCGCGGAGCCGGTCGAGTGGGCGGCGTGTCTTGCCGCCTGCGTGGAGGCCGGGGCGACCGCGTTTCTCGAACTCGGTCCCGGGCGCGCGCTGGCCGAGATGGCCGGTGGCGCGTATCCGGCGCTGCCGGCGCGCAGCCTCGCGGATTTTCGTTCCGTCGACGGTGTGACGAGCTGGCTTTCGCGCGTCGCGGCAGGCTGATCGACGGCCGGAACGACCGTCGCCGGGCGCGCATTTCCCACAGTGTGTTGCGCCGGCGCAGCAGCGCCGCAGCCGGCGCTTGCCACGCCGATTGGCGTCGCTACAATGGCGCCCGCCATGAGACCAGCCGCCTTCCTTCTCGTCGCGCTTTGCTGCGCGGCGAGCGCCCACGCCAGCCAGATTCCGTCCGACGCCGCATCGGTCGGCACGTACTTTTCGTATGACAACGCGGCGGCCGACGCGACCGTCGACCTGATCGAACAGGCGCAGCGCCGCGTGCTGCTGGCTGGTTATACGCACGTGCCGCCCGCGGTCGCGAGCGCACTGCGGGCGGCGCGCTCGCGCGGGATCGAGGTACGGGTCGTGCTGGTGCGCTCGGCGAGCGCGGGCAAGTACAGCGGAGCCGGTTATCTGAAATCCGCCGGCGTCGACGTGGCGATCGATTCCCGGCACGGCGATCCCGCGCCGCGCTTCGTGATCGTCGACGACAGCGTCGCGCTGACGACGCTGTCCGACGGCGCGGCCGCGCATGCGGAGACAGTGAACGTGTTCCAGCGCGCGCCCGAGCTTGCGCAATCCTATGCGCAGTCGTTCTGGCGGCTGTACCGGCAGGCCAGCGGCCTCTGATCCATTCGTTCGGCGTTGCTCACGCCGGTGTGACCCCGCTTGCATCGGCGCCGCCGATGAACCATGCTCGTTGGCAGGCGCCGGCGCGGGTTGCGCGCATCCGGCGCAACGGCAGGGAGCCGATCGTGACCGAGTGTTTTGCCGATCGCGCCGATGCCGGCCGCCAGCTGGCCGGTGCGTTGCGCGACTACGCCGGGCGTGGCAATGTCGTCGTGCTCGCGCTGCCGCGCGGCGGCGTGCCCGTCGCGTATCCGGTTGCCTGCGCGCTGGGCGCGCCGCTCGACGTGCTGGTCGTGCGCAAGCTCGGCGTGCCGTACGATCCCGAGCTGGCGATGGGCGCGATCGCAACCGGCGGCGCGATTCATCTGCAGCGTTCGGTGATCCGTTCGATGGGCGTGACCGACGCGCAGCTCGCCGACGTGATCGCGCGCGAGACGGTCGAGCTGCATCGCCGCGAAGCGCTGTATCGCGGCGATGCGCCGCCGCTACCGGTCGACGGGCGCATCGCGATCGTCGTCGACGACGGCATCGCGACCGGCGCGTCGATGCGCGTCGCGCTGCAGGCGCTGCGCGAGCGTCACCCCGCGCGCATCGTGGCGGCGGCGCCGGTCGCGCCGGCGGGCGTCCGGCATGCATTCGACGACCTGGCCGACGCATTCGTCACCGTGTTGCAGCCGCTGCCGTTCTTCGGGATCAGCCAATTCTATGCGCGCTTCGAGCAGACGAGCGACGACGAAGTGCGCACGTTGCTCGACGCGGCCCGTCCGTGACGGGGCGTCACGTCTGCGGGAACAGGCCCTAGTCCAGCGCGAACACGCGCTGCAGCGCCGGATGGACCTTGCCGCGCCAGAGTGGCCCCGTAAACAGCCCGTAGTGATCGCAATCGTCGATGTCGACGCGGTAGCGCTCGTCGGCTGCGAGGCCACTGCACATGTCGAGCGCCGCATGCGTCTGGCCGGCGCCCGTGACCCCGTCGCATGCGCCTTCGACGGTCAGCAGCGCGATGCCGCGCAGCGCGGCCGGCTCGACGCGCCGGCCGCCCACGTCCCAGGTGCCGTTCGCGAGGCTCATGCGCTGGAACACGATGTCGACCGTGTCGAGGAAATATTCGGCCGGCATGTCCAGCAGCGCCGTGTATTCGCGCAGCGCGCGCCGTGCACCGGCGAGCCCGGCCATGTCGAAGCGCGACGCGGCCAGCGCGTAGGCCTCGATCAGCGACAGGAAGTGCTGCGGGTACATGAGCGCGATCTCGCCCTGCTGGAGATAGGTCGGGAACACGTGGCGGCCATGCCCCGCGAAGCCGGGTGGCACGATGTCGATCAGGTGGCGGCGGCACCAGTCGAGCGAATGGTCGGCCGCGGCGGTGCCGAGCGCGCTCGGATTCAGGCGCGCGTCCAGCGGGCCGCCGATCAGCGTGACGCTCGCGGGCGGCGCGAGGCCGCGGGCGGCGCGCAGCGCGAGCGCGCCGAGCGCGGGCACGGTCGCCTGGCACACGGCGACGACGTGCAGCGGCCGATCGTCGAGCGCGAGCCCGTCGACGAAGCCGTCGAGCGTCGCGACATAGTCGTCGAGCCCGAAACGGCCCGACGAGAGCGGCACGTCGCGTGCATTGCGCCAGTCGGTCACGCAGACGTCGCCGTCGGCGAGCAGCGTCTCGACGGTTTCCCGCATCATCACGGCCGCGTGCCCGGCGAGCGGCGCGCACAGCAGCACCGTGCGTCGCGCATCGGCGCGCGTGAAGCGCCGCAGGTCGCAGAACGGCGTGCGCGCGACGACCCGCTCGGCGGCGGCGGCTCGCCCGATGTCGAAGCGCGCCGGCTCGCCCGGCGGCCCGAGCAGCGGCTCGAACAGGTCGTCGTAGCACGACGACGCGGCGTGCGGCAGCGTTGCCGACGGCCACGCGTCGAACGCGTGCCGCGTCGCCGCGCGCCAGGCACGCATCCATTCCCGTTGCTGCTCGACGAGGGCATACCACATGGCGAACCTTGGGGCGGAAGGGGCGTGAATCTGCATTATGGTCACTGTGGCCGCGCAGCGTGAGCCCGGTGTGCGGTCGGCCGACGCGCATCAAGCGCGCGAGCGCACGAGTGCGCTAGGCGATGCCGCGCGACGCTGCTACAGTCGTCGGTCCCATTCCCTGAAGCGGAGCGTTTGCGATGAAGCTGATCGGCATGCTGGATTCCCCGTTCGTGCGCCGTGTCGCCATTTCGGCGAAGCTGCTCGACCTGCCGTTCGAACACGAGTCGATCTCGGTGTTCCGTCATTTCGAGCAGTTCAGGGCGGTCACCCCGGTCGTCAAGGCGCCGACGCTCGTGACCGGCGATGGCGCGACGCTGATCGATTCGTCGCTGATCGTCGACTATCTCGATCACTTGGTGGCGCCCGAGCGGCGCCTGCTGCCCGCCGCCGCCGATGCGCGGCTGCGTGCGCTCGTGCCGATCGGATTCGCGCTGGCGGCGGCCGAGAAGACCGTGCAGGTCGTCTACGAGCAGGCGCTGCGCCCGGCCGACAAGCAGTACGCACCGTGGCTCGAGCGCGTGCTGAGCCAGCTCGAGGGCGCGTACGGCGAGCTGGAGCCGCTCGTCGCGGCCGCGAACGGCTGGTTCGGCGGCGCGCGCCTGCTGCAGTCCGACGTGACGGTCGCGGTGGCCTGGCGCTTCACGCAGTTCATGGCGGCCGATTACCCGGCGCTCGCGCGGATCGATCCGGCCCGCTATCCGGCGCTCGCCGCGCACTCGGCACGTGCGGAAGCGCTGCCGGCTTTCGTCGAAACGCCGCTCGCCTAGGCCTGCCGGCGGGGCGAATCGCCGCCCCGCGCCGTTGCTTGCGGCCCGCTCAGCCCCGTCCAGCAAGCCGCCACCGATTGTTCTCGGTGGCTGACAAGTGACTTCGCATTCGTGCGGTTTATCCGGACGCGGCCGGTCCCTAGAATCCACTCCATCGAATCACGCATTGCCTGATGGAGCCGATGATGAAAGCCTTGATCGAATCGAGCCTGTACCACCCGTCCGTCCTGTTGCCGCTTGCCGCGCTGACGCAGTTGATGGTCGAGCGCGATTTCAATCTCGGCCAGGTCGGGCTGATCGTCGCGGCACGCGGCGCGCAGGCGGCCGTGTCGCGTTCGCGCGCGCTGATCTTCTGCCGCCACTGCGAAGCGCAGGCGTGAGATTGTTCGTGCTGAATGGATGAAAAAAAGCCCGGCCGGCGCAAGCCGGTCGGGCGGATCGGGTTCGATCGGGCCCCGGCTTCGGCCGGGGCTTTTTCATGGGCGACGCTCAGGCGCGTGCGGTCGTCACCGCGCCATAGATCTGCGCGTCGTCGTCCTCGCGCAGCTGGCGCACGAGCTGGTGCGCTTCGCGGCGCGATGCGACGGCCGGCGGCGAGCCCTTGAGCGGCTGGCGCGCGGTTTCGGCGAGCGCGACGACCGAAACGATGCCGATCACGGCGGCGCCCATCATGTAGTACGCGGGCATCATCAGGTTGTGCGTCACGTCGACCAGCCACGCGGTCACCAGCGGCGTCGTGCCGCCGAACAGCGACACCGACACGTTGAAGCCGATCGCGAGCGCGCCGTAGCGGATCTCGGTCGGGAACAGCGCCGGCAGCGCCGACGGCATCACGCCGGTGAAGCACGACAGCAGCACGCCGAGGATCAGCAGGCCGCCGAACACCGACGCCGTGGTGCCCGCATGGATCAGCATCATCGACGGGATCGACAGCGCGAGCAGCCCGACGCAGCCGGCCAGCATCACGGGCTTGCGGCCGACCTTGTCGGACAGGCGGCCGGCGTAGAGCGTCATCGGCATCATCAGCACCATCACGATCAGCACGAGCACGAGGCTGTGCGATTCGTCGAAGTGCAGCGTCGACGACATGAAGCTCGGCAGGTACGACAGCACCATGTAGTCGGTCACGTTGAAGATCAGCACGAGGCCGACGCACAGCAGCAGCGCACGCCAGTTGCGCATCAGCGTTTCGCGGAAGCGCGCCTTCGGCACGGCCTTGTCCTGCGCTTCGCGCTCTTCGGCCTGGCGCTTGAACGCGGGCGTTTCCTCGAGCTTCATCCGGATGTAGAGACCGATCAGGCCGAGCGGGCCGGCGATCAGGAACGGCACGCGCCAGCCCCACGACAGCAGCGCTTCCTGCGACAGCGACGCGGTGAGCAGCGCGACAACGCCAGCACCCATCACATAACCGATCAGCGTGCCGAACTCGAGGAAGCTGCCCATGAAGCCGCGGCGCTTGTCGGTCGAGAATTCGGCGATGAAGGTGGCCGCGCCGCCGTATTCGCCGCCGGTCGAGAAGCCCTGCACGAGGCGGGCGACGAGCAGCAGCACGGGCGCCATGATGCCGATCGACGCGTAGCTGGGGATCAGGCCGATCGCGAAGGTGCCGACGGCCATCATGATCATCGTCGCGGCGAGCACGCGCTGGCGGCCGATGCGGTCGCCGAGCGGGCCGAACACCATGCCGCCGAGCGGGCGCACGAGGAACGCGGCCGCGAACGTGCCGAAGGTCGCGAGCAGCTGCGCGGACGGGCTGCTGGACGGGAAGAACACCTTGCCGAGCGTGACGGCGATGTAGCTGTAGACGCCGAAGTCGAACCATTCCATCGCGTTGCCGATGGCCATCGCGCTGACGGCGCGCTTGAGCAGGCTCTGGTCGACGACGGTAATGTCGTCCGCGGCGAGCGGGGCCTCGCCGGACGACGAAGCGGAGGAAGAAGCAGCGGTCGGGCTGACGTGTGTTGCGGTCAAGGTCATGCACTCCTTTGACAGCGCCGGAACGGGCGGGCCGTCCGACACGGTTTGCCGGCGAGCGCGGTGTCGCATGCGGCGCGTCGGGGCAGACCATTAAGCACTTACTGCGTAAAAGGCGGTAAAGGGCCGAAAGGGGCTGCTTCGACGCGGGCCCGACGGGCCGACGCGACAGTGCGCTCATGAAGAATGGGCCGCGTGATGCAGGCGGCAGATGCCGGTGCGGACCGAGGGTCCGGCGTTCCGGCAAGCGCCCCGGAAGGGGCCATGAAACGAGAAAAGCGGGCCTGTCGGGCGGGCTTTCCTGTGGGTGCAATTCCGCTCGAAGGGCCGGCCCGCAACGCGCGGACGGACTTCTTGCGAAATCGAATAGACAGAGATTGAATGTTGAAACAGGTGACATGATAGCACGATGACGGATGATCGCGCAAATTGCCGGGAGACGCCCGTCTGGCGGGGGATCCGGCGGGGCCTGCTCGGGTATGATCGGCGGCGCGCGGCGGGGCCGTGCAGCCCCCGGTGACGGGGCCGAATTCACGAGGAACCGGATGACCGAACTGATGAGGATCGCGGCGCTGTTCGCCGCCACCGCGCTGGCCGAAATCGTCGGCTGCTACCTGCCTTGGCTCGTGCTGAAGGACGGCCGGCCGGTCTGGCTGCTGGTACCGGCCGCGCTGTCGCTCGCGCTGTTTGCGTGGCTGCTGACACTGCACCCGAGCGCGGCAGGGCGCACCTATGCCGCGTACGGCGGTGTCTATATCGCGGTTGCGCTGATCTGGCTGCGGGTGGTCGACGGTGTGGCGCTGACCCGCTGGGATGTGGCCGGCGCGGTGCTCGCGCTGGGCGGGATGGCGGTCATCGCGCTGCAGCCGCGCGCGTGAGCGCAGCCGCAGCGCGAGCCGCGTGCGTCAGGCCGTTTCTGCGGCGTCCGCGTCCGCGGACTTGCGCCACACGCACGCGCCCTTGACCGACTTGTCGAGCTCGTCGAGCTGCGCCTGGTGCGCGGCGAGTTCGTCGTCGCTCGCGGCGACCACGGGCAGGTCGAGCGCGGCGAGCGACACGCGCTGGCCGTTCGCCGTGCCGCCGTCGGCGCCTGCGTCGTCGAGCATGTCGATCACGAGGCTGTCCTGGCCGCGCGTCATCGCGAGATACACCTCTGCCAGCAACTCCGAGTCGAGCAGTGCGCCGTGCAGCGTACGGTGCGCGTTGCTGATGCCGAAACGATCGCACAGCGCGTCGAGCGAGTTGCGCTTGCCCGGGAACATCTGCTTGGCCTGCACGAGCGTGTCGATCACGCCGCCGCAATGTTCGGTGAACGACGGCAGGTCGAGCCGCGCGAATTCGGCGTCGAGGAAGCCCAGGTCGAACGGCGCGTTGTGGATGATCAGCTCCGCGTCCTTCACGAAGTCGCGGATCTGGTTGGCGACTTCCGCGAATTTCGGCTTGTCGCTGAGGAATTCGGTCGTGAGGCCGTGCACCGCCAGTGCGCCCGGATCGCTGTCGCGCTCGGGGTTCACGTAGAAGTGCAGGTTGTTGCCGGTGAGCCGCCGGTTCAGCAGCTCGACGCAGCCGATTTCGATGAGGCGGTCGCCCGTGCGGGCGTTCAGGCCGGTGGTTTCGGTATCGAGAATGATCTGGCGCATGTCGGGAAAAACGAAGGAAACAGGGAAACGGCCGGTGTTCAGGCCGTCAGCGATTCGACGCCGCGATTCGCGAGCGCGTCCGCGCGCTCGTTTTCGGGATGGCCCGCGTGGCCCTTGACCCAGCGCCACTCGACCTCGTGCTGCGCGACCAGCGCGTCGAGCCGCTTCCACAGGTCGGCGTTCTTCACCGGCGTCTTCGCCGCGGTGACCCAGCCTTTTTTCTTCCAGCCGTGGATCCACTCGCTGATGCCTTTCTGCACGTATTGCGAGTCGGTATGCACGATCACCTGGCACGGCCGCTTCAGTGCCTCGAGCGCCGAGATCACGCCCATCAGCTCCATCCGGTTGTTGGTCGTGTTGGGCTCGCCGCCGAACAGCTCCTTCTCGCGGTCGCCGTAGCGCATCAGCGCGCCCCAGCCGCCCGGGCCGGGATTGCCCTTGCAGGCGCCGTCGGTATAGATGTCGATGGTATCGGTTGTCATGAATGTTCTTGATGGGTAGTCGGGGAGGCCGCCGGCGTCAGGCCCGGCGCAAGCACGGGCTTCTTCATCTTGATCTGGCCGACGAGGCGCATGCCGCGCACGCGCTTGACGGCCGTCACCATGTAGACGGCGCCGAAGATCGGCCACCAGCGGTCGCCCGCGGCTTCCATGAAGCCGTAGCGGGCCAGCCACTTGTCGGTGACGAGCGGCGGGCGGTAGCAGCCGAAGCGGCCGCGTTCGAGGTCGAAGCCGAGCAGCTTGATCCAGTCCTTGAGCCGGATGAACGCGATCTGGTCGCGCGTGGCCGGCACGAACGGGCGGTTCGCCATGCGCCCGAACGATTGCCGCATGCCCCACAGGCTGAGCGAATTGAAGCCGGTGATCACGAGCTGGCCTTCCGGCATCAGCACGCGTTCGGCCTCGCGCAGCAGGCGGTGCGGGTCGGACGTGAATTCCAGCGTGTGCGGCATCACGATCAGGTCGACGCTCTGCGACTCGAACGGCAGGTCGAGCAGGTCGCACCAGGTCGTGCTGCGATCGGCGGGCGCGTGCTCCGGCGAGTGCGCTTCGCGCGCCCACGGGTACTGGTACGGCGCGCTCGCGCCGCTGGCCGGATCGAGCACGAGGCCGCGGTACGGCATGCGGTTCTCGCGCAGTGCGTCGAGCTGCGGCAGGCCGAGCTGCAGCGCGTGGAACCCGAAGACGTCGGACACGATCCGGTCGAGCTGCGCCTGCTCCCAGCCCAGCACATAGCGGCCGGGAGGCGAGTCGGTCCAGGCGGGCCAGTCTATAATTTGTCGGTCAGACATAACGATGATTGCGCGCCCATGAACGAGCTGGAATACGTGCCGGTGCCGGCATTCGAAGACAACTATATCTGGCTCGTCTCGGACGGCCGCGATGCGATCGCCGTCGATCCGGGTGAAGCCGCGCCCATACGCCGGGTTCTTGCCGAACGAGGCTGGCGGTTGACCGCTATTTTACTCACGCACCATCACGCCGACCACGTCGGCGGTGTCGAGGCGCTGCGCAATAGCCAACCGGACGATGTTCCGCTGGCCGTTTACGGCCCCGCGGCCGAGTCGATCGGCGTGGTCACGCGGCCGCTCGCGGGCGGCGATCGGGTGACGCTCGACGCGCCGGCCATCGCGTTCGACGTGCTCGACGTGCCGGGTCATACGCGCGGCCACATCGCCTATTTCCAGGCGGCCGGGCAGGGCGCCGCCGCGCCGCACGTGTTCTGTGGCGACACGCTGTTCTCGTGCGGCTGCGGCCGCCTGTTCGAAGGCACGCCCGCGCAGATGCTTGCATCGCTCGACGCGCTCGCGGCGCTGCCGGGCGACACGCGCGTGCATTGCGCACACGAATACACGCTGTCGAACATCCGCTTCGCGCTCGCGTGCGAGCCCGGCAATGCGGCGCTCGCCGCGTGGCGCGACGACGCGCAGGCGCTGCGCGCGCGCGGCGTGCCGACGCTGCCCACTACGATCGCGCACGAGCGTGCCGTTAACCCGTTCATGCGGGCCGACAGCGACGCGATTCGCGCGACGCTCGAGGCCGAGCTTCACGAAACGGTTCCGGATCGACTGGCGGCGTTCACGCTGATGCGAGAGTGGAAAAATCGGTTCCGATGATCAATTCCGGAGGACTCCAAAGCTCAAGCGTTGTCTGTAAAAATTGCTCCAAATGTAGGATTTCGCTGAGTTTTCGGTGTTTTTATTGACGTGAAGCACGCACTTCCGTAGTATCGCCTGCAATTTCCAGCCGTCGGAAGCCGAGATTTTCATGCGACTTATATTGAGTGCGATGGTGGTCCTGCTACTCGCCGCTTGTGCGAGCCAGGCCCCTGTCGCCAACAACGCCGCCGATTCGCAGGCGACGTCCACCTACCTCCGTAAATCAGCCACCGCCAAAGAGACTGTCGACGTCGACAAGCAATCCGTCGGCGACCTGACCAGTGCAGACCCCGATCTCTGGGGGCGCATCCGCCGCGGTTTCCAGATGCCCGACCTGCAGAGCGACCTCGTCGACATGCAGACGACCTGGTACACGCAGCGGCCCGATTACGTGCAGCGCATGACCGAGCGCTCGCAGAAGTACCTGTATCACATCGTCGAGGAGCTCGAGGCGCGTCACATGCCGACCGAGCTCGCGCTGCTGCCGTTCATCGAGTCCGCTTACAACCCGCAGGCGCTGTCGGTCGCGAAGGCGGCCGGCATGTGGCAGTTCATGCCCGGCACGGGCCGCACGTACAACCTGAAGCGCAACATGTGGCAGGACGAGCGCCGCGACGTGCTCGCGTCGACGAGCGCCGCGCTCGACTACCTGTCGCGCCTGCATGACATGTTCGGCGACTGGTATCTGGCGCTTGCCGCGTACAACTGGGGCGAGGGCAACGTGCAGCGCGCGATCGCGCGCAACCAGGCGGCCGGCCTGCCGACCGACTACCAGAACCTGCGGATGCCGAACGAGACGCGCAACTACGTGCCGAAGCTGCAGGCGGTGAAGAACATCATCGCGAACCCGCAGCAGTACGGCCTCGCGCTGCCGGACATCCCGAACCACCCGTATTTCGTGACGGTCACGACGGCGCGCGACATCGACGTGGCGGTCGCCGCGAAGCTCGCGAACCTGTCGCTCGACGAATTCCGCTCGCTGAACCCGTCGTTCTCGAAGCCGGTGATCCTCGGTGCGACCGAGCCGCAGATCCTGCTGCCGTTCGACAACGCGGCGGCGTTCGAGAAGAACCTGAAGGCATACAACGGCCAGCTGTCGTCGTGGACCACCTATACGGTCAGCGAACGCGCGCGGCCGGCCGCGATCGCCGAGAAGATC
The DNA here is from genome assembly GCF_052952715.1 of Burkholderia sp. YIM B11467. Lineage (NCBI taxonomy): Bacteria > Pseudomonadati > Pseudomonadota > Betaproteobacteria > Burkholderiales > Burkholderiaceae > Burkholderia > Burkholderia sp. YIM B11467. Next base: position 21,576 of record NZ_JBQVSQ010000016.1, read on the forward strand.
GGCGTGGACGCCGATACGCTGATGTCGGTCAACAAGATTCCGGCCGGCATGCGCCTGAAGCCGGGCTCGACGATCGTCGTGCCGCGCGGTGACGACGACGACGAGGACATCAGCGCCGACGTCGCCGAGAACGGCGCGCTCGCGATGGAACCCGACGTGCCCGACACGCGCAAGATGCTGATCCGCGTGCGCCGCAAGCAGTCGATGGCGGCAATCGCCGGCCGCTACGGCGTGTCGGTCGGCCAGCTGAAGGCCTGGAACCGCACGCACCGCGATCTCGTGATGCCGGGCCAGGCGCTGGTGCTGCACGTGCCGGTCGGCCGTTCGGTGCCGGCAGAGCCGGGTCCGGAGCGGATCGCGACGTCGGTCGGCGGCGCCCACATCGAGCGCGCGAGCCTGGCGGTGGGCGGCAAGTCCCACGGCGCGAAGCGCGGCGCGGCCAAGTCGGCGGCCAAATCCGCCAAGGCGGCCCCCGCGAAAGCCGCGCCGGCCAAGGCCACCGCGCACAAGGGCAAGAAGAAGTAACGCGGCTGCGCAGCGCATCGCGCGGCCGGCCCCGGTCGCCCGATTGCGCTATCATCCGACGAATGCGACGAAACGCCGTCACCGAGGTGACGGCGTTTTCGTTTGTGCGCGGCGCGGGGGCGCTGCGTCGAAGGTCTTCAATAACAAGGGGAAGCGATGTCGTCGGTGCAGGTGAGAGTGCTCGCGCTGTTTTCGATCGGGTATTTCGTGTCGTATGTGTTTCGCGGCGTCAATCTGGGCTTCGCGCCGTTCGTTACGCATGAGCTCGGGTTGTCGGCCGCCGATCTCGGCCTGCTCACCAGTCTCTATTTCCTGGGCTTCGCGGGCGCGCAGATTCCGGCCGGCGTGATGCTCGACCATTTCGGCCCGCGCCGCGTGACGGCCGGCATGCTGCTGTTCGCGGCGGCCGGTGCGGCCGTGTTCGGCGCCGCGCACAGCATCGGCACGATGATGGCCGGCCGGCTGCTGATCGGCGTCGGCGTGTCGGTGTGTCTCGGCGCGGCGTTCAAGGCGCTTGCGCAGCATTTCCCGGTCGGCCGGCTGCCGCTCGTCAACGGGCTCGTGATGGCCGTTGGTGGCTTGGGCGGCGTCGTGGTCGGTTCGCCGCTGACCTGGCTGCTCGGCTGGACGAGCTGGCGTGAGATCTGTTTCGGCCTCGCGGTGCTGACGGTGCTCGTCGCGGCTTCGATCGGCTTCGGCGCGCCCGAAGCGAAGCAGGTTCGCCACCAGGGCGGGCTCGTCAGTCAGTTCAAGGGCACCTGGCACATCCTGAGCAGCCGCGCGTTCTGGAAAATCTCGTCGTTCTCCGTCGTCACGCAGGGCGTGTTCTACGCGATGCAGTCGCTGTGGGTCGGGCCGTACCTGCGCGACGTCGCGGGGTTCGATGCGCAGCACGCCGCGCGCCTCGTGTCGGTGCTCGGCTTCGCGATGATGGCCGGCTGCGTCGGCTTCGGCGCTGCGGCGCGCGTGCTCGAGCGGCGCGGCGTGTCCGTCTACGCGTTCTGCGGCGTCGGCATGGCGCTGTTCGTCGCGACGCAGGCCGCGATCGTCGCGCGCGTGCCGCTGCCGCCGGCCGTGCTGTGGGCCGCATACGGGATGTTCGGCGGCGTCGGCATCCTGACCTACGCGGTGATGGCCGGGCACTTTCCCGCCCATCTGATCGGCCGCGCGAACACGACGCTCACGCTCGTGATCTTCCTGCTGATCTTTGCGTTCCAGATCGGCGTCGGCGCGGTGCTGTCGCACTGGCCGGCGGTCGATGGCCGTTATCCGGCCGCCGCGCACTTCACCGCATGGGGCGTGCTGCTCGCGCTGCAGCTCGCGAGTGCGGTCTGGTACGTGTGGCCCGCGCGCGGCACTGGCCAAGCGCACTGATCCGGCGGTACGCTGGGGGTAGGGCGGCCGCGGAAACGGGGCCGCAGCACATTGCGCGCGCACGCCGGCCACGCTGCCGGTGGTGGCGCACGCATGATCGGACGGCCATATCGATTGAAGATAGGGCCATTTTCAGGCTATAATTTGAAAGTTTGTGCTGATCAACCTCGCACCCTAGCGCCTACCTCATTCATCCCGTTCATCCGCCGCACGCCGCCTGCCGGGCGATGCCGCGAAGCCTCGTGCGCCACGCGCCGGGTTCGCGTCTCGACAACGCAGGCCGCGTCCAGCAAGCGACCACGCGCGCCCACGCAGCGCGGCGCTCGCGCGGCAGGGTAAACAGGTCGGCAGCAGGGTGTTCCCCAAGGAGCCTCCCGTGTTGCCGTCTTTTTCTCCCGCCTTGCTTGCACTCGCCGACGGCACGGTCTTTCGTGGTTATTCGATCGGGGCCGAAGGCCATACGATCGGCGAAGTCGTGTTCAATACCGCGATTACCGGCTATCAGGAAATCCTCACTGATCCGAGCTACGCGCGCCAGATCGTTACGCTCACCTACCCGCATATCGGCAACGTCGGCGTCAATGCCGAAGACGTCGAAGCCACGAAAGTCCATGCCGCCGGCCTGATCATCCGTGATCTGCCGACGCTCGCATCGAACTTCCGCATGGACCGCACGCTCGGCGATTACCTGCGCGACGAAGGCGTCGTCGCGATCGCCGGCATCGACACCCGCAAGCTGACCCGTATCCTGCGCGACAAGGGCGCGCAGGGCGGCTGCATCCTGGCGGGTTCGGACGACGAGGCCAAGGCGATCGAGCTCGCGCGCTCGTTCCCGGGCCTGTCCGGCATGGATCTCGCGAAGGTCGTGTCGACCACGAAGCCGTTCGAGTGGAAGCAGACCGAATGGCGCCTCGAAGGCGGCTACGGCATGCAGGAAGCGCCGAAGTACCGCGTCGTCGCGTACGATTTCGGCGTCAAGTACAACATCCTGCGCATGCTCGCGGAGCGCGGCTGCCACGTGACGGTGCTGCCGGCACAGGCGAGCGCGGCCGATGCGCTCGCGCTGAATCCGGACGGCATCTTCCTGTCGAACGGCCCTGGCGATCCGGAGCCGTGCGATTACGCGATCGCGGCCACGAAGGAATTCATCGAGCGCGGCGTGCCGACCTTCGGCATCTGCCTCGGCCACCAGATCATGGGCCTCGCGGTCGGCGCGAAGACGCTGAAGATGAAGACGGGCCACCACGGCGCGAACCACCCGGTGAAGGATCTCGGCGACGGCCGTGTCGTGATCACGTCGCAGAACCACGGCTTCGCGGTCGACGCGGATTCGCTGCCGGCCAACGCGCGCGTGACGCACGTGTCGCTGTTCGACGGCACGCTGCAGGGCTTCGAGCTGACCGACAAGCCGGCATTCTGCTTCCAGGGTCACCCGGAAGCATCGCCGGGCCCGCACGACATCGGTTATCTGTTCGACCGTTTCACCGCGCTGATGGACGCGGCGAAGCAGCGCAACGCGTAACGCACCTGAAGAACGGGAGATTCGCATCATGTTCGGCCACGCACTCGGCATCACGGATATCTGGACCTACGTGTTCGGCGTGATCTTCATCATCCTGCTGCCGGGGCCGAACTCGATGTACGTGCTGTCGCTCGCGGCGCAGCGCGGCGTGAAGGCCGGCTATCGCGCGGCCTGCGGCGTGTTCGTCGGCGATACGGTGCTGATGGTGCTGTCCGCCGCGGGCGTCGCGTCGCTGCTGAAGGCGAATCCGCTGCTGTTCTCCGTCGTCAAGTACGGCGGCGCCGCGTATCTGCTCTACATCGGCACCGGCATGCTGCGCAGCGCGTGGCAAAAGCTGCGTGCGCCGGCCAATGCGCCGGCTGACGCGCCGCAGGCGGTCGACGGCGAGCGGCCGTTCCGCAAGGCGCTGATCGTGAGCCTGCTGAACCCGAAGGCGATCCTGTTCTTCATCTCGTTCTTCATCCAGTTCGTCGACCCGGCATTCCCGCATCCCGCGCTGTCGTTCGTCGTGCTCGGGGCGATCGCGCAATGCGCGAGCTTCCTGTACCTGAGCACGCTGATCTTCGCGGGTGCGCGGCTCGCCGAGCATTTCCGCCGCCGCCGCAAGCTTGCGGCCGGCGCGGCGAGCAGCGTGGGCGGCCTGTTCATCGGTTTCTCGGTGAAGCTCGCGCTCGCCACCATGAGTTGAGCGCCGCCGGCCGACCCACGACAACGATTACTTATTGAATTCACAAGCCATGCCAAAACGCACAGACATCAAGAGCATCCTCATCATCGGCGCCGGCCCGATCATCATCGGCCAGGCGTGCGAGTTCGACTATTCGGGCGCGCAGGCTTGCAAGGCGTTGCGTGAGGAGGGCTACAAGGTCGTTCTCGTCAACAGCAACCCGGCGACGATCATGACCGACCCGAACACGGCCGACGTGACCTACATCGAGCCGATCACGTGGGAAGTCGTCGCGCGCATCATCGAGAAGGAGCGCCCGGACGCGATCCTGCCGACGATGGGCGGCCAGACCGCGCTGAACTGCGCGCTCGACCTGCACCACCACGGCGTGCTCGAGAAGTTCGGCGTCGAACTGATCGGCGCGTCGCCGGAAGCGATCGACAAGGCGGAAGACCGCCAGAAGTTCAAGGAAGCGATGACCAAGATCGGTCTCGGCTCCGCGAAGTCGGGCATTGCGCACTCGATGGAAGAGGCGACCAAGGTGCACGGCGAGATCATGGCGGAGACGGGCGGCAGCGGTTACCCGGTCGTGATTCGTCCGTCGTTCACGCTCGGCGGCTCGGGCGGCGGCATCGCGTACAACCGCGAAGAGTTCGAGGAGATCTGCAAGCGCGGTCTCGATCTGTCGCCCACGCGCGAACTGCTGATCGAGGAATCGCTGCTCGGCTGGAAGGAATACGAGATGGAAGTCGTGCGCGACCGCGCCGACAACTGCATCATCGTCTGCTCGATCGAGAACCTCGACCCGATGGGCGTGCACACCGGCGACTCGATCACGGTCGCGCCGGCGCAGACGCTCACCGACAAGGAATACCAGATCCTGCGTAACGCCTCGCTCGCGGTGCTGCGCGAGATCGGCGTCGACACGGGTGGCTCGAACGTGCAGTTCTCGATCAACCCGAAGGACGGCCGGATGGTCGTCATCGAGATGAACCCGCGCGTGTCGCGTTCGTCGGCGCTCGCGTCGAAGGCGACGGGCTTCCCGATCGCGAAGGTCGCCGCGAAGCTGGCGGTCGGCTACACGCTCGACGAGCTGAAGAACGAAATCACCGGCGGCCAGACGCCCGCATCGTTCGAGCCGACGATCGACTACGTCGTCACGAAGATCCCGCGCTTCGCGTTCGAGAAGTTCCGTGAAGCCGATTCGCGCCTGACGACGCAGATGAAGTCGGTCGGCGAAGTGATGGCGATCGGCCGCACGTTCCAGGAATCGTTCCAGAAGGCGCTGCGCGGCCTCGAAGTCGGCGTCGACGGTCTCGACGAGAAGTCGACCAACCGCGACGAGATCGCGATCGAGATCCACGAGCCGGGCCCGGACCGCATCTGGTATGTCGGCGACGCGTTCCGCATCGGCATGACGGCCCAGGAAATCTTCGCGGAAACCGCGATCGACCCGTGGTTCCTCGAGCAGATCGAGCAGATCATCCTGAAGGAAAAGGCACTCTCGGGCCGCACGCTCGCGTCGCTGACGTTCGACGAGCTGCGCTACGTGAAGCAGAGCGGTTTCTCCGACCGCCGCCTCGCGAAGCTGCTCGGCGCGACGCCGGAAGACGTCCGCAAGCGTCGCGTCGAACTGAACGTGCGCCCGGTCTACAAGCGCGTCGACACCTGCGCGGCCGAGTTCGCGACGAAAACCGCCTACATGTACTCGACCTACGAGGAAGAGTGCGAGGCGCAGCCGACCACCAACAAGAAGATCATGGTGCTGGGCGGCGGCCCGAACCGGATCGGCCAGGGCATCGAGTTCGACTACTGCTGCGTGCACGCGGCGCTCGCGATGCGCGAGGACGGCTACGAAACGATCATGGTCAACTGCAACCCGGAAACGGTGTCGACCGACTATGACACGTCCGACCGCCTGTACTTCGAGCCGCTGACGCTCGAAGACGTGCTCGAGATCGTCGACAAGGAAAAGCCGGTCGGCGTGATCGTCCAGTACGGCGGCCAGACGCCGCTGAAGCTCGCGCTCGACCTCGAGGCGCACGGCGTGCCGATCGTCGGCACGTCGCCGGACATGATCGACGCGGCCGAAGACCGCGAACGCTTCCAGAAGCTGCTGCAGGACCTCGGCCTGCGCCAGCCGCCGAACCGCACCGCGCGCGCCGAAGACGAAGCGCTCAAGCTGGCCGAGGAAATCGGCTATCCGCTGGTCGTGCGCCCGTCGTACGTGCTCGGCGGCCGCGCGATGGAAATCGTCCACGAGCCGCGTGACCTCGAGCGCTACATGCGCGAGGCCGTGAAGGTGTCGAACGATTCGCCGGTGCTGCTCGACCGCTTCCTGAACGACGCGATCGAGTGCGACGTCGACTGCATCTGCGACGGCGAAGCCGTGTTCATCGGCGGCGTGATGGAGCACATCGAGCAGGCGGGTGTCCACTCGGGCGACTCGGCATGCTCGCTGCCGCCGTACTCGCTGTCGAAGGAAACCGTGGCCGAACTGAAGCGCCAGACGGGCGCGATGGCGCGGGCGCTGAACGTGGTCGGCCTGATGAACGTGCAGTTCGCGATCCAGCAGGTGCCGCAGGCGGACGGCTCGAAGCAGGACATCATCTACGTGCTGGAAGTGAACCCGCGCGCATCGCGCACGGTGCCGTACGTGTCGAAGGCGACCAGCCTGCCGCTCGCGAAGATCGCGGCGCGCGCGATGGTCGGCCAGAAGCTCGCGCAGCAGGGCGTGACGAAGGAAGTCGAGCCGCCGTACTTCAGCGTGAAGGAGGCCGTGTTCCCGTTCGTCAAGTTCCCGACCGTCGATCCGGTCCTCGGGCCTGAAATGCGTTCGACCGGCGAAGTGATGGGTGTCGGCCAGACGTTCGGCGAAGCGCTGTTCAAGTCGCAACTCGCGGCCGGTTCGCGCCTGCCGGAGTCGGGCACGGTGCTGCTGACCGTGATGGACGCCGACAAGCCGAAGGCGGTTGAAGTCGCGCGCATGCTGCACGACCTCGGCTACCCGATTGTCGCGACCAAGGGCACGGCTGCCGCGATCGAAGCGGCCGGTGTGCCGGTGAAGGTCGTGAACAAGGTGAAGGACGGCCGTCCGCACATCGTCGACATGATCAAGAACGGCGAGATCGCACTCGTGTTCACGACGGTCGACGAGACGCGCCAGGCGATCGCCGATTCGCGTTCGATCCGCATGAGCGCGCAGGCGCACAAGGTCACGTACTACACGACGATGTCGGGCGCGCGCGCGGCTGTCGAAGGTTTGCGCTACCTGAAGGATCTGGAAGTCTATGATTTACAAGGTCTTCACGCTCGCCTAAACTAAGCAGTCAGTTTCCTGTCGAAGCAATACGTGCCGCGGTTAAGCGGTGTTTCCGGTGCATCGGAAACGCGCTTAATCGCGGTGATTTTTTTTAAAGCCGTTTTTAGCGATTGAGCCGTTTATGAGCACCATTCCGTTGACAAAGCGTGGCGCAGAGCAACTGCGCGATGAATTGCAGCGCCTCAAGTCCGTCGAGCGGCCGGCCGTGATCAATTCGATCGCGGAGGCCCGCGCACAGGGTGATCTGTCCGAAAACGCCGAATACGATGCCGCGAAGGAAAAACAGGGCTTCATCGAGGGCCGCATCGCGGAACTCGAATCGAAGCTGTCTGCCGCGCAAATCATCGATCCGACGGTGCTCGACGCCGATGGCCGCGTGGTGTTCGCCGCGACGGTCGAACTCGAGGATCTCGAGTCGGGCGACACCGTCAAGTACCAGATCGTCGGCGACGACGAAGCCGATATCGATCACGGCCTGATCTCGGTCAGCTCGCCGATCGCGCGCGCACTGATCGGCAAGACCGAAGGCGACGTCGCGGCCGTGCAGGCGCCGAGCGGCGTGCGCGAATACGAAATCATCTCGGTCAGCTACATCTGAAGCGGGGCGACGTGATGCCGCATCGCGTGTTCCGTCTGCTGTCGGCCGTGTGGGTCGGCAGCCTGCTGACGATCGGGTATGCGGTCGCGCCCGTGTTGTTCAAGACGCTGGAGCGGATGACGGCCGGTTCGGTCGCCGCCCAGCTGTTCCGTATCGAGGCGATCCTCGGTGTCGTGTGCGGCGTGCTGCTGCTCGCGTTGTCGAACCAGCAGGTGCGGCACGGCAGCAGCGAATATCGCCGCGTGCGCTGGATCGTCGCCGCGATGGTCGTGTGCGTGCTGGTCGGGTATTTCGCGCTGCAGCCGTTCATGAACGCGCTGCGGGTGGCCGCGATGGACGCGGGCACCGATATCGCCAACTCGCCGTATGCGAGTCGCTTCGGGATGCTGCACGGCGTCTCGAGCGTGTTCTACCTCGTCGAGAGCGTGCTGGGGCTGATGCTGATCTGGCGTCTGCCGGCGCGCGACGCCTGAGCGCCGCGCGGGCAGGGCGGCACGGCGTGCGCCGTGCCGCGTCCACGATTTACTTGTCCTGGAACGGCCGCTTGGTGCTTGCCTGGCGCTTTTTCGCGCGCTTCACGTTGCCGCCCGCCGTCACGCGCTCGTTGCCGCGCACGACGACCTTCGTCGGCTTCGGGCGACGCACGGGGCTGGCGTTCGGCGACACCTTGACGACCTTGACGGTGCGCGGTGCGCGGCCCTTCTTGTCGTCGGCGGCTTCGGCCGCGCTCGGCAGCGTGCCGGCACGACGGCCGCGGGCCGGGGCCGCCGCGGCTTCGGGCTTCCAGATCACCAGCAGCTTGCCGATGTGCTGGATCGGCGCCGCGCTCAGGCGGTCGCAGATCTCGTCATAGATGGCGACGCGTTCGTCGCGTTCGTCGCCGAACACGCGAATCTTGATCAGCTGGTGCGCGCCGAGGTGCACCTTGATTTCCTTCAGCACGGCGTCGGTCAGCCCTTCGGCCCCGATCAGCACGACGGGCTTGAGCGCATGGGCCTGGGAGCGCAGCGCGGAGCGCTCGGCGGGAGAAAGCGAAAGGGCGGGCATGGGAATGTCGAAATCTAAATAAGGGCGCACTGCCTGAAAAGCGATCGCGGGAAGTTACCGCGTCAGCCGTGCGCCGAAACCACGTAAAATCGCGGCTTGGACCCGAAAAGGGGCCGCAGCCGCGCGAAGAAGACGCGTATTATCCGCTAAAAGCGCGGCTTCACGAAGCAAATGGCAGCAATCTCTCTCTCGAATGGCAAAAAACCGCTTTAACCAGAACTGGCTGCACGACCACATCAACGACCCGTACGTCAAAATGGCGCAGCGGGAGGGCTATCGCGCGCGTGCCGCGTACAAGCTGAAGGAAATCGACGAGCAGGACAAGCTGATCCGTCCGGGCCAGGTGATCGTCGATCTCGGCGCGACGCCGGGCAGCTGGAGCCAGTATGCCCGCAACAAGCTCTCGCAGGGCAAGAAGCGTGACGCCGAGCGCGAGGGCGGCATCGACGGCACGATCATCGCGCTCGACCTGCTGCCGATGGAGCCGATCGCCGACGTCCACTTCATCCAGGGCGACTTCCGCGAGGAAGACGTACTCCACCAGCTCGAGGAAGTGCTCGAAGGCCGTTCGGTGGACCTTGTTATTTCGGACATGGCCCCCAACCTCTCCGGCGTGGCCCTGGCGGACGCGGCGCGCATCGAGCATCTCTGCGATCTGGCGCTCGAATTCGCGCAGAATCATCTGAAGCCGGATGGTGCGCTGCTCGTGAAATGCTTTCACGGCAGCGGCTACAGCCAGATCGTCGAGAAGTTCAAGCAGCAATTTAAGACCGTCGCGCCGCGCAAGCCCAAGGCGTCCCGCGACAAATCGTCCGAAACGTTCATTTTGGGTCGGCATCTGAAGCAACCGCGCTGAGGCGGAGCGAGGTGCCGCAAACGGGCTCCGGCCCTTGCCAGACAAGCGAAGCGCTATCGCGGCGGTTGTCAATGCTTATGGCGAGGGTGGTCGGACTGGATTAGAATGACCGAGGGGCGCCGCAAGGAAAATGTAGGCGCTCGTCTACGAGTGAAGGAGTGGTGCTTTGAACAACAATATGTTTTCGAAGGCAGCGGTGTGGCTGGTGATCGCACTGGTGCTGTTTACGGTGTTCAAGCAGTTCGACAAGCCCCGCGTTCAGGAAGGCGTGTCCTATTCGCAGTTCATGGACGATGCCAAGAGCGGCAAGGTCAAGAACGTCATCGTTCAGGGGCGCAACCTCACCGTCACTCCGGCTGATGGCCAGAAATACCAGATCGTGTCGCCCGGCGACATCTGGATGGTCGGCGATCTGATGAAGTACGGCGTGCAGGTCAGCGGCAAGGCCGACGATGAGCCGAACGCGCTGATGTCCGCGCTGTACTACCTCGGGCCGACGATCCTGATCATCGTGTTCTGGTTCTACATGATGCGGCAGATGCAGGGTGGCGGGAAAGGCGGTGCCTTCTCGTTCGGCAAGTCGCGAGCGCGGCTGATCGACGAGAACAACAACGCGGTGAACTTCTCCGACGTCGCGGGCTGCGACGAAGCGAAGGAAGAAGTGTCCGAGCTCGTCGACTTCCTGCGCGATCCGCAGAAATTCCAGAAGCTGGGCGGTCGCATTCCGCGCGGCGTGCTGCTCGTCGGCCCGCCGGGTACCGGCAAGACGCTGCTGGCCCGCGCGATCGCGGGTGAAGCGAAGGTGCCGTTCTTCAGCATCTCGGGTTCGGACTTCGTCGAAATGTTCGTCGGCGTCGGCGCAGCTCGTGTGCGCGACATGTTCGAGCAGGCGAAGAAGCATGCGCCGTGCATCGTGTTCATCGACGAAATCGACGCGGTCGGCCGTCATCGCGGCGCCGGCATGGGCGGCGGCAACGACGAGCGCGAACAGACGCTGAACCAGATGCTCGTCGAGATGGACGGCTTCGAGGCGAACTCGGGCGTGATCGTGATCGCCGCGACCAACCGTTCCGACGTGCTCGACAAGGCGCTGCTGCGTCCGGGCCGTTTCGACCGCCAGGTCTACGTCGGTCTGCCGGATATCCGCGGCCGCGAACAGATCATGCGCGTGCACCTGCGCAAGGTACCGATCTCGAACGACGTCGATGCGGCAGTCATCGCGCGCGGCACGCCGGGCTTCTCGGGCGCCGATCTCGCGAACCTCGTGAACGAAGCTGCGCTGTTCGCCGCACGCCGTGGCAAGCGTATCGTCGAGATGCAGGATTTCGAGGACGCGAAGGACAAGATCTTCATGGGTCCGGAGCGCAAGTCGGCCGTGATCCGCGAGGAAGCGAAGCGTGCGACCGCGTACCACGAGTCGGGCCACGCGGTGGTGGCGAAGCTGCTGCCGAAGGCCGACCCCGTGCACAAGGTCACGATCATTCCGCGCGGCCGTGCGCTGGGTGTCACGTGGCAGTTGCCGGAGCATGACAACGAGACGTATTCGAAGGACTACCTGCTGGACCGTCTCGCGATCCTGTTCGGTGGCCGGGTGGCGGAAGAGCTGTTCATGAATCTCGTCAGCACCGGCGCATCGGACGACTTCAACAAGGCAACGCAGACGGCACGTGCGATGGTCGCCCGTTTCGGCATGACCGATGCGCTCGGACCGATGGTCTACGTCGACGACGAGAACGATGCATCGCCGTTCGGTCGTGGTTTCACGCGCACGATCTCGGAAGCGACGCAGCAGAAGGTCGACGCGGAAATCCGCCGCGTGCTGGACGATCAGTACAACCTCGCGCGGCGCCTGCTGGACGAAAACCGCGACAAGGTCGAAGCGATGACGGCCGCGCTGATGGAGTGGGAGACGATCGACGCCGATCAGATCAACGACATCATGGAAGGCCGTCCGCCGCGCTCGCCGAAGAGTTCGCCGGCTGTCGGCGGCGATTCGTCGGGCGGTGGCAGCAGCGCCGAGGTCAAGCCCGGCAACGCACCGGCGCCTGCTTCGCCGGCGGCATAGTCTCCGCTTTAGTACCGTTCACGGGCTGGTGTGGCTTCACACCGGCCCGTTTTGCATTCATCCACGCCAGTCGCTCGTGTCCGATTTCGCTGTTTCGCCGTTCATTCCCGCGCCGCTGCGCTGCGGCCGCTTCGAGCTGACGTTCGAACGCCCGCTCGTGATGGGCATCCTTAACGCAACGCCCGATTCGTTCTCCGACGGCGGCCGTTTCCTCGCGCGCGACGATGCGCTGCGCCAGGCCGAGCGGATGATTGCCGACGGTGCCGACCTCCTCGATATCGGTGGCGAATCGACGCGCCCCGGCGCGCCGCCCGTGCCGCTCGACGAGGAGCTCGCGCGCGTGATCCCGCTCGTCGAGGCGCTGCGGCCGCTGAACGTGCCGCTGTCGGTCGATACCTACAAGCCGGCCGTGATGCGCGCGGCGCTGGCTGCCGGCGCGGACCTGATCAACGATATCTGGGGGTTCCGCCAGCCGGGCGCGATCGACGCGGTGCGCGACGGCAACAGCGGGCTGTGCGCGATGCACATGCTCGGCGAGCCGCAGACGATGCAGGTCGGCGAGCCCGACTACGACGACGTCGTGACCGACGTGCGCGATTTTCTCGCCGCGCGCGCGCAGGCGCTGCGCGATGCGGGCATCGCGCCGGAGCGGATCTGCGTCGATCCCGGCTTCGGGTTCGGCAAGGCGGTCGTCGACGACAACTATGCGCTGCTGGCCGCGTTGCCGGACACGGCGCCCGCGCGCCCCGACGGGCGCGCTTATCCGATACTCGCGGGCATGTCGCGCAAGTCGATGCTCGGCGCGGTCATCGGCGGCAAGCCGCCGATGGAGCGCGTCGCGGCGAGCGTGGCGGCCGCATTGTGCGCGGTCGAACGCGGTGCGGCGATCGTGCGTGTGCACGACGTCGCGGCGACGGTCGATGCACTGAAAATCTGGAATGCCGTGCGCGCAGCCGCGCGGCAACGATAAGTCAGAAGACGAAGGAGGAAGGACCCCATGGGACGTCGATATTTCGGCACGGACGGCATTCGCGGCACGGTAGGTGACGCGCCTATCACACCGGATTTCGTATTGCGCCTCGGTTATGCGGCCGGCAAGGTACTGGCCGGCGCGGCCGATGTCACGGCAGGCTCGCGTCCGACCGTGCTGATCGGCAAGGACACGCGCGTGTCGGGCTACATGCTCGAGGCCGCGCTCGAGGCCGGATTCTCGGCGGCCGGCGTCGACGTGATGCTGGCCGGCCCGATGCCGACGCCGGGCGTCGCGTATCTGACGCGCGCACTGCGCCTGTCTGCCGGTGTCGTGATCAGCGCGTCGCACAACCCGTATCACGACAACGGGATCAAGTTTTTCTCCGCCGACGGCAACAAGCTGCCCGACGACACCGAAGCCGCGATCGAAGCGTGGCTCGACAAGCCGCTCGAATGCGCGCCGTCCGACGGCCTCGGCAAGGCGCGCCGCCTCGACGACGCGGCCGGCCGCTACATCGAGTTCTGCAAGAGCACGTTCCCGGCCGCGTTCGACCTGCGCGGGCTGAAGCTCGTGATCGATTGCGCGCACGGCGCCGCGTACCAGATCGCGCCGCACGTGTTCCACGAGCTCGGCGCGGACGTGATCCCGATCGGCGTCGCGCCGAACGGCTTCAACATCAACGACGGCGTCGGCGCGACCGCGCCGGACGCGCTGGTGCGCGCGGTGCGTGCGAACCACGCTGATCTCGGCATTGCGCTCGACGGCGATGCCGACCGCCTGCAGGTCGTCGACGCAACTGGCCGCCTGTACAACGGCGATGAGCTGCTCTACGTGCTCGTGAAGGACCGGATCGCAACCGACGGCAAGGTCGACGGCGCGGTCGGCACGCTGATGACGAACCTCGCCGTCGAAGTCGCGCTGCAGCGCGAGGGCGTGAAATTCGTCCGTGCGGCGGTCGGCGACCGCTACGTGCTCGAACAGTTGCGCGAGCACGGCTGGCAGCTCGGCGCGGAAGGCTCGGGCCACATCCTGTCGCTCGACCGGCATTCGACCGGCGACGGCATCGTGTCGGCGCTGCTGGTGCTGGCCGCGCTGAAGCGCAGCGGCCGAACGCTCTCGCAGATGCTCGATGGCGTCACGCTGTTCCCGCAGAAGCTGATCAACGTGCGGATGAAGCCGGGCGCCGACTGGAAGGGCAGCACGTCGATTCGCGCCGCGATCGATGCAGCCGAAGCCGCGCTCGCCGGCAGCGGCCGTGTGCTGATCCGCGCATCGGGCACGGAGCCCGTGCTGCGCGTGATGGTCGAAGCGCAGCAGGCAGCCGATGCGGTTCGCCATGCGGAGACGATCGCCGACGCGGTGCGCGCCGCGACAACTTGACGCACGGCAGTGGCACGGGGCGGTTCGGCCGCCCCGCGCCGGCTCCCCGGTGAGCCGGCATGCGGCGCCTTCAGGGCGCCGCAATTTCGTCAGACGCAAAGGTTTGCGCTATCTAATAGAGGGGTGTCTCGACAAACGCATTGCGTGACCGGGGAAATCTTCAGACCCCGTATATCGCGCTCGCCGCGGGCAGGGGCTTCCCGTGCCACCGACGCTGCGCTACGATCCATCCGCACATCCTTCAAACGGGTGTTCGAACCATCCCCGCCAGGCAGGCAATTCTTGCCGCCATCGCCGTACCGACGCCGCCCAGGCGCCGCCCGCGCCTTACCCGCTACTGCCTTTCAACCAGTCATGTTACTGTCACGCCAGTTTCATCGATTGTCACATTACCGTCATGAGGAGCCCCTAACCTTCGCGGTGCCGTAGTCATCCGCTCACACACTGGAGGTCTCATGAAATTGATGCAAACCGCGATTGCCGGCCTGGCTGGCGCGCTTTTCGCCGTTGCCGCGCAAGCCGCCGACATCACGGGCGCAGGCAGCACGTTCGCGATGCCGATCTATACGAAATGGGCTGCTGACTATCAGCAGACCGGCGGTGCAAAGGTCAACTATCAAGGTATCGGTTCGTCGGGCGGCCTGAAGCAGATCGTCGCGAAGACGGTCGATTTTGCCGGTTCGGACGCTCCGCTGAAGGATGAAGAGCTCGCGAAGGAAGGCCTGTTCCAGTTTCCGACGGTGGTGGGCGGCGTGGTGCCGGTCGTCAACGTGCCGGGCGTGAAGGCAGGCGAGCTGACGCTGTCGGGCCCGGTGCTCGGCGACATCTACCTCGGCAAGATCAAGAAGTGGAACGACCCGGCGATCGCCGCGCTGAACCCGAAGGTCAAGCTGCCGGATACGGACATCGCAGTCGTTCGCCGTGCTGACGGCTCGGGCACGAGCTTCATCTGGACGAACTACCTGTCGAAGGTCAACGAAGACTGGAAGTCGAAGATCGGCGAAGGCACGACGGTCAACTGGCCGACGGGCACGGGCGGCAAGGGCAACGACGGCGTCGCAGCCTTCGTGCAGCGCCTGCCGGGCGCGATCGGCTACGTCGAGTGGGCGTACGCGAAGAAGAACAACATGGTCTACACCGCGCTGAAGAACTCGACGGGCACGGTGGTCGAGCCGAAGACGGAAACGTTCAAGGCCGCTGCTGCCGGCGCGAACTGGTCGAAGTCGTTCTACCAGATCCTGACGAACCAGCCGGGCAAGGAAGCATGGCCGGTCGTCGGCGCGACGTTCGTGCTGCTGCACGCGAAGCAGGACAAGCCGGAGCAGGGCGCGGAAACGCTGAAGTTCTTCAGCTGGGCGTTCAAGAACGGCGAGAAGGCTGCTGACAGCCTCGACTACATCTCGCTGCCGCCGGCGGTCGAGACGGAAATCCGCAAGCAGTGGAAGGCGAAGGTGACGGACGCATCGGGCAAGTCGGTCGCCGCCGAGTAAGCAATGCAGCGGTTCGCTGCCCGACCGCGCCGGTCGGGCAGTGTGTGCGGTAAAGCCGGGCGTTACGGCGCCCGGCACTCAAAAGCAGGCACCCATGTCTGATATTTCCTATACGTCCTCACGGTCCGCCGGCGTTGCTCAGCAACACGCGCCGAGCCGTCTCGGGGATGTTGTGTTCGGCGGCCTTGCACGGCTCGCCGCGATCGTGACCCTGCTGCTGCTGGGCGGGATCATCGTTTCCCTGATCATTGCGTCGTTGCCGACCATCCAGAAGTTCGGCCTCGGCTTCCTGTGGCAATCCGAGTGGGATCCCAACTCGGACATCTACGGCGCACTCGTGCCGATCTACGGCACGATCGTGACGTCGGTCATTGCGCTCGTCATCGCGGTGCCCGTCAGTTTCGGTATCGCCCTGTTCCTCACCGAGCTGTCGCCCGTGTGGCTGCGCCGTCCGCTCGGCATCGCGATCGAGCTGCTCGCCGCGATCCCGTCGATCGTGTACGGCATGTGGGGGCTGCTGGTGTTCGCGCCGATCTTCGCCGAATACTTCCAGAAGCCGCTCGGCCGCCTGTTCAAGGACGTGTGGGTGCTCGGTCCGCTGACCGCCGGCCCGCCGATCGGCATCGGTATTCTCGCGGCCGGCGTGATCCTCGCGATCATGATCATCCCGTACATCGCGTCGGTGATGCGCGACGTGTTCGAGGTCACGCCCGTGCTGCTGAAGGAATCGGCCTACGGGATCGGCTGCACGACTTGGGAAGTGATGTGGAAGGTCGTGCTGCCCTATACGAAGACCGGCGTGATCGGCGGCGTGATGCTCGGCCTCGGCCGTGCACTCGGCGAAACGATGGCCGTGACGTTCGTGATCGGTAACACGAACCTGCTCGACAGCGTGTCGCTGTTCGCGCCGGGCAACAGCATCACGTCGGCGCTCGCGAACGAATTCGCGGAAGCGCAGCCGGGCCTGCATACGTCCGCGCTGATGGAACTCGGCCTGATCCTGTTCGTGATCACGTTCATCGTGCTGTCCATCTCCAAACTGCTGCTGCTTCGCCTCGAGAAGGGAGAGGGCAAGAAATGAGCGAGCCCATCATGAATTTCCCGGGGCCGAACGGCGCCGTGCTCGAAGCGATGCGCGAGCGCCTGCAGCGCAAGCGCAAGGTCGTCAACGCGATCGCGCTCGCCGCATCGCTCGGCGCAATGGCGTTCGGCCTGCTGTGGCTCGTGTGGATCCTGTACACGACGCTGCACCTCGGTATCGGCGGCCTGTCGCTGCAGCTGTTCACCGAATCGACGCCGGCACCGAACACCGAAGGCGGCGGTCTCGCGAACGCGATCGTCGGCAGCCTGCTGCTGTGCGGTTTCGGCACGCTGGTCGGCACACCGATCGGCATCCTCGCGGGCGTCTATCTCGCCGAGTACGGGCAGAAGAACCTGCTGGCGAGCACGATCCGCTTCATCAACGACATCCTGCTGTCGGCGCCGTCGATCGTCATCGGCCTGTTCGTGTACGCGCTCGTCGTCGCGAAGTCGGGACGCTTCTCGGGCTGGGCCGGCGTCATCGCGCTCGCGCTGCTGCAGATTCCGATCGTGATCCGCACGACCGAGAACATGCTGAAGCTCGTGCCGAACGCGCTGCGCGAAGCAGCGTTCGCGCTCGGCACGCCGAAGTGGCGGATGGTGCTGAAGATCACGCTGCGCGCATCGGTGGGCGGCATCATCACGGGCGTGCTGCTCGCGATCGCGCGGATCGCCGGCGAAACGGCGCCGCTGCTGTTCACCGCGCTGTCGAACCAGTTCTTCTCGTGGGACATGAGCCAGCCGATGGCGAACCTGCCCGTGACGATCTACAAGTTCGCGATGAGCCCGTTCGCGGAATGGCAGTCGCTCGCATGGGCGGGCGTGTTCCTGATTACGCTCGGGGTGCTCGGACTCAACATCCTGGCGCGCTCGGTCTTCTCGAAAAAGTAACGGCGGAGCAATCCGATGAATATGGCAGAGAGCCACCTGAATCCCGTCGAGCGCACCGCAGCGCCCGTCGGCACGCACGACGCGGCGAACGATCGCCCGCTCGAGCCGCTGAACGCGAAGATCGAGGTCAACAACCTCAACTTCTTCTACAACAAGTTCCATGCGCTGAAGAACATCAACCTGCGCATTCCCGAAGGGAAGGTGACGGCGTTCATCGGCCCGTCGGGCTGCGGCAAGTCGACGCTGCTGCGCACGTTCAACAAGATGTTCGCGCTCTATCCGGAGCAGCGCGCCGAAGGCGAAATCCTGATGGACGGCGAGAACCTGCTGACGACGAAGCGCGATATCTCGCTGCTGCGCGCGCGTATCGGCATGGTGTTCCAGAAGCCGACCCCGTTCCCGATGTCGATCTACGACAACATCGCGTTCGGCGTGAAGATGTTCGAGAAGCTCACGCGCTCGGAAATGGACGACCGGGTCGAGTGGGCGCTCACGAAGGCCGCGCTGTGGAACGAAGTGAAGGACAAGCTGGGCCAGAGCGGCTACGGCCTCTCGGGCGGCCAGCAGCAGCGTCTGTGCATCGCGCGCGGCATCGCGATCCGTCCGGAAGTGCTGCTGCTCGACGAGCCGTGCTCGGCGCTCGACCCGATCTCGACCGGCCGCATCGAGGAGCTGATCGCGGAGCTGAAGAGCGACTACACGGTCGTGATCGTCACGCACAACATGCAGCAGGCCGCGCGCTGCTCGGATTTCACGGCCTACATGTACCTGGGCGAGCTGATCGAGTTCGGCGAAACCGAAAAGATCTTCATCAAGCCGGTGCGCAAGGAAACGGAAGACTACATCACCGGCCGCTTCGGCTGATGACGGAGAACAACAGCCATGTCGGATAAACATCTGTCGAGCCAGTTCGACGCGGACCTGAATGCCGTGTCGTCGAAAGTGCTGGAAATGGGCGGCCTCGTCGAGTCGCAGATCGTCGGTGCGATGTACGCGCTGAACGAATTCGATCGCGATGCAGCCGAGAAGGTGATCGCGGCCGAGGAAACGCTGAACGCGATGGAAGTCGACATCGACCAGGAGTGCGGCAACATCATCGCGCGGAGGCAGCCTGCCGCGCGCGACCTGCGTCTTTTGATGTCGATTTCGAAAACGATTACGAACCTCGAGCGTGCCGGCGACGAAGCCGAGAAGATCGCGAAGCGCGTGCGCCGCCTGGTCGACGAGCCGGCCGCGCGCGCGGTCAACATCGCCGAGATCAAGGTGTCGGGCGAGATGGCCGTGACGATCCTGCGCCGCGCGCTCGACGCGTTCGCGCGCCTCGATACGGTCGCCGCCGCGCAGATCGTCAAGGACGACAAGGAAATCGACCTGGAATTCCGTGCGTTCGTGCGCAAGCTCGTGTCGTACATGCAGGAAGATCCGCGCACGATCTCGGTCGGCCTCGAATACCTGTTCATCGCGAAGGCGATCGAACGGATCGGCGACCACGCGAAGAACATCGCCGAATTCATCATCTACATCGTGAAGGGCACCGACGTGCGGCACCAGCCGCGCGACACGCTCGATCGTGAAGCCAACAGTTAACGCGACAACGTACAGGAAAAAAAGAGGTGCCGATGCCCAGCAACATTCTCGTCGTTGAAGATGAGCCCGCGATTTCCGAACTGATCTCGGTGAATCTCCAGCACGCCGGTCACTGCCCGATCCGTGCGTACAACGCCGAACAGGCGCAGAACCTGATCAGCGATGTGCTGCCCGATCTCGTGCTGCTCGACTGGATGCTGCCGGGCAAGTCCGGTATCGCGTTCGCGCGCGACCTGCGCAACAACGAACGGACCAAACACATCCCGATCATCATGTTGACCGCGCGCGGCGACGAGCAGGACAAGGTGCTCGGCCTCGAGATCGGCGCGGACGACTACGTGACGAAGCCGTTCTCGCCGAAGGAACTGATGGCGCGCATCAAGGCCGTGCTGCGCCGTCGTGCGCCGCAGCTGACCGAGGACGTCGTGTCGATCAACGGGCTGCGTCTCGACCCGGCCACGCATCGCGTCGCCGCGCATGCGGAAGGCAGCGAGATCAAGCTCGATCTCGGTCCGACCGAGTTCCGCCTGCTGCATTTCTTCATGACGCATCCGGAGCGCGTGCACAGCCGCACGCAACTGCTCGACCAGGTGTGGGGCGACCACGTGTTCGTCGAGGAGCGCACCGTCGACGTGCACATCAAACGATTGCGCGCGGCCTTGAAACCGGCCGGCTGCGATGCGATGATCGAGACCGTGCGCGGCAGCGGCTACCGGCTCGCCAAGCACGCGTAACGTATTCGAGCATGCCGTGTGCCACGGCATGCCGTTCATTCTTTCGGGCGCTGAATCATGAACATCATCTGGGCGCGCTTTCTGGTGTCGCTCGTGCTGCTCGTGCTGATCGGCGTATTGGTCGGCGTCTTTGCCGGCCCGACCGCGGGCCTCGTGTTCGTGGTCGTGATGCTGGTCGCGCAGGGTTTCTTCAGCACCTTCCATACGCAGCGTCTGTGGCGGCTGCTCGATGCGCCGGTCTACGGTGAGGTGCCGAGCGCGCCGGGCATCTGGGGCGAGATCTACTACCGTCTGCACAAGCTTGCGAAACAATGGCATGGACAGGTGCGGCAGGTTGAACAGCAGCACTCGCGCTTCATCCAGGCGATCCAGGCGTCGCCGAACGGCGTCGCGATGCTCGACGATCACGACCAGATCGAGTGGTGCAACGAGATCGCCGAGGTCCATTTCGGCCTCGATGCGAAACGCGACCTGCGCCAGCACATCACCAACCTGGTACGCCATCCCGAGTTCGTCCGTTACCTGAACGCGCAGCATTACGACGAGACGCTCGTGATGCGCGGCATGGGCGGCTCGCGGCAGAACGTGCTGGCCGTGCAGGTGTTTCCGTACGGCGAGAATCGCAAGCTGCTGCTCACGCAGGACATCACCGAGCTCGAGCGTACCGATGCGATGCGGCGCGACTTCGTCGCGAACGTGTCGCACGAGTTGAAGACGCCGCTGACCGTGCTGTCGGGTTTTCTCGAGACGATGCGCGAGCTGCCGCTGAACGAGGAAGACCGCGCTCGTTATCTCGAGATGATGGAGCAGCAGGCATCGCGGATGCGGCACATCGTCACCGACCTGCTGGTGCTCGCGAAGCTGGAGGGCGAGAGCAAGCCGCCGGTCGATCGCGCGATCGACATGCGCGCCGTGTTCGACCATCTGAAGGAGGATGCGCAGTCGTTGTCGAACGGGCATCACGACATCGCGTTCTCGATCGACGAGACGCTCGGCGTCACGGGCGCGCAGACGGAGTTGTTCAGCGCGTTCGCGAATCTCGTCACGAACGCGATCCGCTATACGCCGGACGGCGGCAAGATCGTCGTGTCGTGGCGGCGCGAGGGTGCGCAGGGCGTGTTTTCCGTCACGGACAGTGGCTTCGGCATTCCGGCCGCCGACCTGCCGCGGCTCACCGAGCGCTTCTACCGCGTCGACCGCAGCCGTTCGCGCGATACGGGCGGCACGGGGCTCGGGCTCGCGATCGTCAAGCACGTGCTGCAGCGGCACGACGCGCACCTGTACGTGCAGAGCGAAGAAGGGCGCGGCAGCACGTTCACCGCGCGGTTCCCGGGCTCGCGCATCATCGCGATCCGGCCGGCCGCGTACGAGGCCTGATCGCGTAACGGCCGCGCTCGTTCGGCGAGCGGCGGCATGGGTGGTCCGTAAAAAAGCGCAGCCCAGGCTGCGCTTTTTTATTGGCCGTGCGGCACGCGACCGGCGCCGCGCGGCCGGCTCACGAGCAGAACTTCGCGAGCAGCCCGAGTTGCGCGTTGCGGATCGTCTTGCCGGCGCGGCGGCGGCGGTAGTGACCGTCGCTGTGCATCTGCCAGGCCGACTGGTTGTCGCCGAGGCACACCGACAGGCCTTCGGCGATCACGCGCCGCTTGAGCTTGCGCTCGCGGATCGGGAACGCGACTTCGACGCGGCGGAACAGGTTGCGGTCCATCCAGTCGGCGCTCGACAGATAGACGTCCTCGGCGCCGCCCGCGTGGAAGTAGTAGATCCGGTGGTGCTCGAGGAAGCGGCCGACGATCGAACGCACCGTGATGTTTTCCGACAGCCCCGGCACGCCGGGTTTCAGCGCGCAGACGCCGCGCACGATCAGGTCGACCTTGACGCCGGCCTGCGACGCTTCATACAGCGCGGCGATCACCGACGGCTCCAGCAGCGCGTTCATTTTCGCGACGACGCGCGCGCGCTTGCCGGCACGCGCATTGTCGATCTCCACGCGGATCGCGTCGATGATGCGCGGATGCAGCGTGAACGGCGACTGCCACAGCTCGTGCAGCGTGAGTTCGCCGCCGATCCCGGTCAGTTGCTGGAATACGTGATGGACGTCCTCGCAGAGCTTCTGGTCGGCCGTCATCAGCCCGAAGTCGGTGTAGAGGCGCGCCGTGCGCGGGTGGTAGTTGCCGGTGCCGAGGTGCACGTAGCGGCGCAGCGACGCCTTGCCGGCCTGCACGACACGGCGCACGATCAGCATCATCTTCGCGTGGCACTTGTGGCCGACCACGCCGTACACGACGTGCGCGCCGACGGCTTCGAGCTGCGACGCCCAGTTGATGTTGGTTTCCTCGTCGAAGCGCGCGAGCAGCTCGACGACGACGGTCACTTCCTTGCCGTTGCGCGCGGCTTCCATCAGCGCGTCCATCAGCGGCGAAACGGTGCCGGTGCGGTAGATCGTCTGCTTGATCGCGACGACGCTCGGATCCTTCGCAGCCTGCTGCAGCAATTCGAGCACGGGCTGGAAGCTCTCGTACGGGTGGTGCAGCAGGATGTCGCCGTTGTCGATCGCGTCGAACATCGTCGGCGCGTTCGTGATCGCGGCCGGCGTCGATGCGGTGAACGGCGCGAATTTCAGGTCGGGGCGGTCGACGAGATCGGGAATCTGCATCAGGCGCACGAGGTTCACGGACCCGGCCACGCGATAGCAGTCCTTTTCGCCGAGTTCGCTTTCCTCGAGCAGGCGCCGCACGATGTGCGCCGGCGTGTCGGCCGACACCTCGAGCCGCACCGCGTTGCCGAGGTGGCGTGCGGGCAGTTCGCCCTGCAGCGCGACGCGCAGGTTCGTGATTTCGTCCTCGTCGACGAACAGTTCGCTGTTGCGCGTGATGCGGAACTGGTTGCAGCTCTTCACGACGAGTTGCGGGAAAAGCTCGCCGACGAAGCGCTGCATGAACGAGCTCAGCAGCACGAAGCCGTGCTCGAAACCGGACAGCGCGTGCGGCATGCGCACGACGCGCGGCAGCGCGCGCGGCGCCTGCACGATGCCCATCACGGCCTGGCGGCCGAACGCATCGCGGCCCTCGAGCTCGACGACGAAGTTCAGGCTCTTGTTCAGCACGCGCGGGAATGGGTGGGCCGGATCGAGGCCGATCGGCGTCAGCACGGGCAGCAGTTCGTCGAGGAAGTAGCGCCGCGCCCATTCGAGCTGCTCGTCGTTCCACGTGTCGCTCGCATGGAAGTAGATGCCTTCCTGTTCGAGCGCGGGCAGCACGGTTTCGTGCAGCATCGTGTACTGTCGATGGACGAGCCGCTGCGCGCGTTCGACGACCAGATCGTAAGCATGCTGTAACGACATGCCGTCGGGCGTCAGCGCGCCGGGGTTGTCGCGGATCTGTTCCTGCAGGCCGGCCATCCGGACTTCGAAGAATTCGTCGAGGTTGCTGCTGGTGATGCAGATGAAGCGAAGGCGCTCGAGCAACGGGACTTGCGGATCGGCGGCCTGGGCCAGCACGCGCTCGTTGAAACCGAGGATGCCGAGTTCACGATTGAGAAGCGGATAACGGACGGACATCGGCAGAGTAGGGGGTGATTCAGGCGATGATTCGAAAGGACGCTCGGAAGCTCTCACGGTACGATGACGTGCTGATGACGATAATGGTTTTATATCGGGAAATTCTACGCTGCAACCGTTTCGTCTCATAAATGTTTCGGCTATATACAATCGAGCAGTGTGCATGCCCGTGAAGCGTGGCAATGGCAAGCGTTCCACGCTTAAAATGTCGCCTTTGATTGATGATTGATTGACCTGGGTTGCCGGACGGCTGCCGCGGGTGAACGCGCACGGAGCCCCATTCTGATGGTTACAACCCCCCACTTGCTGGCTGCCGTGGATCTCGGCTCGAACAGCTTCCGGCTGATCGTCGGTCGCGTCGAGGAAACGCCGGCGGGCAGCCAGATCTATCCCGTCGACGCGTTGCGCGAGCCGGTCCGTCTGGCTGCCGGCCTGTCGAGCGACAAGATGCTCGATCGCGCGTCGCAGGAGCGTGGCTGGGAGGCGCTCAAGCGGTTCGGCGAGCGCCTGCGCGATTTCCATCCCGATCATGTGCGCGCGGTGGCGACCAACACGCTGCGCGTCGCGAAGAACGCGGGCGAATTTCTCGGCGAGGCCGAAGCGGCGCTCGGTTTCCCGATCGAAGTGATCGCGGGCCGCGAAGAAGCGCGGCTGATCTATGCGGGCGCCGCGCATTCGGTGCCGGCGAGCGCCGGCAAGCGGCTCGTCGTCGACATCGGCGGCGGCTCGACCGAATTCATCATCGGCTCGCACTACACGCCGATCGTGATGGAGAGTCTCTATATCGGCTGCGTGAGCCACAGCCGCACCTTTTTTCCGGCCGGCAACGTCGACGAATACACGATGCGGCAGGCCGAACTCGCGGCCAAGCGCGAGATCCAGATCATTTCCAGCGAATACAAGAAGGCCGGGTGGGACCAGGCGATCGGTTCGTCCGGCACCGCGCGTGCACTCGCGGAGCTCGTCGAGGCGAACGGCTTCAACGATCCGGGCATCACGCACGGCATTTCGCGCGGTGGTCTCGAGCGCCTGAAGCGCGCGCTGATCAAGTCGGAGAACGTCAACCGGCTGAAGCTGATCGCGCTGAAGCCCGACCGCGTGCCGGTGCTCGCGGGCGGCCTTGCGATCATGCTTGCAGTGTTCGAGGAGCTCGGTGTCGATTATGTCGATACGACCGACGGCGCGCTGCGTCTCGGCGTGCTGTACGACCTGCTCGGCCGGACGCAGCACGAGGACATGCGCGCGGTGACCGTCGAGGGCTTCACGCGCCGCTACGGCGTCGATCGTGCGCAGGCCGAGCGGATCGGCGCGCTCGCGGCGCGTTTCTACGACGAGCTCGAGGAAGCCGAAGACGAAGCGGCCGAGGAAGGGCGGATGTTCCTCGGCTGGGCGGCTGCGCTGCATGAAATCGGCCTGTCGATCTCGCACAGCGCGTATCACAAGCATTCGGCCTATATCACGAGCAATGCGGACATGCCGGGTTTTTCGCGCACCGACCAGGCGCGGCTCGCCGCGCTCGTGCTCGGTCACGCGGGCAAGCTCGGCAAGCTGTCGCAGGCGCGCGAGGTCGAATGGCCGCTGCTGTTCTGCCTGCGGCTCGCGGCGCTGCTGTGCCGGCGCCGGACCGATGCGGGGCTGCCCGACATTTCAGTGTCGCAGATGAAGAAGGGCGGGTATGAAGTGCGCCTGCCGAGCGCGTGGGTCGAGCAGAACCCGTTGACCGACTACAGCCTCAGCCAGGAGGCTGCCGAGTGGGAGAAGGTCGGTATTCCGTATCGCGTGGTGTACACCGGCGCGTAACGGGCCGATAGCGGGGTCCGGAAGGGCTCGGACGGGATGGTGCGGCGTTGCGGCCTTCAGGCGTGCCGCGTGACCGTCCTGATGCCCGCTCAGTCCGACGAGCAGACGATCGCGGTCAGGAACGGGAATGCCTGTTTGACGGTCGCGTCGCTGCCGGCCTTGCGCACGGCTTCCTCCACCGCGCTCTTCGTGCCGCGCACCACGACGCCGTAGGCCCAGTCGCCGATCGGCGTGCCGTCGCCCGGACGGAAGATCGGATCGTTCGCCTGGTAACCGAGCACGACATAGACACCGAAGCCGTAGGCCGTCAGCGAGCGACTCGTGCGGAATGCGTTGACCGAATTCGATTCGACGTGCATCGGCTCCGACTGGATGTCGCCGGCGGCGAGCAGCGGCGCGACGAACCGGTGGCCGTTCGAGTGGCAGTCGAGTGCGTCGTCGAGCGCCTTGGCCGACGCGGTGCCGGCGGTCGCGAGCGCGAGCAGCGATGCGCAGAGGATGGTCTTGAGAATGTTGTTTTTCATGCGCGGATGCGGGTTGTTCACGCGCATTATCGCGTGTTCCCGGAAGGGCCGTGCGCGGGCTGAGGGCGGGCCGCATGTGTCGTCGGCAAATCCCGCCAATTGACCGGATTGGCCGCGAGCCGGGAATCCGGGCGATCGACTCGACGATCCAGAAAAGGAAAAGGGGCTACGGTGTTTAACCGTAACCCCTTGATATCCTTGGTCGGAGCGATAGGATTCGAACCTACGACCCTCTGATCCCAAATCAGATGCGCTACCAGGCTGCGCTACGCTCCGACGAGCCAAAGATTCTATCGTCTAATTACTGATTTGGTCAATCGCGATCTGCGGATAAATGCCGCGGCGGCGAATCGGCCGCGATTTGCGACAATCCGCAGGTGACCGGCCGGTCCGGACGCAGGTGTCTGGCGCCGTTCGTCGAAGCAAGGAGAAAAATCATGATGAACCTGATCCTGTGGCGCCATGCGGAAGCCGAGGACTACGCGACGAGCGATCTCGCGCGCCAACTGACCGCCCGTGGCCGCAAGGACGCCCAGGCGATGGCCAAATGGCTGCGTGGCCGGCTCGAGACGAACACGCTGATCCTCGCGAGCCCGGCGGCCCGTACCGTGCAGACCGTCGAGGCGCTGACCGACCAGTACCGGACCGTCGACGCGCTCGCGCCGGGCGGCAGCGTCGACGACGTGCTGGAGGCGGCCGGATGGCCGGAAGGGATCGCGCCGACGGTCGTGATCGTCGGGCACCAGCCGACGCTCGGCAGTGTCGCCGCGCAACTGATCGCCGGCAGCGACGACAGCTGGAGCGTCAAGAAGGGCGGTGTGGTGTGGCTCGCGAGCCGCACACGTGACGGCAGCCGGCAGGCCGTGCTGCGGGCGGTATTGACGCCGGAACTGGTGTGAAGCAGGCCTGACGGGGGTTAAAGGGATTCATCAGACGGTTTCGCAAGCTTTCTGCTAAAGTCATTTCGGCGACACGTCATTGAAAGGACACGGTCGTGCCACATAACGGTCACGGCCGATTACTACATTGGCGGGCATGTCGTCCTATTCCTTACGACCAGGAAAGCCTAATGCGAGAACTGCCGACGCCTACGCTCCCATTTGCCTCGCTGCCTCTTGACACATCGCGGCGCCACCTGCCGCGCGCTGCCGAAACCGTCACATCCGAATACCGCCTGCGCGCCGCGTGGGCACGCACGGAAGACGAATTGCGCGAAGCCCAGCGCCTGCGCTACAGCGTGTTCGCCGAAGAGATGGGCGCGCAGGTCAGTGGCCCCTCCGGTCTCGACGTCGATCCGTTCGATGCGTACTGCGACCACCTGCTGGTTCGCGATCTCGATACGCTGAAGGTCGTTGGCACGTATCGCGTGCTTCCGCCGCACCAGGCGGCGCGTGTCGGCCGTCTGTACGCGGAAGGCGAATTCGACCTGTCGCGCCTCACGCACCTGCGCGGCAAGATGGTCGAGGTCGGCCGCTCGTGCGTGCACAGCGACTACCGCAGCGGCGCCGTCATCATGGCGCTGTGGGGCGGTCTTGGCGCGTACATGATGCAGAACGGCTACGAGACGATGCTCGGCTGCGCGAGCGTGTCGATGGCCGATGGCGGTCACTATGCGGCGAACCTGTACCAGTCGCTGGCGACGAGTTCGCTGACGGCGCCCGAGTACCGCGCATTCCCGCACACGGCACTGCCGGTCGACGAACTGCAGACGGGCACCGTCGTGGCGCCGCCGCCGCTGATCAAGGGCTACCTGCGTCTCGGTGCGAAGATCTGCGGCGCGCCGGCCTGGGATCCCGACTTCAACTGCGCGGATTTCCTGACGCTGTTCCGCCTGTCCGACATCAACGCGCGCTACGCCCGCCACTTCCTGGGCTGAGCCGTCCGAATCGCGTCGCGCCCGTTCCGGGCGCACGCAACCGAACGCCGTCGCGCGCCAACTGCCACGCGACGGCGTTTGTGTATCTGGACAATGTGCGCGTATCCGGCCCTGTTAATTCCAGCGCGACGCGATCACCACCGTGCCACGCGGTGGCACGTTCGCGAACGTCCCGGGGGACAGCCGGACGGCAGCGGGTCGCTCAGTGCTTGCGCCGCCAGTCGAGCAGGTGGTGTTCCGCCATCCAGTGGTGGATCATCCCTTCGCCGTCATGGCTGCGCTTGTATTCGCGCGACTCGAAGAACGACAGCGCGACGAGCACCATCAGACCGATGAACAGGCCGATCAGGCCCGCAATTTCTTCAGACGTCATGGCAGCCTCCTTTCCTCGGCACAGCGCCATGCGTACATAGTAGGACATGCGCAGCGCGACCTCGAAACAGGATTTCCGCTAGACTCGGCGCGGTCCCTGCGCGCAATGGGCGCGCCGTTTTCCGGAGCCATACCCGATGACCCGTTTCACGCTGGCCGTGCTGGCCGCATTCATCCTCGCCGGCTGTTCCAGCGATCCCCACCAGGCCCGCCGCGGCCACCCGCCGGAAGATCCGGCCGACTATCACGGTGTGCCGACCGACATGACGCCGCCGACGATGCTCGACGCGCCGCCGCCGAAACCCACGGAATAACGGCCGGCCGGGCCCGCGGTCAGGCGCGGGCGGCGGGTGCAGCGGGTGCGGCGTGCGCGTCGGCGCCGATGCGCCGCAGCAGCCCCGGCAGGTAGCGCGCGAGCGTCGCGCCGCGCGCGGCCATGAACAGCAGCAGCGCGAACCAGAGCCCGTGATTGCCGAACGTCCCGACGGCGGCGAGCGTGGCCACGATGAAGATCGAGAACGACGCGACCATCGCGCGCATCAGCGATTGCGTCTGCGTGGCGCCGATGAAGACGCCGTCGAGCAGGAAGCCCCAGACCGACACGATCGGCGAGATCGCGGCCCACGGCAGGTAGCGCAGCGCGACCGCGCGGATCTCGGGCTGGTCGGTCAGGCGCGCGACGATCCAACCGCCGGCAGCCCAGTAAACGAGCGCGAACAGCAGTGCACCGAGCGCCGACCAGAGCAGCGTGACGCGCACGGCCTGCCGGAATGCGTGGCGGTCGCGCGCGCCGGCCGCGGCACCGACGAGTGCCTCGGCCGCATGCGCGAAGCCGTCGAGGCCGTACGCCATGAAGGTCTGGAAATTCAGCAGCAGTGCGTTCGCCGCGAGCGTCGCGTCGCCCTGTTTCGCACCGAGGTGCGCGAACCAGCCGAATGCGCCGAGCAGGCA
This sequence comes from Burkholderia sp. YIM B11467, assembly GCF_052952715.1. Classification (NCBI taxonomy): domain Bacteria; kingdom Pseudomonadati; phylum Pseudomonadota; class Betaproteobacteria; order Burkholderiales; family Burkholderiaceae; genus Burkholderia; species Burkholderia sp. YIM B11467. The sequence goes on from NZ_JBQVSQ010000016.1 coordinate 50,769, forward strand.
CAGCGTGCGCAGGAAGATGTCGCGATTGAGTACGATCAGCCGCTTGAGCGCCACGCGGTCGGCGAGCGCGCGCACGACGATCGGCGCGAGGCCGCGCGGCCGCAGCCGCCACAGCATCCACGCGCCGAGCGCGAAGCCGCATGCGTCCGCCGTGGCGGTCGCGGCGCCGATGCCGGCGATGCCCCAGCCGAAGCCGTACACGTAGAGCAAGACGGCGCCGATGTTGACCGCATTGATGAACACCTGCGCGACCAGCGCGAGCCGGACGCGCTGCACGCCGAGCAGGTAGCCGAGCACGACGTAGTTCGCCAGCGCGAACGGTGCGCTCCAGATCCGCGCATGGCTGTACGCGAGCGCCGTCGCGCGGACGGCGTCGCTGCCGCCGAGCGCGGACAGCGCGAACGACAGCAGCGGCACCTGCAACGCAAGCACCGCGGCGCCGAGCGCGAACGCGACGATCAGCGCGCGCAGCAGGTTCAGCCGAATACCGGTGGCGTCGCCGGCGCCATGCGCCTGTGCGACGAGGCCAGTCGTTCCCATCCGCAGGAAGCCGAAGCCCCAGAACACGAAATTGAAGAACAGCCCGCCGAGCGCGACGCCGCCGAGATACTGCGCGCCGTCGAGGTGGCCGGCGACGGCCGTGTCGACGGCACCGAGGATCGGCTGGGTCAGGTTCGCCAGGACGATCGGGAAGGCGAGCGCGAGGACACGCCGGTGCGTGACGGTGGCCGAGCCGGAGCCGGCCCCGTGCGGTAACGCGGATTCGGACATGGCGGACGCGTCAGGCGCGTTCCTGCACGCAGACCCACGGCGAGACGACTACCGCCCACAGCTCGGGGTTGCGCGCCGCGTAGTCGGTGGCGGTCTCGGCCGGCATGCGCGCGACGAGGCCGGCCGACAGCCAGCGCGTGACTTGCTCGGCATCGTCGCTGGCGACCGCTTCCGCGACGCTGACGAGATCGAGGTCGCGCGCGACGGACAACAGCTTGCCCTGTGCAAAGAAGCGTTCGAGATCGCACCAGTCGATCTTGGCGGTTTCGCCGAGGAGTTTGGCGTAGAGCGGGCTGTGCGACGCGCCCGCGGCGGATGGGTGTTCAGAGGACATCGGTTTCTTGGAAAGACTGCGTGGCGCCACTATAAACCATCCGGCCGGGCGGGCGGCGAGGCGGTGGGCAGCTTACGCGTCGCGCAGCGCGCGGCGCACGATCTTGCCGGTCGCGGTCATCGGCAGGCTGTCGACGAACGCGATCGCGCGCGGATACTCGTGCGCGGCGAGCCGCGTGCGCACATGTTCCTGCAGCGCGCGGACGAGCGTTTCGTCGCCGACGTGGCCGGGGTTCAGCACGACGAACGCCTTGACGATCTCGGTGCGCGTCGCGTCGGGCACGCCGACGACGGCCGCCATTCGTACCGCCGGATGCGTGAGCAGGCAGTCCTCGATCGGGCCCGGGCCGATCCGGTAGCCGGCGCTGGTGATGACGTCGTCGTCGCGGCCGACGAAGCGCACGAAGCCGTCGGCGTCGATGACGCCCGTATCGCCGGTGAGCAGGTAGTCGCCCGCGAACTTGTCGCGCGTCGCGCCGGGGTTGCGCCAGTATTCGAGGAACATGACCGGGTCGGGGCGGCGCACCGCGATGCGTCCTTCGACGCCGGGCGGCAGCGGCGTGCCGTCCGCGTCGACGATCGCGACCGCATGACCGGGCACCGCCTTGCCGATCGCGCCCGGCTGCGCATCGAACAGCGCCGCGCACGACGACAGCACCATGTTGCACTCGGTTTGCCCGTAGAACTCGTTGATCGTCACGCCGAGCGCGTCGCGTCCCCAGGCCGTCAGCTCGGTGCCGAGCGATTCCCCGCCGCTCGCGACCGATTTCAGTGACAGCGCGTAGCGTTCGCGCGGTGCCGGGACGGCGCGCATCAGCTTCAGCGCGGTGGGCGGCAGGAACGCGTGGGTGACGCCGTGCCGTGCCATCAGCGCGAATGCCGCGTCGCCGTCGAACTTCTCGAAGCGGCGGGCGAGCACCGGCACGCCGTGATGCCATGACGGCAGCAGCACGTCGAGCAGGCCGCCGATCCATGCCCAGTCGGCGGGCGTCCAGAACAGGCGCGCGTCGCGCGGGAAGCACTGCTGCGACATCTCGACGCCCGGCAGGTGGCCGAGCAGCACGCGATGGGCGTGCAGCGCGCCTTTCGGTTTGCCCGTCGTGCCGGACGTATAGATGATCACCGCCGGATCGTCGGCGGCCGTGTCGGCCGGCACGAAATCGGGCGTTTCGGCGGCGAGCGCCGCGTCGTAGCGCAGCACGCCCGGTGCATCGGGCGCATCGTCGCCGATGCAGTAGACGGTATGCAGCGCCGGCAGTTGCGCGCGCAGCGGCGCGATTTTCGCGTAGCCGGCCGCGTCGGTCACGAGCGCGGCCGCTTCGCTGTTCGCGAGCCGGTATTCGAGCGCATCGACGCCGAACAGCGTGAAGAGCGGTACCGCGATCGCGCCGAGCTTGTACGCGGCGAGGTGCGCAACGGCCGTTTCGGGGCCCTGCGCGAGAAAGATGCCGATCCGGTCGCCGCGTCGCACGCCGGCGCGCGCAAAGCTGTTCGCGAGCCGGTTAGAAGCATTCCTCAGGTCGTCGAACGAGATGCGGAAAACCTCGCCTTGCGCCGTTTCGTGAATCAGCGCGAGGCGCCCGCTGCCGTCGGCCCATTTGTCGCAGACGTCCACGCCGATGTTGTAGCGCGCCGGAACGCCCCATGTGAAGCGGGAGAGCAGGTCGTCGTAGCGGTTTGCGGCGGGCAGCATCGCGTGTCTCCTGGGTGTTCGACGTGGGGTCGAGCGAACGGATTACATCAGGGTTTCACGCAGACGAATCCACAATGGTGTCTGCTGATAGGGAATATTCGGACTCGTCCAATGGCCACGGCTCAGTGCACGATTCCACAATGACGCATAAGATCACAACAAAACAGTGATGTGACCATGGATTTACTCCTGATAGCTGCGGGGTTCAGCCTGATCGGAATCGGTGTGCTGGTAGCGTTCGCTCGTCACGTCGATCCGTTGTCCGGCCGTTTCACCGGACGTCTGCGCAAGCGCTGACTCGACCTTTCCCGTTTTTCGCCGCGACGGCACGCGATGCGCGCCGGCATCGCGTGTCGCTTGTCGATTGCCGTGCGCTCAGCGCGCCGGCAGGTAGCGCGACGGATCGATCGACCGGCCGCCGTAACGCAACTCGAAATGCAGCGCGACGCGATCGCTGTCGCTGTTGCCCATCTCCGCGATCGACTGCCCCTGCGTGACCGACTGTCCTTCCTTCACCAGCAGCGCGCGGTTGTGCGCGTAGGCGGTCAGGTAGTCGGCGTTGTGCTTGAGGATGATCAGGTTGCCGTAGCCGCGCAGCCCGTTGCCCGCATAGACCACGACGCCCGGCGCAGCCGCAACCACCGGCGTGCCCGGCGAGTTCGCGATGTCGATGCCCTTCGATTTCGAGCCGTCGAACGTGCGGACCACATTACCGGCCGCCGGCCAGATCAGCGCGATGCTCGTGGCCGGCTTGACGGCCGATTCGACCGGCGCGGAAGGTGCAGGGCGGGCGCGGCCCGCGCTGCCGGTGCCGGTGGTCGACGGCGTCGACGCGGTCGATGTGCCGGGCGGCGGCGCGACGCGCAGCACCTGGCCGACTTCGATCGCATCGGGGTTCGCCATCTGGTTCCAGCGCACGACGTTCTGTACCGACGTGCGGTTGTCGCGCGCGATCTTGTAGAGCGTGTCGCCGCGCTCGACGCGATAGAACCCGGGGCCGACGGGGGCGGAGCCGCACGCGACGAGCAGAGCGGCGCAGGCGGCTGCGAAGAGTCGCTTCGTTGTTGTTCCGAACATTGAACCTCGCAAAACCCTGCCGCTCATGACGCGGCAGGCAACACAAAACGTCCGATTTTAACGGGTTCGACCCGCACACCGCAGTTTGGGCCGTTGTCGGCGCCGTCGCGCGCCGGTTCGGCGCGCTGCGTATCAGCCGGCGAGCGGGAGGACGCGAATCCGCAACGTGGCCGTTTCGGTCGCGCCCGGCGCGAGCATGCGCAGCCCGAGACCGTTGTGGATCGCATCCGGCAGGCCGAGCCACGGCTCGACGCAGTAGAAGTCTGAATCCGGTTTTTCGGTCCAGGTCGTGACCGCGTACCACGGGATCGAGCCCGGCACGTCGAGCGCGATCTCGATCGTGCGGCGGCGGCCCGGCATCACGATGCGCACCGGCGTGGACGGCTCGCCGTCGAGGCAGTGGAAGCGGTCAAGGATGTCCGGATTGTCGAGGCGGTAACGGGCTTCGCCCGGCTCGGGCGTGCTGATCGAACCGTCCGCGCGCTGCGCGCAGCGGCGCGTCGGCGGCAGCTCGAGCGTGGTTTCGGCGCGTTCGCCATGCGGCAACGCGAAATAGAAATGGTGGCCGGCGTAGTAGGGCAGCGGCGTGTCGCCGCGATTGGTCGTCGTGAGCGCGACGTCGAGCGTGTGCGCGTCGGCCAGCCGGTAGGTCGTCTCGAACCGGAAATCGAACGGGTAGCTCGCGCGCAGCGCGTCGTTCGCGTCGAGCGTCATCGACAACGCGGTGCCGTCGGCCGACGGTTGCGCGGCGAACGGCAGGTCGCGCGCGAAGCCGTGCATCGGCAGGTCGCGGACCACGCCAGCGGCGTCGCGCCAGCGGCCGATTTCGCCGTCGACGCGGTGGCGGCCGAGGAACGGGAACAGCAGCGGATTGCCGCCGCGCACGCGCGCGAGGTTGCTCCAGTCGGCCGTTTCCGGCCAGAAGATGACCGGTTCGCCGTCGATGTCCCATGACAGCAGGCGGCCGCCGAATTGCGGGGCGACCCGGACGAGCGACGGGCCGGCGTGAAGTTCGTGAATGTCGTGTTGCTGGAAGATCGGCATGGCGAATCGGGTTGGGCGGGTGGACGGGGCACGGCGCGCTCCATTATCGGGCCGCGGCCGGTTGGGGAAAACCCTTCTCGGGAAATTGCGAGTTTTTGACAATGTCAACGGTCCGGATAATGCATCTAAACCGGTGAAGTTGCCGGGTCATGACACTTCGAGGAGGCGCCATGGATCTGGCAATGGCAATGGGACTCGCACTGTTCGGCATGTTCACCGGCAGCACGGTATTATTTTTCTACCAGCTCGGCCGCTGACGGCAATTCCTGCCGAAGTCGAAAGGCCCGCCATGCAAATGGCGGGCTTTTTGCTTTCTGTGCGCTTACAAATTGCAAGCGTTTGTGTGCATTGCCGCAATATCCGGCCAAATGCCTTGGCGCAGTAATCCTGGCTCGGCATAATCGGGGCGCGTTTTTTTCGGACGCGCATCGCGTCGTCCGTCATTCTTCCCGCTTAATCTTCACTAAAAGGACCGACGCGTGAGCCTCTGGTTTCTGGTATTCCTGAGCGTCCTGCAGGGCGTCACCGAACTCTTCCCCGTCAGCAGCCTTGGCCATACGCTGCTCGTGCCGGCGCTGTTCGGCATGCACATCGACAAGCATGCGCCGCAGCTGCTGCCGTTCCTCGTGGCGCTGCACCTCGGCACCGCGCTGGCGCTGCTGTGGTACTTCCGCGCGCGCTGGATCGCGCTGATCGGCGGCTTCTTCGCGCAGCTCGGCGGGCGCAAGAACGACGACGGACACCTGATGTGGGCGCTGATCATCGGCACGATCCCGACCGGTATCGTCGGGCTGCTCCTCGAGAAGCGCATCGAGCGCGTGTTTCACGACCTGCGGATCGTCGCGATCGCGCTGATCGTGAACGGTGTGCTGCTGTGGCTCGGCGATCGCATCCAGCGCAGCCGCGCGCATCAGGCGCCCGAGAAGATGACGTTCAAGCAGGCGTTCTTCGTGGGCCTCGCGCAGATCGGCGCGCTGATTCCGGGTTTCTCGCGCAGCGGGCTGACGATGATCGCCGGCAATGCCGCCGGGCTGACGGCGGAGAAGGCCGCGGAATTCTCGTTCCTGCTCGGCACGCCGATCATCTTCGCGGCGGGCGTGCTCGAACTGCCGAAGCTGTTCCATGCGCGCGACCAGCTCGCCGATGCGCTGCTCGGCGGCGTGCTGACGGCGATCGCCGCGTATCTGAGCGTGCGGTTCCTGATGCGCTATTTCGAGGGGCGCGGCCGGCTCGCGTCGTTCGGCGTGTATTGCGTGATTGCCGGCGTGTTCTGTCTCGGCTGGTTCATGCTGCATCCGCAGCCGGTTTGATGTTGCGATGGCCGGTCTCGCATGATCTGGCGCGATGATCGGGTATAATTTCGGGCTCGGCTCCATGCCGGGCCCGTTTTGTTTCGGGGCTTCGAGTTTGGCGGTGCTGTGCTGTCGCTCGAAGTCGCACGCGAAACGCGGTCCGTGTCAGGCCGTGTCTTTTCTCCTCGACCGCCCTTAGCTCAGTTGGATAGAGCAACGGCCTTCTAAGCCGTAGGTCACACGTTCGAATCGTGTAGGGCGGGCCAGCTTGATCCCTTGAAGACCATCACCGGTCCACCCAAGTCACACAACCCCCTCACTCCACCGTCACCGATTTCGCCAGATTCCTCGGCTTGTCGATATCCGCGCCGCGCAAGCACGCAGCGTGATACGCGAGCAACTGCAACGGCACCACATGCAGGATCGGCGACAACAGCCCGTAGTAATCCGGCATTCGCAGCACCGACACGCCTTCGCCGTTGTCGATCCGCGTATCGGCATCGGCGAACACGTAAAGCTGCCCGCCGCGCGCCCGCACTTCCTGCATGTTCGACTTGAGCTTCTCGAGCAGCGAGTCGTTCGGTGCGATCGTCGCGACCGGCATGGTGTGGGTCACGAGCGCCAGCGGCCCGTGCTTCAGCTCGCCCGCGGGATACGCTTCCGCGTGGATATACGAAATCTCCTTCAGCTTCAGCGCACCCTCGAGCGCGATCGGGTAGTGCAGCCCGCGCCCGAGAAACAGCGCGTTCTCGTGCTGCGCGAATTCCGCCGCCCAGCTCTCGATTTGCGGTTCCAGCCCGAGCACGTCGTCGAGCGCGGCGGGCAGGCGTCGCAGTTGCATCGTGTAGCGCGCGAGCTGCGCGTCGTCGACGTAGCCACGCAGCCGCCCGAGCGTGACGGCGAGGATGAACAGCGCGACGAGCTGCGTCGTGAACGCCTTGGTCGATGCGACGCCAATTTCAGGGCCGGCCCGCGTCAGGAAGCGCAGGCCGGTTTGACGCATCATCGCGCTGGTCGGCACGTTACAGATTGCCAGCGTATCGATATGGCCGAGCGCCTGCGCGTACTTGAGCGCGGCGAGCGTGTCGGCGGTTTCGCCGGATTGCGACACGCTCACCACCAGCGTGTTCGGGAGCGCGAGCGCATCGCTGTAACGGTATTCGCTCGCGATCTCGACCTGCGCGGGCAAACGCGCAATCGTTTCGAGCCAGCGGCGCGCGGTCAGGCCGGAATAGTGACTCGTGCCGCACGCGAGAATCAGCACGTTGTCGATCTGCTCGAACGCCCGCGCGGCGTCCGGGCCGAATACGGCCGGATCGAACAGCCCCGCATCGGGGATGGTCGCGGCCACGGCCTGCGGTTGTTCGAAAATCTCCTTTTGCATGAAATGCCGGTACGGCCCGAGTTCGACGACGCCCTGCGCGGAGGAAACGGTCTGTATCGCGCGCTCGACCGGTGCGCCGCGACGATCGAGCACACGCACGCCACCCGGCGTCAACTCGACGATGTCGCCTTCCTCGAGAAAGATGAAGCGGTCGGTGATGCCGGCGAGCGCGAGCGCATCGGACGCGAGAAAGCATTCGCCGTCCTTCACGCCGACGACGAGCGGCGAGCCGGCCCGCGCACCGATCAGCCGCTGCGGCTCGTGCTTGCTGAACACGGCGATCGCGTAGGCGCCGTGCAACTGCGACGTCGCATCGCGCACGGCGGCGAGCAGGTCGCCGCGATACTTGCTGTGGATCAGGTGGGCGACGACCTCGGTATCGGTCTGGCCGTCGAATTCGTAGTGCTCGTCAGAAAGTTGCTTGCGCAACGTTTCGTGGTTCTCGATGATGCCGTTGTGCACGAGCGCGATTTCGTCGCGCGAAAAGATCGGATGCGCGTTGCAGGTGGCCGGCGCGCCATGGGTCGCCCAGCGTGTGTGCGCGATACCGGTGCTGCCGGTCAGGCCGGCGCTGCGCACGTGCGCGTCGAGATCGGCGACGCGCGACATGCTGCGCTCGCGGCGCGCCTGGCCGTCGACGACCGTCGCCACGCCGCATGAATCGTAGCCGCGATATTCGAGGCGGCGCAAACCTTCAATCAGAATCGGGACGATGTCCCGTTGCGCGACCGCGCCGACGATGCCACACATCACACGTCTCCTTCCCTTTAAACATCATGGACCGCGTGCACCCTTGAATCAGCGCGACGCGGTTGCCGATGCCGCCGCCGTCGTGAACCCGCATCGGGCGGGTGCGACGGGGTCGGCCATCCGGCTCTCGAATGCCAGATAAAGCGACTCCTCCAGTACGTTCCAGTGCGCGCCGTGGCGGTACGGGCCGGATCGCGCGTGCCAGCAGGCAACCGTGCCCCAGTCGTTCATCTTGAACGCGACGAGCGCGATCAAGCCCCACGGATAATCGGTGCCGGCAAGTTGCTTCCAGGACTTGCCGTACTTCTGCATCCACTGCGCGTAGATCGTCTCGTTGGATTGTTCGGGTACCTGAATGCCGGACAGGAGCGGGAAGATCTGCGCAACTTTCGACGGATAAAAACTCGTATCGCTGACCTGCGCCGTACTGACGCGAAAACCGGATTGCGTGCCGCGCCAGAACACCTTCACGATGGCCGACGCGAGCCGGTCGGCGCGCTGGCTCCACGGGCCGGCATGCGTGTAGTCGGCGCGCCGGAGGTAGTACGCCGAGAGCGCCTGGAACGCGCTGTGCACCTCGACGTTGTCCATCAGCAGCGCGACGTGCAGCGACGACGAGATCTGATAGACACCGGTAGGCTTGTCGAGCAGCGTGTCCAGATGCGTGCCTGCACGGTTCAGGCTGAGTTCCCAGGCGGCGGGCATGCCGTCGGGTGGCGCGAAGCGGGCGAGCAGTTCGATCCAGGTCGCCATCATCGCGTCGTCGGCATCCGCTTCGGCGCATGCGTTGTACTGGCCGTTCTTCACACAGTAACGATTGAAGCCGCCGTCCAGACGCTGGCGCGGTAACAGCCAGGCGATCCATGCGAGTGCGGCTTGATGTGCGTCGAGCTGCGCATCGGACGCGGCGAGCAGCGCTTTCGCGGCGAAATACGGATCGATGCCGACGCCGTTCAGGCGCACGGTGATCGCCCCGTCGGGGCGTTGGTACAGCCCGTTGAGCTGGAGCTCGGCGGCGCCCGCGTGCAGTGCGAAGCCGCACGCGGCGACCCAATAGGCGACACGCCACCGACGGCACAGCCGGGCGGCGGCCGCCACGCATGCGCGTGCGGTCGGGAAAAGCGCGGGCCGGTTCATGATCGGGGGCTCCTGCGCGGTGGTCCTTCGCAATCGTCTCCGGGCGCGGCGTTGGCCGCGTCGCGCCCGGCGAGCGTGTCGACGTTGTGGCTCAGTGCACCCTGGCGCGGGTGAACTTGAGGCTGGTGCCGCTCCTCGTGCTCACGAGCCGGTTCGTCGCATGTGCGCTTGAAGGCGGCCCGCGGATCGCGGATTTCAACGGGGAACGGCGGCACGTTCGTCGCGCAGGGGCGGCTGCCTTTTGCCCCAGGCGGACGCGTCGTGTCGCCTCCCGGCTCGTTGCTTTGACGTCCCCGTTTGTCTGATGTCGTGCGAGTGCTCCGGGACGCACCTGTCCTGTATTAAGCAAGGCGTGAGCCATCGGCCGCGATGGCCCGTACAGCAAGGGGCGGAGGGCCGGCCGCGAGTGCGGCCAGGGTGGCAGCAGCGTGTTTTGATTCACCTGCGAATCAGCTTTTGCGCAAGGGGGGCGACCACGCGCGGCCGGCATTGCGGCCCACACGCGTTGTGCAGCGGGCGATTCATCTGCTGAACCTGTTCTGCCTTGCCGGGCAGGGCTTTACATGGTTGATGCGCGACGCGAAATTAGTTGCGTGTGCATCTGTCTAGAATCCGGCGCGGTGCCGACTTCCACTTGCGCCGGATGGGCCGGACTCCGATACAACCGCCGATTCCGGATTTGCGTTACACATTCGCAACATTTCCCGATCGTCGATTCGTGTGACGCGAACGACGCCGTATATCGGTAAATTCTGCGTGCTTGACCATGGCCGAGCGATCGAGTGCGTACCGTTCACTGCACAGACAAAAGTTGCGAATCGAGACGACGCAAAGCGTTTCGCAGCATGCGTGCGCTTCGATGCGCAATGGGCCATCGACACGAATTCGCCATTCATCGGACGACGTCGTCGGACGGATCGCGCGCACGACCGGAGGTTTGTCCGTGTCGCGTTCGCCCGGCGATGCAGCGCTCGTAGCAGTTGTGAAACATTCCGTTACGCACCGCATGTACACCATGTGTTCCGTGCGAACCGAGCCCGGTCGCAGGGCGGCTGGTTTGATTATTGCTGTATTGGAAGAGGCGTGACGAACGGACGTGACGCTCGACGCTGCGAGGAACGACTCATGACGTGACTGATCAAGTGCAACGGGACGCCGGTAGTACGACGATTCGCGTGGCGGAGACCGCGCGGACAGGACGGCGCGCTCGCCCCGCGACACCACCACGTGTTGACCGCGTGCGAGTACGGGAGGCGCCGTCTGAATACATGCTTCGCGCCGCAAGCAGGGTCGATCAGCGCGAAGTGGCTAAACGAGGATAACGATGAAAAAGATCTTGCTTGCGTTCGGGACTCGGCCTGAGGCCATCAAGATGGCGCCGCTGGTGCGCGCGCTGAAGACGCAAACAGATGTGGACGTCAGGGTATGCGTGACCGCGCAGCATCGGGAAATGCTCGATCAGGTGCTGACGCTGTTCGACATCAAGCCCGACTACGATCTCAACCTGATGCGGCAAGGTCAGACGCTGACCGACGTGACGACCGGCATTCTTCAGGAGATCGGTATGGTCTTCGACGAATTGCGTCCGGACGTCGTGCTGGTACACGGCGATACGACGACCACACTCGCGGTCAGTCTCGCGGCGTTCTACCGCTATTTGCCAGTCGGGCACGTGGAGGCCGGTTTGCGTAGCGGCGATGTCTGGTCGCCGTGGCCGGAGGAGTTGAATCGCCGCGTGACCGATGCCGTATCGTCGTGGCATTTCGCACCGACCGGGAAGGCACGCGACAACCTGCTCAGCGAGGGCGTGCCGGGAGGCGCCGTCGTGCTGACCGGCAATACGGTGATCGATGCGTTGCACGAGGTCAAACGCATGCTGGACCACACCACCGCGCTGACGGAAAAGGTTGCCGGGAATTTTCCGTTTCTCGAACCGCAGCGTCGTGTCGTGCTGATTACCGGCCATCGCCGCGAGAGCTTCGGCGAGCCGTTCCGGAATTTCTGCGGGGCGTTGAGTACGCTCGCAAATCGTTATCCCGACGCGCAGTTCGTCTATCCGCTGCACATGAATCCGAACGTGCGCGAGCCGGCGCGCGCACTGCTCGGCGGCGTGCCGAACATTTACCTGATCGAACCGCAGGAATATCTATCGTTCGTATTCCTGATGTCGCGCGCGCATTTCATCATCACCGATTCGGGCGGCATTCAGGAGGAAGGGCCGGCGCTGGGCAAACCGGTGCTCGTCACGCGCGACACGACCGAGCGGCCCGAGGCGATCCAGGCCGGCACCGCACGACTCGTCGGCACGGATCAGGAGCGGATCGTGCGGGAGGCGTCGCGGCTGTTCGACAGCGACAGCGCCTACGAGGAAATGGCGCGCGCGAGCAATCCGTATGGCGACGGCCATGCGAGCGAGCGGATCGTCCACGCGCTGATGCGTACGCCGGGCGCGAGCACGAAGACGACGAGCTTTTCGATGGGCGCGGCGGAGATGCCGCATAACGCGCTCACGCTGGGGTTGCAGGCGTTGCGGTCGCGATGAACGTGGCGGTTCGGTAGCGGCCGAATCGTTCGGTGTCGTCGCGCGAGGGACCTGTCCGGCCGAGAGGCCGGACATTCGCGTTTGCGCGACCGTACCGGGCCGGCTTGTTTGGCGCGCGCGACGTCGTAGCGCGCCAGAGCGAATCTCCTCGCGAACTCAACATTGAAGTCGTGGAATGTCCGTTTCCCGGCGTCGTGCCACGCACGGATAAGCCGGGGAATACCTGCTCCGCACCCTCCTGAAATCACATCGAAGCCCTTCGCGTCGCGCTGCTCGGCGGCGGTTCGATTGACCGCCGACTTCCTTCCCCAATTGCCTGAAACTCCAGAATCGCCGCAATCCGACGACAAATCGCAAATGGTTCGATAATGCGAGCGGCGATCCATGCGGACGAGCGGCCGGCCGGGATGTCGTTGCAATGTTGCGCAGGCAACCGGCTGGCCACATCGTTTGCAGCATCCGCCCGATCGTGTTTGCAGGCGACACGGTCCACGAAACGGCGCCACGCCTACCTGGTCGTTCGGAATGTGCGCCGCGCCGTTCGAATCCCCACTCGATGCCTGCCCGGTGCGGGCGTCGCAACCAGGAGGTGAACGATGATCACGCTGACCGTCAACGGTAGCGAGCAGCATTTCGACGGCAATCCCGACCTGCCGTTGCTCTGGTATCTGCGCGACGTCCTCGGCCATACCGGCACCAAGTTCGGCTGCGGCATGGCGCTGTGCGGCGCGTGCACCGTGCATCTCGACGGCGTTGCGATCCGGTCGTGCATCACACCGGTCGCGGCCGCTTCCGGCAAGCGCGTGACGACGATCGAGGGACTGTCGACGGACCTGACTCATCCGCTGCAGCAGGCATGGCAGGAACTGAACGTCGCGCAGTGCGGCTACTGTCAGTCCGGACAGATCATGCAGGCCGCGTCGCTGCTGAAGACGAACCCCCATCCGACCGACGCCGACATCGACGATGCGATGTCCGGCAACATCTGCCGCTGCGGCACCTATACGCGCATTCGCGCGGCGATCCGGCTGGCGGTGCGCCGCGGAGGTGCCGCATGAGCTCGCCCGAACTCTCCGTCCATAACGAAAGCCGCCGCGCGTTGCTGCTCGGCTTCGCATCCGGCGGGCTGCTGCTCGCATTCGGCGTGCCGTCGCTCGCGCGTGCGGCCGCGCCGATGCAGCCGCCCGTCAGCGCGAATCCCCAGTATGGCGGCGCGGGGATGCCGCACGGGCTGCGCGACGATCCGCATCTGTTCGTTGCGATCGCACCGGACGGCACCGTCACCGTGACCTGCATCCGCTCGGAGATGGGGCAGGGCGTGCGCACGAGCGTCGCACTGGTGGTGGCGGACGAACTGGGTGCGGACTGGGCGCGCGTGAAGGTCGCCCAGGCCGTCGGCGACGAGCCGCGCTACGGCAACCAGAACACCGATGGCTCGCGCAGCCTGCGCCAGAGCTTCGCCGCGCTGCGCCGCGCGGGTGCGGCCGCACGCACGATGCTCGAGCAGGCCGCTGCCGCGGCGTGGGGCGTCGACGCGCGCCAGGTCAAGGCGACGGTGCACGAGGTCGTCGATACGAAGAGCGGGCGCAAGCTTGGTTTCGGCGAGCTTGCGGCGAAAGCGGCCGCGCTGCCGGCGCCGGATCCGGCAACCGTGGTGCTGAAAGCGCCGGCGGAATTCCGCTATATCGGCAAGGGCGAAACGGCGCTGATCGACGGGCGCGACATCGTCGGCGGCCGCGCGCGCTACGGGATCGACACGCGGCTCGACGGCATGCTGTATGCGGTCGTCGCGCGGCCGCCGGCCTATGGCGACACGGTGGCGTCGTTCGACGCATCGGCCGCCGAAAAGCTACGGGGTGTCGTCAAGGTCGTGCAGCTCGCGTCGACGCCGCTGCCGTCCGGCTTCCAGCCGCTCGGCGGCGTGGCCGTCGTCGCCCGCGACACGTGGACGGCTATCCAGGGGCGCGCGCAATTGAAGATCGACTGGAAGCGCGGGCCCAATGCGGGTTACGACTCGGCCGCGTATCGGAAGACGCTCGAAGCGGCCGCCGCACAGCCGGGCGACGTGATCCGCAACGACGGCGACACGGCGGCGGCACTCGCCGGCGCCGCGAAACGGGTGCGCGCGACGTACTACATTCCGCATCTCGCGCACGCGACGATGGAGCCGCCCGCGGCTGTCGCGCGCGTGGCCGACGGCCGCTGCGAAGTGTGGACCTGCACGCAGGCGCCGCAGACCACGCGCGACGAGCTCGCGAAGGCGCTCGGACTGCCGACGGAGCGCGTGACGGTCAACGTGACGCTGCTCGGAGGCGGTTTCGGCCGCAAATCGAAGCCCGACTACGTGGTGGAGGCGGCGCTGCTGTCGAAGGCGGTCGGCGCGCCCGTCAAGCTGACGTTCACGCGCGAGGACGACATCGCGCACGACTATTTCCACGCCGTGTCGCTCGAAGCGTTCGACGGCGGGATCGATGCGTCGGGGAAAGTGGTCGCGTGGCAGCATCGCACGGTCGCGCCGTCGATCCAGTCGACCTTCCGGGCCGGTGTCGTGCACGAGCAGCCGGGCGAGCTCGCGCAAGGGATCGCGGACCTGCCGTTCGCGATTCCGAACGTACGGATCGAGAATCCGGCCGCGGAAGCGCACACGCGGATCGGCTGGTTCCGCTCGGTCTACAACATTCCGCACGCGTTCGGGATTCAGAGCTTCGTATCGGAGCTGGCGCACGCGGCCGGCCGCGACCCGAAGGATTTCCTGCTCGAGCTGATCGGGCCCGCGCGTCGTTTCGAGCCGCATATTACGGTGAAGAACGTGAACTACGGCGAGGACCCTGCGCTGTATCCGGTCGATACCGGGCGGCTGCGGCGCGTGGTCGAGACGGTCGCGCGCGAGGCCGGCTGGGGGCGCAAGCTGCCGAAGGGGCATGGGTTCGGGATCGCCGCGCATCGCAGCTTCGTGTCGTACACGGCGGCGGTGTGCGAGGTGCAGGTCGGCGCGGACGGCAGGATCTCGGTGCCGCGCGTCGACATCGCGATCGATTGCGGGCCGCAGGTCAATCCGGAACGCGTGCGCTCGCAGCTCGAGGGCGCGGTGGTGATGGGGCTCGGCATTGCGCTGCACGGCGAGATCACGTTCAAGGACGGCCATCCGGAACAGAGCAACTTCAACGGCTTCCAGGTGCTGAGGATGAACGAGGCGCCGCGCGAAATCCGCGTGCATCTGGTCGCGCCGGACGACTTTGCGACGCCGCTCGGCGGCGTGGGCGAACCGGGCCTGCCGCCCGTCGCGCCCGCGCTGACCAACGCGATCTTCGCGGCGACGGGCACGCGCATCCGCAGCCTGCCGGTCGCTGACCAACTCTCGAAACCGCAGGCGGGTTGACGCGCGGTCGCGCGCCGGGGCCTTCATACGGCCCGGCGCGCGCATACGCTTGAACCGGCCGCCGAAAAGACGTGCGCTGACCGACCGTCGCCCGTTTCGCGAGACCGGGGCAACGACATGGCCGGGCGCCACACAACGGGTTCGCTCGTTCTCCCGGCCATCGCGTGTGGCCGATTCATACGTTTTATTTACACGTGAATTTGATTGGTTTCACCGGGACCGTCCGGCGAGGACGGCCGCTGCCCGGAATCAACTGCGGGAATTCAATCGCCGACTTCAAGTAACGCATTCCTCGTAAAAACAGCATCAATTGGCCTCGGAGTGCGGGTTTGCCCGATGGTGCGGTATCGTACAAAGAGAGGGGCGAAAGTGTCAGATGATTGGCCCGTTGAATTCAGTGCGTAAAAATATTGATGTGGAGCATCTGATGTCGCGCGGCTGTTTTGTCATGTTTGGTTAAATCGGTGACCGGCATCTGGCTTAAATGTATTGCCGATCAATTATCCGGTGAGTATTCCTTCTGCTTGATGGCGAGCAGTGCGTCGGAACGCCAGCGCGCAATGGTATCCGCACGTCTGGAGCTGCGGGGCGCTGAATCGGATGTCCAGCATCGCGAGGATTAGCTACGTATCGGCGGATGTTTCTGTCGAATGCCGATCGATGGCGGCAATATTTTTAATAAATATATTCACATTTTTTGTTGGCGTGGATGCCGTACGCCGCTTGAATGAATCGATTCGTGGCGCATGGCGAATCAATGTAATCCCGTTAGATGAAATTTAAGTTATTAACGTGATTGACCTGCGTCGCGGATGCGGCGTGGTTCGATGCCTCGCTAGATGGGTTATCTAGCATTCTCAATCTGGAGAAAAGCAATGCAAGAACTGAATCAGCAGGAAATCGCTCAAGTTTCCGGCGGCTACTACAGCGGCGGCTCGATTTTCGACACGCTGGGTAACGTGGTCGAGCTGTACGGCCAGACGCTGTACAACGTCGGCGAAGCACTGACGACGGCTGTCGTCGGCACGGGTAACACGCTGCTCGGCCTGCTGACCGGCCAGCACGCGTAAGCCGGATGCGATTTCCGCGCAATCGCGCGCCACGCGTCGCCATTGCGTGAATCGCTCGCCGCGGCACCGAAGCGGTGTGCCGCGGCGATCTTCCCCGGCAACCGGGATGCATGTGTCGAACCCAACTGACTGTCCGTAATCCCGTATCTTGACGACCCCGACTTCTCTCTTCCGGCACGAAGCGCAACAGGCTCAGCGCGCCGGCGCGCTGGGCGAGATCGTGCTGGTGCGCCCCGTGTCGCTGACGCTGCTGGCGACGGCCGCGGTGGCGATGGCCGTCTGCGTGCTGCTGTTCTTCTCGTTCGGCACCTATACGCGCCGCACGACGGTCAGCGGCATCGTCATGCCGGATGCGGGGCTGGTCAAGGTCTATGCGCTGCAGCCGGGCATCGTCGTCGAGCGGGACGTGAAGGAGGGGCAGCACGTCGCGCGCGGCCAGACGCTCTATACGGTGTCCACCGACCTGCAGAGCGCGGCGGAAGGCGCCACGCAGGCTGCGCTGATCGCGCAGGCGCGCCAGCGCAAGGCGTCGCTGCTCACGGAAATGGGCAAGACGCGCAGCCTGCAGCAGGACGAACGCGCGACGGTACAGGCGAAGATCGCGAACCTGGGCGGCGAACTCGCACGGCTCGACGATCAACTCGCGGCGCAACGGCTGCGCACGTCGATCGCGGCCGACGGCGCGAAACGCTATCGCGGCCTGCTGGCCCAGGACTACATTTCGAAGGATCAGGCGCAGCAGCGCGAGGCCGACCTGCTCGACCAGCAGTCGAAGCTGAACGGGCTGCTGCGCGAGCGCGCGTCGACGGCGCAGTCGCTGACGGAAGCGAACAACGAACTGGCCGGCCTCGGCCTGAAGCAGCAGAACCAGCTCGCGCAGATCGATCGCAACGTGATCGACGTCGACCAGAACCTGATCGAGAGCGAGGCGAAGCGCCGGATCGTCGTCACCGCGCCGGAAACGGGCGTCGTGACGGCGGCGATTGCGGACGTCGGCCAGTCGGTCGACCCGTCGCGACCGCTCGCGAGTGTCGTGCCGGGCGGCGCGCGCTGGCAGGCGCATCTGTTCGTGCCGAGCACGGCGATCGGCTTCGTGCGGGTCGGCGAGCCGGTGCTGATCCGCTATCAGGCGTTCCCATACCAGAAGTTCGGCCAGTCTCGGGCCGTGGTCGTGTCGATCGCGCGCACGGCGCTGTCGGCGGCCGAACTCGCGAACGACGGCGGCCCGGCGGCGACGCCGGGCGAGGGGCGCGACGCGACCTTCTATCGTGTGATCGTCGCGCTCGACGCGCAGCACGTCACCGCATATGGCGCGCAGCAACCGTTGCAGGCCGGCATGACGCTGCAGGCGGACATCCTGCAGGAACGCAGGCGCCTGTACGAGTGGGTGCTCGAGCCGCTTTACAGCCTGACCGGCAAACTCTGACGAGGTCGCGCATGGCATTACTCGATCGACTGTCGTTCGGCCTCGGCCCCAGGCTTCCGATGATCCTGCAGACCGAAGCGGCCGAATGCGGGCTCGCGTGTCTCGCGATGGTGGCGGGCTTTCACGGCCACCATGTCGATCTCGCGACGCTGCGCGGGCAATTTCCCGTCTCGCTGAAGGGCGCGGGCCTCGGGCGCGTGATCGAGGTCGCGCAGCGCCTCGCGCTCGGCACGCGCGCGGTGAAGCTCGACCTGGCTCAGCTCGGCCAGCTTCGCCTGCCGTGCCTGCTGCACTGGAATTTCAACCACTTCGTCGTGCTGAAGGAAGTGAGCGGCAAGACCGCGACGATTCACGATCCGTCGCACGGTATCCGCAAGGTGCCGCTCGCCGAAATTTCGCGCGCGTTTACCGGCGTCGCGCTCGAGCTGTGGCCGGCCTCCGGGTTCGCGCCGCGCGCGGCGCGCCCGGCAGTCAGGCTGCGCGAACTGCTGGGCCCGGTGTCGGGGCTGTCGCGCGCGCTCGCGCAGATCCTGGTGCTGGCCATCGCGCTGGAAGTCTTCATGCTCGTGCAGCCGTTCTTCCTGCAGTGGGTGATCGACGAAGTGATCGTCAGCGCCGATCGCGACCTGCTGACGGTACTGGCGCTCGGGTTCGGCCTGCTGCTGCTGATGCAGCAGGCGACCGGCACGATTCGCGCATGGGCGCTGATGTATGTCGGCGTCACGCTGAACATCCAGTGGCGCGCGAACGTGTTCACGCACCTGCTGAGCCTGCCGGTGCGCTATTACGAGCGGCGCCATCTCGGCGACGTCGTGTCGCGCTTCGGCTCGATCGACACGATCCAGCAGACGCTGACCACATCGTTTCTCGGCGCGGTGATCGACGGGTTGATGACGATCGTCACGCTCGCGATGATGTTCGTGTACAGCCGCGTGCTCGGATGCGTCGCGCTGGCGACGATGGCGTTGTACGCGCTCGTCCGGTGGCTGTGGTACGGCCCGCTGCGCCGCGCAACCGAGGACCAGATCGTGCACGCGGCCAAGCAGCAGAGCCATTTCCTCGAGACGGTGCGCGGGGTGAAGACGATCAAGTTGTTCAACCGCCAGACGGAGCGCCGCGCGAGCTGGATCACGCTGCTGGTCGAACAGGTCAATGCCGGCCTGCATGTGCAGAAGCTGCAGATCTTCTATCAACAGCTCAACGGCCTGCTGTTCGGCATCGAGAACGTGCTGATCATCTGGCTTGGCGCGCGGATGGTGATGGACGGCCAGTTCACGGTCGGCGTGCTGATGGCGTTCAACGCATACAAGAACCAGTTCGACAGCCGGGTCGGCAGCCTGATCGACAAGTACTTCGAAGTCAAGATGCTGCAGCTCCAGGGCGAGCGGCTGGCCGACATCGTGTTCGCGGAAGCGGAACCCGGCGCGAGCGTGCGCAACGTGCCGGGCGAAGCGGATGCGCTCGACGCGAGCATCGAGATCGACGGGCTGTCGTTCCGCTACGCGGACGGCGAGCCGCTCGTGCTGGACGGCGTGAGCGCGAAGATCGTGGCGGGCGAGTCGGTCGCGATCGTCGGGCCGTCGGGTTGCGGCAAGACGACGCTGATCAGCGTGCTGCTCGGCATTCACGAGCCGACGGGCGGCACTGTACGGATCGGCGGTCTCGACGTCGGCCGGCTCGGCATCGAGCGGCTGCGCGCGCTGGTCGGCACGGTGCTGCAGGACGACGTGCTGTTCGCGGGCTCGATCGCCGACAACATCAGCTTCTTCGATCCGGACGCGGACCCGCGGTGGGTCGCCGAATGCGCGCGGATCGCGGCCGTGCATGACGACATCGCCGCGATGCCGATGGGCTACAACACGCTCGTCGGCGACATGGGTACCGTGCTGTCCGGCGGCCAGAAGCAGCGTGTGCTGCTGGCGCGCGCGCTGTACAAGCGACCGGGCATTCTCGTGCTCGACGAGGCGACGAGCCATCTCGACGTGCAGCGCGAGATGCAGGTCAACGCGGCCGTCACGCAGCTCGCGATGACGCGGCTGATCGTCGCGCACCGGCCGGAGACGATCGCGTCCGCGCAGCGCGTCATCATGCTGCAGGGCGGCAAGGTCGTGCTCGACCAGTCGACCGCGGCGATGCGCGCGGCCGCGGCGGCCAGGTCGTCCGCCGGTGCGTCGGGCGCGGCGCCGGCGGCGACGCACGACGCGGGCTCGGCCGCGCCGGTCGCGGGGCGTTGAGCGATGAAACGCCGACTCGCTACCGTGCTGGCCATCGTCGCGCTCGCGGCATCCGTGCCGCCTGCGTGTGCGCAGATGCTCGACGTGTATGGAACGCGCAATGAAGTCGCGGCGACGCCGGCAGCATCGATGGCGTCGGCCACCGCGTGCGGCGCGCTGCATGCCGACGACCGTCCGCTGGCGCTCGAGGACGCGATCCTGCTGGCGATCTGCTCGCATCCGCAGTTGAGCCGCACGTGGTCGGATGCGCGCGCGGCGGCGGCCGAGGTCGGCGTGTCGAAGGCCGCGTACTGGCCGACGCTGAATGCGACGGCGGGCATCGAGCGCGACAACGTGACGACCGCCTACAGCGGCGGCTTCTCGCAGGATCAGCGCAGCACCAGCCGCTACGGCATGCTCAACCTGAGCTGGGTGCTGTTCGATTTCGGCAAGCGCGGCGCGAATCTCGACCGTGCGCGCGCGCTGCTGCGCGCCGCCAACGCGGCGCACGACGACGCGTTGCAGAGCGTCTTCTACGATGCCGCGCAGGCGTTTTACGGGTTGCGCGACGCGCAGGCGGCGCTCGATGCGGCGCAGGCGGTCGAACATGCGGCTCAGGAAAGCCTGGCCGAGGCGAGCGCGCGGCACGACGGCGGCGCGGGCACGCTGAGCGATGCACTGCAGGCGCAGACCACGTATCGCAAGGCGTTGCTCGATCGCGTCAGCGCCGAGGGCGACCTGCAGAACGCAATCGGAACGCTCGCGACGACGCTGGGCGCCGACGCCGACACGCCGCTGCGGATCGCCGATGCGGAGCCGTCGCCCGATCGCGACGACTTCACGCGCGGCGTCGCCGACCTGATTGCCGAAGCGAAGCGCCATCACCCGAAGCTGATCGCCGCGCGCGAGAAGCTCGAAGCGTCACGCGAACAGATTCGCGCGGTGCGCGCGCAGTCGCTGCCGACGATTTCGCTGATGGGCAGCCTCGCGCGCAACAACCCGTCATACCAGCAGCAGGCATCGTTGTTCCAGTTGCAGAGCAGTCACAGCAATTCGATCGGCATCCAGATCTCGATTCCGCTGTTCGAAGGTTTCGCATCCGGCTACCGCGTCGCCGAGGCGAAGGCGCAGGCGGACGCGCAGGAAGCCGACGTGCGCAACACCGAACTCAAGGTGTCGCTCGACGTGTGGAAGAGCTACCAGAGCCTGCAGACCGACACGACGAACCTGGACAACTCGCGGCATCTTCTCGACACCGCGCTGCATTCGCTCGACATCGCGCGCGGCCGTTACAAGGCCGGCGTCGGCACGTTCACGGAACTGCTGAACGCGCAGTCGGCGCTGGCGGACGCACGCCGGCAGCGCGTGCTCGCGGTGTCGAAGTGGCGGATCGCGAGACTGAAGCTGGCCGAAAGCCTTGGGAGATTGGGATTATGGAACGACGCGGGTTGAGCGGCGCCGGACCGGACGCGGGCGACGCGCGGCAGCGCGGCTGCGCGTTCCTGTTCCCGGGACAAGGGGCGTTCTATGCGGGCGCGTTGCGGCAGCTTGGCCGCGACCATCGAAGCGTGCGGCAGACGCTCGACACGATCGACGCGGTCGCGAGCGAGCGGCTCGGCCGCCCGCTGACCGGCGCGCTGTGGCGCGACGATGCCGGGCTCGACACGTGGCTGCGCGAAGCGCCCGATCTGCTGCAGCTCGGGATCTTCGGCGCGTCGGTCGGGATGTTCGGCGTGCTGCAGGCGCGCGGCGTCGTGCCCGACGTGTTGATCGGGCACAGCTTCGGCGAGATTGCGGCGTTGGTGTGCGGCGGCATGTACTCGATCGAGCAGGGCGCGCGGATCGTCTGCGACCGGATCGCGTCGTTGCGGGCGGCGGCGCCGGCCGGCGGGATGATGGCCGCGATTTCCGCGGGTGCCGACGCGACGCGCGAGCTGATCGATGCGAGCGTCGTGACGCATGCGGTGCGCAACGTGTGCGTCGCGGTCGAGAACCACGCATCGCAGACCGTCGTGTCCGGTCCGCGCGATGAGCTGGAACGCTTCGTCGCGGCGTGTGCGGCGCGCGGCACGACCGCGCAGACGATCAGGTCCCCCTATGGATTTCATCACCCCGATCTGGCCGGCGCGCGCGAACAGTTCGCCGCGCGCCTTGCCGCGTATCGCCACGGCACGCTCGCGATTCCTGTGTATTCGCCGATCCTCGGCCGCCGCTACAGCGGCGCCGACGATCCGGG
Organism: Burkholderia sp. YIM B11467; assembly: GCF_052952715.1. Classification (NCBI taxonomy): domain Bacteria; kingdom Pseudomonadati; phylum Pseudomonadota; class Betaproteobacteria; order Burkholderiales; family Burkholderiaceae; genus Burkholderia; species Burkholderia sp. YIM B11467. The sequence goes on from NZ_JBQVSQ010000016.1 coordinate 73,116, forward strand.
CGCACGCCTCGCGTCGCACTTCGTGCTGCCGGTGCGATTCGCCGATGCGATTCGCGCCGCGTGCGCCGACGGCATCGGGCGCTATGTCGAATGCGGCGCGCTCAACGCGCTGGCGCGAATCGTCGTGCGCATCGCCGGGCCCGGCACGGTCAGGACGTTCGGCGGCCCGTCGAACGCGACAGAGGAAACCAGCGTCGTCACGACGATCACCCGTTATTTCGAGGAGAACAGCATCATGAAGGACGATATTCGCATCGGCAATACCGGCTTCGGTTTCGACGCGTTCTGGCATGCGCGCGGACCGCACATCGTCGACTGGCTCAAGGGCGAACTGCGTCACGCGTTCGATGCGGCGGGCACGACGCCGGCGAGCGCCGCGCCGAATGCCACGTCGATCGCCGCCGCATTCGCACCGGAAGAGCCGGTCAGCGCGCCCGCGCCGCGTCTTGCGGCCGTGGCTGCGCCGGCGCTGACGGCCGTGCCGGCGCCGTCGGCGCCCCACGAGCCGCTCGCGGCGGTGGCCGCGAAACCCGCGCACGTACCGCGCGAGCGACTGTTCTCGGAGCTCGTCGTTATCTACGCGGAGGCGATGGAATATCCGGCCGAGGTGTTCTCCGAAACAATCGAGCTCGAAGCCGAACTCGGCATCGACTCGGTCAAGCAGACCGAGATCATTCAGCGCATCACCGCGCGCTACGCGCTGCCGCCGCTGCCCGCGAATTTCCGCAGCGGCGATTTCAAGGCGATGGGGCAGATCGTCGATTTCGTCTACGAGAACCAGGGGAAGGCGGTCGTTTGACGGCCATTGGCCGAAGCGTTGGTCGGCAGGGGGGGCCCTGCCCGGTAATGACAAGTTCTCGATAGGCAGGCGATCCATGTCGAATACCAGCATGCGCGGCAAGCTCGTTCTCGTGACGGGCGGTGCGAAAAACGTGGGCAAGGCGATCTGCAGGCGATTCGCCGAGCAGGGCGCGCACGTGATCCTGAATTTCTTCCACTCGCTCGACGCGTCGAAGGAGACGGCCGAGGAACTGCGCGCGCTCGGCGCGACCGTCGACGTGATCCGTGCGTCGGTCGCGCAGCAGGCGCAGGTCGACCGGATGTTCGACGAGATCGAACGGCGCTACGGCCGGCTCGACGTGCTCGTCAACAATGCGGCGTCCGGTGCGCTGCTCGGCGTCGACGAGATCGGCGCCGAGCATTTCGATCGCGCGCTCGACACGAACCTGAAGGGCGCGTTCTGGTGCGCGCGCCGCGCCGCGGCGTTGATGGCGCGCTCGGGCGGCGGTGCGATCGTCAACGTGTCGTCGGTCGGCGCGACGCTGGTGCCGGCGAACTATCTGGTCGTGGGCACCGCGAAGGCGGCGCTCGAATCGCTGACGCGCTATCTCGCGGTCGAGTATGCGGGGCGCGACATTCGCGTGAACGGCGCATCGTCGACGCTGATCGACGGCGACGTCGCCGCGCAGTTTCCTGACCCGGAAAACACCAAGCGTTCGAGCATCGCGGCGACGCCGCTGAAGCGGCTCGCGCGCGCCGAGGATCTGGCCGATCTCGTGGTGTTTCTCGCATCGGACGCGGCGCGCTGGATCACCGGGCAGGTGGTCGTTGCCGACGGCGGGTTGTCGCTGTGCAGCGAGGGGTTGTCGCCGCGCGCCGAGTGGGCGACGTCGACGCGTGGCGATGGCGCGGCCGATGCGGCAGCCGCTGCAGCCGCTGCCGCTGCGGCGCAACCCGCCGCAGCGATGGCGTCGACGGCGCAGGCGGCACCACACGAAGATGGGCGCGCCGAGGCATCGGCCGACGGCCTGCCGGACAGCGACGACATCGCCGTGGTCGGCATGGGGCTCGCATTACCAGGCGCGAGCGATCCGGACGCGTTTTGGCGCGCGCTGCTGGACGGCCCCGAGCTGTTCGGCAACGTGCCGCCGGATCGCTGGGACTACCGCTCGTTCTATTCGCCCGACACGTCGGCGGAAGACAAGAGCTATCAGTCGCGTTCCGTTTTCATCGAGCATTTCGAGCCGTGTCCGGCGGTGCGCGCCGAACTCGACGCGGGCACCGCGCCGCGCGAACTGACGACGCTGTGGCTGCGTCACGCGCTGTGCCAGTCGCTCGACGGCGTGACGCTGCGCGACGCCGATCGCGTTGCGTTTCTCGTCGGCTACACGGCGGATGGCAGCCAGCACCTCGAAGAGGGGATGGTGCTGGCCGCCGCGCGCGAGCGCCTGAACGCGGTGCTGATCGACGCGGGCGTCGACGCGGCCGAGCGCACGCGCCGCGTGGCAGCGATCGACGCGGTGCTGAGCGCACGCTATGCGCGCGGCGCCGGCGATCTCGCATCGTTCTTTCCACATCGTGTCGGGCTGAACGCGATGAAGGGCGTGCTGCCGGACGACGCGCAATGCATGATGGTCGATACCGCCTGTTCGTCGTCGCTGTATTCGATCGATCTCGGGATCAAGGCGCTGCTGCTCGGCAAACAGGACGTCGTCGCGTGCGGTGGCGCGTTCGCGCTCGCGCCGCGCGGCTCGATCCTGTTCTCGAAGCTGCACGGCCTGTCGCGCAGCGGCGAGGTGCGGCCGCTCGATCGCGGCTGCGACGGCGTGCTGTTCGCGGATGGCGCGGGCGTCGTGATCCTGAAGCGCCTGAAGCGCGCGCGTGCGGACGGCGACCGCATTCTCGGCGTGCTGAAATCGTTCGGCTCGTCGTCCGACGGCAAGGGCAAGGCGATCTACGCACCGAATTCGGCCGGCCAGCGCATCGCGATCGATCGCGCGTATGCGCGGACCGCGACGGTGCCGGCCGACGTCGACTGGGTCGTTGCGCACGCAACGGGCACGCCGGCCGGCGATCTCGCCGAATTCCAGAGCCTGCGCGATGCGATCCGGCGCGACCGCACGGTGCAGGTGACGTCGAACAAATCGCTGGTCGGTCATACGGGCTGGGCGGCCGGCGTCGTGTCGGTGATCCAGGTGCTGCTCGGGTTGCGGCATCAGGTGATTCCGCCGCAGCACCGCTTCAGCGAACCGCCGCCGGAATTCGACATGGCCGGCACGAACCTGCGGATTCCGGTCGCACCGGTGTCGTGGCCGCGGCGGCAGGAGTCGGCGCGCATCGCGGCGGTGTCCGGTTTCGGCTTCGGCGGGACGAACGGCCACCTGATCGTGTCGGAATATCGCGCGGATCTGCCCGCCGGTCGCGCGAGTGGCCGGTTCAAAAGCGAACCGCTCGCGATCGTCGGCTGGTCTTCCCGATTTCCGGGCCTCGACGGCGACGCGCAGGTCGCCGCGTGGCTGCGCGGCGAAGGGCGCGCGCCCGACGCGAGTTTCGGCGTCGGCTATCCGCTGCCGAGCTTCGCGCGCGTGAAGATGCCGCCGGCGGTGCTGCGCGCGCTCGATCGCTGTCAGCTGATGGCGCTCGACGCCGCACACGATCTGCGCGAACACCTCGGCGCGTTCTGGCGCGAGCACGCGGACACGATCGGGCTCGTGATGGGCCATATGGGACCGACGCGCAACGCGGCGCTCTACGCGAGCCGCTGCTATCTCGACGACATCGCCGCCGCGGTGCTCGACGCGACACGACCGGACGAACGCGCGGCGACCGAACGCCTGCTGGGCGGCTTGCGCGATGCGACGAAGCAGCTCGTCGCGCCGACGACCGAGAATTCGTTTCCGGGGATGATGCCGAACGTGATTCCGGCGCGCGTCGCGAACTATCACGACCTGCACGGAATGAACATGACGATCGATGCGGGCCACGCGTCGACGCTGGCCGCGTTCGAGGCGGCCGAGCGCTTCCTGTGCAGTGGCGAGCTCGACATGGCGATCGTCGGCGGGATCAACGGCAACTCGGCGGAGGAAGTGCGCCCGGCATTCGGGCTGCCGCTCGCGGAGGGCATCGTGCTGTTCGCGGTGACGACGGTACGGCGCGCGCAGGCCGAAGGGCTGCCCGTGCTCGCGGTGGTCGGCGGCGGCGATGCGCGAGCGGGCGTCGAGCCGGCCGCGCCGTGCGACGCGACGGGCCGCGCGGTCACGTATGCGGGCGCCGATTCGGCGATCGACGTGCTGCGCGCGATCGTCGCGCGTACGCCCGTCACGACGCTCGCGCGCGACGGCGGCGGCGATCGCGCACGCTACGCGCTGCACGTCGCATGCGAAGGCATAGACGCGCAAGCCGCGCCGCAACGCACGGCCGAGCCAACGCAGTCCGCGAATGCGGCGGCGCCGGCCGCCGCGTCAGTGGAACCCGCCGCACGCGGGACCTTGCTGCCCGGCACGCTGCGTCGAACCGGCGTCGCGGCCGACGGCGAGCCGCTCGGCGTCGCGCGCTACCGGATCGAATGGCGCGACGCGCCGTGGCGGCCCGCGGGTCAGCCGACACCGTTCATCGCGCCGCGCTGCGTGATCGTCACCGACATGCCGGACGCACTGGCCGCGCAGGCCGATCCGGGCCCCGGCTGCGTGGTGCTGTCGACGCGGCCGTTTGCCGCGCGCCGGCCGGGCTGGCACTGGATCGATCGGATCGACGAAGCGGCGCTCGACGGATTGCCCGACGACATCGGCCACGTGCGCGTGCTGACGTCGCTCGACGCGGGCACGCTTGCGCCCGGCGCCGCGGCGCCGGCCACGCCCGCGCGGCTCGCGCTGCACGACCTGGCGTTCCTCGCGACCAAGCGCTGGCACGGCGCGCTCAAGCGCGGCGGCACCTTCGTCGCGTTGCTGCTCGACGCACTCGCGGGCGAGGTGCCGCATCCGGATGCGGGGTTGTTCACGGGGCTCGTGAAGGCGCTCGCGATCGAGATGCCGGAGGCGCGCCCGATCGCGGTGCTGACCGACGCGCGCGCGCTGCCCGACGCGCTGCGCGACGCCGAGCGCGAAAGCGCCGCGCGGCACTGGCTGCCGGTCGTCGCGCTGGGCGCCGGCCGTCGCCGCACGCCGCGCGTGATCGAGGACACGGGCGAACTGCGCGCGGACGAGCGCTTGTCGCTCGGCCCGGATGCGGTCGTCGTCGCGGTCGGCGGCGCGCGCGGAATCACCGGCGAACTGATGAAGACCCTGGCCGCGCACGTGCGTCCGACGCTGTACCTGATCGGCAGCAGCGCGCTCGACGCGGTCGATGCGGAACTCCTCGCGCTCGACGACGAGGCGTTTGCGAAGAGTCGTCCCGACTACATCCGGCAGCAGAAGGCGCTGCATCCGGAGCGGCCGTTGCCCGCGATCATCCGTGCGTTCGAGCGTCGCGCCGACGCGCGCACCGCGTGCATGAACATCGAGGCGATGCGCGCGTTCTGCGGCGCGCATCGCGTCACGTACCTGCGCGCCGACGTGCTCGATGCCGACAGCGTGCGCACGGCCATCGACACGATTCTCGCGCGCGAGCGGCGGGTCGACCTGCTGGTCAACGCGGCCGGGCTGAACCGCTCGGCGTCGGTGCTCGTGAAGTCGCTGGACGATTTCGTCGCGGTGCGCGACATCAAGGTGCGCGGCTACTGGAACCTGCGCGACGCGTTCGGCACGCGGCAACCGCGGCTGTGGTGCAACTTCGGCTCGTTCATCGGCCTGACCGGGCAGGCGGGGGAAACCGACTACGCGTCGGGAAACGACTTCCTGAACACGCAGGCGTCGTATCACCGCGCGGCGCTCGGTCACGACGAATTCACGATCGGGTGGACGCTGTGGCGCTCGGTCGGGCTCGGCGCGAACCCGGTCACGCGCGCGTTTCTCGAGAAGAGCGGCCTGTTTACGAGCATGCGCACCGCGGAAGGGCAGCATCACTTCATGCGTGAACTCGGTCTCGGCGAGCGCGCGGCGATGTCCGTGCATCTCGGCGAGGCCGAGCGGCGCGCGATCGAAACACATCTGCCCGGCTATTTCGACCTGGACGAAGCGGCGCCGGCTTCCGCCGCCGCTTCGCGTGATCCCGATTTCTATCTCGGCGCGGAGCTCGCGCGCACCGACGACAGCGTGACCTTCGAGCGCGTGTTCGATCTCGAACGCGATGCGTATCTGCAACATCACGTCGTCAACGGCTTCCCGACATTACCCGGAACGTTCGTGCCGGAAGTGGCCGCCGAGGCGGCGCTGCGGCTCGTGCCGGGGCTCAAGGTCGTCGGCTTCGCGGACGCGGCATTCCTGCACTTCCTGCGCGTCTACGACGCGAAGCGCCCGAGCGTGAAGCGCATCCATGCGCGGATCGTGTCGCGCGACGGCGACGCCGTGCTGGTGCGCGTGCGGATTTCCGGCGACGTGCTGGCGCCGGGCGGGCAGGTGCTCGTGCGCGACAAGCCGCACTTCGAGATCACCGTTCGCCTGGCCGACGCGTACGCGCCGGCGCCGGTGTGGAGCGAACCGCCGTGCGGCACGTTGACGCCCGTCGCCGATCCGTACCACTTCGACGCGGCACCGGTGCGGCTGACCGGCATGTTCGTGTCGACGACCGACACCGGCATGAGCGATGCGGGCAAGCAGGCGCGTTTCCGGCTGAACGTGCCCGGCGGCGACCCGGTGTTCTCGCGCTTCGTAGTACCGAGCATCCTGCTCGACGGGCTGGCGCGCGTGGCCGCGCTCGATCATGTCGCGGGCGACTACATCCCGCTCGCGGCGCCGATTTCGATCGGTCGCATCGACCTGTACGAAGCCGGGAACGACTGCGAACTGTCGAGCCGCCACGCGTCGATCGCGCTGCGCGTGACGCCGCGCGCGTTCGCGCTCGAAGGGCCGGCCAGCAGCGGCAACCGGTTCGTCGCGGTGCGCCCGGACGGCCGGATCCTGATGCAGATGCGCGACGTGACGGGCATCGTGATCGGCTACGTGCACCGCGTGACCGGCGCGTTCGCCGCACGCGGCGAGATCGACGCGCAACTGGCCGCACGCACGCCCTCCGAACAGGTGTCCGCATGAGCACGAAGCGACTCGCACCCGGCCCGCGCGGCAGTGTCGTGATGGGCAATCTCGCGGCGTACAAGCGCAATCCGGTCACGATGCTGCTGAAGCTGCAGCAGCAGTACGGCGACGTCGCGCGCAATCGCCTCGGCCCGTTCCTCACGCATGCGCTCGCGCATCCGGACGGCATCCAGCACGTGCTGCAGGACAATCACCGCAACTACGTGCGCGGCCGCTTCTACGACAACTTCAAGATGTTCTTCGGCGACGGGCTGCTGACGACCGACGGCGAATTCTGGCGGCGTCACCGGCGCGTGGTGCAGCCGCTCTTTCACCGCAAGCAGGTGGAGTCGCACACGACCGCGGTCGGCGATGCGGCGGTCGCACTCGTCGAGCGCTGGCTGAAACGGCCGGCGCACGCGCCGTTCGACGTCGTCGAGGAAATGATGCGCGTGAGCCTGCGCATGCTCGGGCTGATGCTGTTCAACGCGGACATCTCGCGGCATGCGGACGACGTCGGGCCGGCCGTGCGCTTCGGCATCGAGGCGATGATGCCGCAAGGCAACATGAACGATTTCGTGCCGCGCTGGATGCCGACGCCGTTCAATCGCCGGATCGCGCGCGCGCGCCGCGGGATCGACGCGATCGTCGACGCGATCGTCGCCGAGCATCGCGCGGGGCGCTGTGAAACGAGCGACGTGATTTCGCTGCTGCTCGCCGCGCGCGACCCGGACACGGGCGCGCCGCTGACCGAGCGCGAAGTGCACGATGAGGTGATGACGGTGTTTCTTGCCGGCCACGAAACCACCGGCAGCGGGATGGCGTGGGGGCTGTATGCGCTCGCGCAGCACCCGGGCGTACTGCGCCGGCTGCGCGAGGAACTCGACGCGGTGCTCGGCGGTCGCGCGCCGGATGCGGGCGACATCGAACGCCTGCCGTATCTGGTGCAGACCGTCGACGAGATCCTGCGTCTCTATCCGCCGATCTGGGGCTTCACGCGCGATCTGGTCGACGACGACGAAATCGGCGGTTATCACGTGCCGGCCGGCTCGTCGGTGTTCATGTCGCCGTACGTCACGCATCGCCATCCGGCGCTGTGGGCCAACCCGGACGCATTCGATCCGGAGAACTTCGGATCGCACGCGCCGGTGCGCCACAAGTACGCGTACTTTCCGTTCGGCGGCGGGATGCGCAAATGCATCGGCTACCAGACCGCGTTGTTGCAGATGCGCGTGCTGATCGCGGTCGTCGCGCAGCACGTCGATCTGAGCGCGGTGCCCGGCCGCTCGCTCGACACCGGTGCGACGATCTCGCTGCGCCCGCGCGACGGGATTCAACTGATCGCGAAGGCGCGAGTGCGCGAGTCGGGGCCCACGGGGCGTGCCGGGCTCGAGGCCAGCGCGCCGGCGTCGCGCATGCCGGTGGGCCCGGTCACAGGCACGCAGGCGCCGGCAAGCGATGGCGCACGACCGGCGGACGAGGCGCCGCCCGCACCCGATCATTCCGTCGGCCCCACGCTGTCAGCCGGCGTGCTGGCCTTCCTGCAGCACGACGCGGGTGCGCCCGAGGCGCAGCCGGGCTTGGACGACGCGCCGACGCACCGCTTCACGTGGCGGCCGGTCGGGATCGAGCCGCTGCCCGACGTGCCGGCGGCGGAACTGAGCGGCAAGCGGATCGCGATCGTCAACGGCCTTGGCCGCACGGTCGAGCGTGTGGTGGCGGCGCTCACGCGCGCATGCGCGAAGGCGAGCGTGTTCGTGCCGGTCGACGGCCCCGATTACGCGACGGCCGCGAGCACGTTCGTCGCGCAGTCGGGGCCGTTCGACGGGATCGTCGATCTCGGCGTCGAAGCGCCGTTCTCCATCGACGCGCGCGATCAATGGGAAGTGCCGCTGCGCCGCACGGTCGCGTTGCTGCAGGCGTGCTACGGCGACTGGTCGCAGGAGGAATCGACGTCGCGGCTGTTCTATCTGGCGCTGACCTGGCAGGACGGCCTGATGGGATATGGCGACGACGCGCTCGTGCAGCCGCTCGGCGGACTGTGGGCCGGGCTCGCGAAGACGCTGCCGCAGGAACTGCCGAACTGCAACGTGCGCGTACTCGACATCGCGCCCGACGAAACGGGCCGCGTCGACGGGCTGATCGCCCGCGAGCTGTATCGGTGGGGGCGCTTCGAGGTCGGCCATCGCGGCGGACGCCGCCATACGCTCGTCGCGACCCGCGACGATCTGCCGGCCGATGCGGCGCCCGACTGGGGGCCCGACGACGTCGTGCTGTTTTCGGGCGGTGCGCGCGGCATCGGCTTCCTGGCCGCGTGCGAGATCGCGAAGCGCCGTCGCTGCACGGTGGTCGTCACCGGGCGCGATGCGCTGCCGGCCGGCGACGAGCCGTGGCTCGCGCTCGACGCCGCCGGCTTCAAGCGCTACGGGCTCGACCAGTTGCGTCAGGCCACCCCGGAACGGCCGCCGAAGGCGATCCGGCACACGCTGCGGCAGCTCGAACGACGTCGCGAGCTGAAGGCTTCGCTCGATGCGGCGGCGGCGCTCGGCCTGCCGGTGCGCTACCGCGTATGCGACGTGACCGATGCGGATGCGGTGCGCGCGCTCTGCGACGAATTCGGCGAGCGGCTGCGCGGCGTGATCCACAACGCCGGGATCGACCAGCCGGTGCGGCTGTCGCGCAAGACGGCCGACGAATTCGTCGGCACCGTGCGCGTGAAGGTGCTCGGCTTCATGAATCTTCACGCGGCGGTGCGCAACCGGCCGCGCGTCGAATACTTCATCAACGTCGGGTCGCTGACCGGCCGCTGGGGCGGCATGACGGGCGAGACCGACTATGCGGCCGCGAACGAGGCGCTCGCGCGGCTCGGCTGGTGGGCGCGGCGCGACGCGGGCGGCCGTATCGTGAAGACGCTCGTGTGGCCGACGTGGGACGGGGTCGGGATGATCACGAACCTCGCCGTCACGCGGCGCTACGTGAGCCCGATGCGCATCGACGACGGCGTGCGGCACTGGCTCGCGGAACTCGCGGCGCCCGGCAGCGGCGAACCGATGTACATGGGTGCGGTCGGCCGCGCGCTGACGCCGATCCAGCTCTGCGGATTCGACGCCGTCGACGGCTTGCCGAACCTGGGCGAGCTCGCGACGCGCCGGCATCACGCGGGTGCGCCGCGGCGATTCCGGCCGTTCGCGCGCTTCTCGACGCGTTATCGCGCCGTGGGCGTGCCCTATACGCGCGCCTTCCGCCTCGGCGGCCGCGCGGCCGTACCGGCGTCGCTGCTGCTCGAGCATGCGCGCGTCGTGGCCGACTGGGTCGCGCTGCCCGATGGCGAGCGCGCGTACCTGCACGAAGCCGTCGACGTGACGATCGCGCTCGACGCGCTGGCCGACGCGCTCGATCGCCACGGCGATCTCGCGCTCGATACCGACGTGACCGGCCGGACCGCGGACGACGGCTGGCGCGTGACGGTGCGGTGCGTGTCGCTTGCGGGCCGCGCGCTGCTCGATGCGACGTTCGTGTACCGCAGCCTGCCGCCCGCCGGCGCGATGGTACGGCTGCCGCGAGAAGCAGGCCACGATCCGGCCCGGGCAGCCGTGCACGCGAGCTGGCGCGGCGACTTGTTGCCCGAGGCCCGGTGGAGCGACGGGATCGGGCAGGCGAAAGCCGCCGACCCCGACGCGCTGTGGCGTGCGCCGGGCGACGCCGGCGCCGCGCCGTGTCCGCAGCTGTGGCTGCCGGTCAATCACCTGGAAAACGTGCTGCGCGTGCTGCTTGGCGCGTGGCCGGACGACGGCGAGCCGCCGCGCGCATGGTGCATCGGTCGCATCGTGTTCGGTGCCGCGCAGGCCGGCGACGCCGAGATGCTGCTGCGCGGTCCGGACGGTCGTTTCGCGATTGCCGATCGCGCGGGCGCGCTGATCGCGGAACTGCGCGGCGCGGCGCTCGTCGTCGCAACCGGCACGCAGGCCGTCGCGGCGTCGGTTCTTTGAACGGGAAGAGGAGGTCCACCATGACGGAGCGCAACGACGGCGCGCGGTACTGCATCATCGGCGCGGGTGCGGCGGGCATCACCGCGGCGAAGAACCTGCTGGCGGCCGGCATCGGCTGCGACGTGATCGAGCGCGAGGACGACGTCGGCGGCAACTGGTACTACGGCCGGCCGAGCGGCGCGGTCTATCGCTCGATCCACATGATCAGTTCGAAGCGGTTTTCCGAGTACCCCGACTTTCCGATTCCCGACGACTATCCGACGTACGCGCGCGGCGACCAGGCGCTCGCGTATCTGCGCGCCTACGCGCGCCGCTTCGGCGTGTACGACCGGATCGAGTTCGGTCGCTCGGTGCTCGAGGTCGCGCCGGTGCCCGGCAGCACGCAGTGGCGGGTCGAACTGGATCGCGGCGAAGTGCGGACCTATCGCGGCGTGATCGTCTGCAACGGGCACCTGTCGCATCCGCAACTGCCCGACTATCCCGGCCGCTTCGACGGGCTGCAACTCCATTCGTCGCAATACCGCACGCCGGACATCTTCCGCGACAAGCGCGTGCTCGTGGTCGGCGCCGGCAATTCGGGCTGCGACATTGCGGTGGAGGCGTCACATCACGCGCGCGCGGTGTTCCACAGCACGCGGCGCGGCTACTACTACTGGCCGAAATTCCTGTTCGGGATACCGGCGGACCAGTGGGCCGAATGGCCGCTGCGGCTGCGCATGCCGCTGTGGGCGCGACGCTTTTTCGGCGAGCGGCTGCTGCGCCTGACCACGGCCGGGCAGCCGGAAGACTACGGGCTGCGCAAGCCCGACCACAAGCTGTTCGAATCGCATTTCATCATCAACTCGACGCTGTTCTATCACCTCGGCCATGGCGACCTCGACGCGCGGCCGGACGTGCGCGAACTGAAAGGCGACCGCGTTGCGTTCGTCGACGGCAGCGAGGAGGCGGTCGACGTGATCGTGTACGCGACCGGCTACCAGCCGAGCTTCCCGTTCATCGATCAGGCGCACTTGCAATGGCGCAAGCCGCAACCGTCGCTGTACCTGAACATGTTCGACGCGCAGCATCGCGACCTGTTCTTCGTCGGGCTGTTCCAGACCTCGACCGGCAACTGGCCGCTGATGGACTATCAGGCGCAACTGCTCGCACGTTATCTGCATGCACGCGACGCGGCGCCGCGCAAGGCCGCGCGCATCGACCGGCTGATCCGGCGCGGCCGCTCGGACTGGAGCGGCGGCATCGCGTTTCATCGCACGTCGCGGCACGTGATCGAGGTCGAGCATTTCGCGTATCGGCTGCAATTGCGGCGACTGATCCGCACGCTGCCGGCCGTGTCCGGCGCCGCGGCGGCGGGCGCGGAAGTATCGCAGCCAGCGCCGGTGCGCGCCGCGCGCGCGGGAGGCGCATCGTGAGCCTCGTCAACGTTGAGAACCTGTCGAAGACCTATCTGCTCGACAGCGTGCGCGTGACCGGTCTCGCCGACGTGTCGGCGACGCTCGACGCGGGCCGCTTCACCGTGCTGAGCGGCCCGTCGGGCAGCGGCAAGACGACGCTGCTGAACATGATCGGCTGCATCGACCGCCCCGACAGCGGGCGCGTGACGATCGCCGGTCACGACACGGCGGCGTTGTCCGACGATGCGCTGTCCGATTTTCGCGCGCGCCACGTCGGCCACGTGTTCCAGACGTTCAACCTGCTGCCGGTGCTGTCCGCGCACGAGAACGTCGAATATCCGCTGCTGATGGCGGGCTGGGCGCCCGCGCGGCGCTTGGCGCGGGTGCGGGACCTGCTCGACGCGGTCGGGCTGGCCGACAAGGCGCGGCACCGGCCGAGCCAGCTGTCGGGCGGCCAGCGGCAGCGTGTCGCGATCGCGCGCGCGCTGGCGGCCGAGCCGGCGATGGTCCTCGCGGACGAGCCCACCGCGAACCTCGACAGCGCGACCGGGCACGCGATCATCGAACTGATGCGCACGATCCAGCGCGAGCGCGACGTGTCGTTCATCGTGTCGTCGCACGATCCGCAGGTGGTGAGCGTGGCCGACGAGGTGATCCGGATTCTCGACGGCCGCATCGTCGGTCACGAACGGGCCGGCGACGGCGCGGCGACGCAGGAGATGTGCCGATGACCCATACGCTGATGCTCGCGCTGCGCAACCTGCAGCGAAACCGCCGGCGCTCGCTCACGACACTGCTCGCGATGATCGTCGGCGTCAGCGCGATCCTGCTGTTCGGCGGCTTCAGCCGCGACATCACGCTCGGGCTGCAGACCGATTTCGTGCAACGCAGCGGCCACCTGCAGATCCAGCGGCAAGGCTATTTCCTGTACGGCACGGGCGACCCGGCCGCGTACGGAATCCGCGATTATCCGGCGCTGATCCAGAAACTGCGGCGCGACCCGCCGCTCGCGGCGCTGCTCGAGGTCGTCACGCCGACACTGCAGTTCGGCGGGATCGCCGGCAATTTCGCGGCCGGCGTGTCGCGCACCGTGATGGGGTTCGGCGCGATTCCGGACGACCAGTACCGGATGCAGCAGTGGAACGCGTATGGCTTCCCGCTGCGGCCGCGCACGTTCGCGTTGCGCGGCACCGCCGCCGACGCGGCGATGGTCGGCCTCGGCGTCGCGCGCGTGCTGCATCTGTGCGGGCCGCTGCGCGTGCCGGATTGCCGCGACGCGCCGCCGGGCCCGGCCGAGCCGGCGGCGGACGGGCCGGCCGCGAACGCGCCGCCCGACGTGCTGGCGCTCGCCCAGGGCGAGGCCGGCACGCGGCCGGCCGACGACGGCGCGACGCACATCGAGGTGCTGACCGCGAGCGCGGGCGGCGCGCCGAACGTCGGCCGCTTCTCGGTCGTGAAGGCCGAGCAGCAGGGCGTAAAGGAACTCGACGACGTCTATCTCGCGGTGCGCCTGGCACAGGCGCAGCGGCTCGTGTATGGCGGCGGTGCGCCGCGCGCGACCGCGATCGAGATCCAGCTCGCGCGTACGGCCGACCTGCCCGCGGCGCGCGCGCGCATCGAACAGTTGCTGCATGGCGGCTTCGACGGCCAGTCGCTCGACGTGGTCGATTTCGCGACGCTGAACCCGTTCTACGACCAGACCAACCGGATGTTCTCGGTGATCTTCGGGTTCGTGTTCGTGCTGATCAGCGCGATCGTGCTGTTCGTGATCAGCAACACGATGAGCACCGCGATCATCGAGCGCACGGTCGAGATCGGCACGCTGCGCTCGATGGGCATGCGGCGCGGCGGCATCCAGGCGCTGTTCGTCTGCGAGGGCGTGCTGCTCGGTGTGGCCGGTGCGTCGCTCGGCGTGCTGGTCGCGCTCGCGATTGCCGCAGCCGTCAATCACAGCGGGTTGGCCTGGACGCCGCCCGCGCGGATCGACGCCGTCGCGCTGACGGTGCGCGTGTGGGGCGAGTGGCGAACCATTGCCGTCACGTTCGTCGGGCTCGCGTGCGTCGCCGGGCTGTCGGCATGGTTGCCGTCGCGCCATGCGGCGCGGCTGTCGATCGTCGACGCGCTGCGGCATGTGTGAAGCCGCGTGTGCCGCCGTTTTGATCCAATCCACTTTCGGGAGAGCGTTCGTGCGTCGCCTGTTCGTTTCATGCTGTCTGAGTCTTTCGTTCGTCGCCGGCGTCGCGCATGCGCAGCCGGCACCCGATCCGCAGAAGGTGCTCGCGGCGAGCGACGCGATCCGCACGCCGGAGAAATCGTTCGTGCTGACCGCGACGTTGATCGAGTACCGGTCCGGCAAGCAGGTCGACGGCAATACGCTGTCGATCTATTCGAAGCCCGACGCGCCCGGCGGCGCGTTCCGCACGCTGGTGCGCTTCGTCGCGCCGGCGCGCGACACGGGCAAGCTGATGCTGAAGAACGGCAACGACCTGTGGTTCTACGATCCGGCGAACCAGGCGAGCGTGCGGATCTCGCCGGATCAGCGGCTGCTCGGACAGGCCGCGAACGGCGACGTCGTGACGATCAATCTCGCGCACGACTACACGGCCGAGATGAAGGGCGTCGAGGACATCGCCGACGGCGACCGGCAGATGCGCCGCGCGTACCGGCTCGCGCTTGCCGGACACGGCGACGGGCTCACTTACCGCCGCATCGAGATCTGGATCGACGCGGTGAACAACCGGCCGTTGAAGGCGCGCTTCTATTCGGAAAGCGACCGGTTGCTGAAGACTGCGTTCTATCGCCGCTACACGATGCAGCTCGGCGTCGAGCGGCCGACCGAAACCGTCATCATCGACGGGCTCGACAGCAACTGGGTCACGGTCATGCGCTTCTCCGACTACGCGTGGCGCGACATTCCCGACGCATGGCTGCAGCGCGACTATCTGTCCCGCTTCCAGGCGCAATGACGGCGCGGCGCCGATGCCGGATCGCCGCGCTCGCGTTCGCGCTGCTGCCGGTGCTCGTGCGCGCGACGGATGCGGATGGCGCGGGCGGTGTGGATGCGACCGGCGTGGATACGGCCGACGTGGACACGGCCGACGCTGCGGCGCTCGATCTCGCCGACCGGCCGGCCGCGCCGCCGCCCGACACCGCGAAGCCGTGGAAACTCGACGTGCAGGACGCGCTGCGCACGAGCCGCTATCGCGACGGCGGGGACGCCGGCCGCAATCAGCTTTCGATCGAATTCGAGTACGGGCAGTGGCTGACGCCGTCGTTCGCCGCGCACTTCTCGATGCGCTTCGACCGCTTCGATCCGCTCGGGACGTCGAGCACGTCGTCGCGCGACGTGACGCTCGTGAAGGAGGCGTATGCGAGCTGGCGCGCGTCGCCCGCGTTCGTGGTCGACGCGGGGCGCGTGAACGAGCGGCTCGGTGCGGCGATCGGCTACAACCCGACCGACTTCTTCCGCGCGGGCGCGGTGAGCCTCGACGTGCCGCCCGATCCGGACAGCCGGCACACGAACCGGCTCGGCACGATCGGGCTGCGCGCGCAGCAGGTGTGGGACACGGGTTCGCTCACGGCGTTGCTGTCGCCGCGTCTCGAACGCCGCGGCCTGCCGGGCGATCCTGCCGCGTCGTCCGACCTGCAGCGGACCAACGGCGTCGACCGCTGGATGCTCGTCGCGAGCCAGCGGCTGAGCGCGGCGATCCAGCCGCAATGGATCGTCTACGGCGAAAGCGGGCAGGCGCCGCAGTTCGGCCAGAATCTGAGCGTGTTGCTCGGCAACTCGGTGGTCGCGTATCTCGAATGGGCGGGCGGCTACCGGCGCTCGCTGATCGCGCGTGCCACCGGCGCGGCCGACGATCGTGCGTTCCGCACCAGCTCGTCGGTGGGTGCGACGTGGACGCTGCCGGTCGACCTGTCGCTCACCGCGGAATTCCAGAGCAACGGCGGCGGCGCGGACGCGGCGCAGTGGCGGTCGTTGCAGCGTGCGAACCCGTATGCATGGGGCAGTGCGGTGCAGACGTCGATCGCCGCGCAGGAGCTGCAAACCCGCCACGGGCTGTTCGTGATGGCAGCATGGCGCAATGTCGGCGTGCGCCGCCTCGACCTGTCGGGCTTCATGCAGGCCGATCTCGGCGGCGGCCGGCAATACTGGGTCGAGCTGCGGCGGCGCTTCGACCGGTTCGACGTCGCGCTGCAATGGCTGCATCAGGGCGGGCCGTCGTGGAGCCGCTTCGGTGCGATGCCGGAGTCGACGAGTGTTCAGGTGCTGGGTATTTTTTATCGATGATGCAAGGAGAGTTCGAATGAGCAAACGCGCGCTTCAGGCGGCGACCGCCGTGCTTGCGCTGGTCCCGTCGATCACCGGGGTGCTCGGCATGATGGGCATCGGCGATCCGCTGTATGCATCGCTCGGCATCGCGCTGCCGGCCGACGCGACGCTGGACGGCAACCTGCGTTTCTACGCGGGCGTCTGGCTCGGTGTCGGGCTCGCGGCGTTTTCGGTGATTCCGCGGATCGAGCGTCAGGGGCGGCTGTTCGCGACGCTGTGGACGATGATCTTCCTCGGCGGCGTCGGGCGGCTGATTTCGCTCGCGACGCTCGGGCTGCCGTGGCCGCCGTTCGTCGGCTTCACGGTGCTCGAAGTCGTCGGTGCGCCGCTGTTCATCATGTGGCAGCGGCGAGTGGCGGCGCAGGCGGCCTGGGAGAGCGCGAATGCATGACATCGATCCGCGTTTTGCGCCGCGCCGCCGTGCCGATAACGCCGCACGGCACCCCGCGGCGGCCCTCCTGTCGAGCGTGTTACGCGCGGCGATGGCACGGCGCTTGCCGCGCGCGTGCATGCGGTTCGTCGCCCGCGTCGCGTTGCTGGCATGCATCGGGCTGCTCGCGCCGCAAGCCGGCGCGCAGACGTCGGCCGCCACCGCGGTCGACGACTACGCGGCGACCCGCTATCCGATCATCCTCGTTCACGGCCTGACCGGAACGGACGACTATTTCGGCGTGGTGCCTTACTGGTACGGCATCCAGGCCGACCTTCAACGGCACGGCGCGACGGTCTACGTCGCCGACCTGTCCGGCTTCCAGAGCGACCTCGGCCCGAACGGGCGCGGCGAGCAGTTACTGGCCTATGTGAAGCAGGTGCTCGCCGTCACGGGCGCGGCCAAGGTGAACCTGATCGGACACAGCCAGGGCGGGCTGACATCGCGCTATGTGGCTTCGGTCGCGCCCGCGCTTGTCGCATCGGTCACGACGATCGCGACGCCGCACCGCGGCTCGCAGTTCGCCGACTTCGTGCTGGGCGCGCTGAAGCTCGACCCGACCGGCCTGTCGACGCCGGTGTTCGGCGCGCTGCTGAACATCATCGGCATCCTGACCAGCGATACGCACAACACGAACCAGGATGCGATCGCCGCGCTCAACGCGCTCGACACGACCTATGCCGCGCAGTTCAACCGGTTGTTCCCGAGTCCGGGTCTCGGCGCCGGTGCGTGCGGCACCGGCGCGCCCGCCGAAACGATCGGCGGGAACGTGCACCTGCTGTATTCGTGGAGCGGGGCCGCGTACCAGCCCGTGTCGCTGCTCGGCATCGTGACGGGCGCCGTCGATACCAGCGTGATTCCGGTCATCGATCCGGCGAACGTGCTGGATCCGTCGACGCTCGTGTTCCTGACGGCCGGCAACATCATGGCACTCGCCGGCGCGGGCCCGAACGACGGCTTCACGTCGACCTGCAGTTCGCGGTTCGGTACGGTGATCTCGACGCGCTACCACTGGAATCACTTCGACGCGATCAACCAGCTGCTCGGCATTCGCGGCGCGTATGCGGAAGACCCGGTCGCCGCGCTCCGCGTGCATGCGAACCGGCTGAAACTGCAGGGCGTCTGAGCGATGGAGGTCCGGACGACACTGTCGCGCGCCGTGCTGTACGGCGCCACTGGCATGATCGCGGTGGCGGTCGTGTGGCATGCGCTCGGCGGGTCGACGCAGGCGCCCGAGGCTGCCGGCGCTGCGCGGGCCGTCGATGCCGCGTCGCCCGGTGCGGCGGCGCCACAGCCTGCGCTAGCGGCATCCGCGGTCGTGCTGCCCGCGTCGCTGGCGGGTTCGCGCGCGCCGCGCCTGCCGGTCGGCCCCGACGGGCACCTGGCGAAAGTGCACGCGGTACGGGAATTCTTCGATTATTTTTTGCTGGCGCAGCACGACCTGACGGCCGCCGGGCTCGATGCGCTGGTTGCGCGCGAGATCGCCGCGCAACCGGTCAGCGCGCTGGCACGGCGCGAAGCGCTCGACGTATGGCCGCGCTATCGCGCGTACCTCGCCGCGTTCGCCGCACCGCCCGGCGGGCGTATCGATCCGGACGGGATCGCGGGCGAGCTCGCACGGCGCGAGGCGCTCGCGAGCCGATGGCTCGGCGACTGGAGCACGCCTTTCTTCGGCGCGGAACGCCAGCGGCAGCGCGACAACCTCGAGCGGATCAGGATCGCGCGCGATCCGACGCTTACCGATGCACAGAAGCGCGAACGTCTCGCCGCACTCGACCTGTCGCTGCCGCCCGGCATGCGCGACGCACGCGAGCGGCTGGCGCGGCAGCACGACGAGATTACGATGGTCGCGCGGCTCGAAGGGCAGCGCGCGACGCCCGACGCGTTGCGGGCGCAGCTCGGCGCCGATGTCACCGCGCGCGTCGTGCGGATGCAGCAGGACGACGACGCGTGGCTGGCGCGCTATCGCGACTACGCGGCCGAACGCGAACGGCTCGACGCGCAGCAGCTTGCGCCCGACGCGCGCGATGCGCAGATCGCGCGATTGCGGCAACGCGACTTCCCGGACCCGGCTGACGCCCTGAGGGCCGCGTCGCTCGACGCCGGCAGCGCGGCGGCATCGGTGCACTAGCGCGCGACATCGTGCCCGGCTCCGGCGCGTGCATTTCATGCCTGCTACATCCGCCGCCAGGGAAGTGTGGGATATGTCACTTATCCCGCATTGTGTCGATTCGGGAATGATTTTCAGTTATTGACTTTATTGCATTCCGGCATATTGCCATTCATGGAGAATTTTCAATGTTTCGTTGAGCAATCCTCTTTATATGGCGTGGAATTAAATGGCTAATCCTTGATTGACAATGCAAGGATATCCGGGTGGCGGATTGAACTGTCAAATTACTTCATGTAACGAAATCGGAATGCCGCGGACGGTTGGCCTGCGTGATACCTTTTTGCCCAATGCCACCGGGAAGAAAACGGAAAAACCGTCAAACCGGTCCGGTAAAAAATGGCATGAAGGTTCGGTGGCCGAGGGCAGGAATACAACGTACGAGGTGCGCCGTGACACATCAGGCAAACAACGTCATCGAGTTGCCGCATGCACTTGGTGCCAATTATTTTCTGTCCGCGCTTGACGGAATAAATCGTTCGGAATTCGCGCCCCATTTGCAGCTTTCGAATCTCAAGACCGGGCAGGTGCTGTGCGATGCCGGCGAGAATCTGGAAGCCGTCTATTTTCCCGTGACGGCCGGCATTTCCCTGCAATGCACGGCAGGCGGCAAGACGACGCTCGGCGTGACGGAAATCGGTCGCGAAGGCGTCGTGTGCGACGACGTCATCGGCAGTGCGATGCAGCGACGCGCCGTCGTCTATTGCGGCGGGTTCGCCTATCGGCTGTATGCGCGCCGGTTCGACGACGCATGCGACGCATCGGCGGCCATCCGGAAGCAGGTGTTCGTGCGCATGCAGCTGATTCTTGCGCAGGCGTCGCAGGTGATGTTCTGCAGCCGTCACCACCTGATGCGCCATCAACTGGGCCGGTGGCTGCTGATCGCGTACGAGCGATCGCGCAGCATCGAAATCCCGGTCACGCACGGCATGCTGGGCCAGATGCTGGGCGTGCGGCGCGAGACCGTCACCGATGCCACGCGGCAGCTTCACGAGCTCGGTCTGATCCATCAGCACCGCGGTGCCATCGTGCTGACGGACCTGGCGAATCTCGAGCGGCAGGGATGCGACTGTCATCGGGTCATCCGGGACGAAACGTGCCGCATCCTCACGGTCGATTCCGGGATCGATGCCGGGGTATCGCCGCCGCGCCGCGTGCGGACGACCTAGTCCGTCGCGCCGCGCGGGAGAGCGCGGCCGGCAACGGCTTCTTGTGCCGCGATTGCACGAAAGGCGGCACGTCGCGAGCGTGCGGAATGGGAGGTGCCTGAACGCCGGAAGTCCGGGCGTGCGCCAGGCCAGAGACGTCGAGAATAATCAGAAAAGCAGTCACCAGGTATGGAAAACATTTCGAAGCTCCCGAGTCAGCGCAGTTCGTTTCACGTGTGGCCATGGAGTCCGGCGCTGGGCATCCTGCCGATCGTCGTCGTGATCGTGGCGCTGGCCGGGTTCGTCGCCGTCAGCCTGATCGTGATCATGTCGCTGCGCGTGTATGTCGGCGGCGAAAGCAGCTGGTCGAAGGCGCAGAAGGACGAAATCATCCTGCTGAGCCGCTACGGCGAGACCAGCGACGAAAAGCTGTTCGGCGATTACCTTGCGGTCGACCGGACCCTCGTATTCCTGGGCGTCGCGCGCCGGGCGATGGTCGGCGTGCCGGCGGATCACGGGGTGGCGCGCCGGGCGATGATCGAGGCCGGCATCAATCCCGTCGATGCGGCGGCGGTGGTGTGGTTCTATCCGATCCTGAGCAGCTTCGCACGCCTGAACGCCGCGTTGCAGTACTGGGAAGACGCGGACCGGCAACTGGTCGATCTGCGCCGGGCCGCGGACGCGCTGCGCGAATCGGTGCGTGCGGGCGACATCCGGCGCACGAGTCGTCTGAATCGCTCGATCTGGGACATCAATTCGCGCATCGAACCGCTGCCGAAGCGCTTTTCCGACGAGCTGAGCGCCGAGTTCCGCTCGGCCGTCATCCAGCTGATCCTGTCGTACATTGCGGCGTCGCTGCTGATCATCCTGCTGTCGGTGCGATGGGCGAGCCGCGCGCAACGCCAGCAGCGGTCAATGCAGACCGAGCTCGACCGGAGCCAGGCATTCGCGGAAGCCGCGCTTCGCTCGGTTGCCGACGCGATCGTCACGATCGGCCTCGCACGCAGCATCGAAACGGTCAACCCGGCGGCCGAGCAGTTGCTCGGGTCGTCTTCGGATCTGTGCGTCGGCAAGCCGATCAACGATGTGCTGGACCTGATCGACACGTCGACCGGGATGTCGATCAAGCTGCTCGCGTCGCTGAGCAACAGCGGCGACCACACGTTCACCCGCGATCTCGACCTGATTCGCGTATGCGGCTCCGCCGTGGCCGTGCGCGCGTCGCTGTCGAAGATGGACAACGCCGCGGGCCGCTGCGTCGGCTACGTGCTGATCCTGCGCGACATGACGCACGAATACCAGTTGATCGGGAAGCTGACCTGGCAGGCGTCGCATGATGCGCTGACCGGGCTGATCAACCGGACGGCGTTCGAGCGGCGCGTGGGCGAAGTGCTGGTGGAGCGGGCCGGCGGGATGCTGCTGGTACTCGATCTGGACGGCTTCAAGGAAGTCAACGACGTATGCGGGCACGCGGCCGGCGACGCGCTGCTGCGCGACGCGACGGCGGTGTTCCGGCGCTGTCTCGACGACGACGACGTGTTCGGCCGGCTGGGCGGCGACGAGTTCGGCATCCTGCTGCCAGGCAGCCGAAACGTCGCGCCGGACGGCGGCAAGGCGGAGCGGATCCGCGCGAGCCTCGACGACTTCACGTTCTTCTGGGAAGGTGAGCCGTTCAAGATCAGCGTCAGCATCGGCGTGCTGGATCTCGCATGCCGCCCCGAGAGTGTCGAGAAGGCCATGCAGATGGCCGACATCGCATGTTATGTGGCGAAGGATCGCGGCCGCAACCGCGTGCACGTCGCGGATTCGCGCGACATGAGTTCGAGCCGCCAGGCGTACCACAAGCAATGGAGCCGTCGCGTGAAGACGGCGCTCGAAACGAATTCATTCCAGTTGTATGCGCAACGAATCGTGCCGATCCAGGCCGGGCTCGGCGCGCAGGAGCGCGCGGAGATCCTGCTGCGTATTCCGGATGCCGACGGCAAGCTGATCTCGCCGGTATTCCTGCCGGCCGCCGAACGCTACGGCCACATGACGATGATCGACCGCTGGGTCGTGCGCACCGTCATCCGGCGCCTCGCGCGGCTCGAACGGCGTCACTACGTCGAATACAACGTGAACCTGTCGGCGATGTCGATCACCGACGAGCGCTTCGTCGAGTTCGTGATCGCCGAGCTGTCCGCGTCGGGGCTCGATCCATCGCTGCTGTGCTTCGAAATCACGGAGACGAGCGCGGTTCGGAACCTGGAGGTCGCATCGCGCTTCATGTGCGAGCTGCGCGACCTCGGCTGCCGGTTC
Source organism: Burkholderia sp. YIM B11467 (assembly GCF_052952715.1). Lineage (NCBI taxonomy): Bacteria > Pseudomonadati > Pseudomonadota > Betaproteobacteria > Burkholderiales > Burkholderiaceae > Burkholderia > Burkholderia sp. YIM B11467. The sequence goes on from NZ_JBQVSQ010000016.1 coordinate 95,768, forward strand.
GCGCTGGACGATTTCGGCGCCGGCATGTCGTCGTTTTCGTATCTGCGCCAGCTGCCGATCGACTACCTGAAGATCGACGGCGGCCTCGTGTCGGACATGACGTCCGACAGCATCAAGCGCGGCATCGCGTGCGCGATCAACGACATCGCGCACGTGATGCAGTACCGCACGGTGGCGGAGCACGTCGAGGATACGACGACGGCCGAGATGCTTCGCGCGCTCGGCGTCGACTTTTGCCAGGGCTATTACTTCGGCCGCCCCGCGCCGTGGCAGGAAGGGGGATTCCATTGAAACAACGAGGAATGAACGCATGAGTGCTCCATTTGAACTGACCGGCGACCTGACGGATCTGGCCAGCTATCCGGCCTGGCTGCGTGACGTGGTCGGCGCGACCGACGAACTGAAGGCGCGCATCCGGTCGCATCCGGTATTCGCGGCCATGAGCGGCGGAACCCTGCGCGCGCCGCAGTTGCGCGCGTTCTTCGTGACCGGCTGGGCGGTGGTCAGCCAGTTTCCCGAGTACATGGCGATGAACCTGGTGAAGACGGCCGCGTATCGGTCGCGCGGCGAAGAGAAGGCCAGGCGCTATCTGATCCGCAATATCCGCGTCGAGCAGAATCACGTCGATCACTGGGCCAACTGGGCCGCCGAATCGGGCGTGACCATCGACATGATGCTGTGCGGCGACGCGCCGCTGGCCGGGTTCGCGCTGAGCCACTGGTGCTGGAAGAGCGGCAGCGCCGATGCGCTGGCGCCGAGCATCGCCGCGACCAACTACGCGATCGAAGGCGTGACGGGCGAATGGAGCGCGATCCTGTGCGCGTCGCCGTACGAAGAGCAGTTCGATCCGGCGGTGCGGCATCGCGCGATGCGCTGGCTGAAGCTGCATGCCGACTACGACGACCGGCATCCGTGGGAAGCGCTGGAGATCGTCGCGACGCTGCTCGGCCAGTCGCCCGCGGCCCGCGACGTGCGGGAAGTCGAGACGTCGATCCGCAAGAGCCTGAGCTATTTCCTGACGAGTCTCGATTGCTGCATGCATGTGTAGTCGCCGGCACCGCGCTGTCGCCGGTTCGCGCATGCCGGCCGTTCCGGTCGGCCGGCTGACCGGCGTGATGCCCGGATTCGCGGTCCAGGCTGTCGTGTTGGGCGATTTTCCATGGCCACCCAAGTTCTTGTTGTAGAGCCCGACGCGCGGTTGCGCGACATGATCGGCGTATTCCTGCGCGGCTGCCAGATCGACACGTCGGTGCTGGAAGACGTGTCGATGCTGCCGGCGTGCGTGGCGGCAGCGCCGCCGACGCTGATCGTGCTGCGCGTCGAACGGCCGACAACGGCGGCCTATATGGCGCTCGGCGCGCTGCGGCGCGCCGGCCACGACATGCCCGTGATCGTGCTCAGCCGTTGCGCGGGCGTGGTCGACAAGGTCGTTGCGCTCGAGATCGGCGCGGACGACTACGTCGTCGAGCCGTTCGAGCTGATGGAGCTCGTCGCGCGCGTGCGCAGCGCGATGCGCCGTTATGCGCTGAACGGGTTCGGGCCGCCGCGCGCGCCCGGAATCGCCGAACCCTATGCGTTCGGCGACATCGAGGTGAATTTCGTGAGCCGGCGCGCGACCCGCGCGGGGCGCGATCTCGGGCTGCGCGTCAGCGAATTCGCGCTGCTCGAGCTGTTCATCTCGCAGCCGATGCGCGTGCTGTCGCGCACGGAGATCCTCGCGCTGCTGGGGTCGAAGGCGGCGGGACGCTCCGAACGCGGGCTCGACGTGCTGATCTTCCGGCTGCGCAACCTGATCGAGCAGCCGGTCGGCGATTATCGCTACATCCGGACCGTGCGCGGGAAAGGCTACATCTTCGTGCCGCTCGGCACGTTGGCGGACGACGACACACACCCGCCGCAACCCGCCTGAGCGGATCGAGCGGGCGCAGGGGATCGCCGCGCGCCGCTTCCCGATCGCCAGGCGCCGGCACGAATCCGGATGAGCGGGCTTGCGCGTGCCGCCGTCGTCGCGGCTCGCTGGCGCGCAACCGGGCATTGTCGTTATAGAACGACCGTGCTAAATTTCCGCCAGCACTTGCAGTCACCGACCGATTCATCCGGCCCCGGCAACCGGAGCCCATGGGCGCGCCCGGCGCGCCGCCCGACAGGAGACAGACGTGATGAAGCATGCATCGATCGAGCGCAGGCGGATCGACCGGCGGGCGCATGAGCGGCCGTCGCCGACGCGGGCCACCCGGAGGGCAGCACGATGAGCCTGTTGATGTCGCGACGCGATCTCGCGTTCCTGTTGTACGACTGGCTCGATGCCGAAGCGCTCGTCGCGCTGCCGCGCTACGCGGAGCACAGTCGCGAGACCTTCGATGCGGTGCTCGACACCAGCGAGCGGATCGCCGAAGACCTGTTCGCGCCGCACGCCGCGCGCGGCGACCGCGAGGAGCCGCATTTCGACGGCGAGCGCGTGACGCTGATTCCGGAAGTCGAACCGGCCGTGCGGGCTTTCGCGGACGCCGGGCTGATCGCCGCGGGCCATGACGAAACGCTCGGCGGCATGCGCTTGCCGAAGCTGGTCGAAGCCGCGTCGTTCCTGTACTTCCAGGCCGCGAACATCGCGACCGCCGCTTATCCGTTCCTCGCCGTCGCCAATGCAAACCTGCTCGTCGCGCACGGCAGTCCCGCGCAGATCGACGCGTTCGCGCGCCCGGAACTGGACGGGCGCTTCCTCGGCACGATGTGCCTGTCCGAACCGCAAGCCGGCTCGTCGCTGTCCGACATCACGACGCGCGCGGATGCCGACGGCGACTCGCCGCTCGGCCCGCGCTACCGGCTGACCGGCAACAAGATGTGGATTTCCGGCGGCGAGCACGAACTGGCGGAGAACATCGTCCACCTCGTGCTCGCGAAGATTCCCGACGAACACGGCCGGCTGCCGACCGGCACGCGCGGCATCTCGCTGTTCATCGTGCCCAAGTACCTGCCGGCCGATGGCGGCGCGCGCGGCGAGCACAACGACGTCGTGCTTGCCGGGTTGAACCACAAGATGGGCTATCGCGGCACGACCAACTGCCTGCTGAATTTCGGCGAAGGCACGCGTTATCGTCCGGAGGGGCGTGCGGGCGCCATCGGCTACCTGGTCGGCCAGCCGAACCACGGCCTGGCTTACATGTTCCACATGATGAACGAGGCGCGCATCGGTGTCGGCGCGGGCGCGGTGGCGCTCGGCTACACCGGTTATCTGCACGCGCTCGACTACGCACGCAACCGGCCGCAGGGGCGTCCGCTCGGCCCGGCCGGCAAGGACGCGGCCGCGCCGCAGGCGCCGATCGTCGCGCATCCGGACGTGCGGCGGATGCTGCTCGCGCAGAAGGCCTATGTCGAAGGTGGCCTCGCGTTGATCCTGTACTGCTCGAAGCTGGTCGACGAAGGGCGCGCGCACGACGACGAACAGGTGCGTGCCAATGCCGCGCGCCTGCTCGATATCCTGACGCCGATCGCGAAAAGCTGGCCGTCGCAGTGGTGTCTCGCCGCGAACGACCTCGCGATCCAGGTGCACGGCGGTTATGGCTACACGCGCGACTACGCGGTCGAGCGGCTCTATCGCGACAATCGCCTCAATCCGATTCACGAAGGCACGCACGGGATCCAGGCGCTCGACCTGCTGGGCCGCAAGGCTGTGCAGGACGACGGCGCATTGCTGCGCGCACTCGACGTGCGTATCGGCGCGACCGTCGAACGCGCGCGGGCGCTGGATGCCGACCTGCGCGCGCAGGCCGATGCGCTGGCGCAGCGCTGGGCGCGGCTGTGCGACGTCACGCGACAGCTGGGCGCGATCGGCGATCCGCAGCAGCGGCTCGCGAACGCGAGCGTCTATCTGGAAGCGTTCGGCCATCTCGTCGTCGCGTGGCTGTGGCTCGACGTGACGCTCGCCGCGCACGGGCATGACAGCGATTTCCACGACGGCAAGCGTGCGGCGGCTCGTTACTTCTTCCGCTGGGAATTGCCGAAGGTGGATGCGCAGCTCGATCTGCTGTCGAGCGTCGACACGACGACGCTCGACATGCGCGACGCGTGGTTCTGAACGTCGCCGCGTCAATATTCCGGAATGCTGACGATGTTGCGGATGCCGATCCTGCCGGCCACCGCGTATTCGTCGTGACCCGGCCGTGCGGGCGTGTCCCGCAGGCTGAACCGATCCGCGGCCACGCCGCGCAAGGAGAGAGAAGAGCATGAAAGCCCTGTTGTGTACCGCATTCGGCCCGATCGACCGCCTGCGTATCGAGGACGTGGCGATTCCGGAGCCGGCCGCGGGGCAGGTCCGGATTCAGGTGAAGGCGGCGTCGCTCAATTTCCCCGACGCGCTGATCGTCCAGGGGTTGTATCAGGTGAAGCCGGCGCTGCCGTTCTCGCCGGGCGCCGAGTTTGCCGGTGTGATCGATGCGGTCGGCGAAGGCGTCGCCAAATGGCGGCCCGGCGATTCCGTGGTCGCGTTCACCGGGCATGGCGGGTTCGCGGAACAGTGCGTGGCCGACGTGCACCAGATCGCCGCGCTGCCACCGGGCATGACGTTCGAGCAGGGCGCGGCGCTCGTGCTCGCCTACGGCACGTCGTTGCACGCGTTGCAGCAGCGCGCGCGCCTGCAACCGGGCGAGACGCTGCTCGTGCTGGGCGCGGCGGGCGGGGTCGGGCTCGCCGCGATCGAGATCGCGAAGGCGCTCGGCGCGCGCGTGATCGCGGCGGCGTCGAGTGCCGACAAGCTGGCGCTGTGCCGCGAAGCGGGCGCGGACGAGACGATCGACTATGCGACCGAAGACCTGCGCCGCCGCGTGGACGAACTGACCGGCGGGCGCGGCGCCGACGTCGTCTACGATCCGGTGGGCGGCGCCTACAGCGAGGCGGCCTTGCGCGCGACCGCGTGGCACGGCCGGTTCCTCGTGGTCGGCTTCGCGGCCGGCGAGATTCCGAAGATCGCGCTGAATCTGGCGCTGCTCAAGGAGCGCGACATACTCGGCGTGTTCTGGGGCGACGCGGTGCGCCGCGATCCCGCGCAGCATGTCGCGAACATGCGTCTGCTCGCCGAATGGTTCGCGGCCGGCAAGGTACGGCCCGCGATCACCGAGCGCGTGTCGCTGGCCGGTGCGGCCGACGCGATCGCGCGGATCGCGAACCGGCAGGTGAAGGGCAAGGTGGTGATCCTGCCGGACGCGTGATCCGGACCCGACGCGCGTCATCGCGCTGCGTGTGCGGCCGCGCCGGCGGCCGCTACGCGATCCGGTTCAGTTCGTCGAAGCCCGCGACGAGCGCATCGAGCAGATGGCGAACGGCGGGCACCATGCCGCGGCGCGTCGGGAAGATCGCATGGACCAGCGCCGTCGGCGCCGACAGCGCGGGCAGCAGGTGGAGCAGCCGGCCGGCCTGAAGGTCGGCGCTCACCAGTTCGCGCGGCAATTCGGCGACGCCGATGCCGCCGAGCGCCGCCAGCCGCAGACTCCCCAGATCGTCGGTGGCCAGTCGCGGCCGATGCGCGAAAGAGATGGCCCGCCCGTCGGCGTCGGCCAGACTCCACACGTACTTGTCGCCGCTACTGGCCGTTGAAACTGTCGGCCAGTCCTTCAGGCTGTCGATCGACTCGGGTGCCGGAAAACGTGCGGCCAGTGCCGGGCTGGCGACGAGAATCCGGAACGACCGCCCCAGTTGCCGAATCGCGAGATCGGTGTTCTCCAGCGGCGGAACCCTGACCCGGATCGCGAAATCCAGGCCTTCCTCGACCACATCCACGCGCCGGTTGGTCGCATCGAGCAGCACCTGAACCTGCGGATTGTTCTCGATGTAGCGCGCCAGCATCTCCGCGACACCGGAACTCAGCAGCCCGACCGGGCAACTGATGCGCACGGTGCCCTGCGGCTGCGTCCGCGTGCGATCCACGATGTCCTTCGCGGCCTTCGATTCCGCGACCAGCGCGACGCAATGCTGATGGAACTGCCGCCCGGTTTCCGTCAGCGACAGGCTGCGGCTCGTGCGATTGAGCAGGCGCACGCCGAGCTCCTCCTCGAGCGCGCGAATGCGCCGGCTGAGCTTCGAGGTTTGCGCGCCGAGGCTGCGGGCGGCGGCCGTGAAGCTCCCGTGTTCCACCACTTCCGCAAAGAGCCGCAGATCGTTCAGGTCGGCGATGGGGTTCATGGCGACGGCTCCGTTCGATGAGATCGTTCTACTGGGAGCAATGATACGTTGCAATTCAGGAGATATGCGAGCGATCTTTGCGAATTTAGCATTCGTCCAACGTTCGGTGCTTCGCAGATTCCGGTGAGGCGCCGCCAGGCAACCGCCCGTCGTTCGGGCACCAGGAAACAGGAGGCGGACATGCTGACTCATCGACGCTGGGCATCACTGGATGCGGCGAACCATGGCTGGCTGCGTGCGAAATACCATTTCGCGGTCACGGCCGAGGGCACGCCGGAGCACGCGCCGCTCGGACCGTTGATCGTCTGGAACGACGACGAGATCGCCGTCGGCAGCGGGTTCCCGATGCACGGGCACCGCGACGTGGAAATCATCACGTACGTGCGGCAAGGCGTGCTCGGCCATCGCGACACGTTGGGATCCGAAGGAACGATCAGCGCGGGCAACGTGCAGGTCATGAGTGCGGGAACGGGCATCCGTCATGCCGAGTTCAACCGGGGCGACATGCCGCTCAAGCTCTATCAGATCTGGTTGATGCCGCGCACGAACGGCGGGGTGCCCGGGTGGGACACGAAGCAGTTTCCGAAAGGCGACCGGTCCGGACGTTTCGTCGTGCTGGCGAGCGGCTTTGCCGGCGACGACGGTGCGCTGCCGATCCGTGCCGATGCACGGGTGCTCGGCGCGACGCTGAAGGCGGGCGAACAGGTCCGGCAAGTATTGGGCGCATCGCGCCGCGCGTATCTCGTCGCGGCTTCGGGGCGCATCGAAGTGAACGGAGAACGCGTGGGGCCGCTGGACGGCGTCGCGATCACGAACGAGGCCGCGCTCGAGATTGTCGCGGTCGAAGATTCTGAGCTGGTGATGGTGGACGCCGGCTGAGTGCCTTGATTTCCCAGTCCACCGAATCATTTCATTTCAGGAGTTCATCATGGATCGTTACAAGTATCTTCCGCTTCTCGGCCGCATTCTGATCGGCGCGCCGTTTCTGATGAGCGGGTTGAGCAAGCTCGCCGCGCATGCGACAACCGTCGGCTACATCGCGTCCGTCGGCCTGCCGGCGCCGTCGCTCGCTTTCGTGGTCGCGGTGCTGGTCGAGGCGGGCGGCGGCCTGCTGCTGATGTCGGGTTATCGGGCCCGTCCGGTGGCGCTGGCGATGGCGCTGTTCAGTCTGGTGACCGCGGTGTTCTTCCATCACAACTTCGCCGACCAGAACCAGATGATTCACTTTTTGAAGAACGTGATGATGGCCGGCGGCCTGCTGCAGATCGCGTACTTCGGCGCGGGCGCGTTCAGCCTCGACGCACGGATCGGGCGCACCGCGTTGCGTATCGCACCGGCGGCGTGAGCCGAACGGGCCGATCCTCCGGGGCGACCAGGCGCGTGACAGGCCCGGCCGTCTCGTCAGGACCACCGCACGGTCGTTCCGACTTTCATTCCGTCACACCACACGGCGTGCGTCAGCCGGCGCGCGTTGATACCGTCGCGACTTCCTCGCGACCATCGTTAGGAGTTCGTCATGTCTAAAGTTCTCGTGCTGTATTACTCGTCGTACGGTCATATCGAGGCGCTCGCGGATGCGATGGCCGAAGGCGCCCGCTCGGCGGGCGCCACGGTCGACGTCAAGCGGGTGCCGGAAACGGTGCCGGAAGCTGTCGCCCAGGCCGCGCACTTCAAGCTCGCCCAGCAGGCGCCGGTTGCGACGGTGGCCGAACTGGCCCACTACGACGCGATCATCGTCGGCACGCCGACCCGCTTCGGCCGCATCTCGTCGCAGATGGCGGCGTTCCTGGATCAGGCCGGCGGCCTGTGGATGAGCGGCGCGCTGAACGGCAAGGTCGGCGGCGCGTTCACGTCGAGCGCGAGCCAGCATGGCGGCCAGGAAACCACGCTGTTCTCGATCATCACCAACCTGCTGCATTTCGGCATGACGATCGTCGGGCTGCCGTACACCCACCAGGGGCAAATGACGCTCGACGAAATCGTCGGCGGCGCGCCGTATGGTGCGACCACGATCGCGGGCGGGCAGGGGCAGCGCCTGCCGAGCGAGATCGAGCTGGCCGGTGCGCGTCATCAGGGCGAATTGATCGCACGGACCGCGAACAAGCTGTTCGCCTGAACGTCGGCGCGCCTCGCGCGGTCTGGCGGGGGCAGCCGTACGCGATGACTTTCCGAATCAGAAGGGCTGACGATGAACAACGTTTCGAACGACGGCGGGCCGAGCGAGCACGTCGTGATGCATCCGCTCGATCCGGACGATGCGGCGGTCGTTGCCGCGATGCGGGCCGGCATGCGTGCGATGAAGGGGGCGCGGCTGGGCATCGAAGCGCGTGACGCGTTCGATGCGGCGATGGAAAACGTGCAGCGCCGCGACGATGTCACGTTCGCGTTCGACACGGTCGGTGGCGTGCCGGGGTACTGGGTGTTTCCCGCGCATGTGCGCTCCGGCGACGCGCTGCTCCATCTGCATGCCGGCTGGTTCAATTTCGGATCCGCGGCGGCGTTCCGCCATTCGGTCGCGCAACTGGCGGTGCGGGTCGGCGTCAGGGCCTTCATTCCGGACTATCGCCTGGCGCCCGAACATCCGTTTCCGGCCGCCATCGACGACGTGCTGGCCTGTTATCGCGGGCTCGCCGAAAAAGGCATTCGCCGGATCGCCGTCACCGGCGATTCGGCCGGCGGTGCGCTCGCGCTGGTGCTCGCGTCGCGGGTCGCGGCCGATGCGGTTTCGGTCTCGGCCTCGGTCACGGCCGATACGACGCTCGTGGGTGTCGCGGCATTGTCGCCGGTGACGGATCTGACGCTGTCGGGCGCGACCTACGACACGCGTGCCGACGCCGATCCGCTCTTCACGCGGGCGCAGGTGTCGGAACTGGTGCGTGCTTATCTCGGGGCAGCCGATCCGAAGCATCCGCTGGCGTCGCCGCTTTACGCGCGTGTCGCGGGCTTGCCCGCGGTGCGGATTCATGTCGGCGACGACGAAGTGCTGCTGGACGATTCGCGTCGCTGGGTCGAGCGAGCGGTCGCGGCCGGCGTGGATGCGCGGCTCGACGTGTGGCACGGGATGTCGCATGGATTTGCCGGCGGGATCGGCAAGCTGAAGGCATCCGCGCAGGCACTCGACGCGATCGGGCTGTTTCTCGTCGAACAGCTGCAAACCGGTGGCGGCGCGCGCGTCCGGCCGCGATCCGCAGCCTGAGTGCTACCGCGCGTGGTCGAGACGCGCGCGGGTCAATCCTTCGGCAGACGCAGCGTGTCGAGCGCATCCTGCGAGAACTCGACCCAGAACCGCTCGTTCGCGATGCCGGCCTGCAATACCAGGTGCTGAAGGCGCTTCGCGCGCGAATCGGCGCCTTCCGGGAAATCGCGCGCTTCGATCTGCAGATACAGGTCGAGCTTCTCCTGGTGGAGCGCGATGCGCCGCCTGATTTCTTCCTCGAGCCCCGCCGGGCCCAGCACCGCTTCCGCGCGCAGGCGCACCATCAGCGCTTCGCGCAGCGGCGTCGGATCTTCCGGTTCGGCGATCCAGCGCCGCAGTTCCTTCTTGCCGGCCGGCAGGATCCGGTACGCACGCTTGCGGCCGCGCCCCGATTCGGCGGGCAGCGATTCGATCCAGCCCGTTTCCTCGAGACGCCCCAGTTCGCGATAGATCTGCTGGTGCGTCGCCTGCCAGAAATAGCCGATCGAGCGATCGAAGCGGTCGGCGAGTTCGGAGCCCGAACCGGGGCGTTCGGCGAGAGCGGTGAGGAGCGCGTGAGGCAGGGACATGTCGGGTCGGAAGCGGCGGCGGAATGAACCGCATCTTGCCATATCGGGGCCACAGTACAAGCGGGGAGTCTTGTTAATGCAACATGTTGCATAAACAGAATCGGCGAGCTAATATTTCTGCAACTTGTTGCATTAACAGGAGCCGACCGATGACCCGCTATCCGCATTTGACGACCCCGCTCGAACTCGGCTTCACGTCGCTCAGGAACCGCGTACTGATGGGGTCGATGCACGTCGGCCTCGAGGAAGCGCCGAACGGCTTCGAGCGGATGGCGGCATTTTATGCGGAGCGCGCGCGCGGCGAGGCCGGTTTGATCGTCACGGGCGGCTTCGCGCCGAACGAGCGCGGCCGTCCGGCGCCGGGCGGCGCGATGCTGACGACCGAAGCGGACGCCGAGCGCCATCGTGTCGTGACGCGCGCGGTGCAGGCGGAGGGCGGCAAGATCGCGCTGCAGATCCTGCATTTCGGGCGTTATGCGTATCACCCGGCGCTCGCGGCGCCCAGCGCGCTGAAGGCGCCGATCAACCCGTTCACGCCGCACGCGTTGAGCAGCGACGAAGTCGACGAGACGATCGCCGATTTCGTGCGATGCGCGGCGCTTGCGCAACACGCGGGCTACGACGGCGTCGAGATCATGGGGTCCGAAGGCTACCTGATCAACGAATTCATCGCCGCACGCACGAACCATCGCGACGATGCGTGGGGCGGCGCGTACGAGAACCGCATCCGCTTCGCGGTCGAGATCGTGCGGCGCGTGCGCGAGCGGGTCGGCGCGAACTTCATCGTCATCTACCGGCTGTCGATGCTCGATCTCGTCGAAGGCGGCTCGACGCTCGACGAGGTGATCCGGCTCGCGCAGGCGATCGAGGCGGCCGGCGCGACGATCCTCAATACCGGCATCGGCTGGCACGAGGCACGCATTCCGACCATCGCGACCAAGGTGCCGCGTGCCGCATACGCGTGGGTGACGCGGCAACTGATGGGCAAGGTCGGCATTCCACTCGTCGCGACCAACCGGATCAATACGCCGGAAGTCGCCGAGCAACTGCTCGCCGACGGCTATTGCGACATGGTGTCGATGGCGCGGCCGTTCCTCGCCGATGCCGCGTTCGTTCGCAAGGCGCGGGAAGGGCGCGCGGACGAAATCAACACGTGTATCGGCTGCAATCAGGCGTGCCTCGACCATACGTTCAGCGGCAGGATCACGTCCTGTCTCGTGAATCCGCGCGCATGCCATGAAACCGAGCTCGTGATCCAGCCCGCGCAGCAGCGCAAGCGGATCGCGGTGGTCGGCGCCGGGCCGGCGGGCCTCGGCTTCGCGGTCACGGCGGCCGAACGCGGTCACGCGGTGACGCTGTACGAAGCCGGCGCCGAGATTGGCGGCCAGTTCAATATCGCGAAGCAGGTGCCCGGCAAGGAAGAGTTCCACGAAACGTTGCGCTACTTCCGCCGGCAGATCGAACTGCGCGGCGTGACGCTTCACGTCAATACGCGCGCGACCGCCGAGATGTTGCTGCAGGGCGAATTTGACGAAGTGGTGATCGCGACCGGCATCGTGCCGCGCACGCCACCGATCGACGGTGTCGACCATGCGAAGACGCTCGGTTATCTCGACGTGCTGCGCGACGGCAAGGCCGTGGGCCGCAACGTCGCGATCGTCGGCGCGGGCGGAATCGGCTTCGACGTCGCGGAATTCCTCGTCCATCGCGACGACGGCGCGCGCATCGACGTCGACCGTTTTTTTGCCGAATGGGGCGTCGATCAATCGTACGCAAGGGCCGGCGGCTTGCGCAATGCGCAGCCCGAGCCGGCGGCGCGGCGCGTGCATCTGCTGCAGCGCAAGGCGTCGAAGGTCGGCGACGGGCTCGGCAAGACCACCGGGTGGATTCATCGCACGGCGCTGAAGGCGCGCGGCGTCGGGATGTCGTCGGCGGTGACGTACCGGCGCATCGACGACGATGGATTGCACGTGACGATCGACGGTGTCGAGCAGACGCTGCAAGTGGACAACGTGGTGATCTGCGCCGGGCAGGAGCCGTCGCGCGAACTGGCGGAGCAACTGCAGGCCGCCGGATGCAAGGTGCACCTGATCGGCGGCGCTGACGAAGCCGTCGAGCTCGATGCGAAGCGCGCGATTCACCAGGGCACGACGCTTGCCGCGACCCTTTGACACCGATTCGTTCTGTTACCGCCCGACGCTACAGGAGTCTTCGATGACGAATTCACCGATGCATCTTCATCCCGCTGTCGCGACCTCGCTCGACACATGGCATGCGCTGATCGAACGCAAGGATCTTGGCGCGCTGGATTCGATCGTCCATCCGGACGCCGTATTCCGTTCGCCGATGGCGTTCAAGCCGTATGGCCCGGCGCCCGCGCTGCTGATGGCGCTGCGCACGGTGGTCACGATCCTCGAGAATTTCACCTATCACCGCCAGTTCGTCGCCGACGACGGCAAGAACGTGGTGCTGGAGTTCAGCGCGAACGTCGGCGACAAGGCGTTGAAGGGGATCGACATGATTCGCTTCGACGACGACGGGCGCATCGTCGAGTTCGAGGTCATGATTCGGCCGTTCAATGCGCTGCAGGCGCTCGGCGCGGAAATGGGCGCGCGGCTCGGGCAGCAGCTTCCGGCGTTCAAGGTCGGCGGCTGAAACGGTCGGCTGCCGGGCGGCGACCGCTGTCCGATCAGCGCGCGAGCTGCGCTTGTGCGAGCCGGCCGAGGCGCCGGATGCCGTCCTCGATGCGTTCGTTCCACACGTGACCCGCGCTCAGGCGCAGGCAGTGGCGAAAGCGCCGGCTGGCGGAGAAGACGTCGCCCGGCGCGAAGCAGATGCCCTGTTCGAGCGCGGCGTCGAACAGCGCGCGGGAATCGAAACGCTTCGGCAGTTCGAGCCAGAGCACGAAACCGCCGGCTGGCCGGCTCACTTTGGTGTCGGCCGGAAAGCTGGCTTCGATCGTGCGCGTCATCCGCGCCAGGTTCTCTTCGAACAGCCGCCGGATACGGCGCAAGTGCGCATCGTATGCGCCGCTCGCCAGGAAATCTGCCAGAGCGACCTGGAGCAGCGTGGGGCCGCAGAGGCTGAGCGCGAGCTTGCGTTCCATCACCTGTTGCGCGCGGGCGCCCGCGGCGATCCAGCCGATCCGGTAACCAGGCGCGAGGCTCTTGGAGAACGAGCTGCAGTAGATCGTATTGGCGCCGCCGTCGAGTGCGATGAACGGCCTGGGCCGATCGCGCCCGAAGTGGATGTCGCCGTAGACGTCGTCTTCGATCAGCGGCACGCGATGCCGAGCGAGTAGCGCTAGAAGCGTCCGTTTGTCGTCTTCGGTCATCGTCGAGCCGAGCGGATTGCCGAAGCTCGACGACAGCACGCAGGCGGCGATCGGTTCCGATTCGAGCCGCTGCGCGAGTACGCCGACATCGACACCGCGCAGCGGGTCGGTCGGCAATTCCAGCGCCTTCATCCCCAACGCTTCCAGCGTGTGAAGCAAGCCGAAATAAGTCGGCGATTCCACCGCAATCGTATCGCCGCGCTTCGCGACGGCATTCAATGCAAGCGTCAGCGCTTCGGTGCAGCCGTTCGTGACGAGGATGTCGTCGGCGGACAGCGGATGCCCGAAGCGCATGGCCCGCCTCGCGATTTCGCGGCGCAGCGCCGGCTCGCCGTAAGGCGGGCAGTAGACGTTGTAGCGCATGCCGTGCTGACGCGCCGCGCGAGCGAGTGCGAGATCGAGCCGTTTCGATTGCAGCAGCGCCGTGTCGGGTACCGCGCAGCCGAGCGGCACGAGTGCCGAATTGGCGGCGTGTTCGAGCAACGCGGCGACCGCGCCGCTGATCGACACCGTCGACGCCTTCGCGCGTGAGCGCGACGCCGACGGCAACGCGAGCGTCCCGCCGCTCGAGGCCGCGACGTAAAAGCCGGACTGCGGCCGCGACACGAGCACGCCGCGATCCTCGAGCAGACGGTAGGCCTGCAGCGCGGTGGAGACGCTGATGCGCTGCTGCTCGCTCACGGCGCGCACCGACGGCAGCCGCGCGCCGGGTGCGAGCGTGCCGTTGTCGATCATGCCGACGATGAGATCGGCCAGTTGCCTGTAACGGTACGGCGTATGCGTGTCCATGGGGCGTCTGCGGCAGGGGAGTGGCCGATTATCGATCGTGCGCGGGCATCTCGCCAAGCAGAATTGTGTTGGTCCAATCGTCGGAAAATTGTGGCTGTTATGGTTTTCGTGCGAACGCTACGATGGCGCTGTTCCGGTCGGTTGACCAGCAAAGCAAATTGAGGGGCAAGCGCATGCAAGCAACACAGACGCAATCCGGTGAGTGGCGCGGACGATTTCCGTACAACGAAATCATCTCGCTGCTCGATGTGAATCGAACCTTCAACCTGGCGGAGAGCACGTCGCAAGACCTGACGGTCGGCGAGCTGCTGGATCTGGCCGGCGTCGAACCGGTTCGCAACCTGAAGCTCGGCTACAGCCAGTCGGCAGGCGCGGCCGCGCTGCGCGACGCGATTGCCGATACCTGCAACGTGCCGGCCGCGCAGATCGTGACGACGCAAGGCACCGCGCTCGGGCTGTTTCTGCTTGCGTACGAGTTATGCCGGCCCGGCGACGAAGCCGTGCTCGCGACGCCGTGCTTTCCGCCGAGTCGCGATTGCCTGGTCGGCGCCGGCGCGACGGTGCGCGAGGTGCGGCTGTCGTTCGAGAACGGTTATCGACTGGACCTCGCGCAGTTCGAAGCGAACCTGTCGCCGAACACCCGGCTGGTCAGCATTGCGTCCCCGCAGAATCCCGGTGGCGTACAGGCGTCGCGCGCCGAGATCGACGGGCTGCTCGCGTTGATGGCGCGGCAGTGTCCGGACGCGATACTGTTCATCGACGAGACCTATCGCGAGGCGACCTATGGCGATGCCGCCTCGGCCGCCAGTTTCGCGGGTGTCGATGCACGCATCGTCACGGGCTCGTCGGTGTCGAAGGCGCTGGGTGCGCCCGGTCTGCGGACCGGGTGGCTCACCGTGGCCGACGCGGGGCTTCGGGCGCGCTTGCTCGTGGCCAAGCTGAACACCGTGATCTCGGGTTCGGTGCTCGACGAAACGCTTGCCGCGACCTTGCTGCGCAACCGGGAGCGTGTGCTCGCGCCCCGGCGCCGGCTGCTTGCCAGTGCGCTGGACGTCGTGTCGGGCTGGTGCGAAGGCGAGCGCGGGCGCGTCGAGTGGGTACGGCCGGATGCCGGTGCGCTGTGCTGTGTGCGGTTGCGCGCGGATGCATTCGACGAGCAGGCCGTGGCGCGTTTCTGGCAAGTGCTGCCCGAGTACGATCTGCAACTGGCGTCCGGCACGTGGTTTGGCGAAAGCAGCCGCGTGTTCAGGCTGGGCTTCGGTTATCTTCCGCTGGAACGCCTGTCGCCGGCATTGTCGGCGCTGTCGCAGGCGATGGATGCGGCTGTGGCATGAACCGGGCGCCCGGCGGGCGAGCGGGGCGGACATCATGGAACGTCAGGAGTAACACGATGAAAGTAAGGATTGCGTATATCGAGGAGCCGCCGTTCTACTGGACGGGCGAAGACGGCACCGTAACCGGCGCGGATATCGAGCTGGCCGAGGTGGTGCTGCGCGCGATCGGCGTGACGGAAATCGAGTATCACCCGACCTCGTTCGACGCACTGCTGCCGGGCGTGCAGGCCGGCCGCTGGGACATGAACGTGCCGATCTTCGTGACGGCCGAACGCGCGCAGCACGTTGCGTTCAGCGTGCCGGTGTGGGCGATCGGCGACGGGTTTCTGGTTCAGGCCGGCAATCCGAAGGCGCTGACGAGTTACGCGGCCGTCGCGGCACGCGGCGATGCACGGCTGGGGTGCGTGGCCGCGCAGGTGCAGATCGACTCGGCCCGGTCGGCAGGTGTGCGCGACGATCAGATCGTCGTGTTCAAGGATCAGCCCGACGCAGTCGCCGCGTTGCTTGCGGGGCAGATCGATGCGTATGCAAGCACGGCGATCGGGAACCGCGTTGTCGCGGGTGCGATCGAAGGCGTGGCAGCCGTCGCGCACGAGCGTGGCGCGGGTGCGGCGGCGCCGGTCGGCGCGTTCTCGTTCAGCAGGAACAACGATGCGCTCGTGCAGGCCGTGAATGGGAAGCTGCGCGAGTATCTCGGCTCGGCCGATCATCGCGAGCGGACGGCGAAGTATGGTTTTACGCGGGCGGAGATCGACGGCGTGGTGGCGGGCGGCGGCGCGCAGTCGTAGCGTTGCACGCAACGTTACGCGCCAGCCGCGCGCGGATTCAGCGTACGGTCGAGCGGGGCAGGCTGCCGTCGAATGCATCCTGCAGCAGCGCGCGCAGGCCGTTGCGTTCGATCGGGCGCGGGTTCCAGTACGGATTGGCGGCCGCGAGATCGGCCGCGCGATCGAGGTCGGCTTCCTGCATGCCGATCGCTTTCAACGAGACCGGTGCGCCGTTGTCGAGCGCCAGCGCGTAGATGCCGCGCGCCGCGTCGTTGGTGCCGATTGCGCGGGCGATCCGCTGCATCGCGTCCGGCGCATGCGCGGCGTTGTACGCGAGTGCATGCGGCAGCACGACCGTATGGGTCGGCGCGTGCGGCAGATTGAAACTGCCGCCGAGCGTGTGACAGAGCTTGTGGTGCAGCGCCATGCCGACGTTGCCGAGGACCATGCCGCACAGCCACGCGCCGTAGAGCGCATCGCTGCGTGCGGTGAGATCGGCGGCGTTGCGGCGCACGCCGGGCAGGCCGCGCGCCAGCGCGCGAATGCCTTCCTCGGCGACGAGGCTCATGACCGGATTCGCGTTGTTCGCGTAGAGGCCTTCCGCCGCGTGCGCGATCGCATTGATGCCGCTCGTCACCGACAGCTCGACCGGCAGCGTGACGGTGAGCTCGGGATCGTAGATCACCGTCTTCGGCAGCACGCGTGCGTCGGACCCCGTGCGCTTGACGCCGCCTTCGGTCAGGCCGTAGATCGGCGTCATTTCGCTGCCGGCGTAGGTGGTCGGTATCGCCAGGATCGGCAGGCTGCTTTCGAGCGCGATCGCCTTGCCGAGGCCGATCGTCGACCCGCCGCCGATCGCGATCGCGCAATCCGCGTCGCATGACCGGGCGAACGCCTGCGCATCGCGGGCGATTTCGATCGGCACGTGCATCGTCGCGCGGTCGTACAGCCCGGCGGCGCGTGCACCGAGCCGCTCGACGATGCGTTGCGCGAGTTCGCGCTGGTCCGGCGTGCAGAGCACCAGCGCGCGCTGCGCGCCCAGCGCCAGCACTTCGCGTTCGAGATGCTGCAGGCTGCCGGCACCGAAGACGACGCGTGCGGGACGCGCCTGGTAGATGAAGTTCATGTTCTCGTTACTCCGTTGCGTAGTCGGCGTGATGGCGCGCGGTGCGCTCACCTCCGGTCGTGCCGGCGACATTCCACATCACGACGTGCCGGATCATGCGGCGCGCTCCGCGCGATTCAGCACGAAGTCGTAATCGAGCGTGTAGAACGGCGTGTCCATGTGCGATCCGTCGGGCGCCGTGCCGGGCGCGTGCCGGACCCAGTCGGCGACGAGCGTCGAACGCACGCCGAATACCGCATCGGAGTCGAGGTAGCGGTCGCCGTCGCGGAACACGTGCGTGATCAGCGTTTCGAAGCCGGGCGCCTCGATCATGAAGTGCAGGTGCGCGGGGCGCCACGGGTGGCGGCCGAGCGCATCGAGCATCGCGCCGACGGGGCCGTCGTGCGGAATCGGATACGGTTCGGCGAGGATCGAACGGAACGCGTAGCGGCCGTCGGCATCGGTGCGCAGCCGCCCGCGTGCGCGATGCGTGACCGAGCCGTCGTCGGCCGGTTGTTGCACGTCGTAATGCCCGTCCTCGTCGGCTTGCCAGACTTCCAGCGAGGCGTGCGCGACGGGCGTGCCGTGGATGTCGCGCACACGGCCCGACACGAAGCAGGGCTCGCCGCACGCGCCGTTCGCGATGTCGTCGAACATCCCGAACTCGGGGCTGCCTTCGACATAGAACGGACCGAATACGGTCGCCTCCGTGCAGCCGGCCGGCTTCGCATGATTTTGCGCGGTCACGAGCGTCGACAGCCCGAGCACGTCGGACAGCAGGATGAACTCCTGCCGCTTGTCGTCGGTGATGTGCCCGACCGCCGTCAGGAAGCCGATCGCGGCCTGCCATTCGGTTTCGGTGAGCTTCGTTTCCCGTGCGAACGCATGCAGGTGCTGGACGAGGTTCGTCATGACCGTGCGCAGCCGCTCGTCGCGACAGCCGCCCAGCGACGCGATCACGGCCTGCGTGATGGTGTCTTCGTTGAGATTGCGCATGGGGTCGTCTCCTGATGTCGTTCGATCACGCATTGACGTAACATTAATTCCTCCTTTGATCGTAATAAAGAGGGTTTGGAGGAGTTTTGTTCTCCGCCAGGTGGAAGAATCGAACGCATGGACAAGTGGACGCAGATCGAATTTTTCGTGCAGGTGGCCGAGCTGGGCAGCCTGTCGAAGGCCGCCGAGCGGCTCGGCATGTCGAGCGCGGCGGCGAGCCGCTGCCTGAATGCGCTTGAGGAGCGCCTGGCGGCGCGGCTCGTCGAGCGGACCACGCGCCGCTTGTGGCTGACCGACGCCGGGCACGAGTATCACCGGCGCTGCGTCGCGATCCTGACGGAGCTGTCGGAAGCCGACGCGGCGGTCAACGAGGCGAGCGTCAACCCGGCCGGCACGCTGCGCGTGACCGCGTCGGTGTCGTTCGCGTCGATCTATATCGCGCCGGCGTTGCCGGAGTTTCATCGCCGCTACCCAAACCTGACCGTGCAGATCGTCGCCGCGAACCGCTACCCGGATTTCATCGAGGCCGGCATCGACGTGGCGATCCGTACGCGCGAGCACGAGGCCGATTCGGGCATCACCGTGCGCAAGCTCGCCGAGACGCGGCGCGTGCTGGCCGCGTCGCCCGGGTATCTGGCAAAGCAGGGCGCGCCGGCGACGCCCGACGCGCTGTGCGACCACCGGCTGCTGGTCTACAACCTCGCCAACGATCCGTACGTGCTGCATTTCCGCCACGGTGCGAAGAAGCAGTCGGTCACGATCAGGAGCGTGCTCGATGCGAACGAAGGACAGGTGATCCGCGCCGCGGCGCTCGCCGGGCTCGGCATCCTGATCCAGCCGCTCTACATCATCCACGACGATATCGTCGCGGGAAAGCTGGTACCGGTGCTCACCGACTGGCAACTGCCGACGCTCACCGTCAACATCGCGTATCAAAGCCGCCGTCACCAGCCGGCGAAGATCCGCGTATTCACCGAGTTTCTGATCGAGCGCTTCGAACGCCTCGGACTCGCGCGCAAGTGGAAGGAAGTCGGCCGCTGAGCGCGGGCAGTCGGTCGCGATCGGCCCGCGTTCGCGGTGCGCAACCGGCTGCAGGGCGACACGCTGCGGGTGCAGTTCAGCTTTCCGCTTTTGCGACATCGCGCGAGCCGACGCAAGCTGACAAAATCCTGACGAATCAAGTTGATATATTGTATCATCCGATGTTTTCGTCGCCTGCCGCCCGGGCCGCCGGGCATGGCCGCGCGCGACGACACCATCCGAAGATCGATACGAAGTGACGAAAGCCAGAAACAAACCGGCGCGAGGGGAGCGGCAGCATGCCGCGTCGCGCCGGAACACCGGCGCCTGGCGCGCACGCGGCTGCACGACCTTGCTGGGCTGCGCGATGGCGACCTCCGGCGCGTTGGCCGCCGAAGCGGCAGCCCCCGCACCGGACGACCGGCACGCGTTGCCGGCGATCAATGTTTCCGCGCGATCCGCGCCGGTCGACCCGCTGACGCAACCGCTCGAAACGGGTTCGCGGCTCGGGCTGGCGAGCCTCGACACGCCCGCGAGCGTCGAGACGGTCACGGCCGACACGATCGACGCGCGCGGCGATCGCACGGTGCTCGACGCCGTTACGCGCACGGCCGGGTTCTCGAGCGCGATGGCGCCGGGTACCGGCGGCACCGCGATGAGCGTGCGCGGCTTCAGCGGGCAGGAATCGGTGATGACGCTGCTCGACGGCGTGCGGCTCATGCCGGCGGCCGGCACGATCACGTTCCCGTTCGATACGTGGTCGGTCGAGCGCATCGAGGTGCTGCGCGGCCCGGCGTCGGTGCTGTATGGCGAAGGGGCGATCGGCGGCGTCGTGAACGTGGTGCCGAAGCGGCCGCAGCGCACACGCGAGACGACGCTGCAGGTTGGCGTCGGCCCCGACGGCGCGAAGCGCGTCGCGTTCGATACGACGGGCGCGCTCGGCCCGCGGCTGTCGTACCGCTTCTACGCGAGCGATGCGCGCGCAAACGGTCTCGCCGAGCGGGCCGATACGCATACGACGGCGGTCGGCGGCGCGCTGCGCTTCGACGTGAGCCCGCAATTCACGCTGACGCTCGACTACGACTACGGCCGCCAGATGCCGGCGACCTACTATGGCGTGCCGGCGCCGAACGCCGTGCTCGACCCGTCGCTGCGCAAGCTCAACTACAACGTCGGCGATGCGACGATCGCGTATTACGACCAGTGGACGCGCCTGTCGGCCCGCTACCGGCCCGCGCCCGGCGTGACGATCGACAACCAGCTCTACTACCTGACGTCGAACCGCCACTGGCGCAACGCCGAATCGTATGCGCTCGACCCCGCGACGGGGCGCGTCACGCGCGGCGACTATCTCGACATCGGCCACCATCAGCGGCAGATCGGCGACCGGCTGAGCGCGCGTTTCGACGGCACGCTGTTCGGACGCGCGAACCGCTTCGTCGTCGGCACGGAATTCAGCCAGATCACGTTCGACGGTACCAACAATTCGCCGTACGGCGGCGAATCGACGGTCGCCGCGCATGGTTTCGATCCCGGCGTGTTCGCGAGCCCCGACCCGACATTGCCGAAGTTCAGCACGCGTGCGCGGCAGGCGGCGGTGTTCGCCGAGAACCGGCTCGAAGTGCTGCCGCGGCTCGCGTGGGTGAGCGGCCTGCGTTACGACCACATCGCGTTCAACCGCGAGCAGGCGGCGACCGGCGCGGGCTTCGACAAGCGTTTCGCGAACGTCGGCTGGCGCACGGGTTTCGTGTTCGAAGTCGCGCCGACGTTGAGCGCGTATGCGCAGTACACGACGGGCGCGGAAGGCCTCGGCTCGCTCGTGACGTTGTCCGCGTCGCAGGCGAACTATCGGCTCGCGACCGGCGAACAGTGGGAAGCCGGCGTCAAGCAGACGCTGCTCGACGGCCGCGCGTACTGGACGTTCGCGGTGTACGACATCACGAAGCGCAACCTGCTCAGCACCGACCCGTTCAATCCCGCGCTGCGCCAGCAGGTCGGCAGGCAATCGTCGCGCGGCGTCGAGCTGACGGGCGGCGCGCGGCTGCCGCACGGCTGGACGGTCGACGCGAACGTCGCGCTGCTGCGCGCGCGCTACGACGCGTTCAACCAGACGGTCGGCGGCGCCACGGTGTCGCGCGCCGGCAACGTACCGTCCAACGTGCCGCAGCAGACGGCGAACCTGTGGCTCGGCTGGGCGTTCGCCGAGCGCTGGCAGGCGAATGCGGGCGTGCGCTATGCCGGCGCGACGTACGGCGACGATGCGAACCGCCTGCAGGTGCCGTCGTACACGGTGTTCGATGCGTCGCTGCGCTGGCAGCCGACGTCGCGCACCGAGCTCGCGCTGTATCTGCGCAATCTCGCGAATCGCACGTATGCGGTGACGACGTCGAACGGCGGCGAGCAATGGTTGCTCGGTCCGTCGCGCTCGGCGGAGCTCGTCGCGACGATGCGCTTCTAGTGCGGCGCGGCGAACCTCCCATGGCGCACATGCTCGAAATCGAACGCGTGAGCTGGTCTCCCGGCGGCGCGGTCACCGTGCTCGATGCGGTGACGCTGAGCGTCGCCGAAGGCGAGTTCGTCGGGCTGGTCGGCCCGAACGGCAGCGGCAAGACGAGCCTGCTGCGCTGCGTGTTCCGTTATGCGCGGCCCGACGCGGGCAGTGTCGCGCTCGATGCGCAGGACGTGTGGCGCATGCGGCCGCGCGCGGTCGCGCAGCGCATCGCGGTGCTGCAGCAGGAGACGCCGGACGAATTCGGGCTGACGGTCGACGAACTGGTCGGCATGGGCCGCACGCCGCACCAGCGGCCGTTCGATGCGGAGTCGACCGACGACCGCCGGATCGTCGAATCCGCGTTGCACGACGTCGGTCTTGCCGAGCGCCGCGCGCAACGCGTCGCGTCGCTGTCGGGCGGCGAGAAGCAGCGCGCGCTGCTGGCCCGTGCGCTCGCGCAACAACCCGAGCTGCTGCTGCTCGACGAACCGACCAATCATCTCGACCTGCGTCACCAGCTCGAACTGCTCGCGCGTGTGCGGCGCCTCGGCATCGCGACGCTCGCGACGATTCACGACCTCAATCTCGCGGCTGCGTATTGCGACCGGCTCCATGTGCTCGCGCACGGGCGGGTCGTCGCGTCCGGCGCGCCGGACGACGTGCTGACCGAAGCGCTGCTGCGCGACGTGTTCGGCGTCGCCGCGCTCGTCGACCGCCATCCCGTCACGGGCCGGCCGCGCATCACGCCGCTTCATCCGGAATGACCGCCATGCCGTTTCCTGTCTTGTCCGCCGTATCCCGCCGGGTTGTCGCCGCTGCCGTGCTCGGCTGTGCCGCCGTTCATGCGGGTGCCTATCCCGTCACCGTGCGCAGCTGCGATCGCAACGTGACGTTCGAGCGCGCGCCGACGCGCGCGGTGAGCAACGACGTGAACCTGACCGAGATGATGCTCGTGCTCGGCCTGAAAAACCGGCTCGTCGGTTATACGGGCATCGGCGGCTGGAAGACGGGCACCGCGCGCGTGCGCGACGCATTGCGTGGCGTGCCCGAACTGGCGAGCCAGTATCCGTCGCTCGAAGTACTGGCTGCCGCGCGCGCCGATTTCTATCTGGCGGGCTGGAACTACGGGATGCATGTCGGCGGCGCGGTGACGCCCGCGACGCTCGCGCCGTTCGGCATCCGTACGTACGAACTGACCGAATCGTGCTCGCACGTGATGAAGCAGACGCCCGCGTCGTTCGACGACGTGTTTCGCGACCTGAACAATCTCGGCCGGATCTTCGGCGTCGAGGCGCGTGCCGCGCAGGTGGTCGCCGCGATGCGTGCGCGTCTCGCGGCTGTGTCGCGCACGGTTGGGCGGCCCGAGCCGCTGCGTGTGTTCGTCTACGACAGCGGCACCGACAAGCCGATGACGGCGGGCGGGCTCGCGATGCCGACCGCGTTGCTGGCGGCGGCAGGGGCGCGCAACGTGATGGACGACGTGCCGCGCAGCTGGACGCAGGTGAGCTGGGAGAGCGTGGTCGAGCGCGATCCGCAGGCGATCGTGATCGTCGATTATTCGGCCGTGACGGCCGCGCAGAAGCAGCAGTTCCTGCTGAGCCAGCCGGCGCTCGCGCGCGTGGCCGCGATTCGCGACCGGCGCTTCGTCGTGATTCCGTACGATGCGGCGACGCCGGGGCCCGAGAATGTCGCGGCTGTCGAGACGCTGGCCCGCGCGCTGTATCCGGCCGCGTTCGCCGGGCCGGCGCGATGAGCGTGCGCGTGCAGGCGTCGCGGCTCGGCATGCGCGTGGTGCTGCCGGCGCTGGTCGTGCTGCTGATCGTGTCGATCGTCGCGTCGGCGGCGTTCGGTCCGGCGCCGATCGCGATGCCGGTCGCGGTACGCATCGTCGCCGCACATATCGCAGCGGCGTTTGGCGACGCCGGCGCGTTCGCGGCGGGCGCGGGCGACGACAGCATCGTGTGGCTGATCCGGATGCCGCGCGCGTTGCTGGCCGCGATCGTCGGCGCGACGCTTGCGGCGGTCGGCGTCGCGTTGCAGGCGGCGACCGCGAACCGCCTTGCCGATCCGCACCTGCTCGGTGTGAGCGCGGGTGCGATGCTCGGCGCCGTCGCGGTCACGGTGGTGGCCGGCGCGGCGTTCGGCCCGTTCACGTTGTCGGCCGCCGCATTCGCGGGCGCGCTCGCGGCAACCGCGTGCGTCATCGCGCTCGCCTACCGGCGCGGCCGGCTCGAATCGGACCGGCTGCTGCTCGCGGGCGTATCGGTGTCGTTCATGATGGCCGCGTTCGGCAACCTGCTGCTGTATCTCGGCGACCAGCGCGCCGCGTCGTCGGTGCTGTTCTGGATGCTCGGCGGCGTCGGGCTCGCGCGCTGGGATCTGCTGCCGGTGCCGGCCGTGTGCGCGGTGCTCGCGGGCGGCGCGCTGTACGCGCGCCGACGCGAACTGAACGCACTGATGTCGGGCGATGCCGCCGCGGCCGGGCTCGGCGTGCCGAGCGCGCGGATGCGGCGCGAGGTCTTCGTCGTCGCGTCGTTCGCGACGGGCGCGATGGTCGCGGTGAGCGGCGCGATCGGCTTCGTCGGGCTCGTGACGCCGCATCTGTGCCGGCGCGTCGTCGGCGCCGAGCACGGCAGGCTGCTGCCGGTCGCCGCGCTGACGGGGGCGATCCTGCTCGTGTGGGCCGACGTCGCCGCCCGCACGCTGGCGGCGCCTGAGGATCTGCCCATCGGTATCGTGACCGCGCTGTTCGGCAGCCTGTTCTTCGTCGCGTTGTTGCGTCGCCGCTGAGCGGCGCGCATGGGCCGGCGGCAAGCCGTCAGGCGAGGGCGGGGCGGTGGCCCGCCGCGCGCGTCATCGCGGCGGCGTAGCCGTGCGCGTGCCGTCGCCGAGCGCGTCGGTGTGCGCGATGGTGCCCGCCACGTCGAAGAGGCTATCCGGCAGTGCGCGCGCGGGCAACGTGATCACGAAGCGTGCGCCACCGAGCGGCGAATCCTCGAGCCGCACGTCGCCGCCGTGCACCTGCGCGACGCGCCGCACGATCGCGAGCCCGAGCCCGAATCCGCCGGTCTGCCGGTCGCGGCTCGAGTCGAGTCGCTGGAACGGTTCGAATACGCGGGCGCGTTCGGCGACCGGAATGCCGGGGCCGTCGTCGTCGACGCTCAGCACGAGTGCGCCGGACCGGTCGGTGACCGCGGCCAGCACCACCGTGCGCTGCGCGTAACGCGCGCTGTTGCGGATCAGGTTCAGCAACGCGCGGGCGACGAGCTTCGGATCGCACACGTGGGTCGCGGGCGCGCCGAGCGTCGACACGTCGAGCGTGACGCCGCGATCGGCGATGTCGTTCGCGACGTTGCCGGCGACGCTGTCGATCAGCGCATCGACGACGACTTCCATCGGCGCGAGCTGGCTCGCACCCTGTTCGAGCCGGCCGATCGTCAGCAGCTCGGTGACGAGTTCGTCGAGTTCGCGCACATCGCGCCGCAGCGCGTCGCGGCGTTCGCGCATCCGCGCCGATTCGTCGGGCTCGGCGAGTAGCGCGAGCCCGAATTCGAGCCGCGCGAGCGGTGTCTTCAGCTCATGCGAGATGCCGTGCATCATTTCGCGCTGCTGCTTGATCGACGCCTCGATGCGCTCGGCCATGTCGTTGAACTGCTGCGACAGCTCGTCGATGTTCGACTTGCCCGACAGCTTCACGCGTGTTGACAGCATGCCGGCGCCGAATGCGCGTGCGGCGTCCTGCAGCTTGCGCAGGTCGCGCCAGTGATAGTGAATCCACAGCACCACCGCGAACAGCGTGCTGATCGCGAGCAGCAGGTACGCATAGATCCTGATGTCGAGATCGGACGCCTCGACCGGCCGCGCGTGCAGCACCGTGCCGTCCGCGAGCGGCATGTAGTAATCCTTGCTGTTGTAGCTGATCGCGATCTTGCCGGCATCGAGATCGCGCAGCGGCGTGCCGCTCAGTTGCGCGCGGGCGGCGGCCATCGACATGAAACCGAACCCTTCGTTGCCGTGCTTCGCGAGCTCCCGCAGCGCGAGCTCGCGCTGCCCGCCCGGATGGCGTTCGAGGTAGTCGTTGAGCACGAACGCGTAGGTCGTCAGCGAGTCGCGCTGCGCCTGCGCGGTGCGCTCGTAGAAGATCCGGTCGAACGACAGCTGGATGAACATGATCGCCGCGATGACGAACAGGATCACGACGAGGTACAGCCTGATCAACGGACGCAGCATTTATTCGTCCCACGCGGAAGGGCTGAACAGGTAGCCGCGGCCCCAGATCGTCTTGATCTTGTGCGGCTCCGATGAAGCATCCTCGAAGCGGCGGCGCAGCTTCGAGATGCCGGAATCGACCGAGCGGTCGAGCCCGTCGAACTCGATGCCGCGCAATTGCTTCAGGATGTCGTCGCGGCTCAGCACGGTGCCGGCCGCGCGCGCGAGGATCAGCAGCAGGTTGAATTCGGCGGTCTTCAGGTCGACCGGCTCGCCGCGCCACGTGACGGTGCGGTTCGGCGGCGAGATCACCAGTTCGCCGAATACGAGCGCCTCGGGCGGTGCAACGGGCGCATCCGCGGCGGCCGGCTGCGCGCGGCGCAACAGCGCGCGGGCGCGTGCGACGAGCACGCGCGGCTCGATCGGCTTCGTCACGTAGTCGTCGGCGCCGGTCTCGAGTCCCGCGACCTGGTCGTAGACGTCCAGGCGCGCAGTCAGGATCAGCACGGGGACGTTGGTGAACGCGCGAATGCGCCGGCAGACTTCCATCCCGTCGAGGTTCGGCAGCATCAGATCGAGTATCACGAGGGCCGGCTGGTGCTCGCGCACCGCCGCGACGGCGAGGTCGCCGCGCCGCACGACCGTGACCGCGAATTCATAACCGTCGAGGTACTCGCGAACGAGTTGCGCGAGCCGGTCGTCGTCCTCGATCAGCAGTACACGGTATTTGAGCGGATCTTCGTTCATATTCTCCTCGAGACGCACGCGCCATCTCGTACCCGGCAGACCGGAGTGTGGCGCGGCACGCGAATTCTATCCGGCGCACCGGAGGCCGGGGGAGCAGGGCGACAATCGCGGACAATCGAACACAATTGAGCACAGATTCTCCGCAGATTCTGGACAGTCTTGGCGCAGGGCGGCACCTAGACTGCGGGCTCCGTCACTCTTATCTCAATATTGTGCGCCCATTACTTCGCCGCTACCGCTATTGCATGCCGCTCGCCGGCCTGACCCTCGCCGCCGCCGCCCACGCGGAAAACCAGTATTCGCTGTCCCTCGGCGGCGGGTTCGCGCCGCGCTACCAGGGCAGCAATCAGTATCGCGGCGTGGTCGCGCCGTCGTTTTCCGCCAAGTTCGGCAACGGCTTTTTCATCGACACCACGCAGGGCGCCGGCTACCGGCTGGATCTGCCGCACGGCGCGTTCGTGTCGGCGGCCGTGAGCTACGACGCGGGCCGCGCGGACGAGAACCGCTTCGACCTGCCGGGCTCCGACTACCTGAAGGGCATGGGCCGGATTCCGGGCTCGGTGCTCGTCGGCGTGCGCGCGGGCGTGACGCTGTTCAATGCGGCGGAACTGAGCGTCACGATCGACTCGCCGGTGACGCATACGTCGCGCGGTGTATCGGGGCACATGGATCTCGCGGTGCCGGTGCTCAAGACCTCACAGCACGAGATCGTCGTGACGGGCACCGTGCATGCGGGTTCGGGACGCTATACGCAGACGTTCTACGGCGTGACCGATGCACAGTCGATGACGAGCCGGTTCCGGCCATATTCGACGAGCGGCGGGATCGACAGCGCATCGATGGCGGTCGCGTGGAACTGGACCCTGTCGCAGCACTGGTCGGTGCTCGCGACCGGCGGCGTCACGCGGCTGCTCGGCCGTTACGGCGACAG
This sequence comes from Burkholderia sp. YIM B11467, assembly GCF_052952715.1. NCBI lineage: Bacteria > Pseudomonadati > Pseudomonadota > Betaproteobacteria > Burkholderiales > Burkholderiaceae > Burkholderia > Burkholderia sp. YIM B11467. The sequence goes on from NZ_JBQVSQ010000016.1 coordinate 123,430, forward strand.
CCCGATTGTCCAGTCGCGCAGCAACTACTTCGGCATCGCGGGCGTGACCTACAAGTTCTGAGCGGGTTGTCGTGGCATGCATGGAAGGGCGCGATCGTCATGCACGCGCCGTCACGCGGGGCAGCGTGCGGTAACATGCAGGCGGCTCCGGCGCGCCGAATCGGCGTGACCGGCGCGTGCGAGGCCGCGGTTCGCTTGCCGGCATCCGTCCGGAAACGGCGAGCGACGCGCGGCACCGATCATGCATGCAACGCCCGGTCGGCCAGGAACGCCGCACATGCTCCGCCGGGCGCGAAAGGGAGAAACCGATGAAGAAAACGATCGCGATGATGATGGCACTGGTTGCGAGCGCAACGTTTGCGGGATGTGCGGACATGAACGGGAGCAATACGAACGCGGGCAGCGTACCGGCGAATGGCGGGCAGGCGGGCGCGTCGCAGGCATGCAAGGCAGACGCGGGGCCGGACGATGCGCTGGTCGGCAAGACCGAAGCCGATGCGGCGGCGCAACTGGACGGCTGCCTGTGGCGCGTGCTCGAGCGCGACGGCAAGGCGTTGCCCGGCACGATGGATTACCGTGAGGAACGCCGCAATCTCGGCATTCGCGACGGCAAGGTGATCTGGGTGCGGCGCGGGTGATCGAGCGACACGACGATTCCGCAGCCGGAGTCGTCGACGTCGTGTTATCTGCGCATGTATTTCAGGAAGAACGACACGGCCGAACTGGAGTGGGCGCTATGAACGCCCCCGAGTTGCCGCCGACCGTGGAGAAATGATCGCCGCGCAATGCGTGCGATCGCGTGCGCGTTACTTCGAGATGTACCACAGCGCATCCGTGCTGACGCGCGAAGGCTGAGCCGCAGGCGCCGGAACCGGCGCGGCGGGCGGCGTGTTCGACGTGACGGCGGTCGGCAGCGTGGCGGGAATATTTGCTGTCGACGGCGATGCCGCATTCGATCCCGATCCGTACGTCGACGGCGTGTTCAGATACCAGAGCGCATCGGTCGACGACGTGCGTTTTGCGGCCGCATTGGCGGGCGTATTGGCCGCGGTATTCGTCCCCGCATCGGCGGACTTCTTCGACGCAGCGGCCGCAGCCGTCGGCGAGCCTGCCGTTCCCGGACGCTGCGCGGTCATCCCTGCAGCCCCGGCCGCGCCACGCTGCGCGCGCGCCTCGAACGGCCCGAGCTGGAAGATTAACGTTTGCGCGGGACGCGTCACAACGGCATACGGAAACTGCAGCTCCCACGACATCAGCACGCGCCCGGCCGACGTCTCGGTGAAGATCGCCGGCACGTGCTTCATGTCGCTGAACTGCACGTAGATGCGCGCACCGTCGTCGAACACCTGGGTCGGCTTCGCCTGGTCCGCACCCGTGACCGTCCATCCGAAGTTGTACGTGCCGGCCGGGCCGGCGGGTCCGCCCTGCGGCGGCGGAGGCGGCGGTGCGGCCGGCGAGATCGTGCGCGCCCGCGTGACCGGCGGCGCGGACACGCTCAGGCTCGCGAACGGGTTGTACGCCTGTTGCTGCTGCGGCGGCGTAAAGGAGGGGGGAAGGATAGGCATGGGAGTATCCGGCGAATCCGGCATGGTCCGGATTGCATCATAGACCTTGCGCGCATACGCGAGGCGCTTGTCGGGCGACGCGGAGTTGTACGCGCCGATCGCGTTCCAGTTGGGACCGAGCTGGCGGATGTTCTGCGACAGGATCCACGCGCCGACATACGCGTTCGTGCACGGATCGAACAGGCTCTGCTGCGTGATGCCTTCGCGCGCGAGCGTCGGCAGCCACGTGCTGTTGATCTGCATCAGGCCGATGTCGACCGTGCCGTTCGTATTGGTGTTGACGGCATTCGGATTCATCCCCGATTCGACCTGCGCGATACCGCGCATCAGCGCGACGCTCACGTGCTGAAACGCGGCCGCGTCGTCGAGGCAATCGGCCCGCGCGACGCCGTGCAGCGCGCACGACATGGCAATCGTCGAGGCGACTTTCAGCGTTTCGCGGCTGATCGAACGGGTGGTATGACGCGGCATGGCAGGATGGGGCGGAATCCGGGCGCCCGGTGCAAGGAAATTACGCGAGACGCGAAGTTTGCCATAGCGAGCAGACAAATGGCTCGCGTCAAACTTTCCTTTGCATTTGCCCATCAGTTAGCCATGCATTTTTATCGCGCCGGATCACCGGTTGCCGTGAAGCTTGGTCGGTAAAAATGGCCGGCATTCCGCGCGTATGTCGATGCAGTGAGGTGTTCGGAAAACTGACGCATCGCGTCAGTTGCACCGGGAAAGCGGCGGTGAATGGAACAGGACGGAAATCGCCCGGTAATTTTGCGATCGGACCGATAAAGGCGATAAAAAGAGCGGCCGAAACCGCCGGGTCGACAAGCGCGGTTTCGAGCGGCCGCGCGGCGCGCCGTCCGGGCCCCGCGAAGTCATGGCGGCTTCGTCATGCATCGCGGTTCCGGTGCGTCGTCTGCGTGACCGACCGTGGCCGCCGTGCACCGAAACCCCGGCCGCCGGTCCGCTTTTGTATATAATAATCATTCTCATTTACAAAATTGCCGACGCCTGCGCATCCCGGAACCCGGCCATGTCCGCTGACAAGCTGTCTCTCCATCGAGAAATCGACGCCCTCTATGTCGGCCACCACGCGTGGCTGCGCGGCTGGCTGAGCCGCAAGCTCGGTTGCGCGCATCGCGCGGCCGATCTGGCGCACGACACGTTCATGCGCCTGCTCGCGCGCGACGAGCCGATCGGCGCCGACGAGCCGCGCGCGTTCCTGACCACGGTCGCGCAGCGCGTGCTGAGCAACCACTGGCGGCGCGAGCAGATCGAGCGCGCGTATCTCGACGTGCTCGCGCAACGCCCGGAAGCGGTTGCGCCGTCGCCGGAAGAGCGGGCCGTCGTGTTCGAGACGCTGCTCGAAATCGACCGGCTGCTTGACGGGTTGCCGCTCGCGGCGAAGCGCGCGTTCCTGCTCGCGCAGCTCGACGGACTCACGCAGGCCGAGATCGCGCGCGAACTCGGCGTGTCGCTCGCGACGGTGAAGCGCTATCTCGTGAAGGCCGGCACGCAGTGCTTCTTCGCGATGGCGGCCTGACCGATGGCCGCCCCGGGAGCGCCGGCGGTGCCGCCGCAGGTCGCGCGTCGCGCGGTCGAATGGTGGGTCGACCGGCAGGCCGGCCGCACGGACGACGCGTTCGCCGCCGCGCTCGCGCGCTGGCGTGCCGAGGATCCGGCGCACGACGCGGCCTGGCGTCATATCGAAGCGATGCAGGGCCGGTTCGGCCGGCTGACGGCCGGGCTCGACACGCAGGCCGCGCACGCGGCGCTGCTGCCGCCGCGTGCGGGCCGCCGCCGCGCGGCCGTGAAGACGCTGGGCGTGCTGCTGTTCGCGGGCGGCGCCGCGTGGATGGCCGATCCGGTGCGGCGCGCGGCGATCTGGCCGGCCGACCTGCGTACGGCGGTCGGCGAGCGGCGCACGGTGACGCTCGCGGATCGCACGGTCGTCGTGCTCGATACCGACACGGCGCTCGACGTGCGCTTCGACGGCACGGCGCGCCGCCTGCGCCTGCTGCGCGGCACGATCATGGTGACGAGCGGCCACGACGATCGCGTGCCCGCGCGGCCGCTCGTCGTCGCGACCGCGCAAGGCGAGCTGCGACCGCTCGGCACACGCTTCGCGGTGTGGCAGCGCGACGGCGCGACGCGCGTCGAGGTGTTCGCCGGCGCCGTGCGCGTGCAGCCGGCCGATGCGGCGGCCGGCACACGCGTGATCGCGGCCGGTGAGGGCGCGTCGTTCACGCGCGACGTGATCGGCGCGTCGGCGCCGCTCGATCCGTATGCGTCCGCGTGGACGGGCGGCATGCTCGTCGCATCGCGGATGCGGCTGGCCGACCTCGTCGCCGAGCTCGATCGTTATCGCCGCGGCAGCCTGCGCTGCGATGCGGCCGTGGCCGACCTGCGCGTGTCGGGCACCTATCCGCTCGACGATCCCGCGCGCGTGCTCGACACGCTGAAGGCGACGCTGCCGATCGACGTCGACTACCTGACGCGCTACTGGGCGACGGTCGTGCCGGCCCGTTCATGAGCGCGTCGAAAATTTTTTTCTCCGACCTGAGCTGTTTCTCGATGTTCGCGTGACATGGGTAGTGAAAGCAGCACCGGCCCATCGTCCACCGACTCCCCGATCATGGTTTCCATCCGTCTCACGTATCGGCGCCGTCCGGCGCCCGCTCGTCATCTGCCGCGCGCATCGCGCCCGGCCGCGCTCGCCGCGCCGGGCCGCCTTGCGCGCCGGCTGGCCGGCGCCGTCCTGCTGTCGGCGCTGCTGCCGCTGCCCGCGCTGGCCGACACCGACGCCGATGCGGCGCCCGCCGCGCAGCGCGCGTCGCGTCGCGCGTTCGACATTCCGGCCGGCCCGCTCGAAGCGACGCTGAACCGGTTCGGGCGCGATGCGGGCATCCTGCTCGCGTTCCCGGCCGAGCTGACGGCCGGCCTGACGAGCGGCGGCGTGCACGGACGGTTCGACATCGACGGCGCGCTGGATCGCGTGCTGGCGGGCACCGGGCTCGTCGCGCTGCGCCAGCCGGGCGGCGGCTACACGCTGATGCGCACGAACGGCTCGGCCGCGCAGCCTGCGGCGACCGGCGCGGCGGCGGCCGCCGAACTGCCGGCGATCAACGTGCGCAGCACCGCGCTGCGTGCCGAAAGCTACCGGCCGCCGAAGGAAGCGGGTGTGCTGCGCTCGGACATCCCGCTGCTCGACACCGCGCAGGCCGTCAACATCGTGCCCGCGCAAGTGCTGCGCGACCAGCGTCCGCGCAATCTCGACGACGCGCTCGGCAACGTGAGCGGCATCACGCAGGGCAACACGCTCGCGGGTACGCAGGACACGATCATGAAACGCGGTTTCGGCGGCAACCGCGACGGCTCGATCATGCACAACGGCATGCCGATCGTGCAGGGGCGTTCGTTCAACGCGGCGGTCGACAGCGTCGAGGTGCTCAAGGGGCCGACGTCGCTGCTGTACGGGCTGATGGATCCGGGCGGCGTCGTCAACGTGGTCAGCAAGCAGCCGCAGCTCACGCGCTACAACGCGATTTCGCTCGGCGCGTCGACGTTCGGGCACGGCAAGAACGGCGGCAGCGCGACGTTCGACACGACGGGGCCGGTCGGCGATTCGCGGCTCGCGTACCGGCTGATCGTCGACCAGTCGAACGAGCAGTACTGGCGCAACTTCGGTGAAAACCGCCAGACCTTCGTCGCGCCGTCGCTCGCGTGGTACGGCCGCGATACGCAAGTCGTGGTGTCCTATGAGTACCGCCAATTCCATTCGCCGTTCGATCGCGGCACCGCGCTCGACCCGCGCACCAATGCGCCGCTCGACATTCCTGCGCGGCGGCGACTCGATGAGCCGTTCAACAACATGGACGGCGAATCGCATCTCGCGCAGCTGAGCGTCGATCACCAGTTCAATGCGGACTGGAGTGCGCATCTCGGCTACAGCTACAACCGCGAGACCTACGACGCGAACCAGTTGCGCACGACGGGCGTCGATCCGGTGAAGGGCACGCTGTCGCGCAGCAACGATGCGACGCACGGTTCGCTCAGCACCGACAGCTACGGGATCGGCTACGTGAACGGCAAGCTGACGCTCGCGGGGATGCGCCACGACGTGCAGATCGGCTTCGACAGCGAGTACCGCCGCATCTACCGCAAGGACATGCTGCGACAGGCCGTGAAGACGCCGTTCAGCTATCTCGATCCGGTGTACGGGCTGCTGCCGCCGTCGAGTACCGTGTCCGCGAGCGACAGCGACCAGACCGACACGCTGCACGATGCGTCGGCGTTCGTCCAGGACACGATCCACCTGACCGACAAGTGGATCGTGTCGGGCGGCTTGCGCTACATCACGTACAACCAGGTCGCGGGGCGCGGCCGGCCGTTCAAGGCGAACACCGATCTCAGCGGCTCGAAGTGGCTGCCGCGTGCGGGCGTCGTCTACAAGTGGACCGAGTCGTTCTCGCTGTACGGCAGCTATTCGCAATCGCTGAAGCCGTCGTCGTCGATCGCGCCGATGACGGGCTACATCATCGACGGTGCGACGCCGCCCGAGGAAGCGACCGCGTGGGAGGTGGGCGGCAAGCTCGACCTGCCGGGCGGGATGACGGGCACGCTCGCGCTGTTCAACATCGACAAGAAGAACGTGCTCGTGTCGCAGTACAACGACGCGACGAAGCTGACCGACTGGCGCACGTCGGGCAAGGCGCGCTCGCGCGGCGTCGAGCTCGACCTGTCGGGCAAGATCGGCGAACGCGTGAACGTGATCGCGAGTTATGCGTACATCGATGCGAAGACGACCGAGGATCCGCTGTACGCGGGCAACCAGCTGTGGAACGTCGCGCGGCACACGGCGTCGCTCGCGGCCGTCTACGACGTCGGCACGCTGGTCGGCGGCGACGACCTGCGCATCGGCGCGGCGGCGCGCTATGTCGGCGCGCGGCCCGGCGATTCGGCGAACAGCTTCACGCTGCCGTCGTACGTGCTCGCCGACGCGTTCGCCACCTACGACACGCGGATCGGCAAGCAGAAGCTGTCGTTCCAGCTCAACGTGAAGAACCTGTTCAACCGCACGTATTACCCGTCGAGCGCGAACCGCTACTTCGTCGCGATCGGCGATGCGCGACAGGTGTCGCTGCTGACCACGCTGCAGTTCTGACCACGCAATCGCCGCGTGGCCGATCCAACGGCGCGCGGCTTCGGAGAAGCTCCAGATGAACCGGAAGATGAAGACCGGCGCCGTGCGCGCCATGGCCGCCGGCGCGCGGCGCCGCGTGTTGCGCGCGATCGCGGGCTCGGTGCTCGCACTGGGCCTGGGCGCGGGGGTTCCCGCCACCGCGCTTGCAGCCGATGCGCCGCAGGCCGTCACGCGCGTCGCGATGCTCGTGCAACTGCGCGGCCCGAACCTGAAGGTCGACGAACGCATCGTCCAGCATCTCGGCGAGCGTGGTTACGCGGTGCGCCTGATCGACGAGTCGGCCAGCCCCGACGCGGCGCGCGATGCCGACCTGGTCGTGATCTCGTCGACGGTGTCGTCGAAGAACGTGCGGCCCGGCTGGCGCACGCTCGACAAGCCGCTCGTGACGTGGGAAAACGACCTGCTCGACGATCTTGCGATGACGGGCAAGCGTCACGACGTCGACTTCGGCGAAACGGGCAAGGAGCGCTATCTGTGGCTCGTCAATGCGCCGCATCCGATCTCGGCCGGGCTGCCGGCCGGCGCGACGAACGTGTACGGCAAGCAGGCGCCGATGAGCTGGGGCAAGCCGGGGCTCGGCGCGATCACGATCGCGACCGTGTACGGCCAGCCCGACAAGGCCGCGATCTTCGCGTACGAGAAGGGCGCGACGATGGACTACGAAGCGCTCGCGCCGGCGCGCCGCGTGATGTTCTTCCTCGACAACTACACGTTCGTGAACCTGTCGCCGGCCGGCGTCGCGCTGTTCGATGCGGCCGTCGACTGGGCGGCCGGGCGGCGCTGATCGGCTAGGGCATCCGCGTCGCCGGGCGTGCGACTCAGGTTGCTTGCGGTGGCGCGCTTCGTTGCGACGCGGCCTCGATCAACCGGGCCAGCATCTGCGCCGGTTCCGACATCGTGCGCCGCGCGCGATGCACGAGCCCGATGTCGCGGTGAAACGTGTGGTGCCCGAGGTCGAGCGCGCGCACGCCGGCCGGCCAGCGGCGATACACGGCGGTCTGCGGCACGATCGCGATGCCGACGCCGTTCTCGACCAGCTTGACGATCGCGTCGAGTTCGTCGAGTTCGCAGGTATCGCGCACCGCGATGTGCATCTTCCGCAGGAAACGATCGACCTGGCGGCCGCCGAACGATGCGCGGTCGTAGCGGACGAACGGCTCGGTCGCGAGCAGCTCGGCCCAGTCCTTGCCCTTCACGCCGCGCGGCACGATCAGCCGGAACGGTTCCTGCGCGAGCGTCGTCCAGTGCAGGTCGCTCTGCAGCGAAAACGGCGGCCGGATGATCGCGGCCATGTCGATCTCGCCCGCGTCGACCCGGTTGACCAGCTCGATCGACAGCCCCGGTATCACGCGCGTCCGGCAGCCGGGATGGCGGCGATGGAAATCGGCCAGCGCGGCCGGCAGCAGCGCGCTCTGCACCGACGCGATCGCGCCGATCGTCACGCGCACGGCGGCCGGCGAGCCGGGCGCGGTCGAGCTCAGGTTCTCGTACAGGCCGATCAGCGCCTGCGCCTGGTCGAGCACGTGATGGCCCATCTCGTTGAGACGGGCCGACCGGCCTTGCCGGTCGAACAGCGCGAAGCCGAGTTCGGCTTCGAGGCGCTGCATCTGCGCGCTCACGGCGGCCTGCGTCAGCCCGATACGGTTGCCGGCCGCGGCGAACGTGCCTTCCCGGGCGACGGCGACGAGGGTTTTCAGCTCGCGGATCATTGATCAATTCCGTTTGTGAATTGCAAAACTATATATTGATTTAATTTTTGCGTGGCGTTGTCTACCATGGTGCGATCCGCGCGCCATGCGCGTGTTTTTTCACGAGGCAACCATGAGTCTTTCCCCGTTTCACCTGGCGATTCCGGTCTACGATCTGCCGGCCGCGCGCGATTTCTACGGCCGTGTGTTCGGGCTGGAAGAGGGGCGTTCGAGCGCGCAATGGGTCGACTTCGACTTCTACGGGCACCAGCTCGTGATCCATGAGCATCCGAAGACCGCGTCGCAGGAAGGCGCGCATACGAATGCCGTCGACGGTCACGACGTGCCGGTGCCGCACTTCGGGATCGTGCTCGACTGGGCGAGCTGGGAAGCGCTGGCCGAGCGGCTGCGGTCGTTCGGCGTGACGTTCGTGATCGAGCCGTATGTGCGGTTCCAGGGCCAGGTCGGCGAACAGGCGACGATGTTCCTGTTCGATCCGTGCGGCAATGCGCTCGAGTTCAAGGCATTCCGCGACATCGGCCAGCTGTTCGCGAAGTGACGCGCGGGGCCGTCAGCGCCGATTGAAATTGGGTGCGAGAATGCGGCCTTCGGCCGGGCCGCGCGCACGCGCGCCGGCCGGTGCCGCGCCGCACGGCTTCCGTCCGTGCGCGCCGTTCTCCAAGGAACCCGTATGGACAGTCACATCGCTCCGGTGGAGCTGAAGAAAGCCTACCGTCTCCTCAACCACGGGCCGACCGTGCTCGTGTCGGCCCGCCACGACGGCGTCGACAACGTGATGGCCGCGGCCTGGGCGTGCGCGCTGGATTTCCTGCCGCCGAAGCTGACGGTCGTGCTCGACAAGTCCGCGAAGACGCGCGAGCTCGTCGAGCGCAGCGGCACCTTCGTGATCCAGGTGCCGACGGCCGCGCAGCTGCAGCTCACGCACGCGGTCGGCAGCCACAGTCTCGCGGAACGGCCCGACAAGCTGCGTGAAGCGGGCGTCACGCTGTTCGACGTCGACGGCCACGACCTGCCGTTCGTCGCCGGATGCTCGGGCTGGCTCGCGTGCAAGCTGATCCCCGAACCGCACAACCAGCAGACCTACGACCTGTTCATCGGCGAAGTGGTCGGTGCGTGGTCCGACACGCGCGTGTTCCGCGATGGCCACTGGTATTTCGAATCGGCCGATCCCGCGCTGCGCAGCCTGCACTACATCGCGGGCGGCAATTTCTATGCGATCGGCGAATCGCTGCACGTCGATCCGGACGCGCCGTAAGCGTCACGCGATCTTCCCGTTCCGCTCCGGGCGCGCGGCTCACGCGCGCTTTTTCAATTCCGCCAGCATTGCTTCCGCGAACGCCTGCGCGACGCGCGGCAGCGTGCGGCCGCGCTTCGTGACGAGCGCGATCGGCCGCACGAACGCGGGATCGTCGATCGGCTTCGCGACCAGCTCGGGCTCGGCGCGCACCTCGCGCGCGGTCGCGGGCAGGATCGTCACGCCGAGGCCACCGCGCACCATTGCGACGGCCGTCATCATGTAGGTCGGTTCGCACGCGATGTCGGGCGTGCAGCCGGCCGCTTCCAGCGCGGCATCGACGACACTGCGCACGCTCGTGCCCTGCGCGGTCAGCACGAGCGGCACGCTGGCGACGTCGGCGGTGGTCACGCGGCGCTTGCGCGCGAGCGGATGGTCTTTCGGGCATACGGCGACGAGCCGGTCGGCGCCCGTGTACAGCACCTCCAGCGATGCATCGAACGCATCGCCGCCCGTCAGCCCGAGATCGGCCTCCTCGTTGCGCACGAGTGCGGTGACGAGGCTCGCGACGCCGTCGCGGATCTCGAAGCCCGCGCGCGGCACGTCGCGCCGGAACGACTGGATCAGCTCCGGCAGCACGCTGGACGCGAAGGTCGGCAGACACGCGAGCCGCACCGTGCCGCTCGTGCCTTCGCCGAGCGCGCGCGCATCGCGCAGCACGCGTTCCATGTCGTCGAGCGAGCGCTGCAGCAGCGGCAGCAGCTCGCGTCCCGTCTGCGTGAGCGCGACGCTGCGGCTATTGCGGTCGAACAGCCGCGCGCCGACGATTTCCTCGAGCCGGCGGATCTGCACGGTCAGCGCCGGCTGCGACAGGTGCAGGCGCGCGGCCGCACGCGTGAAGTTGCCGGCGTGCGCGACGGTGACGAACGCGCGGATGTCGCGAAGATTCAGATCCATAACAGTTCGTGATTGCTGCGATCAAATCATTTCAATTGTGCTATCGCTGCGCCGACCTTACGCTCGTCTCCAACAAAAGACAAGGTAGGAGACACGGATGCTGCCGTTACTCGGGCTTGGCACGATCGTCGTGCTGCTGGCCGCGATTCTGTCGAAGCGGATGTCACCGCTCGTCGCGCTGATCATCGTGCCGATCGCCGCGTCGCTGATCGGCGGCTTCGGGCTGCACACCAGCAAGTTCGTCATCGACGGGCTGAAGGGCCTCGCGCCCGTCGTCGGGATGTTCGTATTCGCGATCCTGTATTTCGGCACGATCACCGATGCCGGCACGCTCGACCCGATCATCGACCGCATCCTGCGCGCGGTCGGCACGCGGCCGACGCGCATCGTGATGGGCACGACGCTGCTCGCGCTGCTGATCCATCTCGACGGCTCGGGCGCCGTCTGTTTTCTCGTGACGATTCCGGCCGTGCTGCCGCTGTACGACCGGCTGAAGATGGACCGGCGCGTGCTGGCCGCCGCGGTGTCGATGGCCGCGGGCATCAACTTCCTGCCGTGGACGGGGCCGATGATCCGCGCGTCGGCGTCGCTGCACCTGCCGGTGTCGGCGCTGTTCAACCCGCTGATTCCGGTGCAGGCGATCGGGCTCGTGTTCGTGTTCGGCGTCGCGTACTGGCTCGGGCGGCGCGAGGAGAAGCGGCTCGGCCTGTCGCGCGACGCTGCGTCCATTCCGCTGCCGAAGCGCGAGCTGACGCCCGACGAGCAGGCGCTGCGCCGGCCGCACCTGTTCTGGTTCAACCTCGTGCTGACGTTCGTGGTGCTCGGCACGATGGTCGTGATGGGCGAGAAGATTCCGCCCGCGATCATGTTCATGGTCGGGCTGTGCATCGCGCTGATGGTGAATTACCCGGACGTCGACATGCAGAGGAAGCGGATCGACGCGCATGCGCGCGCCGCACTGATGATGGCCGGCATCCTGCTCGCGGCCGGCGTGTTCACCGGGATCATGCAGGGCAGCGGGATGCTGAAGGCGATGGCGCAGGCGGCGGTCGGCTTCGTGCCGCCGTCGATGGCCGGCCACATCCCGGTGGTGCTCGGCCTCGCGTCGATGCCGCTCAGCATGCTGTTCGATCCCGATTCGTTTTACTTCGGCGTGCTGCCCGTGATCGCGGAGGTGGCCGGCCAGCTCGGCGTGCCGGCCGTGCAGGTCGGGCAGGCCGCGCTGCTCGGCCAGATGACGACCGGTTTTCCGGTCAGCCCGCTGACGCCCGCGACGTTCCTCGTCGTCGGCCTGTGCGGCATCGAGCTGGCCGAGCACCAGAAATTCACGTTTCCGCTGCTGTTCGGCGCCTCGATCGTGATGACGATCGCGTGCGTCGTGCTGGGCATTTTTTGATCATTCCCGGCGGCGTAACCGCCGGACGACGGTACCGACATGACAGCAAAGCAACCTGAACGGCGCGTGCGCATCGGCGCGGGCGCCGGCTACTCGGGCGACCGGATCGAGCCCGCGGTCGAACTCGCCGAACACGGCCAGCTCGACTATCTCGTCTTCGAATGCCTGGCCGAGCGCACGATCGCGATCGCGCAGCAGGCGCGGCGCAAGGACCCGGCGCTCGGCTTCGATCCGCTGCTCGACGCACGGATGCGCGCCGTGTTGCCGGTCGCCGTGCCGAAGGGCGTGCGCATCGTGTCGAACATGGGCGCGGCGAACCCGCGTGCGGCCGCGCAGCGTACGGCACGGATCGCGCAATCGCTCGGCATCGCGGGGCTGAGGGTCGCGGCGGTCGAAGGCGACGACGTGCTCGACGTCGTGCTGCGCGGCGCGTTCCGTTTCGAGGAATCGGGCGACGAAGTCGCCGCGTATCGCGACCGCATCGTGTCCGCGAACGCGTACCTCGGCGCCGCGCCGATCGTCGATGCGCTCGCGGCCGGCGCGGACGTCGTGCTGACCGGGCGCGTCGCCGATCCGTCGCTGTTCGCCGCGCCGCTGATTCACGCGTTCGGCTGGCGGATGGACGATTGGGACACGCTCGGGCAGGCGACGGTCGTCGGCCATCTGCTCGAATGCGCGGGGCAGGTGACGGGCGGTTATTTCGCCGATCCCGGTTACAAGGACGTGCCGAACCTCGCGCGGCTCGGGTTCCCGATCGGCGAAGTCGCGGCCGACGGCGCGGTCGTGATCACGAAGGTGGCGCATGCGGGCGGCCGCGTGAGCGCGGCGACCTGCAAGGAACAACTGCTCTACGAGATTCACGATCCGGCGCGCTACCTGCAGCCCGACGTCGTGGCGGATTTCACGCGGGTCGCGGTCGCCGAGGAGGCGCCGGACCGTGTGCGCGTGACGGGCGGGCGCGGTACCGTACGGCCCGATACGCTGAAGGTGTCGGTGGCTTACGTCGACGGCTATATCGGCGAAGGCCAGATCTCGTACGGCGGCCCGGGCGCACTGGAGCGTGCGCGTCTCGCGCTCGACATCGTCCGCGAGCGGCTCGCGCTGACCGGCGTCGCCGCGACCGAATTGCGCTTCGACCTGATCGGCGTCGATTCGCTGTATGGCGACGCGACGCCGGCCGTGCGCGGCGAGCCGGCCGAGGTGCGGGTCCGGGTGGCCGGCCGCGCGGCGAGCGCCGATGAAGCGGCGCGGATCGGCAATGAAGTCGAGACGCTGTATACGAACGGGCCGGCCGGCGGCGGCGGCGCGTTCAAGTCGACGCGCGAGGTGATCGCCGTGCAGTCGGTGCTGCTGCCGCGCGCGGCCGTGACGCCGTCGTTTTCATTCGTGGAGGTTTGATGCAACTGCGTGAACTCGCGCATGCGCGCACCGGCGACAAGGGCAATACGCTGAACGTATCAGTCATCTGCCGCGATCCGCATCATTACGACCATCTGCGCGCGCATCTGGACGCGGACGCGGTGAAGGCATGGCTCGCTGGCATCGTGCACGGCGACGTCGTGCGTTACGAGTTGCCGGCGCTCGGCGCGTTCAACTTCGTGATGCGCGACGCGCTCGGCGGCGGCGTGACACGCTCGCTTGCACTCGATGCGCATGGCAAGTCGGTCAGTTCGGCGCTGCTGGCGATCGACGTGCCCGACCCGGTGTGACGAACGGCGTCGACGCCACGAGGCGGGCAGGTGCTTATGGAATCAGCAGCTCGCGGCGTCCGTCCGCGTGCTCGATGCGTTCGCCGGCGACGTGCAGGCGCTGATCCTTTCGATAGTCGTAGACCGCGCGCGACGCGGCGATCTGGTCGAAGTCGAGTTCGACCGCGTGACGCGATTCGGTGTTGCCGGCTTCGAAGATCACGTTGCCGAACGGATCGACCGCGAGGCTGCCGCCCGCGAACACGACGTCGTGCGCGCTGTCGCCGACGCGATTGGCCACCACCGCGAACACCTGGTTCTCCATCGCGCGAGCCGATGCCGACGTGCGATGGACATAGCGGTACGGCTCCATGTTGCCGTCGGTCACGAGGATCAACTGCGCGCCGAGCGCGGCGAGTGCCCGGCCGGTTTCCGGGAATTCGCTGTCGTAGCAGATCAGCAGGCCGATCCGCACGCCGCGCCATTCGACGGTCGCGTAACGATCGCCGGGCAGCACGACGCCATGCTCGCTCACCCACAGATGCGTCTTGCGATAGCGCAGCGCGATGCCGTTCGGCGTGACGAACACGGTCGTGTTGTAGAAGCGCCCGCCGTCGTTCTCGATCAGCCCGACCACGACGGCGACGTCGTGCGCCCGCGCGGCCGCGATGACCGCAGCGATGCTCGGGCCGTCGAGCGGCTCGGCGACTTCGGCGAGATTGGACGGATCGAGGAAGCCGGTGAGCTGCGCTTCCGGAAACATCACGATGTCGGTGCCGGGCGCGCAGGTCGCGATCGCGTCGAGCGTGCGCTGCAGGTTGTAGTGCGTGTCGCCGTCGCGGCCGGCGAGCTGGACGATGTCGAGCTTCAGTTTCATGGGCGAATTCGGTGGCAGTGGCCCGTCGCGGCACGCGGCGGAGCGGTTGGAAACAGGGCCTAGTATGCGCTGATCCCTGCGGTTTCCCATCCCGCCGACGCGTTAACCCGTCGGGGGTATTGAACTCGCGACAGGCGCTCGTCCTGGCGCGCGATGCGCGCGTCGAAGCCGTGATGCGACGGCGCTGCGCATCACGAATCGGTCTGCGCCTTCAGGAACAGCGAAAACAGCTCCGACTGCGAATTGATCGCGAGCTTCGCGTAGATGTTGCGCCGGTGCACCTTGACCGTTTCCGCCGAAATCGCCAGCTTGTTCGCGACTTCCTTGTTCGAGCGGCCGCTCAGGATCAGCCGGATCACGTCGAGCTCGCGCGCGGTGAGCGGCGTGCCGAGCCGCGCCATCGCGTGCTCGAAGCCGTCCTGCGTGCCGGCACCGGCCCGGCGCGGCGGCGCGGGTTCGGCGGGCGTGCGCTCGTACGCGAGGCGCTGGCGCATCAATCCAGCCACCCACGGCCGCACCAGGTCGAGCAAGGCCACCTGTTCCGGGCTGAAGCGCCGCTTGCTGCCGAGCGACAGGCACAGCGTGCGCGTGTCGTCGAGCACGACGTTGAACTGCACCTCGTCCTCGACGACGTTGTGCGTGAAATAGAGCGTGTAGTACTCGGTGTCGCGAAAACACTCGGGCGCGACGTCGGACAGCCGGAACAGGCCGCTCTTCGGCGCGTCGCGGTTCGCGATGTAGAACGGGTCCAGCAGGTACAGGCCCTGCACGTAGTCGCGGTACAGCGGGTCGGGGCCGCCGCCTTCGTACGGGCATTCGGCGAACACCTGCGGGCGGCCGTCGCCGAACATCAGCGCGACCCAGCTGTCGACCGCGACGTATTCCTCGATCAGCCGGATCAGCGACAGCCAGAAGCCCGGCTGGTCGAGCGACTCGATGAGCCGTCCGACCGACCGGTGCCATGCGACGTCCTGCAACGTGAGGTTCATGCGTGTGTCCGTGTCGGGCCGGCCGATGCGTTTGCGATGCCGCGCGGTGCGTGTACGCTACGGGCTCGCGGGCACGTTTCCGCACGCGCGGCAGGGGCCGCGCGCATCACCGGATCCTGGAATGAAGAACGAGATCGTAACGCCGGCCGGCGCGAATGGCGAGGCCGTGCCGCGTCGCCGGTTCGCGGCCGTCGCCGCGCGCGTCGCGCTGGCGTGTCTGGGCGCGGTGGCCGCGCAGTCGGCCGTTGCCGCGCCGCCGGCGTCATGCAGCGAGCAATTGACGCAACTGATCGTGCCGACGCTGCGGCAGCCCGCGATGGACCGGCGCGCGATCCGTGCCGACGTGGACGAGCGTGACGGCGACGTCTTCCGCGTCCGCCTGTTCGTCACGCCCGATCATCCGGGCACGCCGAACGAGGACGCGACGATCGGCTGGGTGACGTTCGATACGCATGCGATGCGCGCGCTCGACATCACGCGCGATCCCGACCGGCCGGACGTGCTGGCGATCGACCGGCGCGCGCTGTCGCGCTTCGTGTCGGCGTGTGCGGCACCGGCCAAGCCCGCGCACAGCGCCGTGGATTGCGACGCGCTGAACCGCCGCGCGCAGGCTCAGGGTGATGTCGTGATGGGCAGCGACGCGGGGCGCGTCGTGACCGGCAAGGGGCGTCTGCCGTTCTTTTCCGCGCCGGACGACGCCTGCCGGGTCGACGGGCTGTTCATCGTCGAGCACGACCGCGTCGATGCGCGGGCCGAATACGGCCGTTTCACGTCGGTCGTCTATCTGAATCCGCGCACGCGCGGCATCGCCGAAGGGTGGGTGCAAACCGCGCGCCTGAAGCCGGACGGCACCGGCATCGCGCCCCGGCAACCCTGATCGCGTGCATCGGTCGCCAACGGCCGCACGCCGTTTCAATCCAACCGAATCGAACCCCGTCATGACTGTCCAGCACCGGAAAAAACGTCTCAAGCCGATTGCGGCTTCGCTCGCCGTACTTGGCGCACTCGCGGTGCTCACCGCGCTTTCCGCGTTGTCGCCCGTCTACGCGGCCGATTCGATCCCTGCCGACCGTCCGCTGCAGACGTTCATTCACGACAGCTACGGCAAGTGGCGCGCGGACCGCAAGGGCTGGCAGGCGGACGGGGACGATGTCATCTATTCGACGTGCGGCTCGCTGCGCGTCACGACCGCCGACGGCCCGCGGTACCTGCTCGCGATGTGCGGCGAGACCGAAGCAGCCGTGCAGAACGGGATGCCCGGCATGGATTCGGATGCCACGGCCGGCACGATCGATTTGTACGTGCTGAAGCCGGCACCGGACGGCAAGTCGCTCGAGCCGGTCGTGAAGAAGACAGACATCGCGTCGGGCAAGCGCGGCGAACCGGGCACGGTGCGCATCGAGCGGCTCGGCCCGCACCTGTTCGGGTTCGTCATCGGCGACGGGATCACGCTGCAGGGCTACACGCAGGCGAGCCGGTCGATCTGGCTGCCGCTCGGCAACGCGATCGTCGAAGCGGCGCCGCGCATCAACGAAACGCTCGACAACTCGGGATCGCTCGATTGCGGGAACGCGAAGTCGCGTTGCGAGAGCCGCACGTTCGCGATCGTGCCCGACACGACGGGCACCGGCGACGTCTATCCGCTGACGGTGACGGAGACGGGCACGCGCGGCGACAAGGATCTCCACGCGCGCTACACGGTGAAGTTCGATGCATCGCGCGGCCGCTACATCGTGCCGAAGGCGCTGCGCGAAGGGTATTGAGCGTCCGCGAGCGGGAACGGGCGGCGTTGCGCCGCCCGCGCATCACACGTACAGGTAGCGCACGAGGTGGAAGAACACGGGCGCGGCGAAGCAGATCGAGTCGACGCGATCGAGCATCCCGCCGTGACCCGCGATCATCGAGCCCCAGTCCTTCGTGCCGAGCGAGCGCTTGACGGCCGACAGCACGAGCCCGCCGACGAAGCCCGCGATCACGATCGCGAGCGAGATCCCGAACGCCGCGCCGAAGCTGAACGGCGTCACGCGATACAGCGATGCGCCGCACAGCGTCGCGAGCAGGCCGCCGCCGACGAAACCTTCGATCGTCTTCGACGGCGACAGCTGCGGCGCGATCTTGCGGCGCCCGAACAGCTTGCCGACGACGTACTGCAGCACGTCGCTGATCTGCACGACCACGAGGAAGAAGAACAGCAGCAGCGCGTTCTGCCCGGTGTAGTGCGGAATGTCGAGGATCAGCACGGCCGGCGCGTGGCTCAGCCCGTACACGCACACCATCAGCGCCCAGTTGATCTTCGCGTTGCGGCTCAGGAATTCGCGCGTGTCCTGCGTGAGCGCGGACACGAGCGACATCGCGAAGAACAGGTGCACGGGCACGAAGATCGAATACATCCCGTACCAGTTGATCCCGAGCAGCAGGTACTGCACGGGGATCGCGACGAAGAACGCGATGAAGAGCGTCGTATGGTCGCTCGCGGTCGTCGGCGTGAGCGTGATGAATTCGCGCAGCGTCAGGTACGACAGCAGCGCGAACACGAAATACGTGACGTTGTTGCCGAGGCCGATCGCGATGGCCATGATCGCGATCATCGCCCACCACGCGCGGATGCGCTGGTTCAGGTTGACGATGGTCGAGCTCGTGCCGCCGCTGCGCGCGCCGAGGATCGCACCGATCACGGTGGCGACGACGAGCACGCCCGTGACGCCCGCGACCAGTTCCCAGAAGAGAGTTCGCATGGAGATATCCGGAAAAGGAAAGGAGGGCGCCGCGTTCAGCCGGCCGGCCGCTGCGGCGGCGCGAGCGCGACGACCGCGTCGTGCATGCGGGCGAGGAAGGTCGGTTTTTCTTCCTGGTCGCCGAGCGCTTCGTTCGCGCCGAAGTGCACCTTGCAGATCAGCGGCACGGGCCAGATCGCGCCCTTCGGCATGATGCGCTGCAGGTTCTCGAGGTAGACGGGCGCGAGCGCGACGTTCGGGAACTCGGTCGCCAGATGGAACAGCCCGCTCTTGAACGGCTGCGGCAGCACATCGGCGCCGCGCGTGCCTTCCGGGAAGATGATGATCGAGTGGCCTTGCCGCAATGCGTCGCGCACGGGTTCGAGCGGGTCGCCGCCGGATTCGCGGTGGCGGTCGATCAGCACGACGTTCAGCAGCTTCTGCGCGATGTGGCGCTTCATGTTGCTGCTGTCCCAGTAGTCGCGCGCGGCGACCGGCCGCACGACCGCGCGTACGTTGCGCGGTAGCGCGGCGAGGATCGCGAGCGTGTCGATGTGGCTCGTGTGGTTCGAGAAGTAGATCTTCTGCGTCGGTGACGGCGGCGCCTGATGCCAGACCGGATACGCGCCGGCGACGAGCCGCACGATGGACAGCAGGAAGTCGCGCTGCCACACATTGAAAATGTTCATCGGCGCTGCGCCTCCTGCCTGCATGCCCGGCCGCATGTGCAGCGGGCGGGATCCCGAAATGCCGGTGCGGCGGGATGCGCGCCGGACGGCCCTTGTTTAAATTTGTTCAAATTCGTGGCTGCCTGTCGCAGGTCCGTGATAATCGGACGGTTCGCCGTCACACGCTGTTGCGTCGCGGCGAATGCGCCGGTCGGCGGCGTGATAATCGGCTGTTGCACGAGCGCCCGTTTGCAGTTCGAATGGATCTTGCTGCGATCGGGCCAGCGGATTATCGCGAGTTTCCGTAAAAAACGCCAGATTGATGCCACGGGTGCATGCTTGACGCATCGGGGCCACTCGGCGACGATGAGAGCCTTCCATTGAAGGCCGACGAAGGCCGTTTCGCCGCCCGGGGCATGGCGGCGGGAAACGTGTCCGACTGTGCCGCGCGAATAATACGAATACGAAACGATGAGCCTCTACGCACTCAAACCCAAATTCCAGAACCGTCTGCGCCCGTTCGCGAATTCGCTCGCCGAGCGCGGCGTCACCGCCAACCAGGTCACGTTGTTCGCGGCCGGCGGCTCGATCGTCGTCGGCGCGCTCGCCGGGCTCGGCGTGTTCGCCCGCGCGTTGTTCCTGCTGATTCCGCTGTGGCTGTTCGCGCGGATGGCGCTCAACGCGATCGACGGGATGCTCGCGCGCGAGCACGGGCAGAAGAGCACGCTCGGCGCGTACCTGAACGAGCTGGGCGACATCGTGTCCGACGTCGCGCTCGTGCTGCCGTTCCTCGCGATTTCCGCGTTCGCTCCGGCGGACGTCTGGCTGTTCGCGCTGACGGCGGTCATCGTCGAATGCGCGGGGCTGATCGGGCCGCTCGTCGGTGCGAGCCGTCGCTACGACGGCCCGTTCGGCAAGAGCGACCGCGCGCTGGCCCTCGGCGCGTTCGCGCTGTGGATCGGCTTCGGTTTGCCGGTCGGCAGCGTCGCCGCGTGGCTGTGGCGCCTGCTGATCGTGCTGTCGATCGTCACGGTGGTACGGCGCGTGCAGGCCGGCATCGCCGAAAAGGGCGGTTGACCCACGAGGCGCCAGAGGGCGGCGCCACATGATTCGAACAACGAAACGAGAGAGATCGCATGAGCGCACGCACGGCCCGTGAGGCCGACTTCACCACGCACGACGGCGAAACGCTGTTCTATCGTCACTGGCCCGCAACCGGCCCGCGCTGCCGCGGCGCCATCGTGCTGCTGCATCGCGGCCACGAGCATTCGGCGCGCGTCGCGCACCTCGTCGACGAGCTTGACCTGCCTGATTTCGCGTTTTTCGCGTGGGATGCGCGCGGCCACGGCCGCTCGCCCGGCGCGCGCGGCTACAGCCCGAGCGCGGCCGCGTCGGTGCGCGACCTGCAGACCTTCGTCGAGCATATCCGCGACACGCACGGCATCGCGATCGAGGACATGGCCGTGGTCGCCCAGAGCGTCGGTGCGGTGCTCGCGGCCACCTGGGCGCACGACTACGCGCCGCCGATCCGCTGCCTCGTCGTCGCGTCGCCGGCCTTCCACATCAAGCTCTACGTGCCGTTCGCGCGGCCTGGCCTGCGGTTGATGCACAAGCTGCGCGGGCTGTTCTACGTGAACAGCTACGTGAAGCCGAAATTCCTTACGCACGACCCCGAGCGGATCGCGAGCTACGCGTCCGATCCGCTGATCACGCGGCCGATCGCGGTCAACATGCTGCTCGACCTGCACGACACCGCGAAGCGGATCGTCGCCGACGCGGCCGCGATCACCGTGCCGACGCAACTGCTGATCTCGGGCGCCGACTGGGTCGTGCATCGCGGCCCGCAGGACCGCTTCTTCGAACGGCTCGGCGCGGCGCGCAAGGAGCGCATCGTGCTGCCGGGCTTCTATCACGACACGTTGGGCGAGCGCGACCGCGCGCAGGCGCTCGCACCGCTGCGCGCGTTCGTGCTGCGCGAGTTCGATGCGCCGAGCCCGCGCGTGTCGCTCGCCGACGCCGACCGGCGCGGCGCGTTCCACGACGAATACGCGGCGCTCGGCCGGCCGCCCGCGAACGTGTTCGCGCGGGCGTACTGGGCGCTCACGCGGGCCGGCCTGAAAGCCGGCGGCGCGCTGTCGGACGGCATCGCGCTCGGGTTGCGGCTCGGCTTCGATTCGGGCTCGACGCTCGACTACGTGTATCGCAACCGCGCGCAGGGCCGGCTCGGCGTCGGCGCGCTGATCGACCGCACGTATCTCGATTCGCCGGGCTGGATCGGCATCCGCCAGCGCAAGGTGCATCTGCAGGAACTGATCGGCACGGCGATCGGCCGCCTGCGCGGCCACGGCACTCCGGTGCGGATCGTCGACATCGCGGCAGGGCACGGGCGCTACGTGCTCGACGCGATCGCGACGGCCGCCGAGCGCGACGGCGCGGCGCCCGACGACATCACGCTGCGCGACTACAGCCCGCCGAACGTCGAGGCCGGGCGTGTGCTGATCGCGCAGCGCGGCCTGGAGCCGATTGCGCGCTTCGAGCGCGGCGACGCGTTCGACGAAGCGTCGCTCGCGACGCTCGAGCCGCGTCCGACGCTGGCGATCGTGTCGGGCCTGTACGAACTGTTCGGCGAGAACGCGCTGATCGAGCGCTCGCTGCGCGGGCTCGCGCAGGCGGTGCCGCCCGGCGGATATCTCGTCTATACGGGGCAGCCGTGGCATCCGCAGCTCGAATTCATCGCACGCGCGCTGAACAATCACCGCGGCGAGGCGACCTGGGTGATGCGCCGCCGCTCGCAGGCCGAGATGGACGAACTCGTCGCGCGCGCGGGTTTCCGCAAGCTCGACCAGCGGATCGACGAAATGGGCATCTTCACGGTCAGTCTCGCGCAGCGGGTCGACGCGTCATGAGCGAGTTCGGCGGCGACGCGCGCGGCCTGGCGGCGCAGGCGTCGGCGGCCGGTGCGCGTGACGCGTCGTTCGCGCTGCGCTTCGGCTGGCTCGCGGTGATGGGCGCCGTGTTCTTCTCGACGTACGGCTTCGCGAACTGGCTCGCCGCGCGCCGCGCAGCGGTGCCGACGTTCGCATTCGGCTGGGAGCATGCGATCCCGTTCGTGCCGTGGTCGATCGTGCCGTACTGGTCGATCGACCTGCTGTACGCGCTGTCGTTTTTCTTCTGGACGCGCCGCGCCGATTTGCTCGATCACGTGAAGCGGCTGCTGACCGTGCAACTGGTGTCGGTCGTGTGCTTCATCGCGTGGCCGCTGCGCTTCGGTTTCGAGCGGCCCGACGCGGGCGGCGTGGCCGGCGCGCTGTTCACGCTGCTGATGGGTTTCGACAAGCCGTTCAACCAGGCGCCGTCGCTGCACATCGGCTTGCTCGTCGTGCTGTGGGCCGTTTATGCGGAGCACCTGCGCGGCACGGCCGCGCGCGTCGTGCTGCATCTGTGGTTCGCGGCAATCGGCGTGTCGGTGCTGACGACCTACCAGCATCACGCGATCGACGTGCCGACCGGTGCGGCCGTCGGCTGTCTCGCGTTGTTCCTGTTTCCGTTGCGCGATGCCGCGGGCCGGTTGCCGGGCGCCGATGCGTCGCCGGGCGCGGCCGGCCGCGCGCTCGCGCGTCGTTATGCGCTCGGCGCGGCGCTGGTCGCGCTCGTGGCGCTGTGGTGCGTGCCGCGCGCGCCGGGCTGGGCGCTGGCGGCGGGGTGGGTCGCGCTGGCGCTCGCGTGCGTCGCGTGGATCTACCGGCGCGGCGCGCCCGGTGCCTTCCAGAAGGATGCGCACGGGCGTTTCCCGGTCGTCATCCGCTGGCTGCTCGCGCCGACGATCGCCGGCGCATTCGTCAATTCGCGGCTGTGGACGTTCCGGCAGCCGGCGCCCGTGCGGATCGACGAGCGCGTGTCGATCGGCCGTACGCCGACGACGCGCGATGTGCGGCGCCACGGCTTCACGGCGCTGGTCGACCTGACCGCCGAGATGCCGCGCTGGGCGGCATCCGACGCGTCGTTTGCATACGCGGCCGTGCCGCAGCTCGATCTTGTCGCGCCGACGGCGGCGCAGCTCGCGCAGGCCGTCGCGGCGCTCGAACGCCTGCACGGGGAAGGGCGCGACGTGCTGGTCTGCTGCGCGCTCGGCTACGGGCGCAGCGTGCTGTGCGCGGCCGCGTGGCTCGCGGCACGGCGCGGGCTGGGCGATGCGCGCGACGCGCTTGCCGCCGTACGCGCGGTGCGGCCGCACGCGGTGTGGTCGGACGACGGCGTGGCCGTGCTGCAGCACTGGATCGATCGCCGTCGCGGCGCGGGAGGCAGGTGATGCGCGATCCGTCCGCGCCGTTCCGGATTGCCGCCGCGCGCGGCGCGCTCGATGCGGGCGCGTGGGCGATCGCGGCCGCGCTGGCCGCGGCGGGCGCGGGCTGGTGGATCGCGGCGGGCTGGGCCCCGGCGTCGATCACCCGCGTGCTGCTGGCCGTCGTCAGTACGGGGTCGGGGATCGCCGCGCTGTGGTACGCGGTACGCATCGAGATCGACCGCCGGCTGTTCGCCGCGCTCGCGCGGGTGGCCTCCGGCGATGTGTCGATCGACGACGGGCTCGCGGCGCTCGACCGCGCGCTCGCCGATCTCGGCTGGATCGATGCAGGGAAGGTCGGGCGCGCGCTCGACGCGCGCGTGCGCGGCGCGGTCGGGCTGTGCCGGGCCGGCGTGCTCGTCGCGATCGTGCAGTGGCTCGTGGTCGGGCTGGCGATCGCGATGCCGCAGGTCGGCTAACGCCGCTTCACGCGATGATTGGGCGGGCCGGTTCGGCTGCGCCCGCAGCGGACCGGCTTCGGGCCGGCGTTACGCAGGCGTCCTGTGTTGCGATCGCGACCGCTTCGCTTCGTACATCGCCTGATCCGCATGCTCGATCAGCGCGTTCATGTCGGTGCCGTCGTCGGGCAGCATCGCGATCCCGACGCTGACGCCGAGCCGCAGCGGCTGCCCCTCGAATTCGAACGGTTCGCCGACCTGCCGCGCGAGCCGCGTGCTTTGCGCATGCGCGTCGTCGCGGTTGCCGAGGTTCGGCAGGAGCACCGCGAATTCGTCGCCGCCGACGCGCGCGACCGTATCCGAGCGCCGCACCGCACCCTGCATCCGCGCGGCGATCTCGCGCAGCGCGGCGTCGCCCGCGCGGTGGCCGAAACCGTCGTTGATCGGCTTCAGCCCGTCCATGTCGATGTTGAGAATGCCGAGCCGGCCGTTCGCGCGCAGTGCCGTATGCATCGACTGACGCAGGCGGTCGTAGAACAGCGCGCGGTTCGGCAGGCCCGTGAGCGCGTCGTGCGTCGCGCGCAGGTACAGCTCGTTCGCCTCGTTGCGCGCCGCGTGGAACATCGCGGCGGCGATCAGCTCGGCGGTCAGCCGCAGCGTGCCGGCATCGGCTTGCGAGAAGCCGTCGACGTCCGGCGACATCACCTTCAGCACACCGACCGTCGTGTCCGCATGCGTGAGCGGCATCACGAGCATCGAGCGCAGGCCGACCCGGCGACACGCGTCGCGATCGACGCGCGGATCGATTTCCGAATCGCTGCAGTGCAGCAGCTCGCCTTCCTGCACGCACAGGCCCGACAGGCTGCCCGAGCGGCGCAGCCGCAGCCCGAGCATCCCGGCCGCGGTGCCCGACGCGGCGCGGTACACCATGTCGTCGCCTTCGGCGAATTCGACCGCGGCGGCGCTTGCGCCGGTCAGCAGCGGTACTTGTTCGGCCACATAGGCCATCACGCTGCCGAGGTCGAGGCCGAGCTTTGCGATTTCGGTTTGCACCGCGATGATGCGCAGCAGCGTGTCGGCGGACGGGGTGGCGGTGTTGGCGATTTGATCCAAGTCAGTTTTCTCGCGAAGAAAGATCATCGGGCGGTGCGGGAGTGCGGTAGCATACGCGCCGCCCCGCGGCAGCGCCTTGCGGGCGGTCTGCAACGGACCGCCGCCGGCATGCCGGCCCGGCCGGCCGCGCCGGCAGTATGCCGTTCGGTCCCACCGGCAGCAATGGCGAAAATTTTGCCATTCACTCCTCTTGCGCAGCATTTCCGACCGGTCTGAGGTTTTTTTCGCTTCATCGTCGCGAATCGAGGTAAGTTTTGTCCTATTTTTGAGATAGTGTGACGAATACGCGAGTGCCGGTGCCAGGTGCGCGCAACACGACGCAGAGACCGCTAAAGAATCGGCCGCGTTGTTTCGATATATGAATCAGGCCAGTTAGATATGAGGGGAAGCAGTGGGATTGTGCACTCACGGGCATGGCTGCTTGATGCGCGCAGGTTTCGACGCGAATGAAGACCGGACAACCCTGACGAAGCGGAGCCGCGCATGAAGCCGGCCGCGTCGCTGTTCGTCCTGTCGGTCGCCGCGCTCGGCGCTTTCCACACGGCCGCGCTGTCGGCTGCTCCGATACCGGCGGTGCCGGCTGCGGTCGGCGCTTCGGCGCCCGCCGCCGTTGCCGCCGACGCGGCACCGCTCGCGGCTGCGCCGACGGCGGGCAGTGCGCCGTCCGCCGGGCTGCCGGCGACGACCGTACACCTGCCGTTCGCGTCGCTCGGCGCGTTCGATCCGCTGCGGCTGCGCGGCGCCGACGACGCGCGCACGATCAACGCGGGCGTGCGCCTCGACCGCGTGGTCACGGGCGCGCGGTTGCGCCTGACCTATGCGTATTCGCCATCGCTCGTGTTCCCGATGTCGCACCTGAAGGTGTCGGTGAACGGCGAGGTCATCGCGACCGTCCCGTTCGACGCCGCGCGCGCGGGCCGCACGGTCACGCAAGAGATCCTGATCGATCCGCGCTACTTCTCGGATTTCAACCAGATCGGCCTGCGCCTGATCGCGCACTACACGCTCGACCATTGCGAGGATCCGTCGAACTCGGCGCTGTGGGCCGACGTGAGCCCGACGAGCGAACTGATCCTCGACGAATCGCCGGTCCGCCTGCCGAACGATCTCGCGCTGCTGCCCGCGCCGTTCTTCGACCGGCGCGACAACGGCCGCGTGCGGCTGCCGTTCGTGCTGCCGGCGTCGCCTGATTCGGCGACGCTGCGCAGCGCGGGCGTGCTCGCGTCGTGGTTCGGCGCGCTGGCCGACTACCGGCATACGCGCTTCCCGGTGTCGTCCGCGCTGCCGGCCGACGACCAGGCGGTGGTGATCGGTACGGTGGCGACGCTGCCGGCCGGCCTCGCGCTGCCGTCGGTCAACGGCCCGCTGCTCGCGGTCGCCGACAACCCGGCGGCGCCTGGGCGCAAGCTGCTCGTCGTCACGGGCCGCACGGCGGCCGAAGTCGACGACGCGGTGTCGACGCTCGTGCTCGGCCGCGCGGCGCTGTCGGGGCCGTCGGCGACGGTCGCGCACGTCGATCTCGGCGCGCCGCGCAAGCCGTACGACGCGCCGCGCTGGCTGCCGGTGAACCGGCCGATCACGTTCCGCGAGCTCGTGTCCGATCCGCGCGAGCTGGAAGCGCGCGGCACGACACCCGACGCGATCCGCCTGAACCTGCGCGTGCCGGCCGATCTCCATTCGTGGAACGGCGCGGGCGTGCCGATCACGCTGCGGTACCGCTACACGGCGCCGACCGTGCAGGACAACTCGACGCTCGCCGTCGAAATCAACGACCAGCTCGTGAAGTCGTACCGGCTCGGGCCGGCCCATGCCGAGGACGCGCGCGGCCGCATGCAGCTGCCGCTGCTGTCGGTGCCGGAAGGGCGCGTGACGAGCGACGTCGATATTCCGGCGTTTCGCGTCGGCAGCGGCAACCAGCTGCAGTTCCGCTTCACGCTCGACTCGCAGAAGACGGGCCTGTGCTCGAGCACGGCCTCCGAGCCGCAGCGCGCGGCGATCGATCCCGATTCGACGATCGACTTCTCGCACTTCGTCCATTACGCGCAATTGCCGAACCTCGCGTATTTCGCGAACAGCGGCTTCCCGTTCACGCGCTTCGCCGACCTGTCGCAGACGGCCGTCGTGATACCCGACCGGCCGTCGCCGCAAGAACTCGAGGCGTACCTGACGATGCTCGGCCACATGGGCGAGTGGACCGGTTTTCCGGCCCTGCGCGTGCAGGTCGCGCGGCCCGGCGATGTCGCCGCGCTGTCGGGCAGCAAGGATCTGCTCGTGATCGACGGCTCGCCTGCGTCGCCGCTGCTCGCGCACTGGCGCTCGGCGCTGCCGCTCGCGATCGGCGAGCAGGACGGTGCGGGCACGACGCGTGTCGCGTTCACGGTGAAGGAGCGCTGGCGCAACGGCGTCGGCCTGGCCGACGGCGGCGCGCACATCGAACAGACGGGCCCGCTCGCGGCGCTCGCCGGTTTCGAGCTGCCGGGCAGCCATGGCCGCAGCGTTGTCGCGCTGACGGCGACCGACCAGCCGCGCCTCGGCGACTTGCTGAACGTGTTCGAGAACGCCGGCCTCGTGTCGCAACTGCAGGGCGATCTCGCGCTGGTGCGGCCGGGGCAGGTCGACAGCCTGCGCGTCGGCGAGCCTTACGTGGTCGGCTTCGTGCCGTGGTATGCGCGCGTATGGACGCATGCGGCGCGGCATCCGGTCGTGCTCGGCGCGGTTGGCGTCGTCGCGGGGCTGCTGCTCGCGCTCGGCGTGTTCAGCGTGCTGCAGAGAATCGCCGCGCGTCGACGGGGGATGTAACGGATGGCGCGGGTTATGGCGAAGCGACGGGCAACGCAGCCGGCGCGACGCGTCGGCGCGGCGTTCGCGCTGACGGTCGCGGTGGCGTGCGCGGCGGCCGGCATGGCCGCTCGCGCGCAGGCCGCGGGGGCCGATGCGGCCGCTGCGGGATGCAGCGCGGCGTGGCCGCGCTGGGACGCGTTCAAGCGCGATTTCATCTCGGCCGACGGCCGCGTGATCGACGTCGGCTCGGCCGATTCACGCACGGTGTCGGAGGGGCAGGCGTATGGACTTTTCTTCGCGCTGGTCGCGAACGACCGGCGCATGTTCGACACGATCCTCGCATGGACCGAGAACAACCTCGCGCAGGGCGACCTGAGCGCGCACCTGCCGGCGTGGCTGTGGGGCCGTGCGCCCGACGGCGCGTGGCGCGTGCTCGACGCGAACGCCGCGTCGGACGCCGACCTGTGGATCGCATATGCGCTCGTCGAGGCCGGGCGGCTGTGGCACGAGCGCAGCTATACCGCGCGTGGCACGCTGCTCGCGAAGCGTGTGCTCGACGAGGAAACGGCCACCGTGCCGGGCCTCGGCGTCACGCTGCTGCCGGGGCCGACGGGGTTCAAGCTGGCCAATGGTCAGTGGCGCGTGAATCCGAGCTATTCGCCGCCGCAGGTGATCCGCGCGCTCGGCGCGCGCCTGCCCGACGACCGGCGCTGGGCCGCGCTGGCTTCCAGCACCGGGCGCGTGCTGCTCGACACGGCGCCGAAGGGTTTTTCACCCGACTGGGCGCTGTATCGCGCGGGCACCGGCTTCGGGCCCGATCCGGAGACGCATGCGGAGAGCGCGTACAACGCGATCCGCGTGTACCTGTGGGCCGGCATGCTCGACCGCGCCGATCCGCTTGCCGCGCCGTTGCTCGCGCGTTTCGCGCCGTTTGCGGACGCCATCGCCACGCGTGGCGCGCCACCGGAGAAGGTCGATACGACGACCGGCGTCGCGGGGCCGAACGACGGCAACGCAGGGTTCTCGGCGGCGGCCGTGCCGTTTCTCGACGCGCGCGGCCAGCGCGCGCTCGCGGATGTGCAGGCGGCCCGCGTCGAGTCGCTCGCGCGCCAGTCGGCGCCCGGCTACTACACGAGCGTGCTGACGCTGTTCGGGCTCGGCTGGCGCGACGGGCGCTACCGGTTCGGCGCGGACGGCACGCTCGATGCCCGCTGGGGAGGCCGTTCGTGCGCCGCCCGCTGAAGCGTGCCGCGCCGCATGTCGCGGGGTTCGCGTGGCTCGCGTCGTCGGTGTGCGCGGCGGCGCCGGGCGCCGCATCCGACACGACGGCGCAGAAAACCGCCGCGCCGGCGACGTCCGTTTCCGCCGACGCGCAGCGCCAGCTCGACACCGCGCGGATGTGGGGCGTCAAGCACCGCGACGACCTCGCGCGCGATGCGCTGCGCAAGGGGCTGCTGATCGCGCCGGGCGACACCGAACTGCTGGCCGAGCAGGTGCGCGTGCTGCTGCGGCTCGGCGACGCGAAAGGCGCGCAGGCCGCGCTCGCGCGCCTGCAGGCGCAGTCGCCCGACGGGCCCGCCACGCGGCGGGTGGCCGACGAATATCGCGTCGCGACGAGCGGGCGCGGCGAGATGGCGCAGATCCGCCTGCTCGCGCGCAGCGGCCGCACCGACGAGGCGGCCCGGCGGATCGTCGCGCTGTTTCCGAACGGCGCGCCGTCGGGCGCGCTCGGCGCCGAGTATTACGAAATCCTCGCGAATGCGCCGGGGACACACGACTCGGCGCTCGCCGCGCTGCGCCGCAGGATCGCGGCCGATCCGCAGGACACCAGCGCGGCCATGGCGCTCGCGCGGCTGCTGAACCAGCATGCCGCCACGCGCGCGGAGGCGAACCGGATCGCATGGTCGCTCGCGAAGCGGGACGACGCCGATCATACGGAGGCGATGTCGCTGTGGCGGCGTGTGCTGCAGGCGGCCGGCAGCGATCCCGCGTATCTCGATGCGCTGCAGGCGTATCTCGCGCTGGTGCCGGACGATACCGAATTCCGCGGCCGGGTTGCCGAACTGGACAGCCGGCGCGATGCGCAGCGCCGGCTCGAACGCGATCCCGGCTACATCGCGCAGCAGCGCGGCCTGCAGGCGCTCGCGCGCGGCGACCTGGCGGGTGCGGATCCATTGCTTGCCCGCGCCGCGCGCGCGCGGGCCGACGATGCGGACGCGGTTGGCGGGCTCGGCCTGTTGCGTCTGCGCGAAGGCCGGCACGACGAAGCGCGTGCGTTGTTCACACGGGCCGCGACGCTCGCGACCGACCAGCGCGACAAATGGCAGAGCCTGGCGCGCACCGCGCAGTTCTGGGGACTGCTCGCGCAAGGCCGCGCGGCCGCCGCCGCGGGGCGGCCGAAAGACGCCGAGCGCGCGGCGCGTGCGGCGCTCGCGATGCAGCCGAACAGCCCGGACGCGAAGCTGCAGCTCGCCGATGCGCTGCTCGCGCAGCGCGACTGGGCGCGCGCGGAGCCGTTGCTGCGCGAGTTGCTGGCCGCGCGTTCGCCGAGCCTGCCGGCCGTGCGCGGCGCGGCAATGCTGTATGAGAACACCGGCCGTGCGGACCGGATCGGCCCGCTGCTCGACGCATTGCAAGGACGCGTGACGGGCCGCGACGATCGCCGCGCGCTCGACGGCCTGCGCGCCGACCTGCTCGCGGACCAGGCGCGCGCACTCGCGGACAAGGGCGAACGCGGGCCGGCCGCACAACGCTACGAGGCCGCCGTACGCGCGGCGCCCGACGCGCCGTGGACACGTNTGCTCGCGGACCAGGCGCGCGCACTCGCGGACAAGGGCGAACGCGGGCCGGCCGCACAACGCTACGAGGCCGCCGTACGCGCGGCGCCCGACGCGCCGTGGACACGTTTCGCGCTCGCGCGCCTGTATCGCGACATGGGGTTGCCGCAGCTCGGCCGCACGGTGATGGACGACGGGCTCGCGCAAAGCGATACGCCCGAGATGCGCTATGCGACCGCGCTGTACCGCAATTCGATCAACGACGTCGCGGGCGCGCAGGCCGCGCTCGCACCCGTCGACGACGCGCACCGTTCGGACGGGATGCGCGCGCTGGCGCGCAAGCTCGATGCCGAAAGCACGCTGGCCGACGCGCGCGGTGCGCTCGGGCGCGGCGACCGCGTGGCATTTGCCGCGTCGCTCGCGCATGCGCAGGCGAGCGCGCCGGACGATCCCGACATGCTCGCCGCGGTCGGCGCGCAGTGGATCGACGCGGGCGAACCCGATCGCGGCCTCGCGCCGTTGCACGACTGGATCGTCGCGCATCCGCGCGAAGCCGACGCGGACGTGCGGCTGCGCTACGGCGACCTGCTTGGCAGCGCGGGGCGCGACGACGCGCTCGCCGCGTGGCTCGACGCATTGCGCCGCGAACCGTCGCTGACGCCCGCACAAACGGCGAGGCTCGAGGATCAGTCGCTGCGGCTCGTGCTGCGGCAGACGGACGACGCGATCGCGCGGCAGGACTACGCGCAGGCACGCACGCTGCTCGATCGCGCGAGCCCGGCCGGCCGCGCGGACAAGCGCTACGCGCTCGAACTGGCCGATCTCGAACGCGCGCAGGGGCATTACGGCGCGGCGCGCGACGCGCTTGCACCGGTCGTCGCACGCACGCCGGACGATGCCGATACGCAGCTCGCGCTCGCGCGCATCGACGAGGACAGCGGCAACCGCGCGGCCGCGCTCGCGCGTGTGCAGGCGGTGCTCGCGCGCACGCCGGACGACGACGTCGATACGCAACTGTCGGCCGTACGCCGCCTGAATGCGCTGCGCCGCCCGGACGAAGCCGCGCAGGTGACCGACCGGCTGCACGCCGCATATCCGGCGCGCGCGGACGTGACGGTCGCGGCCGGGCGCGTGGCCGAAGCACAGGGTCGTTATGACGACGCGGCGTCGCTGTATCGCTTGTCGCTGTCACAGGAACGCACGGCCGGCGTGAGCCCGAGCCGCGACGGCCTGACGCCCGCGCAGGCCGCGTTCGCGGATCTCGAGCAGCGCCGCAACCCCGAGATCGAGACCGGCTGGACGCCCGCGTACAAGTCGGGCGACGAAGGCATTTCGTCGTATCGCGCGCAGCAGGTGCCGATCTACATGCAACTGCCGATCCGCTACGACGGGCATGTGTTCGCGCAGATCGACACCGTGCACCTGGATCCCGGCACGCTCGATACCAGCGATCCGAACGCCTATTCGCTCACGACGTTCGGGACCTAC
Organism: Burkholderia sp. YIM B11467; assembly: GCF_052952715.1. NCBI lineage: Bacteria > Pseudomonadati > Pseudomonadota > Betaproteobacteria > Burkholderiales > Burkholderiaceae > Burkholderia > Burkholderia sp. YIM B11467. The sequence goes on from NZ_JBQVSQ010000016.1 coordinate 155,323, forward strand.
GCGGCGCTCAAGGCCCAGAGCGGGCTGCCGCCGCCATTCCCGTCGAATCAGTCGGCCGCCGCGTTGATCGCGAATCCGCCGGGCTCGCTGCACCAGACGGCGACGGGCGTTGCGCTCGGCGCCGGTTATCGCACCGATGCATGGCGTTTCGATCTCGGCACATCGCCGCTCGGCTTCCCTGTGCATTACCTCGTCGGCGGCGTGCGTTATCGCTTCGATGCAGGCCCGGCGAGCTTCAGCGTGAATGCGTCGCGGCGGCCGGAAACGAGCAGCGTGCTGTCGTATGCGGGGATGCGCGACCCGTGGACCGGCGCGGTGTGGGGCGGCGTGCGCCGCGACGGCGTGAACCTGCGCGCGTCGGTCGACGTGGGCCGCACGAACCTGTTCGCGGAACTCGGCGCGGGCGTGCTGTCCGGCCGCAACGTCGAGCGCAACGCGGAAGTCACGCTGCGCACCGGCTTCACGGTGCCCGTGTACGAGCGCGCAACGATGAAGGTCAGCACCGGGCTCGTCGGCAACGCGTGGCACTACGCGCAGAACCTGCGCTACTACACGTACGGGCAGGGTGGTTATTACAGCCCGCAGCGCTACCTGTCGCTCGGCGTGCCGATCGAATGGGCGGGGCGGCACGACGCGCTGTCGTGGGACCTGACCTTCACGGGCGGGGTGTCGAACAGCTATGAGAAGGATTCGCTGTATTACCCGACGTTCTCGGACCAGCGGGCCGCGCAGGTGGCGGCCGGGTTCGTGTACGCGGGCAGCTCGACGCGCGGCGTGTCGTTCTCGTACGGCGTGAACGGCATCGTCGAATACCGCGTGAATCCGCATCTGAGCGTCGGCGCGCAGCTTCATGTCGACCGGTCGCACGACTACGCGCCGAGTTCGGCGCTCGTGTACCTGCGTTATGCGTTCGATGCGCGTGCGCGACCCAATTGGCTCGTCACGCCGACACCTGTGCGGCTTTATTCGGATTACTAGGGTCTGTTTCCATATGGAACACACATGCGAATGCCCGAAATCGCGCGTAGGGCAAGAAGTGAGGAGCGCCGTTTGGCCGCGCCAAACAAGCGACGAG
>NZ_JBQVSQ010000017.1:0-125106 GCF_052952715.1 Burkholderia sp. YIM B11467
CCTTCCCATCCCGAACAGGACCGTGAAACGACTCTACGCCGATGATAGTGCGGATTCCCGTGTGAAAGTAGGTAATCGTCAGGCTCCCTAAGCTAAGAACCCCCGCCCGAAAGGCGGGGGTTTTTGCATTGGGGCGGTAGAAATGCTCACGCGCCGGCGAAGGGCGGTGCGGCCAGAGCTGGTGCTTCGATGGCGTTGATCCAGATAGCCGTCGTTCTTGAGCGACCCGCAATTCTGCCCGCTGAAATCCCCAGGTGCTTCCCTCTGGCGCTACATCAATGCGATTCCAGTCAGCATCGAGCTGACGTCGGTGCATCCAACGACGATGTAGCGATGACCGGTGATGAGCGACGTTCGTCGGTAATAGCCGATAAATGCCGCGTTCTCGCGAAAACCCTCCTGCTTCATTTACCCATCCATCGACACCTCGCGCCAACCCGATCGTGGGTGCCACTGGGCGCACGCAGCGCGAATTCGTCACAGAAATCTATGCGCATAAAGTGCATTCGCACGACATGCCCGGCAGAGCGGACAGCAAGCCCTTCGAGGTAATATCGCCATTCGTCCCGATCCCCGGCGCTTTTCCGCATGCGCTGGCGGTCGGTGTCTTCAGCATTCCGTCTCCTGCACCGTTCATGACTGATAGCCCCGCCCAAGGTGGTCGGACGACCGACTTCTTGCCGTATCTCGTCGCCGCAACGTTCTTCATGGAGTACCTCGACACGACCGTGATCGCGACCGCGCTGCCGCAAATGGCGCGCTCGTTCGGCGTCGGACCGAATGCGCTGAGTCTCGGGATGACGGCCTACATGCTTGCGCTCGCCGTGTTCATCCCGATCAGCGGCTGGATCGCGGACCGCTATGGATCGCGCACGGTGTTCGCCAGTGCAATCGTCGTGTTTACCGGCGCGTCGGTGCTGTGCGGGCTGTCCGATGGCGTCGTGACGTTCACGGCTGCGCGCCTGCTGCAGGGTATCGGCGGGGCGATGATGGTGCCGGTCGGACGAATGATCGTCGTGCGCAGTACCGAGAAGGCGAAGCTGATGCGCGCGATCGCGACGATCACGTGGCCGGGCATCGTCGCGCCGGTCGTCGGGCCGCCGATCGGCGGCTTCATCACGACCTATGCGTCGTGGAGATGGATCTTCCTGTTGAACGTCCCGTTCGGCATCGCCGCGCTGGCCTGTACCTGGCTGATCGTCCGGAACACGCGGGCCGACGAACAAAGGCCGCTCGACTGGGTCGGCTTCGTGCTGGCCGGTGGAGCGCTGACCTGCCTGTTGATCGGAACCGAGGCGGCCGGCCAGCAGGACGTGCACTTCACGCGCGCGGTGGTCCTGGTGGGGGCGAGCGTGCTGTTCGGCATTGCCGCGTGGTTGCATGCGCGACGTTGCGCGCATCCGCTGCTTGATTTCACGACGCTGAAGGTACCGACGTTCTCGGTGACGGTGATCACCGGTTCGATCACGCGGATGGCGATCAACGCCGTGCCGTACCTGCTGCCGCTGCTGTTCCAGATCGGTTTCGGGCTGTCGCCGTTCCAGTCCGGCCTGCTGCTGCTCGCGAGCGCGCTCGGCAATCTCGGCATGAAGGCCGGAACGTCGTGGATTCTCGACCGCTTCGGTTTCCGGCGCGTTGCGCTCGTCGACGTGACGATCGTCGGCATCTTCACGATCGCGTGCGGCTGGCTGACTGCATCGACGCCGCTGGCGATCACGCTGTTCGTCGTATTCGTCTACGGGCTGACGCGGTCGATGCAGTTCACGACGCTCGCGACGCTGGCCTATGCGGATATCCCGGCTCACCAGACGAGCGCGGCCAGCACGTTGTGGAGCGCCGCGCAGCAGATGACGATCGGGATGGGGATCGCGTTCGGCGCGTTGTCGCTGCGGCTCGCGGCGTTGGTGCGTGGCGATGCGGCCGGCATGCACTACGTGCTCGACGATTTCCGCTGGGCGTTCGTCGCCGCGGGTGTACTCGCACTGCTGACGTTGCCGGGCTACGCGCGGCTGGCCCTCGATGCGGGCGACCGGCTGCGGGCGAATGTGGCGCGAGGATAGGCCGGGCCGCCAATCGCCTTTGTGTCGCGACAGGTGAATGCTTTCGTTTCCTGTCGCTCACTTGAGACGTCGGTCCGTCATGGCCAAGATGGCCTGACGGGCAGCGAAATCCGTCATCGGCCACTGTGAACGAATGAACAGATCGCGTGGTGATGTCCGGTCGCAACGACCCCCGAACGATAACGCGCGATTGGTGCGGCGGACGCGCGGCGTTTCCTGTGCAAATTCATCCGCGAGACGAATGGCGCGATAGCGTTGCGCTCGTTCCGGTTGCCGTCACTGTGCGTCGTGGAAGATGATGCCGACCGTGTGGCGGTGGCCGCTGCGGATCCGGCTTACGCCGTGGCGCAGGTTGACGCGGTAGAAGCCGCGCGTTCCCTGCACGGGCCGGCCGTGCACGGCGAAGATCACCGCGTCGCCTTGCGTCAGCGGCACCACTTCCGCACGCGACTGCATGCGTGGCCGCTGTTCCGTCAACACGAACTCTCCTCCGGTGAAATCGTGGCCCGGCGCCGACAGCAGGATCGCGACCTGGAGCGGAAAGACGTGCTCGCCGTACAGGTCCTGATGGAGGCAGTTGTAGTCGTCGGGACCGTATTGAAGGATCAGCGGCGTCGGCCGTGTTTGTCCCGCCGCGTGGCAGCGATCGAGGAATGTCGCCTGGTCGTTCGGATAACGGACGTCGAGCCCGAGTGCCTTGTTCCAGCGATTCGCGATAGGCGCGAGATGCGGGTAGATCGTCGTGCGCAACTCGGCGACCACCGCGGGCAGCGGGTATGCGAAATACTTGTATTCGCCGCGCCCGAATCCGTGCCGCGCCATCACGACGCGCGAACGATAGAGCGCGTCCCGCGGATAGAGCGATACGAGCGCATCGCACTCGCTCGCCGAGATCAGGCCCGGCACACGCGCGCATCCGTAGCGATCGAGATCGGCATCGACGGTCGTCCAGTCGATTGCGTCGACACGTTGCGCGATGTCCAGCGATTCGACGGCAGGTTGCAGATCGGCAATGTTCACGGGCTACCTCGGTTCGTCAGCAACGTGGTGCCGTGCGGTCGCGCGGAATGCTTCGGAAGCGTTGCGCGCACGGTTGAATTCACGATGGAAGTTGATGAACCCAGTCTACCGACGTCCGTGAGACGGCGCGCTCCAGATCTTGCGTTTCAATTCGGAAAAGGAAGAGGGGAGCGGCGTGCGATGCGGCACGGACACGCCGCATGCGGCGACGTGTCGGAGCGGAGAAGCGGAGAAGCGGAGAAGCGGAGAAGCGGAGAAGCGGAGAAGCGGAGAAGCGGAGAAGCGGAGAAGCGGAGAAGCGAGAGTCGAACCTTCCACTACAGGCGGCCGGCGCTCACCGGCCACCCACCGCGTCCCCGATCAGACCACCGACCGGAACAGCCAGTAGAGCCCGCCCGCGAGCGCGATCGACGCCGGCAGCGTCAGCACCCATGCGAGCACGAGGCTGCGCACCGTGCTCCATTGCAACCCGGACCCGTTCGCCGCCATCGTGCCCGCGACGCCCGACGACAGCACGTGTGTCGTCGACACCGGCAGCCCGTACATGTCGGCGGCGCCGATCGTCAGCATCGCGACGACTTCGGCCGATGCGCCCTGTCCGTACGTCAGATGCTGCTTGCCGATTTTCTCGCCGACGGTCACGACGATCCGCTTCCAGCCGACCATCGTGCCGAGACCTAGCGCGATCGCGACGGCGACCTTCACCCAGGTCGGGATGAACTTGGTCGCATGGTCGAGCTGCTTGCGATAGTTGTCGATCGCGAGCTTGTCGTCGGCGGCGAACGCGGGTTGCCCCGATTTCTCGATCAGGCGAATTGCTTCGGACACCAGATACATCGTGTTTCGCACGTTGTCGACGTCGCGTTGCGGCACGGCTGCCATCGAGCCCGACGCGCCGACCGCGGTCGCGAGCGACGTGGACAACTGCTGCACGGCCGGCAGCACGGCCGGCGTTAGTTCACGGCGCTGCACGTAGTGTTCGACGTCGGCGCGCGGGTTCGCGGACGGCGCGACGCCGTTCGTGTATTTCCCGAACGTCGCGGCTGCCTGGTTCGCGACCGCAACGAAGGTCTGCGATTCGGCCGGCGTAACGGCCTTGTTCAGCGCATACGCGGTCGGCACCGTGCCGATCAGGATCAGCATGATGAGGCCCATCCCTTTCTGCCCGTCGTTCGAACCGTGTGCGAACGACACGCCCGTGCAGGTCAGGATCAGCAGGCAGCGAATCCAGAACGGCGGCGGCTGATCCTTCGGCGGCTCCTTGTACAGCTCCGGAATCCGCACGACGGCCTTCAGCACGAGCAGCAGCAGCGACGCGCACAGGAAGCCGACGATCGGCGAGAACAGCAGCGACTTGCCGACGCCGAGCGCCTGGCCCCAGTCGACGCCGCTCGTGCCGGACGGCCCGTGCATCAGCTGGTTCATCAGCCCGACGCCGATGATCGACCCGATCAGCGTATGCGAGCTCGACGACGGCAACCCGAAATACCAGGTCGCGAGGTTCCACACGATCGCGGCGATCAGCAGCGCGAACACCATCGCGAAGCCCGAACCGCTGCCGACCTGCAGGATCAGCTCGACCGGCAGCAACTGCAGGATGCCGAACGCGACCGCGCCGCTCGAGACCATCACGCCGAGGAAGTTCCACATGCCGGACCAGATCACCGCGACGTTCGGCGTCAGCGAGTGCGTGTAGATCACGGTGGCGACCGCGTTCGCGGTGTCGTGGAAACCGTTGACGAATTCGAAGCCGAGCGCGATCAGCAGCGCGGCGCCGAGCATCAGGTACGGAAACAGCGATGCTTCGCGGACCGACGACAGATCGTCGATCAGGTGCATGGCGATATAGACGGCGCCGATCGCGAGCACCAGCAGGAAGACGGCATAACCGACTTGCCGGGTGCGTTCGACGGAGCCCGAATTGTTCGAGGCGGACGAAGCAGGTTGATTCATGACGGCATCTCGTAGGGGAATCGCGTCTGATCCTAGCTTCGGCCAGCAGTCAGTTTGATGACAGTCGGGATGGCGAACGGTATGTCTTACAGCGATGTAAGCAGAGCGCCGGCACGCATCTTCGGCCACATGGCGCACGCAACTCGGCACGACATGGGCTTACGCATCAGTGTCGCGCCGATCGACATCCGCGATCAACATCCATCCATGCGGCGATGCGGCGAATGTCGTGCATGACAGCGGCGCGACGTCGACGCGAGTCGCGGCCTTGGAATCCATCCGCAGAGCCTGCGCGACGGCCGCGCGAATGATCGCCGCATGCGTGATCGCGACGATGTCGCGCTCGTGCTGCAGCGCGTTCAACCATGTGCCGACACGCCGCATCGCTGCGTCGAACGATTCGCCGCCGTGTGGCGATGCGGACGGATCGCCGATCCATGCACCCAATTCGTCAGGACAGTCGCGGCCGAGATCGTGCAGCCGCTGGCCGCGCCAGTTGCCGTAGTCGATGTCGCGCAGCGCGTGATCGATGTCGGCACGTAGCCCGAGCGCATCGGCAGTCTGTCGCGCGCAGCGGGCGGGGCTGCACAGCACGATCGCGCCGGCGAGGCCCGCCCACCGGTCGCGCAGCGCGGCGGCGTCGGCGAGCCCGCGCGCGTCGAGCGGATCGTCGTCGGGAAACGTGCCGGTGCGCATCGCACGGGTCGATGCGTGTGCGATCAGGCGCAGCGAGGCATGCAGGGTCATGTCGGTTGTCGGAGGGGCCGGGCGGAACGTGCGGTCGCTCGCACGCCGTTACTTCAACACGCGGACTTTCGCGCGTACAATCCGCCCGATACGAAACGCGGAAGCCGGTGCAATTCCGGCGCGGTCGCGCCACTGTAACCGGGGAATCTCGATCCCGGAAGCCAGACCTGCCTTCGTACCCATCCAACATTTGTCGGGGCGCGATTCCCCTGAGGTGCATCCATGAGCGAAGCAGTGCTGAAGCCGGTCGTCGTGCCGGCACCCATCCCCGTCCGTGAACTGTTGCCGTGGGCCGTGTTCGTCGGCCTGATCCTGCTGCTCGCACTGTATTTCGTCGGCGCGGAACAAGGCGCGACGTCGCTCGTGCCGGGCATGTATGTGCACGAATTCGTCCACGACGGCCGCCATCTGCTCGGCTTTCCCTGCCACTGACGCGGAGAACACGATGGTCGGAAAGCTGCTCATGCGCGGGATGCTCGCAGGCATCGCCGCGGGCCTCCTCACGTTCGGTTTCGCGAAAATCGTCGGCGAACCGCAAGTCGATCAGGCGATTTCCTTTGAAGAAAAACTCGACGCCGCCAAAGGCGACGCGCCGGAGCCCGAGCTGGTCAGTCGTCACACGCAGGCCGGCCTTGGCTTGCTGACCGGTGTCGTGACCTATGGCGCGGCATTCGGCGGGCTGTTCTCGCTGGTCTTTGCGTTCGCGTACGGGCGCGGCGGCCGCCTCCCGGCACGGCCGCTGGCCGCGTGGCTCGCACTGGCGGCGTTCATCGCGCTCGTGATCGTGCCGAACCTCAAGTACCCGGCCAATCCGCCGTCGGTCGGCGATCCCGACACGATCGGCTATCGCACGGGCCTGTTCTTCCTGATGATCGCGATCTCGATCGCGACGATGGTGTTCTCGGTCAGCGTGCGCCGCCATCTGCTGGCGAAGCTCGGCCAATGGAACGCGTCGATCGTCGCCGGGCTCGTGTTCGTCGCGATCATCGCGGCGGTGCAGTTCGGGCTGCCGTCGATCAACGAGGTGCCGGCCGCTTTCCCGGCCGCCGTGCTGTGGAAGTTCCGCGTCGCGGCGATCGGCATGCAGGTGATCATGTGGACGACGATCGGCCTGCTATTCGGCGCGTGGGTCGAGCGCGGCGAACGCATCGGCATGCGCGCCGCCTGACGCGTCCTGCAACCGGGCGCGCCTAGCGCAGCATGCGCGGCGCGCTCCACGTCGATTCGCGCGCGAGCGCGACGAACGCGGCCAGATAGTCGATCGCCGCGTCCGCCTCGCGGATGCCGAGAAAGATCTGCTTCGCGATGCCCTTCTTGCCGAGCTTGACCGGCACGACCGGCATCCGGTCCGCGTATTCGTCCGCGAGCCATCTCGGCAGCGCGGCCACGCCGCGCCCGCTCGCCACCATCTGCAGCATGATGTCGGTCGTTTCGATCGACTTGTGCCGCCTCGGCACGATGCCGGCCGGCGTCAGGAACTGGTTGTAGATGTCGAGCCGGTCGGTTTCGACCGGGTAGGTGATCAGGATCTCGTCGGTCAGTTGCTCGGGCGTCACGTAGTCGGCGTTCGCGAACCGGTGTGAGTCAGCGACCACCAGCACCTGCTCGTAATCGAATACCGGAACGAAGTGCAGACCCGGCTTGTTCAGCGGATCGGGCGTGACGAGCACGTCGATGTCGTAACCGAACAGCGCGCCGATGCCGCCGAACTGGAAGCGCTGCTTCACGTCCACGTCGACGTCGGGCCAGCGCGACAGATACGGTGACACGACCTTCAGCAGCCACTGGTAACACGGGTGGCATTCCATCCCGATGCGCAGCGTGCCGCGCTCGCCCTTCGCGTACTGCTTCATCCGCTCTTCGGCGAGCTCGAACTGCGGCAGCAGCCGGTTCGCCAGCTTCAGCAGATATTGCCCGCCCTGCGTGAGCCGCAGGCCGCGGCCTTCCCGATCCCAGATCGGCGTGCCGAGCTGCTGCTCGATTTTCCGGACGGTATGGCTGAGCGCCGATTGCGTGAGATGCAGCGCGTTGGCGGCCGCGGTCAGCGAGCCCTGGCGCTCGACTTCACGAATGACGACGAGATGGAATCGTTCCAGCATGGTTATCGCTCACCCAACAGATACATGAACAATTTTAATGGATGAATGAAATAATGCCATTTTATTTCATGTATTGAAATCCCTATCATGGCTGCCGGACATTCACTACATCTGGACGGCAGCGTCATGGTCACCACACACAACCTTGGTTTCCCGCGAATCGGCGCGAAGCGCGAACTCAAGTTCGGTCTCGAACGCTACTGGAAAGGCGAATCGTCGCGCGACGAGCTGAAGGCGCTCGGCGCGCAGCTGCGCCAGCGCCACTGGAACGACCAGCGCGATCTGGATCTGGCGCCGCTCGGCGACTTCGCGTTCTACGACCAGGTGCTCGACATGAGCTTCACGCTCGGCAACCTGCCGAAGCGCGTGCAGGGCTTCCACGGCGACGTGCTCGACAACTATTTCCGCGTCGCGCGCGGCCGGTCGGCGCAGTCGGCGGAAGAGCATGCCGCGTGCTGCGGCGGCGTCTCGGCCGGTGAAATGACGAAGTGGTTCGACACGAACTATCACTACATCGTGCCGGAATTCCACGCGGACACGAACTTCTCGCTCGACCCGTCGCGCCTGCTCCAGCAACTGGCGGAAGCGCAGGCGCAGGGTGTGGCCGTGAAGCCGGTGATCCTCGGTCCCGTCACGTACCTGTGGCTCGGCAAGGCGAAGGACGATTCCGATCGCCTCGCACTGCTGCCGAAGCTGCTGCCCGTGTACGGCGCGCTGCTCGACACGCTGACCGCGCAGGGCGTCGAATGGGTGCAGATCGACGAACCGATTCTCGTCACCGAGCTCGACGCCGAATGGCGGCACGCATTCCGCACCGCCTATGCGACGCTGGAAACGCGCCGCATCAAGCTGCTGCTCGCCACCTACTTCGGGCAGCTTCAGGACAACCTGACGCTCGCGGCCTCGCTGCCGGTCGACGGCCTGCATATCGACGCGATCAATGCACGCGACGAAGTCGACGCACTGGTGCGCGAACTGCCGGCCGGGCGCGTGCTGTCGGTGGGCGCGATCAACGCCCGCAACATCTGGAAGACGGACCTGAACGCGACGCTCGACTGGCTCGAACCGCTCGCGAAGCAGCTCGGCGATCGCCTGTGGCTCGCGCCGTCGTGCTCGCTGCTGCACGTGCCGGTCGATCTCGCGAGCGAGGAGAAGCTCGACGCGGAGATCCGTTCGTGGCTCGCGTTCGCGCTGCAGAAGCTCGACGAACTGAAGGTGCTCGCCACCGCGCTGAACGAAGGCCGCGACCAGGTGGCCGATGCGCTTGCCGCGAATGCCGCCGCGATCGACTCGCGCCGCCGCTCGCCGCGCGTGAACAACCCGGTGGTGAAGGCCTCGATCGCGCGTATCGACGCGCAGCTCGGCAACCGCGTGAGCCCCTATGCGCAGCGCGCGCCGAAGCAGTCGGCCCGACTGAGCCTGCCGGCCTTCCCGACGACGACGATCGGCTCGTTCCCGCAGACCGTCGAAATCCGCCAGGCGCGCAGCCAGTTCAAGGCCGGCGCGCTGGACGAAGCGGGTTACCGCACGGCGATGCGCGCGGAGATCGAACGCAGCGTGCGCGAGCAGGAATCGCTCGAACTCGACGTGCTCGTGCACGGCGAAGCCGAGCGTAACGACATGGTCGAATACTTCGGTGAGCAGCTCGACGGCTACGCATTCAGCCAGTTCGGCTGGGTGCAGTCGTACGGTTCGCGCTGCGTGAAGCCGCCGATCCTGTTCGGCGACATCAGCCGCCCAAAGGCGATGACGGTCGAATGGATCACGTATGCGCAGTCGCTGACGAACAAGCCGATGAAGGGCATGCTGACCGGCCCCGTGACGATCCTGAACTGGTCGTTCGTGCGCGACGACCAGCCGCGTTCGGTGTCGTGCTACCAGCTCGCGCTCGCGATCCGCGACGAAGTGCTCGATCTCGAGAAGGCCGGCGTGCGCGTGATCCAGATCGACGAGGCGGCACTGCGCGAAGGGCTGCCGCTGCGCCGCGCGCAATGGAGCGAGTACCTGAAGTGGGCGGTCGAATCGTTCCGCATCACCGCGAACGGCGTGCAGGACGATACGCAGATCCACACGCACATGTGTTATTCGGAGTTCAACGACATCATCGCGTCGATCGCCGACATGGATGCGGACGTGATCACGATCGAGACGTCGCGCTCGGACATGGAGCTGCTCGACGCGTTCGACGACTTCAAGTATCCGAACGAAATCGGGCCGGGCGTGTACGACATCCACTCGCCGAACATCCCGACGCAGGATCACATCGTCGGCCTGATGCAGAAGGCGGCTGAACGGATTCCGGCGGAGCGTCTGTGGGTGAACCCGGACTGCGGCTTGAAGACGCGCCAGTGGGCCGAAGTGATTCCGGCGCTGACGAACATGGTCGCCGCCGCGAAGACGCTGCGCAACCAGGCACACTGACGCGCCGTAGCTTGCGCTGCGACTATTGAAGTACCGGCCCGCCGTGACGGGCCGTTTTCCGTTATGCGCGTTCGCGAATATCCGTGCTGGCGGGAGCGTCGGGCGCAGGCGTCTTCGCGATCACGCGCCGTTCGTGTTCGAGGTCGAGCGAGCGCGACAGGAGTGCATACACGGCGCCCGCGACGATCAGCCCGACGAGCCACGCGATGTCGACGCCGCCGAGCATCCGTGCGAACGGACCGACGAATACCTCGCGGTTCGCTTCGGCATCGAAGATGTAGAAGAACGGCACCATCGCCGCGAAGCCGGCCAGGTACGCGACGATGCCGCGTGGTTGCCACGCCCCGTAGAGACCGTTCGGCGTGAAGAAATGCGCGATCGCATAGTGGCCGCGCCGCACGAAGAAATAGTCGACGAGATTCACCGCGGTCCACGGCACCAGGAAGTAGAGCATCAGCGTCAGGAACGTCTGCAGCAGCGCGATGCCGTTGCCGCGGATCGCGAACACGCAGGCGAGCACGAAGGTGCTGATCGCGACGATCGATGCGACGCGCGCGCGGCGGGTCGGCCGGATCGGCACGATCGAATCGACGGCGGTCAGGACGGTCAGCATCGCGCTGTACGCGTTGAGCGCGATGATCGGCAGGAAGCCGACCAGCGACACGATCGCGATCAGCTTGCCGAGGCCCGGCACGAGCGACGTGCCGACATCGTTCATCGCGACCAGCGCATCGGCCGCGTGCAGCTTCTGCGCGAGCCATGCGCCGAGGCCGATCATCCAGGTGCCCGACAGCGACGCGCCGGCGAAGATCACCGCGATCAGCTTCGCGCGACTCGTATTTTTCGGCAGATAGCGCGAATAGTCGGACACATACGGCGCATACGAGATGTTGTAGCTCGCGGCGATCGCGAACTGCGTCGCGAACGCGATCCAGTTGAAGCCCGGCGCGGCCGCCGGCGCAATGGCGGCGTGTGCCGGCGCCGCATGACCGAACGCGAGCGCGAGCGTGACGAGCGCATAGAGCGGCAATGTCGCGATTAGCGCCCACGTGAAAGTCCGATGCATCAGGTCGTGGCCGTAGATCGCGAGCAACGCGCCGATTGCCACGGCCGCGACGGCGACGAAGCCGCCGTCGATCCCGAATACGTTGTGCACGCCGTCGACCATCAGCGACACGTTGACGACATTGAAGCCGACGAAGACGAACAGCGTCGCGAGCAGCGCGACGATCACGCCGCGATAGCCGAATTGCGCGCGCGACTGGATCATCTGCGGCAGGCCCATCTCCGGCCCCTGCGAGCCGTGAAACGCCATGAAGATCGTGCCGAACATGATCCCGAGCGCGCCCGCGAGCGTCGTCCAGCCGGCGGACAGGCCCATGCCGGGCCCGACGAAACCGATCGAGATCGTGAAGAAATGGAAGTTGCCGAGAAACCAGAACGGCCCCTGGCTCGCCAGCTTTGCGTGGCGTTCGTGTTCCGGGATGTAGTCGATCGAGTGGTGCTCGATCGCGAGGCCGGCCGATTCGGCGCGGCCAAGGTCGAGGGTGTCGGGGCGGTTCATGACGGCTTGTCTCCAGGGTCGCGCGCGGTTCGTCGATGCGACCGCGTGCGCCTGCCTGCCGCGACACCGTCGTGGCAAGCAATCAATATCGGGGGATGCGCGGGCGGTGCGGTACACCGCCGGACAACGCAAAAAAAACGGGCAGGCGAATCGCCTGCCCGTTGCGGGACGTTACGCGGTGCGCACGCCGCGCGGCAGCGACTCGCGCGTCTTGCCGGGCGCGCCCGCATCGTCGATGCTGACGCGGCGCGAGATCAGCCACACGCACAGCGACGAGAGGATTGCGGCACTCGTGTACTGGATCGCGAGCGGCCACCATTGCGGCGCGGTGTTCTGCGCGATGATGGTCGCGACGAGCGGCGTGAGGCCGCCGGCGAGCGCGCCGCACACCTGGTACGCGATCGAGATCGCCGTATAGCGGATCCGCGCGACGAAGATGCCGCTGACGAAACCCGCGACCACCGAGTAGTAGCCCGATTCCGCGAGCGTCGCGAGGCCGACGCCGACCGTGATCGACAGCGGCGTGCCCATGTGCACGAGCGGCAGCATCGCGAACGGAACGATCGCCGCCCATGCGCCGGTGATCAGCAGCACGCGCGTGGTGCCGAAGCGCTGCGCGAGGAACGCGGCGGCGAGCTGCACGACGAACTGCAGCACCGCGACGATCGTCATGCAATGCAGCACCATCGACCGGTCGAGCGACAGGAACTGCGTCGCATAGCTGATCATGAAGATGTTGCTGAAATACACGCCGGCGATGCCGTACACGTTCGCGCCGATCGCGAGCAGCAGCAGCGGCCAGTACTTGAGCGCTTCGCGCAGCGGGTTCTGCGCGGTGTTGCCGCTCTTCCTGACTTCCTCGAACTCGGGCGACTCGGACACGCTCGCGCGGATCACGAAACCGACCACCAGCAGCACGGAACTCGCGAGGAACGGTACGCGCCAGCCCCAGCTCATCATGTCGTCCTTCGACAGCGTGCTGATCGCGCCGAACGCGAGCATCGACAGGATCAGGCCGCTCGCACTGCCGAGCTGCGCGAACGACGCGAAGAACGTGCGCTTGCCTTCGGGCGCATGCTCGCCGGCGAGCAGCACCGCGCCGCCCCATTCGCCGCCGACCGCGATGCCTTGCAGCACGCGCATCAGCACGAGCAGGATCGGTGCGATCACACCGGCTTGCGCGTGGGTCGGCAGCAGGCCGATCGCGACCGTCGACACGGCCATCAGCATCAGCGTCGCGAGCAGCGAACGCTTGCGGCCGAAGCGGTCGCCGAGGTAGCCGAACATCACGCCGCCGAGCGGCCGTGCGAAGAAGCCGACCGCGAACGAGCCGAACGACGCGAGCAGGCTGACGAAGCGGTTTTCGCCGGGAAAGAACAGCGGTCCGAACACGATGGCGGCGGCGGTCGCGTAGCTATAGAAGTCGTACCACTCGATCGTGGTGCCGACGAACGACGCGAGCGCCGCCCGCTTCGGTTGCTTGACGGAAGTCCCCATCTTTATGTGTGCTCCTCTGGAATCCTCTGATTTGGAATAGGTCGTGTCTGGCGGGGATCAGCTGCGGTAGGCGACACCCGGCAGCACGCACAGCAGCTCGTACGCGAGGTTCGCGCCGAGCAGCGCCGTGGTGCCGAACGGGTCGTACGGCGGCGCGACTTCGACGAGATCGCAGCCGACGATGTTCAGCCCCTTCGCGCCGCGGATGATTTCGAGCGCCTGCGGCACCGTGAGGCCCGCGATTTCCGGCGTGCCGGTGCCCGGCGCGTAGGCCGGATCGATGCCGTCGATGTCGAAGCTGATGTAGACGGGTGTATCGCCGACGCGTGCGCGCACTTCTTCCATCAGCGGCGCGAGCGACTTGTTCCAGCATTCCTCGGCCTGCACCACGCGGAAGCCCTGATCGCGGCACCAGTCGAAATCCTCGGCGGCGTAACCGGTGCCGCGCAGGCCGATCTGCGTGACCTTGTCGCCATGCAGCAGGCCTTCCTCGACCGCGCGGCGGAACGGCGTGCCGTGCGCGATCTTTTCGCCCATCATCGTATCGTTCACGTCGGCGTGTGCATCGACGTGGATCAATGCAACCTTGCCGTGCTTGCGGTGGATCGCGCGCAGGATCGGCAGCGCGATCGTATGGTCGCCGCCGAGCGTGATCGGCTTGCAGTCGTGCTCGAGGATCGCGTCGTAGGCGGCTTCGATGCGCGCGATGGAATCGTGCAGGTTGTAGGGATTGATCGCGACGTCGCCGATGTCGGCGATCTGCAGCGAATCGAACGGCGCGGCGCGCGTGGCCATGTTGTACGGGCGCAGCAGCACGGATTCGGTGCGGATCTGGCGCGGGCCGAAGCGTGCGCCGGTGCGGTTGGACGTGCCGAGATCGAACGGCACGCCGACGAAACACGCGTCGAGGCCTTCGGCGCTCGCCACGTGCGGCAGGCGCATCATCGTCGCGATGCCGCCGCAGCGCGGCATTTCATTGCCGCCGAGCGGCTGGAAATGGGTGTGGTCGTTCATGGGGCTGTCTCTTCCGATGTGGGGTTGCCGTATCATTCGACGCGGCTTGGCGCACAGTTTTACGCGCTCCGCCGGGAAAGAAGAATGCGAAGATATCGACGTAAACATCGATTTTCATCGATGTATGGAAGGGGATGAGCGTGCTGGGGAATCTGTCGACCCTCGATCTGCGGTTGATCCGCGTGTTTCTCGCGGTCACGGACGCGGGCGGCGTGTCGGCCGCGCAGGCGGTGCTGAACGTCGGGCAGTCGACGATCAGCGCGCAACTGTCGTCGCTCGAGACGCGGCTCGGCTACCGGCTCTGCGAGCGCGGCCGCAGCGGCTTCCGGCTCACGCCGAAGGGCGAGCGGTTTCACGCGATGAGCCGCAAGCTGCTCGCGGCGCTCGACGAGTTCGGGATGGCCGCGCGGCACATGGACCGCCAGCTGGTCGGCACGCTGAACATCGGCCTGATCGGCCATACGCCGGTGAGCCAGAACGCGCGGATCGCCGAGGCGATCGCCGCGTTCCGCACGCGCGACGAGGCCGTGCGCTTCTCGATCTCCGTGCGCGCGCCGGGCGATCTCGAGGAGAAGCTGCTGAGCGACGAGATCCAGATCGCGGTCGGCTACTTCTGGCACCGCGTGCCGTCGCTGCACTACACGCCGCTGTTCATCGAGCGCCAGGTCGCGTACTGCGGCCGCGGCCATCCGCTGTTCGACGGCGCCGGCACGCTGACGCCGGCCGACGTCACGGGCTTCGAATGGGCGTGGCGCTCGTATCCGCTGCCGGAGGCGCAGCTGTCGACGACACCCGACCGCGTGACCGCGACCGCCGACAACATGGAGGCCGTCGCGCTGCTGATCCTGTCCGGCCACCACCTCGGCTACCTGCCGCAGCACTTCGCGGCGCCGTACGTCGCGCAGGGGCTGCTCGCGCCGCTCAATCCGGAGCAGCTGCGCTACGACGTCACGTTCCACATGGTCGTCGCGCGCAACGGACGCGGTAACCCGCTCGTGGAAGCGTTTCTCGAGGATCTCGAACGCGCGCACCAGCCGCCGGACGTCGCGTGACGCCGGCGCTGCCGACAATGTGAACAAGCGTTGCGCCGGCGCGCTCCGCCGCGCGCATCACGGCACCGGCAAGCCCGCGTCGTGTTTCACTTCGCGCAACGACAGCGCCGATTCGATCGACGTCACGCCCGGCAGCATCCGCAGCGATTCGCGCAGGAACGTGCCGTAGTCGTCGAGGTCGCGCGCGACCACCTGCAGCAGGTAGTCGGCCGTGCCCGCGACGTTGTGGCACGCCAGGATCCGCTCGATGCCGAGCACTTCCCGTTCGAACCGGTCGGCGACCTTGCGGTCGTGCGTCGCGAAGCGCACGAGCACGAACGCGACGACGCCGAAGCCGAGCGCCTGGCGCGACAACTGCGCGCGATAGCGCTCGATGTAGCCGTCGCTTTCGAGCCGTTTCAGGCGACGCGCGCACGGTGTCTCGGACAGGCCGACGGATTCGGCGAGACGCGCGATCGGCAGGCGGCCGTCGCGCTGCACCGCAGCGAGAATCGCGCGATCGGTTTTGTCGAGTTCGATCATATTGGCGGAATCCTTGTTCTGGTTTCATGATTGTGGCGGATTCCCCTATGGATCGCCAATCCTGAGCCAAAGATGGCCAATAATCCCTCCTCCTTCAGCGGCAACATATCGTCATTGGAGGACGGGGGCAGACCATGATTTCCACGCATTTGCTGTTGATTTATCTCGCCGCGCTGGCGGCCATTTATGCGGTGCCGGGGCCCGACATGGCGCTCGTGCTGCAGACCAGCATCGGCCGTGGCGTGCGGCCGGGATTGGCGGCGGCGGGTGGCCTGTCGCTCGCGCGCACCGCGCACGTGACGCTGTCCGCCTGCGGCGTCGCGGCACTGATCCGCAGCGCGCCGTGGCTGTACGAGGTGATTCGCTACGGCGGCGCGCTTTATCTCGCGTATGTCGCGATCCAGGTATTCCGTTCGCCCGTGTTCGCGCTCGGCGAAGGCGACACGACGGTGTCGGCGGGCGAGCTGCGGCAGTCGTTCGTGAAGGGCCTGCTGACGAACCTGCTGAACCCGAAGGCGCTGCTGTTCTGCTCGGTGCTGCTGCCGCAGTTCGTGCGGCCCGAGGCCGGGCCCGTCGTGTTGCAGATGTTCGAGCTCGGCGCGCTGCTGGTCGCGGCCGGCGTGTGCTTCGACCTCGCTTGCGTGTTCGGCGCGTCGCGCATCGCGGCGTGGATGCGTGCGCATCCGCTGGCGCAGACCGTGCAGCGCTGGACGTTTTCCGCGGCGCTGATCGGTTTCGCGCTGCGTCTGTCGATGGATTGAGCGTCGCCGCCGCAGCGGTGCCGCGCCGGTCGACAGGCCGCGCGGCGCCGATGCGCCGATCGACACAGGCCGCGTGCAATGCCGGCCTTCGCGCGCATGCCCCGGTGCAGAAGGGCGTGCGCGCAAATCGTCTGACTGATCTAAAATTCCTCTCACTTCGCGCTATCGCGAACCGACTGACCGAACGGAACCGACTTCCGCCGGCCATGTCCGATTTCCTGGTTGTTCCGTGCAACGCGGTACCAAGGAGGGTCAGAACATGGCAAGGCATCTTCACGCCGACCGTGAACCCCGAATCGTCGCCGAGTCCAAGTGCCTCGGCCCGTGCGATCCGGCAGAACGCATCCACGTCACGATCATGTTGCGGCGGCAGGAAGAAGGGCAACTCGATACGTTGGTCCACCAGCTCGCCACCGGCGACGCACAGGCGAAACCGCTGTCGCGCGCCGCATTCGCGCAGCGTTTCTCCGCCCATCCCGACGACATTCGCAAGGCCGAGGACTTCGCGCGTCGTCATCAACTGACGGTCGATCGCGTCGATCCGGTCGAAAGCGTCGTCGTGCTGTCCGGCACGATCCAGCAGTTCGAAGCCGCGTTCGGCGTGAAGCTCGAGCGTTTCGAGCATCGTTCGATCGGCCAGTATCGCGGCCGCTCGGGCCCGATCGCGCTGCCCGACGATCTCGGCGATGCCGTCACGGCCGTGCTCGGCCTCGACAGCCGCCCCCAGGCGCGGCCGCACTTCCGGCTGCGTCCGCCGTTCAGGCCCGCACGCGGCGGCGCGGCGGGCGTCACGTTCACGCCGGTCCAGCTCGCGTCGCTATACGGCTTTCCGGCCGGCGATGGCGCCGGGCAATGCATCGCGATCGTCGAACTGGGCGGCGGTTATCGCGCGGCCGACATCCAGCAGTATTTCCGCGGGCTCGGGATCACGACGCCGCCGACGCTCGTCGACGTGAACGTCGGCACCGGACGCAATGCGCCGAGCGGTGACCCGAACGGCCCGGACGGCGAAGTCGCGCTCGACATCGAGATCGCCGGTGCGATCGCGCCGGCCGCGAAGATCGCGGTCTACTTCGCATCGAACAGCGATGCGGGTTTCATCCAGGCCGTCAACGCGGCCGTCAGCGACACGACCAACAAGCCGTCGGTGATCTCGATCAGTTGGGGCGGCCCGGAAGCGGTCTGGCAGACGCAGTCGGCGCAGGCGTTCAACCGCGTGCTGCAGGCGGCCGCCGCGCAGGGCATCACCGTGTGCGCGGCGTCGGGCGACAGCGGCTCGGGCGACGGGTTGCAGGACGGTGCCGATCACGTTGACTTCCCCGCATCGAGCCCGTACGTGCTCGGCTGCGGCGGCACGCAACTCGATGCACTGCCCGGGCAGGGCATTCGCAGCGAAGTGACGTGGAACGACGAGGCGTCGGGCGGCGGCGCGGGTGGTGGCGGCGTCAGCACGCTGTTCGACCTGCCGGCGTGGCAGCAGGGGCTCGCCGTCACGCGCGCCGACGGCAGCAGCACGCCGCTCGCGAAGCGCGGCGTGCCGGACGTGGCCGGCGATGCATCGCCGCAGACGGGTTACGAGGTGTCGGTTGCCGGCACGCCGACGGTGATGGGCGGCACGAGCGCGGTCGCCCCGCTGTGGGCCGCGCTGATCGCGCGGATCAATGCGGCGGCCGGTGCATCGGCCGGCTGGGTCAATCCGGTGCTGTACAAGAATCCGGGCGCGCTGCGCGACATCACCCAGGGATCGAACGGCACGTATGCGGCCGCGTCGGGCTGGGACGCATGCACGGGCCTCGGCAGCCCGAACGGTGCACAACTCGCCGCGATTCTCGCGCGCAAGCCGTCGAGCTGACGCGCCGCTTCTTATCTTTCCGTTCGACGCGGGTTTCCTGCCCGCGTCTTTTTTCACCTCCAGGAGCAGCACGATGGGCATCGATACCGCATCTTCCGGCGGCGTTTATCCGCTGCATCACGGCGACCACAATTCGCATAGCGTGCCGCCGACCGTCAATCCCGTGGCGTTGAGTCATGGCCGCGATCAGCCGTTCTTCGATCCGGTCGCGTACGGCAACGGCCCCGACGACTCGGTGACCGATACAACCGAAGCGGCTGCGATCACGCATCACACGATCCTGATCGACGGGAAGCGCATCGCGTACACGGCGACGGCCGGCCATCTCGTGACGGTCGACCCGAGCAGTTCGCAGCCGGCCGCGAAGATCTTCTACGTCGCATTCACCGCCGATGGCGCGAAGGAAGAAACGCGTCCCGTGACGTTCTTCTATAACGGCGGGCCCGGTTCGTCGTCGGTGTTCGTGCTGCTCGGCTCGTTCGCGCCGAAGCGCATCAAGACGTCGATGCCGGGTTTCACGCCGCCCGCGCCGTACCAGATGGAAGACAACCCGGACAGCATGATCGACCACAGCGACCTGGTGTTCATCAACCCGGTCGGCACCGGTTATTCGGCGGCCGTCGCGCCGAACAAGAACCGCAACTTCTGGGGCGTCGACCAGGATGCGGATTCGCTGAAGCAGTTCATCAAGCGCTACCTGACGAAGAACAACCGCTGGAATTCGCCGAAATACCTGTTCGGCGAATCGTACGGCACCGCGCGCAGCTGCGTGCTCGCGTACAAGCTGCACGAGGACGGTGTCGACCTGAACGGCGTCACGCTGCAATCGTCGATCCTCGACTACCGGCAGGCCGGCAACCCGGTCGGCGCGTTGCCGACCGCGGCGGCCGACGCGTGGTATCACAAGAAGCTCGGCGTCACGCCGGCGCCGACCGATCTCGGCGCGTTCGTCGAGGAAGTCGCGCAGTTCTCGCGCACCGACTACCTGAACGCGTTGCGCGCGGTCCCGCATGCGGACCCGGCCGCCGTGCAGAAACTGTCGCAATACACGGGCATCGATACGGCGACGCTGCAGTCGTGGAGCCTCAACATCGCCGGTTACGACGCGCGCGGCAATTCGCTGTTCCTGACGACGCTGCTGCAGGCGCAGGGGCTCGCGCTCGGCTCGTACGACGGCCGCGTGACCGGGATTTCGTCGGGCATCGCCGGCAAGATCGACCCGAACTCGGGCGGCAACGATCCGACGATGACGGCCGTGACGGGTGTGTATACGGCGATGTGGAACAGCTACCTGAACGAGCAGTTGAAGTTCACGTCGAATTCCGCGTTCACGGACCTGAACGACCAGGCGTTCCAGCACTGGGATTTCAGCCACATCGACCCGACCGGCGCGCAGCAGGGCATCGACGCGCAGGGGAACGTGATTCTCTACACGGCCGGCGATCTCGCCGCGGTGATGGCGCTGAACGTCGACCTGAAGGTGCTGTCGGCGAACGGCTTCTACGACTTCGTCACGCCGTTCTACCAGACCGTGATCGACCTGCAGCAGATGCCGCTCGAGGATCAGAAGGTGCGGCAGAACCTGTCCGCGCGTTTTTATCCGTCGGGGCACATGGTGTATCTCGACGGGGGCTCGCGCACCGCGCTCAAGCGCGATCTCGCGACGATGTACGATACGACGGTCAGCGATACGGGCGCGCGGATGCGGATTCGTGCGCTGCAGGCGACGAAGACGGGCGGGCACGCGTAGCGTTGCCCGTCGCCGGGTTGCCGCGCGTCGCCGTCACGGCTGCGCGCGGCGATTGGGCTCCGATGCTGCCGACCGGTCGCCGGGCGGCAGCACCGGATGATTGTGACGCGCCGATCGCTCAGCCGCAGTCGCGGCTTACGCGGTCGGCCAGTCGAACAGCGTGTACGGCAGCGCGCGCTTGTGCCGCGAACCTGCGTGGAAGCGCAGCACGGTCTCGTACACATGGTCGCTGACCGGCTTGCCTTCGAGGAAATCGTCGATCTCGTCGTAGCTGACGCCGTACGCGTGCTCGTCGGGGCGCAGCGGGCGCAGTTCCTCGAGGTCGGCCGTCGGCACTTTCATCACGATCGATTCCTCGCCGCCGAGCGCGCGTGCGACCGCGCGCACGCGACGCTTGTTCAGGCCCGCGAGCGGCAGCACGTCCGCGCCGCCGTCGCCGAACTTCGTGAAGAAACCCATCAGCGATTCGGCCGCGTGATCGGTGCCGATCACGATGCCGCGCCGCGCGCCGGCCACCGCGTACTGCGCGATCATGCGCTCGCGCGCCTTGATGTTGCCGTGCACGAAATCCTGTTGCGCAGGCGTTTCGAACGCATGGCCGGACGCGACCAGCGACGCGAGCATCGCATCGGCGGCCGGTTTCACGTCGACCGTCAGGGTCTCGTCCGCGCGCACGAACGCGAGTGCGCGCTGCGCGTCGGCTTCGTCGTTCTGCACGCCGTTCGGCAAGCGCATCGCGATGAAGCGCGCATCGTAGCCGTCGGCGCGCAGGCGTTCGACCGACAGTTGCGCGAGCCGCCCGGCCGTCGACGAATCGACGCCGCCGCTGATGCCGAGCACGTAGGTCCGCAGGCCGGTTGAACGAAGGTATTGCGCGAGGAATTCGACGCGGCGGGCGATCTCGGCCTCGGCGTCGAATTGCGGGGCGACGTTCAGTTCGGCAATGATCGCGCGTTGGCGGCTGGCGTAATCGGCGGATGTCATGAAGGGAGTTCCGGAACGAAATGCAAGGCGCCCATCATAAGCGCAATCGTGGCGGGGCGCCGCGCCGGGCGTGCGATCCGGCGGCCTTGCGTTGCTTCGGCGAGACGCGCTGCATCGCCGTGGTGCACGGTGCGCCGGGCGGGTGCAGGATGCCGCGCGAAGGGCATCCGTGCGCGCGGCCTCGATGACGGTGCCGGCTTGGTCGATGGCTGGCGTCAGCGCCGCGCGAGCACGACCCCCACCAGCGCGAGCGCGAAGCCGGCGAGCTGGATTGCCGCGAGCGTTTCGCCGAACAGCAGGTAGCCCTGCAGCGCGGCGAGCGGCGGCGCGAGGAACAGCAGCGACGTCGCGCGCGCGGCGTTGCCGCGCCGCAGCATCCACATCAGCATCGTGACCGCGCCGCCGGACAGGAACACGACGCCCCACACGAGCGACACCCACAGCGCCGGCGCGCCGATCCAGCGCGTCTCGTGCAGCAGCACGACGAAGATCGCCGCGACGAGCGCCGCGCCGAAGTTCTGCACGGCGACCGCGGTGCGCAGGTCGCTCTGCGCGAGCTTGCCCTTCTGGTACAGCGAGCCGGCGGTGATCGACCCGACCGCCAGCACCGACACGGCGACCACGAGCCACGCGGGCGCCGCGCCCGGCGGCGATGCGACGCCGCCCGCGACCTTCGGTGCCAGCACGAGCGCGACGCCGGCCAGCCCGAGCGCCATCCCGAGCCAGCCGCGCGCGGGCAGGCGCTCGTTGAACAGCGGCACGGCGAGCACGGCGGTGGCAAGCGGCTGCAGCGCGCCGAGCAGCGCCATGACGCCCGCGTTCAGCCCTTGCGCGACGGCCCAGTAGCTCGCGCCGAGATAGACGCCCTGCAGCAACGCGCCCGCGATCAGGTGGCGCGGCCATTCGCGGCGGGCCGGCCACGGCGCGCGTGCGACGAGCGCCACCATGCCGAACAGCGCGGCCGTGCCCGCGAAACGCGCGAGGAGGAACAGGTTGGGATCGGCGTAGGGCTTGATTGCCCGCGCAACGATGAAGCCGGTGGACCAGAGCGCGACGAAAGCGGCGGCGACGAGCGAGGTAAGCATGCGAGGCGGGCCGCGAGGCGGCCGGACAGAACCGTGAAGTCGGCCAGTATCGGGGCAAGCTCCGCCGGCGTCTTGTCGAATCCTGCACTCGTCTCATGCCGCATATCGCGAGGATGCGGCGGCGTGCGTTGTGCTGCGCGGTGCGCAGCGGACGGGCGAGCGTGGTGAAGCGGAGATCAGTCGAATCAGTCGATCGAGAACGTATCGAGCGGCTGGTTGGCGCGCGCGTCGGTCGCGAAGCGCGCGGCGAGCTGCTCGTACAGCCGGCGGGCCTCGTCGAGCGTCAGGTCGATCCAGTACGGATCACCGGCGGCGTCGTTGAGTCTTTCGGGCGGAAACTGGATTTCGATCACACTGCCTTTGCGATACATTGCGCGAGCCCCTTGGCTTGGTCTGTCGTTCTGCGAAGCTCGAAGTGTAGCAACCGGCGCCGCGCCGATTCGCGCGCGTCAGGCAATTCAGAATTTCGCTTTCGGGGAGCGCGGCCGGCCCCGTTTCGCGCCACCGTCAAATGTCGGTCAAACGTCCGTAATACAATGGCCGGCTTACCCATTACCAGTCGCCTCGGGCGCACACGCGATGCTGGCGGAACAACGTCATCAATTCATCCTGTCGGAGCTCGGACGATCGGGCGCGTTGTCGGTCGCGGAACTCGTGCGTTCGCTCGACGTGTCGCGCGAAACGGTGCGGCGCGACCTGAACGCACTTGCCGCGCGCGGCCTGCTCGTGATGACGCACGGCGGCGCGCTGGCCGCGGATCGCCGCGAGCCGAGCCTGTCCGAGCGCGAAGCCGCGAACGCGGACGCGAAGCGCACGATCGGGCGGCGCGCGGCCGAATTCGTGCCCGACGATGCATCGGTGCTGATCGATTCGGGCAGCACGCCGCATGCGGTCGCGCTTGCGCTCGCTGACCGGCACCGGCTGTCGATCTATACGAACGACTGGCGCACCGCGTTCGTGCTCGCGCGGCGCAACGGCAACCGCGTGACGCTGCTCGGCGGCGAACTGTCCGACGATGAGGACGCAACCTTCGGGCTCGACACGATCCATCAGCTTGCGCAATACCACGTCGATTTCGCGTTCGTCGGCGCCGGCGGCATCACGCCCGACGGCGAATGCACCGACTACTCGCGGCTCGCGGCCGAGGTGCGCAGCCGGATGATCGCGGCGGCCGGCACGGCGATCATCGTCGCCGACCATTCGAAATTCGGCCGCGTGACGCCGGTGCGGATCAACGGCACGGCCGCCGCGCGTTATCTCGTGACCGAACGCGCGCCCGACAAGGCGCTGCGCCGCGCGTTGACCGCGCGCGGGATCGAGCTGCTCGTGTGCGACTGACGCGCGTCCGACATACAAGGTTCATCGAACCGTCATCCCGCGGGAAGAACCGCCGTCAACACTGACCCATTCATCTCGACCGGCCGCAGGGCCAGGGAGCAACGAATGTCCGTCAGCGTGCGCAGCTATCTTTCCCCCACTCTCGTCCTGCTGGCCTTCGACTGGCCCGATGCGGCGTCGCGGTCCGATTTCCTCGGTTTCGCGATCCGGCGCACGCCGGGATTCTGGTCGGCCGACGGCAAGACGCGTGCGCCGAACAGCTGGCTGCCGAACCGCCTGACGTTCGACGGCCCGGCCGCCGACACGCAGGGCGACGCGCCGACCGACCAGGCGCCGATCCAGAAATTCATGTGGTGGGACGCGCGCATCGATCCTCAGGACCGCGATGCATCGTTCCGCTACGACGTGTATCCGGTCGTCGGCACGCCGGCGGACCTGCAGGTGCTCGACGCGCAAGCCGGCGTGTGCGACGTCGTGCTGCCCGCGCACATCGAGGACGGCATCGGCACGTGGTTCAACCGCGCGGTGGTCAGCTCGCAGGCGTTCGCGAAGCAGGTCGCGGCGCTGGGCCTCGCGCCGAATGCGGCGCCGAGCGACGCGCAGGCACTGAAGCTGCGCACCTGGCTCGCGAACGACATGGAGCAGGTGTTCGCGGAGATGCTCGACCCCGCGTCGCGCGCGGCGTCGGCCGTTTATCACCTGACGGACACGCTGTGGGCGCTGCCCGCGTTCGAGGCGTTCGGGCGCAAGCACGGCGACGCGTCGCTTGCGATCGTCTACGACGCGCACACGACGGCGCGCAAGGGCAAGCCGCCGCTCCCGTCGCCGAACCAGCCGGCCGTCGACGCGCTGCAGGGTCTCGCGACGCTCGCGCCGCGCGACAAGACGCACATCATGCACGACAAGTTCATCGTGACCGATGCGTCGGCAAGCGCGACGCCCACGCGTGTGCTGACGGGGTCCGCGAACTTCACGACCGAAGGGCTCACCGAACAGGCGAACGTGCTGCACGCATTCGACTCGCCGGCGCTCGCCGCGCTGTACAACGATCGTGCGCATGCGCTGGCCGCGAATCCGCCGATCGCGGAGACGGCGCGGCTGTCGCCGGGCTGGTCCGCGCCGATGACGATCGGCAGCGCGCAGGTGCGGCTGGCGTTCTCGCCCGAACCGACGGGGCAACGCACCGAGATCGACACGATCGTCGCCGCGATCGAGGCCGCGAAGCATTCGGTGTCGTTCTGCCTGTTCATGCCGACCGACGCGGCGCTGCGCGACGCGTGCTTCGCGGCCGGCGACCGCGGGCTGATGATGTTCGGGCTGGTGAACAAGATCAACGTCGGCAGCGCGACGAAGGCCGATGCCGCGCAGCAGGCCGGCCAGACGCTCGATGCGGCGACGCTCGCGAACCTCGAGCTGTATCACCGCAGCCGCGACAACCACGACGTGATCGACGCCGAGTACTTCTCCGCGGCGACGGTGCCGCAGGGCTTCGAGCCGGAATTGCGGCAGTTTCCGGGCGAGCCGGCGCCGGCCTATCCGCCCGTCGTGATCCATCACAAGTTCATCGTGATCGACGCGGAGGGCGCGAATCCGGTCGTCTATACGGGCTCGGCGAACATGAGCCGCAATTCCGAGCAGTTCAACGACGAGAACCTGCTCGAGATTCGCGACCAGCGGATCGCTGGAATCTATCTCGCGGAATTCCTGCGGCTCTACGAGCACTACCGCGCACGGGCGCTGGCGATCGATGCGAAGCAGCACGGCACGGGTACGGGCACAGGCACGGGCACGGGCGCGCATGCGCGGCTCGCGCTTGCGCCCGATTCGAGCTGGGCGAAGAAGTATTACGTGGCGGGAAGCCCGGAAGAGAAGGCGCGGATCGCGCTGGCGTCGACCGCGCCGACGGATTGAAGCGCTGATGCGTGACGGGCACGAAGGTTTCGTGCCCGGTGGGCGCTGCCCGGGAGCTCGGGCAGCCGCCGCTTACGCGGCGACGTAACGCAGCACGGCGTCGGCGATCGTGTCGCGATGCCGCGCGCGCAGGCGCGGCGCCGACGGGTCGCGGCCGAACGCGGCGCCGAACGTGTAGCGGTTCGACACGCGGTGGAAGCAGAACGAGCTGATCAGCAGGTGCAGGTCGAACGCGTCGATGTCCTTGCGGAACGCGCCGCTTGCCGCGCCGCGCTCGACCAGTTCCTCGAGCGTCTTGATGATGCTGACGTTGCGGTTCTTGAATGACTTGAGCTGTTCGAGATACTTCGCGCCGTGGATGTTTTCGATCGACACGAGGCGGACGAAGTCGCGATGCTTGTCGTGATAGTCGAACGTGAATTCGACGAGGCGGCGCATGCCTTCGCGCGGCTCCATGTCGCCGACGTGCAGTTCCTGCTCGAGCGCGCGGATGTCGCCGTACACCTTCTCCAGCACGGCCTCGTACAGGCCTTCCTTGCTTTCGAAGTAGTAATAGAGCATCCGCTTCGTCGTGTTCGTGCGCTCGGCGATCGCGTCGACGCGCGCACCGGCGAGGCCCATCGCGGAAAATTCCTGCGTGGCGACATCGAGGATGTTGCGCTTGGTTTGCTCGGGATCGTATTTGCGGCGCGCTTCGGACGCAAGCGCGCGGCTTTCGGACGTGGCGGCCTTGCTTCCTGCTTTCATGTGATCTTGTTCTGGCTTCGCGGCAGCTTGGACCAGCCATTCTAGCATGTGGGAAATCCGCGTCCGGCCGACCTCCCGCTCTAATCGGCGGGGCCGTTTCGGCCGCCGCGGCTGCTCAGCGGCGGCAGGACGCGAGTGCGTCGCGGGCCTGGTAAGCCGTGTACGTGAGCTGCGCGGCGGCGAGGCCTGCCAGCCCGAACGTGCGCGTGAGCCCGAACGCGGCGAAGCCGTCCGGCACCGGCCGGCCTTCGGCCAGCGCGGCCGCGAGCGCTTCGCCGGCGACCGTGGTCGGCGCCATCCCGTGGCCACCGAACGCGATCGCGTGCCACACGCCGTCCGCGTCGCGGCCGATCTGCGGCATCTTGTGCCGCGCGTAGCTCATCAGCCCGCCCCACGCGTAGTCGACCTTCACGCCTTCGAGTTGCGGATACACGCGCAGCAGGTCGCGCCGCAGCAGGCGCGCGATCGCGTCGGGGCCGCGGTCGAGCACGGAGATCCGGCCGCCCCACAGGATGCGCGTGTCCTTCAGCGGGCGGTAGTAGTCGAATGCGAAACGTGTGTCGTAGATCGCGTACGGCGCGTCGATCGCGTCCGGCAGGCGCGCGCCGAGCGGTTCGGTCGCGATCACGTAGGTCGCGATCGGCAGCACCGCGCGCTCGATGCGCGGCGACACGCCGCGTGCGTAACCGCCGCCGGCGAACACGACGTCCTTCGCGCGCACGGTGCCCTGCGCCGTGCGCACGACGTAGCCGGCGCCTTCGCGCGTGATGCCGAGCGCGGCCGAGCGTTCATACACGCGCGCACCGCCGCGCGATGCGGCCGCCGCGACGCCGAGCACGTACTTGAGCGGATGGAAGTGGAAGGCGTTCGGCTCGAACAGGCCGCCGTAATAGCGCTGCGTCTTCAGCCGTTGGCGCAGCGCGTCCGTCGATACGGGTTCCCAGTCGACGTCGAGTTCGTTTTTCATCAGCGCGCGCACGCTGTCGAGCCGCGACGGATCGTCGAACCAGTTCGCGAGCATCACGCCCTGGTCGACGAGGTCGCAGTCGATTCCGTAGCGCGCGATCCGTGCGCGGATCAGCTCGACCGCGTCGACGGTGAGCCGGTACAGGCGGCGCCCTTCGTCGCGGCCGAGCGTGCGCAGCAGGTCGGCGTTGTCGAGGCTGTAGCCGCCGAACACGAAACCGCCGTTGCGGCCCGATGCACCGAAGCCGACCCGTTCGCTGTCGAGCACGACGACGTCGTGTACGCCGCGCTCGACGAGGCCGAGCGCGGTGCACAGGCCGGCGAGGCCGCCGCCGACGATGCAGACCTGCGTGTCGATCGTGCCGGTCAGTTGCGGGTAGGGCTGGCGGGTAACGGTGGCTTCGTAGAAGTTCTGCATGCGATTCGAGGATTCGTAACGGCGTAAAAACGGACGGCGCGCGTCGATCTTGCCTGAACGCGCGCGCCGCGTCGAATGGGGGTTGTCAGGGCGCCGGCTGCCGTGTTCGGGCGGCGGCCGGCGCGGTGCGTGCCGTCAGGTGCCCGGCGTCGGGTTGGCCGGGCTGGCGACGTAGCCCGCGTAGCCGGTTTCGGCCTGCGGTACCGCTTCGGGCGTCGCGTTGCGTTCGATCCACGGCGCGATCTCCATGTCCTCGTAGCGCACGAGGCGGCATTTGCGCACGATCGCGTAGCCGAGCCAGATCGCGAGGAAGAACGGCAGGCCGATGTAGGTCGCGGCGACGCCGACCCAGTCGATCTTGTCGGTGAGGAACGCCTGGTAGTCCTGGCCGAGCGCGACGATCGCGCACAGCGCGAATGCGAACAGCGGGCCGAACGGGAACCACTTCGACCGGTACGGCAACTGGTCGAGCCGGTAGCCCTGCTTGAGGAAACCCTTGCGGAACCGGTAGTGGCTGACCGCGATGCCGAGCCACGTGATGAAGCCGGCCATGCCCGACGTGTTCAGCAGCCACAGGTAGACCGTCTTGTCGCCGTACAGCGACGTGAGGAAACACAGCGCGCCGACGGCCGTCGTCGCATACAGCGCATTGCGCGGCACGCCGCCGGGCGACAGCTTCGCGAACACCTTCGGCGCACGGCCTTCGACCGCGAGGTTGAAGAGCATCCGCGTCGACGCGTACATGCCCGAGTTGCCGGCCGACAGCACGGCGGTCAGGATCACCGCGTTCATCACGCCGGCCGCGAACGCGAGGCCCGCGTGGCGGAACACGAGCGTGAACGGGCTCACGCCGATGTCGGTCACGTCGCTCTTCAGCAGGCTCGGG
The DNA here is from genome assembly GCF_052952715.1 of Burkholderia sp. YIM B11467. Classification (NCBI taxonomy): domain Bacteria; kingdom Pseudomonadati; phylum Pseudomonadota; class Betaproteobacteria; order Burkholderiales; family Burkholderiaceae; genus Burkholderia; species Burkholderia sp. YIM B11467. Next base: position 28,648 of record NZ_JBQVSQ010000017.1, read on the forward strand.
TCGGTGTAGGGGATCAGCACGCCGATCACGAAGATCGCGAACACGTAGAACAGCAGGATGCGCCAGAAGATCTGGCTCACCGCGCGCGGAATCGTCGTGCGCGGGTTCTCCGACTCGCCGGCCGCGACGCCGATCATCTCGGTGCCCTGGAACGAGAAGCCCGCGATCATCGCGACGCCGAGCATCGTCGCCCAGCCGCCGACGAACGGCGCGTCACCGAGCGTGAAGTTGCCCCAGCCCGCGCTCGGGCCGCCCTGCATGATCCCGAAGATCATCAGCAGGCCGACGCCGACGAACGCGAGCACCGTCAGCACCTTGATCAGCGCGAACCAGTATTCGGCTTCACCGAAGCCGCGCACCGACAGTGCGTTGAGCGCGAAGATCAGCGTGAGGAACAGCGCGCTCCACCAGACGCCAGGCACATGCGGGAACCAGTAGTTCATCACGAGCTGCCCGGCGACCAGTTCCACAGCCAGCGTCACGGCCCAGCTATACCAGTAGTTCCAGCCGAGCGCGAAACCGAAGCCTTCGTCGACGAACTTCGCGCCGTAGGTCGCGAACGAGCCCGACACGGGCATGAACGCGGCCATTTCGCCGAGGCTCGTCATCAGGAAATAGACCATCAGGCCGATCACCATGTACGCGAGCATCGCGCCGCCGGGGCCGGCCTGCGAGATCGATGCGCCGGACGCGACGAACAGGCCCGTGCCGATCGAGCCGCCGATCGCGATCATCCGCAGATGGCGGGCCTGCAGGCTACGGTGGAGGGATGGCTTCGCGGGCGGCGAGCCGGACGGACGGGACGAATCGGGGCGGGCATCTGAATGCATGGCGGGCGCTGGGCGCTGTCTCCGGAATTGTTTTTCGGTGACGAAGCGCGACGCGGTGCCTGCTGCCGGCCGGGGCAGCGGTGGTGCTTCGCGGGAACGGTCCGGGTGAACCGGGCTGCCACGCGTGTCGCCTTCGTCTGTCGTCCGGCTGCCTGATGGCGGCCGTCGGCGCGCCGGGTGCGCTGCACCTCGACGTCGCACCGATTGTGTGTGCCCGATGCACGGGCCGCAAACGATATTTCCGAACAGGGTGATGCAACTTTGTCATCAACTTGCGTCGCGACGCAGCGCGCCGGGCGGCCCGGCTACCGGCTTTGGACGTGTCCTGAATCAGCGCAGGAACGCATGGATTTGTCCTGCCGAGGTGTTGCGTTTTGGGAATGAAGTCGTGAGTTAATATCAATAGCGGCCTGACTTGTGGCCATCGACAATGTGTTTCATGGATCGTGCCTTGCGAGGCGGGGGCGCGCCGTCCGGCCGGGCTTCCGGCGGCGGCGCAGCGCGATGCGCCGTGCGGCGCACCGGGCCCGTCGAGCTGCGCATCCGCTTGCACAGGGCGCGCGAACGCGCTCCAATCGAATCACGCGGGCGGCGCTGCCGCCGCACCGATCAATCTGTCCCTGAAGAGGAAGTGATGCAATTCAACGACATTCTTGCCGCGCTCGATATCGATCTCGCCCAGTGGAAAGGCAATGCGCTGACCGCGCGTTCGCCGCTCGACGGCGCGACGCTCGCGACGCTGGCCGTCGACACGCCCGCCGACGCCGAGCGCAAGATCGACGCCGCGCACGACGCATTCCTCAAGTGGCGCACGGTGCCGGCACCGGTGCGCGGCGAACTCGTGCGCGTGTTCGGCAACGTGCTGCGCGAGCACAAGGCCGCGCTCGGCCACCTCGTCACGCTCGAGGCCGGCAAGATCACGTCCGAAGGCCTCGGCGAAGTGCAGGAAATGATCGACATCTGCGATTTCGCGGTCGGTCTGTCGCGCCAGCTTTACGGCCTCACGATCGCGTCCGAGCGCCCGGGCCACCGGATGATGGAAACGTGGCACCCGATCGGCGTGTGCGGCGTGATTTCGGCGTTCAACTTCCCGGTCGCGGTGTGGGCATGGAATGCGGCGCTCGCGTTCGTGTGCGGCGATCCGGTCGTGTGGAAGCCGTCGGAAAAGACGCCGCTCACCGCGATTGCATGCCACGTGCTGCTCGGCAAGGCGCTGCGCGAGTTCGACAAGACGCATCCGGGCGTTGCGCCGGAAGGGCTGAGCCAGCTGGTGCTCGGCATGCGCGATGTCGGCGAGGTGCTGACGTCGTCGAAGAAGGTGCCGGTCATCAGCGCGACGGGTAGCGTGCGGATGGGCACGGAAGTCGCGAAGGTGCTGAGCCAGCGTCTCGCGCGCGGCATCCTCGAACTTGGCGGCAACAACGGGATGATCGTCGCGCCGAGCGCCGATCTCGACCTCGTCGTGCGCGCCGTGACGTTCGCGGCGGTCGGCACGGCCGGCCAGCGCTGCACGACGCTGCGCCGCCTGATCGTCCATCGCAGCATCGTCGATCAGCTGCTGCCGCGCATCGAGAAGGCATACACGTCGGTAAAGGTCGGTAGCCCGCTTGAGGAAGGCACGCTCGTCGGCCCGCTGGTCGATCGTGCGTCGTTCGACGCGATGCAGAAGGCGCTGGCCGATGCGCGCGAGCAGGGCGGCGAAGTGAAGGGCGGCGAGCGCGTCGACGTCGGTGGTCACGCGGATGCGTACTACGTGCGTCCGGCCATCGTGCGGATGCCGAAGCAATCGGCGGTGGTCGAGCGCGAAACATTCGCGCCGATCCTGTACGTGATGGTCTACGACAACTTTGAAGACGCGATCGACGTGCACAACGCAGTGCCGCAAGGCCTGTCGTCGGCGATCTTCACGAACGACATGCGCGAGGCCGAGCAATTCATGTCGGCAGCGGGCAGCGACTGCGGGATCGTCAACGTGAACATCGGCACGAGCGGCGCGGAGATCGGCGGCGCGTTCGGCGGCGAGAAGGAAACGGGCGGCGGCCGCGAGTCGGGTTCGGATGCGTGGAAGGCTTATATGCGTCGCGCGACGAATACGATCAACTACAGCCGGCAGCTGCCGCTGGCGCAGGGCGTGAAGTTCGACTTCTGATGCGAGGCGCCTGATCCAGGCGCCACGTGAGAGCGAGAAGGGGGGGTTACCGCGTCGCGGCAACCGGCCCTTCGTTTGTATACGCGGCTGTGATTGGGCGCGGCGTTACGCGTCTCCCACCGCCGGCATATTCTGCACAACCAGCATCTGCGGGCTCGACAGCGTGATTTTCGCCGCGCGCAGTTGCTTCAGAATCTCGAACAGCAGGTCGCTCTTCGTCGAACTCGCGATCCGCGGGCTCGCCACGTAACCCGTCACGCTCAGCGTGATCCCGTCCGGCGTGAGCTGGCTGAACGTCACCGACGGCGCCGGCTTCTCGAGAATCGCCTGATGCGCGCGATACGCGTCGAGCAGCAGGTCACGCACCTGCTCGGGATCGGTGTTCAGCGGGAACGTCAGCACCAGCGTTGCGACGCCCTGCGTGCTGTTGCCCATCGTCACGTTGCGCAGGTTCTGCGAGATCAGTTGCGAATTCGGCACGATCACGGTCGAGCGGTCGCTGAGCTGGATCTCGGTCGCGCGCACGTTGATGCGGCGGATGTCGCCTTCGACACCCGCGATGCTGATCATGTCGCCCACCTTCACCGGACGCTCGGTCAGCAGGATCAGCCCCGACACGAAATTCTTCACGATCTCCTGCAGGCCGAAGCCGATACCCACCGACAACGCACTGACGATCCACGCGAGGTTGTTCCACCTGACACCGAGCAGCCCGAGCGTCATCAGCACGAGCAGCACGTAGCCGACGTTGGTGAACAGCGTGATCAGCGACACGCGCATCCCCGTATCCATGCCGAGCGCGGGCATGAACTCGCCGTCGAGCCAGCGGCGCAGCGAGCGCAGCAGGTAGAAGCCGATTGCGAACCCGATCACGGCGTTCAGGATCCGGTCGGGCATGATGTTCAGGCTCTGCAGCCGCTGGCTGCCGATCATCGCGACCGCGCTGTCGAGCAGGTCGCCCGGCGTCGTGCCGAAGCCGCCCGTCAGTAGCGCGATGGCCGCGATCAGCATCAGCAGGCTCGTGCCGAATCCGGACAGGACCGTGCGGGCCTGGTCGAGGTGCCGGTCTTCGAGTGCGAACAGGTGCTTGATCTGCTGGCCCGTCGACAGGGTCGCGGAGAACAGGCTTTCGCTCGCGTCGCGCGTCAACTGGATCAGGATGTAGGTCGCGCACAGCACGATCTCGAACCACACGAGCTCGTAGGTGATGAAGCGCGCGACCGTGATGTAGCCGATCAGGAGTGCGATCAGCGACACGACGATCGCCAGCGTGACGCCGGCATGGATCAGCCCGGCAAGCGTCGAACGCTCCTCGGGTGCCTCGCCGGCCGCCGCGAGCACGCTGCGCGCGCGGTTCGAGCGCAGCAGCGACGCGCCGACCGTCAGCGCGACGACGAGCGAGACGATGCCGCGGCCGAACAGCGTGACCGACAGGCTGGTGTCGACGATCCGGTTGATCGATTCGAGCGTGCCGGACATCAGCAGCAGCGCGGCCAGGATGCTGGGAAACGGCTTCATCGCGAGTGCGACGGGATCGGCGAGCGCCGGCAGGCGCCACGACGGATGCTTCGTGCAGAGCAGCGCGCGGCCGAGCCCGGCGATCAGTGCGCAGGTCGCGGCAAGCTTCGCGAACTGGTCCCACAGATCGGTCAGCGGCGGCGTGAGCTCGTAGTGGCGCGCGACGGCGAGGTAGAGGATCTGAACCGCAAAGGCGGTTGCCAGGAATGTCGACAGCGCGGTCGACAACGCCAGCGCGCTGCGGCGCAAGCGGGTGGGCGGCAGGCGGTTCAGGCAGATCCACGCGAGCCCGCGCTCGATGAGCCGGCGGCCGCCGAGCCACATCGCGAACGCGGCGATCAGCAGCAGCGTGGTGATCGCCCGTTGTCCGGGCACCCACGACGAGCGCAGCATGTCGCGCAGTTCGTCGTTGAAATCCTCGAGCCGCTGGATGTCATCCGGCGAACGCTGGAACAGCGGCAGCCAGAACTGCGCGCTGAAGATGCCGCCCGAACGGAACGCGAGCTGGTTCTTCAGCAGGCCGCGATGCAGCTTCGCGAACTGTTCGTTCAGGTTCGCGAGGTTGGTCTTCTGGTCGGCGGCCTGCTTCAGTGCCGCATCGATTTGCGTCTTGCGTGCGTTCAGCGTCGCCCGCTGCTTCGCGACGGCCGGCGTTTCCGGTGCGGCGCCCTCGGCAGGCGCCGGGCCGAGCACGTCGAGTTGCGCCTGGATCTGCGCGCGCTGCGGAGCGAGGTCGCTCTGCAGCTTCGCGACATCGGTGCTCAGCTCCTGTGTCGCATCGCCGAGCGCATCCAGCTCCTTGCTGTTGGACGCGGTCGAGGTCTGCTGCTTGATGCGGTCCTGTTCGGCCTGCATCTGCTTGAGCTGCGCGACGGCGTCGTTCAGCGAGATGGCCGGCACGGACGCGTCGGTGCCGCTCGCGCCCGGGGCGGAAGCGGCCGCCGGAAACGCCGACGCGGTCGCGATCGCCGCGAACTGCAGCAGCGCGATCATCACGATCCGGCAGGCGTACGTGGATAGTCGTTGTATGGACATGGAATTCTTACGATTTGCCGACAGTGCCGGTTGCCGAAAGGCGCCCGGAAGCCGGTAGTTGGCCCGGTAGCATGTTACCGGGGTGTGGCGCGAACGATTTCCGAATATGCATCTCGGGCGGTTCGGAATCAGGCACGTGTGGCGGACTGCGGGAAATCCTTGTTCGCCCCGTTTTACCGGGGGCGTGATGACCGAGTCGCGTCGGAAGGGGCGCGTTTTTTGCAGTCTGCGGCGGCTGGCAGCGGGACAGATGGTTACGGGATTTACATAAAGTCGGCGCGAGAGCGAGCCATTTTGAAATGGGGTCCGAGCCCTTGCTGCATGCGCGGGCGGATGGGGACCTTTCATTTTCCCGTCGTCTAATCATCGGTACAATGCCGCGAGTCGCTGGCCGGCCGTCCGAGACACGAGAAGAGGGGAACGGCCGCCGCGCGCCGAAAAACGTATAACGAGAAGAATCCTGAGAGCATGGCTGATCAAAAACTTCCTCCTGGCGCGGAGCACGAACAGGCCACACCGTGGCTGACCGATGTTCATCCGGACGACGTCGTCGCGTCCGGCGAAGGCTTCAACGCATGGCTTATCAGCGTGACGAATGGCTACGTGAACGTCGATCGGCTGGCGACGGTGGCCAGCATGATTCCGATCCTCAACAACCTCATGGCGCTGGCCGATGCCCTCACCGACATCGTCTCGATCATCCGCAAGCGCGGCGGCGAACTGCTCGACTATCTCGGACTGGCGATCAACCTGATCGGCGTGATTCCGTTTCCGCCCGTCCTGGCGCCGATGCGCCTCACGGCACGGCCGCTGCTGGCGCTGATTCGCAACGAACTCCTGATTCACAAGCGCGACATCGGCGCCGCGATCGTGTCGATCGTCGTCACGCACATACAGGCTTCGTGCTCGACCGAGATCGAGGATTTCCTGACGAAGCTGCAGGGCGTGGTCGATGAACTGATCGACAACTGTGCGGCGAAGGCGCAGGAGATCTTCACGGGTCTGGCTGACGGTATCGATGCAGTGGTGGCCGGCAAGCTGTTCGATCCGGCAGAGAACAAACGGAAGGCTGCCGAATACCGGCAGCAGATGAAGAAAAGCGGATGGTTCAGCGCGGATCTGGTGACGGGGGCCTGGGGATATCTGTCCGAGTCCGGGGTGGCGCTCGGCAAGAGCAATGTCAACTCCGCGGGCAGCACGATGGCGGGGCTCGTCCCCGAGCGGTACGTCGCACCGATTCGCCAGTTGGCCGCGTCGTTGCGCACGCTGGCTCCGGTGGTGGTCGGCAAGATCAATGAACTGAAGGGCAGCGACGAAGGCAAGCTGATGTGGCTGCTGCTGAAGCTGATCAATGCGCTGCGGCACAAGCGCGAAGCGATGCGGGCCGGATCGGTCAAATCGCAGGGCACGACGGAAGTCGAGGCCCGGCGGCAGCAGGTACCGCTCGCAGCGACAAAGAAAGAGGCGAAAGCGAAGGGCGCCGGTGTCGATCATTGCGACGAGTGCGGACTTGGGGCATCGGGTGGGTCGATCAGCTATTCGTTCGGTGATGAGACGTTTTCCCATACCGATTTTGAATTGCCGGGTGCCATGCCCGTCGTTTGGATGCGGGTCTACCGGTCCCGGCTGGCCGGATTCGACGCCGGCGAACTGGGCGCGCGCTGGCTGTCGCCGTACATGACGCGTATCGACGTTCGGGGCGGCCAGTGGATCTTCAGCGATGCCACCGGCCGCAATATCGACTATCCGGCGCTCGCGGCAGGTGCTGTTCACGACGACCGCGTGGAAGGCCTGACGCTGAGCCGGCTCGACGACACGTGGGTGACTGTCGCGTATGGGCACAATTTGCTGCACGTCTACGAGAAGTGCGGCGATTCGTTCCGCCTCGCATTGCAGAAGGATCGCGCGGGAAATACGATCGCGCTCGATTACGACGATGCGAATCGTCTGGCGCGGCTCGTCAGCTCGGCTGGTCATACGCTCGCGTTTCGTCACGACAGCCGCGGACGTATCGCAACGATCGAGCAGATCGTCGACGCGAATACGCGCATCACGCTTGCCCAGTACCAGTACGATGAAAACGGCGATCTCGTGCGTGCAGCGGATCGTTACGGGAACGCGCGCCAGTATGCGTACGACCGTCATTTGATTACTCGCTATACGGATCGCACCGGCCGCGGCATGAACCTCGAGTGGGAAGGGGCTGAGCGCGACGACAACACCAATGCGCGGTGCGTGCGCGAATATGCCGATGACGGCAGTCACGACATTCGCCTGATGTGGCATCCGAATATCCGGTTGACCTATGTGACGGATGCGCTCGGCAACGTTACGCGCTACTACTACAACATCCGCGGCTACATGTACCGGGTTGCATATCCGGATGGAACCGAGGAGTGGATGCGGCGCGACCAGGACAACAACCTAGTGATGCATGTTCATCGCGACGGCGGCATCGAGGAGATGGAGTACGACGCGCGCGGGAACATGACGAAGCATGTTCGCGTCGGTGGGGCGGTTGCCGAGATGGGCTACGACGAGCGCGATCAACTCGTTCGGCTCAAGGATCCCGAGGGGTACGTCTGGGAGCGTTCGTACGACGACGCAGGTAATCTGGTGGTGCAGAAGGACCCGCTCGGGCATGAGACGAAGTACGCGTACAACGCCAGCGGCATGCCGATCAAGATGGTCGACGCCAAGGGCGGCACGAAGTCGCTCGTCTACGACGAAGCCGGGCAATTGCTTCAGTACACCGACTGTTCGGGCAAGGCGACGAAGTGGCGCTATGACGGCGACGGGAGACTCGTGCAGTCGATCGATGCGGCGGGCATTGCCACGGTTTACCAATATGGCAAGAATGGGGCGGTCAGCGAAATCTCGTCTCCAGCAGGCATTTATCGATACACGCATGATGCCGAAGGCCGTCTGCTGTCCCATACCGATCCGATGGAGCGCGTTACGCGTTTTTCTTACGACGTCGCTGGGCGCGTGGCAAGCCGCGTCGACGCGCTCGGATACACGCTCGCTTACCGTTACGACCGCCTCGGTCGTTTGACTGCATTGACCGATGCGAATCGCGCGACCTATCAATTTCACTATGATCCAGCCGGGCGGTTGCTGGAAGAGATCGGTTTCGACGGCAAGCGGACGACATACGGATACAACGAGGGCACGCTGCAGCCGGTGAAGATCGACGAGGGCGGGCAGGTGACCGAACTCGAATTCGATCAGGCCGGCCGCATCGTATGCCGGGCATCGGGCGCGAGCAAAGAGAGATTCGCGTACGACGCCAGTGGGCGACTCATCGAGGCGCGCAACAGTCACAGCCTGATACAGATGTTCTTCGATCCGGTCGGGAACCTGGTGCGCGAACATCATGCTTACCGGTTGTTCGGTGAGTCGCGCAGCTACCTATGGCATCACGAATTCGATGAAATCGGCACGCAGGTCAAGACCGTCCGCCCCGATGGTCACGCGCTGGACTGGCTGATCTACGGTTCAGGTCACGTGCACGGGCTCATGCTCGATGGCGAGGAGCGAATTCAGTTCGAGCGAGACGATCTGCACCGCGAAACTGGGCGGACACTGTCGAGCAAGGTGGCGCAGCAGACGCAATATGATCCGGCCGGTCGAGTCACCCGGCAGGCCGTTCGGCGATCGAATGCGCCGGCCGCGTTGGCCGAGCGTCGGTATCGGTACGATGCCGTGGGGCAGCTCGAGCATATCGAAGACAGCCGCAAGGGGCTGGTCAACTATCGTTATGACCCTGTTGGTCGGCTCATCGCGGCGATCGGGCCGCTTGGTACAGAGACTTTCGCCTTTGACCCGGCAAGCAACATCATTGATCACGGCAGTCCCCGGCACGCACGTACTTCGGGACCGGTTAAAGCAAGCCCGGTGGTGCCGGACAGCGTGGACAGCACGCTGCCGCGGGAAGTACCGCGAGTGCTCGGGAATCTGTTGAAGGAATATGCGGGCACCCACTTCGAATACGACGCGCGGGGGAATCTGATTGGGAAACGTTCCCCGTCAGGTCGGCAGGAATACGAGTGGGACGGATTCAACCGGTTGAGCGTGGCGCGTGTCGAGGAGACTGTGCGGCAGCATGAGGCCCGGTATTTTTACGATCCGTTCGGGCGCCGGATCGGCAAGGACGTGGACGGCGTGCGGACGGTGTTCGGTTGGGACGGTGACCAGCTTGCCTACGAAAGCGGCGAAGCCGGTGCGACGCAGTACGTGTACGAGCCGAAGTCGTTCGTTCCGCTTGCCCAATATGTGACGGCGCAACCGGTTGCCGGGATTCAGACGCCGGTGTGGCAGGAGGGCGAGCCGTATGAGCCGGAGAAGGATCCGCTGCAACGTATGCCGGAAAGACAGTCGGACGCGCATTTGTTTTACTACCACTGTGACCAGATCGGTACGCCGTTGCTGATGACGGACGATGTGGGAGAGGTGGTATGGGAGGCGTCGTATCGAGCCTGGGGCGAAGCGCGGGAGGTGATTGCGCGGGTATCGAAGTCGGCGGGTGTGGAGCCGAGGAACCCGATTCGGTTTCAGGGGCAGCAGGAGGATGCCGAGACGGGGCTGAGGTATAACCGCAACCGATACTATGATCAGGAGACTGGGCGGTTCATCAGCGAGGATCCGATTGGCCTTGCAGGTGGCATCAACCCTTTCCAATACGCACCCAATCCTATCCAGTGGGCCGATCCCCGAGGACTATGTAGTTCTACCTTGAATCGCAATCTGAGTGGAGTGACCGGCGATCACATGCAGGCGCATCATTTGATTCCGGAGGAAATATGGGGGAAGCATCAGGCATTTTTCGACGACATTGGGATGAAGGGAAAGCGTGACTCCAAAGAGAACGGTTTGCTCATGCCTGATAGTGAACAAAAAGCCAAATCGATGAAGCGAAAATTTTATCACTGTGGTCCTCATACAATATATTCAGCCGGAGTCAACTTGCAGGTTGATCGTATCGAATCTGCGTTCAAGCGCGGTGCTATTGATGCGGCACAGGCGCGCGATAAAATTTCTCAGTTGCAAAATGCAAGCCGGATTTTGTTGATGTCGCCGGGTGCGACCCCGGTTCGCCTAACTTGAGGTTGATATGTCAAGCTATTACGCATTACTCGAAAAGAAAGAGCGCGGTTGTCCGGTTGGCGCGATGCAGGGAGTTGTTTACGACAAGTTCGTTGAAAATGTGCTTGATCTGAATTACGGCGAGAAGCCTTGGTACAACTATCGGGATTTACCGGGGGAAATGTTCTCGGGTGAAATGTTTCTGATATCTCGTGACAAGCTCATTTCTTACGATATCAGGTCAAGTGGGGGCGATTCGAAGTTTCACATTGTCAGTCAAGGTTTTTTGGAGATCTTGATTGATTTCTCTGTTCCCATCCAGGAGAGTCGGCCCATAGCTATCGTCGATTCGAAAGGGAGGGATATTTCAGAAAAAAAATATCACATAATATCATTCGGATCTGATATCTATAAGGAGGATGTGCTGGATAAATCTTCGATAGTTGGGTTGAATGAATTCGGGGACCGTTTTATAGTTGGGTCGGTTGATTTTAAGGGTGGGTTCAAATCTGATTTCTTTAAGATAAAGAATTTGGATTTGGCGCAAAGTGCAATATTCTGTTCCGAAGAGTTTGTTCGGGAGGCAGTAAAGAGAAAGGTTGTTGCGGGTGTCGAATTCAGAGGAATCGAAGAGGTTGATTGGGCGTCCGTGTCTCCGGACAATTTACTGGGGTTCTTGGCGGGTGATAGCGAACCTTTGCTTTTCATTCACTAATCCTCGACCCAAGGGGTTACGACGTGATCGCGTGTGCTTGTTCCCAATCAGCTGGCAGGAGAGCCCGCCTCGCCTGCCGGCTGATCTGCTCCAAGGACTTTCGCGACGAGGCTCTCAGGCGTGGCATCAAGGGAGTCGAGTTTCTGGATGCGGAGAGCGTCGACTGGCCAGCGGCGAAGCCTGTTTGACGTTTTGCGCTGTTTGCCAGCCGTAGCGGAGCCAACTCGATCGCAGCCGCTGCTACGCATTCTGCCGTACCACAGCGCATCAACCGATTGATGTGCTCAGGCCCACGCCTCGCTAAAATGCGCGAAGCCGCTCGCCAACTCCCCGCTGGTAGCGCCAAGACAATCAAGAATCCGGAGACTCGCCGCCATGGCATCCACCCAGCCCGACCCGCTCGCCGCAGCGGGCGCCTCCCGCCCTGCGGCGATCGACCCCGGCTCCATCTCGGCCCGCCTCGACCGTCTGCCACCCACCCGCACCGTCTGGAAGCTCGTCATCCTGCTGAGCCTCGGCTTCTTCTTCGAACTCTACGATCTGCTCTACAGCGGCTACGTCGCGCCCGGCCTCGTGAAAAGCGGCATCCTGTCGGCGACGACGCACGGCCTGTTCGGCACCACCGGCGTCGCGAGCTTCATCGCCGCGCTGTTCTCCGGGCTGTTCATCGGGACGATTGCATGCGGCTTCCTCGCCGACCGCTTCGGCCGCCGTGCGATCTTCACGTGGTCGCTGCTGTGGTACACGGCCGCCAACGTCGTGATGGCGTTCCAGGACACCGCGGCCGGGCTGAACTTCTGGCGCTTCGTCGTCGGGCTCGGCCTCGGCGTCGAGATGGTGACGATCGGCACGTACATCTCCGAGCTCGTGCCGAAGCAGATCCGCGGCCGCGCATTCGCGTGCGAGCAGGCGGTCGGGTTCGTCGCGGTGCCGGTGGTCGCGTTCCTGGCTTACCTGCTCGTGCCGTACGCGCCGTTCGGTCTCGACGGCTGGCGTTGGGTCGTGCTGATCGGCGCGCACGGCGCGCTCTTCGTCTGGTGGATTCGCCGCGAACTGCCGGAAAGCCCGCGCTGGCTCGCGCAGCAGGGCCGGGTCGACGAAGCCGATCGCATCATGCGCGCGCTCGAGGCGAAGGTCGAAGCCGAATACGGGCGGCCGCTGCCGCCGCCCGCACCCGCCGAGCCCGTGCCGCCGCGCGGCAGCTTCCGCGACATGTGGGTGCCGCCGTATCGCAGCCGCACGATCATGATGACGATCTTCAACGTGTTCCAGACGGTCGGCTTCTACGGCTTCGCGAACTGGGTGCCGACGTTGCTGATCAAGCAAGGCATCACGATCACGTCGAGCCTGATGTATTCGAGCGTGATCGCGCTCGCGGCGCCGATCGGCCCGCTGATCGGCCTCTTGATCGCCGACCGCTTCGAGCGCAAGTCGGTGATCGTCGCGATGGCGGCGGCGATCGTCGTCTGCGGGCTGCTGTTCAGCCAGACGACGGTGGGCGCATTCCTGATCGTGCTCGGCATCGGCCTCACGCTCGCGAGCAACATCATGTCGTACAGCTTCCACGCGTATCAGGCCGAACTGTTCCCGACGTCGATCCGCGCACGGGCCGTCGGCTTCGTCTATTCGTGGAGCCGCTTCTCGGCGATCTTCTCGTCGTTCGCGATCGCGGCCGTGCTGAAGGGCTTCGGCACCTTCGGCGTGTTCGCGTTCATCGCAGGCGCGATGGCGATCGTGATGGCCGCGATCGGGCTCATGGGGCCGCGCACGAAGGGCATCGCGCTCGAAACCATCTCCAGGTAGTCGATGGCTGTACACGCGTGTCGCAGGGTTCGTGCGGCACGCGTGCGATGCGATCGCACGGAGCAAAAGCTGCATCGAAAATGATTTGGGATGCGAATCGATTCGGTGAGAACATCGCTTCGTCATGAAACATACAAGTCCACGGCTCGCATCCCGTCACACGCCAGAAGCGCCCAACAAACAAGATTGCCACGCAACGACAAAGCGAGCGGCAACGAGTTGAAACAAAGCGTGACGAAGCGCAAATCCACCGGAAAGCCACGGCTTTCACCGCTGCAGATTATTGCCCGGACGCGTAAAATGAAAGGCCTGACGACTCATTAGCCGCCATTGGACCGCACGCGTTGCATCAGCGAACGGCTCCGCCGCGAAGAGGCGTCGGCGCCGGGCGCACGCGATGCGCCGGACGTGTCGATGGCTCGCGCGGAAGATGCGCCGTTCGCAACAGCAACATGCGACGGCCGGATCGGCCGATGGCTTCGAACGTATGATGCTTTCCAATCTGACGCGGCAATTTGCGAAGCCGCGTTGCCTGACCCGCGCAGTCGCCATGTATGTTTGGCTCGCTGTCGCACTGCCAATCTCCGTTCTCGCTGGGCGGCCTGCCCTTGCCGCGTCCGACGTACCGTCGTCCGCTGCTACGTCATCCTCAGCAGTCGCGCCGTCCGCGCCTGCAGCTTCCCGTGTGCATCCGGCGTCACCCGCGCATGCATCGTCGGCCGCATCGGCCGCGCAGCCCGCGCCCGCGGCATCGCATGCGCATCATGCGGGGCCCGCCAGCGCGGCATCGGGCGCGTCGGTGGCTTCTGCCGCGTCCACCGCAGCGCCTGAGTCGGCGGCTTCTGCCGCATCCGCCGCAGAGCCTGCGTCGGCCGCGTCCGCCGTACCGGCCAGCGAGGCCGAGGCACCCGCGCCAACCCCGCCACGCCGGCATCCGCCGCTGTCGGCCGAGGAAGCGAAAAACGCGACAGCACGCGCGATCGACATGCGCAAGCGCTTCACGCAGGAAGTCACGCGGCGCCTGAACGTGCCCATGAGCGAGCAGCGCGCATACGGCGCACGGCTCCAGAAGGCGCTCGCCGACGCGGATCTCGGCGACCTGGCCGGCGAATACGTCGCGATGGTCGACCGCTCGTCGAACGTGCAGGCGCTTTTCATCTACTTCCGCGCGACGCCGGCCAATGCGTGGCTGATGATCGGCGCATCGCCGGTCGGCACCGGGCTGCCGGGCAAGTACGACCATTTCCTGACGCCGCTCGGGGTGTTCCATCACTCGCCCGACAACATGGATTTCCGCGCGGAAGGCACGACGAACGAGAACGGCATTCGCGGCTACGGCCACCGCGACATGCGCATCTACGACTTCGGCTGGGAAGACGGCGAACGTGGCTGGGGCAAGGGCGGCGTGTCGCCGATGCGCTTCCAGATGCATGCGACCGACCCCGACCGCCTCGAATCGCTGCTCGGCATCCGGCACTCGAAGGGGTGCGTGCGGATTCCTGCGTCGCTGAACACGTTCTTCGACCGGCACGGGCTGCTCGACGACGACTACCAGGCGCGCGTCGAAGCCGGCAAGTCGCTGTGGGTGCTGCGTCGCGATCGCGACATCACGCCGATCGCGGGTCGCTATCTGGTCGTGATCGACAGCGCACGCAAGACCCGCCCGGCCTGGTCGCCGATGCCGGGACGCAAGGCGTGGTCGAAGCTGCCGAGGGGCGGCGATACGGCGGACTGACGGCTGGTCCGCCGGGGGCGGGAGGTGCAAGGATGAGAATAAATCCGTTTTATTGATACATAAGAAAAGCAAACTTTTATTATCCGAGCCGGGTTCGTATAGTCGAGTCCAGTTTCGCGGAACCCTGCCGCGCCTGGACCACCACCGATCACACGACCCGCATGAACACTCTCTACAAGCTCGCCCCGCTCGCGATGCTCGGCGCCTTCGCGACCCATGCCTGTGCGCAAAGCAGCATCACGCTGTACGGGCTCATCTCGGCCGGCGTCGGGTTCGCGACCAACCAGGGCGGCAAGAATGCCTGGCAGGCGCTGTCCGGCACGAACCAGAACCCGCGCTGGGGGCTGAAGGGCAAGGAGGATCTCGGGCAGGGGCTGTCCGCGATCTTCCAGCTCGAGAACGGCTTCAACGTGATGACGGGCACGGCCGCGCAGAACGGCCGCGAATTCGGGCGCATGGCCTACGTCGGCCTCGCCGACCGCACCTACGGCTCGCTGACGTTCGGCCGCCAGTACGACGCGATCCACGACTACATCGGGCCCGTGATCATCGCGAGCAACGGCGTGAACATCGGCGACAACGACAACGGCTACAACGACATCCGCGTGCAGAACTCGGTGAAGTACGTGAGCCCCGTCTATTACGGCCTGAAGTTCACCGCGCTGTACGGCTTCAGCAACGCGACGGGCTTCGCGAACAACAGCGCATACAGCTTCGGGCTCGGCTACGAGCAGGGCCCGCTGCGCTGGAGCGCGGTCTATGCGCAGTACAACCATCCGTACAGCGGCACGAACCAGGACGGCGCGATCGCGAACGACTATGCGTCGCCGCTGCTGATCTTCAGCAAGAGCGCGATGTCGCCGGCGGCGTACGCGAGCCGGCAGCGGATCGCGGGCAACGGCGGCTTCTACACGATCGGCCGCGCGCAGTTCGCGGCGATGTTTACCGACGTACGCTACGATTACCTCGACAATTCGCACCTGCACCTGCAGAACCTCGGCGTGAACGTCGTCTACACGATGACGCCGCAGCTCTTTCTCGGCGCCGCGTATGCGTTCACGAACGGCAAGTACGACGTGATCGACAAGCGTCCGAAATGGCACCAGGTGAACCTGCAGGCCGATTACTTCCTGTCGAAACGCACCGACGTCGCGCTGACGGTGATCGCGCAGCAGGCGGCCGGCGACGCGGACCATGCGCAGATCTTCGCGTACGCGCGCTCGACCAGCACGCGCCAGATGATGGCGACGCTCGGCGTCCGGCACGTTTTCTGAACCCGACAATGACCCACCCGATCGCATCCCGCCGCACCTTCCTGAAACTGTCCGCCGCGCTGGCCGGCACCGCACTGCTGCCCGAAACGGGCGCGTTCGCGGCCGGCGGCGACACCGCGCGCCGCACGGTGATCATCGATACCGACCCGGGGCAGGACGACGCTATCGCGATCCTGTTCGCACTCGGCGCGCAGGACCGGCTCGACGTCCGCGCGCTGACCGCCGTCGCGGGCAACGTGCCGCTCGACCTGACCGAGCGCAATGCGCGGATCATCCGCGACTGGGCCGGCCGCACGAAAACGCTGCCCGTTTATGCGGGCTGCCCGCGCCCGCTCGCGCGTGAACTCGTGACGGCGGCGAACGTGCACGGCAAGACCGGGCTCGAAGGCGTCGAACTGCATGAGCCGCGCGCGCCGCTCGCGACCGGTCACGCGGTGTCGTACCTCGTCGATACGCTGAGCCGCGCCGCGCCGAACAGCGTGACGCTGTGCGCGCTCGGCCCGCTGACGAACATCGCGACCGCGCTGATCGAAGCGCCGCAGATTCGCGGCGCGCTGCGCGAAATCGTGCTGATGGGCGGCGCGTTCTTCGAGCGCGGCAACATCACGCCGGCCGCCGAGTTCAACATCTACGTCGATCCGCAGGCGGCCGACGTGGTGTTCGGCAGCGGCGTGCCGATCGTCGTGCTGCCACGCGACGTCGCGGTGAAGGCGCAGATCACGCCGGCGCGCGTCGCGCCGTTCCGCGCGCTCGGCAACCGCTGCGGCGCGATCGTCGCGGACATCATGACGGCCGAGCTGGCATACAACAAGAAGCGGCGCGGCGTCGACGACGGGCCGATGTACGACCCGACCGCGGTCGGTTATCTCGTCGATCCGACGATGTTCGGCGGACGCAAGGTGAACGTGGTGGTCGAGACGAGCGGGCAGTGGACGCTCGGCGAGACGATCGTCGACTGGAACGGCCGCAGCGGCCGCGCGGCGAATGCCACGTGGATCAACGAGGTTGATGCGGACCGCTTCTACGCGACGCTCGTCGAGCGCATCGCGAAGCTGCCCTGAGCGCGACGTCGCGCGGCGAACGGAATCAGATGTGCTTCGCGATCCACTCGCGGCACGCGCGCACGTGCGGGCCGCGATCGTCGCCGGCGAGCGAGATCAGCGAGATCGCGCGCGTGACGCGCGGTTTGTCGACGCGCAGCGCGACGAGTTCGGGATCGTGCAGATGCATCGTGTAGAGGCTCGGCAGCACGGCGGTCGCGAGGCCGTTGCGTGCGAGCGCGTAGAGCGGCTCGGTGTATTCCATCCGGTACGTGACGTTCAGGCGCAGCTTCTCGGCGCCGCCGGTGCGATGCAGCGATTCGCTGACGCTGCCGCGCACGAACACGGCCAGTTCGCGATCGACGAGCTTCGCCCACGTGACGCTCTTCGCGCGGGCGAGCGGATCGTCGTGCCGCACGACGATCACGATCTCGTCCTCGAAGAGCTGCCGGTAGCGCAGCGTGCCGTCGTCGCTGTCCGGTTCGCGCACGCCGATGCCGAGATCCGCGACGCTGTCGCGCACCGCTTCGACGAGCGCGCTGTTCGGCAGGTCGGTAAGCGTGAAGCGCAGCGTCGGGTGTGCGCCGCGCAGCGCGTTGAGCGCGGGCAAGAGGCGGCCCGCGACCGACGGGATGAACGCGATCCGCACGGTCTGGATGCGTTCGCCGATCAGCCGCGTCATGTCGTCGAAGGTGCCGCGCGCCTGGTTGAGCAGCCGTTCGGCGAGCGGCAGCACGGCTTCGCCGGCGGTCGTCAGCGTGAGCCGGTGCGCGGAACGCGCGAACAGGCGCCCGCCGAGCAGGAATTCGATCTGGCGGATCGACGCGGTGAGCGCGGGCTGCGTGAGCGACAGCGCCTGCGCGGCCTGCGTGAAGCTGCGTGCATGCGCGAGCACGACGAAGTGCTGGACCTGCCGCAGCGTGAGCGCGGGCAGCAGCGACGAGCGGTCTGACGACATCGGGCAATAACGGTCGGGAAGCGGTACGCGGCAGTATAAGACCGCGCTGCGCGAACCGACACAGGACAATATTCGGAATCACAGGAGAACCACCATGTCAGCGACTGACACGATGCCGGCGCGAGCGCCGGCCAACTGGCTCGAACGCCGCTTCGCGCTCGCCGCGCGCGGCACGAGCGTGCGCACCGAGACGATCGCGGGCGTCACGTCGTTTCTCGCGGCCGCGTACCTGCTCGTCGTGATCCCGTCGCTGCTCGCGACGGGCGGCATGGAGCGCGGCGCGGCGACGACCGCGACGATCATCGTGTTCGTGCTGTTCACGACGCTGATGGGGCTCTATGCGAACCTGCCGTTCCTCGTCGGCCCCGGCATCGGCGGTTCGGTGATCATCGGCGTGACGCTTGCGACGACGGAACACGTCGGCTGGCAGACGGGCCTCGGCATCGCGTGCGTGTCGGGCGTGCTGTTCTTCCTGCTGACGATCCTCGGTGCGCGCGGCGTCGTGGTGCGGCTGATTCCGGTGCAGATCAAGCTCGGGCTCGGCGCGTCGATCGGGCTGTTCGTGACGATGCTCGGGCTGCGCAACGCGGGGATGGTCGTCGCGAACGCGAAGACCAACGCGTTCGCGCTCGGCGACTTCTCGCGACCGGGCGCACTCGTCGCGCTGATCGGCCTGGCGGTCGCGATCGTGCTGCAGGCGCGCAAGGTGCCTGGCGCGATCCTGATCGCGATTCTCGTCGCGGCCGCGGCCGGCGTGCCGCTCGGCGTCACGCACCTGCCCGCGTCGTTCGTGTCGCTGCCGCACAGCATCGCGCCGATCGCGTTCAAGCTCGACCTGCGCAGCGCGTTGAGCCTGGCGGCCGCGCCGTACCTGTTCGCATTCTTCGCGGCGGAATTCTTCTCGACGCTCGGCACCGCACTGGCGGTCGGCGCGAAGGCGAACCTGCTCGACGAACAGGGGAACTTGCCGAACATCAACCGGCCGTTCCTCGTCGATTCGCTGGCTGCGACGCTCGGGCCCGTGCTCGGCATCCCCGCGCTGACCGCGCTGATCGAATCGGCGGCGGGCGTCGAGGCCGGCGGCCGCAGCGGGCTGTCGTCGCTGGCGGCGGCCGTGCTGTTCGCCGCGATGCTGCTGTTCGTGCCGGTCGCGCTCGCGATCCCGAAGGAGGCCACCGCGCCGGCACTGATCCTGATCGGGCTGTCGATGTTCGCGACGATCCGTCATACGCATTTCGACGACTTCACCGATGCGCTGCCCGTGATGTCGATGGTGCTGCTCACGCTGATGTCGAACAGCTTCGGCACCGGCATTGCGGGCGGGCTGCTGTGCTACGTGCTCGTCAAGCTGCTGGCCGGCCGCTGGCGCGACGTGTCGTGGGGGCTCGTCGTGCTCGCGATTCCGCTCGGCTATTACTTCTGGACCGTCGTGAAGCCGCACTGAGAGACGGCTTTCGCGACGCAACTGCACTACCCAAAGAGACAGACATGAAGGGAACACCAGGTAACGTCCCGGCCGCGCGCACGGGCATCGACATCACGCCGGCCCACCGGGCATTTTTCCACGCGCTGCCGAAGGTCGAGCTGCATTGCCACCTGCTCGGCGCGGTGCGGCACGACACGTTCGTCGCGCTTGCGGAACGCAGTGGCGCGCCGATCGAGCGCGCGGAGATCGATGCGTTCTATGCGCGCGGCGAGAAGCCGGTCGGCGTGCTGCACGTGCTGCGCGCGCTCGACAAGTATCTGCTCACGCAGCCCGACGACCTGCGGCGGATCGCATACGAGTATCTGGAGGACGCGGCCGCGCACAACGTACGGCATGCGGAGTTCTTCTGGAATCCGACCGGCACGGTGCGCGTATCGGGCATCGCGTATGCGGATGCGCAGGCCGCGATCGTGACGGCAATTCGCGACGCCGCGCGCGACTTCGGGATCGGCGCTCGCCTGATCCCGAGCATCGACCGCGAACAGGATCCCGACGAGGCGGTCGCGATCGTCGAATGGATGAAGGCGCATCGCGCGGACGAAGTGGCGGGGCTCGGGATCGACTATCGCGAGAACGACCGGCCGCCGGAACTGTTCTGGAAGGCTTACCGCGATGCGCGGGCGGCCGGCTTCCGCACGACCGCGCATGCGGGCGAGTTCGGGATGCCGTGGCGCAACGTCGAGACGGCCGTCGACCTGCTGCAGATCGATCGCATTGATCACGGTTATACGATCGTCGACAACCCGGAGCTGTGTGCACGCTATGCGGAACGCGGGATCGTCTTCACCGTCGTGCCGACGAATTCGTACTATCTGCGCACGCTGCCGCCGGAGCAATGGGCCGAGCTGCACCCGATGCGCAAGATGCCGGGCCTCGGGCTGAAGATTCATCCGAACACCGACGATCCGACGCTGCACAAGGTCAATCCGAGCGAAGCGTGGGAGTTGATGTTCAGCCATTTCGGCTTCACGGTCGCCGAGCTGAAGCAGTTCATGCTGAACGGGATCGACGGCGCGTGGGTGGACGACACGACGAAGGCCGCGTGGCGCGCCGCGTGGGCGCCGGAGTTCGACGTGCTGGCCGGCACGCTCGCCGCGGGCTGAACGCGTTTTCGTCGTCAGCCGGGCGCCGGAATGTTCAAGTGATGGCTCAGGTCGCCCGCGAAATCGAACAGCGTGTAGTCGCGGAACGCAAAGCGCCACACGCCGTCGACGCGTTCGAACGCGTCGTGATAGCGGCCCGCGGCGATCGGCTGCAGCGCGAGCCCGTCGATGGCTTGCAGCACCGTGTAGTACGAACGTGCCGTCGCGCGATGCGCGGCTTCATCGATCTCGATGATCGGATTGGTGACGACATGCTTCGTGCGCGGCGTGCCGCACGGGTAGCGCTTCACGCTCGCGTCGAACAGCGCGAGCAGTTCATCCGCGCCGATCGTCGGCGCGTCTTCCTGCGTCTTGATGCGCGCGTGCCGGAACAGTTCGGCGACGCCCGGCAGGTCGCCGGCGTCGAGCCGCTCCGCGTAGCGGTACAGCAGGTTCGCGATGTCGACTGCGCTGTGGGTCATGCGGGTTCCGTCATCGTTGGGCGATGACGACGATGGTGCGCGGCGCGTGGCGGGCCGGCTTCGTCCGGGTGGACTAGTTCGGCACGCCGCGATTTCACTATCTTTCCGTTTCCCTGCACGTCGCATACGCCCGTGCCCGCTGGCACGCGCCGCCCGCGTTCGCTATATTGGCGTCCGGTGGCGACCGGTCGTGTCGCTGCCCGCCGTGCGCTGTCGCGCCGGACATCCAGAAGACAAATCGAATCGACACGACACGGCAACACAACGACAAGGGCGATCCTTCCGATGGGCAATCGAGCATGGCTCTATCTCCAGGCCGGCGACGGAGACGACGCGTGGACGATCGAGTTCGCGGAGACCAAGAACCACTTCCCGCTGCTGTGGCGCGTGTTGCTCGCCGACGGCGGCGCGGGCGACGCGATTGCCGATCAGCGTGTATTCGGCGACGCGGGCACGCCGAATCTCGCCAGCGACGCGCGCGCGGCGCAGGCGCGCATCGGCCGGCTCGCGTCGTTCGTCGTCGCGCATCCGCTGCCCGATGACGATCCGGCGCTCGCGCGCCAGTTCGATGCGCTCGTGCGCCATCTCGGCGAGTCGATCGACGCGCTCGGCGATGCGCATGGCGCGCCGCGGTTTTCCGCGAATCTCGACGAGCTGTCGTGGCTCGACGACAGCGATCCGGACGCCTACATCGATCAGGAGCGTGAGACCTGCACGCGCCTGTGGTGGCGTGTCGCGAACTGCATGGACTTCCGCGACGTGCGCGGCGTGCGGGATGCGCTCGAGATCGACACGCCGGCCGACTGGCGCGACTGGGCGTGGGGTTTCGGTTTCGGCTGCATGTCGCATCACTACTTCGCTCGCCAGGACCCGCCGCGCGGCGTGACGTTCGCCGCGATGTTCGACGCCGGCGAGCGGCACGGCAACTGGCTCGGCTTCGACACGTTCAGCTTTCGCGGGCGCAACGGCCTGTGGGGCGTTCGGCGCGAAAACGACGACGCGTGGGAGGTGATCGTGCCGCCCGAATGGACGAGCCTGT
Source organism: Burkholderia sp. YIM B11467 (assembly GCF_052952715.1). Taxonomy (NCBI): domain Bacteria; kingdom Pseudomonadati; phylum Pseudomonadota; class Betaproteobacteria; order Burkholderiales; family Burkholderiaceae; genus Burkholderia; species Burkholderia sp. YIM B11467. The sequence continues at coordinate 50,879 of NZ_JBQVSQ010000017.1, forward strand.
GGGCCAGCGGCGCGCGCGATGACCGGTTGTTCTGGGTTGCGCGCGACGGGCGGGTCGGCTTGCTGCTCGCCGACGATGCCGGCGAGCGGATCGTGCGCGAACCGGCGTTCGACGCGGTGTGGGATTTCACGGACGACATTGCATGCGTGCGCGTCGGCGAGCGCTTCGGGCTCGTGCGCGCGGACGGCGCGTGGGTGCTCGAACCGTCGCTCGACGATTTCGGCGAATTCGTCGACGGGCTGGCGTCCGCGAGCGTGGGCGGCCGCTGGGGCTTCGTCGACACGAACGGCGCGTGGATCATCGCGCCGCGCTTCGACGACGCGCAGGAGTTCGTGCGGGGCGAGGCCGTGGCCGTATGCGAGGGCGAGCACTGGGGCCTGCTCGGCCGCGACGGGCAGTGGCGCGCGTGGCCCGAATGGACGTCGCTCGACTGGTCGCCCGAGCGCGACGCGTTTCTCGCGCAACGTGACGGGAAGGTCGGTCTCGTCGATGTGACGGGGCGGGTCGTCGTCGCGCCGCGTTGAGCGGCGGCAACGTTTCGGTAACACGGGCGGCCGGCGCGCACGCCGGCGGCACGCTTAGCGGAAGAGCCTCAACCAGTCGAACAGGCCGGTGCGCGACAGCGGCCTGTCGATGTTCTGGAACGTTTCCCCGGAAGTCCGGGAGCACGCAGTGCGCCTGGAACGCGGGTGTCCGAGGGTCATGCTGCCCAGAGGGCATTTATCCTTGCGGCGAGCGCCGGTACTGAGTCGGAGAGACGCCGCGTGCCGACTTGAAGGCACGGCTGAATGAAAATTCCGATCCATAGCCGACCCGCGCCGCAATCTCTCCGAGGCGCATCTCGGTTTCCTCCAGCAGTTGCGCGGCAATGCCCATGCGCCAACGCGTCAGATACTGATGGGGTGGTTCGCCCACCAACGCGCAGAAGTTGCGGGCGAACGCCGCTCGCGACAAGCTGGCTTCTTTGGCCAGTTCAGCGAGAGTCCAGGCGCGCTCCGGTGCTTCATGCATCCGTGCAAGGACCCGGGCCATTTGCGGAGAACGCAGAGCCGAAAACCAGGCGTTATCTGTCGGCGAGGCCGTTTCAACCCATTCGCGCATCAGGTAAACGAACAAGGACGAAAGAAGATTCCGCACCACGATGTGGTTGCCAAAGTTGGGTGTCTCGACTTCGTTGCGAAGCAGGCGCAATGTATCGCTCAGAGGAGAACTTCCCGGTTCCATCCCGGCGCGCAGGAGCACGGCGTCGGGTAGTGCCCGCAACGCAGGGAGCGCAAGGTGCTGATCGATATTGAACTGGCCGCAAATGAGCGTGGTGGCCTTGGGATCGGGGTCAACGACACCGTCGCGTCTGGCAAGAAATGTATCGAGCGGAATGGCCTTGCCTCGCTTCGAATGGACGACTTCATGCGCGCCACCGAGCGGAAATAGCATCAATTCACCCGTTTGCAATTCCAGGGTCTCCGCCCCAGGTTGACGCACGAACGCATGTCCTTCCGCTGCGAAATGAAACACCGCGGCGTTGCGACGAGGCACCGCGAACCCCCATGGCCCTGCCACGCGCGTACGCACCAGCACCATGCCATCCGCGCGGATCGCCTTCAACCAACCATTCAAAGCTTCCATGAACTCATCATAGCAGGTGAGACGAAATGGTATGAAATGGTGATGTATCGATATGGATGGTCTTGCCGTCAGCTGCTTCAATACGAGGCACCCAAAACCGAAAGGCGAGATCATGAATCGAGAACGCATGGCAGCAGCCATCAGCACCGTCTACGAACGAATCTTCAATCAAGGCGAGTCGGAGCTGTTGCCCGGCTTGGTCGCCGGTCCGTACATCCAGCACAACCCCCTGTTTCCGGATGGCACCGACTTTATTGCCGGCTACATCAAGCAGGTCGGCAAGGTGCCGTGCGAGGTCAAACGCATCGCGATCGATGGCGACCTCGCTTTTGTTCATGTGCGGTATCTGGACTGGGGCGGAAAGGAAACCGCGGGTGTCGACATCTTCCGCTTCAATGCAGACGGCAAGATTGTCGAGCACTGGGACGTGCTGCAGCCGGTACCGGAGAGCGCGAACAACGCGAACACGATGTTCTGAGCGGACGGACAAGACTTTGGTGTGCGCGAGAGTTTGCATCGGGCTGCGGCGACCGAGTGAGCGCTGCCGTTTCCAACCCGGAAGCATTGGGCTTCAAGTCGACGGCCGGATATTGACATGACGAAATCGATTGCTATGGGTAGCGTGGAGTTCATCGAAGTCGATGGCCTGAAGATCCGCTTTCGACGGCACCGAGTCAGCGACGGAATTCCGTTGGTGCTTACGAGCCCCTGGCCGGAAAGTCTCCATGCCTTCGACCGGGTTTGGCCGATCCTCGAATCCGAGGCTTCCCTCATTGCCGTTGACCTCCCTGGCTTCGGGCAATCGGAAGGCCGACCGCAGTTGATGTCGCCTCGCGCAATGGGGACGTTCATTCCGAAATTTCTGTCCGCGCTGGGCCTCGACCGTGTTCATGCCATCGGCCCCGATGTGGGTACCTCCGCGCTTCTCTTCGCGGCGAACGCGCACCCCGACTTGTTCGAGAGCCTGGTGGTGGGGAGCGGTGCTACCGACGCCGCACTCGCAGAGGGTACGTTGAAGGATTTGATCGACGCGCCATCGACAGCCCCTTTCGAAGCGAGCAGCGGTGATGTGATTGCGCTCGGTGCGATCGACCAGTTGATGAAGGTGAAACCGGAACCTCAGATACTGAAGGATTATCAGGCATCGTCGGCCGGACGTCGGTTCGTCGAGGCGATGGCCTATGTCCGTGCGTATCCGGCCGATCTTCCAATCCTGCGATCCGCGCTTCCCGGCATTCGCACCCCTGTTCTAAGCATTTGGGGTGCACACGATCCACTGGTGCCGCCTGAAAACGCCGAAGTCTTGAACCGGGCATTGCCCCGAACGCGCTCGCTGCTGCTCGACTGCGGTCACTTCACCTGGGAGGACCGTGCGGACGAATACGCAGCGGCGATCCTCGAGTGGATTCGAGGCGGCTACCAGGCAATCTAGGGCGGCGTGTGGTGGTGTCGCCGCCTCGCGCCATGTGTTGTCGCTTGGCCGCGTGCAAGTGGTGATGCGCAGCGCGCGTTGAGTGTTTCATCGCAGACCCCGGGCGAATGGGGTTCGAGGACACCGCGTCATAGTGCAGCGGCAAACCGCCGAATGGCCGCTGCAACGGCAGACGGTGCCTCCAGCGGTGACAAGTGGCCGATGCCCGGCAGCACCTCGAGGTGCGCACCGACAATTCTCGGAAGCAGTTCAGCGCGGAGTGTTTCCACTGGATCGACCTTGTCCAGCTCGCCGGAGACCACCAGCACCGGTACGTCGATGGCAACCACATCAGCGCTAATGTCCTCGCGCATGGCCACATTGGGCCATGCGGCCTTGGCTTGCGGCGCGCCGCGCAGACTGTCTTCAATCACTTGCTCGCGACGCTCCGGTGGCAGTGATACGGCGGTCAGGACGTTATCCAGCACCCAGCCGATCGATTCACGCGACGCATAAGCGCCCACCATGGCGGCACGTTGCTCATCGGGCACCGGCATCGGCGATGGCGGCGACGGTGCCACGAGCACCACACCCTCCAGGCCCGGCAACTGACGCGAGGCCAACAGCTGCGCAGTCTTGCCGCCCATCGAATGACCGACCAGTACGTAGCGTTTCAAATCCAGCGCTTCGATCACGCCTTGCGCATCGTCCGCCAGGTCGCCAATCGTATAGCCCGTTTCCGGGGCGTCGGAATACCCCCAGCCGCGGTGATCGGTCGCCACCGTTCGAAAACTGTCCGACAGTTCGTTCGTGACGAACTGCCAGGTACGCGACGATCCACCGTAGTAATGCAGAAACACCAGCGCGAGGTCGCCGTGTCCCTTGTCGCTGATGCGAATTCGGATGCCGTTTGATTGAATATCCATTGTCATCTCGCTGCCTGGTTTGCTTGTGGATGCGGTCCGATTTGGCTTGCATGCCGTTTGAACCGCGCTGTCAGCCACACCTCGACGTCGAGGTGCTATTCCGGACGAACCAACCTGGCGTTGTCCAGCAGCACCTCCGAATAATCCTCTGCGGGCCCGCTGACATTCACCTGCTCGAAGAAGTCGTACCAGCCGGAGGCAGCAATTCGGCGCTCGACTTCGCGTTGAAACTCGACACTCGGCACGCGATAGACACAAAAGAAATCGTACGGCGCACGACGATCCGTCTCGCGGGCATTCTTGCCATAGGCGATGACATCGATGCCGGATGCCTTCATTTCGCTCACCGAGTCGATGATTTTTTTAATGTAGTCCGCCCGCTCATTGGCGGCGCATTGGGCCCAGGCCGGGCCGTAGTTGTAGAGCTCGACAAATATCTGTTGCACGGACGGCCTCCTGGTGTGCCGAATGAAACGACGCCAGCGTCTCTTAGCTTTCGAATGGAGCGTTGTCGATGAGGTCGCAGAGGTTCGTGCAGTTGAAGCCATGAACATGGCGATGTCCAATATCGACCAATCCGGTGTTGATAGCGGTATGAGGCTTTTTCCTGACGACTTCAGCGAGCGCTTCCGTAAACGCGGCCTTCAGTCCGATCCTGGGGTAGAGCGCGAGCACGTCATCAATCAGGGATGGCGTGATTTCATCCAGTCGAAGCCCGAACAGGTCGGCATAGGCGCCGACGTTGATCAGTGCGATCTCGGGCTGCTTGCGATCGACGATTCCTGAGGACGTGTGAAGCGCGATTGCATCCCAGACAAGCTCGGCCTTGGATTTCGGGTAGTCGTTGTCGAGCAGGAACCGGTTGGCAGCGTCTGCGCTATCAACCTCGAAGCGCTGATCTGCGGCGAACTCGTCGGAGAGGCTGAGGTCGTGCAGAATTGCGGCGAGATAGACAAGCTCGCGGTCGTACGACAGGCCCCGCCGTTTGGCGATGAGTTCCGCAAACCACCATGTCCTGTGCAAGTGATTAAGCAGTACTGTTGAATGGACCCGTTCGACGAGCGATACCGCTTTCCGGGTGAGGGCTGAATCCGGGGGGGTAACGCCCCCGATAGTGACCGGTGTGTGCACGTGTCCTCCGCAAAGGTGACGTTGACGAGGACTTCAGTCTAGGACCCTCCGATTTGGCGCAAATGACTATTTTCGGTCGATTTGTGCCAAGATCCGATCTGGCACATGGACGAGGCGAAAATGGGGAAGCGGACGAAGCCAAATGAGCGGCCTAAGGCGGGACGGCACCGGCGAATCGTGCTTTTGGGCTTGCCGCCGGTGGAGGCGATTGATGTCATCGGGCCGGCCGAGGTGTTTTCCTTTGCGAACCGGCTGGTGGATGGGCCCGCTCCCTACACGATCGAGTTGGTATGTTGCAGCGCGGATGTGTATCTGGACAGCGAGGGCGGCATCGGACTACGTGGGCACAGGACGCTTGAACAGGAGCGGTGCGCCGACGAACCAGTCGACACCTTGATCGTCGCTTCGGGCTTCAGGGCGATCGAGCGCATTGATCCGGCAGCGATCGAGTGGATCCGAACCAAGTCACCTTCGGTGCGCCGAGTATGCTCAATCTGTGTCGGCGCATTCGCATTGGCGGATGCGGGACTATTGGACGGTCGTAGAGCCACAACGCATTGGTGTATGGCAGCCCAATTGGCTGAGCGTTACCCCGAAGTCGCGGTCGATCCGACGCCTATCTGGGTGAAAGATGGCAACGTGTATACGTCGGCAGGTACATCTGCGGGGATGGATCTTGCGCTCGCGCTTGTAGCCGAAGACTTGGGAGATGACGTTGCGCTGGAGATCGCGAAGACTTTGGTCCTGTTCCTTCGGCGGCCAGGCGGGCAGGCGCAGTTCAGCGTTGCGCTTCGATCGCAGCGGTCATCGAGCTCGAGCATGGACGAGTTGTGTCTTTGGATCGGCGAGCATCTGCATGCGGATCTTACGGTAGAGATGCTGGCAGACAGACTATCGACCAGTGTCAGGACACTGATCCGCACGTTCAAACGGGAATTGAATGTCACCCCCGCCAAGTATGTCGAAGACATGCGGCTTGAAGCTGCCTGCCGGGCACTTGAGTTGGGAGGGAAATCCATCGAGGAGATCGCACGTCAATGCGGTTATCGCAGCGTCGATGTGCTGCGAAAGGCGTTCATAAGACGTATGGGCGTGAGTCCCAACGAGTACGCGCGACGTTTCGCTCGAGATGTGGACACTCGCGATTTCACGCGTTGAAGATGGCCAACATGCGAACTGGCGCGTGTTCAGCCGTGACGGGAAGGTCGGTCTCGTCGATGTGACGGGGCGGGTCGTCGTCGCGCCGCGTTGAGCGGCGACGACGACACTTCGGTAACACGCGCAGCCGTCGCGCCCGCCGGCATCACGCTTAGCGGAAGAACCTCAGCCAGTCGAACAGGCCGGGATGCGGGCGGTGCCTCGGCGTGGGCGCCGGCGCGCTGCGCGGCCGGAAGTCGGGCGAGAACTGCGCACGCGGATCGATCGCCCGCGAACGCAGCGCCGCATCGTAGAAACCGCCGACGATCGGCAGCGCGCTGTGCGCGCCCGCACCCCAGTAGTCGCTGCGCAGCGTCACGCTGCCGTCGTCGAAGCCGACCCATGCGCCGGCCACCAGTTGCGGATGCATCAGGATGAACCAGCCGTCCGCGTTGTCCTGCGTCGTGCCCGTCTTGCCGGCGACGTCGACGCGGATTCCGTAGCGCGAGCGGATGTCGGCGCCGGTGCCGTAATCGACGACATCGCGCATCACGTCGACGAGCGTCTGCGCGGCAGGCGCCGGCAACGCGCGTTCGGGCGGCGCGCTGGCGAACGCGGCGAGCACCTTGCCGTCGCGATCCTCGATGCGCGTGATCATCTGCGGCGCGACGTACACGCCGCGATTCGCGATCGTGCCGTACGCGGACACCATCTCCTTCAGCGTGACGGGGCTCGTGCCGAGCGCGAGCGACGGCACCGCGTCGAGTGGGCTGTCGCGTACGCCCATCGCGCGCGCGAGCTGCACGACCCTCGCGGCGCCTTCGTGCTGCATCACCTGCGCGGTGATGCGGTTGCGCGACAGCGCGAGCGCGTCGCGCAGCGTCATCGGTTCGCCCGTCGGCGGCTCCGCATCGGTCGGGCGCCAGACGGCGCGGCCGTCGATGGGAATCGCGACCGGGCGGTCGATGAACGTATCGGCGGGTCGCATGCCGTCCGCGAACGCGGCGCCATAGACGAACGGCTTGAACGTCGAGCCCGGCTGGCGCCGCGCCTGCGCGACGTGATCGAACGGCTCGCTGCCGAAATCGGGGCTGCCGACCCACGCCCTGATCGCGCCGTTGCGCGGATCGATCGCGACGAAGCCGGCCTGCACCTGCGTCTTGCGCTCACACAGCGCGCGCACGAACGCGCGGTTCGCGCCGAGCTGCTTCAGCGCCGCCACATCGGCGAGCCCGGCGTCGCGGGCCTGGCGATAGTCGGGCGTCTGGCGGATGAAGCCGCGGAACAGGTCGTTGCGCAGCCCGCAGCCGGACGGGCCGCGCCACGCGCTGTCGGCGATCGCCTGCAGCCGGTCGGTCTGCTGCGTCAGCGCCTGCGTCGCCATGTCCTGCAGCCGCGCGTCGAGCGTCGTGCGCACGACGAGGCCGTCCGAGTAAAGGTCGTAGTTGTTGCGGTCGGCCCACGCGATCAGCCACTTGCGCAGCTGCACCGCGAAGTGCGGGGCAAGGCCGGGCTGCGCCGTCTGCGGTTCGAAGTCGACGCGCAGCGGCCGGCGCTGCAATTGCGCGAGCTGCTGCGGCGACAGCATGCCCATCTGCGCCATCCGACCGAGCACGATGTTGCGCCGCTGTACCGCGCGTTCCGGATTCAGCACCGGGTTGTAGTAGCTGTTGCCCTTCAGCATCCCGACGAGCGTCGCGCTTTCGACGGTGTCGAGCTGGTCCGCCGATTTGCCGAAGTAGGTGCGCGCGGCCATTTCGACGCCGTACGCGTTGTACAGGAACGGCACCGTATTCAGGTAGGTTTCGAGAATCTCGTCCTTGCTGTACACCGATTCGATCTTGAACGCGGTGATCAGCTCCTTCACCTTGCGCGTGAGCGTCAGCGAACGGCCGACTTCGTCCGGGTACAGGTTGCGCGCGAGCTGCTGTGTGATCGTCGAGCCGCCCTGGCGGTCGCCCGAGAACGTGTGCAGCCCGGCCGCGATCGTGCGGCGCCAGTCGATGCCGTGGTGTGCGTAGAAGCGATGGTCCTCGGTCGCGATCAGCGCGTCGACCATGTGCGGCGAGATCTGCTTGAGCGGCACCCATTCGCGGTTGACCGGCCGGAACTCGGCGATCAGTTCGCCGTCGGCCGACAGCACGCGCGCGGGGCGGTCGATGCGCGCCTTGCGGATGTCGCCGATGCTCGGCGTGAACGGCACGAACGCGAGCAGGACCAGCAGGCCCAGTACGGGAATCGCGGCGAGCGTCAGCGCCACGCCGCGCCGCGTCGGATGACGCAGGCGCTGCAGCGCGCCGGCACACAGTGCGCGGGCGCGCGTGCGGCAGGCGGCGGCGAGCGGCGCGACGCGGGCGCGGCAGCGGGCCCACGCGTCTCGAAGATACGGCACGAAGCGATTCACGGCGGCAGGAGCGTGGACGGAAGAGGCGCGATCCTAGCAAACGGCGCACGTGTGCCGGTGGCCGAAACGGCCGTTTGCTTGCAGGATTTACAGACGATTACGTTTGTTGCCCGCGGACAACCTTTTACCGCGTATGCGGCCGCGATTCTTCCGACGAAACCACGTCCGCGAGCCGCTGCGCGGCCGCCTCCATCTGCGCGCGCCCGAACCCGCCGAAGCCGAGCACGAGCCCCGGGCGCGCCGTGCCCGGCGCGAACATCGGCGACACCGCGCGCACCGCGACGCCGGCCTGCGCCGCGCGCGCGACCACGTCGAGATCGTCGATCCCTTCGGCAAGCCACAGCACGACGTGCATTCCCTGGTCGCCCGGCTGCACCCACGCGCGTTCGCGCGGCAGCCGCGCGCCGAGCGTGTCGATCAGCAGCGCGCGCTGCTCCGCATACACGCCGCGCACGCGGCGAATGTGCCGGTCGAGATGACCTTCCGCGATGAACGCGGCCAGCACGTGCTGGTCGGCGGTCGGCGCATGGCGATCCATCAGCACGCGCGCACCGCAGAACGCGGGCACGAGATCGTCGGGCACGATCACGTAGCCGAGCCGCAGCGACGGAAACAGGATCTTGCTGAAGGTGCCGAGATAGATCACGCGGTCGGGGTCGAGACCCTGCAGCGACGGGAACGGGTAGCCCTCGTAGCGCAGCTCGCTGTCGTAGTCGTCCTCGACCACCCACGCGCGATGCGTGCGCGCCCACGCGAGCAGCGCGTTGCGCCGCGCCATGCTCAGCGGCATGCCGAGCGGGTACTGGTGCGACGGCGTGACGAACGCGGCACGCGCATGCGGCGCGAGGCGGATGCCGGCGTCGACGTCGATGCCGTCGGCATCGACCGGCACACGCACCATTGCGTCGCGCCGCCCGGTGCTTTCGAGCAGCGCGGTGATGCCGCGATAGGCCGGATTCTCGACCCACGCCTGATCGTTCGCGCCGAGCAGCACCTGGCTCGCGAGATGCAGCCCCTGTTGCGTGCCGCTCGTGATCACGACCTGGCCGGCATGGCAGCGCACCGAGCGCGACCGGCGCACGTAGTCGGCGATCGCCTCGCGCAGCGGCAGCGCGCCCTGCGGATCGGCATAGCCGGACGGCGCGCCGGCGCCGCGCGCGCGCAGGCGGTTGCCGAGCCGGCGCCAGATGTCGTCGGGCGCGGTGAGGCCGACCGGCACCGAGATCGCGAACGGCATCGCCGGCAACGGAAGGAATTCGCGGGCAATCCGAGCGAAGGTGGCGGCCGGTTCGGGCAGCCCGGCGGGCGCCGGGCGTCCGCGCGGGGCAGGTGCTTCAGGGTCGTTGACGGGCGGCGGTTCGGCGAGCGCGTTCGCGATCCGCGTGCCCGCGCCGCCGCGCGATTCGAGAAAGCCTTCGGCGATGAGCTGCGCATACGCGTCGACGACGGTGCCGCGCGCGACCTGCAGCGCCGCCGCCAGCAGCCGCGTGGACGGCAGCGTGTCGCCCGGACGGACGTCGCCGCGGCGCACGGCTTCGCGCAGTGCCTGCGCGAGCTGGCGGCTCAGGTCGCCAGCCGCACGATCGAGCGCGCCGAGCGACGGGATTTCGACGATCCGGGCCGTTCTTGCCATGATTCTGGTCTGCTGAAATTGTTCCAAACCGGCTCTACAGCATAAACCAGTTTGGGATCACAATCGGCGGACGACGGGCCCGCGCCTGTTCCATTTCCAACCCTGCACGACCGTGGAGCCGACATGTACGTCCCCGCCGATTTCAACGAGCCCAACCCCGACGCGCTGCGCGAGCTGATCGTGCAGCACCCGTTCGGCAGCCTGATCACGCACGGGAAGAACGGGCTCGACGCGAATCACATTCCGTTCGAGCTGCTGCCCGACGTTAACGGCGGTGGGCTCGGCGAGCTGCATGCGCACGTCGCGCGCGCGAATCCGGTCTGGCAGGACGTCGCGAACGGCGACGAGGTGCTCGTGATCTTCCGCGCCGGCGACGCGTACATCTCGCCGAACTGGTATCCGAGCAAGCACGTGGCGCACCGGCAGGTGCCGACCTGGAACTACGTGGTCGTGCATGCGCACGGCCGCATCACGGTGCGCGACGACGAGAAGTTCGTGCGCGGCGTGGTCGCCCGGCTGACGCGCACGCACGAGGCGTCGCAGCCGGTGCCGTGGAAGATGGGCGACGCGCCGCAGGACTATCTCGACACGATGCTGCAGGCGATCGTCGGGCTGCAGATCGAGATCACGCGGTTCGTCGGCAAGCGCAAGCTCGGGCAGAACAAGGCCGAGGCCGATATCCGCGGCGCCGGCGACGCGCTGGTCGCGGACGGCAACCTCGCGATCGGGGAAGCGATGCTGGCGGCGGCCGACGCAAAGCGCGGCTGAGCAGACGAGACACGCGCGGGCGAGGGCCCGCGCTCCCGCCAGGCTACTGCGTGCGCGTCGTGCCCTTCGTTCCTTCTCCGGCCTGCGCGAGCGCACCGCGAATCGCCGCCTCCGTCTTGTCGTATTCGCCTTCGCCATAACGCGTATAGACGACCTTCCCGTTCGCATCGATCAGGTACAGCGCGGGCCAGTACTGGTTGCCGTACGCGCGCCACGTGTCGTAGCGGTTGTCCTGCGCGACCGGATACTGGATGCCGAAGCGCTTGATCGCATCGGCGACGTTGCCCGCGTCGCGCTCGAACGGATATTCGGGCGTATGCACGCCGACCACGACGAGCCCCTGGTCGCGATACTTGCGGTACCAGTCTTTCACGTACGGAATCGTATGAATGCAGTTGATGCACGAGTACGTCCAGAAATCGACGAGCACGACCTTGCCGTGCAACTGGCCGAGCGTCAGCGGCGCGCTGTTGTGCCAGCGGTCGATGCCCGTGAAGTCGGGCGCCGACGTGCCGGGCATCGACGCCTGCGGGCCCGCGTCGTCGCGGGTGCCCGCGAAGGCGGCGAGCCCGGCCGTGGCGGCGAGGGCGATGACGAGGGCGGCGGTCTTGAGTCGGGGCAGCATGGCGTTCTCCTGATCGGGAGGCCGCCGCTCGGGCGCGGCGGCCGGACGGGTTTCGTTCGACAGGCCCCATTAAGCTGCGCCGACGTATCTGCGATGTGTCCGGCAAGCCACGCGTGTGCAATGTTGTGTGTCGTCACGGCGGCGCGATACATTGGGATACAAACGCGTGCCCGCCGTGCGGTATAAAAGCGGACATCGCCAGCCCGAACACCACGACACCGATACCCGATACCGACTCATGGACAAGATCGACCACGTGCTGATCGTCGACGACGATCGCGCGATCCGCGAACTGATCGCGGACTACCTGGAGAAGAACGGCATGCGCGTGTCGCTGGCCGCGAACGGCCGCGAGATGCGCAACGTGCTGGACGACGGCGCGCCCGACCTGATCGTGCTCGACCTGATGCTGCCGGGCGAGGACGGCCTCACGCTGTGCCGCGACCTGCGCGCCGGCAAGTTCCGCACAGTGCCGGTGCTGATGCTGACCGCGCGCGGCGAGGAAACCGACCGCATCATCGGCCTCGAGATGGGCGCCGACGACTACCTCGCCAAGCCGTTCGCGGTGCGCGAGCTGCTCGCGCGGATCCGCTCGGTGCTGCGCCGCGCGCGCATGCTGCCGCCCGGCATGCAGGTGACGGAAACGGCCGAGATGCTCGCGTTCGGCGAATGGCGGCTCGACACGACGGGGCGCCACCTGCTCGATACCGAAGGCACGCTGGTCGCGCTGAGCGGCGCCGAATACCGGTTGCTGCGCGTGTTTCTCGACCATCCGCAACGCGTGCTGACGCGCGACCAGTTGCTCAACCTCACGCAGGGGCGGCAGTCCGATCCGTTCGACCGCTCGATCGACCTGCTCGTGAGCCGGCTGCGCCAGCGCCTGCGCGACGGCGCGCGCGAGCCGCGCTACATCAAGACGCTGCGCAACGAAGGTTATGTGTTCTCGTCGACCGTGACCGCCGTCGACGGTACGCCATGAGCGCGCGCACGCCGTGGCACTGGCCGCGCTCGCTGTTCGCGCGGCTCGCGCTGATCCTGTGCGTGGGCCTCGCGCTCGCGCAGACGCTGTCGTTCTGGCTCACCATGACCGAGCGCGACCAGGCGACCACCAACCTGATGATGGGCTACATCGAACGCGAGGTCGCGAGCTCGGTCGCGCTGCTCGATCACCTGTCGCCCGCCGAGCGGGCCGCGTGGCTGCCGCGCCTCGGGCGGCGCAGCTATGCGTTCATCCTCGGGCCCGGCGAGACCGGCACGCCGCCGGAAGCGCGGCTGTCGGCGCGTGTCGAGCGGTCGATTTCCGACGGCATCGGCGGCGACTATCCGTTGACCGCGAACGCGATCCCCGGCGACCGCGAGCATCTGCAGGTGCATTTGCGCCTGACCGACGGGTCGCCGCTGACGATCGACATCCATCCGATGTCGACGGTGCCGCTGTCGGGCTGGCTGCCGGTCGTGCTCGTGCTGCAGCTCGCGGTGCTGGCCGCGTGCTGCTGGCTCGCGGTGCGGCTCGCGACACGCCCGCTCAAGCAGCTCGCGCAGGCCGCCGACGCGCTCGGCCCCGACCTGAAGGGCGAGCGCCTGAACGAGGGCGGGCCGTCCGAGGTCGCGCGCGCTGCCCGGGCGTTCAACGCGATGCAGGACCGCATCGCGCAGTACATGGCCGAGCGCATGCAGATCCTCGCGTCGATCTCGCACGACCTGCAGACGCCGATCACGCGGATGCGGTTGCGCGTCGACGTGATGGACGACGACGCGCAGGGCGCGAAGATGCGCCAGGACCTGATCGAGATGGAGCACCTGGTGAAGGAGGGCGTCGCGTACGCGCGCACGCTGCACGGCACCGAGGAGGCTGCGCGCCGCATCGATCTCGATGCGCTGCTCGACAGCATCGTGTGCGACTACACGGATGCCGGGCAGGACGTCGCGCTGCACAGCCGCGCGCCGCTCGCGCTCGTCACGCGTCCGAAGGCGCTGCGCCGCATCGTCGGCAACCTCGTCGACAATGCACTGAAGTTCGCGGGCGCGGCCGAGATCGACGTGCAGACCGCGCCGGACGGCGGCGCGGTCATCGCCGTGCTCGATCGCGGGCCCGGCATCCCGGACGATCAGCTCGACGCGGTGTTCGAACCGTTCCGGCGCGTGGAGACATCGCGCAATCGCGAGACGGGCGGCACGGGGCTCGGTCTTGCCATCGCGCGGCAACTCGCGCTCGCGATGGGCGGCACGCTCACGTTGGCCAACCGGCCGGATGGCGGCGGGCTGGAGGCCAGGCTGACGCTCAGGAATGCGGGGTGATACGACGCAGCGCGTGTGCGTCGCGGTTTCATGTTCATACCTCGGCCGAAGCCGAAGCTGAAGCCGCAGCGCGTTCCGTCACACGCGCGGCAGATGCGCATCGACGAGCGGTGCGAGCGCCTGCGCATGCACGGCCGCGAGATCGTGGCGGCCGCCCGGCACCACATGCAACCGCGCATCGGGCAGCCGTTCGAGCAGGCGCCGGCCGGCCGCGACGGGGCTGATCGGATCGTCGTCGCCCCACAGCAGCAGCGTCGGCTGCGCGATGCGGCCGATGTCCTGCGACAGGTCGGCGCGAAACGTCATGAACCAGTCGGGCAACTGCGGGTTCGCTTCGGCAAAACCGGTGCGCCAGTCCTGTGCGCCGAGCCCCTCCATGTCGAGGCCGCCGGACGTGACCGTCAGCACCAGGTGCGTGACGAGGTCAGGCTTGTCGAGCGCCGCGCGCATCGCGATCACGCCGCCCATCGATTGCGCGATCACGGCGGTCGGCCGGTCGATCGTCTCGAGCACATGACCGACGAGGCTGTCGAAATCGTCGACGGCCGGATCGCGCGGCGTGTCGCCGAAGCCCGGATAAGCGACGATCCGCCGCTCGGCCGGATGCGTCAGCAGGCTGGCCAGCGGCTGCCAGAAGGCGGTGCTGCCCGAGGCGCCGGGCAGGAAGAGCAGTTGCGACGGAACGGGCATGGCGAGTCGGTTTTCCGATCGATGAAGCGGGGTGACGGCGCGGCGCGAGTGCGTCAGCACCGGCCGGTGCGCAGCGCGACGGTCCAGTCGTCGCGCCCGCGCGATGCCGCGGTGGCGGCGGCCGTATGCCAGTCGTATTCGACTGCATGGAATTCGACGTTCCAGCCGGCCGCCGTGCGCGACACCATCGCGTAGCGTGCATGCGGCGAGCCCGTCTCGATGCGGTGCGGATGCGGCAGGTCGTCCGTGTACGCCTGCAGCCCGACACTGCCCGGGTTGACGATCAGCCGGCCGTCGTCGAGCTTGGCCGTGCGCGGCACGTGCGTGTGGCCGCACAGGATCAGCGACGCCGGCTCGTCGCCCGCGCGCTGCGCGATTTCATCGGGCGTTGCCGCGCGGCAGCCGTCGGGCGTGACCGTTTCGAGGAAGTAGACGAGGTCGCTGGCCGGCGTGCCGTGCACCATCAGCACGTCGTCGCCGAGCGTCACGCGTTCGGGCAGCGCGGCGATCCATGCGAGATGATCGGCGCACAGCGTGTCGTGCGCCCAGCGATCCGACAGTCGCATCGACTCGCGATCGCTGCCGAGCAGTTGCCGTTCGTGATTGCCCTTGATGGTCGGCAGGTCGAGCGCGATCAGGCGGTCGGCCGTCTCGGCCGGATGGAGCGCGCCCGACACGATGTCGCCGAGATTGACGATCACGTCGGCGCCGCGGCGGCGGACGTCGTCGAGCACCGCGTCGAGCGCGGCGAGATTGCCGTGGATGTCGGAGAGCGCGGCGATTTTCATGGCGGAGCGTCGAGGAGGGGAACGGCGATTGTCGCCAATTCGGCGCGGCCTGTCCAATGGCGCGGGCGGCGATGCCGCGTGGTGCGCGTCAGTCGGTCGCGAGGCGCGCGTACATCGCGAAATCGCCCGGCGTGCCGCGCACCATCCGGTACGCGCGCAACAACCCTTCGTAGCGGAATCCGCACTTCTGCAGCACGCGCGCGGAGCCGGTGTTGCTGGTCAGCACGACGCCCTGGATGCGCATGAAGCCGCCCTCCGCGAATGCCCACGCGGTGACGGCCGCGCACAGCGCGCTCGCGATTCCGCGCCCCCAGTGTGATGGCGCGAGATCGTACGCGATCTCCGCCGAGCGGTTCGCGCTGGATACGGTATGCAGCCCGATCGTCCCGGCGAGCGCACCCGATGCGGTGTCGACGATCGCGAGACGCCGGATCGAATCCGGGCCGGCCGATTCGATGCTGTCGAACAGCGGCAGCAGATCGTCGCGCGAGCGCAGGTTCCAGCTCGTGTGGCGGACGACGTCGGGGTTCGACAGGTACGCGTACCACGCGTCGAGATCGGCGCGTTCGAGCTGCCTGAGCGACAGCCCGGGAAAGCGGGAACGAGGCGGTGCGGCGATTCTCATCGGAACCGACCGCTACGCGGCATGACGCCGATACAACGCCAGCGAGCCGGCGAGCGCGAGCAGCATCGCGCCGCACGTGCGTTCGAGCCACAGCGCGCCGGCGCGCTTGAGCAGCCGCACCGCGCGTGCGCCGAGCAGCGCGTAGCCGAACATCACGACGCCGTCGAGCAGCGCGAACGTGACCGCGAGCGCGACGTATTGCGGCGCGAGCGGCGTGGACGGATCGAGGAACTGCGGCAGGAACGCGGAAAAGAACAGATAGCCCTTCGGGTTCGTCACCGCGGTCAGGAAGCTCTTCGCGAAGATCGACGCGTTGCGCTCGGGCGCCGCGCCGCCGTGCGCGGCGGCGACGTCGAGCGAACCCTTCGACGTCAGCAGCCGGATGCCGACATACGCGAGGTACGCGGCGCCGAGCCACTTCACCACCGAGAACCAGAACGCCGACGCCATCAGCAGCGCGCCGAGGCCGAGCGCGACCGCCACGATCAGCACGAAGTCGGACAGCATCGCGCCCGCGAAACCCCAGGCCGCGCGGCGCACGCCGTAACGCGAGCCGTTGGTCAGCGCGAGCAGCACGGTCGGGCCGGGTGTCGCGATGCCGACGAATGCGACGGCGGCGAAGATCAGCAGGGTCGTTTCATGCATGAAGGAACTCCCGACGGTAGGCGTGCGCTCGATTATCGGGTGCGCCGGCCCGCGCTGTACAGGCACGACAGCCAAGCGCCCGGTCGCGTTTTCGACTATCTCGATTTTGGCAAGAAACTGTTTTCATTATTCCGGTTTCGAACGGAACCGGTTCCAATTACGATGGCGGCCGCAGCGGGCATGCCCGCCGGCCTCGCACTGCCGGCGGATCTCGCCGCCCGCGCGCTACTCGCAACAGTCAGCCAGAACAACGGGTTCACCGCCCGGAGACACGACAACCATGAACAAGCAACTGATCGCAGCGCCGCTGCTGCTCTCGCTCGCGGGCATCGCATCCGCGCAAAGCTCCGTCACGCTGTACGGCATCGTCGATGCGGGCGTGACCTATCGCAGCAACGAACGGGTCGGCTCGGCAGGCGCGTACACCGGGCATTCGAGCGTTGGGCTCACGACCGGCAACCTGTCCGGCAGCCGCTGGGGCATCAAGGGTTCCGAGGATCTCGGCGGCGGGATGCGCGCGCTGTTCGTCCTCGAGAACGGCTTCGACATCACGAACGGCACGTCGGGGCAGGGTGGCCGCCAGTTCGGCCGCCAGGCGTTCGTCGGCATCGGCAGCGACCGCTACGGTTCGGTCACGCTCGGCCGCCAGTACACGTCGCTCGACGACTTCGTGAGCCCGGTCGGCCCGTCGTCGTTCATCGGCGGGTTCGGCGCGCACCCGGGCGACATCGACGATCTCGACCAGACCGCGCGTGTGGACAGCGCGATCAAGTACACGAGCGCCAACTACTCGGGCTTCACGTTCGGTGCGCTGTACGGCTTCGGCGGCCAGCCGGGCAGCATGAAGCAGCGCAACACGTGGAGCGTCGGCGCGGCGTACGCGGCGGGCCCGCTGCGGGTCGGCGTCGGTTACGAGCGCTCGGACAACAGCAAGACGGGCGCGACCGACCCGACGGCCGGTAAGTGGCAAAGCACCGACGACGGATTGTTCAACTCGTCGATCAACGAGGGTTATGCGAGTGCGCAATCGCAGCAGGTCATCGCGACCGGCGCGACTTACGACTTCGGCCCGGCCGTCGTCGGTGTGAACTACAGCAACGTGCAGTACCGCAGCGGTGGTCAATCGCTGTTCACGGGCCACGCGACGTTCAACGTCGCGGGTGTGTTCACGCGCTGGAACGTGCGGCCGCAGACCCAACTGTTCGCGGGCTACAGCTACACGCGCGGCAGCGATGTCGATGGCGTCGACGACCGCGCGCAGTACCACAACGTCACGCTCGGCGCCGTCTACGACCTGTCGAAGCGCACCAGCGTTTACCTGCTCGGCGCGTACCAGCATGCATCGGGCATGACGCTCGACGCGCTCGGCCGGCCGGTGGCCGCGACCGCGTCGGTGTCCGACAAGGCGAACGGTCACTCGTCCGACTCGCGCTCGCAGGCGATCGTCAGCCTCGGGCTGCGCCAGAAGTTCTGACGCTGCCGACGCAGCGGTCGTTGCGGTCGCAACGTTGCAGCCATGCTCCTATACTGTCGCCTCCCTGTTTCGAGGAGGCGACATGACCCGAACGCAATCCGCGAGCTGCCTGTGCGGTGCGATCACCGTTACGCTGCGCGGCGAGCCGGCGGCGCGTGCGAACTGCCATTGCGCGACCTGCCGCGATTTCTACGGCACGCCGATGTTGTCCGCGACCGCGTGGCCGCCGGAGCAGGTTGCCGTCGACGGTAGTGGCTCGACGTTCCCGCATCCGGCGAAGTCGATGTCGCGCACGTGGTGCGTGTCGTGCGGCGAGATCGTGTTCGGGACGAACCGGCTCGGCATGCGCGTCGTGCCGAACAGCCTGACCGCGCGTGCGCACGGCGGGCAACTGCCCGGCGACCTGCAGCCGACGATGCATCTGTTCTACCGGCACCGCGTGTTCGACGTCGTCGACGCGCTGCCGAAATACCTCGACGGCTGGGACGGCCCGACGTTCGACAACGCGAACTGAACGATCGCGACCGCGTGCCGGCACGGCCGGCGCGCGGCTTTCTCCGCCGCATTCCTCCTCTCCCTTCCTCGCTTCCTGTCGCCACCCGCGCGATACATCCGATCCGCAAGCTCGTGAAAAGACGATCGAGCCGGATAATATTTTTTCTCTTTCATTTCAATTTCGATTTGTAATCATTGAAACGATTTCCGGGGAATTGAAAGGCAATGCGGCATATCAGAAAAAATGACGCATTCGCATTGGGCGACTCGGAAGAAAATGCCGGGAAAAGCGCCGGAATCGCGCTGCCGGTGGGCCGTTGCGGCGTGGTTGGCGGGTTTGACCTTCGTTGACGAAAAAGCACCGGACGGCAATAAAGCGCGGGGTGAATAATTCGGGGTAACGGCGAATGCGCTTTTGCCGGAATCACCAATATTTCATGCGCGGCGATTTACAGTGTCGACAAACAATCGTCTGGGAGCATTATTCATGTCAATGAAACAAATTCGCGCGGCGTTGCTGGGAATGTGCATGGCGATGCTGGCGCCCGCGAGTCACGCGCAGGTGCAATATTCGACCGACTGGCTCGCGAACACGTTCGGCACGCTGGCCGCGCACGTGGGCAACGGCGCACGCTCGATGTGGGTCGCGCCCGAGGGCGTGATCTACACCGCGTCGCGCTGGGACGAGAACGCGGGCGGCGTCGCGATGTACCAGAACGGCCAGCCGATCGGCACGATCGGCATCCACGACGAATTCCAGGGCGGCGCGATCACCGGCAATTCGACGTCGCTGTTCGTCGCGCTCGGCTACAACCGCACGTTCGGCAGCGGCTCGGTGGGCCGCTACAACCGCGGCACGAACCTGCGCGACCTGCGCATCCCGGTCAGCACGTGGACGGGCATCCAGTACGCGGACGTGATCACGGGCCTCGCGACGGCCGGCAACCTGCTGTACGTGAGCGACTTCTACGGCAACCGCGTGCGCGTCTACACGACGGATGGCGTCTGGCAGCGCGACATCGGCGTGTCGGGGCCGGGCGCGCTGGCGCTCGACGCGGCCGGCAACCTGTGGGTCGCACGCAAGAGCGCGGGTGTCGTCGCGCAGTTCAGCGCGACCGGCACCGCGATGAACACGATCCAGATGGCGGCCGGCGCGCGGCCGGCGTCGCTGTATTTCGATGCGTCGATGGGCCAGTTGATGGTGGGCGACGAAGGGCCCGACATGAACATCAAGGTCTACAGCGGGCTGCTTGGCCTGCCGATGCAGGTCGGCACGTTCGGCGTGCAGGGCGGCTATCTCGACACGACGACGGGCATCAAGGGGCAGGTCGGCGACAAGCGCTTCACGCGCGTCGCGGCGCTCGGCAAGGATTCGGCCGGCAACCTGTACGTGCTGAACAATGCATGGGGCGGCGGCTGGGATCTCGGCCGCAACGGCAGCACCGATCTCCATTCGTACAGCCCGACGGGCGCGCTGCAATGGAAGCTGCAGGCGCTGAACTTCGAGGGCATTGCCGCGCCCGATCCGGCGACCGACGGCGCATTCTTCTACAGCGGCAACAACGTGTACACGGGAGGGGCGGGCGGCACGTTCGTCGCGAACACGGTCGACCCGTTCACCTATCCGAAGGACCCGCGCCTCGACATGAACGACTATCAGCGCGGCCAGCATTTCGGCCAGCTCGTGACGGTCGGCGGCAACCGGATCCTCGTCGCGTCGGGGCAGAACCCGGGCAACTTCAACTTCTATTACTTCAACACGGCAAGCGGCTATATCGCGATTCCGGCCGGCTCGCTGCCCGGCAAGCCGTTCAATACGACGCTCCAGGTGACGGCCGGTTTCGACATCGACGGAAACGGCGACGTGTGGGCCGGGCTGAACGGATCGAACGTGCTTTCCCGCTTCCCGATGACGGGCTTCGACGCGACCGGCAAGCCGTCATGGGGCAAGCCGACGACGACGCCGGTGCCGAGCACCGTGGCGCCGGTCACGCGCATCATCTACCAGGCGGACAGCGACACGATGATCCTCGCGCAGGGCCTCGCCGGCAATTGGGACTGGACCGCGATGAACGGGCACATCGAGGTCTATCACGGCTGGAAGAACGGCAACACGAGTGCGCCGAATCCGGTGATCAACCTGACGAGTGCGAATCCGAAGTCGATCGCGGCGGCCGGCCACTACCTGTTCGTCGGTTACGTGCACACGGTGCCGAACATCGACGTGTTCGACCTGAACAGCGGCGCGCTCGTCACCACGCTGACGAATTCGAACACGTCGGCGATGGACGTCGGCAACGACGTCGACTCGATGTACGGCGTCCGTGCCTACCTGCGCTCGACCGGCGAGTACGTGATCACGAAGGACAACTACAACGGGTCGAGCATCGTCGTGTATCGCTGGCATCCGTGACCGAGCCGGCCGGGCGGGGCGAACGTCAGGGCGCGCCGAGCACGCGGCCGTTCACGCTGAGCCCGTACATCGAGTCGGGCGAATCGTGGAACTTCGCGCGCGTGTCCTGCACGGAGCCGGTGAAGCGCGGGTCCTGCGGACGTTCGTGGCTGTCCATGAAGGTCGCGACGTCCCACGCCTCCTGATCGGTCAGCGTGCCGCCGAGCCCGAGCGGCATGTTGGCCTTGATGAAGCCGGCCGCATTGCGGATGTCGCCCATCCCCGCGCCCCAGTTGAACGAGCGCGCGCCCCACAGCGCCGGGAACGCCGGCTTGCCGCCGCTCGACTGCCCCTGGCCGTCCGCGCCGTGGCACAGCGCGCAGTGCTGCGTGTAGACGGCGGCGCCGCGCGCGTAATCGGCCTTCTGTACGGGCGGCGGCAGTTTCGGGAAACCCTGCCCCGGCAGCTTCGTGCCGACCGGCGCGCCCTTCGCGAGCCAGTACGAATACGTTTCGAGCGCGACGAGGATCGGGTCGCCGGCCGGCGGCGCCTTGCCGTTCATGCTGTACTGAAAGCAGCCCTGCAGGCGCTCGGCGAACGTGTTCACGTGGCCGTTCTTGCTGCGGTAGGCCGGATACAGCAGGTACGCGGCCCACATCGGGCTCGAATCGGGCCGGCGGCCCGCGTCGAGGTGGCAGCTCGCGCAGGTCAGCTTGTTGCCGACGTACTTGCCCGCGAACTCGGGCGTGTGCAGGAAGATCTGCTCGCCGAGCTTCACGGTCTTGCCGAAGCCGTCGGCGGGGATTGCGGATTCGGCGGGCGGCGCGAATGGCCTGGCTGCCGATGGGGTTGCCACCGGTGCGGAGGCGGCGGCCGGTGCGTCCTGCGGCGCCGCCGCGAACGCGAGCGCGGGCATCCAGGCCGCGCCGAGCAGCGTCGCGCGGGCGCGGCGGATCAGCGTCGTGCGGTCGATCATCGCTTGTCTCCTTGTGCGGCGCCGCCGCGCGCATAGTAGGCGGCCACCGCGTCGATGTCGGCGTCGGACAGCTTGCCGGCGATCATCGGCATCAGCGCCATCGGCCCGGGCGGGCGCGTGCCGTGTTTCCAGCCGTTCAACTGGCCGGCGATATACGCGGCCGGCTGGCCCGCGAGCGGCGGAAATGCGGTGCCCACGCCGAGGCCGCCGGGGCCGTGGCATTGCGCGCACGCAGGCAGGCTCTGCGACCAGCGCCCGCGCGTCGCGAGCCACGCGCCGGTGTTCGCCGGATCGATCGACGTGTCGTCGGGGGTGACGACGCCGGCCGGCGCGGGCAGGCTCGCGAAGTACGCGGATACCGCGTCGCGCTCGTGCGGCGACAGCAGTTTCGAGAGCGGCTGCATGACCGGGTTCTGGCGGCTGCCGTCCGCGAACGCGACGAGCTGCGCGGACAGATACGCGGCATTCGTGCCCGCGAGGCGCGGGAAACCGGCCGCCGCGTTGCCTTCGCCCTGGCTGCCGTGGCAGCCGATGCAGGCGGCGACGCCCGTCGCCGAGCCCTGTGTCGCGAGCGTCTTGCCGAGCGTCGCGTCGTCCGCGCGCGCGTGACCGGCCAGCAGCGCTGCAGCGGCAAGCAGCAGCGGAGCGAGCCGGTGTCGCCGTGTGTCGATCTTGTCGTTCACGTGTCCCCTCCTTGTTGTCTTTCGCGTGCGTGCTTGCTGTCATGCAGCCGCGCGTTCGGCCCGGGCCGTCAGCCTGCGGCGGGCCCGTCCTCCGCCGGCGCGAGGTGCTGCGCTGGTGTCGCCGCATCGTATCGGCCGAAGCCGTAGCGCTGGAAAATCCGGAATGCCTCCGGCGACCGGATGAACGCGAGCCATGCGCGCGCGGCTTCCGGATGCGGCGCGTCCTTCACCATTGCCCCCGCGTAGATCGCTGTCGTATTCTGCGCGGCCGGAATGTCGATGTGCATCAGCGGATGCCCGACCTGTTCCTGGAACGCCGCCTCGGATTGCCACAGCACGCCCGCGTCCGCGCGCCCCTGCATCAGGAACAGCGCGGTTTCCCGGTGGTGGATGTGCGTGAGTTCGGTCGTGCCGGCGCGCACCTTGTCGTCGTAGACGGTGCGTGCGAGCGCATCGCCGCCGGCTTTCACGAGCGACGCGCGGATCTGCCGCGCGACGCCTTCGAACGCCGGGTTCGGCATCGCGAGCTTTACGTCGGGCCGCGCGAGATCGTTCAGCGACGCGATGCGCTTCGGATTGCCGGCGCGCACCATGATCGCCAACTGGTTCGTCACGTACGGCACGGCCGGGCCCGCGAGCGTGCCGTCCGCGATCAGCCCGTCGATCTTGCCGAGCCCGGCGAAATACGCGTCCGGCTTGACCGTCCACGTCATGTTGCCGACCGTGATCGTGCCGCCCGCGTGGATCTGCTTCACGAGCAGGCCGGGCGGGATCGTTTCCCAGTAGATGCGGCCGCGGTATTCGGGGTGGTCTTCCTCGAACTTCGCGACGAGCGGCGCCATCGCGAAGAAGTAGTTGCCGCCGACGAACAGCACGAGCTTCGGCGCGGTGAGGTCGCCGTGGAAATCGGCGAGCACGTCGACCTGCGGCACCGTGAATTCGAGGCCGCGTTGCGTTGCGTCATTGTTGCGGCCGTCCTGCCAGGGCGGAAAGATGCTCGTAGCGGTGTCGGCGGGCGCGGCGAGCGACAGCGCCGACGCGCAGCACAGCCAGCCTGCCAGCGCGGCGTGCAGCGCGCGCCGCCGGCGGCGCGACGGCGAATGCGTGAGGATCGAGGTCATGGCGTGCGTCATTTCGCGTACGTGAAACCGGCCTGCTGCAATTCGGGCAGCGTGCCGACCGCGCCCGGCGTGACGATCGCCGACGGGATCACGTGGTTGGTCAGGTCGGCCGCGAGCGCGTCGAGCGGCAGCTTGTCGGGATTCGCGTTCGCGCCGTCGAGCCGCTCCGCGAGTTCCCAGATCGCGTTGTGGCACGACAGGAACACGACGCCGCGCTGCTGCAGCGCGGCGATGCTGTTGTCGTGCGACGAGAACGCGCCGTCGGGCAGCTCGTGATCCTGCGCGCCTTTCGATTGCGCGGGTTTCGCGTCGAGCAGCGTGTTGGTCGGGAACGCGGCGCCGGCCAGTTTCGCGAGGCCGTATTTGTCCCACGCGGCCTGGTCGAACAGCGCGAGATGCGCGCTGCCGTGCGTGGCCGACACGACGAGGAAATCCGGATGACCGTACGACCAGATCTGCGCGTTCAGCGAATTGCGCATCAGGTTCAGCCACGGGCCGCCGAGTTCGGTGTTGTCCCACACCTGCTTCGGGCCGCCGCGATAGCCGGTCACTTCGGCGAGCGCCGTGTGATCCCACTGGTCGGGGCGTTCGAGGATCATCGGCACCGTCTTGAAGTCGCGCCGCCTCGGCGCGGCCGCGAGGCGGCGCGTGAGGTCGGCGAGGTGCGCGGCGCCGCCGGGCAGCAAGGCGCCTGTTTCGGGCGCGGCGGCCTGGGCGTGGCGCGCGGCGACGAGCAGCGCGGTGCCGGCCGCGAGGCCGAGTGTCTTGAGCGCGCCGCGGCGCGCGTGCCGGTCCGACATGGCTTATCTCCCGGAATCGTTATTGTGGGGGCGTGTCGCGTTGCCGTGCGGCGGCGCGGCGTCGCGACTGCGTAGCCAGTCTAGGGGCGCGCGATCGATACCGGAAATCGCGTTATCGGATGGGAGATATTCGGGGGTCTGATGATTGGGCGGGACGACACCGGCTGATGCGGTATCGTGCGCGGGCTACGGCTTGCGCCGCCGGCCCGCGTACGTGGATTGCCTCCAGCGGGTGTGCCCAGCGCATTTGCGCCTGGCCTCCGGTCCGGCGAACTGTCAGCCGCGGTCGACCGAAAAGCGTCCCGGGCCCGCGGCACAGAGCGCGAGAAGCCCCCCCATGATCGACAGGTTCTTGTAGAAATGAATCATGTTGTTCATCTGCTGGGAGCCATCCGTCAACCAGAATGGGTGACCGATAATCGCGGCGGCGAGCGTATAGAGTGCGAGCAGCAACGCGACGGGTCGGGTATGGAATCCGATCAGAATCGCGATCGCAACGACGACGTCCATTGCGATCAGGATCGCCGCTGCCAGCATCGGCATGGGTGCGCCGATGCGGCTCATGTAGGCGATTGCTCCGCCGAAGTCCATCAACTTTGGAATCCCGATTTTCAAATAAAGTGCAACGATCAGCACGCGGGCGATCAACAGCAGGAAATCCTGAAATGTGTTTGGCAGTTGTGGTCGGGTTGTCATGGCTCAAGAAGGCGCAAGCGACCGGCGCACACTCGGGAGCGTGCAGGTCGCAGATGTTTTACGTTGCGTTGTGACGCGCACCATCGTTGTTCGACGCTGAGCCGAACCGGACTTCGAGAATGGTCAGCGTGGTCAGAAGGGCGACGAGGGCGGCTCCAGCGGTCAGTTGGAATCCGGTGTGCAGGACGTCGCTGAAGACACCGCGCAATGCGCCGATGACGTGCTGGCCCGCGAACGGTGCACCGGACATCGATTCGATGATCGCGGACTGCTTCTTTGGGTCGATGAGCAGTTGGGGGTCTCCCAGCAGGCTGTTCAGGTGCCGGTCGACAGTCGTCACGCCCAGGGTGTTCAGTGCCTGAACCGCACCGACCTTGTAGTGGGTCGATACCCAGGCGCCGAGCGTGGATAGCCCCACCATCCCGCCGATCATCCGTGTGGACTGGATGAGCGATGTCGCGATACCGACACGTGCTTTTCCCGCGATCTCCTGCGTGAAGATGTTGACGTTGTTGAGGATAAGCCCCAGGCCGACGCCTGCCCCGAACAACGAAACGATCAGAAGCGCATGCGTGTTCGTCAGCGCGACGAGCGACAAGCCATAGCAGGCGAGCACGAGCATCGAGAAGCCGGTGAGCACGATGATCGCAGGGCGCTCGACGCGTGTGACGATTGCCGTGTTGAACAGACTGCCGACGGCTATCGACCCGGCAAGCGGCGTCGATAGCCTGCCAGCCGCCGTAGCGGACAGTCCGAAGCCGCTCTGGAGCAGCAATGGCGCATAGAAGATCGTCGAAAACATCACCGCGCCGGTCAGAAACGAAAGCCCGAGCAACGTCAGGATGCGTCGATTGCGCAGCAGGTCGAGGGGGACCAGCGGTGCTGCTGCGCGCCGTTCGCAACGCACGAACAATGCGACAAGCACGGGCAGGCTGGCGATTGCGATGCAGCGCAGTTGTGTCGACGCTTCGCCAAGCTCGCTGCTGAACGCGAACAACATGCATCCCAGCAACAAGGAGAGCACCAGCGCTCCGGCGATGTCGATACGGATTCGCGTTCCCGACGACGGGGCGAGGCGCGGGAGATAGCGTTGTGTGAAGTAGAGCGCCGCGAACCCGACCGGCAAGTTGATCAGGAATGTCGAGCGCCAGCCGTATTGATCGGTCAGCCATCCGCCAAGGGACGGCCCCGCGGCGGTACCGATGCCATAGGCCGCAGCGAGTACGACCTGCCATCGGGCGCGTTCCAGCGGCGCGGGAAACAGATCCGGTATGGAGGCGAACGCGGTCCCCGTCATCATCCCGGCACCGATGCCCTGAAGCGCTCGTGCGGCGACGAGCGTAGCCATGTTCGGGGCGGATGCACACAGGACGGAGGCCGCGGTAAACGTCGCGATTGCGCCGATGACGAATGGTTTGCGCCCGTAGTAGTCACCCAGTCGACCGAAAATCGGTACGGTAATCAACGACGTCAGCAGATACGCGGTCGCTATCCACGTGTACCACTCGAAGCCGCCCAATGTTGCGACGATCTGTGGCAGCGCCGTGCTGACGGTGGTTTGATCGAGCGCGACGAGCATATTGACGATCCCGATACCTGTCATGGCGGCCAGCGACTGACCGAACGGGCGTGGCGATGCGGACGGCGTGGGTATGGTGGAGACGGAGGGCAGTTCTGCCGGAACAAGAGACGACGCGCCGACGGTAGCCGGCGTTTTGGCTGGGGATTGCATGGTGCTTTGATTCGGATCGGTCGCGGTCCGGGATAGCGGGTTGACGCGATGGAGATCGGGGAGGGAGATACAGCCTGATGGAAGCGGGAGAGGATGCAAGGAAGCCGAGCCGTCTCCGGAACCGGCGTTCCTTCACACATCCGTATGCGTTACTGGACCTTTCTGGTGATGAGCAATTCCTTGCGCTCGACGAGATCCGGAACAAGCGCGCGGTAGGTGGCGATATGTGGCGTATTCAGGTGCCCGTCGAGCGCTTCCTGACTTTCCCAGATCTCGTGGAAGACGAAGATGCCGGGATTCCGCAGGTCGCGACTGAGTTCGTATCGGATCATGCCCGGGTCGCTTCGGGTCGGGGCGACGAGGCTGCTCAGCAGGGCTTCGAGCTCGGCTTCCTTTCCGGCCTTCGCTACGTTGATGGAGATAACGACGATTTCAGACATGCTCTATGCTCTTTGAGTCAGTTTTGTTCCAGGGTGCGCAGGGGTTGCCCCTTGGCGCCGGCAAAGAACACGACCATCTCGGCCGGTTCGTCGGTCGTATAGCCGTGGTGGATTGTTCCGACGGTGTCCGCGATGACCTGTCCTGCGGTAAACGTCGTCCGGGATTCACCGTTCTTTTTCTCGACGGTGAGCTTGCCGCTCAACAGATAGACGGCGTTGACCACACCGTGGCTATGCCACGGAAGCGTCGTGTGAGCAGGGATTCGCACGTGCTGCACGTCGATGAGCGGCGTACCTTCCGGATAATGCGTGTAGTAGGCACCATCCCATGATTGCGATGTGTGCGCGAGCGGCACGACCGTCACCCCTTCCTCGGACGCTTGCGCGCCGGATGCGAGTGACAGCGCACTGATTGCAGCCGCTAGAAAACGGATGGGCCACTTCGTCTGGTTCATTCTTTCCAACGTCCCGTATCGTTCAGGTTCTTTCAACATCAATCGATGCACTCGGGGGTGTCGATTGCTGCGACAGGCGAAGTGGCAAATGCGTCGACCTGCTCGTGCTTCGTTTGTGCTGCCGTCGAGGATTCGGCGTAGTAACGGTTTGGCGACGGGAAGACACCGACGGCCACTTCAATGACGAAGGGCCCGTCGCATGCCAATGCGTCGCCGACGGCCTGCTCGAGCCCGGCCAGGCAATCGACCTGGCGTGCCGGCACGCCCACCGATTCGGCGAACCGTGTCCAGTCGTGGCGAGGCAACTTGCTGAACTGCTCTGCGACGGTTCGCTTGGTGATGGCGTCGATGTGAATCGCACCGTGAGCGGAGTTGTTCAGGACGATAAAGATCACCTTGACCCCGTAACGGGCCGCGGTTTGAATCTCCATTCCGTGCATCAGCATGCAGCCGTCCCCGGTGACCACGAGGCAGGGGCGATGCGGGGCGGCGAGCTTGACACCAATCCCGGCTGCGACTGCCCAACCCATCGGGGCAAGCGCGCTCGACGAGAAGTAGTTTCCGAGGCCCGACGAGAGCCAGTAGTGCGCCATGAAGATTCGATGCGCGCCTGAATCGACGACAACGTTGGTTTCGTCGGGCACGAGGTCGCAGAGCCGTCGGACGACGTCGCCCGGATAGAGTGAAAGTGAATCGGAAGCGCTTCCGAGCGACGTAGGTTCGAAGCGATGATCGTAAAGCGGAACGTGCCTGACACGCTCGAGCCACGCATCCCGGTGGGCGAATGCCGCCTGGAATTCCTGTGCGGAGACCGCCGGCATATGCGCGAGCATTCGAATGGTCGCGGTAATGCCGGAGAAAATGCTTCGACTCGGAACGTGGCCGGTTGCCGGCGCATCGAAGCTGTCGTCGAAAATGATGAGCTCCTTGCCGGCGCTCAGCTTGTCGCTCCAATTCAGACTGTCGCGTTGGTTGAGATCGCAACCAAGTACGACGAGTGCATCGAGATCGTTTGAGTTGATCAGTTGTACCGCTCGCGTGTGCCCGGAAAATCCATAAACACCCAACGCAAGGGGGTGCCGCTCGGGAAAGGCGCCTTTGCCGGACAGAGTCGTCGCAACCGGAATATTGAATCGTTCGGCAACCTTGAGCAGGACCTTTGCAGTCTCCGGATCGTTTCCGCGACCACCGACGAGAAATGCGACCTTTTTTTCCTGAAAGAGATATTGCTTGCAAAGTGCTTGCACCGCGACCGGGTTGGCCGGGACGTGGTTCACGTCCACGATGCTTTGGGCGTAGGGGCGTTGCATTCGATCGTGCGGGACCGGCACCGGTTGCTGCTGAACGTCGAGCGGGATGCTGATGAACGAACGGGCACGTCGCATCCAGTTCAGACCGTCGGTAGCCCGACGCATTTCCGCCAGAAGGTTGTGCTTGTTTTTCAGTTCGACAATGTCGTCGACGAGACTTTGCACCACGCTGCTTTCGGCGATGCCTCCCAGCGTACCGTCCTGGAACGCACCTTTTCCCTCGGCGTTGGACGATATGCCGCCGGCAAGATAGAGAACCGGGATCCGATCGGCGAGGGCGGCGGCCATGCCGGGAACGAGATTCATCGTGCCGGGCCCGGAGATGGCGAGACACACACCGAACTTGCGACTGGCTCGTGCGTAACCGTCGGCCATGAAGGCACTGCCGGTCTCGTGCGCGGCAACGATGCCACGAATTTCTGGCGTCTTGTCCATCGCGTCAAGCAACGGATAAACCATCTTTCCGGGGACCAGAAAAATGTGGTCGATGTGCAGCGACCGGAGGAGATTCATAACGCTTCCCGAAACGTCGCATCGGGCCGGAATGTGAGTTGCCTTTTCCATCTTTTTATGCTTGTTCTTTCGATCTGAAACGATCTATGCGAGTCGAATACGCCGGCTGTATTTTTAAATCCCTCGATATGGCGAGGGAAATCACGGTTGCCGGAATGCCGCGATATACCGTTTGATACGGGGGCCTGATTATCTATGTTGGAGAGCATGGGCTCAACTTGTATAATTGCATCCAAAGAATGCAAAAGTGCTTTACCGAGAGAGAACGTTATTCATGAATTGGGACGATGCACGCGTCTTTTTGGCAGTTCATCGCGCCGGGACGCTGCGCGAGGCTGCAGTTTGTCTCGATGTCGATCAGGCAACCGTGGGGCGGCGGCTGACGGCACTTGAGAAGGCGCTGGGTGCGAAGCTGTTTCTCAAGACGTCGTCCGGCTATGTCGTGACGCAGATCGGCGAGCATTCGCTGCAGGCCGCGGAAGAGATGGAGCGAGCGGCATGCGAGTTCGAGCGCCGCGCGCATGGCTCGGACGACCGGCTCGAAGGCGAGGTTCGGGTGACGACAACCGATTCCCTGGCGATGGATTTTGTCGTTCCCGCAATACGGGCGTTAAGGCGGAAATACCCCGGGATACACGTGGTCCTGACGACTTCCGTGCAGGTGCTCAACCTGACGCGACGTGATGCGGATCTCGCGATTCGAACCGTGATGCCGGAAAATCCCGATCTTGTCCGCCGGAAGCTGGCCGAATGGGAGGTCGGGCTGTTCGCGAGTCGCGAGTATCTGGATGCGCGTGGTGCCCCCGCGATCGGGGCCGCTTTCGAAGGCCATGATCTGGTGGTCTACCAGCCCTCCATCACGTCCAACCAGGAGCTCTCGCTATGCGGCGAGTCGATGGAACAAGGGCGCGTCGTCGCACAAGTGAGTTCGAGCCTGATGCTGGCGACCTCGATCCGGTCGGGCATCGGAATAGGCGAGCTCCCGGTATATATGGCGCAGGCGGACGATTCGCTCGTGCGCATCTGGCCCGACAGGACTCGAACCGTGCCGTACCAGGTCTGGCTCGTATCGCATACGGACCTGAACCGGACGGCGCGCGTTCGGGCGGTTACCGACGAGATCGCTGTTTCGTTCGACCGTTATCGATAACGGCCGGGATCTCGTCGGTGCAAGACCGCGTGTTTAACGTGGCAGGGTCTTGCGCATCGAGAGCGTGCGCCGCGCGGCATACCAGCGGGGGACGATCGCGACCGCGGCGACGATCGCGAAGAACGGAATTGCCGTCGCCAGCACGTGGCTTCCGGTACCGAGCAGTCCGCTGGACACGGTGGCTGCGAGCGACGCGCTGCCGATCTGGAAGAAGCCGACCAGTCCGGACGCCGTGGCGGCGCGCCCATGTTCGCTCGCGATGGCGCCCGAGACGGCGAGTGACAGCGACGATCCGTTTGACAGGCTGACGAGAAACATCGGCAAGACGATTGCGACGATGCCTTTGAATTGCCACGACTCGCACAACGCGAACGCAATGCCGCCGGCGACGAAGCAGCACACCCCGGCCACGACGATCGAGTCGTAGGACATCCGGTCGAGCATGCGGCGCGAGATCATGTTCGCGGAAATGATGCCGGCGGTCAGCGGCAGATAAAGCCAGCCGCTTTGCTGTTCCGAAAGACCGAGGCCGGAAAAGATGAAGGGTGATTGCGTCAGGTAGACGAACCACGCGCAATAGATTGCGCAGACGACGAGCGTATACCGGATGAACACGCGATCTCCGAGCACGTCGGAGAAACCGGCCAGCGGAACTGCGCGATGTTGGCCCGGCGCGACGGGCGGCCGCGTTTCTTTCAGAAGAAGCTGGACCAGCGCGAGCGCGACTGCGCCAAACACGGCGACGAAAATGAAATCGCTCCGCCACCCGAACCAGGCGGCCAGGTATCCGCCGATCGCCGGGGCGATCGCCGGAGACAGCGAAACGAGCGGATACACGATGCTGTAGACCTTTGCGGATTCCTTTTTATCGCAGGTGTCGGCGATGATTGCGCGGCCGATCACGAGACCGGAAGCCGCACCGAGGGCCTCGAGCACTCGCCATCCGAGAAAGCTCGCGAAGCCGCTGGCACTTGCGCAGCCGATCGAGCCAAGAATGTACAGAAGGATCCCGACCGTCAGCACGGGTTTGCGCCCCCATCGATCGGAGAGGGGGCCGTAGAACAGCTGGGCACACGCGAGCGCGATCAGGTAGGCCGATACCGTCTGCGGCATCTGCCATGCACCGATCGAAAATTCATGGGCCATCGATGGCATGGCGGGCAGGTAGACGTCGGACGCGATCAGGCCAAAGGCGCTCAACATTGAGACGACGAGTATCAGTGAGAAGTTGGACATATTCGCTGGGTTGTTGTGGCGAAACGCGTAAGCGGATGAAGATGGCGGCGCGCATTGGGCGGCCTTGAGAAACGGCGAGGGGATCATACGGCGTACGACGCGGTTCGCGATCAGACGGAATTGCATCGCTGGGATGCATTTTCGCGTTCATCGGAGTTGTTGCCGGGGACGCTTGCGAATGACGGCGTCAGGTGTCGCGCGGGCCGGCTGTCAACAGGATTCCGGCGCTATAGCGAGCGATTTTCCGGCGCATCACGTATGCGCCTGCGGTGACCGATCGCGACGCGGCCGGGATGCTGCGCAGAGGAGGGGCGAGCCGCCGCGTAGAGCGGGCGGCGCATCGAGGCGGGGTTTGCGCGCGGGCCGCCGCTTGCGGGTCGGCCCACGCGTGTCAGGACGTTGGAACGACACCGTTGTCAGCGCGTCGGGACCTTGTCGATCGCGGTTTCGCAGGCTGCGAACGCTTTGACGGTCACGTAGCCGCGCAGCGTCAGTGCGCCGCGCGTTCGCGCAAGACTTCCGACGGCCGGCTGTTGCGCACGAATACGCCTGCGAGCACGGCGCCCGTCAGCGCGATCGCGCCGGCCAGCACGAAGGCGGCCGCGAACGAGCCGCTGCGTTCGACGATGAGGCCGGTCACGGCCGGCCCGATCACGCCCGACAGGCTGCCCATGCAATGCAGGAAGCCGCTCACGCCGCCGACGCGCGACGGGTGCACGACATCCTGCACGATCGCCCAGTAGATCGCGCCGGTGACGTACAGGAAGAACAGCGACACGGACATCAGCGCGACCGCGCCTTGCGTCGACTGCACGGTGCCCGCGATCGCGACGCAGGCGCCCGCGCCGAGCAGGCAGGTGACGAGCACGATCCGGCGCGACAGCAGCAGGTTGCCGGTGAGCCGGTAGAGCGCATCCGAGATGGCGCCGCCGCACGCGAGGCCGACCGTGCCGACGAGCCAGGGCACGACGGTCGCGACGCTCATCTCCTTGATGTTGAGGTGATGCGCGCGCACGAGATAGCTCGGGAACCAGCTCAGGAAGAAGAACAGCACATAGTTGTAGCTGAAGAACGCGGCCGCCGTGGCGAGGATGCGCGGCTGGCGCACGTAGTGCGACAGCGTGCGCGCGGGTGCCGATGCGTCGCTGTCTCCCGCGCTGGCGGCGGCCGGCACGAGCGGCGCGTCGTTCACCGGCGCGGCGGGACGATCCGACGTCGACACCATCCACAGCACGACCCACGCGAGCCCGATCGCGCAGACGATCCAGAACGCCGGCCGCCAGCCGAACTGCGCGGCCAGCAGGCCGACGATCGGCCCGGCGATCGCGCCGCCGAGCGGCGAGCCCGCGCTGAGCAGGCCCATCGCGGTCGCGGCGGCGTCGCGCGGCAGCCAGTTGTTGACCATCTTGTTCGCGGCCGAGCACAGCGGGCCTTCGGCCATGCCGAACAGCAGTCGCACGATCAGCAGGCTCACGAAGCCGACGGTCAGCGCGGTCATCCCGCAGAAGATCGACCAGAGCCCGACCGACAGCACGTACACGAGCTTCGGCCCGAGCCGGTCGGACGCGAGGCCGCCGATGAAATTGAACAGCGCATAACCGATGAAGAACGTGCTGAACACGAGGCCCATCTGCGCGGCGTCGATGCCGAGATCGGTCTGCACGATCGGCGCGACGATCGACAGCGCGACGCGGTCGAGATAGTTGATGCCGTACACGAGAAACAGCAGGAATACCGTGAACCACGCCTGGGTCTTTTGCTTCATGTTCGTCTCCTTCGTGCCGGTGGGCCGGCCGTCATGTCTTGTGATGGCGTCATGCGGTTCGCGCGTCTCGGTGCGAACCGGTCGAGCGGTCGGTCAGCGCGCGTGCAGCGGCGCGAGCAGCACATCGGTGCCGTGCGCACGCAGCGTCGACAGATGCGCGCCGACGCGCGCGACCAGCGCGTCGGGCCAGGTGGCCGGCCCGGCGAGCGCGGCACTGGCGAGCGCCGCGCGCACCGCGCCGTTCGCGTCGCCGGCAGCACCGAGCGTCGCGGCGAGCGCGGCCGCGCCCGGATCGCTGATCGTCAGCGGCCGGCCGTCGGCGTCGCGCGCGGCGCTCAGGTAGTACAGCCAGAGCGCAAGCGCACGCTCCAGAAACGGGCGCTCGACGCCCGCCGCCGCGCTGTCGGCGAGCGCGGGCAGCCAGCGCAGCGGCACCTTCTGCGTGCCGTCCATCGCGATCTGTTCGGTGCGGTGCGCGAGCGTCGGATTCCGGAAGCGCCGCACGAGCGTCGCGCAATAGTCGTGCGCGTCGAAACCAGGCGGCACATCGACGGTCGCGAGCAGGTCGTGCGTCATCACGCCGTCGACGAACGCCGCGATCGCCGGATCGGCCATCGCGTCCGACACGGTCGCGCGGCCGCGCAGTTGCCCCGCATACGCGATCGCCGAATGCGAGCCGTTCAGCAGCCGCAGCTTCATCGTTTCGTACGGCCGCACGTCGGCGACGACACGCGCGCCGGCGTCTTCCCAGCGCGGGCGCGGGCCGGCGAAGCGATCCTCGATCACCCATTGCGAGAACGGTTCGCAGACGATCGCGGCCGCGTCGCGCGCGCCGAGGTGCGCTTGTGCCCAGTCGAGCGACTCGGGCGTGGCAGCCGGCACGATCCGGTCGACCATGCTGTTCGGGAAGGCGACGTCGTCGCGGATGCGTCGAGCCAGCGCGCCGTCGTCGATGCGTTCCGCATAGTCGAGCAGCAGCGCGCGCAGCGTGTCGCCATTCGACGTCATGTTGTCGCAGCAGACGACGGTGAGCGGTGCGCTGGCAGGCCGCTGCCGGAGGCCGGCGGCGATCACGCCGAGCGCGGTACGCGGCGTGTCCGGAGCGGCGAGGTCCGCGCGGAGGGCGGGATCGTCGGTATCGAGACCGCCACCCGGCAGGCGGCAATAGCCTTTCTCGGTCACGGTCAGGCTGACGATCGACACGCCGGGATCGGCGATCAGCGCAAGCAGCGCGGGCAGCGATTCCGGCGCGAACAGCGCGCCGTGCACGGCGCCGACGATCCGGGAGCGCGCGCCGCCGCCGTCGCGTTCGGTCACCGTGTACAGGTGGTCCTGCGCGGCGAGCAGGTCGACGGTATGGCGCCGCCGCAGCTCGACGCCGACGATCCCCCAGCGCAGGTCGCCCTGCTCGAGCACGGTCTCGGTGTGGATCGCCTGATGCGCGCGGTGGAACGCGCCGAGGCCGAGATGGACGATGCCCGTGCGGACCGCGTGCCGGTCATAACTGGGGCGGCGCGTGCCGGGCGGCGCGGTGCGCAGGAAATCGGGGGCAGGTGGCATGACGGTCGGCAACGGGATGTACCATGGTAGATAGTTGGATGGACGAAGGTTATTGCGGGTTATTGCGGGAAGTTATTGGTGTAAACGCCAGTTCGATCAATTTCATTGTGTTGTGTACCATGGTAGATATCGATATCAAGTCGGAAGCATCGGCAAACATGAACGAAACCGCAGCATTTGAGGAAGGCGTCGTCGTCACGGCGTTGCAGGCGTTCTCGCTGGACGAGAGCCGGTCCTATACGGAGCAGGTACACGCGCTGCTGCGCAACGCGATCGTCCGGGGCGCGCTGCCGCCGCACACCGCGTTATCCGAAGCCGTGATCTCGACCACGATCAAGGTCAGCCGCACGCCCGTGCGCGAAGCGTTCGCGCAACTGGCCGACGAGCGGCTCGTGCAGATCCACCGGAAGGTCGGCACGTTCGTCGCACCGATCTCGGTATCGCTCCTCGAGGAAGGGCGCTTCGCGCGCAGCACGCTCGAATGCGCGAACCACGTCGAACTCGCGCAGAAGATTGCGCCCGCCCAACTGACCGAGCTCGCGCGGCTCATCGACGCGCAGCGCGACGCGGTCGACGTTGGCGATGTCGATGTGTTTTTCGCGCTCGACGAGAAGATGCACGCGCGCATGTTCGAGTTCGCCGGACGGCCGCACGTGTGGGAAATGCTGCAGCCAATCAAGCGTCAGTACGATCGCGTGCGCTGGCTGCTGCTCGACGACGTCGAGGGTCACGCTCGTCTCGCGTTGCAGGAACACGAGCAGATTCTCACGCATATCGCGTCGCGCAACATGGCGCTGCTCGGCGCATCGGTCGCGACGCACGTCGACCGGATCGGCTCGCATCTGCCGGGCGTGCGCAACCGCGCGCCCCATTACTTTGTCGACTGAATCGCCCGCTGGAGGAGCGCAGTGAAAATCGAACGCTTGCAGACCATCGTCACGTGTCCGGGCCGGAACTTCGTGACGGTGAAGATCGTGACCGACGAAGGCGTCTACGGTCTCGGCGACGCGACGCTCAACGGGCGCGAGCTCGCGGTGCGCGCGTATCTGGAAGATCACGTGTTCCCGTGTCTCGTCGGCCGCGACCCACGCAACATCGAGGACATCTGGCAATACCTGTATCGCGGTGCGTACTGGCGGCGCGGGCCCGTGACGATGACGGCGATCGCCGCGATCGACATGGCGTTGTGGGACATCAAGGGCAAGCTCGCGGGCATGCCGGTCTACCAGCTGCTCGGCGGCAAGAGCCGCGACGGCCTGATGGTGTACGGCCACGCGAACGGGCGCGATCATGAAGAAGCGGTCGACGCGGTGCGCGCGCATATCGAGGAAGGCTTTCGTGCGATCCGCGTGCAGTCGGGCGTGCCGGGGCTCGACAAGGTGTACGGCGTCGGCAAGACCGCGGGCGCCTACGAACCCGCCGAAAAAGGTTTGCCGCCCGAGGAGCCGTGGGATACCGCGCTCTACCTGCGCCATACGCCGGAACTGTTCCGCAAGGTGCGCGACGCGGTCGGCGATGCGCCGCACCTGCTGCACGACGCGCATCACCGGCTCACGCCGATCGAGGCCGCGCGGCTCGGCCGCGATCTCGAGCCGCATCGTCTCTTCTGGCTGGAAGACGCGACGCCCGCCGAGAACCAGGACGCATTCCGCCTGATCCGCCAGCACACGACGACACCGCTCGCGGTCGGCGAAGTGTTCAACTCGATCTGGGATTGCAAGGACCTGATCCGCGATCAGCTGATCGACTATATCCGCGCGACGATCGTGCACGCGGGTGGGATCACGCACGTGCGGCGCATTGCCGACTACGCGGCGATGTACCAGGTGCGCACGGGCTTTCATGGCGCGACCGACCTGTCGCCGGTCTGCATGGCGGCGGCGGTCAACTTCGGGTTGTGGGCGCCGAACTTCGGCATTCAGGAACTGATGCCGCACAGCCCGCTGACCGACGAAGTGTTTCCGCACAGCTACCGCTTCGAGGACGGTTATCTCGTGATGGACGACGTGCCGGGCCTCGGCGTCGACATCGACGAGACGCTGGCCGCGAAGTATCCGTACGAGCGTGCGTACCTGCCGGTCGCCCGGTTGCGCGACGGGTCGATGTGGAACTGGTGAGCGACGAAGATCCGAAGGAGAGAACCGAAATGTTGAGCGTCGTTGTCGATCGTCCGAACAGCATGAGCGTGCGCGACGTGCCGCTGCCCGTGCCCGCCGCCGGCGAAGTGCGTGTGAAGGTCCGTTATGCGGGCATCTGCGGCTCGGACCTGCACATCTTTCACGGCAAGAATCCGTTCGTATCGTATCCGCGCATCATCGGCCACGAATTCGTCGGGACGATCGAGTCGGTCGGCGCGGGCGTCGACGCGGCGCGGCTCGGCGAGACCGTCGCGGTCGATCCCGTGATCAGCTGCGGGCATTGCCATGCGTGCACGATCGGCCGGCGCAACGTGTGCCGGCATCTGACCGTGCTCGGCGTGCATCGCGACGGCGGCTTCAGCGAGTACACCTGCGTGCCGGCCGGCAACGCGTACCGGATTCCGGCGGAAATCGCCGACACCTGCGCGGCGATCGTCGAGCCGTTCGCGGTCGCCGCGAATGCGACGTCGCGCACCGGCGTGCTGCCGGGCGACGTCGCGCTGATCTATGGCGCGGGCACGGTCGGGCTGACGATCCTGCAGGTGCTCAAGCGCGTGTACGGCATTCGCGCGTTCATCACCGACCGGCTCGATGCGCGCCTGCAGCTCGCGCGCAAGTGCGGCGCGGCGGAGGACGAGATCATCAACACGAGCGTCGAGTCGCTTCCCGACGCGCTCGAGAAGCGCGGCGTCGATGGCGGCCCGACGCTGATCTTCGACGCGGTCTGCCATCCGTCGATTCTGGAACAGGCCGTGCGGCTCGCGGCGCCGGCGGGCCGGATCGGCGTGCTCGGGTTCTCGTCGGAACCGTCGGCGATCGTGCAAGCGGAACTGACGAAGAAGGAACTCACGCTCGCCGCGTCGCGGCTAAATTGCGCGATGTTCCCGCAAGTCATCGACTGGATCGGTCGCGGCCTGATCCAGCCCGAGCATATCGTCACCCACAAGGTCGGTTTCCGCGATGTCGCGCAGGCGTTCGAGATGGCCGAGCAGCGGCCTGCCGAGAGCTGCAAGATCCTGCTCGATTTCGCGGGCGATTTCACGGGCGATTAACGAGCGATACCGGCTCGCGCCGCGAGCCGGGGCGGCGGCATCCGGTGCCGGATCGAACCGCATCACAAGAACTTCAGGAGACAGGCAAGATGATCCGAATTCCGTTCGAGGAGTTGCAGGGCGCCATTTATCTCGCGCTCCTGAATGCGGGCATGAACGAGCACGACGCCGGCATCTGCGCACGGGTGCATGCCGAGGCGACCTGCGACGGCGTCAACTCCCACGGCATCAATCGCGTCGCGCGCTTCGTCGACTACGTCCGCAAGGGCTGGGTGAATCTGCAAGGCGTCCCCACGCCGGTCAAGCGCTTCGGCGCGATCGAGATCCTGGACGGCAACCGCGGCCCCGGCATTCTCAATGCGTTGTCCGCGACCGAGCGTGCGATGGCGATCGCGGCCGAGCACGGCGTCGGCATCGTCGCGCTGCGCAATACGACGCACTGGATGCGCGGCGGCACGTATGGCTGGCACGCGGCCGATCGCGGCTACATCGCGATCTGCTGGACGAATACCGAATCCTGCATGCCGGGCTGGGGTGCGAAAAAACCGCGCGTCGGCAACAACCCGTTCGTGATGGCGGTGCCGCGGGACAAAGGCCCTATCGTGCTCGACATGGCCATGTCGCAGTACTCGTACGGAAAACTGCAGGCGACCCGCCTCAAGGGTAAAAACATGCCGTTTCCCGCCGGTTTCGACAGCGAAGGAAAGCTGACTGCGGAGCCCGGCCCGATCGAGGCGTCGATGCGGATCCTGCCGATGGGGTACTGGAAGGGCTCGGGATTCGCGATCATGCTCGACGTGCTGGCCGCCGTGCTGTCGGAGGGGCTGGCGACGAACGGGATCGATGCCGTGCAGCAGGGCAGCTGCACCGGCTGCTCGCAGGTCTTCATCCTGATCGACCCGCGCAAGCTGGGCGGCGAAGCGTTCACGAACGAGGTCGCCGACGGCGTCGCCGATTACGTGAATACGTCGGAACTCGCGGAAGACAGCCGCGAGGTGCTGTATCCCGGCCAAAGCGCGCTGCGGACCCGCATCGAACAGCGGCAGCAGGGCGTCGCCGTCGACGACGGCATCTGGGCCGACGTGCTCGCGCTGGCGGAGCAGTGAGGTCAGCGCATTCGTGACGCGGCGCCGGCAGGCAGCGCGGCCCGCAACGGGATTGCGAAACGAACCGGCGTAGGATCGAATCCATCGCCGCCGAAGCTCTTGTTTTCATCGGGAGAACTGATGATGAAGGCGGACGTAACGCTCGCGCTCGGCGCAAGCACCGAAACACTGCACGAAGACGCGTTGTACCGGAAGGTGGTACTGAGGATCGTCCCGCTGTTTTTCCTCGGCTTCATCATGTCCTATCTGGACCGCGTGAACATCGGTTTTGCCAAACTGCAGATGGCGGCCGATTTCGGCCTGACGAATGCGTCCTTCGCGCTCGGCGCGAGCGTGTTCTTCTGGGGCTATATGCTGTTCGAGATTCCGAGCAACCTGATCCTCCGGCGGGTCGGCGCACGCGCATGGATTGCGCGGATCATGATCACGTGGGGGATCGTGTCGACCCTGATGATCTTCTCGAGGAACGAAGCCGCGTTCTATTCGCTGCGCTTCCTGCTTGGCGTCTGCGAGGCCGGTTTCGTGCCGGGCGTGATGTATTACACGAACACGTGGCTGCCCGCCCGGCGCCAGAGCGGCATGTATTCGCTGTTCTTGATGGCGTTGCCGATTGCCGTCGTGTTCGGTGCGCCGCTGTCCGGCGCGATCCTGGAGACGATGAACGGCGTGGCCGGCATCAAGGGATGGCAGTGGCTGTTCCTGCTCGAAGGGTTGCCGTCCGCGGTGCTGGGCGTCGTGATCCTGGCGCTGCTGCGGAACCGGCCGGCCGACGTCGATTGGCTGACGCCGCGCGAGAAGCAGATCATCGAGGCGAATGTCGCGAAGGAGGCGGCATTCAAGTCGCATCGCGTCGCGGATGCATTCCGGACACCGAAGATCTATGCGCTGATCGTCGTGATGATCCTCTTCAACACCGCTTTCTACGGGCTGACATTCTGGATGCCGACGCTGTTTCATGACGCCGGTGTCGCGAACAGCCTGGATGTCGGACTGTTCACGGCCATCCCGTTCGGCGTCGCGGCGATCTGCATGTACGTGAACGCGAAGGTCGCGGAGAAGTCCGGGCGGCTGCGCCGGCACGGCGTGGTGCCGGTCGCGCTGGCCGCCGTCGGCCTGTTCGTCGCGACCGTGGCGCACGACAGCTTCTGGCTCGCGCTGGTCATGCTGACCGTCGCGACGTCGGGCATCCTGTCGCTGATGCCGATCTACTGGACGCTGCCGGGACGCGTGCTGTCCGGTGCGGCCGCGGCGGCCGGCCTCGCACTGATCAACGCGTGCGGGAGCCTGTCCGGGATCCTCGGCGCGATGATCATCGGTTACGCGGGCATCCGGACCGGCATGGCGATCCTGGCAGGCTTCCTGTTGCTGTGCAGCGTCGTGTTCTACCGGGTCTGTCCGCCGACGGCGGAATGACGTCGCGCCGGGCCCGGTTTCCGGCCGCCCAGGCTGCCCCGGCCGTTAGAACGACACCGTCGTCGTCAGCGTGACGAGCCGCGGTTCGCCGACCGCGACGATCAGGTTGTTGTTGCTCGACGGGTAGTAGGTCTTGTCGAGCAGGTTCTTCACGTTGAGCTGGATGCGTGTCGGGAACTTGCCGATCGTCGTTTCGTAGGCCGCGAACGCGTCGACCGTCACGTAACCGGGCAGCGTGAAGCTGTTCGCGGTATCGCCGGGGCGTGCGCCGACGAGGCGTGCGCCGCCGCCGAAGCGCCAGCGGCCGGGCAGGTTCGCGATCGCCGTGTCGTACACCGCGAACAGGCTGCCCGTATGGCGCGCGACGTTGACGAGCGGCGTGTTGCTGTCGCGATCGTTCGCGTTCGTGTATGCGTAGCTGCCGATCACGCTCAGGTGACGCGTAATCTGCCCCGCGAC
The DNA here is from genome assembly GCF_052952715.1 of Burkholderia sp. YIM B11467. Classification (NCBI taxonomy): domain Bacteria; kingdom Pseudomonadati; phylum Pseudomonadota; class Betaproteobacteria; order Burkholderiales; family Burkholderiaceae; genus Burkholderia; species Burkholderia sp. YIM B11467. The sequence continues at coordinate 92,552 of NZ_JBQVSQ010000017.1, forward strand.
GTCGAGCTCGATCCCGCGCGAGCGCGCGGTGCCGATCGTCGACGTGATGTCGCCCACCGTGACCGCGACATTGCGCTTGTCGATCTGGTAGACCGCGAGCGTGCCCGTGATCGCGGGCTTCAGGCTGAACTTCAGGCCGGCTTCGAGCACGCGGCCGTATTCCGGCGCGAGCGGCGCGGTGACGTTCGTTGCGACGTTCGGCTTGAACGAGCGGCTCACGTTCGCATACGCGGTCAGCGCCGGCGTGAGCGCATACGCGAGCCCGAACTGCGGCAGCCAGACATTGCCGCGCGAGCGGTCGGCGAACACGAACGGCCGGCCCATCCCCGATTCCTGCTGCCAGTTTTCCCAGCGCAGCCCGCCCACGGCGGTCAGCCGGTCGGTGAGCTTCACCGAGTCCTGCACGACCATCGAATACGCATGCACCACCGAACGCGAGTCGCTTTGTTTCGGGTTCGGCGTGCCGCCCGGCGCGAGCAGGCCGTACACGGGATCGTAGAGATTGAAGCCCGTCGTCGCCTTGCCGCGGATCGTGTCGCCGCGGAAGCTGCGCTGCCGCTCGTATTCGCCGCCGACGTAGAGCGCGTGGTTCATCCCGGCGAGCGTCATGTTGCCGAGCAGGCCCAGTGTGGCGATCTGGTCGGAATCGTTGCGCCCGAGGTTCGCATCGGATGAGCGCGTCATTGCGCCCGTCTTGCTGTTGAACGCGGTGGCGCGGGTGATGTACTGGTCGTAGCGGTCGCGGCCCCAGCCGTAGGTTGCACGCATGCGCCACGCGTCGGAGAAGCGGTGCTCGATGCGTGCGCGCAGCGTTTCCTGGATGCCGCTGCTTTGCGACCACGCTTCCTCGTAACGGCGGTAGCGCAGCGCATCGTCGAGCTGGCCGTTCACGAGCACGGTGCCGCGATTGAACGGCGTCGTGTAGTCGACGTACTGGTAGCTGACGTCGATCGACGTGTTCGCGTCGTGCCACGCCAGCGCGGGCGCGATCAGCGCGTCGCGCTGGCGGCCGAAGCTGCGCCAGTAGCGGCTCGTGTCGTATTCGCCGGTCAGCCGGAACGCGAGCGTGCCGCCCGCGACCTGGCCGGGCTTGCCGAGCGGGCCCGTGAGATCGAACAGCGCGCTGCTGCCGCCGTGGCTCGTGCGCGATGCCGAGATCGAGCCGCCGAACGTGTCTTCCGGCTTGCGCGTGACGAGGTTGATCACGCCGCCCGGGTCCTGCATCCCGTACAGCAGTGACGCCGGGCCCTTCAGCACTTCGACGCGGTCGATCGTCGCGAGATAGCTGTGCAGCACCGGCGTGCGCACGCCGTCGACGAGCACCGAGCCGTCGTTGTTCGACCCGAAGCCGCGCTTGGTGAACGCGTCGCGCGTGCCGCCGAGCGTGTTGGTCTGCGTGACGCCGCTGATGTTGCCGAGCACGTCGTCGAGCGAGCGCGCCTGCTGATCCTGCATCACGGCGCTGCTGACCACCGCGACCGATTGCGGAATCTCCTTGAGCGAACGGTCGTCGCCGCCCGCGATGCTAGTGGTGCGCGGCTGATAGCCGATCGTCGGATCGACGGCCGCCGATGCGTTGACGCTGATGGCCGGGAGTTCGTGTTCGGCGGACGTCGTGGCGGTCGATGCGGCGGGTGCTGTGTCCGCGCGCTCGGCGGTGGCGGCATGCGTGCCGCTCGCGACGCACAGGGTGATCAGGGCAGGCAGGCTTGTGCGCCACGGACGAAGGGTCCGGGCGCGGCGGGGCGTTCGACGGGATGGCATGAATCGATGCAGGACGGAGTACTAAGGATCGGGTCGCGGGCCGCAGCGTGTCGCCGCAACCAGGATGCGCATGATATATGTAATGAGAATCATTTGCAATTGTAATGAGGCGATCGGCAGTGCATGGGCCTTGGTTGCCGGGCCGTCGGCCGTCTGCTACCGTAGCGCCCAAAATCAGACGCAGTGAAATTCAACGAGAGAGCCGGGGGCCGCACATGTCATCTTCTTGTCACGTCGCGTTCAGCGCGACGCTGCGCACCGCATTCGACCATGCGGGTGGTGAAGTGATCGCAGCCGTGTTCCGCCATTCGAACGATTAAAAGCGGCAGCGCATCCATCGGGCGTTGTGCCGGGCAGCCGGCGCAGCGCCGACGTCAGTCACTTCAACCACCGAGCTAGACGGGAGACCACCCAATGAAAAAGATTTCCGCGCCGTTCGCGGCGGCCGCGCTTGCGGCGTGCACCATGCTGGCGGGCGTTCACCAGACCGCTTTTGCAGCACCGGACGGCGAGCCCGCGATCGACGCGCATTACGGCGCCGTGATCGAGGCCTACACACAGGACATGGCCGCCGCGAAAACGAAATACGACGGCAAGCGCCTGGCGTTCGTCGGCGCCGTGATCCGGATGGGCAGCGACCCGGGCGGCACGTATTTCGGCGCGCTGACGTCCGACGGCGAACAGTTCGACACGCATTTCGACGTGGCCGACCAGGATGCGCTGAAACCGAAATTTCCCGGCGGCGAGATCAAGCCGTTCACGGCGTCCTCGAGTTTCCGGTTCAGCTGCGTGAACGAAGGTTATATCGATGCGCCGGTGTTGCCGGGGCTGAAGCTGGCCCACTGCCGCCTCGCCAACTGACCGGCGTGGCGCGGCGCGCTATGCGCGCGTGCTTTCGCCTTCCAGCCGCCGCACGGCTTCCGCCACTTCGTTCCTGAAGCGCACGAGCGCCGCCTGCTCCGGCGCGGGCGGCTGCACGGCGGCCCACAGCATGTCGATCAGCTGCGTGGCCGTCGTTTCCGTATCGAGCTTGCGGTGCCCGAGGATCGCATCCCACAGCACGTGCTCGATCGGCCCGAACACCATCGAGCGCAGCAGGCTCAGCGGCAGGTCCGCGCGAACCTGCCCGGCCGCCTGGCCGCGCGCGAGCACGTCCATCAGCGGCGCCGTGTAGCGGCGCTGCAGCGCGGTGAGCTCGTCGCTCAGCGCATGCTGCTTCGCGCGGCCTTCCGACAGCACCAGCGCGCACAGCCCCGTGCCGTTCACGAGCATCAGCCGCAGGTGGGTGCGCACGATGAACGCGAACTGCTGCTGCACCGACGCCTCCTGCGGCATCCCGTGCTCGAACGCGGCGATGATTTCGTCGTACCAATCCGCGATGACGCGTGCGCACAGTTCGCGCTTGCCGCGGAAGTAGCTGAACACCGTTGCCTCCGACACGCCCACGTGCTGCGCGATCTCGGCGGCCGTCGCATGCTCGTAACCCTTTTCGGCGAACACTTCACGGCCGGCGCGCAGAATGTCCTGCACGCGCTGCTGGGATTTGCGCCCGGCGGGCGCGCGCGGCGCGTCGGCGCGGTCGGCTTTGACGGTGTCGGTCATGGTGTCGGCGGTAGCGGCTGTCATCTCCGCATGATATCTGAGTGTCACTCAAAAAACTATTGACGCCGAACCCGACGAGGCGCGAAACTGTGCAAAATTTCCGCTGTATTGGTCAATGAATCGGCGCATTCATTCGATCTGAGCGAAACTCAGAAATCGGTGAGTGCAACACACTTTCTGGAGACGGAGGAGACATGATCAACCTGCCCGGCGTGCAATTCATGCTCGGTGAAGACATCGAGATGCTGCGCGATGCCGTCGCGACGTTCGCGGCGAAGGAAATCACGCCGCGCGCGGCGGAGGTCGACCGCACCGACCAGTTTCCGATGGATCTGTGGAAGAAGTTCGGCGATCTCGGCGTGCTCGGCATGACGGTGGCCGAGGAATACGGCGGCGCGAACATGGGCTACACGGCACACATGGTCGCGATGGAGGAGATCTCGCGCGCATCGGCGTCGATCGGCCTGTCGTACGGCGCGCACTCGAACCTGTGCGTGAACCAGATTCACCGCAACGGCACCGAAGCGCAGAAGCAGAAATACCTGCCGAAGCTCGTGTCGGGCGAACACATCGGCGCGCTCGCGATGAGCGAGCCGAACGCCGGCTCCGACGTCGTCAGCATGAAGCTGCGCGCCGACAAGCGCGGCGATCGCTACGTGCTGAACGGCACGAAGATGTGGATCACCAACGGCCCCGATTGCGACACGCTCGTCGTCTACGCGAAGACGGATATCGAAGCGAATTCGCGCGGCATCACCGCGTTCATCGTCGAGAAGGGGATGAAGGGCTTTTCGGTCGCGCAGAAGCTCGACAAGCTCGGCATGCGCGGCTCGCACACGGGCGAGCTCGTGTTCCAGGATGTCGAAGTGCCGGAAGAGAACATCCTCGGCCAGCTCAACGGCGGCGTGAAGGTGCTGATGAGCGGCCTCGACTACGAGCGCGCGGTGCTGTCGGGCGGCCCGACGGGCATCATGGCCGCGTGCCTCGACGCGGTCGTGCCGTATATCCACGATCGCAAGCAGTTCGGCCAGTCGATCGGCGAATTCCAGCTGATCCAGGGCAAGGTCGCCGACATGTACACCACGTTCCAGGCGTGCCGCGCGTACCTGTACGCGGTCGGTCGCCATCTCGACTCGGCGGGCAGCGACCACATTCGCCAGGTGCGCAAGGACTGCGCGGGCGTGATCCTCTATACGGCGGAGAAGGCAACGTGGATGGCCGGCGAGGCGATCCAGATCCTCGGCGGCAACGGCTACATCAACGAATACCCGGTCGGCCGCCTGTGGCGCGATGCGAAGCTGTACGAGATCGGCGCCGGCACGAGCGAGATCCGCCGGATGCTGATCGGCCGCGAGCTGTTCGCGGAAACGATGTAACGCCCCACGTCACGCGAACGGAGCCCCGTCGATGCCGATCATCGAATCCAAATTGAACCCGCGTTCGGAAGATTTCCGTGCGAACGCCGCGGCGCTCGAGGCGGTCGTCGCCGACCTGCGCGCGAAGATCGAACAGCTCGCGCAGGGCGGCGGCCAGGCCGCGCGCGACAAACACCTGTCGCGCGGCAAGCTGCTGCCGCGCGACCGCATCGCGCAACTGCTCGATCCGGGTGCGCCGTTCCTCGAGCTGTCGCAGCTCGCGGCGAACGGCATGTACAACGACGACGCGCCGGGCGCGGGCGTCATCACCGGGATCGGCCGGATCGCGGGCCGCGAGTGCGTGATCGTGTGCAACGATGCGACGGTCAAGGGCGGCACCTACTACCCGGTCACCGTGAAGAAGCACGTGCGCGCGCAGGAAATCGCCGCGGAAAACCGGCTGCCGTGCGTGTACCTCGTCGATTCGGGCGGCGCGAACCTGCCGAACCAGGACGACGTGTTCCCCGATCGCGACCACTTCGGCCGCATCTTCTTCAACCAGGCGACGATGTCGGCGGCGGGGATCGCGCAGATCGCCGTCGTGATGGGCTCGTGCACGGCGGGCGGCGCGTATGTGCCGGCGATGAGCGACGAGTCGATCATCGTGAAGGACCAGGGCACGATTTTCCTCGGCGGCCCGCCGCTCGTGAAGGCCGCGACCGGCGAGGAAGTGAGCGCCGAGGATCTCGGCGGCGGCGACGTGCACACGCGCCTGTCGGGCGTGGCCGACCACCTCGCGCAGAACGACGCGCATGCGCTGTCGATCGCGCGCAACATCGTCGATCACCTCGCGCCGAAGATCGCGTCGCCGGTGGCGTTGCGCGAGCCGAAGCTGCCGCGCTACGACGCGAAGAGCCTGTACGGCGTGATTCCCGTCGATACGCGCAAGCCGTTCGACGTGCGCGAGGTGATTGCGCGCATCGTCGACGATTCCGAGTTTGACGAATTCAAGGCGCGCTACGGCACGACGCTCGTCACGGGCTTCGCGCACATCTGGGGCCACCCGGTCGGGATCGTCGCGAACAACGGCATCCTGTTTTCCGAATCGGCCGTGAAGGGCGCGCATTTCATCGAGCTGTGCTGCCAGCGCAAGATCCCGCTCGTGTTCCTGCAGAACATCACGGGCTTCATGGTCGGGCGCAAGTACGAGAACGAAGGCATCGCGCGGCACGGCGCGAAGATGGTGACGGCCGTATCGAACGCGAAGGTGCCGAAGTTCACCGTGATCATCGGCGGCTCGTTCGGCGCCGGCAACTACGGGATGTGCGGCCGCGCATTCGGGCCGCGTTTCCTGTGGATGTGGCCGAACGCCCGCATTTCGGTGATGGGCGGCGAGCAGGCTGCGTCGGTGCTCGCGACCGTGCGCCGCGACGGCATCGAGGCGAAGGGCGGTTCGTGGTCGACCGACGAAGAGGAAGCGTTCAAGCAGCCGATCCGCGACCAGTACGAGCGCCAGGGCCATCCGTATTACGCGAGCGCGCGGTTGTGGGATGACGGCGTGATCGACCCCGCGCAGACGCGCGACGTGCTCGGGCTCGGCCTGGCCGCGTCGATGAACGCGCCGATCGACGACACGCGCTTCGGCGTGTTCCGGATGTAACGAGCAAGGAGCGGACGATGCGATACGAAACCATCAAGGTAGTCGAAGCGAATCGCGTGGCGACCGTCACGCTCGCGCGTCCCGACGTGCGCAACGCGTTCAACGAGACGACGATCGCCGAGCTGACCACCGCGTTCGAATGGCTCGATGCGCACGCCGGCGTGCGCGCGATCGTGCTCGCGGCGGAAGGCACCGCGTTCTGCGCAGGCGCGGACCTGAACTGGATGAAGAAGATGGCCGGTTACTCGGACGACGAGAACCGCGCCGACGCGCGCAAGCTCGCGCGGATGCTCGAGGCGATCCATCGCTGCGGCAAGCCGGTGATCGCGCGCGTGCATGGCGACGCGTATGCGGGCGGCGTGGGCCTCGTCGCGGCGGCCGATATCGCGATCGCCGCCGACGGCGTGAAGTTCTGTCTGTCGGAAGCGCGGCTCGGGCTGATTCCCGCGACGATCGCGCCGTACGTCGTGCGCGCGATGGGCGAGCGCGCGGCGCGCCGCTACTTCACGACGGCCGAGGTGTTCGACAGCGCGCGTGCGGCGTCGCTCGGCTTCATTCACGACGCTGTGCCGGCCGACGCGCTCGACGATACGGTCGCGAAGCTGGCCGCGGCGCTGGTCGCGAACGGCCCCGACGCGGTGCGCGCATGCAAGCAGCTCGTCACCGACGTGGCCGGCCGCGCGCTCGACGCGACGTTGATCGAGCAGACCGCCGACTGGATCGCGCGGACCCGCGCCGGCGCGGAAGCGCGCGAAGGGATCGCGTCCTTCTTCGAAAAGCGCACGCCGTCGTGGCGTGAATGACGCCCTCGTGACCCACACTTTCCGGACGACACCGAAGCCATGTTCGACAAGATTCTGATCGCCAACCGCGGCGAAATCGCGTGCCGCGTCGCCGCGACGTGCAAACGTCTCGGGATCGCGAGCGTCGCCGTCTATTCCGACGCGGATGCGAACGCGAAACACGTGGCCGCGTGCGACGAAGCCGTGCACATCGGCGGCTCGGCCGCCGCGGACAGCTACCTGCGCATCGAGCGCATCATCGAAGCCGCTCGCGCAACGGGTGCGCAGGCGATCCACCCTGGCTACGGCTTCCTGTCGGAGAACGAGGATTTCGCGCATGCGTGCGAAGCGGCCGGCATCGCGTTCATCGGGCCGCCGGTCGACGCGATCGCGGCGATGGGGTCGAAGGCCGCCGCGAAGGCGCTGATGCACGCGGCGGCCGTGCCGCTCGTGCCCGGTTATCACGGCGACGACCAGGACGCGGCCTACCTGCATCGCGAAGCGGATGAGATCGGTTACCCGGTGCTGCTGAAGGCGAGCGCGGGCGGCGGCGGCAAGGGGATGCGCGTGGTCGAGCGCTCCGACGATTTCCCCGCGGCGCTAGCGTCGTGCCAGCGCGAAGCGGCGAGCAGCTTCGGCAACGACCGCGTGCTGATCGAGAAATACCTGACGCGTCCGCGCCACGTCGAGGTGCAGGTGTTCGGCGACACGCACGGCAATACCGTGTACCTGTTCGACCGCGACTGCTCGGTGCAGCGCCGTCACCAGAAGGTGCTCGAGGAAGCGCCGGCGCCGGGCCTGCCCGACGACCTGCGCCGCGCGATGGGCGAGGCGGCCGTCGCGGCCGCGCGCGCGGTCGCTTATGTCGGCGCGGGCACCGTCGAGTTCATCATGACGGGCGACGCGTTCTACTTCATGGAAATGAACACGCGCCTGCAGGTCGAGCATCCGGTCACCGAGATGGTCACGGGGCTCGACCTCGTCGAATGGCAGCTGCGCGTCGCGTCCGGCGAGCCGTTGCCACTGAAGCAGGACGAGCTGCGCGTGCAGGGCCACGCGCTCGAGGCGCGCCTTTACGCGGAGAATCCCGGGCGCGGCTTCCTGCCGTCCACCGGCACGCTGAAGCACCTGCGGCTGCCGGCCGGCGTCGAGTTCGCCATCGGCGCGGCGGTGCGTGTCGACAGCGGCGTGCGCGAAGGCGATGCGATCACGCCGTTCTACGATCCGATGATCGCGAAGCTGATCGTCCACGGCGCCGACCGCGCGGAAGCGCTGGGCCTGATGCTGCGTGCGCTGCGCGCATGCGAGGTGGTGGGCCTGCATACGAATGCCGCGTTCCTGCAGCGGATCGTCGCGTGCGAACCGTTCGCGACGGCCGACCTCGACACGGGCCTGATCGAGCGCAACCACGACGCGCTGTTCGCGCCGCAACAGCCGCCGCGTGCAATGCTCGCGCTGGCCTGCGCGGCGCTCCTCGCACGCGAGCGCGGGGCGGTCGCGCATCGTGCATCGCCGTGGGGCGCGCTGCCGGACTGGCGGCTGAACGGCGGTTATCGCCGCACGCTCGAATGGCATGCGACCGATCGCGAAGCGGACCTGACGGTCGCGTATGAGGACGACGGCGCCGGTGCACGCATCGCGGCCGGCGACGAAGCCGCGCAGCCGTTCGTGTGGACGCGCGGCGCCACGCCGCTCGATTTCGACGTGACGCTCGGCGGTGTGCGCAGCAGCGGCCGCGTGGTTGCGGACGGCGACACGTTCCATGTGTTCACGCAGGGCGCGGCCGAGACGTTCGAATGGCGCAACCTGATCGCGCATGCGGGCGACGTCGAGCAGGGCGGCGGACGGCTCACCGCGCCGATGCCCGGCAAGGTGATCGCGGTGCTGGTCGAGCCCGGCCAGAAAGTCGAAGCCGGCACGCCGCTGATCGTGATGGAAGCGATGAAGATGGAGCACACGATCGGCGCGCCGAGCGCGGGCGTCGTTGCCGAAGTGCTGTACGGTGTCGGCGACCAGGTCGCGGATGGCGCGCAGTTGCTGATGATGGCGGAAGGCTGAGTCGGGCCTTCTCGTTGTGCGCGGGCCGGCGGCTACGGTTGCCGGCCCGCGCAAACCGCTTCGCGATTCACCGCATGCGCGTTGTCGCTATGGCACCGCATCGATCGTCACGGCACGCGTGAGCAGTGCGAATCTTTCGATTGCATTACGCGCCACACACGACGTATCCCGCCACACCCTCACGTGTCTCCGTTCGCGAGCACGTCGACCTCTGCCTGCACGCGACACCGTTGTGTAACACGTGGTAATTAGCATCTCGGCGACGATATGACCGGCGCGGGTCCGCGTTCGTGTCACGTCATCACATCCACGGAGATACGTTATGCGAAAGTCGGCCCTCCGGCCCTTCGCGGTCGTTGGCTCGCTCACGCTGATCGCACTCCTCAGCGCCTGCGGCGACGACCTGACCACCGACCCCGCGCCCGTCGCACAGCAGAAGGCCGCGTGCGGCGGCGCCGCCGTCGCCACCGCGCAGATGCACTGCCCGCCGGGTTTCACCGCGCCTGCATCCTCGCCCGCTTCCTGATACCGGCCGTTCCCACCAGAAATCCAATCAAGAGCAACCAGCATGGCCACCCATTCGCGACGCGATTTTCTGAAGTTCTCCGCCGGCCTCGCCGGCGCGACCGCCGCCACCGCACTGCTTCCCGAATCGATCCGCAAGGCGCTTGCGATCGAGCCGAATACCGTGACGGGCACGATCCAGGATGTGCAGCACATCGTCGTGTTCATGCAGGAGAACCGCTCGTTCGACCACTACCTCGGTCACCTGAGCGGCGTGCGCGGCTACAACGACCGATTCCCGGTCACGCTGCCGAACGGCAAGCCGGTCTGGTTCCAGCCGCGACAGGAAGACAAGACGAGCGTGATCGCGCCGTTCCGCTACGACACGACCGTCCCGGGCGTCAACGCGCAGTGCATCGGCGGCCTGCCGCATACGTGGGCGACGACGCATGGCGCGATCGACAACGGCCGTGCGGACCAATGGGCGGTGCAGAAGTCGAACATGACGATGGGCTATCACGTCCGCGACGACATTCCGTTCCATTACGCGCTCGCGGATGCGTTCACCGTGTGCGACAACTACTTCTGCTCGATTCCGGGCAACACGCACCCGAACCGCATGTACCTGATGACGGGCATGGTCGATCCGCTCGGCACGGGCGGCGGCCCGCTGCTCGACAACACCGACTACATCGACAACCAGTTCGACAAGATCCAGTTGCCGCCCTTCAGCTGGACGACTTATCCGGAGCGCCTCGAGAAAGCGGGCATCTCGTGGCAGATCTACCAGCAGGGCACCGGGTTCGACAACTTCACCGGCAACTACGGCACGAACATGCTGGCGTGCTTCAACAACTTCGTGAATGCGCCGGCCGGTTCGTCGCTGCAGACGCGCGGGATGAGCACGCGCTCGATCACGCAGCTGAAAGCCGACGTGCAGGCGAACGCGCTGCCGCAGGTCTCGTGGCTGCTGCCGCCCGCCGCGTATTCGGAACATCCGAAGTTCACGCCGCTCTACGGCGCGTATTACCTGTCGAACATTCTCGATGCGCTGACGTCGAATCCGGACGTGTGGAGCAAGACCGTCCTGCTCATCATGTACGACGAGAACGACGGTTTCTTCGATCACGTCGTGCCGCCGTCGGCACCGACGCTGCCGGGCTCCGGCATGAGCACCGTGGACGTGTCGCTCGAGCGGCACAACGTCGTGACGTCGACGCAGACGGGCACGTACACGGCCGACAACCTGCCGTACGGCCTCGGCCCGCGCGTGCCGATGTTCGTCGTCTCGCCGTGGTCGAAGGGCGGCTTCGTGTGCTCGCAGGTCTTCGATCACACGTCGGTGCTGCAATTCATCGAGAAGCGCTTCGGCGTGGTGGAAACCAACATCTCGCCGTGGCGCCGCGCGATCTGCGGCGACCTGACGTCGGCGCTCGACTTCTCGAAATCGGATGCGACGGTGCCGACCCTGCCGAGTACGCAGGCGTATGTCGCGCAGGCGGACCTGCAATGTTCGCGCGCATCGTCGCAGACCGCGCCGGCCAGCACCGCGCAGCAGGTCGTGACGGCGCAGGAACCCGGCACGCGGCCGGCGCGTGCGCTGCCGTACGAATTGCACGTCACCGGCCAGCTCGGCGCGCAAGGTTACGCGCTGACGTTTGCGAACACCGGCACGCAAGGTGCGCACTTCTGGGTCTATACGGGTGACCCCACCGCAATGCCGCGCCGCTACACGGTCGAAGCGGGCAAGCAACTGACCGATACGTGGGCGCTCGATGCGAACGGCAACTACCTGGTGAGCGTGTGGGGCCCGAACGGCTATTTCCGGCGCTTCGCGGGGTCCGCCGCCGCGGATGCCGGCGCGAAGCCTGAAATCACGCCGTGCTACGACGCCGCCAACGGCGACGTCTACGTGACGCTCGCCAATGCGGGCGCCAGCGCGCTGACGGTCACGGCGACCGATGTCGCGTACGGCGGGCCGGCGCGCACGCTGACGATTCCGCCGGGGCAGCGCATCGAAGCGCACTGGGATCTGTCGTGCAGCAGCCACTGGTACGATCTGCAGTTCGCGGTCGCGGGAAATACGGGCTGGACGCGCCGCATCGCGGGGCACGTCGAAACCGGCAAGGCCAGCTTGACCGACCCGGCCGCCGTCGCGCCGACCACCACGCCGGTCTGACGGCAAGCGACGCGCGCCGGCTGGTAGGCATCCAGCCGGCGCAGTCGCTCGTGGTTCTTATTCCGGATCGGCGGCTTCAGCGCAGCAACCCGTCGTCGTGCGCCATCATCAGCGCGCGCATGTCGGACCACATTCCGTAGTAGTGCACGATGTAGCTGTCCGCGCGGCGGAACAGCCAGGGCGTGTTGAAGCTGACGAGATCGGCCACGCCTTCCCCGTCCAGCTGCCCGTCGCGCTCCATCGCGCGAATGAAGTGCAGCTGGTCGCCATCGCTCGCATAGACGCTCGACCTGTCCTGCAGCGCGGTGATCGTCGCCATCATGTCGCGCAGCATCGTATCGTTGCGCTCGGTGCGCCGAAACGCCATCACGCCCGAGTTGAACGCCCACTGGCCGATGTCGTGCGCGAGCAGCCAGTCGCGCCCTTCGAGCAGCGGTTCCAGCGCTTTCTGCTGATCCGCGATCAGCACGTCGGCGTCGAGCCACACCACCCAGTCATGGTGCTGCAGATAACCGTGCAGCAGCCACGGCTTGAACCAGTTGCCGGTCGCGTTCAGCCCGATCTCGCCGGGGATGTCGCGATGCACATAGAGCGTGTAGCCGTGTGTGTCGCAGTAGCGCCGGAAATTCTGTTCCGCGATGCGCGCGTAGTTGCCGATGTTCGGTGTGTATAGCGTCATCACGGCAATCGAGCGGCCGGGATTGTAGGTGCTGCGCTCGGCGGAATCGGCCGGCTCGTTGCCGGCGTCGTGATCGAACGAGAACATCGGCTGGCCGGCGGCGCGGCATCGGTTGATATACGCAACCAGCGCGTCCCGAAAGCGCGGCGTCGCGCCTTTGCGTTCGGGATCGTGCGGCGTGTCGTCGATGCTGACCGCGAACGTCGGTACGCGGCTCCACATCGGATCGAGGTTGGGGCCGGTCGGCATCACCGGGCACAGCCCGTCGATCAGCGTCATGTAGTGATGCGTGTCCAGATCCGCGAACAGCGCGGCTTCCGACGTGAGCCGCGGCTCGCTGCCGAGCTTGCACCGCTGCACGAGCCGCATCACGATCGCCCGCACGGCCGCCGTGTTGCGCCAGACCTGCACGTCGACTTGAGGCAGCGGGTGCGCGAAGGCGTCGACGAGCAGCATGTCGCGCCCGGGCATCAGGCGATCCAGCGCGACGGGTTCGACGATCGCCGCGTCTTCGCTGAGCAGCAGCACGAGTTCGTCGGGCTGCGCGCCGCGCAGCACGTGGAGCAGCGATTCGTAGCGATACAACGGCCGCAGCGGCAGCGCCTGCGGCATCGCGGACGCGTCGACGATCTCGTGACGATAGCCGTGCGCCTGCGCGTAGCGGCGGTGATTCTCGAGGCTCGCGGGCGCGTCGTGACTGAAATGGCTGAGAACGATCATCGTGCGCCTGCAAGGTCGGGAAGCGGGCGCCGCAGGCGCTCGCGAACGCTCTCCATGCTCCAGAGCCCGAGACAGCGATCGGACATGGGCACCGTGCCGAGATCGCCGCCGTAGATGATGCATTCGTTGCTGCCTTCAACGATCAGCGTCAGCGGCGGATCGAGATCGAACGGCGCCATTTCGAGGTTGATCGGCGTCCACTGGCCGGTCGCGATGCTCGCGTTGCGCGGATAGCTGCGGTAGATGAAGGTCGTGGTCAGCAGGTAGCGCGCGTTGGTGGCCGCGAAGCGCTCGAATGCGCGAAACACGTCGGCATGGGAAAAGTGAAACAGGCAGTCGCGGCACAGGATCAGGTCGGCGTCCGGCAGCGGATCCTTCAGCAGGTCGAGATGCACGAAACGACGGTTCGGCGCGGTCCAGGTCGCCTGGTTGGCCGTGACGAGGTTCTGCACGATATCCGCACCGATGTAGTCGATGCCGTCGAGGTCGACATGGCGCATCCAGTTGAAATCGCCGCACGGCGCATCGAGCATCGAACGCACGCCGAAGCGGCGCAGCAACCCTGGCAACTCGCGAATGATCTGCGCGGTGTTCTTCAGCTCCGAACCCCACCCGGACACGCTCTCCTGAGAGTGCCACCCCTTTTCGTCATGGATTTTCTGGAAGACTTGCGCGGCGTCGTGTTCCATTTTGTCAGCCTTTTTCAATCGTGTTGCGGCGAGGTCGTGGGTTGTCCGTTCGAATGCCAAAAACAAGCCGCGACCTGGCGGCGCGGCGGGCGGCCCGAGTATCGTATAACGGCCTTGCGCATTTGTGCGGCCCGCCCGCGCCGCGTGCCGGGCACTAACCATCCATGACAGTGTGCGGGCCGGCGCTCCGCTAAAATACCGGGTTGCCGCCGGCGTGGGGCGCCGCTTGACGCGGGCGGCGCCTCGCGCGCTACACTGCGTCCATTCCACCCCTTCCAACCTTCCATCCCGCCGACGATGACGTCTCCTGCCCTGAACGGCCTGCGCATCGGTATCACGATCGGATTGCGTGCCCCCGACGAAAGCCTGTGGATCAACGGCATCAAGCAGAACGCGCTGTTTCTCGCGAAGCTGCTGATGGCGTCGCCGCGCGGCTACTGCGTGACGCTGGTCAACACCACCGACGTGCCGCTCACCGATGCGCTGCCGTGGGATCGCGGCGTGTACGACACGCGCGCGTTCGCCGACATGAAGGATGCGCTCGACGTGGTGATCGAGCTTGGCGGGCAGATCGACGGCGAGCAGACGGCCTACCTGAAAGCGCGCGGCGCGAAGATCGTCAGCTACTGCTGCGGCGTCGAGTACATCAATGCGATGGAGTCGATGCTGTTCGGCCGCCGGATGTGGGACGCGCTCTTCATCAACCGCGGCTACGACGAGGTGTGGGCGATTCCGCAGATCGCGCCGTCGTCGCTGCCGTTCCTGCAGTCGCTGCGCCGCTGCCCGGGGCGCGTCGTGCCGTTCGTGTGGGATCCGATGTTCCTGAGCGCGCGTGCGCAGTCGCTGCCCGAGCACGGCGAATACCGGCCGCGCAGCGAGCCCGGCAAGCGACTGACGGTGATGGAGCCGAATCACAACGTCGTGAAGTTCTGCGTGTATCCGATGCTGATCATCGACGAAGCGTATCGCCGCGACCCCGATGCGATCTGCTTCACGCACGTGACGAACGCCGATCGCCTCGCGCACGACAGCCCCGAGTTCGTGATGCTGATGAACTACCTGGACATCGTGCGTGCGGGCAAGGCGAGCTTCGTCGGGCGCTTCGACACGCCGCTGTTCCTGGCCGACCTGACCGATATCGTCGTGTCGCATCAATGGTCGAACCCGCTCAACTATTTCTATTTCGACGTGTGCTGGCAGGGCTACCCGCTCGTGCACAACGCGAGCCTCGCGCCCGATCTGGGCTACTACTACCCGGACAACGACGTGCAGCAGGGCGCCGATGCGCTGCTGCGCGCGCTGCATACGCATGACGACGACTGGGAAGCGTACACGCGGCGCCAGCGCGAGATCCTCAGCCGCTACACGTCGGCGAATCCCGCGCTCGTCGCCGAGTACGACGCGCTGCTCGCGAATCTGGTCGGCGCGACGGCCGCATAACGCCCGCTTTTCCGCGGCGCACATTCGTTGCGCCGCCGGCCGCCATCGGGGTTGTCCTACCCTAATGTCTGACGAAATAGTGCCGTTAAAAAAAGAAACCGCCGAACCGGGTCGGTTCGACGGTTTTCGAAGGCACGAAATTGACGGCTCCGAGGGAAGTCCGTCGGAAATAAGTTTATAGGTTAACAAGTCTGGAAGATTGTTAAAGATGTTTCAATCGTTAATCATCATATAATTAAGCGCGCTATTATTGATTCAACGCGATTTGATTCTGCTTTGAAAATTCACAATATCGTTTGAAACGAGAAAATTGAATGCTGCGGTGATCGAATGATGCGCGGCGGCTGGTTTCCGGTGGATGGCAGCCCGTGTAGAAGGCTGGTGCAGCAAGCCCGGACATGGGTAGAGGGCGATGCTTCACGAACCGTTATTCATCAGATTAATTGGCTAATTTCAGATTTGCGAGACCAGTAAATCGCGGAAAAATCGATTCGGACAAAGCTGTTTAGGCGAAAAAGAGAAACGGTTTCGATTCGGGGTTCTGCAATTGATGTTGTGTAACCTGTCGCACTGTCGGCATCGGGTGCGCATGGTGTATTCCCAGATACTGAATATTGTTGAAAATATCGAATTTGACGGCGCGCCGAAGCGAACAGTACGCCCCCGGAAAAGATCGACATAACAGGATGGGCCGGGTAGGCGGCGGAGCACGTCAGGATCGGCTTGCTCCGCATGTTTCTTGAGGTCGAGCCGTGGTCTGGGCTCGCCATTTGCCGGAGCGCCGGATGAATGCGGTCGAAGCTCGCCTGGAGGCGAATCGGGAAGCGAATCGTGACGAAATCGATCTCGTGTTCGGCGCACCCGACGATCACCCCGACCTCGCGTCGGTACGCAGTTTCGTGGAAAGCCGGCTCGGGTTCGCGCACGAGCCCGTGTGCCGGGCCGATCTGTCGGGTGGCGTGCTGTACCGGGAATGCCTGGCGCGATTGCGGTGGGGCGAGCGCGATGTGCTGCCGCCGCTCGCCTTCCTGCCGCGTCTCGAGTCGCTCGGGCTGATGCGCTGGTTCGACCGGCTCGTGGTCGGCAGGACGATCGACGGGCTGCGCGCCGATCCGGCCGCCGTCTACGGTTGCAACGTCGCGGCGGCGAGCGCGGTCGTCGACGACGCGTGGCTGGCCATTTTCAAGCGGCTCGAGCGTGAGCCGTCGGTCGCCGCGCGGCTGGTGATCGAGATCACGGAGACGGGGCCGCTGAATCCCGTCGCGGGCCGGTCGTTCGTGAACCGCTTCCGGCAGGCCGGATGCCGTATCGCGATCGACGATTTCGGCGTCGGCTTCAGTGCATTGAACAATCTGGTGGTCGGCAATCCCGACATCGTGAAGCTCGACAGGTCGATCCTGGCGATGATCAAGCGCAACTCGATCGGGCGCTACCAGTTCCGCAGGCTGATCGCGTTCGCGCAAGAAGGTGCGCGGCACGTCGTCGTCGAAGGCGTGGAGACCGAGATCGACCGGCAGATTGTCGTGGATGCCGGCGTCGCGTGGGCGCAGGGCATCCGCTTTTCATGGCGGTCGCCGGCCGCCGCGTGACGGCGCGCGAACAGGCGGGGCGGCGCGCGTGATGTGCGCAAGGCGGGGCCGGCGCGGGGCCGGGGCGAATGACAAAAGGGGCGTGGGCATGGCGGAGACGAAGGCCGGAGTCGGAACGGGCACGCAGGCGGCAGATGCGCGCGACCTGGTCGCGCTCGCCGAGCTGGCCGACATGCTGTGGCAACTGGGCGCCGAATCGACCGACGTGCCGATCGATGTCGCGCCCTATCTCGACGGCCTGAAAGCCGTCGCGCGTCGCATTCAGCGGATGAAGCCGCTCGACGCCGGCGGTCGCGAGCTGGCGGCGCGGCACTATTACGCCGGCGTCATCGCGGGCGCGTGCGGCGACGATTCGGCGATCGCGCGCGGCGTATCCGACAACCTCTTCAAGCAATCCGCCGGCGCCAGCCGGCCGGCGGCCCGTTGTTTCGCGGTGCTCGCGCACACGGGGCGGCGGCATGGCCGCGTGTTCGCCGCACAATGCGGCGATCGGGTGCTGGTGTAGCGCGCGAATGCGCGTGCTGGCCGGCGTGCGGCCGGTGTCGACATGGTCCGGGCGCAGCCGCCCGGACGCGCGGCCAATCGATCAATCCTTCCCGAAACCGCCGAGCACCAGCGCCATCGCGCGGTCGATCGCGTCGTCCCATTTGCCGACGTGCGCGGCGCGCACGATCCGGATGCCCGGATAGAGCGCGGTGCGCGAGCCGGTTTCCCACCGCGCGTCGGCCTTCGGGCTCAGCAGCAGCACGGCCGGCACGCCGAGCGCGCCGGCGAGGTGGATGTGCGCGGTGCAGGTGGTCACCACGGCGTCCATCGCGAGCGTCAGTGCCGCGAGATCGCTGAAATCGCCGATTGCCTGATGCGGGAACGTCACCGGCAGGTCCGATTGCTCGGATTGCGCGGACAGGTCACGGTTGATGCAGTACGCGGCGTGACCCTGCATCCGGGTCAGCGGCGCGAAGTCACGCAGGCTGGCCGCGCGATGGAAGCGCGCGTCGCTGTCGTCGCGCCCGCGCCAGTTGAGCCCGATGCGGCGCGTGTCGGCCGAGTGGCCGTCGCGCGACACACGCTCGCGCCATGCGGCCGCGTGCGCAGGCGGGCACGACAGGTACGCGGCCGGCACGCCTTCCGGCGCCGGTGTGTAGCCGAACTGCGCGGCGAGCATCAGGAACGAGCACCAGTAGTCGTGCGCGATCTGCGACGCGTCGACCCACGCGCCATGCGCGCCGACGAACTCGATGCGCGGGAACGTATGGCGCAGCAGGCCCGTCAGCGCGTCGGGAACGACGACGGTCACGCTCTCGCAACCGAGCGAGTCGAGCGCATGCAGGTAACGCGCGTACTGGAGCTGATCGCCGACACCGCCGTAGCTGAGCACGAGCAGCCGCTTGCCTTGCAGCGACTGGCCCTGATAGAGCCGTTCCGTCGGCAGCCCGAACTGCGCGGCCGTCAGGACGTTTTCGCTGGCGACGGTGGCGCGTGCGGCCTCGTCGCGCCGGCCGGCGCGCAGCAGTAGCCCCGCGCGCGCCAGTTCGATCCGGCCGCGCGTCGCGTCGGGCAGCACGGCCGGATCGCCGAAGCGCTCGAGTGCCGCGAGCCCGGCCTCGGGCGCGCCGGCGAAGCCGTAGCACGACGCAAGCTGCAGCGCGATCGCATCGTCGTCGAGCCCGCGGCCGCGCGCGCGTTGCCAGCGGTCGATCGCGCGCCCCCACTCGCAGCGCGATTCGTGGTCGAGTGCACGGTTCCAGTTCGTCTCGGGCGTGTCGGTATCGGTATCGGCGTTGGCGGCAGCCGGGCTGTCCGCGCCGCTTTCGGCCGCCGCGGCGACGGCGAGCGGTTCGCCCGTGATGATCAGGCGTTGCCGGTCCCAGCGCGGGTTCGGCACGCAGAGCATGTTCAGCCCGTCGATCCGGTAGAACGTGTAGTCGAGACCGGCGAACGTCGCGATGATCGGCGCTTCGCCGACCTTCCAGTATTCGATCCAGCACCACGGCAGATGCGTTTCGATCAGCTGGCGCGCGCCGTGCAGCGCGTCGATCTCCATCCCTTCGATGTCGAGCTTCAGGAAGTCGAGCCGCGGCAGGCCGAGCGAATCGAGCCTGACGACCGGCGTCGGCGTGCCGCCCGCCGCGTGTGCGTCGACGAGCGAGACCTGACCGAAGTCGGCGTCCTGTCCGTAGTCGACTTCGGGCACCTTCATCGTGCCGTTGGCGCTCGCGAGCCCCATGTTCAGCAGATGGAGGTTGTCGAGCTGGTTGAGCGCAACGGTGCCGCCGAGCGCCTGGAACAGTGTGCGCTGCGGCTCGAACGCATAGACGCGGCCGCCGCGCTCGCGCAGCCGATGCGCGATCGGCACGCACACGAGCCCTGCATTGGCGCCGCCGTCCACCGCAATCGCGCCGTCGGGCAACTGGTCGATCACCGGCATCATCACGTCGAGCTCGCCCTGGATATGCGGCCGGCCGGTCTTGATCAGCGCCTCCGCCTGGAGCGCGCAGTGACGGTTGATGACGAACGGGCCGTGGATCGAATCGATCACGACGAAGTTGCGGACGGTCTGATTCATGGGCGAGGGGCAGGCGAAAGAGGTCAGCCGGGCACGCGGCCGGCAAACAGGTGCTGGATCTGCACGGAATAGGCGCGGACGTTGTGTTCGGCGAGCGTGTCGACCTGGTGCAGGCAGCGGCGGGCGGCCGCCGCGTAGTCGTCGAGCCGCGCGTCGTGCGTCTGCGCGGCGGTCGCGATCGCGCGCGCCGCGTCGAAGATCTCGAAGTCCGGGTAGTAGTAACCGACGTCGCGCAGGAACGGCGAGTTGTGCACCAGCGGGTAGTTGCCGTACAGCGCGTCGTACAGCAGGTAGTTGAGGCCGTTTTCCCAGTGATGCGACACGACGATGTCGGTGTGATGCGCAGCCCATGCGACGAACGGCGCGCGCACGTCGGCCGTCGCCTTGCCGTCGCGCACCATCTCGAGCCCGAGCGCGAGATGCTTGAAGGCGACGTTTTCCTTCTTGTCGAACGTGTTGGTCATGTACACGTGCTCGACCAGCTCCGGGTGTTCGACGTAGCACGCGTTCGCGGCGAGCATCGGCACGATCGAGCTCTTCACGACGTTCAGGTTCGGTTCGAAGAACGCGATGCGCTTCGCGGGGCCGTGGTTGCGATAACCGAAGCGCGCCTTCAGTTCGGGGTCGGCCGCGAGGCTGCGTTCGATGAAATACGGCGACCAGATGTGCGGCAGCTCGATCACCGGCGCGCGATAGACGGCCTGGAAATAGGCCGCGCACGTGTGCATGTGCTGCGGGTTGGTCCAGATCTCGTCGAACTGCACGCGGTGCGGGTTCGGCCGCCAGTCGTTCTTCTCGAAGTTGATCGTCTCGACCGCGATCACGTAGTCGTTGCCGAAGCGGTACGACACGCACTTGCCGCCGCGCCGGCGCACGACCTCCGTGTGCGACGGATCGACGAACGCGTTCATCTCGATCAGCAGGTCGGTCTGGTGGACGATGGCCGACAGCGGCCGCAGCGCGTCGCCGAACGCGTCCATCATCAGCGCCTGCGGGTAGTCGGTGATGCCGTCGTCGTGCGCGAGCCAGACCTCGCCGATCAGCGGCGACTGCTTCAGCAGCATGTACAGGTACACGCAGTGCTGGTTCGCGCCGTTGTACCAGATCGACTGCGTCGCGTCGCGCTGCACGTTCATCGTTATCGCGACATTGAGTTTCATATCGGCTCCGGTGAGGCGGGCGGTTCTTCGCTTACTGCACGGCGCCTTGCGACTGGCGCGGCACGTAGCCCGTCAGGTGCCAGCGGCCGTCGTCGTCGAGACGAAAACTCAGCTTCTCGAACACGGTCGCGCCGCTCGTGAGCGTCGTCGCGTAGTCGACGTTCGCGTAGAGGCCGTCCGGCGTCGTCGACGAATTCGAGTAGCGGATGCGCGTGATCTGCGCCCAGCCGCGATGGTCGACCGCGCCGAAGGACTGGCGCGCACGTTGCATGTCGGCCGCGAACTGATCCTGCTTGATGCGCGCCTTCACGAACGCGGCGGCATCGCTCCACACTGCACCGTACTGGCCGGCGTCGAGCAGCTTGAACACCGCGTTCGAGTCGCGCAGCAGCGAGTCGGCCGATTCGCCGGCGGATTGTGCGTGTGCGCCGATCGCAATCGAAGCGACGGCGCAGCCGATCAGCCATTTGGCGCGGGAGAGGGGCGGGCGTGCGTTCATGTCGGGGTCCGGAAAGGGCGGCGCGTCACGCGTCGCGATAGAGGGCGGCGATCGCGTCCGAGTAAGCGGCGACGTTCGCGGGGTTGTAGATGCTGACCGACGACAGCACGTGCTTCGACTGCTCGCGGTAGGCTTCCAGATTCGCGTCGTGCTCGGCGAACGCCTGCAGCAGTGCACGGCCGCCGGCCTGGCAGTCGAAGTCCGGATAGAAATACCCGGCCTTGCCGAGGAACGGCGAGTTGTGGATCAGCGGATAGTCGCCGTACAGCAGCTCGTAATACAGGTAGTTCTGCGCGTTTTCCCACGTGTGCGACACCACCGCATCGCCGTACGCGGCCATGAACTCGTACACCGCATAACGGCTTTCGAACGTCGTGATCCCGTGGTTCACGATGTCGAGGCTCTTCGCGAAGTGGACGAAGGTCGCGTGCTCCTTGATGTGGATCGTGTTGCACACGCGCACGAACTCCAGGAACCGCGGATCGGCGCGGTACGCCTCTTCCGTGACCAGCATCGGGATGATGCTCGTCTTCACCATGCAGATGTTCGGCTCGAACATCGTCACGCGCCAGCGCGGCTTGCCCGGCTGATAGCCGTACGACAAACCGCCGCCGAGCGTCGCGCGTGCCTTGTCGAACAGCATCGGATGCCAGATGTGCGGAACGATCGTGACCGGCGCGCGCAGGCCGGTCTGGTAATAGTGCAGGCACGAGCGCTCGAACTCGGGAATCGTCCACACCGCGTCGTACGGCGCGCCCGAGAACAGGAAGCCCGACGGCTTGTTGAACATCGCGCGTTCGATGTCGATCACGTAGTCGTTGCCGACCCGCATCGTGACGACCTTGCCGCCGCGCTCGTGGAACGCGCGCAGGTAGTCCGCGCCGAACTGCGCGCTCATTTCGATCAGGACATCGCAGCGTTGCAGCGCTTCGTCCATCGACAGCAGCGGCACGTCCCATTCGCCGAGCATCATCTGTGGATCGGCGACCTGTTCGCCGCCGTTCACCATCACGGCTTCCGCGACGAGCGGCGACTGGCGCAGCAGCAGGATCAGCAGCAGGCAGTTCTGGAAAATGCCGTTTTCCCACAGCGACTGGCCGGCGCCGCGCACGAACAGCGACACGCCGACGACGAGACGTTTGCCGTCGCCGGGCGCTTGACGGGCATTGGAGTCCGACATGCGTATTCTCCGGTTCAGGCGACCAGACGCGAGACGAACGCGTCGAGGTTCGCGGGGTTGTCGATCGACACCGACTGCAGCAGCCGGCCGGCCTTCGCACGATAGTCGTCGAGGCGTTCGTCGTGATGCAGCCACGCATCGAGCAGCGCGCGGCCGCCCGCGGCGGCGTCGAAGTCCGGGTAGTAATAACCGGCGTCGCCGAGCAGCGTCGAGTTGTGGATCAGCGGATAACCGCCGTGCAGCACGTCGTAATACAGATAGTTCTGCCCGTTTTCCCAATGGTGCGACACGACCGCATCCGCGTGGCGCGCCATGAAGCCCGGCAGGTCGATGCGCGGTTCGAAGGTCGCCTTGTGCTGGCGCACGAGATCGAGGCTGTTCGCGAAGTGCACGAAGGTCGGATGCTCCTTCATGTGCATCGAGTTGACGACGAACATGTGCTGAACCGCGTCCGGCCGCGCGCGGTAGAGTTCGTCGCACGCGAGCATCGGGTAGTGACAGGACTTGACGACCGAGATGTTCGGTTCGAGCATCGCCAGGCGCCACGGGCGCTGGCCCGGCCGATAGCCGAACGTCGCGCCTTCGCCGGCGAGCGCGGCGATGCGGCGATCGAGGAAGTACGGCGACCAGATGTGCGGCATCAGGTGCACCGGCGCGCGCAGGATCGTCTGCAGCATCGGCGCCGCGGTCTTGTCGTATTGCGGCAGCAGCCACACTTCATCGAACGGCGCGCCGTTGAAGATGTGACCGGACGGCTTTTCGAAGATCGGGGTTTCGCACAGGCCGGCGTACACGTGCCCGCAGAAGAACGCGGCGATTTTCTTGCCGAGCGCCTTCATGTGCCTGAGCCATTCGACCGGCAGCTGCGCGCCCATTTCGATCACGACGTCGAGTTCGTGCGTGACGTCGGCGGGTTTCACGAGCGGGATGTCGAGGCCGTCGAGTTCGAGGCCGGCCGGCAGCGCGTTGGCGTCGCCGCCGTTCAGGAAATAGACCGGGCCGACGCGATCCGAGCGCTTGAGCATCATCGCGAGGAACGCGATGTTCTGGTGAATGCCGTTTTCCCAGATCGCCTGGCCGTCCCGCGCAAACAGCGAGATGCCGACGGCCGGCCGTTGCTTGCGGGTGCCGCCCGAAGCGGCTTCATTGATGTCCGTCACCGGTTGGTTTCCTCTGCGGCGTCGTGCGTCCGGGCGCGGCGTCGAACGCGTGGACCGGAAGCGGCGCGCCGTGGATTGTCATGGTTGCATTCGCGCCGGTGCGTCGCGGCCGGCGAATCGTGCGACGTGGATCGCGGGGGCGGCAGCCGGATTCCGGCGTGTCGTCGGGCACGCCTGGCACGGCGCGCGATGCGGGCAGGCTGCCCCGGCGACTGTCTGTCGGCGATTGTGGCACGGAAATCGCCGGTTTGTGGCGGGATGTGACGAACTTTGACATAGTCGCCGGCCCAACCGGAGCGGGGCGCCGGCGAGGCGGCGCGAGGGGTGCCCGGCGGGTGTTTGGCGCGGCGCTGGCGGCCTGCCGGAGCGGGCCGCCATGTGCGGCGGCCGCTTGTTCAGTGTTGCAGCGTGATTTCGACGCGGCGGTTGCTGGCGCGGCCCTCGGCCGTCGCGTTGGAGGCGACCGGATCGGCCTTGCCGCGGCCCGTGACCGTCATCGAGTCGGCCTTCAGCCCGTGCGCCTTCAGATAGGCGGCGACGGCTTCGGCGCGGCGCTGCGACAGCGCGAGGTTGTAGTCGTCGCTGCCCACCGAATCCGTGAAGCCGGTGATCGTCACTTTCGAGTACGTGTGGTCCGCGTGCTCGCTCAGCAGCAGGTCGAGCGATTCGCGCGCGGTCGGCGCGAGCGTCGCGTGGTCTGTGGCGAACAGTGCGTCGCCCGACAGGTTCACGTGTTCGACGGTGGCGGCCGTCGGCTCGGCGGCCGAGGCCGGCTCCGCCGGTGCGGCGCCGCACTGGAATACCAGCGATGCCGGGTCGGAGCCGTCGCGCAGCGCGCGGGCCGAGTCGACGGTGCGCACCGGCTGGTCGCCGCAGATCTTGCGGGCGGCTTTCATGCAGGTCTGCGGGCCGGACAGCAGGCCGTGGCAGTCCACCTGGAACGTGCGCACGCCGTCGCGCGGCTGCAGTTCGGAGGCGCTGAAGGTCGGGCCGGATGCGGTCGAGCACGCGGCGAGGGCCATGGCGGAAAGCGCGAGTGCAAGAGCGAGTTTGTTCACGATTACGTCCTTAAAGCTTGGGTTGACCGAGGTCCGCCGCGGGTGGCGCGGCGGGCTCGTCCTGCTGTCGGGGCCGCCGCGGGCCGTCCGGCTGGCGAGCCGGGCGGCCTGGCGGCGCGACGCGTTACTTCCACTGATACAGCATGCCGGCGCCGATCACCTTCTGACCGCCGCTGAAACCGCCGTTGATCGACGCTTTCAGGTTCTCCGTGATGCGGGCCTGCATGTTGACCGCCATCGCCTTCTGGCCGAGGAAGGTCGACGTACCGACCCCCATGCCGAAGTTGGCGTCGCGATCGAGCTGCGGGATCGAGGCCATCGCACCGACGGCCGCGATACCTTGCTTCGCCATCTGGTCGGTCTGCTGCAGTTGCGAACCCAGCGAGTTGATCTGCGCCTGCTGGCCCGACAGCGCCGTCGACAGCGTCGTCTGCACCTGCGTCAGCTGGTTCACGTTCACCGCGTCGGTGCCTTGCGTACCCGGCGCGACGTTCACGATCTGGCGCTGCTGCGTGTCGTTGCCGACCGACACCACGTTCTGGCGGCCGCCGTCCGTCGAATTCGCGCCGATCGCCACCGAGTTCGAGCCGGCGGTGACGGTCGGGACGTCGGTGCCCTTGCCGTTCATGTCGGCCGCGACGCCGTTGTTGTTGGCCGAACGGATGTTGTTGTTGTTGATCGACGTCGACAACTGGTTCAGCGTGTTGTTGATGTTCGACACGCCGCTCGACAGCGAGGCCACGTTGCTGTTCGTCGTGCTCAGGCCGGTGGACAGCGAACCGATGCCCGTCGAGGTCGACGTCGACAGCGAGTTGACGTTGCTGTTCGTCGTGCTCAGGCCCGTCGACAGCGAGTTGATCGCGGTCGAGGTCGACGTGGACAGCGAGGCCACGTTGCTGTTGGTCGTGCTCAGGCCGGTCGACAGCGAGCCGATGCCGGTCGACAGCGACGCGACGTTCGACGCGGTGGACGTCGACAGCGCGTTGACCGCGTTGTTCGTCGCATTGAGCTGGCTGCCGTTGATCGCGTCCGTGCTGGTGGCCGAGATCCGGCCCGCGGCGACGTTCGTGATCTGGCGTTCCTGGCCCGGTGCGCCGACGCTCACCACGCCGACCGGCGAGTTGCCCGCGAAGAAGTACGTGACACCGCCGATCGTGGCGCTCGACGTCGGATTCGCGGCGCTCGTCACCGAGTTCGCGCCGAGTGCGATCGAGTTGGCGACGTTGGCTTGCGCGTTCGTGCCGAAGGCGAGCGCGTCGGCGGCCGTGGCCTTGGCAGCCGAGCCGTAGGCCTGTGCGCCGGTGGCGCTGGCCGTGGACTGGTTGCCCAGCGCGATCGTGTTGTCCGCGGTGGCCTGGTTCGAGCTGCCGAGGGCGAGCGCGCTGGCGCCGTTTGCCGTGTTCGCGTTGCCGAGCGCCACTGCGCCGTTGCCGGTCGCCGTGTCGTTCGCGCCCATCGCCACCGCGCCGGTGCCCGTCGCGATGCTCGGGTCGCCGATCGCGACCGCGCCGTCGCCGGTCGCGGTGTTGCCGGAGCCGATCGACACGGCCTTGCCGCCCGTTGCCGATGCGTTCTGGCCGATTGCGACCGCGCCTGCCGACTGTGCGTTCGAGCCGTCGCCGACTGCCACGCTGCTTGCGCCCGCCGCGCTGGCGTTCACGCCGGCCGCGAGGGCGTTGGTGCCCGTTGCGCCCGTGTTGTCGTAGTTGGCTTGCTGCGTGCCGTTGTCGTTGACGCTGTAGTAGTGCGTCTTCGCGGCGTTGATCGCGGTCGAGGTCGAGGTCGACAGCGACGTCACCGAGCTGTTCGTCGTGCTCAGGCCGGTGGACAGCGAGCCGATGCCGGTCGACGTCGACGTGGACAGCGACAGGATCGTGCTGTCCGTGCTGCTCAGGCCGGTGGACAACGAGCTGATGCCGGTCGACGTCGAAGTCGACAGCGACGTGATCGAGCTGTTGGCCGACGAGAGGCCGGTCGACGTGGAAGTCGACAGCGAGCTGATGGAGCTGTTTGCCGAGGACAGGCCAGTCGACGTGGAAGTCGACAGCGAGGTCACCGAGCTGTTCGTGCTGCTCAGGCCGGTGGACAGCGAGCTGATGCCGGTCGAGGTCGAAGTGGACAGCGAAGTGATCGAGCTGTTGGCCGACGAGAGGCCGGTCGAGGTCGAGGTCGACAGCGACGTGATCGAGCTGTTAGCCGACGACAGGCCGGTCGACGTGGAAGTCGACAGCGAGGTGATCGAGCTGTTAGCCGACGACAGGCCAGTCGAGGTCGACGTGGACAGCGACGTGATCGAGCTGTTAGCCGACGACAGGCCGGTCGAGGTCGAGGTCGACAACGACGTGATCGAGCTGTTAGCCGAGGACAGGCCGGTCGACGTGGAAGTCGACAGCGAGGTGATCGAGCTATTTGCCGACGACAGACCCGTCGAGGTCGAGGTCGACAGCGAGGTGATCGAGCTATTTGCCGACGACAGACCGGTCGAGGTCGAGGTCGACAGCGAAGTGATCGAGCTGTTAGCCGACGACAGGCCAGTCGACGTCGAAGTCGACAGCGATGCCACCGAACTGTCGGTCGAGCTGAGGCCGGTCGACAGCGAGCTGATACCGGTCGAGGTCGAGGTGGACAGCGAGGTGATCGAGCTGTTCGCGGACGACAGACCCGTCGACGTGGACGTCGAGAGCGATGCCACCGAACTGTCGGTCGAGCTGAGGCCCGTGGACAGCGAGCTGATACCGGTCGAGGTCGAGGTGGACAGCGAGGTGATCGAGCTATTCGCAGACGACAGACCCGTCGAGGTCGAGGTCGACAGCGACGTGATGGAGCTGTTCGCGGACGACAGACCCGTCGAAGTCGAAGTCGACAGCGACGCCACCGAGCTGTCGGTCGAGCTGAGGCCCGTGGACAGCGAGCTGATACCGGTCGAGGTCGAGGTGGACAGCGAGGTGATCGAGCTATTCGCGGACGACAGGCCGGTCGAGGTCGAGGTCGAGAGCGACGTGATCGAGCTGTTGGCCGACGACAGACCCGTCGAGGTCGAGGTGGACAACGACGCCACCGAGCTGTCGGTCGAGCTGAGGCCCGTGGACAGCGAGCTGATACCGGTCGAGGTCGAGGTGGACAGCGAGGTGATCGAGCTATTCGCGGACGACAGGCCGGTCGAGGTCGAGGTCGAGAGCGACGTGATCGAGCTGTTGGCCGACGACAGACCCGTCGAGGTCGAGGTGGACAACGACGTCACCGAGCTGTCGGTCGAGCTGAGGCCGGTGGACAGCGAGCTGATACCGGTCGAGGTCGACGTGGACAGCGACGTGATCGAGCTATTCGCAGACGACAGACCCGTCGAGGTCGAAGTCGACAGCGAGGTGATGGAGCTGTTAGCGGACGACAGACCCGTCGACGTCGAAGTCGAGAGCGATGCCACCGAACTGTCGGTCGAGCTGAGGCCCGTGGACAACGAGTTGATACCGGTCGAGGTCGACGTGGACAGCGACGTGATCGAGCTATTCGCGGACGACAGACCCGTCGAGGTCGACGTGGACAGCGAGGTGATGGAGCTGTTCGCGGACGACAGGCCCGTCGAAGTCGAGGTCGACAGCGAAGTGATCGAGCTGTTGGCCGACGACAGGCCGGTCGACGTCGCCGTCGACAGCGACGCCACGGAGCTGTCGGTCGAGCTGAGGCCGGTGGACAACGAGCTGATACCGGTCGAGGTCGACGTCGACAGCGACGCCACGGAGCTGTCGGTCGAGCTGAGGCCGGTGGACAACGAGCTGATACCGGTCGAGGTCGACGTCGACAGCGACGCCACGGAGCTGTCGGTCGAGCTGAGGCCGGTGGACAACGAGCTGATACCGGTCGAGGTCGAAGTCGACAGCGACGTGATCGAGCTATTGGCCGACGACAGGCCCGTCGACGTGGAGGTCGACAGCGACGTGATGGAGCTGTTGGCCGAGGACAAACCGGTCGAAGTCGAAGTCGACAGCGAGGTCACCGAGCTGTCGGTCGAGCTGAGGCCGGTGGACAACGAGCTGATACCGGTCGAGGTCGAAGTCGACAGTGACGTGATCGAGCTGTTCGCGGACGAAAGGCCAGTCGAGGTCGAGGTCGAGAGCGATGCCACCGAACTGTCGGTCGAGCTGAGGCCGGTGGACAGCGAGCTGATGCCGGTCGAGGTCGACGTGGACAACGACGTGATCGAGCTGTTCGCCGAAGACAGGCCGGTCGACGTGGAGGTCGACAGCGAGGTGATCGAGCTGTTGGCCGACGAGAGGCCGGTCGACGTGGAAGTCGACAGCGAAGTCACCGAGCTGTCGGTTGAGCTGAGGCCGGTAGACAGCGAGCTGATACCGGTCGAGGTCGAGGTGGACAGCGACGTGATCGAGCTGTTCGCCGACGACAGGCCGGTCGAGGTCGAGGTCGACAGCGAGGTGATCGAGCTGTTGGCCGACGACAGGCCGGTCGACGTGGAGGTCGACAGCGACGTGATTGAGCTATTTGCCGACGACAGACCCGTCGAGGTCGAGGTCGAGAGCGAGGTGATCGAGCTGTTAGCCGACGACAGGCCGGTCGACGTCGAAGTCGACAGCGAAGTCACCGAGCTGTCGGTCGAGCTGAGGCCGGTGGACAGCGAGCTGATACCGGTCGAGGTCGAGGTGGACAGGGACGTGATAGAGCTGTTAGCCGACGACAGACCGGTCGACGTGGAGGTCGACAGGGAGGTGATCGAGCTGTTTGCCGACGACAAGCCCGTCGACGTGGACGTCGACAGCGAGGTCACCGAACTGTCGGTCGAGCTGAGGCCGGTGGACAGCGAGCTGATGCCGGTCGAGGTCGACGTGGACAGCGACGTGATGGAGCTGTTCGCCGACGACAGGCCCGTCGACGTGGAAGTCGACAGCGAGGTCACCGAACTGTCGGTCGAGCTGAGGCCGGTGGACAGCGAGCTGATGCCGGTCGAGGTCGACGTGGACAGCGACGTGATCGAGCTATTTGCCGACGACAGGCCGGTCGAGGTCGAGGTCGACAGCGAGGTGATCGAGCTGTTAGCCGACGACAGGCCCGTCGACGTGGAAGTCGACAGCGAAGTCACCGAGCTGTCGGTCGAGCTGAGGCCCGTGGACAGCGAGCTGATGCCGGTCGAGGTCGACGTGGACAGCGACGTGATGGAGCTGTTCGCCGAAGACAGGCCTGTCGAAGTCGAGGTCGACAGTGAAGTGATCGAGCTGTTGGCCGAAGACAGGCCCGTCGACGTGGACGTCGACAGCGAGGTCACCGAACTGTCGGTCGAGCTGAGGCCCGTGGACAGTGAGCTGATGCCAGTCGAGGTCGAGGTGGACAGCGACGTGATGGAGCTATTAGCCGATGACAGGCCGGTCGACGTGGAGGTCGACAGCGAGGTGATCGAGCTGTTAGCCGACGACAGGCCCGTCGAGGTCGACGTGGACAGCGAGGTGATCGAGCTGTTGGCCGACGACAGACCCGTCGACGTGGAGGTCGACAGCGAGGTGATCGAGCTGTTAGCCGACGACAGGCCCGTCGAGGTCGACGTGGACAGCGACGTGATCGAGCTGTTGGCCGACGACAGGCCGGTCGAGGTCGAGGTCGACAGCGACGTGATGGAGCTGTTGGCCGACGACAGACCCGTCGAGGTCGAGGTGGACAACGACGTGATCGAGCTGTTGGCCGACGAGAGACCCGTCGAGGTCGAGGTCGACAGCGAAGTGATCGAGCTATTGGCCGACGACAGGCCCGTCGAGGTCGACGTGGACAGCGAAGTGATCGAGCTGTTGGCCGACGAGAGGCCGGTCGACGTGGAAGTCGACAGCGAAGTGATCGAGCTATTAGCCGACGACAGGCCGGTCGACGTGGAGGTCGACAGCGACGTGATCGAGCTATTAGCCGACGACAAGCCGGTCGACGTGGAAGTCGACAACGACGAAATGGCGCTGGTCGCGGTACCAACCTGTTGGGCAACCGAATAAAGCTGGCTGCCGTTGATCGCGTCGGTACTGGTCTGCGTCACCTGGCCGGCGGCGACGTTGGTGATTTGTCGCTCGTTGCCCGCGCTGCCGACACTTACGGTGCCGACCGGCGCGGTGCCTGCGAATCCACCGAACGTGACACCGCTGACGGTCGCGCTGCTCGTGGGATTGGCCGCGGCGGTCTGCGAGTTGGCGCCGAGCGCGACCGAATTGTTCGTACCAGCGACGGCGCCGCTGCCGATGGCGACTGCGTCGGTGCCGGTCGCGGTGCTGTCGGGGCCGGTCGAGTTCGCGTGGAAGTACTTGATGCCCTGGCTGTTGATGTTGTTGATCGCCGAGCCGACGCTGTTGGCGGTCGACGTCGTGCCGTTCGCGTTGTAAGTCGTGTATGCCGGCGCGGAGACCGTTCCGGTCGTCGGGTCGTACGTGGAGCCGCCACCGAGTGCCGATGCCGTGCTGTTGCCGANGGTCGTGTATGCCGGCGCGGAGACCGTTCCGGTCGTCGGGTCGTACGTGGAGCCGCCACCGAGTGCCGATGCCGTGCTGTTGCCGAGGTTGTCCGTCTTGACCGTGACCGTGCTCAGGCCAGTCGACAGCGAACCGATCGAGCTCGTGGCCGTCGAGAGACCCGTCGACGTCGAGGTCGACAGCGACAGGACCGAGCTGTTTGTCGAGCTGATGCCGGTGGACAGCGAGTTGATGCCGGTCGAGGTCGACGTAGACAGCGACGTGATCGAGCTGTTGGCCGACGAGAGGCCCGTCGACGAGGAGGTCGACAGCGAGGTGATCGAGCTGTTGGCCGACGACAGACCCGTCGACGTGGAAGTCGAGAGCGACGTGATGGAGCTATTGGCCGACGAGAGGCCAGTCGACGAGGAGGTCGACAGCGAGGTGATCGAGCTGTTAGCCGACGACAGACCCGTCGACGTGGAAGTCGACAGCGAAGTCACCGAGCTGTTTGTCGAGCTGAGGCCGGTGGACAGCGAGCTGATGCCGGTCGAGGTCGACGTGGACAGCGAGGTGATCGAGCTGTTGGCCGACGACAGACCCGTCGACGTGGAAGTCGAGAGCGAAGTGATCGAGCTATTAGCCGAGGACAGGCCGGTCGACGTGGAAGTCGACAGCGAAGTCACCGAGCTGTTGGTCGAGCTCAGGCCGGTGGACAGCGAGCTGATGCCGGTCGAGGTCGACGTGGACAGCGAGGTGATCGAGCTATTGGCCGACGACAAGCCGGTCGACGTGGAAGTCGACAGCGACGTGATGGAGCTATTGGCCGACGAGAGACCCGTCGAAGTCGACGTGGACAGCGAGGTGATCGAGCTATTGGCCGACGACAGGCCGGTCGACGTGGAGGTCGACAGCGAGGTGATCGAGCTGTTGGCTGACGACAAGCCGGTCGACGTGGAAGTCGACAGCGAAGTCACCGAGCTGTTGGTCGAGCTGAGGCCGGTGGACAGCGAGCTGATGCCG
This sequence comes from Burkholderia sp. YIM B11467, assembly GCF_052952715.1. Classification (NCBI taxonomy): domain Bacteria; kingdom Pseudomonadati; phylum Pseudomonadota; class Betaproteobacteria; order Burkholderiales; family Burkholderiaceae; genus Burkholderia; species Burkholderia sp. YIM B11467. Next base: position 124,650 of record NZ_JBQVSQ010000017.1, read on the forward strand.
GTCGAGGTCGAGGTGGACAGCGACGTGATCGAGCTATTAGCCGACGACAGGCCGGTCGAGGTCGACGTCGACAGCGAGGTGATCGAGCTGTTCGCCGACGACAGGCCCGTCGAGGTCGAGGTCGACAGCGAGGTGATCGAGCTGTTGGCCGACGACAGACCCGTCGACGTGGAAGTCGAGAGCGAAGTGATCGAGCTATTGGCCGACGAGAGGCCAGTCGACGAGGAGGTCGACAGCGAGGTGATCGAGCTGTTAGCCGACGACAGACCCGTCGACGTCGAAGTCGACAGCGAAGTGATCGAGCTGTTCGCCGACGAGAGGCCGGTCGAGGTCGAGGTGGACAGCGAGGTGATCGAGCTATTCGCCGACGACAGGCCGGTCGAGGTCGAGGTCGACAGCGAAGTGATCGAGCTGTTGGCCGACGACAGACCCGTCGAGGTCGAGGTCGACAACGACG
>NZ_JBQVSQ010000018.1:0-115824 GCF_052952715.1 Burkholderia sp. YIM B11467
CAGGACCGTGAAACGACTCTACGCCGATGATAGTGCGGATTCCCGTGTGAAAGTAGGTAATCGTCAGGCTCCCTAAGCCAGAAACCCCCGCCCGAAAGGCGGGGGTTTTTGCACTTCTACGGCCGAAATGTACGCGCGCCGGCAGCGGCAACGTAGCCGAACTGGGCACCGATGATGTCGACTCAGGCCCGCGCCGCTCTCGAGCGATCCGCAGCACTGCGCCACCGAAATTTCCTGGCACCTTCTCCCTTGTACGCCTCACGGACAGCCAGCACGGTAGTCTGATCTCTCCGGATCAGTCTGTCCTCGCCCAACTCCGTAGTCCCCGCCGATCTGCCGCCCACACTGGTCTGGCCAGTCAGGCCTTAAGTTCCCGCAACCGCTGTCGTTAAACAGGACGTTGCCGGCTTTCGGCGACTCCATTCAAATAACGTGGTTACGGAGATCGAAGTCATCATGCTGTCGTCGATACGCGCTCGGATACTTGCGACCTGCGTCGCCATTGTGGTCACGGCGCTGGCCGTCACGGGGGGGCTGGTCTATTACGTCGTCAAGAACCACAACGACGAGACCATCGACCAGAATCACAAGTCGATCCTCGCCGGGCACGCGTTGGCGATCAACGAATGGGTGGCCAGCAGAAGCCGGGAAACCCAGGCGCTCGCAGACACGATCGCGATCGGCGAAGGCGACCCGCTGCCGGCGCTGAAGTTGCTCGGCAAGTCGGGCGGCTTCGAGGTGCTGACGCTGGGCCTGCCGGACAAGACCGCATTCTCGAACGTCCCGCTCGCGCCCGGTTACGACCCGACCGCACGGCCCTGGTACAAGCAAGCCGTCAGCGCGGGGCACCTGGTCGTGACGGCACTCTACCGCGATGCGACGTCCGGGAAGCCGGCTGTTGCGTTCGCGGTGCCCGTGGTGCGCGACGGCGCAGTGAAGGGCGTGCTGGCGGCCAGCCTGTTCATGGAGAGCGTGAGCTCGATCGTGACCTCCGTCCATCCGACGCCGGCGAGCTTCGCGTTCATGGTGGACAAGAGCGGGCGTGTGATCGCATCGGCCAAGACCGACCTGATCATGAAGCCCGCGACCGACCTCTCGCCTGCGCTCGACTCCGACCACCTCGGTGCGCTGCAGGCAACGTCCGCGCCCGTCGCGGTCGACATCGACGGGGCCACCAAGCTGGTCCGTGCGCAACCGATCGCCGGTACCGATTGGTCGTTGCTGCTCGCGCTCGACAAGGCGGACGTGACGGCCGGCATGCGTGCGGTTGCGACGACGACGCTGGCTGCCATCCTGATCGTTGCCGTCATCGCGGCGGCGCTCGTCGGCGCGATGACGAACGCGGCCTTCAAGCGCATTCTGATGGTTCGCGATGCGCTCACGGATGTCTCGAGCGGCAGCGGCGACCTGACGAAACGCCTGCCTGCCGACGGATCGGACGAAGCCGCGCAGATCGCGCATGCGTTCAACCTGTTCGCCGAAAAGATCAGCACGATCCTGCTGCAGATCCGCGAGTTCAGCGAATCCGTCAACCTCGCGAGCGCCGAGATCGCGCAGGGCAACCAGGATCTGTCCAGCCGGACCGAACACGCGGCGTCGAGCTTGCAGGAAACTGCCGCCGCGCTCGAGGAAATCGCCGGCACGGCCCGCAATTCGGCCGATGCCGCAAGCCAGGTGAGTCGTCTGGCGGAATCGGCGTCGGATGTCGCGTTGCGCGGCGGCACGGTCGTCAGCGAGGTCGTCTCGACGATGAACGACATCACGCAAGCGTCCGGCGAGATCGCCAACATCGTCGGCGTGATCGACGGCATCGCGTTCCAGACCAACATTCTCGCGTTGAACGCGGCGGTCGAGGCTGCACGTGCGAACGAGCACGGCCGCGGCTTTGCGGTCGTCGCGGGCGAGGTGCGTGCGCTCGCGCAGCGCAGCGCGCAGGCGGCCAAGGAAATCAAGCAGCTGATTCACTCGTCGGTCGAGAAGATCGAGGGGGGCTCCGGGCTCGTCCAGACGGCCGGCGCGACGATGGACGAAATCGTCGAGGGCGTACGCAACATCACGAGCGTGATTGCCGAAATTACCGTCGCCGCGAAGGAGCAGAGCACGGGGCTCGAGCAAGTGAATCAGGCGGTGTCGCAGCTCGATAACGCGACGCAGCAGAACGCGGCGCTCGTCGAACAGTCGGCGGCTGCCGCGACGTTGCTGCGCGAGCAGGCTGCCCAGCTCGCGCAGACGGTCGGCGAGTTCAAGCTTGAAGACAGCCGTGCGTCGAGGTTGCAGTCCGCTTGACGAGACGCGCACTGGCTACGTCTACCCCCGGCGTGGGCAGGCGCAGCAGTCTGCCCCGGGCCTTCACCCGCGCATGCACGCTCGGATGGCCGGAACCGGGTGCAGCCTACATGACCTGCGAAGCATGCCCGGCGATGACGCGCCAGCCGGCGCCCGATCGACGCCACAGGCGCGTATAGGCAAACGTACCGTCGAACGCCGTGCCGTCGAACCGGCCGGCGAGCGTCGCCTTCGTCGTGGTCAGGATCATCTCGTCGATCGCGCATGCGCGCGTCTCGTGGAAATCGAGCTGGTCGAGGCGCAGAAGTTTCGCGCGATGCGCGGACAGATCGTCCTCCTTCGAGATGACCTGGCCGGTCGGGACGGTGAACACCAGTTCGTCGTCCAGCAGCGCATCGAGCGCGTCGACATCGTTGGCCAGCATCGCGGTGCGTAGTGCGGCTTCGTAGGGTTCGATGACGGTACGGATTGCATCCATGTCGGGGTCTCTCAGGGTCTCTGAAGGTTGGTGGTTCCGCTCATCGGCGGCGACTCGTTGCAGCAAGCAGCGTACTCCGGACACAGCACCGACGGACAACACCTACCGCACGCTCGATAGCGATTGACGCCGTACGAGCATCACCAGGCAGATGCCGATCGACGCGACGATGTTGACAGCCGGATAGAACGCGACCGCGACACTCCACGTGCTCAGTGCCAGCAACGCCAGCGCGTACTTGAGCACACACAGCGCGAAATACGCGAGGCTCTCGCTCCACGGATCGCGGATCGTCTTGCGCACGGTCGGGCCGAGGCCGGCAAGCTCGATCAGCGTGACCAGGCAGATCGAGACCGTCGGATCGTCGGTCAGCATCCATAGCGGAATGGCCGACAGGGCTGCGCCCAGAAAAACCCAGTCGAGGCCTGTCCAGCCGCGTTCCCCGCGAAAGACGCTGGCCACCAGCGTCAGAAAGCACGTGACGGCAATCGCCGCCGTACACCACGCGGACGGCCCCGCACCCGCCACGAACTGGCCGGCGGCCGCGATTGCCGTGACGACCGACCATACGAGCCACGTGAACAGATGCGGACGAACGGTGCGCCGGTAGATCGCGAGCGCGTACGGAATCGCTGCCAGCAAAGACACGGCAGTTCCGATCACGCCAAAGAGCGAAGCGGCACCCTGATCGACACTCAGCATCGACGCACCCTTGTTCGTACAGGCCGACCAGTATGTGGTCGGACGGGCCGCGGCGCAACGTTGTGCCGGCCACGCGTCGCAGCGGGGGGCACGTGGCATCGCACCGGCAAGACGATGCGGTCGAACGCAAACAAACGGCACCAGGATCGCGAAGCGGCAGGAAAACCCGCTGCACGACAGCCGGATGAATAGAAATAACCTCTTCAGTGAGAAGAAAAACTGTTCTTTCAAATCTCTTTTTGATGCCCGACAGTTTGGCAACCGGACGACTGCCGCGATTCGCGGCGGTCATGGACCTTGGTCATGCCCGCTGGCGTCTTTCGTCGGGTCGAATCCAGGCGGAGAACAACGCACAAACGCCTGGTCGTCACAACGGAGTCTTGAATGAACCCAACTTCAGCAGAAAACCATCAGCACGCGGACTGGAGGCGACTCGCGGCGCAGGTCACCCCGAGAACGCTCGCGCATATCGGCGGCCGTAGCGTGCCGGCCCGAAGCGGCCGGACGTTTGCCGCAATCAATCCGGCCACCGAGGCCGTCATCGCGGAAGTCGCGTCGTGCGACGCACCGGATGTCGACGATGCGGTGCGCGCAGCACGCAACGCATTCGAATCGGGCGTCTGGTCGCGCTGCGCGCCGGCCGAGCGCAAGCGCGTGCTGTGCCGGCTCGGCGAACTCATCGCAGCGCATGACGCGGAGCTCGCGCTGCTCGATTCGCTCAACATGGGCAAGCGCGTCGCGGACGCATTCAGCATCGACGTGCCGGCCGCAGGCGGGCTGTTCAGTTGGTACGGCGAGGCCGTCGACAAGTTGAACGGCGAAGTCGCATCGACCGACCCCGGCAATCTCGCGGTCGTCACGCGCGAACCGCTTGGCGTCGTCGGCGCCGTGGTGCCGTGGAATTTCCCGCTCGACATGGTCGCGTGGAAGGTGGCGCCGGCGCTGGCGGCCGGCAACAGCGTCGTGCTGAAGCCTGCCGAACAATCACCGCTGTCCGCGTTGCGTCTCGCGGAGCTGGCGCTCGAGGCCGGTCTGCCGCCCGGCGTGCTGAACGTCGTGCCGGGCTACGGCGAGACCGCGGGGCGTGCGCTCGGGCTGCATCCCGACGTCGACGTGCTCGCGTTCACGGGATCGACGGCCGTCGGCAAGAAATTCCTCGAGTATGCGGCGCAGTCGAACATGAAGCAGGTGTGGCTCGAATGCGGCGGCAAGAGCCCGAACCTGGTGTTCGACGACACGGACGATCTCGACCTCGCCGCACGCAAGGCGTGCTTCGGCATCTTCTTCAACCAGGGCGAGGTGTGTTCCGCGAACTCGCGGCTGCTGGTTCAGCGCTCGATTCACGACGCGTTCATAGACCGGCTGATCTCGCATGCGGCCGCGTTCATGCCGGGCGATCCGCTCGATCCGTCGAGCGGGATGGGTGCCATCGTCGACCAGCAGCAGCATCGGCGCGTGCGCGAGTGGATCGCGCGCGGCCGCGATGGCGCGACGCTCGCGATCGGTGGAGGCGCGCCGCGCGTCGACGGCAAGGGCTACTTCATCGAGCCGACGATCTTCATCGATGTGAAGCATGACGACGCCATCGCGCGCGAGGAGATCTTCGGGCCGGTGCTGTCGGTGATGGCGTTCGACACCGAGGACGAGGCCGTCCGGCTTGCGAACGACTCGATCTACGGCCTTGCGGCGTCGCTTTGGACCGGCAGCCTGTCGCGCGCGCACCGCGTGGCGGGCCGGCTGCGCGCCGGTACGGTGTCCGTCAATACGGTCGATGCGCTGAGCGCGCAGACGCCGTTTGGCGGGTTCCGCCAGTCGGGCTTCGGCCGCGATCTTTCGCTGCACGCGATCGACAAGTACACGGGCCTCAAGACGACCTGGATCAGCTATTGATTCGACGCGGCGGGCCGTGCCGCACCGTGCGGCGGCGGCTTCCGCGGCATGCCTGACCACGCTTTTTATCCATAAAACGAACCGGAGACTTGCCCATGAATGCACCCGATTTTCCGCATCGTACGACGCAGGACTATCAACGCAGCGACGCCGCCCATCACCTGCATGCATTCGTCGACCAGAAGGCGCTGAACCAGGAAGGCGCGCGCGTGATGGTGCGCGGCGAAGGTGTCCATCTATGGGACAACGACGGCAACCGCTATCTGGACGGCATGTCCGGGCTGTGGTGCACCAATGTCGGCTACGGCCGGCCGGAACTGATCGACGCCGCCGCGCGGCAGATGAAGGAACTGTCCTACTACAACATGTTCTTTCATACGACGCACCCGTCGGTGATCGAGCTGTCGGAGCGGCTGTTCGCGCTGCTCGGCAATCGCTTCAGTCATGTCGTGTATACCAATTCGGGATCCGAATCGAATGAAGTGCTGATCCGCACCGTGCGACGGTTCTGGGACGTGATGGGCAAGCCGGAGAAGAAGGTGCTGATCGGCCGCGTGAACGGCTATCACGGGTCGACGGTCGGCAGCGCGTCGCTGGGCGGCATGGCGTTCATGCATGAAATGGGCGACCTGCCGATTCCGAACATCACGCACGTCGACGAACCGTACTGGTATGCGAACGGCGGCGATCTGAGCCCCGAGGCATTCGGCAAGCAGGCGGCGCTGTCGCTCGAGCGCAAGATCCTCGAGATCGGCGCGGATCGCGTTGCCGCGTTCGTCGCGGAGCCGTTCCAGGGGGCGGGCGGGATGATCTTTCCGCCGGACGGCTATTGGCAGGAGATCGAGCGCATCTGCCGTCAGTACGACGTGCTGCTTTGCGCGGACGAAGTGATCGGCGGCTTCGGCCGTACCGGCGAGTGGTTCGCGCACCGTCACTTCGGCTTCGAGCCCGACCTGATCTGCATGGCCAAGGGCTTGACGTCGGGCTACGTGCCGATGGGCGGCCTGATCATGAGCCGGCGCGTCGGTGATGCGCTGGTCGAGAAGGGCGGCGTCTACGCGCACGGGCTGACCTATTCGGGGCACCCGGTCGCGGCGGCCGTCGCGCTGGCCAACCTCGACGTGCTCGAGCGCGAACGCCTCGTCGAGCGGACCAGGACGGATACCGGCCCGTATCTGCAGCAGGCACTGCGCGATGCATTCGACGACCATCCGCTGGTCGGCGAGATCCAGGGCGTAGGCGCGGTCGGCGCGATCCAGTTCGCGAAGAACAAGGCGACGCGTGAACGCTTCGAGAATGAGGCCGACCTGACCTGGCACAGCCGGACGGTCGGCTTCGAACTCGGCGCGATCGTGCGTTCGACGAACGGCCGCCTGATCGTTGCACCGCCGCTGGTGATCGATCACGCGCAAATCGACGAACTGGTCGGCACGATGCGCAAGGCGGTGGATGCAACCGCACGCGAAGTGCTCGGGATCGACTGCTGACCGGTTGAGCGACGCGCTTTCGTCCGGCGACAGGCGGGCGGGAGCGCAATGGTCGGCGGGTTTCGCTCCGGAGATTGGCCGGTTGCTTGCCTTCTCCTGAGCGGATATCCGAGACGCCGAAGAGCGGGCTTCAGGGGTATAACTGCGCGATCGAACGATGTGGTGGTTTTCATTAAGTAGTTAGGATTGCAAATAACAAAAAATCACTAACTGAAGATCGCATGCCTCACGCGGACCAGAGCGTTCGCGTCACATCGAGTGCATTGCCACCACTGCCCGCGAACCGCGAACATCACAACAGAAACAAGGAGACGACATGAGTCAGGGCGAGTCCATTGCTCATCTCGAGGAAAGCACCATCCAGCCGATTCCGCTGACCGAGCGGCACGGCAGCGCGAAGGACCTGTTCACGATCTGGTTCGGGTCGAACATCATGATGCTGACGATCGTCACCGGATCGCTCGCGACGACGGTGTTCAAGCAGCCGTTCTGGTGGGCGGCGCTCGCCACGCTCGTCGGCAGCCTGATCGGCGCGGTCTTCATGGCGCTGCACTCCGCGCAGGGGCCGCAGCTCGGCGTGCCGCAGATGATCCAGACCCGCGGGCAGTTCGGGTCGTTCGGCGCGCTGCTCGTGGTCGCGCTGGTGGTCGTGATGTATGTGGGTTTCTTCGCGTCGAACTGCGTGTTCGGCGGGCAGGCGCTGCACAGCCTGAGCCCGGACATGCCGCTCGACGCCGGCGTCGTGGTGATCGGCCTGATCAGCCTGCTCGGATCGATCTACGGCTACAAGCTGATCCACGCGTATGCGCGGCTGCTGAGCTGGTGCTCGGGCAGCGTGCTCGTGCTGGCGTTCGTATGGATCATCTTCGTGCACGGGCTGCCGGCCGATACGTTCTCGAAGCATTCGCTGAACCTGTCCGGCTTCCTCGGTGCGATGTCGGTCGCCGCGCTGTGGCAGATCGCTTACGCGCCCTACGTGTCGGACTATTCGCGCTACCTGCCGCCCGATACGGGGCCGCGCACCGCGTTCTGGTCGAGCTACTGGGGCTGCGTGCTGGGCTCGTTCTTCCCGATGCTGCTCGGCTGCCTGGTCGGCCTCGCGACGCCCGACGGCAACGTCGTGAGCGGCCTCACCGGTCTCACGCAAGGGATCAGCGTGCTCGTGATCGTCGTGCTGTCGTTCGGCATCGCGGCCAGCAATGCGATGGAACTGTATTGCGGCGCATTGTCGGCCATCACCGTGCTGCAGACGCTCTTTCCGTCGTGGTCGGGCAAGGCGCGTGCGCGGGCGATCACCGCGATCGTCCTGTGCGCCATCGCGCTCGCGATCGCGTTGTTCGGGCAGGACAATTTCCTTGCGGGCTACACGAACTTCATCCTGTTGCTGCTGTACGTGCTCGTGCCTTGGACGGCGATCAATCTGGTCGATTACTACCTCGTGTGTCACGGCGAGTACGACGTCGATTCGTTCTTCCGGCAGGACGGCGGCATCTACGGGCGTTTCAATACGATCGCGGTCGGGTCGTATTTCATCGGGATCGTCGCGCAGGCGCCGTTCATGGCGACCGATCTCTATACGGGCGAACTGGCGAGCCGGCTCGGTGGCGCGGATGTCTCGTGGATCGTCGGACTGTCGCTGACGTCGCTCGTCTACTACGCGGGCTGCAAGCTGTTCTCGCGGCCGCTGCATGGCGTTGCCGCGAGTGTTGACGGCATCTCCCGCTGAGTTCGTGGCGCGGCGATGGCGCAGGCGTTATGTCACGGCACGAATGCGCGCAGGCGTTCGGTGTGGGCTTCGAGCCCGTCGAGCCCGAGATAGTGACTGAGCTTGCCGGCGCGAACCTGGTTCGCGTCGGCCGTGAACTTGCGCAGCAGCGTCGCGCTCGCCGCGCGGTAGGCGGCGGCCGCGTCGATGCCTTGTGCCGACATTGCCGCGCCGATCAGCGTCGCGCGACGGGATGTCCGCCTTCACCGAGCGCTCACTGAGATGACCGCCAGCCGCATCATCGCGCCCGCGATTCAAGTCTCCGCCTCCGCCGCATGCACGTCACGCCGGAACGCGCCGGGGCTGGTGCCCGTCCATTTGCGGAACGCACGATGAAACGCGCTCGGCTCGGTGAAGCCGAGCTCGGCCGCGATCTCCGCGACGCTGAGCGCGTGCCCGCGCAGCAGCGACTGGGCGAGCGCGCCACGTAGCTCGTCCTTGATCGCCGCGAAGCTTTGCCCTTCGCTGCGCAAACGCCGCCGCAGCGTCGCGGGCGTCGTGCCGAGGCGGACGGCCAGCGTGTCGAAGTCGGGCCACTCGGCGGCCGGCAGCGCCTTCAGGTGCGCGCGCGTTTTCGCGACCCAGCCGGTGTCGTGCCGGTAGCGCACCAGCAGGTTGCCGGGCGCGCCGCGCAGGAAAGTCTTCAACGCTTGCGCGGAACGGATCGTCGGCAGCGCGAGGTACGCGGCGTTGAACGCGAGCCGGCTGTCGGGCCGGTCGAAATGCACGGGCACGCCGAAGAACTGGTGATAGTCGCTGCGCTGGTCGGGGCTCGGGCACGCGAAATCGATGCGCTGCAGCGGGATGCGCCGGCCGATCAGCCAGCATGCGACGCCGAGCAGGATCAGCCAGAAGGTCCGGTACGCGAACGCCGGATACGGCGCACCCGACTGCGTCAGCACGATCTGCGCCTGCCCGTCGGCGACGACGAGCTCGCCGTGCGGCTCGTCCAGCACCACGCGCAGGAACTGCAGCGCCCGCCGCAGCGCCTTTTCGAGCGTGCCGGCGTCGAGCACCGCGTGGCACAGCAGCGTGAAGCTGCCGTGTCGCATCGGGCGCGCGGCGAGCCCGAAGAATTCGTCGTCGATCGTGCCGGCGATCGCGAGCCACAGCCGCCCGTACTGCTGCGGCGTGACGGGCTCGCGCACGGCGGCCGGCAGGCCGGCGGCGCGTAGCACGGGCGCCGTCGGGATGCGTTGCCGGCGCAGGCACGCGAGCGCGTCGTCGACGAAATCCGGCGAAATCATCTGCGGCCCCATTTTCCTGCATCCTCCCGACATGGCAAAAGCGATCACGATTCTAGATTCTGTTTGTCATTGATTGCAATGTCACGGCTGTCTACTATCGATGTATCCCCCGTCGCGCCCCCGGCTCGCCGGCGGCCATAACGCACAGGAGACACGCATGCCTGATGGAGCAACCGCCCGGGCGGTGCCGGCCTACGCCGACGCCGTGGCCCGGTTCAGTATCGAGACCGCCGCGACGCAGCTGCACGGCGACCTGGAGCGCGGCCTGAACGCGTGCGTCGAATGCTGCGACCGGCACGCATCGGCGGACGCGATCGCGCTCGACTGGATCGATGCGGGCGGGCAGCACCACAGCTTCACGTTCGCGCAGATGCAGGCGCTGTCGGCCCGCGTCGCCAACCTGCTCGTCGCGCAGGGCGTGAAGCCGGGCGACGTGGTGGCCGGCCTGTTGCCGCGCACGCCCGAGCTTGTCGCGACGATCCTCGGCACGTGGCGCGCGGGTGCCGTCTATCAGCCGCTGTTCACCGCGTTCGGCCCGAAGGCGATCGAGCACCGGCTGCGGATGAGCGACGCGCGCCTGGTCGTGACCAACGTCGCGAATCGCGCCAAGCTCGACGAGATCGCCGCGTGCCCGCCCGTCGCGACGGTGCGCGAATCGGGCGACGCGCTGCCGGCCCGAGACATCGATTTCCGCGCGGCGCTCGACGCGCAGTCCGACACGTTCGAACCGGTGCCGCGCAAGGGCACGGACCTGTTCATGATGATGTCGACGTCCGGCACGACGGGCTTGCCGAAGGGCGTGCCGGTGCCGCTGCGCGCGCTGCTCGCGTTCGGCGCCTACATGCGCGAGGCGGTCGACCTGCGCGACGGCGACCGGTTCTGGAACATCGCCGATCCGGGCTGGGCGTACGGCCTCTATTACGCGATCACGGGCCCGCTGTTGCTCGGCCACGCGACGACGCTCCACGAGGGCGGCTTCACGGTCGACAGCACGTACGACGTGATCGAACGACTCGGGATCACGAGCCTCGCCGGTTCGCCGACCGCGTTCCGGATGCTGATGGCGGCCGGTACGGAAGCGGCGGCGCGCGTGAAGGGCAAGCTGCGCGTGGTCAGCAGCGCGGGCGAACCGCTGAATCCGGAAGTCGTGCGCTGGTTCGACGCGGCGCTCGGCGCGCCGATCTACGATCACTACGGCCAGACCGAACTCGGGATGGTCGTGAACAACCATCACGGCCTCGCGCACGTCGTCCATCCGGGATCGGCCGGTTTCGCGATGCCGGGCTATCGCGTCGCGGTGCTCGACGACGCGAGCCGCGAGCTCGGCCCCGGCGAGCCCGGCAACCTCGCGATCGACATCGCGCGCTCGCCGTTGCTGTGGTTCCACGGTTACTGGCAGCAGGACACGCCGGCGATCGCGGGCGGCTACTACCGCACCGGCGACAACGTCGAGCTGGAGCCGGACGGCACCGTGAGCTTCATCGGCCGGGCGGACGACGTGATCACGTCGTCCGGCTACCGGATCGGCCCGTTCGACGTGGAAAGCGCGCTGATCGAGCATCCGGCCGTCAGCGAGGCCGCCGTCATCGGCGTGCCCGATCCGGAGCGCACGGAGATCGTGAAGGCGTTCGTCGTGTTGTCGAAGGGCTTCGACGACACACCGGCGCTGGCCGAGGAACTGAGCCTGCACGTGAAGCGGCGGCTGTCCGCTCACGCCTATCCGCGCGCGATCGACTTCGTCGACGCGCTGCCGAAAACCCCGAGCGGCAAGATCCAGCGCTTCGTGTTGCGCAAGATGGAAGCCGAGAAGGCCGCTCAACCCTGAATACGGATTGCTAATGAATATCAAGGATCGCGTTTTTCTGATTACGGGTGCCGGTTCGGGCCTCGGCGCCGCGGTGGCGCGCATGGTCGTCGCCGAAGGTGGCAAGGCGGTGCTGCTGGACGTCAATGACGATGCCGGCGCGAGCCTCGCGCATGAGCTCGGCGAATCCGCGCGCTTCGTGAAGACCGACGTGACGAGCGAAGCCGATGGCCAGGCGGCCGTCGCCGCTGCACGCGACGCGTTCGGCCGCATCGACGCGCTCGTCAACTGCGCGGGCGTCGCGCCGGGCGAGAAGGTCGTCGGCCGCGAAGGCCCGCACTCGCTCGATCGTTTCGCGCGCGCGGTGTCGATCAATCTCGTCGGCACGTTCAACATGATCCGGCTGGCCGCCGACGCGATGTCGAAGCAGGACGCCGATGCGGAAGGCGAGCGCGGCGTGATCGTCAACACCGCGTCGGTCGCGGCGTTCGACGGGCAGATCGGGCAGGCCGCGTATGCGGCGTCGAAGAGCGGCGTGGTGGGCATGACGCTGCCGATCGCGCGCGAACTCGCGCGGTTCGGCATCCGCGTCGTGACGGTCGCGCCCGGCATCTTCGCGACGCCGATGATGGCCGGCATGCCGCAGGACGTGCAGGACGCGCTCGGCAAGAGCGTGCCGTTCCCGCCGCGGCTTGGCCGCCCGGAAGAATTTGCGGCGCTGGTGCGCCACATCGCCGAGAACACGATGCTGAACGGCGAGGTCATCCGTCTCGATGGCGCGTTGCGCATGGCACCGCGCTGACACTGGAGGAAGCGAATCATGACGACTCAGGATCCGATCGTAATCGTTGGTATGGCGCGTACGCCGATGGGCGGTTTTCAGGGCGACCTGGCGGCGGCGAGCGCGAGCGAGCTCGGCGCGGTGGCCATTCGTGCGGCGCTCGAGCGCGCGAACGTGCCGGCCGAGCGCATCGATGAAATCGTGTTCGGCTGCGTGCTGCCGGCCGGGCAGGGCCAGGCGCCGGCGCGGCAGGCCGCGCTGAAGGCCGGGCTGCCGCTCGCGGCGGGCGCGACCACGGTCAACAAGATGTGCGGCTCGGGGATGAAAGCCGCGATGTTCGCGCACGACCTGCTGCTGGCGGGGTCGGCGGGCGTCGCCGTCGCGGGCGGGATGGAGAGCATGACGAATGCGCCGTACCTGCTGCCGAAGGCGCGCGCGGGAATGCGCATGGGTCACGGCCAGGTGCTCGACCACATGTTCCTCGACGGGCTCGAGGACGCGTATGAAAAAGGCCGCCTGATGGGCACGTTCGCCGAGGACTGCGCGCAGGCCTACCAGTTCACGCGCGAAGCACAGGATGCGTTCGCGATCGCGTCGCTGACGCGCGCGCAACGCGCGATCGCGGAAGGGCACTTCGTGTCGGAGATCGCACCGGTGACCGTGAAGGCCGGCAAGACCGAAGCCATCGTGTCGATCGACGAGCAGCCGGGCAAGGCGAAACTCGACAAGATCCCGACGCTGAAGCCGGCATTCCGCGACGGCGGCACCGTGACGGCAGCCAACGCGTCGTCGATCTCGGACGGCGCGGCCGCACTCGTGATGATGCGCCGCTCGGAAGCCGAGCGCCTCGGCCTTACGCCGAAGGCCGTGATCGTCGGGCATTCGACCCACGCGGACAAGCCGGGCCTGTTCGCGACCGCGCCGATCGGCGCGCTGCGCAAGCTGTCGGAGAAAACCGGCTGGAACCTGCGCGACGTCGACCTGTTCGAGATCAACGAAGCGTTCGCGGTGGTGCCGATGGCCGCGATGCGCGATCTCGACCTGCCGCACGAGAAGGTCAACGTACACGGCGGCGCGTGTGCGCTCGGCCATCCGATCGGTGCGTCAGGTGCGCGCGTGATGGTGACGCTGCTGGCCGCGCTCGAAACGTACGGCCTGAAGCGCGGCGTCGCGTCGCTGTGCATCGGCGGCGGCGAGGCGACGGCCATCGCGATCGAGCGAATCGCGTAACGTCTCGCACACACGCTGCGATACGGGCGACGGGTATCGCGCAGGGAGCTCCTGCGCGCGGCCCGTCGCCCGTCTTGTTTGCGCCGGATCGTGCGGCTGCGTTAGCGCTTCGCGTGCGGCGACACGGCGCCGCACGCACGAATCACGAACTGCACGACCTGCTCGGTCTTCTCGTCGAACGCCTTCTGCGTGAATGCGCGCTTGCCGCTCAGCGCGCGGATCTGCGCGTCGAAATCCGCGTAGTGCTGCGTGGTCGCCCAGATCAGGTACATCAGTGCATGCGCGTCGATCGGCGCGAGCAGCCCGCGCGCGATCCAGCCGTCGATCACCTTCACGCGCGTGTCGAACCACGGCTTCACGCGTTGCGACAGGATGTCCTGCATGTGCTCCGCGCCCTGGATGATCTCGTTGGCCCAGACCTTCGAGCCGAGCGGGCGCCGCCGCGACAGCGCCATCTTCGCGCGTACGTAGCCGCCGATCGCTTCCACCGGATCGTCGTCGGCCTCGAACGAGCCGGCCGCGTGATGCCATTCCTCGAACAGGTCGTCGAGCACGCGGCGGTACAGCGCGAGCTTCGTCGGGAAGTAGTAATGCAGGTTCGCCTTCGGAAGGCCGGCGCGCTCCGCGATCATCGCGGTGCTCGCGCCGTCGAGCCCGCGCTCCGCGAACACGGCCTCCGCACAGGCGAGCAGATGCGCTTCGTTGGACTCGCGGATGTGCGCCTTGCGTCGCCGCAATGGCACGGTCGTTTCGTCACGGCCGGTCGCTTCGGCTGCCGCCTCGTCATGTCTCATCGTTGCCCTCGCGCGGCGGGCATGCCGCGTTGGGCTTCATTCTAGCCGCTGATTCGCGTCGAACGCACGTGTGCGGACACGACGCATCCGCAGCGATGCTGCGTTGCGATGGCACGTTTCTCGCTCTATCGATCCACGCAAGAAAGACATTGCTTTGGTCATTTTGATCGTCTAAAACCTGTCCAATCGGACAGGATTCGACGAGCGGCGGAAGGCAACGTTAACCCTCCCGCCGATTTGTCGGACGAACTTCGCGAACGACCGGGACATGCACCGCACATGGGCGGGCTTGCCCCCGAATCAGGCATGGCACGCACCGGCACAGACCGGGCTGACGACATCACCGACCCCACAGGAGCGATACGAATGAACGCGGTATCGGAAGCAGTGAAGCGGCCCGTCTTCGACCCGTCGATCAAGATCGACGGCAAGCGGTTGTGGGACAGCCTGATGGAAGTCGCGAAGATCGGCGCGACGCCGAAGGGCGGCGTGTGCCGCCTCGCGCTGACCGATCTCGACAAGGCCGGCCGCGACCTGATCGTCGGCTGGGCGAAGGCGGCCGGCTGCACGGTGACGGTCGATACGATGGGCAACGTGTTCATGCGCCGCGCGGGCCGCGTGGCCGACGCGGCGCCGGTCGTCACGGGCTCGCATGCGGATTCGCAGCCGACGGGCGGCCGCTTCGACGGCATCTACGGCGTGCTCGGCGGCCTCGAGGTGATTCGCAGTCTCAACGATCACGGCATCGAGACCGAGCATCCGGTCGAGGTCGTGATCTGGACCAACGAGGAGGGCTCGCGCTTTGCGCCCGCGATGGTCGCGTCCGGTGTGTTCGCCGGCGTGTTTCCGCTCGAATACGGGCTGTCGCGCAAGGACGTCGACGGCAAGACGATCGGCGAGGAGCTGGCGCGCATCGGCTACGCGGGCGACGTGCCGTGCGGCGGACGCAAGCTGCACGCGGCATTCGAACTGCATATCGAGCAGGGGCCGATTCTCGAGGCGGAGTGCAAGACGATCGGCGTCGTGACCGATGCGCAGGGGCAGCGCTGGTACGAGATCACCCTCACCGGGCAGGAAGCGCATGCGGGGCCGACGCCGATGCCGCGCCGCCGCGATGCGCTGCTCGGCGCGTCGCGGGTGGTCGATCTCGTCAACCGGATCGGCCTCGATCACGCGCCGTTCGGTTGCGCGACGGTCGGCATGATGCAGGTCCACCCGAACTCGCGCAACGTGATCCCCGGCCGTGTGTTCTTCACCGTCGATTTCCGTCATCCGGACGACGCCGTGCTCGCGAAGATGGATGCCGCGCTGCGCGACGGCGTCGCGCGCATCGCCGGCGATATCGGGCTCGAAACGGAACTCGAGCAGATTTTCTACTACAAGCCCGTCGCGTTCGATCCGGCCTGCGTGGAGGCCGTGCGCGGCGCGGCCGATCGCTTCGGGTATTCGCATCGCGACATCGTGTCGGGCGCGGGGCATGACGCGTGTTATCTCGCGCAGGTCGCGCCGACGTCGATGGTGTTCGTGCCGTGTGTCGACGGCATCAGTCACAACGAGATCGAGGACGCGACGCCCGCGTGGATCGAGGCCGGCGCGAACGTGCTGCTGCACGCGATGTTGTCGCGCGCATGCGAGCCGGCTTCATGACGAATCGACCGTAGCAGCCGGCAGGCTGCATAGCGCGCGAGCGCAGGATTCCTCAGCATGACCGCCCCGACTGTGCATTTGCAGCCGGCGGGGACGGCTTTGTCTCCACCCAGTCGAAGGAACGCGTATGACCACCAAGCCAACCGGCGATATCGCCGCGCATCGCCTGTCGTCCACGCAACTCTCGTGCGAATTCGCGGATATCGCGCCGCTGCTCGATCCGACCGCGGCAGCGGCCGCCGCGAGCCGCTGCCACTATTGCTACGACGCGCCGTGCGTGCAGGCGTGCCCGACGCAGATCGACATCCCGAGCTTCATCCGCAAGATCGGCAACGGCAACCTGAAGGGCGCGGCGACCGACATCCTGTCCGCGAATCCGCTCGGCGGGATGTGCGCGCGCGTGTGCCCGACCGAGATCCTGTGCGAAGGCGCATGCGTGCGCAACCATCAGGATTCGCAGCCCGTCGCGATCGGCGCGCTGCAGCGGCACGCGACTGACTGGGCGATGGAGACCGGCGCGGTGCGCTTCCGGCGCGCGCCCGAAACGGGCCGCCATGTCGCGGTGGTCGGTGCGGGGCCGGCCGGGCTCGCGTGCGCACACCGGCTCGCGCTCGCCGGGCACAGCGTCACGCTGTTCGACGCGCGCCCGAAGGCCGGTGGTCTCAACGAATACGGGATCGCCGCGTACAAGACCGTCGACGATTTCGCGCAGCGCGAAGTCGAGTGGCTGTTGTCGGTCGGCGGCATCACGCTGGAAACGGGTGTGGCGCTTGGGCGCGACATGACGCTCGATGCGCTGCGCGAGCAGCACGACGCGGTGTTTCTCGCGATGGGTCTCGGCGGCGTGCGTGCGCTCGCGATCGACGGCGAACAACTGGCTGGCGTGATGAACGCGGTCGATTTCATCGAGCAGGTGCGGCAGGCCGACGGGCTGGAGAACGTGCCGGTCGGGCGGCGCGTGGTGGTGATCGGCGGCGGCAATACGGCCATCGATGCGGCGGTGCAGAGCCGCAAGCTCGGCGCCGAGCGCGTGACGATGGTTTATCGGCGCGGCGTGGACGCGATGAGCGCGACGTGGGCCGAGCGCGAGTTCGCGCAGAAGAGCGGCGTCACGCTCGTCACGCACGCGAAGCCCGTGCGCATGGTGGGCACGAACGGGCAGGTGACGGGCGTCGAATTCGAGGCGGCGTCGGGCGAGCGCTTCACCGTCGACGCGGACATGGTGCTGAAGGCGATCGGCCAGACGCTGGTGCCGGATGGCGTCGCGGCCGAGTTGCTGACGGCGGACGGCGCGCGTTTCGCGGTGGACGCGGACGGGCGCACCGCATGGCCCGACGTGTGGGCCGGCGGCGACTGCGCGGCGACGGACGGCATCGACCTGACGGTGCAGGCCGTGCAGGACGGCAAGCGCGCGGCTGCGTCGATCGACGCGGCGCTCGCGCAGCGCGACGCGAAGGCCGCCTAAGCGCACACGCACGCATCCACGCATCCACGATAGCGACCCCACTCTCACGGAGCCGAACATGGCCGACCTTCGCTGCACCATCGCGGGCATCACTTCGCCGAATCCCTTCTGGCTCGCGTCCGCGCCGCCGACCGACAAGGCCTACAACGTCAACCGCGCATTCGAGGCGGGCTGGGGCGGGGTCGTCTGGAAGACGCTCGGGCTCGATCCGCACGTCGTCAACGTCAGTTCGCGCTACGGCGCCGTGCAGTGGAACGGCCAGCGCATCGCGGGGCTGAACAACATCGAGCTGATCACCGACCGTCCGCTCGACGTGAACCTGAGAGAGATCGCGCAAGTGAAGCGCGACTGGCCGGACCGCGCGCTGATCGTGTCGCTGATGGTGCCGTGCAACGAGCGCGACTGGAAATGGATCCTGCCGCTCGTCGAGGACACGGGCGCCGACGCGGTCGAGCTGAACTTCGGCTGCCCGCACGGGATGAGCGAGCGCGGGATGGGCGCGGCGGTCGGGCAGGTGCCCGAATACGTCGAGATGGTCACGCGCTGGGTGAAGGAAGGCACGAAGCTGCCGTGTCTCGTGAAGCTCACGCCGAACATCAGCGACATCCGGATGGGCTCGCGCGCCGCGTACAAGGGCGGCGCGGACGGCGTGTCGCTGATCAACACGATCAACTCGATCGTTGCGGTCGATCTCGATCACATGGCGCCGATGCCGATGGTCGACGGCAAGGGCACGCACGGCGGTTATTGCGGCCCGGCGGTCAAGCCGATCGCGCTGAACATGGTCGCGGAGATCGCGCGCGATCCGGAAACGCCGAACCTGCCGATCTCGGGCATCGGCGGTATTTCGTCGTGGCGCGATGCGGCCGAATTCATGGTGCTCGGCGCCGGCAGCGTGCAGGTGTGCACCGCGGCGATGCATTACGGCTTCCGGATCGTATCGGATCTCGCCGACGGGCTGTCGAACTGGATGGACGAGAAGGGCTACGCGACGCTCGACGACGTGCGCGGCCGCGCGGTGCCGAACGTGACCGACTGGAAATACCTGAACCTGAAATACGACATCAAGGCGCGCATCGACCAGGACCGCTGCATCCAGTGCGGGCTGTGCCATATCGCATGCGAGGACACGTCGCACCAGGCGATTACGCGCGAGAAGGACGGCGTGCGCCATTTCGAAGTGATCGACTCGGAATGCGTCGGGTGCAATCTTTGCATGCATGTGTGTCCGGTCGAGCAATGCATCACGATGGAGCGCGTCGATTCGGGCGACTACGCGAACTGGACCACGCATCCGAACAACCCGGCGAGCGCGGAGGCGGGTACGAGTACGAGCCCGACGGCACCCGAGAAACACGCGAAGGCGGCTTGACCTGCATCCGGCGGCGCGGGAGATCCGGCGCCGCCGTTGTTCGTTCCCCTGGGCCGGCATCGCGCGATGCCGGCGCTGACGTTTACGTGGAGTGCGTTCGATGAAACCCGCAGCGATTCCCGCCGATCCCGACAGCGCCGCGGCGCCGGGCGGCAGCCTGTACAACGACGACCTCGCGCCGACGACGCCGGCGCAACGCACGTGGAAGTGGTATCACTTCGCGGCGCTGTGGGTCGGGATGGTGATGAACATCGCGTCGTACATGCTCGCGGCCGGGCTGATCCAGGAAGGCATGTCGCCGTGGCAGGCCGTGATGACCGTGCTGCTCGGCAACCTGATCGTGCTCGTGCCGATGCTGCTGATCGGCCATGCGGGCGCGAAACACGGGATTCCGTACGCGGTGCTGGTGCGCGCGTCGTTCGGCACGCAGGGCGCGAAGCTGCCCGCGCTGTTGCGCGCGATCGTCGCGTGCGGCTGGTACGGCATCCAGACCTGGCTCGGCGGCAGCGCGATCTACACGCTGCTGAACATCCTGACCGGCAACGCGCTGCACGGCGCGGCGCTGCCGGTCGTCGGCATCTCGTTCGGGCAGCTCGCGTGCTTCCTCGTGTTCTGGGCGCTGCAGATCTACTTCATCCTGCACGGCACCGATTCGATCCGCTGGCTCGAGAGCTGGTCCGCGCCGATCAAGGTCGTGATGTGCGTGGCGCTCGTGTGGTGGGCGACGTCGAAGGCGGGCGGCTTCGGCTCGATGCTGTCGGCGCCATCGCAGTTCGCGGCGGGCGGCAAGAAGGCCGGGCTGTTCTGGGCGACCTTCTGGCCGGGCCTGACCGCGATGGTCGGCTTCTGGGCGACGCTCGCGCTGAACATTCCCGATTTCACGCGCTTCGCGCATTCGCAGCGGGACCAGATGATCGGACAGTCGATCGGGTTGCCGCTGCCGATGGCGCTGCTGTCGGTGGTGTCGGTGGTCGTGACGTCGGCGACCGTCGTGATCTACGGCAACGCGATCTGGGATCCGATCGACCTGACGAGCCGGATGACGGGCATCGGCGTGGGCATCGCGCTCGTGATCCTCACGCTCGACACGATGTGCTGCAATCTCGCCGCGAATCTCGTCGGCCCCGCATACGACTTCTCGAGCCTGTGGCCGAAGGCCATCTCGTACCGCACGGGCGGGATGATCACCGCGACGATCGCGATCGTGATGATGCCGTGGAAGATCCTCGCGACGACGGACGGTTATATCTTCACCTGGCTCGTCGGTTATTCGGCGTTGCTCGGGCCCGTCGCGGGCATCCTGATGGTCGACTACTTCCTGATACGCGGCACGCAGCTCGACACGCGCGCGCTGTTCGACGAACGCGGCGGCTTCAGCTACGCGCGTGGCTGGAACCCGGCCGCGCTGGTGGCGCTCGCGGTCGGCGTGCTGCCGAACCTGCCCGGTTTCCTGCACACCGCATTTCCGGCGTCGTTCCCGAACGTGCCGGCGTTCTTCAACACGCTTTACACGTACGCGTGGTTCGTCGGCCTCGTGCTGGCGTCGGGCGTGTACGGCACCTGGATGAAGTGGCGCGCCGGACCGCGCGCGCAGATCGCGAGCGCATGATGCGCGTAGCCCGCCGCATGCGGCACCCGACAGTCAACGAGGAGGCAACCCAATGGCAATCCTGATTCGCGGCGGCACCGTGGTCGATGCGGACCGCTCCTATCGCGCGGACGTGCTCTGCGCCGACCCGCAGGACGGCGGCACGATCCTGCAGATCGCCGAGACGATCGACGCGCCGGCCGGCGCGGCCGTCGTCGATGCGCACGACCAGTACGTGATGCCGGGCGGCATCGATCCGCATACGCACATGGAACTGCCGTTCATGGGCACGACCGCGAGCGACGATTTCTATTCGGGTACGGCCGCCGGGCTGTCGGGCGGCACGACGAGCATCATCGATTTCGTGATCCCGAGCCCGAAGCAGCCGCTGATGGACGCGTTCCATGCATGGCGCGGCTGGGCCGAGAAGGCGGCGGCCGATTACGGCTTCCATGTGGCGGTGACGTGGTGGGACGAGAGCGTGCACCGCGACATGGGCACGCTGGTGCGCGAGCACGGCGTGTCGAGCTTCAAGCACTTCATGGCGTACAAGAATGCGATCATGGCCGACGACGAGGTGCTCGTGAACAGCTTCACGCGTTCGCTCGAACTCGGCGCGCTGCCGACCGTGCACGCGGAGAACGGCGAGCTCGTGTTCCAGCTGCAAAAGGCGCTGCTCGCGCGCGGGATGACGGGGCCGGAGGCGCATCCGCTGTCGCGGCCGCCGGAGGTCGAGGGCGAGGCCGCGAACCGCGCGATCCGCATCGCACAGGTGCTCGGCGTGCCCGTGTATATCGTGCACGTGTCGGCGAAGGACGCGGTCGACGTGATTACGCGCGCGCGCAGCGAAGGGCTGCGCGTGTTCGGCGAGGTGCTGCCGGGCCACCTCGTGATCGACGAGGCGGTCTATCGCGACCCGGACTGGACGCGTGCGGCCGCGCACGTGATGAGCCCGCCGTTCCGCTCGGCCGAGCATCGCGAGGCGCTGTGGCGCGGGCTGCAGTCGGGGCAGCTGCATACGACGGCGACCGACCACTGCGTGTTCTGCGCGTCGCAGAAGGCGATGGGCCGCGACGATTTCACGAAGATCCCGAACGGCTGCGGCGGCGTCGAGGATCGCATGTCGGTGCTGTGGCATCACGGCGTGAATCACGGCCGCATCACGCCGAACGAGTTCGTGCGGATCACGTCGACGAACGCCGCGCAGATCTTCAACCTGTATCCGCGCAAGGGCGCCGTGCAGGTGGGCGCCGATGCCGATCTCGTCGTGTGGGACCCGGCCGCGACGAAGACGATTTCGGTGAAGACCCATCACCAGCAGGTCGACTTCAACGTGTTCGAGGGGATGACCGTGCAGGGCGTCGCGACGCACACGCTCACGCGCGGCGCGCTTGCGTGGGCCGACGGCGACCTGCGTGCGGTGCGCGGCGCGGGTCGTTATCTGAAACGGCCGCCGGCGGCCGGCTACTACGAGGCGGCGCGCATCGCGAACCGGTTGCGCGAACCGCATCCGGTCGAGCGGGCGGGTTGAACGGCGTGTGTCTTGCGGGGCGTGCCGGTTCGAGCGGCACGCCCCGCACGCATTTGAGCGCGCCGAACGAGTAATATCCACCGACAGCGTCGCAAGAGCGTTCCGGGCCGCGTGCCGGACAAGATCAATAACATTGAGAGAAAGGAGCACAAGGTGGATATTCTGCGCAGTCTCCTGGGCATGTCGTTCCTGTTGTTAGTGGCTTATCTGCTGTCGAACAACCGGCGCGCGGTAAGCGGTCGGACCATGATCGCCGCGCTGCTTACGCAGCTCGCGATCGGCGCGCTGGTGCTGTTCGTGCCGTCGGGCCGCGCGGCGCTGGCGGCGGCCGCGAACGGCGTCAATCGCGTGCTCGACATGGGCAATCACGGTATCTCGTTCGTGTTCGGCGGGCTGGTCGACAGCCGGATGTTCCAGCTGTTCGGCGACGGCGGCTTCGTGTTCGGCCTGCGCGTGCTGCCGATGATCATCTTCGTCACCGCGCTGATCGCGGTGCTGTACTACATCGGCGTGATGAAGTGGCTCGTCGCGATCCTCGGTGCCGGGCTCGCGAAAGTGCTCGGCGTGAGCCGGATCGAGGCGTGCTCGGCCGTCGCGACGATCTTTCTCGGGCAGAGCGAGATGCCCGCGCTCGTGAAGCCGTTCGTGCGGAACATGACGAGCGCCGAGATCTTCACGGTGATGGCGAGCGGCATGGCATCGGTCGCGGGTTCGGTGCTGGTCGGCTATGCGGGCCTCGGCGTGAAGATGGAGTATCTGCTCGCCGCGTCGTTCATGGCGGTGCCGGGCGGGCTGCTGTTCGGCAAGCTGCTGTTTCCGACCGTCGAACCGAGCCGCGTTGTGGTCGACGGTCTCGATTTCGACGACAAGCGGGCCGCCAACGTGATCGAGGCGGCAGCGTCCGGCGCGTCGGTCGGCCTGCGGATCGCGATCAACGTCGGCGCGATGCTGATCGCGTTCGTGGGGCTCATCGCGCTGATGAACCTCATCGTCGGCGGCGTGGCCGCGTTCGCGGGTTTTCCGCAGATCACGCTGCTGGGCATTCTCGGCCATCTGTTCGCGCCGCTGGCGTGGATCATCGGCGTGCCGTGGCACGACGCGGCGCTGGCCGGCAATTTCATCGGCGAGAAACTGATCTTCAACGAGTTCGTCGCGTACGGCGACCTGTCGCCCTACCTGAAGGGCAGCGAACACGTCGCGGCGGCCGGCCTGCAGGTGCTCGACCCGAAGACGCTCGCGATCGTGTCGTTCGCGCTGTGCGGCTTCGCGAACTTCTCGTCGATCGCGATTCTCGCGGGCGGCTTCAGCGCGGTCGCGCCCGAGCGTCGCTCGGAAGTCGCGCGGCACGGCTTGCGCGCGCTGACGGCCGCGACGCTGTCGAACCTGATGAGCGCCGCGATTGCCGGCCTGTTCTTCTCCCTGCATTGAACCGTGCAGCAGCCACCGACCGATCGAGGAGAGGCAACGATGTTTCTACCGCAGGAATTCATCCGCAAGAAGCGCAACCGGCAGCCGCTCGATCACGCAGGGATAACCGCGTTCGTGCGTGGCGTGACCGACGGCAGCGTGACCGAGGGGCAGGTCGCGGCGTTCGCGATGGCCGTGTACTTCAACGACCTGAGCGTCGACGAGCGCGTCGCGCTGACGATCGCGCAGCGCGATTCGGGCGACGTGCTCGACTGGCGCGCGCTCGATCTCGACGGGCCGGTGATCGACAAGCATTCGACCGGCGGCGTCGGCGATGTAGTGTCGCTGATGCTCGGGCCGATGGTGGCCGCGTGCGGCGGCTACGTGCCGATGATCTCGGGGCGCGGGCTCGGCCATACCGGCGGCACGCTCGACAAGCTCAGCGCGATTCCCGGCTACGACGTGATGCCCGATACGGCGGCGTTTCGCCGCACGGTGCGCGACGTCGGTGTCGCGATCATCGGGCAGACCGCGCGGCTGGCACCGGCCGACAAGCGTATCTATGCGATTCGCGACGTGACGGCAACCGTCGAGTCGGTCGCGATGATCACCGCGTCGATCCTGTCGAAGAAGCTCGCGGCCGGGCTCGACGGGCTCGTGATGGACGTCAAGGTCGGCTCCGGTGCGTTCATGCCGACCGTCGAGAAATCGGCGGAACTGGCGCGCAGTATCGTCGACGTCGGCAACGGCGCCGGCATGAAGACGACCGCGATCCTCACCGACATGAACCAGTCGCTCGCACCGTGCGCGGGCAATGCGCTCGAAGTGGCGTGCGCGATCGACTACCTGACCGGCAAGTCGCTTCCGGCCCGCCTGCATGACGTCACGATGGCGCTCGCGGCGCAGTTGCTCGTCACCGGTGGGCTGGCACGCGATACCGCACAGGCGCGGGCGATGCTGCAGCGCTCGCTCGACTCGGGCGCGGCGGCGGAACGCTTCGCGAGAATGGTCGTGGCGCTCGGCGGTCCCGCGGACCTGATCGATGTGCCGTGGCGTCATCTTGCGCGCGCGGCGGTGATCGTACCGGTGCCATCGCGCGCGAGCGGCGTGGTGCAGCATGTCGATTGCCGCGCGCTCGGGCTGGCGGTCGTCGCGCTCGGCGGCGGCCGCATGCGTGCGGAAGATGCGATCGACACGCGGGTCGGACTGTCCGCGCTCGCGGAGATCGGGCAGCGCGTCGACGCAGGTCAACCGCTCGGCTATGTACATGCCCGCGATACCGACACCGCGGCGCACGCGGTGGACGCGGTCCAGCGCAGCTATGTGCTGGGCGAGACGGGCGCCGCGCCGCCGACCATTCACCAGCAGATCGGCTGAACCTGCACGGGGGAGTGTGCGGGTATCGGTGGCCGCTTTACATCAAGGGAGTATCGTGCGCACCGGGATGCGGCCGCGGCGATGCGTCCCAACCCACTACCGGAGGCATCATCGCGATGGAACGAAACGAACTGATCGAACAGGCCAAGGCGGCGCGCGAACGTGCGTATGCGCCGTATTCGCGCTTCAAGGTCGGCGCGGCGCTGCAGGCGCACGACGGGACGATTTTTCACGGCTGCAACGTGGAGAACGCGTCCTACGGATTGTGCAATTGCGCGGAACGCACGGCGATGTTTTCGGCCATCGCCGCCGGCTATCGTCCGGGGGACTTCGCGCGCCTCGCGGTCGTCGGCGACACGGACGGCCCGATCGCGCCGTGCGGCGCATGCCGTCAGGTGATCATCGAGATCGGCACGCCCGACATGGAAGTGATCCTGAGCAACCTGAAAGGAGCAGTTGACGTCACGACCGCAGACACGTTGCTGCCGGGCGCGTTCCGGTTGTAACGGCGCGCGCCGCGGCGAGCATGCGCCGCATGGATCACGCGCCGTCGCGCGCTTCGCGGATCGGGATCACGGTGCGCGCACCGCACTGGCGCAGCAGGTCGCGCAGCTCGTTGATGACCGGAAACACTTCGTGGTTCCAGTCGGCGCCCTGGCGATCGTGCGCTTCCTGCTCGCGCTCGACGATCCAGCGATCCTCGCGGAAGATGCGCTCGGTGAACCAGACGAGCAGCGGCCACGCGAGATCGAGTGCGAACGGGATGCCGGGCTTGTGGATCGACAGCAGTCCGAACGTGCGGTTGGTGCGTTGCTCGGCGTCGAGCGGCACGTAGACGATCCACAGGTCCATCACGAGCGTGCCTTCGCTCGAACGGATCTGCAGCGTCTGGTACGGGTAGATGGTGCGCACCGTCATCACGCTCTTGTCGGACTGGTCGGACGCCTTCTTGCTCGCGCCGAACACGAGCGCTTCGCCGACCGGCTGCTTGCCTTCCATCCGCACGAACGTATAGTCGACCTCGACCCAGTCGTCGCCGCGGCGACGGCCTACCGAACGCGCTCGCATCTGCCCCATCTGCTTGCGATGCAGGAACTGATGGTTCATGTCCATCAGGTTCTCGTGCATGAACGAGTAGTGGCACTTGACCTCGCGGCCGAAGCGGCGGGTCTTGTACGCGCGGTCGTCCGCCGATTCGAGCGCGGGGAACGGCCGCTGGTCGGCGAGCGTCGCGTCGCCCGGAAACACGAAGATCAGCCCGTGCGCTTCGCGGCACGGATACGCGCGCACGCCGTTGGGCAAACGCTCGCGGCCGAGGTAGGGCACGTCGACGCAGCGGCCGCTGTCGCACGCGTAGGTCCAGCCGTGATAACAGCAGCGCAGCGTTTCGCCGCTCACGACCCCTGCGTGCAGCGGTACCTGGCGGTGCGCGCAACGATCTTCGAGCGCGTACACGGCGCCCGATTCGGTGCGCACGAGCACGATCGGATCGCCGGCGAAGCGCACGCCGAGCGTCTTGCCGCGCTTCAGCTCGCGCGACCACGCAAGCGGATACCAGTGATCGGGGTGAATGGGCACGCGGCGCAGGTCGCGCACGACCGCGCCGGTGGACGGCTCCTCGAGGGTGTTGCTGTCAGGCAAAGGCACTGCGCGCATGCGTGACGCCTCCTGGCTGGGCGATTGTTCCGAACGCCGCATCGTGGCGGCGGGGATCTCAAGAAGTCTACGCGAAGTTGCCCGGTACGGCGGACGCGATGCGGGTTTGCCCCGGCACGGCGGCAGGTGTTTCGTTGATGCGGCGCAAACCGGCCGCAGGGCGGCGCGCGCGCTGGCCGCGCGGCACCGCATCATGCGGCCGGTTGCGGGTCACGAGCCGGTGTCGCTCCACAGCACCGCGTTCGTGCGGTACAGCGCCGGGAAGCGCTGCTTCAGCCCGGCGACCTTCGGCAGGTCGTTGAACGCGATATACGGCGCGTCGGGATGCAGCTCGAGGTAGTTCTGATGATAGGCCTCGGCCGGATAGAACCCCTTGTACGCCTCGACGCGCGTGACGACCGGCGCCGGAAACACATGCGCGGCACCAAGCTGGGCGATGTACGCGGTCGCGACCGCGCGTTGCTGCGCGGTGGTCGGGAAGATCGCGGACCGGTACTGCGTCCCGTCGTCGGGGCCCTGACGGTTGAGCTCGGTCGGGTCGTGCACGACCGAGAAGAACACCTGCAGCAGCCGGCCGTACGTGATCTGCGTCGGGTCGTAGACGATGCGAACCGATTCCGCGTGCCCCGTCAGCCCCGAGCCGACGAGCGTGTAGTGCGCGGTTTCGGACGCGCCGCCCGCATAACCGGCCGTGACCTGCTTCACGCCCTTCACGTGCTCGAACACGCCCTGTACGCCCCAGAAGCAGCCGCCGGCGAGCACGGCCGTCTCGTCGTGGGCCGCGCCGGGCGTTTCGTCGAGCGTCGGCGCGGGCACGGTGCGCATCGGCTCGGCGGAATTGACGACGCGCTGGAAGCCGAACACGGCGGCGGCCGCGACGGCGATGGCGCCGATGCGGCGCAGCATCGCTGCGCGCCGTCGCGACGCGGAATCTCGGGTGGGTGTCGGGTTCATCGTGTGCTCCTTCTGAATGCGTTGGCGAAGACGGTGGCCGGGTTGCGGCGGTGCCTGGGTTCAACCGAAAGTGAATGCATACGCATCGACCCCGCGATCGAGAAACTCGATCGCGAACGTGCGGTCGGCGATCGCGCCGGGCTGCCGGACGAGCTGGTACAGGCGCTGCCCGGTGACGGTGCCGTAGCCCTGCGCATCGACGTCGGCGCCGTGCGCGGCACCGGGCGCCGCGCCGTCGAGCGTCACACGAAAGCGCACGGGCTGGCCGTTCGCACCCGGGCCGAGCACGAGGTGCAGGTCGCGCGCATGGAAGCGGTAGACGATCCGGCCGTCCGGCGCGGCGAGCGACGCGCGCTCGGCACCGACCTGCCACGTGCCGGCGAGGCCCCAGTCGTTGAGGTCGGGGCGGGCCGGCGCGTCGTAGCGGTGCGCCGTATCGCGCACGACGCCGCCCGGCGACGTGAAGTCTTCAGCGCGCGCATAACCGACATAGGTTTCGGGCGAGCGGACATCCGCGGTGTCCGCTGCCGCGAGCGCGCCGCTCGCGGGCGCACCGGCCAGGCCGAGCGGCACGTTCAGCGCTTCCGGGTGCCCAGCTTCGGCGAGCAGCGACTGGATCGCGCGTTCCGACTGCGCGTATTCGCCTTCGCCGAAGTGGTGATGGCGGATGCGCCCCTGTGCGTCGATGAAGTAGTGCGCGGGCCAGTATTCGTTGCCGAACGCGCGCCAGATCGAATAGCCGTTGTCGATCGCGACCGGGAAGTCGATGCCGAGGTCGTGCACGGCCTTCTTCACGTTGCCGATGTCGCGTTCGAATGCGAATTCCGGCGCGTGCACGCCGATCACGACGAGCCCGTACGGCGCGTACTTGCGTGCCCACGCGGTCGTGTACGGCAGCGTGCGCAGGCAGTTGATGCACGAGTACGTCCAGAAGTCGACGAGCACGACCTTGCCGCGCAGGCCGGCGGCCGTCAGCGGCGGCGAGTTCAGCCACTGCACGGCACCGTCGAGCGACGGCAGCGTGCCTTCGACGGGCAGCGTGGACGGTTTCGCGTCGGCCACGCGCATCAACGCACCGCCAGCCTGCGCGCCATCGGCAGTCGCGGCCATCATCGCGCCGCCGCTTGCATTGGCGGCCGCGTTGCCCGTTGCGGGCGTCGCCGCCGGCGCGCCGTTCGGGCGCCCGCCGAGCCGGTCGACGAGCTTCGTCTCGAGCCCGCCCGTCGTGACGGTCGACAGTTGCGCGAGCGCGCCGGTATCGAGGCCGAGCGCGATCGCGCCGGTACCGGCCAGCAGCGCCGCGCCGATCCCGCGCCGGATCCATTCGCCGGCGCCGAGCGAGCGCTTCATCGCGGCGAACACCTTGCCGCCGATCACGAGCGCGACGCCGAGTGATGTTGCCGCGCCGGCCGCATACGCGACGAGCAGCAGCGTCGTGCCGACGCTCGCGCCGCGGAGCGCCGCGCCGGTCAGCACGAGGCCGAGGATCGGGCCCGCGCACGGCGCCCACAGCAGGCCCGTGGCGACGCCGAGCAGCAGCGACGACGCAGGGCCGGCCGGGCGGCCGTCGCGTTGCGCGAAGCCGGTGAGCCGGTTGCCGGCGGCGACGAGCGGGCGCGTCAGGTGTTCTGCGAAGCGCGGCATCAGCAGCGTCAGGCCGAATACCGCCAGCAGCACGATGGCGATCCAGCGGCCGGCCTGGTTCGCTTGCGCGACCCAGCCGCCGCCGACGGCCGCGAGCGTCGCGACGACGGCGAACGTGAGCGCCATGCCGGCCAGCAGCGGCAGGCCGGTGCGCACGAACGGCTGGTCGGCGCGCGCGAACACGAACGGCAGCACGGGCAGGATGCACGGGCTCAGGATCGTGAGCACGCCGCCGAGATAGGCAAGGACGATGAGCAGCATGGTGCGTTCTCCAGTCGGTCGGGAGTGGGGCCGGATCAGGCGGCGGTCGTGTGGAAGGTGAGCGCGAGGCCGTTCATGCAGTAGCGCAGGCCGGTCGGCTGCGGGCCGTCGTCGAACACGTGGCCGAGATGGCCGCCGCAGCGGTGGCAATGCACTTCGGTGCGGACCATCCCGAACGACGCGTCGGCGTTGGTATCGACCGCGTGGTCGAGCGGTTTCCAGAAGCTTGGCCAGCCGGTGTGGCTGTCGAACTTGGTGGCCGACGAGAACAGCGCGAGGCTGCAGCCCGCGCACGCGAACGTGCCGTGCCGGTGCTCGTCGTTCAGCGGGCTGCTGTACGGCCGCTCGGTGCCGGCTTCGCGCAGGATCGAGTACTGGGCGGGCGTGAGCCGGCGATGCCATTCGGCGTCGCTGAGCGTGACCTCGAAAGGGGCGGCCGGCTGCGGGGCGGCGGGCGGCGCGGCGAACGCGCGGCCGACCAGCGCGCGGCGGCCGACGGACGACAGGGTCGCGAGCGCGGCGAGGCCGGTGGCGCCGGCGAACAGCAGGTGTCTGCGGGTGGGCATGATGGGCTCCTGGAAGCAGGTCCTGAAAATATGCGCCCATCGTAGGCAGAGGCCGGTGTCCAAGTCCTCACGGAAAGTTAAATGAATTGTGATGAATGGCGGGGGTGGGGCGGTGTGGGGCGTGGGAATCCGTCCAAGCCCCGGCTGGCAAGGGCCTTCGAGCGGGTGAGCCGCCGATGTTTACCGAGCACCTGTTCGCGTTGCGATTTTTAGTGTTCGTCGCGTGGCGTGGCGAATCCGGACTTTGGCTTGCCGATCGAATCGGGCTGAGGCACGAGCGTTGTTTGACTGCGGTCGCGAATTGCGCTGAGCGTCTGATGCGCATTGATAGACGGATCAGGACATCGAGCGAAAGCCCTAAGCTCGCGGCGCCCTAAATTTGGCATTCGATGCTACTGGCTGCTGTGATCGACTATGGGCTCTACTACCGCCTCTGTGGCCCCGCTTTCTGGCGCTGACGACGGCGTGCCAGTGGCCGAATCCATCGACCTTTTCGTCACACTCGTGCCTTGGCGATCTTTGATCCGGGTAGGGCTGCTGGTGAGGCGGATTCGCCTGAGACGCAGCTGAAGCTCAATTGCGAGCGTCCACATTCAGGGCGGTGAGAGGTGAGGGCCTCGGCGGGGGCAGATGGCCGAATTATCTCCGCGGTGCGGAGAGAATTGTGGAGGGAGCCCAGCAGGGTTCCGCCGTTGCTGAGATTCCGGTAACGTGGCCACTGCTGGCGCGCACCGGCCCGCCGATTCCTCCATTCCTGACAAGATGACAGAACTCGTCCCCGCATCCCTCTTGACCGACATCCGCCACATGATTGATTCGGCGCGCGCTCGGGCGGCTGCGGCCGTCAACGCGGAACTGACCCTCCTTTATTGGCAGGTTGGTCGTCGCATTCGAGATGATGTGCTGGGCGGTGAGCGCGCGGGCTACGGACAACAGATCCTCCCCGCGCTCGCACGACAACTGAGAGGCGAGTACGGCAGGGGGTGGAGCGAGCAGCAATTGCGCCACTGCATCCGCGCGGCCGAGGTGTTTCCGGATGAACCAATTCTCTCCGCACTGCGGAGAGAATTGAGTTGGACCCATCTGAAGATGTTGATGTACGTTGAAGACCCGCTCAAGCGCGACTTCTACATTGAACTCTGTCGTCTGGAGCGCTGGTTGTCGCGGCAGTTGCAGGAGCGGATGCAATCGATGCTGTTCGAGCGCAGCGCGCTGTCGCGGCAACCCGACGAAGTGATCCGGCACGAAGTGGCGCACCTGCGCGACGCGCAGCAGATGACGCCTGACCTCGTGCTGAAAGATCCATACATCCTCGACTTTCTCGGCCTCAATGATCACTATCTGGAGCGCGATCTCGAGGATGCGATCCTGCGCGAGATGGAGCAGTTCCTACTGGAGCTCGGCGCGGGCTTCACGTTTGTTGCGCGCCAGAAACGACTTCCCATCGACGATGACGACTTCTATCTTGATCTGCTGTTCTACAACCGCAAGCTCAAGCGTCTTGTCGCGATCGAATTGAAGCTCGGTTCCTTCAAGGCCGAGTACAAGAGTCAGATGGAGCTGTACTTGCGCTGGCTCGCGAAGCACGAGCAGGAGCCTGATGAGGCGCCGCCGATCGGCATCATCTTGTGTGCGGGAAAAAAGCAAGAGCAGATTGAATTGCTTGAACTCGGCAAAAGCGGGATCCACGTGGCAGAGTACCTAACCGTGCTGCCACCGCGTGAGACGCTGCAGGCGAAGCTGCACCAATCGATTGCTGCGGCACGTGCTCGGCTCGACGAAAAGCGGGAGTCGTGATGCCGACTTACGAACAATGGTTGACCGGCAGAAGGATGCCAAAATTGGTCACGGTCTCGCGCTAGGAAACTCATCTGCCGAGAGCGGCTGCAGCAGGGCACGGTTGCTGGCATTGGGAAAATCGTTTTTACGAGTGGCAGGAAAAAACATCGTGCTGGAAAAAATCCTAAAGCTAGAGGGCGTGGGTTTGTTCGCTACCCCGCTCGCCAAGGCAGTCGAACTCAAGCACGCGACCCTCATCTACGCGGACAATGGGCGGGGCAAGTCGACACTGTCGGCAGTGATGCGTGCTTGCGCCGCTGCAGACGCTGAGGCCATGGCTGCGCGAGCGACCATTGGCGGCACCGGTGTAGCCCGGGCCCAGTTCCGCTTCAAGTTGCCCACGGGCGGAACCAACATCACGTTCGACAATGGCGCTTGGGACGCTGCGATGCCGAACTTGATGGTATTTGACCAAGCTTTCATTGAACGCAACGTGTACGCTGGCAGCGAAGTCCAGGCCGACCACCATCAGTCTCTCCTCGACTTTGCCTTAGGGACCGCAGCCGTGGCGAAGAAGAAGGAGGTTGATGCAGCTCATGAGGCCATGACGGCGGCGACAAAAGCTCGCAGCGCGGCGGAGGGCAAACTGCAGGGCTACCGGGGCGCGATGTCGGTGACGGCCTTCTTAGCACTGCCTGAAGAACTGCAGGCCGACGAACTGATTGCAGACTACGAGACGCGAATCGCAAACGCGAATTCGGCGACCGCGCTCGGTCAGCGCGCTGCGCTGAAGCTGCTGACCCTGCCCCAGGTCGAGTTCAACGATTTCGAAGCCGTCCTCAAGAGCTCCTTCAAACAGATGCATGAGAACGCAGGTGCGTTGGTCAAGGCGCACATGGAGAGTCACGGCGGCTCGGACTCAGAGCGGTGGATTGGCGATGGTCAGCGTTTCGTCAAGAACGAAAACTGCCCGTTCTGCGGCCAATCGACGAAAGGCCTAGACATCATCGAGGCCTACGGCACGTTCTTCAACGTGGCGTACAACGAGCACAACAACCGCATCCAGGCGCTGCCGGGCTCGGCTCGTCGCTCGCTGAGCGACGGTACCATCGACTCCTGGGTCAGCGAGTTCCAGGCGAACGTCGACCGTGCGCAGGCATGGGCTGAGCAGTTGCAACTCGACTGCACTGCGCCCCACACTGCTGAATTGAAGGCCTTTGCTCAGGAAATCAGGGACTGCCTGGGGGCGGCGGCCGAGGAGAAGGCCAAGCAACCGCTAGAGCCCCTAGACACGGGCATCCTCACGCGGGCCATCGACGCTCGAGATACTATCCTGCAGGTGCTCGGCGAGTACAACGCCGCCGTCGAGGTCGCAAACACAAAGATTGCTGCTTTCAAGAAGGGGCTGCAGACCCAGGACAAGGCGCAGTTGGAAGCAAGCCTGGCTCGAGTGCGTGCGCAGAAGGTTCGTCACAGTACCGATGTGGTCGCTATCGTCAGCGAGCGAAAGCGAGCCGATGATGAGCGAAACAATCACGAGAAGGCCAAGGCGACCGCGAGGGAAGCGCTGGACAGGCTGATGTCGTCGATGCTGACGGAGTACGAGAGCGACATCAATAAGTGGTTAGCTCACCTGTGTACGCCCTTCAAGGTCAGCAAGCTGAACTACAGCTACGTGGGTGGTCCTACCCCACGCACGGAGTACGGCGTGCTGGTGCGCGAGAAGCACGTGCCCGCGGGTAAGGCTGCGGCGAATGCGCCGTCCTTCAGCACGGTCCTCTCTGACGGTGACAAGCGCAGCTTGGCGCTGGCGTTCTTCCTCGCGAAGGCCCTACATGAGAAGAGCTATGCTGGCAACATCGTCGTGATGGACGACGTATTTGCTTCGCTCGACAGCAACCGCCGATCGCAGACGATCACAGCGCTCTGTGAGGTGGCTAAGAAGTGCGCGCAGGTCATCGTCCTAGCGCACGACGCGTATTTCCTCTACGAGCTTGAGAAGGTCATGACTGAAGAGAAGGTGCCGGAGATCCTTTCACTGCAGATTCGTCGTGTGGGTGAGTTCTCTGAGCTGGCGCCGGCCGAATTTTCGATGATGTGTGAGTCGGACTACTATAAGCGCTACAGGACGACGTGGAACTATCTGTCGGGCGCCGCACCCGACGACCTCCTGCATGTAGCTCAGGCGCTACGCGTTCTCGTCGAGGGCAATTTGCATCGACGCTTCCCGGGCCTCATCCGGGAAGGCGTGACGATGGGCGTCATCGTCGGACTTATCGAGAATGCACCCGCCGGAAGCCCGCTCGAGCAGCTCAAGCCCGAAGTCAAAAGCCTACGGTCCTTTAACGAGTTCGCCAGCTTGTTCCACCATGACACGCAGGGCAAGATTCCGCGCTCGAGCGTGACAGATGGGGAACTGCACCCCTTCGCGAAGCAGGCCATGGCGTTCGTCCACCTCGGCTCAATGAGCTGATTGCTACCACCATGTTCAAGTTTCTGATTCCCCAGCACCCAGTGTCTTCGCAGACCCGCCGTCGAGAAAACTTGCGGGAGTTCGCCGAGCGAGATCGCTGGCCCGTAGCGTGCCGTTGCGAATGACCGGTATTGGGAATGGCGAGTACCCCTTGTGGGTCGATCTGCTCCGGTCGCGCGTCACAGGGCGGCGGCCGGCCGCGTTCGGCCAGTTGCGGACGTTGGTTAGGCAAAATCTGTGAAAGCTCCAACGTCTGCGCCCTTCTAAAAGCGGTCGGTGCGACCACTACATCCGGGATCCGCCGCTTCGGAGTGTATTTTCAATCGTCCTTCGGTTTAAGTGCCCTGATCAGAACTCCAAACTGCTTTTTAATCTCGGCATGCTTTGCTGCCGGGATTGTAAAACCGAGAACCTTTCGGACGTTGGGATGGGCAGCTCCCCCTAGATGCTTGTGGAAAAACGCCACAAGAAGTAGATTCAAGCCGACTAACGTCTGCCGTTCCCGCGTAAGCCACGCCCCTAAATCTGGCAACGAATCGATGTTTAGCCCCTGAACAACACCGCCTTTCGTCATGCGAAAGTGCACAGCTGAACCGTGTACTGCTTTGGACAGCGTCGCATATTCACTCTTTATAACGTCTATGCCGGTTATCGATTCAGCCACCCCAGACAGCGATGGATGTTTGGCTAGGTATGCAATCGTTTCAGTGAAACCCAACAGATGACCACCTGAATGCCACTGCACTAGTTCGACCGGGTGATCGAGATAGTAAAGTCCGAATAAAACGTTTTCGATGCAACTGCGAAGGCAAATCAATGCGACGCGCCAAGAGCCTTGTCGTGCTAAAGAGTGAGAGACCAAGGCGTCGTTTTGAGCTTCCTTGAAGAACTCATTCGCAGCGCTATCCGAAATTACGTCGATAAGATTTGTCCGCCACGCTTGCAACGTGACTAATCGAAAGTAGCTGTCTAAGAATCGCCCTTTTTCATTTGACAACGCTTTCGTAACCGCCGACACTTCACTCGGCAGATTTTGAAAGAAGTGATCGAAATTTAGCTCAATTTCCGCACGCAAATTGTTCATATTTACCGCATTAAAATTGTCAGCGCGTTTGCGAGTTCTTCCGACTCTTTAATCGGTTTCTTACTTTTCTTTCCCACCAAGCGAACTCGCTCTTCCGGGTGTTCGGCCAAAAATTTAAGCAATTTTCCGAAAATGTCACGGTTTGCATCGCGTGGCCTGACGTCAATTACAAACCCAAATTCCTCGATGAGTGATAGCCACTGCTGTTTGCTGACGTTATTGAGCCCAACTAGCATGTTCAGAGCGTGTGGAATGTCCTCATCGCTAACCGTTGAGCGGGAGCGCTTTTGAAAGACGCCTTCCCAGTCCATGCTGCTCTCAAGCTCAATATTTGGAGCTGCTCTTAGCGCCTGTGCCATCAAGGCGAGATGCTTGGCAAAATCGTGACTTTTCATCGTTTAGACACCAATCCGTTTTTTCAGCTCACGGCAGACAGAAGTAAATTCGCCAATCGCTATTGAATCATTTGAATCGAATATTGAATGATTTGATTGGGCTGACTTGCTAACTGAGACCCGTTCGTGAATTACGCCAGCGAGCACCGCATTTTTGAATTGCGCCCGCAATGTCGCCTCGGTTTCCTCACGGTGGGTCGCCGGGCGTCCGACTCGTGAAATCACCACTCCTGCCTGCACTAACTCGTGATCAAGATCTTCGCCAAACTCTTCTACTCGCTTGAGAAGCAAACTGACACCAATTGCTGACAAAAAATCGAGAGATACCGGAACGACATAATGGGTGCTGAATGCGAGCGCATTTTGAGTCGGGATTGTGAGGTTTGGAGGACAGTCGCAAATTACGATGTCGTAATTTGGAAGAGTATCCTTGAGAGAGTTTTTTAGTCTTGTCTCTCTAAATCGTGCGCCAGCCAAATCAAGGTCAACAGTAAAAAGATCGATATGCGAAGGTATTAGATCAACGTTTTCGAACACATCTTTAACAATTACCTGCTCCGCGGTTTTGTCTTTTTCTTGCGCGTCCGTGTGCTTGCGGGCGCCTAACAGATCGGCCACCGTACCGTTCTTTCGAGCGTTGTCATTCCAAGCCTGGACACCCATGGTGGAAAAAGTTGCATTTGTTTGAGGATCTAGGTCGATCAACAAAGTTTTCAACTTTTCTTTTCCGCAAAATGCCGCAAAGTTGACCGCTAATGCCGTTTTCCCAACTCCGCCCTTCAAATTTATACACGAAACCACCGCCGTCATATTCCCCTCTCTTTTTTTCGTTTACTCTAGCAATCGGTAACGATATCCGTTCGCCAATAAGCGTTGCTGACCGCCGCCCCGGCTCCGGCGCCGACTACGTACATGCTCCGGACATGAATATAGCAGGAACGCGCATTAGGGCAAGATCGACACGACGGTCACCTTGCTCAAGTCGCGCGGGCGCTAATTGCGCTAACTAGTTTAGAGCCGCTCATATGGCCGTTCAACATCATTAGGGGCCGTTCCTGCGGTCCCACAGCGAATGGCTGCAACGAGTCGTTCACGTCGCCCCAACTGCCATTCGCTGTCGCGTACAGATCCTGACGCCGGGACGAACGCGCCAGCGAGAAAGGGAGCCTTATCACTACGGCACGATTGCCAACTCAAATTCGGGGGGGGGGCGCACAACGCGTGACCGCGGCGACTGGGCGCAGCAACGCCATCGCGGGGAGTTAACACGGTCTTTGTCTACGTCTACGAAGCGCTGAATTGCCGGCCAACAGGCGAGTATGTCGATCCGGGGTCGGTCTGGCGGTCGCACATCATCGTCTTCGCGTGGGACGACCTGACGAGCCTCAATACCTGACGACCATCGCGGCGGCGTTCGCGTGAGGCGGCGTGCGTCATATACCAAATCTACATCGGCCATAAAAACATTGGAGAAAACCCTGACTCGTCGCGACGAACCGGGATTGAGATCTCAACCTCCTGTCAGGATTGCCAGCTTGCTCACATCCGTGGCCAGGCATGTAATTCGACCGCAGCGGCTGGCTAAGCGTGATACGGACGACGCATCGCCAAGCATGAAATTGGCGTAATCAATCCCGCTTTTCAAAGCCTCTCTGACGCTCGACTTAGCGACTCGGCCATTGCTGCATCAATCAGGACCGTGATCTCGCGGATCGCTGAAATCGATGTGCTTCCGGATGCCCTGGAGCCCCACCATGCACGACGCAACGCATCGCTTTGACGTCATCGTTGTCGGTGGAGGGCCCATGGGCCTATCGACCGCCTACCATCTCGGCAAGCGCAAGGCCAGGACGCTGGTGCTCGAGCAGTTCACCTTCGTGAACCAGCTTGGCAGCTCGGCTGGCGTGTCGCGCCAGTTCCGCATTCCCTATCCCGACGCCTACATGGTCAAGCTGGTCAAGCAGTCGATCCCCTATTGGGACGAGTTGCAAGGCTTGACGCCGCAGCCGCTCATGGACACGGTCGGCACCTTGTGGTTCGGCGATCCGACAGTCAAGTCGACAGAGGGCAATATCCCCGCCGCCGAGCAAGCACTGAAGGCCGAAGGGGTTGCCTATGAAACGCTGGATGCGGGCGAACTGGAGAGGCGTTTTCACTTTCGCAATCTGCCGTCGACGTATACGGGACTATTTCAGGCCCAGGGCGCCAGCATCGATCTCGCGGCCACGCAGCGGACGCTGCTCGACTGGAATCAGCGCTCTCCCTTCGTGCAGCTGTTGCAGGAGGCGCCGGTCATCGGCATCGAGCGTCGGCAGGGCCTCTTTGAAGTGAAGACTCCGCTTGGGACCTTCAGTGCCGAAAAGCTGGTGCTGACGCCGGGCCCCTATGCCGACGACGTGTTCAAGCTGCTGGGGTTCCGTATCGCGGCGACCTACTGGAATATGGCCTCGGCCTACTACCGCAAGACTCGGCCGGATATCCAGTACCCCACCTGGTTCGTTTTCCAGAACCCGGTGGGCGACAACGGCAATCAGTTCTACGGCTTCCCGGAGGTAGCCTGGAATTACCCGGGCTATATCCGTGTCGCCTCCGATTTCGTCCTCGCGCCGCTGACGTCCCCCGATCAGCGCACGCCCATTCCGAATCCTCAGGAGCTCGCGTTCACGGCCGAGTGGGTCGGCGAGCATATGGAAGGTCTCGAGCCGGTTCCGCGCTTCACGTCGACCTGCCTCGTCGCACTCAGCAAGATCGCGAACAAGGAATTGCTGATCGACTTCGCGCCCGACTATGTGCCGAACCACCGCGACATCGTCATCTATGCGACCGGCTGGGCCGGAAAGTTCGTTCCGCTGCTAGGCGAAATTCTTTGCCAGTTGACCCTGGACGGTCATACCCCATTCGACATCTCGCACTTCTCCACCGGCAACCGCTATTTCAACAAGCTGGCCTGAGCGCAGGCCGGGCATCTACGGGAGCAGGACACCATGGCAAGCAAGACCTATTCGATCTTCGGGTGTGGTGCCGCCGGTCTATACACGGCCTGGCGACTGTTGAATGGCCGGACGCGAGCGGGGGGCGATCCGCATCGGCAGTTGCAGCAGGGCGACGTCCTGGAACTCTTCGACTGGGGCAAGTACGATTTTTCGAAGGAATTTCAGGGCACCCGTGCACCCGGTGCCCGGGTCTGCACCTGGCACTACCAGAACAATCCCGACCATTCGTACCTCGAGTTGGGCGGCATGCGCTATTCGCA
Organism: Burkholderia sp. YIM B11467; assembly: GCF_052952715.1. NCBI lineage: Bacteria > Pseudomonadati > Pseudomonadota > Betaproteobacteria > Burkholderiales > Burkholderiaceae > Burkholderia > Burkholderia sp. YIM B11467. Next base: position 38,917 of record NZ_JBQVSQ010000018.1, read on the forward strand.
ATGGAACGGCAACAACGACGGTAAAGCGCAGGGCCACCGGCTGGTCACGACGGTGATCGCCAAGCTCGGGCTCGACCGCTATGCCGTGCCTTTCAACGAATCGAGCAATCCCCTCTACTACCTGCGCGCCAGGAATCTCTATCAAAACGATATTTCTTCGCGCACGCCGGCGCCGTACGCGGCCAACAACTTTGGTGCCGCGACCACGCCCGACCAGGGCTTCGCCGTCGTCGAAGCGTTGTCGGTCACGAGCACCAGTGGTCCGAGCACACGCAAGCAGTGGGACGCGTTTTATCAGCATGGCCGCATCACGGCCGAACTGCCGTCGAGCTCCATCTTCCAGAAAGGCGATTTGCTCAAGGACATCGGCTACTGGAACCTGATGTACGACCAGCTCGGCTCGGAAGGCTATCAGTACGCCGCGGACGGCAACGGATACTCGTCCAACGTGATCAACTGGAATTCCGCGGTCGCCTTCGAGGCGAACAACGAATTCACGCCGGGCAATCAGTACATGACGCTGACGACCGGCTACTCGGGCATGTTTCACGCATTGTTTGCGGCCATCGAGCAGTTGGCGCGGCAGCGAGGCGTCACGCTTCAGTATTACCCGAACCAGCGGCTGCGCTCCATCCATGTCGAGGACGGCGTCGTCCATTACACGATCGCGAAGCGGGAAGATCCCTACCGGGAGGCTGCCCGTCAGACCACGTCGGCCGCCTGGCTGGCCATGCCGCGCGCGGCGCTCGAACAGGTTGCCCAGGGCTCCCGCTATGACGATCGGGGCGGACTGGACGTCCTGAACGACCAGAAGGTCAAGCTCTATCTCGAGTCGGCCATCATGCAACCGTCTTACAAGGTCGGCATGTTCTTCGAGAAAGAATGGTGGTTGGACCCGGCAACGCCCTATCCGCCAAAGATCGACGGCTATGAAGTAACGGATGCCGTGATCGCGTCGCTCAAGGCGCAGGACTTTCCGCCCGTGTTCGTGCAGGCGATGTCCGGTTCGGACGCGATCCTGAATGTCCAGTTCGCGAGCGCCGACGAGCTGGTCAAGGCTGTGGAACAAGCTGCCGACGAGCGGATGACCATCAAGCAGGAAACGTTGCTGCTCGCCGTCGCCAAGCGCAACACCATGGGACCGAGCGTGACCGACACGCCGATCCGCATGGTGGTCTACTTCGGCAATAACGCGACTGACAAGAATACAAAGCCGGTCTACGGCCTGCTGGCTTCCTACGACGACGAAACCTTCACGACGTTCTGGCGCGAGCTGGAGCTCGGGCCGAACGAAGAGCGGCATGTGCCGATCGCCGACGATATCCAACCGCTGATCGGGCCGCGCAAAGTGCCCGACAGAATGGTCAAGATGCTGCGAAAGCAGCTGGCGGAATTGCACTTTGGACCGAACTCGGACTTTGCGGACGTGCCCGAGCCGCTCGAGGCGGCCTATGTCGACTGGTCGCTGCCGCCGTTCCGTGCGGGCTACCACGCGTGGGCTGCGCACTACGACGTTGCCGACGTCCAGCAAAAAATACGCAAGCCGTCGCAGCTGCTCGACGGCAAGGATGCGCCCGTCTTTATCGTAGGGGAGTGCTACTCAAACGATCAGGCCTGGGTGGAAGGCGCCTATTGCACGGCGGAATCGGTGCTCAACGATTTCTTCGACATCGAGCCGTTGATTGACGATTCGGAATACCCGTTCATCTGCCAGCCAACCTGATGGTTCGGCGCATGCGGTCGCAGTTGAACGTGCCGCGGAATGCTACGGGGAGCCGGAGCCGGGAACGACGAGCGGGAGGGGCGGTGACGCGCCCGCTCGAACGGCCACGCGGCGAGTCGAAAGGCGTTTGGCGCGCATCGATACCGAAGTACCAGCCATTCCCTGTAGTTCTGCACAACCCTCTTTTTCAGACGTCGGTAATAAGGAGCGGCAATGCAATCTCTCAGATTGTGGCGGCATCTCGCGCCCGGCGGTTCATCCCTGGAGCGGCTTGCGCCTGGCGAGCCGGTCGCCGAAGACTATTCCATCAAGCATCTGCTCGAGCATGAGCTCTCGACGCGCGATTACGTCACCTATCTGCTGTCCATCGACGCGGAAATCGAGCATTGCCTGATGGTGCAGTATCTGTACGCCGGTTATTCGCTGGGCGGGCCGCAGGTGCCGGCGGCGTTTCGCGACACGGTCCGCAATTGGCAGGAAACCATCCTCGGCATCGCCAAGGAGGAGATGGGCCACCTGATCACGGTGCAGAACGTGCTGCGTCTGATCGGCTCGCCGTTGCATTTCGAGCGTGACGATTACCCGTGGGATACGCCGTTCTATCCGTTCCCTTTCATGCTCGAACCGCTGACGCTGGATTCGCTCGCGAAATACGTCTATACGGAGGCGCCGCTCCATTGGGACGGCGGCGAGCTGGGCAAGGATATCCGCCGACGCATCGGAAAGCAGGTATCCAGGCCTCATAAGGTCGCCGAGCTGTTTCATACGCTGATTCCGCTCGTCAGGGACCACCTGCCCGATGATGCCTTCCAGGCCGACACCTACCGCTGCCAGGCGGATTTCGCCGAATGGGGACGCGGGTACAAGGGCGGCCACAGGGGCAGCGGCGGCGGTCGCTCTCTAGGCGGAACGCCGGACGTGCTCGTGATGCCCGCCACCTCGCGCGACGACGCGGTGAACGCGCTGGATAAGATCTCCAAGCAAGGGGAGGCGCCCCACGGCAAGGATCCCTCGCATTTCGTGCGCTTTTTGCGGATCTATGTCGAGATGCGCGCGGTCCTCGAAGGCGAGCTGTGCGGCGTCGACAGCTGGCTTGCCGCACGCCCCGACGACTTTCTCGAAGAAGCCTGGACGGAAGCCTATCCGGCAGCGGCGGCCGAGCTGCACGCGGCGAAGGTAGACGACACCTGGCGGCCTTCGCGGCCCGTCGCGGTCAATCCCTACGTGGCGCTCGACCCCGCGCTCGTGCCGGAGCAGGGCGGCGCACCCGTGACGCCCATCACCGAGCCGGTGACCCAGCTGTGGGCGTCGCTGTTCAACCTGCGCTACCGCATGCTGCTGCAGTACCTGATCCACAGCTTCACGCTCTACGGCGGGCTCAATGCGGCCGGGCAGTTCACGCCGCGCGGCACGATCGTCAATGCGGCGTTCGGCGAGATGTACAACCTGCGCGCGCTCTCGGAGATCCTGATGCAGTCGCGCGTGTCGATTGAGCCGGACGCGTCGCTCGCGGGGCCGCCGTTCCAGATGCCCTATACGCTCAACAGCCCGTTCGGCGAGGCAAACCGCTGGCGCGGGCACCTCGATCTGCTCGAGGCCTCGGAGCACCTCGTGGCGGCCTTGCTGGCCAGGACCGATGCCGCGCGCCATCCGTATTTGCTCAGTCTGCGCGAAGCCGACAAGAACCTGGCCGCTGTCGCCAGGCGCATCCTGTCCGGCGACGTCGACCTGGCGCTACTCTAGGAGCCGCACATGCCGATACTGGAACTCCGGATTTTGCCGCCCATCGCGGTCGGCAGGCTGGGCGCCGCGGCGACGCCGCTGGAAGCGTTCGACCTCGTCGTCGATCCCGACAACCCGCTCGACTTTCGACGCATCGTGCCGTGCACGACGCTGGAGGTGGATCCCGAAAGCGGCGAGATCGTGAAGGCCTATGTGCCCGACACGATTCGCTTCAAGGACGAGAACAGGAAGGTGCGGCCTGTCGCGCCTTTTCTCGAAGTGTTTGCGCGCACGAGCGAGGCGCCCGATACGCTGCAGCCGCTCACGCTGCAATTGCTCGCGATGGAACAACTCGATCTCGACGCGCTGCATTGGGATATCCATCTGGGCAACATCAAGATCTACCGCCGCACCAACGACGCGAACGACAAGATCCACGCGAACCTGACCGGCCTCAAGGATCACAAGCGGCACGCGATGCAAGGCCATTGCGAACACTTTCGCCAGGGGCGGCATCTTCCGCTCGGCCACGTCCAGTTCGTCAAGCCGACGGCGCAGTTCCCCGAGATCCGCCTGCGCTACACCCCTGCCGCCGGTATCGTGTACGGCACGCGGCTGGTGCGCCGCACCTCGGACAAGGAAAGCGAAGACAAGCTGAAGCTCGATCCCGTCATCGATCGCGACGATCTCCTGCTCTACGCCGAGAAGCCCGGCAAGTGGCTCGGCTTCAGGGAGGCGGGCGGCCCCACGAAGGCGCATCCGGCGCCGACCAACCCCGCGCAGATTTTTGCCGGATACGCCGACAAGGATGGCAATCAAGTCAGCTGGGGTTATCTCGACGACGAATGCGATGGCCACGTGCAAGTCGTGCTGACGAGGAGGGACGGCTCCACGCTGCGCGCGCACGGCTATATCGGCGCCGGGCCGCCGGCCTATGCGCCCGATACCCTGCCGGTGCGCGTGGTGTCCGACGAGATGGAGCAGATTCTCCACGGCATCCACATCCCGGAAGAGAGCGTATCGATCGACGAAGCCACCGAGATCGTCCTGCGTGCGCTCGAAACGATCCGCCTCATGAACACCGCCGTCATGAACGGTAACCCGGTCAACGGAAGGCTCAACGTCGCGAGCACGATGGTGCGGCAGAACACGGCCGACTTCGAGCGCTATTACGAGCCGATCGCCGCCGAATCGATCGTCGACAATCTCGCGCTGCGTGCGCTGCACGAGCGCGTGTTCAGCACGCTGGCGGCGGGTGGCGCGCCGTGGTTCGCCAAGCTGCTGCGCCAGCCCGAGGAGATCGGCGACCTGACCGCCGAGGGCTTGCGCAAGATGCCGGCCCTGATGCGCGGGGCGGATGGCCGCAGCCTGACGCTCACGCGCCGGCACATCAACCTGGTGATCAAGGCGGCGCGAGACGCGATGTTCGGACAACCTGATCCGAAGGGAGACAAGCATGTCGGCTAACGATCCGAACGTTCCGAAAGACCTCGAGCAGCCCGGCAACGGGGAGATCCGCGCGTCCAACCTGACCGCGCAGATTCACCATCGCGGCGTGGGCAACCCGGCCTCGGCGCTGCCGCGCACGGCGATTTCGAATTGCTTCCCGGGCCTGGAGTTCGATTTCCGCAATTTCTGGCGGCGCGCATTCGTCGGCATCACCCTGGTCGAGAACAACAACTACGTCGTCGATGCGGAGCCGGGCTACGAGCATCTCAAGACGCGCCGCCTGCTGAGCTTCGACGGCCACAAGGTCGGCACGATGGTCCTCACGAGAGGGCCGGTGCTGCCAGACGGGGATCCTGTCACGCTGGCGAGCGTGCCCAATCCCAATGCGGTGTCGTTCATGGAGTGGTCGAACTCCATCGCCCGCATCGTGCATTTGCAGGGCAAGCCGGTCGAATGCGAATTCACGGCTCACGAGAACGCGCTGGAAGAGGTGTACTACGTCCAAGGCAAAACCGAGACCCTGAAGGCGACGCTCACGCTGAGGCACTTTTTCGAGGGCGACACCGCCAGCTTCAACCCCGAGATGCTGAAACCGGGCGAGCTGACGCAAGGCCTCTGCGCGCCCTGGCAGAACGACTATCGCGAATGCGCGTGCTACTACTGGGCCGCGTCGCGACCCGACTTCGTCAATGTCGAGCCGGGCGACGACGGGCTGGCGCGCGGCGACATGTGGCTTGCCAAGCGCCGCACGGGCACGTACGTGCCGGACAATCGCGTCGACACGCGGTTGTGGTCCTACGACGATCTGTTCCGGTCCTGGCAGGAGGATCTGCAGTTCGTGATCCGCGGCAAGGATGCCGATGAAACCTGATCGCGCCGTCGAGCCGCTCGCGCCGCTGGCGTCGGCGATGGCGGCGCGCATCGTCGAGGCGTCGCGCCCGCGGCATCCCGGGATCCACGTGGTCGAGGATGCGGAGGGCGCGCAACTGTTGCTTGTGAACGGAAGCCGCCTGTTTCATGTGCCGCACGATCTGCATGACGCGTTTCAGGCGGCGCTCGAGGAAGGGGATGCGCAGGCCGTCGCGTCGCTGGTCGCGAGCCGCGGGCTCGACATGCGCGCGGCGATCGACGACGAGCCTTTGACCGAAATGCCGGTGCACGCGTTGTCGCTTGCCGTCGCGCAGAAATGCAATCTCGGCTGCACCTATTGCTACGCCCAGCAAGGGGAATTTGGCGGCAAGGCGAAGAACATGCCGCTCGAAACCGCGCTTGCGGCAGTCGACCTGCTGATCGAGCAGGCGAGCGACGGCGGCAAGATCAATCTTGCATTCATGGGCGGTGAGCCGCTCGCCAATCGCGCGGTGCTGCGCGCGGCGACGGTCCACGCGCGGGAGCGCGCCGATGCCCGCGGAATCCGATGCCAATTTTCAGTGACGACGAACGGCAGTCTGCTGCAGGAAGACGACGGGGCGTTCTTCGAAGAGCACGGCTTCGCTGTCACCGTCAGCCTCGACGGCCCCGCGCCCGTGCATGACCGCTTGCGTCCGTTCAAGGGCGGCATGGGCTCGTTCGATCACATCGTCGAGCGCGTGACGCCGTTGCTTGCGCGCCAGCGGCGCATGCAGGTGTCGGCGCGCGTGACCGTCACGCCGTTCAATCTCGACTTGCCGAGCACGCTCGATACTTTCGTTGACATGGGGTTCCACAGCGTCGGCTTCTCGCCGCTGCTGCGCGCTTCGAACGGTCGCGCGGAAATGGGCCCGGACGATATGGCAGACATGCTGCAAGGGATGATCGCCTGCGGGCTCGCGTTCGAGCAAAAGGTCATGCGCGGCGAGCGCTACCCGTTCTCGAACATGCAGAACGCGCTGCGCGAAATCCAGCGCGGCACGCATCGGCCGTATCCGTGCGGCGCGGGGGCGGGGTATTTCGGCGTCTCCGCCGATGGCGAGCTGGCGGCGTGTCACCGCTTCGTCGGCGACGAGGCCGGCGCCATGGGGCATCTCTCCACGGGTGTCGATCAGGCGCGCCAGACGATCTGGCTCGCCGAGCGTCACGTGCACCAGCAACAGCCCTGCAATACATGCTGGGCGCGCTATCTTTGCGGCGGCGGATGCCATCACGAGGTCCTCGAGCGCGGACGCAGCGCCTGCGATTACATTCGCGGCTGGCTGCACTATGCAATCGGCGCGCATGGCAGGCTCGCGCGTTATGCGCCGGCCTGGTTTGCCGGTTCGCCTGGCGCGTCGTCTGGTGGTGCGGGAACGGCGTGAATCGCACGTTCGACATGCTCGTGACCGGCGCAGGTCCCGCTGGCCTGTGCGTGGCGCTTCGCTTGAACCATCTCGGGCATCGCGTGCTGCTCGTCGAGCGAAGCCCGTTATGGCCTCGTCCGCAGATCGGGGAAGCGCTGACGCCGGGTGTCAGAAACATCATCGACTACCTCGACGCGGACGAGGTGCTCGAATCCGTTCCCATCCTCGCAGGCAAGCCCACGAGCGTACGCTGGACGAGCGAATCGATCGAGACGGTGGCGCACGACGGCGCCGTCGTGGAGCGCGCCGCATTCGATGCGGCGCTGCTGCGCCTGGCCGTGGCGCGCGGCGTGGAAGTGCTGCGGCCGGCGAGCGTCGCGCAAGTCGACGGAGCGCCCGGTGCCTGGCGCGTGCAAATCGCTACGCCCGACGGGCTGCGCAACGTCGAGGCGCACGTGCTGCTCGATGCCCAGGGCCGGCAGAGCCGGCGCGAGCCGCAGCGCTTGCGCGCGCCTCGGTTGTCCACGGTATGGGCCGAAGCCGCGATGGAAACACTGGCTGCGCATGCCGATGCCGCCACGCGCGTGGAAGCGCTCGATGACGGATGGATGTGGGGCGCTGCGCTGCCGGGCGGCCGTTACCGCGTGATGTTCACGTTCGATCCCTCCGCGCGGGACGACGCGCTCGAACGCGAGCCGGCGTCTGTATTGCGCAACGCCTGCACGCGAAGCGCCTTGTTCAAGGACATTGCAGGTTTGCCTTGGTGCGATTCGCCGCGCATGTGCGTATCGACGCCCTACGTCGACGCGCTCTCCTGGCAGGACGGACGCATCAAGCTCGGCGACGCGGCCTTCGCGCTCGACCCGATCTCGTCCTCGGGCGTCGAGAAGGCGATGCGCTTCTCGCTCCAGGCCGCTATCGCGATCAACACATGGTGCCGGGCAAGCGATGCGTCGGAGCGCGAACTGGCGCAGCGTTTTTACGAATCGCGCCTGAACGAAGGCGCGGCGCGTCACCTCGCATGGACGGCCGGGTACTACCGTCAGGCATGGTGCGCCGAGTCGCCTTTCTGGCGCCTGCGCTCGACGCCCGCATTGACGTCCGATACGGTTGCGATGGCCTCGCTCGACGACGAAACCGCGGCGCGCGTGGACCTCATGACGCACGCGCTGCAAGACGAGTTGGCGCACGTGCCGTCGAACCAGCCCCAGCCCGGCGAGCCCGCGCCTCCGTTGCCCTTGCACAGTCCGATCCGCTTCGCCCGCAATACCGGCATTGTCGTGGTGCCTTGCGCGACCGGCGACCGCGTCACCGCGCATCCCGCCTTGCAGCATCCGAGTCTTGATCGACCCGTCGCGTTCTGGAATGGCGTGGCGCTGTTTCCGCTCCTCGACATGCTGACGCGGGCAACGCATCCGCTCGAGCTGATTGCGTTTCTCGGCAGATCGATGGAAGCGGCCAGGGCGCAACAGCTGCTCGAATGGCTGTGGAGCAAGCAAATGGTCGAGCCCGCTGTCTTCAGCGGCGGGAATACCTATCCAGCCTCATAGGATTCCTGCAGATCTCACAAAGATAAAATCCACTGCAAAAAAGCTATTTCAAAAATAACCGGGAGGAGCCACCCAAGAATACTCGGTGCGCTTTTCTCATCGTGTCCGCTGTGATGCTTTGGCGCAACCATAAATATTAATATGGTTTGCGATTATTGATGATCTCGATCCAGTTCGAATATTAATCAACTAATAAAATTATTGAACAACGAAGGCGATCATGCCGGTGTCCTTCGAACACGAAATGTCGAGATCGATCATTCACGATCGTCAAACACCAAAATCCGCGTTACATCAGGGCGACGAACGAAGCATCCTGAAAATGGATGTTTCGATGTCGAGAATCAAAAAATTATCAATGAGGGAAATTTATTTTTCCGATTTTTGCGGATAAGGTTTGATTTGGTGAAAGTGATTTGTCAGGAAGCGTGGCGATTGATTATCGCTTGCCGCGGTTTCATTCGACCGCCGCTTTTGCCGATCAGCGTGCGCGACGACGCGTCGACAGGAATCTCTGCCCGGGATCTTGCGACAGGCTCGATGTGCGCATATCCGTTTCGACATCAATGCCATGAGGGCTCATGAACAAGATCATCCGCAGATACGTTGCTTCCGTCATGCCATGCTCGCTGGCCGGCGTGGCACTGCTGGTCGTGGCGGCCGGTGCTCACGCGCACGGCCGTTTGACCGAACCGCCTTCGCGCATCGTGCTGTGCACGCAAGGCCAGAATCCGAACTGCCCTGTCGACGCCTGGCACGCGAACGCGATGGAGAACGGCAAGTTCTTCCCCGCGACGCAAAGCGGCCTGTCGGATCCGTTCGCGCCGGACGACGCGAAGAATGCCGCACCACCGAAGGACGGCGAAATCGCCGGCGCCAGCACGAATGGCCCGCTGCCCGTGCTGAACGAGCAGTCGCCGGGCCGCTGGCAGAAGATCCCGCTACGGCCGGGCGCGGTGCAGAATTTCAAATGGGAATTCAGCGCCGTGCACAAGACGCGTCGCTGGAACTACTTCATTACACGCGCCGACTGGAACCCGTCGGAAAAGCTGACGCGCGCGCAGTTCGAGCCCACGCCGTTCTGCACGATCCAGAATCCCGGCCAGCCATACTGGGACCCGAACGCGAACCTGGTGCCACAGCAGCCGACCATTCACCCATGCCAGCTGCCGATGCGTAGCGGCTACCACGTCATCCTTGCGGTCTGGGAGGTTGCGGATACGGCGATGGCGTTCTATCAGGTCGTCGACGCGGTGTTCACCGATGGCGATACGACACGCAGCCCGTTCTGATACTGCCGCGACATGACGCGCCCGGCGATGCCCGGGGCGTCATGAATTGAAGAACGCGCTCAGCGCGGCCGGAACGATCGCGGCTCATCCGTTTCGTTATCCGAATCGTTGTCGGTCCGACACCATTCTTCGACGTTCAACAGCTGCAGCCGCCATCCTGACTTTCCCCGCAGCAGCTCAATTGTTGGTTCATCGCACGACCGAGAAATGTTGCGGGAACGGCGTTTCGGTATCCGGCCGCCCCGCAGCGCCGTCGGCGCGCGCCAGCGGCGCGCCTGCCAACAGCGGCGTCATCAGCGCCGGAATGATGGCGCGATTGATCGCATCGCCAAAGCAGCGATGCAGGCCATAGCCCCACAGGATATAGATGTCCCAAGGCCGGTCGGTGCGGAACGCATCCGGATCGTCGACCACGGCCGCATCGAACATCGCGGACAGGTTCGACGCGAACACCATCGCGCCTTTCTTCACCTGGCACGCACGCGTCGTGCCCGACGCGATCTCGCAGTCACGCGTTGCGCGACGATAGATCACCGGATTGACCGGATTGAACCGCAGTGCCTCGAAAAGGATCGAGCCGACCGCCTGCTCGTCGCCGCGCGCTGCCGCGGCCTGGGCCTGCGCGAGCATGTCCGGATGATCGAGCAGCACGTCGAGCGCTTGCACGCACGCCTTCGAAATGGTCGGAATCGCGCCAATCACGAGGCCGATCATGTTGTTGCGAATACCGGCGCCGCCGAATCCGCCCGCGCCGGCATCGCGCAGTGCCACCGCACGCTTCAGCACGGTGACCGGGCCGCCGGGGTTCGCGTCGAGCCTGGCGATCGCCGCATCGATCGCGCTCAGGCATTGGCCGGCGTAATCGAGCGCCTTGCTTTCCACCACCGGATCGCCTTGCAGATCGGCGAACAGATACCAGAACATCGCGGTCGTCCATTCGACGAGATCGGGAACGGACGCGGTATCGACGCCGAAATACTCCCGCACCATCAGTGCGGGCACGACCGTGGTCAGCACCTGCGGCAGATCGATCTCGTGCGGATGCGCGGCCACGATCCGCCGGGCCGCATCGCGCGCGTTCGGGACGACGATGTCGACCACGTCGCCGCGCTGCGCGGCGAGTCGCATGATCGACGCGTTGAGCTGATAATCGGCGCCATCCTGCATCCCGAGGAAGAAATTCGGGCCACCCGTGATCTTGCGCATCCTCGGTTCGTAGACGACCTCGAAGTCGTCTTGCCGATCGAGCACCTCGCGCACGTCGGCCGCCAGGGTGACGATGACCGATCCGTCGCACCGATAGGCGGTGACGAACGTCTTGTCCGTGGCGATATTGGGCGCGAACGCGCGCAGCGACGCGAACACCGCGCGCTGGCCGGCAGGATCGGTCAGCACGGCTTTCAGCCGCGCCGCGAGATCGCCGCTGCCGCTCGCGAGCTTCGCCGCGATCTCGTCGCCGGCGAGCACACCCTTGCCCAGCGAGTGGGCTTCGAGCGCGATTGCATGGAACAGGTTCGATGCAAAGGCAAAGGACATCGGCGCGCTCCGCGTCAGGTAGGATCGGTCAGGCCCATGCCGATCAGGCGCAATGCCGTCATGCTGGGCATGAAGAAGTAGTCGCCGCCGCGCGCCTCGACAAAGTTCGGGATGCCGCTCGCGATGAACGGCGGATTGCCCGATTTCGGATCGGCCGCGATCACGTAACGCGCATTCGGCGCATGACTGCCGACGAGCGGGCAGGTGTCGTTGCCGAGATTGAAATCGAGGCCGTAGTTCAGCCATTGCTGCTGAACGAACTCGAACTGGCGCGACAGGTTCGCGCACACCGCAAGCATGACGATCCCGTGCTCGCCGTGGGCGTCGTCCTGGCTGCCGTATGGAAGACCGCGGCGCAGGATGCGCCGGCGGTTGTTGAGCGCGGACCCGGCACGGTTGGCCGGATTGTTGTCGCCGACGTGCGGATCGAGCAGGTCGCGCGTGTTCATGCGGCGCGTATGCGCGCCCATCGGGCAGCGCAGGCCATCGAGATCGCCGCGATAGACGAAATCGACCAGGCGGCGCGCCCGTTCCGGATTGAGCTCGCCGGGTTTGTCCTTGTCGAAAAGCGGGTATTGGGCGTTGAAGGCCTGCCATTCGGCAAAGGTCGACGCCGCCATCAGCGGCACCCCGTCCTGCCAGCGGCCGGCCATTTTTGCCATCAGTGTCTGCTTCGCTTCGTCTTGCGACCCGAGGCGCCAAAGCCCATTCAACTGGTCCGCCGTCTTGTCGATCCAGCCGTGAAAACCGCTCACGTCCTGATGCAGCTTGCGATACGCGAAGAACGTTCCGTTGCGGCTGAAATCGAGCGGCATCGCGGCGCCGGGGATTTCCTGCGCTTCATCCGGCCAACCCAGCAGGAACTCGCCGCGCGCGAGCGGCGACCAGTTGCCTTGGCCGTCCACCTTGCCCTGGCCGACGGCCGCTTCCATCGCGACCTTCCTGTTGCCGGGCACCTGCCCGTCGAAGACCGGATCGCTGATCGCGTCGGTAAAGCCGAAATGCTCGTCGGGCGTCGCCACGATCTTGCCGTCGAATTCCCGGGTGATCGCGGACAGATCCTGCCAGCGTTCGTCCGAGCCACGATGACCCACGCACAGGGCAACGCCGCTGTCGGCATGTTTGCACCAGTCGATGATCTCGTCGGTGACCGTCTGCAAACCGGGAACAGCGGTGCCGTCATCCTGCATCCGCGCATTGAGCATCACGAGAATGTGCGGCTGGTTCCGTGGGTCCTTCGTTGCCGACTGGTTCCAGACCGGATCCCAGTCGGTCGCGTCGTCGCTGAGGATCGAGGCGCGTGCCGCCATGCCGTCGATGAAGTCGTCGGGCATTCCGCGCAGCGTGCGCGTCGGCACGCCGAGCGCGACCAGCCCCCAGAACGTGAATGCGAGGTTGATCGTCACGTCCGGCCGCTCCACCGAGACCTTGCCCGTGGGCCTCAACGTGGGATGACGAAGGGAAGGCCATCGCATCGCGGTGGTCGCCTTCCGGCGCATATGCTCGACGAACGCGCGTCCACTGACGGCGTTACGCACGTTGAGCAGCATGAAGCGTCCTTTCGGAAAGCCCTGACGGCCATATGCGGTGAGGATGTTGCCCTGGATATCGGCGAGATCGAGATCGACGTCGTACTGTTGCTCTGTCATGACTGGGTCACCCCTGGTGCCTCGTTCGAGTTGGCCATGGCGGCGGCGGGAACGGTTGCCCTGACGCTCGGGCTGACTCTGTCGACGGCCGGAACGTCGGTGTCGATGACGCCCGGCGGCTGGGTCGGGCTCTCGATGTCAGTGGGGCGGTGCGTCTTGAGGAAATCGCCGAACGCCGCGTGAAGCCTCGCCGGATCGTCGCCTTGGTGATCGATCGCGAAGCGCGCGAAATTCTGTTGGAGATACAACGACTTCAGCACCGAGCGCAGATCGGAGAACGGCGCGGTATCGAACGGTACCTCACCGCACTTCATCACGTACCGATAAGCGCCGTAGATGCCTAACGCGAGCGCTACGGGCAGCGCGAGCCATGCCAATTTGCCCGCCACCATCGCTACGATGAGCGTCACCACCAGCGTGAAAATCGCGATCGCCGCGCCAATCATCGGAATCGAAATCGACCGCGACAGGAATGGCGGCGTCGTGATCCAGTAATCGTTGAACGGCATCGTCGTTTCGACCTGGCAGCGCTTGATGTAATGCGCGAATTCGTCGCCGGTGCCGACGGTCTCGAAGCCGTAGCAATGTCGATAGACCGCGCTCAGCTCGTCGCGCATCACATTCCACAAGCTGACGAGATAATCGTGCAGGCCGCCGTCGTTGTCGCTGGCGTGACTGGGCGCGGGGTCGAAATCCACGCTCAGGAGCAGCCACGACGTCGATAGGTTGTCGACGTGCTGATCCTCGAGAAGATTGGTTTTCCGGATCGCGTCGACGAGCGAGTCGACCGGCACGCGACCGTTGAAGGCCGGCTGGTCAATCACCGCGAAGCGGGCGAAGTGCGTGCTGTGGGAGCGCGAGAACGGGCTGTTACGGCCGCCGGCCTCGCATGCCTTGCTTTGCATCGCAGTCGGCAGGGTGGCGAGCACCTGGCGCAACGACGACGTGGGCGACGTCACGTTGCCGTCGTTGTCCTTCCACGGCTCGACCCGAATCGGCGACAGCACGGTAAGGAAATAATGACCACCGTCGAGGTTCATGATTGGGTGCCTCCTGCCTTGCTCTTGGGCCAGGCCCGATCGACGAAGGGCTGGCGGTTGGTATCGGCGTTGGCCGTGTCGTTCGACGCGACGGGCGCGAAGCCGTGCGTGCCGAGATCGTTCTGCACGGCCACGAGCATCGCGCGATAGGCTTGCGCAAAAGCATCGGGGGACAACGTCGCATATTGATGCGCGAGCGTGACCAAATTCGACCGCACACGCAATGCGGCCTTGATGTCGCGTTGAGCGGCGCCGGGCGTTGCGTTGTAGTAGTAGTCGGTATCGATCTGATTCGCGCGAATGTAATTCTTGAACGGCGTGATCGGAATGGAATGCGGATATTTGGTGCTGGCATACCAGAACAGGTCAAGGCCACCCGGAATGCCGTCCGAAAAGGCGTCGATGTACTGATCCCAGGTACCGTTGAAGTTGCTGATGAACAGCATGTAATCGTTTTTCAGATCGGACTTGGGCTGGCCGAGATCGGGCCAGTCACTTCGGCGGATGATGGCCCAGCGCGCAAAATGGATGATCGACAGACCGATCAGTCCGGTCAGCGTGGCGGGCAGCGCCCGCGCGATCATGAAGATGAATCGGTTGATCCACGTCCGATGCGGCGGCATCGGCGTCACGACGTTCATGCCATAGGCTTTGCCAGCAACATTTGACATGCCCCGTCTCCCGTCAGGCCCTCACCGGCGCGATCGCGGAACGGGGAGGTTGGTCGTTTGCTTTTTCGGCGGACAGGCTTTGGCAGCCGGTCCCGTCATATAACGTGTTTTCTGGTTTTCGGAGCTTGAAGCCGAAGCACTCCTTGGCGGTGAGAATAGCACGGTGAAATTCGTCGGCAACGACTTTTTTATGAGCATTAAAAATGGCTTTGTCTCATCTGTTTCGGCAAAAAAACGAGGTCATATCCACGCACAAAAGATAAACATTTTACGGAGGACTTACGGAGGCCGGTATCAATGGGACTTTTGTGAGCATCAAGGGAATGGCCGAACGTCCACAATCTCAGAATTGTTGAATAATTAACTCAATAGTGACGGACGGTGACACAGTGGGGTGCCCTGGAAGCGCAAGTTGCGACCTTTGCGAGCAAGGACAATGTAGCCACCCTTGACAATCCACACGGCGCGCCGCCGGACTCAGGCTGTCCAAAGCGAAAATCTCGCTGGCCAACCGATGTGGCGGGAATCACCGGAACACCGGCCCTAGGCGGGGCCAACAAGCAGAAATGACGTGGGAGGCGTGATTGAGAATGTGAAATTGCGCTGACTTATTGCACGGGTCGACGCAGCGCCTGTGGCGCCGTGAGGGGCTGCGAATGCCGCAGGCGTTCATCCGTATGGATATCCACACGGAAAAACATGCGCTTTTTATTTTCAGCCCTGTCAGGCTTTACAGGGTGTATCCACGATATCCGACGCCTATATTGCTCTGGCAGGTGCGCGACTGACGCGCTTGACTGCATCCTCCAAATTCATAAGAAATGGAGATTCCCATGGCCAATGTACCTCTCACCGGCACCTATATCTCGTCGGACAAGAATTTCACATTCAAAATCACGTCCGCCGATGCATCCAATGGCGTCATCGCCGGCACCTATACCACCAACTACAGCCCGATCGGCGCGTTCGCTTCCGAAGGCAACGTCGGACACTATGGCTGGGTGTACAGCAAGGCCCAAGGCAAGGACGGCGTCGCGCCATTCAACATTAGCTTCGGCGGCAGCCAGCGCCCCGACCAGCGTCCCTACAACATTGTCGATAGCTGGAACGGCGCCTATTTGACCAACAACACGATCGTTGCCGAAGGTACGCGTTCCTTCGTCAATAGCGATGGTGTGGTCGAAGTCGGCAGCCTGGGCACGTTGAAGTTCGTACTCGGCTAAGCTGATTTGTCATGACGTTGGCGGCGGCAAATCATCGCTGCCGCATCGATGGACCACAACATTAACAGGCCGTAGAAATACCTCCCGCGGACGTCGTCTGGGCAGCAGGGGGAAACGTTGAAACAAGGTATCGAACAACACTGAGAGCGAAGCGATACGCTGAGCGGATGATTACACCGAGACGATATTCAGGATAGCGAAGCTTGATGACTTCGTGCCAGCCAAGCATCCCTGCGACCGATGAGTGTGCCGTCGCTGGCCAATCGGGTTGGCGGCGCGTCGACAGGCGTTGTGTCGGCGCTCGACGTTGAAACGGCGACTCGCCCGTGGTCTGCACGGCCATCCACCGACTGTCGCCCACGCTTGCCGAGTGCAGCGTTCGCGGGGGCACACCGGGCGTGATGATTGAAACCGGCGAGCGGCCCGGCATTACCGGGCCCTGGCAGCGATTGCCCTACTTCACGGGCGTGAGGACCGGCGCGCCCTTGTTCTTGATCAGGAACACGACGAACTTTGCCGGCTTCGTGCTGCTGGCATTTCGTCCGACCGTGTGCACATCGTCCGGGCCTTCGTGGAACGTGTCACCCGCGTGGAGCGTGACCTCCTTGCCGCCGTTCAGGCCCATCACGATACTGCCGTCGAGCACGTAGACAAATGCGTGCGCATCGTGACGATGAACGGGGTCGACGCTGCCGGGCGGATAATCCACGACGATCATCTGGACTTCCTTGCCCGGATACTCGGGCAACGGCTCCGTCGTCAGCGGCGTGACCGTGGCTTGCGGAGCGGCGGCGGCTGGCTGAACGACCATCAGCAGCGACGATACCAGCGGTGCAAGAACAAGCATGATGCGTTTCATGTCGTCACTCCAGGTTGGCCTTGTCGAGCCCGAACATCTTGTCGAACGAACCGGGCGCGATGCGGAATGCGACGTTCAGCCGGTTCCAGCTGTTGATTGCGCCCACCAGGAAGGTGAGATCCGACAGCTCATTCTCGGAATAGTGCGCACGAACGCGTTCGTAGAGATCGTCCGGCACGCCATGTGACGGGAGGTGGGTCAGCACGTCGGTCCATTCCAGCGCGGCACGCTCGCGCGGCGAAAACAGCGTCGACTCGCGCCAGATCGCGACGTGATGCAGACGCAGTTCGCGCTCGCCGTGGATTTTTGCCATCTTGATATGCATGTCGACGCAGAACGCGCAGCCGTTGAGTTGCGATGCCCGAATCTCGACGAGCTCGCGGACCGGCGCCTCGATCGTCGTTTTCTGAAACAACCCGTCGAGCTCGACGAGCTTTTTGGTCAGTTCCGGCGATTGCTGAAAATAGTTGATACGTTGCGTCATGATCTGTTCTCCTGATCTGTGGAAGGGCGACTGCCGACCCCGCGTACAGCGATTCACCGCAGGACCTGCCTGACAACCATCGTAATCGCGCGCCTCGGGGGCCAGTAGTGCCGGGAGCGTGCGCACTCTGTTGTCGCTTCGGAACCAATCGCCCGTCATGCCGAAATTGCGATGACGCCGCAGATTCCCTGCCGCGCCATCTTCGTATAGGGGCACAGGCGTTCCGTGTCGCGAACGAGACCTTCCGCGACAGGCAGGTCCACACCCGGCATGCGGATGGTGACGTTGGCAATCAGCGCATATCCGCCATCGACCGGATCGCGGCCGAACGATACTTCGACGGCCACCGTTGTTTCCCGGATATCGATCTGCGCGCGTTGCGCCAGCAGGCTCAGCGCACCGTGAAAGCACGCGGCGTAGCCGGCGGCAAAAAGCTGCTCGGGATTGGTGCCGCCACCCGGGCCGCCAAGTTCGGTGGGCAAGCGCAGATCGAGGACGAGACAACCGTCGTCGGATCTCGCGACGCCCGATGCACGGCCGTGCCCGGAGACGCCTCCGGAGACCGTGACCGTGGTCGTGTAGAGCGCGGCGAATTCCCGCCCCCGGTATTTGTCGAGCAGTGTCAGCGGCGGAGGTTTCAACCTCTCGTTCTCCATATGCCTCCCGGTTGCTTGCATGGCCAACGCGAGCGGTTCTCGACCCTTGCGTATCGAGGCGGTGCGTTGTTTTTCGAAGCGAATCAGCGCAATGGCGCAGGTCTTGCCTGCAAGTCGACCCTATGACCGCCATCCGAACGATGGGCCACACGCACCTGCATGCTAGGCAAAGCCGGGTCGCCGTACCAGATCGACTCGGGATGCATGGTGTTGCCTGCTCCGCACCAATCCATTGAGGACAGGAGGCGGTCGGTTGCATCGATCTCCCGGCGAATGCGGTGACGGGGCGGATTGGTGTCAATGAGGAACGGGAAAGTGTTCCGATACGGGTCTACCTGCACATGAGCCCGGCTCCTAGTATTGCGACACGGCAATGCAGCTGATCGGAGCCGTCGACGCGCCATCGATTCCGGTGACGCACGACACACGCATCGTGACGTGATTTTCCGTCGCTGATGTCGTGCCGCGAATGCAACGGCAACCTCAGGAAGTCCGCGACGCACTTTTCGACTTGCATGTGCAAGCGGCCCGTCAGCGACGCGAAATGCGACGTACATGTGAAATCGGAGGCTTGCGATGGAAACGTTGAATATCGACTGGCAGACGATGTCGCTGGCGCCGATCCGAACGGAACCCTGCATCGAAGCAGGCGCTCATCTCGTCAGCGAGCGCGAAGGGTATGCGCACCACGGAATCTACGCGGGGAACGGGCGGGTTATTCACTATGGCGGTTTTCATCGCTCCGCCAGGCGGTGTCCAGTGGAATGCATCCCGTTGTGTCGCTTCGCGGCAAACAAGGGCGTCCGTGTCCAACCGGAACCGGATGCCGTTTATACCGGGATGACCGTCGTCGAGCGGGCACGGTCACGCCTGGGTGAAGACCGATACCAGCTTCTGACGAACAACTGCGAACACTTCTGTACCTGGTGCGTACGGGGTGTCGGGCGCAGCGAGCAGGTACGCCGCGGTTTGAGGAATCCATGGATGGGCATCAGAACATTGTTCGCGTTCGCGAACGAGGTGCTTGCTTGTCGCGCGCACGTAACTTCGAGTCCTCGTGAAAAAAGGTGCTCGAAACATGCTGCGCGTTTGCCGATACGGGGCCAGACCTGCATGGCGATTTTTCTGCAAACGGTTTTCTTTGCCTACTACGTGACGAGACGAGTAATGAATATTTTTTCAATCGCCGGGCGATACACGTCACGCGTGTTCAAGGCCGGCGTGCCGGTGATTGTCGCGACCGGCTTGTCGGCGTGCGTGAATTACGCAGGCATTCATGGCGATGCGGCGATGAATGCGCCGCGGCAGTATGCGACGCAACAGAGCCTTCCATTCGAGCGCGGCCATTGGCCCACCGCCAATTGGGCCGATCAGTTCGCCGACGGCCAGTTGAAGGCGCTGATCGACGAGGCGCTGAGAAGCAGCCCGACGCTCGATCAGGCGCGTGCGCGCGTGGCGGCCGCGCAGGCCTATCGCGAATCCGCGCACGCGGGAACGATGCCGCGCGTCGATGCCAGCTACGCGCTCGCACGCCAGCAGTTTTCGGGAACGGCGCTCGTTCCGCCGCCTTATGGCGGGTCATGGCAGACGGAGAACCGCGGCATCCTCAGCGCTTCGTACGAGCTCGACCTCTGGGGCAAGAAGCGCGAGGCGCTGAAGGCGTCGGTATCCCGGCTTCAGGCGAACCGCGCTGACGAGGAAACGGTCAGGCTGACGCTCACGACGTCGATCGCGCGTACCTATAACCAGCTCGCGCGCTTGTATGTGTTGCATGACATCGCGGAACAGGAGATCGCTCGGCGCGAGCAGATCGATCGCATCACCGCCGGCCGTATCGCGACAGGGCTCGACACGCAGGTCGAGCGCGAGACCGCACGCGCGAATCTCGCGACGAGCCGCGCCGCGATGAAATCACTCGACGGTCAGCTTCTCGCGACGCGCTATCAGATCGCGGCGCTGCTGGGCGCCGGTCCCGATCGCGGATTGCAGATCGCGCGCCCGGCGCTCGGCATGGGCGACGACGTTCGTCTACCCGACAACTTGCCCGCGGATCTCGTCAGCCGGCGCCCCGATATCGTGGCTGCCCGGTGGAACGTCGATGCGATCGCGCACGACGTGAAGGAAGCGAAGGCCGAGTTCTATCCCGACATCAACCTGAGCGCCGCGATCGGACTCGACGCGTTCGGCTTCGGTCGCTTCCTGACGGCGGCGAGCCGCACGGCATCGGTCGGCCCGGCCATCCACCTGCCGATCTTCGACGCGGGCGAGCTCCGCGCGCAACTGAAGGGGCGCTACGCCGACTTCGACTATGCCGTTGCGACCTATAACCAGGCGCTCGTGACCGCGTTGAGCGAAGTCGCCACGCAAATCGCCGGCGTGCGTTCGACGGACGCGCAGCTTGTCGATGCGCAGACTGCGCGGCAAGCCGCGCTGAAAGCCGCCGAACTGGCGCTCGCGCAGTACAAGGCCGGTCTCACGAATCAACTGACCGTGTTGAACGCCGACGTCAATGCGCTTTCCGCCGATCAGAGCGTCGCGAACCTGCGCATGACCCGTCGCGATCAGCAGATAGCACTCGCGTCCGCGCTTGGCGGCGGCTTCGTCGACACGTCGTTCGCGGATTCGGAGGCCGCGGTGCGTGCCGACGTGTCCGCATCCGATACGCCTGCCGTCGCCGCGCGCTGAGCGGCGACTTATCGAATCTGCCCGGAGAATTGAAATGAGCGAAATCAACCCGCTGGTTCGCAAGCCAGTCGATGCTGCCCACGTGAGTCACGATCCGTCGCCGTCGGGAGGCGACGAGGTCGGACGCGAACCCGCGACGCGGCGGCGCGGGATGCTGTTGGCGCTGCTCGGCGTGGCGGTGGTCGCGTCGTCGATCGCATATGGCGTGTACTACCTGACGGTTGCGCGCTACCACGAGTCCACTGACGACGCGTACGTCAGCGGCAACCTCGTGCAGTTGACGCCACAGGTGGCGGGTACCGTCGTTGCGGTGAACGCCGACGATACGCAGATCGTGAAGGCGGGCGACCCGGTCGTCACGCTCGACAATGCCGATGCGAAAGTCGCGCTCGGCAACGCCGAAGCGACGCTGGGCCAGACCGTGCGGCAGGTGAGCAGTCTTTACGTGAACAACGATCTCTATGCCGCGAACGTCGCCCAGAAGCAGTCCGACCTGGCTCGCGCCCAGGACGATTTGCGCCGCCGCCAGGCCGTTGCCGACACGGGCGCCGTGTCGGCCGAAGACATCGCGCACGCACGCGACACCGTGACGGCCGCGCAGGCCGCGCTCGACGCCGCGCGTCAACAGGCGCAAGCCAACCGCGCGTTGACCGACAACACGACGATCAGCCAGCACCCGAACGTGCAGGCCGCCGCGTCGAAAGTGCGCGATGCGTATCTCGCCTACGCGCGCAACGTATTGCCCGCGCCTGTCACGGGCTATGTCGCGAAGCGTTCGGTTCAGGTCGGCCAGCGGGTGTCGCCCGGCACGCCGTTGATGGCGATCGTGCCGCTCGACGGCGTGTGGATCGATGCGAACTACAAGGAAAGCCAGTTGCGCAACATGCGCATCGGTCAACCCGTCACGCTGACAGCCGATGTGTATGGCGGCACGGTCAAGTACCACGGCTGGGTCGTCGGTTTCTCGGCGGGCACGGGTAGCGCATTCGCGAGCCTGCCGGCGCAGAACGCGACGGGCAACTGGATCAAGATCGTTCAGCGTTTGCCCGCGCGCATCCAGCTGGATCAGAAGGAACTCGAAGCGCATCCGCTGCGTATCGGCCTGTCGATGGACGTCGATGTGGATACGCACGACAACACCGGCCCACAGCTCGGCGCGGCGATGAATACGTCGTATCGCACGGATGTGTTTGCGGAATACGGCGCACAGGCCGATGCCGAGATCGAGAAGATCATCGCGCAGAACATCGTCGTCGAACCTGCGGCACAGACGGGGCGCGTCGTATCGTCGACGACTTCCGCAAAGCGCGACGCAAAGCTGCGCGCAAGCTAAATCGGCACCCGGAGTGCACGTTGCTGTCGCGCTCCGGGCGATTCAATCGTCCGACTGGCCGGATCGATGCGCCGCGCCCTGTCGAACCTTCAGAGTGGAAGCGAAATGAATTCCTCAATGCAACCTGCGCCGCCGCCGCTGACGGGCGGAAAGCTGGTTCTGGCGACACTCGCCGTCGCGCTCGCGACGTTCATGAACGTGCTCGATTCATCCATTGCCAACGTGGCGATTCCGACCATCTCGGGAAACCTCGGCGTATCCGTCGACGAGGGCACGTGGGTGATCACGCTGTTCTCGGCGGCCAATGCGGTCGCGATTCCGCTGACGGGCTGGCTCACGCAGCGTGTCGGACAGATCAGGTTGTTCGTGGCCGCCATCGTGCTGTTCGTGTTTTCGTCGTGGTTGTGCGGCGTCGCGCCGAACCTGCTCGTGCTGCTCGCCGCGCGCGTCTTGCAGGGCGTCGTCGCGGGGCCGCTGATTCCGCTGTCGCAAGCGATCCTGCTGGGCTCGTATTCGAAGGAGAAAAGCTCGACCGCGTTGGCGCTGTGGTCGATGACCGCGACCGTCGGCCCGATCGCCGGGCCCGCGCTGGGCGGCTGGATCACCGACAGCTACAGCTGGTCGTGGATCTTCTACATCAACATTCCCGTCGGCCTGTTTGCGGCCGGCGTGACGTGGATGATCTATCGGGACCGGGAGACACCCGTGCGCAAGCTTCCCATCGACAAGGTCGGCCTGATGTCGCTGGTCGTGTGGGTCGCGACGCTGCAGATCATGCTCGACAAGGGCAAGGATCTCGACTGGTTCAACTCGCCCGTGATCTGCTTGCTTGCCGTCGTCGCCGCCATCAGCTTCCTGTTCTTCCTGATCTGGGAATTCACGGAGAAGAACCCGATCGTCGATATTCGCCTCTTCGCGGTGCGTAATTTCCGCGGCGGCACGATTGCGATCTCGGTCGCGTATGCGGTGTTCTTCTCGAACCTCGTGATCCTGCCGCAATGGATTCAGGGCTATCTGGGCTATCGCTCGGTGGACGCCGGACTCGTGACGGCGCCGCTCGGGATCTTCGCCGTGATGCTTGCGCCGATGATGGCGAAGATCATGCCGAAATCCGATGCGCGGGTGCTCGCGACGCTGGCCTTCCTCGGTTTTGCGGGCGTGTTCTTCATGCGCTCGCATTACACGACGAGCGTCGATCCCTATACGCTGGTGCTGCCGACGCTGCTGCAAGGTATTCCGATGGCGCTCTTCTTTACGCCGCTTACCGCGATCATCCTGTCGGGGTTGACGCCCGACAAGATTCCGGCGGCTGCCGGCCTGTCCAATTTCGTGCGTGTGTTCGCGGGCGGCGTCGGCACGTCGTTGATCGCGACCGGGTGGAACGACCGGACGATCCTGCACCATGCGCGACTCGCAGAGCAATCGAGCGTGAACAACCCCGACTATGTGAGCGCTATCGCGCAGCTCCACACGACGCTCGGCGGCGGATTGGATCAGGCCGCGACGTTCTTCGAGCGCACGCTGAATGCGCAGGCAGCCATGCTCGCGTTGAACGATATCTTCTGGTTGTCGTCGATCATCTTCATCGTGATCATCCCGCTCGTCTGGCTCACCAAGCCCGGCAAAGGCGGCGGCGTAGCGGCAGGGGCGCACTGAAGGAGGTCGCTTTCAATCGCACGGTGATGATCGGTCGTACGCCGTCGAGTCGGAATACGCCAGACCTGTGAGGATCGGCTTCGATAGGGTGTCCGTCATTCTGGAAATGACGGACACCATTTGCTTTGATTCGACGGACGGGCCGGGTAGTCGTATCGAACGACCCGACCCTGGTCCAGACACTTCAGCCGCCCGATCAAGCCTTTCAAGCTGTTCGAAGCCCCGGAGCGCCTCCTTTTTCGCCGCAAGGAGGGGGATATAGCCGCCCTTCGTGCAGACGTCTGCACTTCAGTCATGCTGATCTCGGTACCCATTTCGTGAGCGGGTTCGTTCGGTGCGCGACGGGGTAGCCAGATCTTCTTCCCTCGTCTCATGCAAAGCGACGTTGCCGCGCGGCGGAACTGCTGCGAGGAGCGTAATGCCCGGATCGCCAGGGATCCGATCGGAGAGATGTTTGAAACCAGGGCAGCAAAGCTCGTGATGAGGATTTCGGACGCACGCTGCTCGAGGGAAGGGAGGCGCTGCGCGCTGCCGGGCGAATTGCCGGCCTGAAAGGCCGGCAACGGTGCGATACCCGGTGGCTCCGGCGCCTGGGAGGCGCCACTGCAGTCAATGCGTGATAAGTTTCCGCTCTTCTTCGCCGATTGCCGCGTCGTTCATCGCGATCATCGGCTCGACGTCGAAGCCTGCAACGCGCCATGCATCGATACCGCCGGTGAGCGGCAACGCCAGCTTGACGCCGGACAGCCGCAACTGCCTGGCCACCGACACCGAAGTCACTTCGTGCGGGCACGCACAATAGATGACGAGCGTCCGGTTCGTTCCATAGCGCTTCATGATCTGGCGAGGCTTGTGGTCATCGGCAATCACCGCGCCGGGAATGACGAACGGATCGAGCGTTCTTCGTTCGGCGGAGCGGATATCGATCACAACGGGCCGTGGATTGTTCGCGAGCAACGCATGCAATTCGCCCGCGCTGATCCGCGCCTTGCCGAGCGCGTTTGCCAGCATCTGTCTGCGGCAGTAGCCATACAGAAAGTACGGCACCGGTGCGATACCGATCACGATGAGCGCACGCCAGCCAAGATGGGCGACAAGCGCGAAGATCTCGTCGATCTGCGAAGCGAATAGCGTGCCGATAGCCAGCCCGATCGATGCCCACAGCGCAATGCCGGCACAATCGTGCAAGACAAAGGAGCGCAACCTGACGGCCATCGCGCCGCAGAGCGGAACGGCAACGAGCGACAGGCCGGGTACGAACCGCGCAACGACGAGCACGCGAACGCCCCAGCGCCCGAAAAATCGCTCTGTCGTCCTGACGCACGCGTCGCGCGACTGCGACAGCTTGCAAACGGTGTGAAGCGTGCGCTTGCCGTACCGTTTGCCGCCCTGAAACCAGATCAGGTCGCCGAGCAAGCCGCCAAGCACGGCGGCGCCCAGTATCGTCGAGAAATGCAGCAGCGTCGACGACGCCACGTGCGTGACCAGCGCAATGCCCGCCCCGACCGTGATCAATGTCGGTATGGCAGGCAGCGGCAGGCCGAGCGAAGACCCGAGCACGTTCAGGAATACGACCAACGTGCCGTACCGCGCGATCATTTCATGCGACATCATGGTGCTCTCCTTGAGGCTGGCACATACCCGATCTCGAAGATCGGTCATCGCTCTGCCTGAACCGGTCTTGCAAGCGCGGTACGGCGAGTCGGGAACGGAGCCAGCCGGGTCGCATGTCACGCGATGCCGGCCCTGGAACGACCGGTTTGCTCATCCACGGCAGGCGTCGATGCGTGCTACCTGGTGACGGACGATTCCTTCTGCGGCGAATGTTGCGCTGTCGGCAAAGCGTCCTTGCCCGAACCGCCGGATTCGTTGACGTCCTGCCGATGGCGATGCACGTCCCGCGTAACGAAGCCGATTTCGCGGCTCGGAATCTCGAACCACTCCGGGTGTCCGAACGACCGGCGAATATCCTCGAGACCACTCGCCCAATGCTCGCGCATCGTGTCCTTGCTGAATTCATAGTCCTTGTAGTGCCCCTCGAACGCCTTGTTCTTGTAGATCAGGTGCACGACATTCACCGCGCTGCCGTCCGCCGTTTTCTGCGCCTCCTGCAACATCGGGTGGGCAAGCCGCACGTGCTCGGGAATATGTTCGAGCAATGCCTTGATCATCTGCGCATGCTTCTGGTTCTGCGACATGAACGCGGTGATGGCGCGCGTGCGGCTCGAATACTGAATGTCCTTGGTGCGCTCGCTGACGTCGAGGAAATCGCCGGGCAACTTGCCTCGCGAACTCCACAGATCGAGCTGGAAAACGAGCGTGTCCCGGTGCTGGCTTTCCCGGATGATCTCGGTGAGTGGCGTGTTGGACACGAGTCCGCCGTCCCAGTAAAACTCGCCGTCGATTTCGACAGCCGGAAAGCCCGGCGGCAGTGCGCCCGAGGCGATGAAATGTTCCGGCGCCAGGCGCATCTTCGAATTGTCGAAGTAGACGAGGTTGCCCGTTCGCACGTTGACCGCCCCGACGGAGACGCGAATGTTGCCGTCATTGATGCGATCGAAGTCCGCATACCGCAAAAGCGATTCACGCAACGCCGACGTGTCGTAATAGCTGACCTGATCGGGGCGCTTCCTGCCGAATCCGGCGAAAGGCACGTGCATGCGCGGAGAGAAAAATCCGTCCTGGCCTTCCATCAGCGTGCGCGTGGCGGCCCATGCGCTCGACCACCTGCGCCCGACGTCTTCAAGCCCGGGCCACGCCGACAGGTACGCGCCGACGCTTGAGAGCGGATCGGTCGGCTGACTGATGGTGTTCCAGAAGCCGCGCAGCGCCTCGGTTCGGTCCGCGGGCGCGTTGCCGGCGATGATCGCCGTATTCAGTGCACCGATCGAAACGCCGGCGATTCGCGTCGGTTCCACACCGACTTCGGCCAACCCTTCGTATACGCCGGCCTGGTATGAGCCGAGCGCGCCACCGCCCTGCAGCACGAGTCCGATTTCGTCATAGGCGGGGAGCTTGATGCGATGGGGCTGCTTCAGCTTGTTACGCTGGCTTGAATGCATGGTGTTCTCCTTACTGCATGAACCAGCCGTGGCTGACCACGATCGATTGTCCGGTGAGCGCGTTCGACTCGAAGCCGGCCAGGAACGCAACCGTGTTCGCGACATCGGCCAGCGACGTGAATTCGCCGTCGACCGTCTCCCTCAGCATCACGTCCTTGACGACCTGCTGTTCGGAGATGCCCAGCGCTTTCGCCTGCTCGGGAATCTGCTTGTCGACCAGCGGGGTCCTGACGAAACCCGGACATACGACGTTGGCCCGGACGCCACGCGGTCCTCCTTCCTTCGCGACGACCCGTGCGAGACCGAGCAACCCGTGTTTCGCGGTGACATAAGCGGACTTCAGTGGCGAGGCCTCGTGCGAATGCACCGAGCCCATGTAGATCACCGAGCCGCCCTTGTTCGACGCGTACATGTGCCGGATCGCGGCGCGGGTCGTCAGGAATGCGCCATCGAGGTGAATGGCCAGCATCTTCTTCCAGTCGGAAAATGCGTAGTCCTCGATCCGGTTGACGATCTGGATGCCTGCGTTCGACACGAGCACGTCGATTCCGCCCAGCCGGTTCACCGTTTCGGCCAGCCCCGCATCGACGGCTTCCTCGCTGGTGACGTCCATGGCGATCGCCAGCGCTTTCCCGCCGTGGGTAACGATATCGTCGGCAACCCTGCGTGCAGCGTCGAGATTCAGGTCTGCGATCACGACCGTCGCGCCGTCTGCCGCGAGCTTGCGCGCGCACATTTCGCCGATACCGCTTGCTGCGCCCGTCACGAGCGCGACCTTGTCATTCAGTGCCATATGTCCTCCGGGGCTTATTGGTTGACCGCGAGTTTCAACGACGCGGTGGGGGCGAGGTAGTCGTACGCCACTTCGCCGATATCGAGCGTGAGATTCGCGATGATGTGGCGCGCGCCGAGCACCTTGCGAACCGGCAGATCGGCAACCGACGCGAGCGCATGCGGATGCAGTTCGAGCGCGGCGGGCCCTTCCCATGCGCCGATCACGTCGACCTCGCGCAGGAAGAAACGCACCAGTTCGCAGATGCGGGCCGAACCGTCGACGTGCGGAATGACCTTGAGCAGATAGTTGGGTGTGTCGGCGAGCTTGCGGCGCTCGACCGCCGTGTCGAGCGGGCGATACTTGTAGCCCATCGTTCCGGTGGCGATGCGTTGCGTGCCATAGTCGAGCGTGCCGAGCAGCGTGTCCTTGCCGTCGACGCAGAGCCTGGGCGAGGCGAGTTTCTTGGGAAATCCCCAGATTTCGCGCCCGGCTGCGATCGGGCCTTCATCGTCGAGGTACATCGCGTGCGTGAAATTGGCCCGATTGCCGTCCTCGTCCAGCACGGAGATCACCTGGCCGCTTTCCGTGTAGTCGCCGAATCCCGACGAATCGGGCATGCGGATGAACTCGTAATGGACGATGGCGTTGTCGACCGTCAGCGGTTCCGGGACGACAGCCCGGAGGGCATCCATGTCCGTCTCGTACGAGATGATGAAGTACTCCCGATTGATGAAACGGAAGGGCGGACGCGGATACGCCGGGTTGTGCACGGGCATCGCAAAGGCGTTGTTGCGGATATCTTCTTCTGTCACGGATCGTTCCTCGGTTGGTGAGGTGTTGAGTCACACTCATCGCATCAGCGTGTGCTGCCGCGGCCAATGACGCGCGAAGACGCAACGCGGCGAAGACTCGCCGCGTGGATTCGCACGCTTTTCTTGCGGTGTCGTGTCTGTTTGCCGGATTGCATCGGACAGCATGTGCGGCCACCGTCAGCGCCAAGCGTAGGTGATGTGGTCGTGCGGCAGTAGCGCCGCAAAGGACCTCACCATGTTGTCTTTGCGACAACAATCGACGACGGGTGGAGTGCGCGGCAAATGATCCAGGCAGGGGAAACTGTGCCGTGCAAAAGAACGCTGAGTGCCCTACAGCGCAATGACCGTGTGGCTCGACGGATCACACGCCTGTTCGCCGAGCATTGCTTTCAGATCGCGCTCGATCGTGCTGCACAGCGTCGAAATGGGAACATCGTTTGCGCCGCCCTCAAACGGATTCTCGGTGCTTTCGCCAACCTGCTCGAGCGATGTGTACATCCACGACACCGCGACGCTGCATGGCACGACGAGCCACACCATGTTGCCGTGCATGAACCCGCTCACGCTATCGTTCAGTCGGTTGAATTCGTTCAGAAGACCGAACGGAAGCGACAGGCAGAAGAACCGTACGAACAGGGAGCTGACGGTCGCGTACTGACGCGGATAGGGGAAGTTCTTGAAACGTTCCGTTTTTGACTGGAGATCGATGAATTCTCCGATTGTTTTTTGAAGCTCCATATAGAAGTTCGAATTCAGATGGCCGGCCATGTGAAGTGTCTTGAGCGAAATGCCTTGCAGGCTCAACACGCACGTTGCGATGGAAGCGGAAGAGAGCGCCTGTGCCGTTTCAGCGGGAGACAGGTATTGGGGCAATAACTCCTTGATGTCCTTTTCCCACTCCGGAACGCGATAGAACCGGCGGTACTCCGCGTTGTAGCGTTTGTTCGTGCTTTCCCAGATCCGGGGGCGACGCAGGTCGTATCGCAGCGCGGTCAGCCAGGCCAGGTGTCGATATACGAGCTTGCGGGACATCTCTTCGTCCGCAACGAAGTCGCGGGCAATTTGGCCCCAGCGGCGGCTTTTGCTCAGGATATCGGTCCAGATTTCCAGCGCGTCCATTGCGCGGTTGTACGTTTGAACGTTCTTGAAGCCGACGATGAACGACGTTGCGGTTCCGAGCAGCGCCACGATCGTCAGGGGTATCGACAGCCATGTGACGGAAAAGAATTGATACAGAACGACCGGCACGGAACCGAAAACAAGAAGCTCGTAGATTTTCCAGCGCGTCCAGATCAGGAATTCCGACAGCTTGTACGATTTTCCGAGATGCATTTCATTTGCCTCATCGACAATTCAGGTAGGTGACGAAGACGGTGTTTGGGTAACGTGCGTTCTTCCGTCACGCATCATGCCTGCGATCGATTGGGGCGGCGTGTGATCGATTGGTGTCGAAGCGGCAACATCGTGAGCACGGTTGCGGATCTACTGCGCAATGCCGCGTCGACCTACGATGATTTCGCGCGGCGGATTGCCGCTATCGACATCAACCGAGGGCAATGATCATGTCGCAGAAAATCCTGATAGTGGGTGCCGGCTTTGCCGGCGTGTGGGGCGCACTGGGTGCAGCCCGCGTGCTCGATGGTGCCGGTGTGACGAGCGGTGACGTCGAGATCACGTTGATCTCTCCGAAACCGGAACTGCAGATCCGGCCGAGGCTGTACGAAAGCGAGCCGCAGCAAATGGCCGCACCGCTGCTGCCGCTGCTCGATGCCGTTGGCGTGAAGTTTCTCGAGGGTAGTGTCGAAGCGATTTCCGTTCGCGAGAAGACGGTGAGTGTCGCGTGTTCCAGCGGCCAGAAGCAATTGCTCGCGTATGACAGGCTGTTGTTGACCAGCGGCAGCAAGTTGAGCAGGCTGCCGGTGCCGGGGCTGGCGGAACACGCGTTCTCGGTCGATCGTATCGAAGACGCGGTCGCGCTCGATGACCACTTCGCGGCGCTGGCCAGGCTGCCGGATTCGCCGGCGCGCAACACGGTCGCGGTGGTCGGCTGCGGTTTTACGGGTATCGAGGTCGCCACTGAGTTGCCCAGGCGATTGCGCGAGCGGTTTGGCGCGGACGTGACGAGTCGGGTTGTCGTGATCGGGGCGCAGGACGACATCGGTCCCGATCTCGGCCCCAATCCTCGACCGTTTGTCGCTGAAGCCTTCGCGTCGCTCGGCGTCGAGGCCGTGCTCGGCTCGCGCGTCGTATCGGTCGCGGCCGACGGCGTTCGCACTGCGTCGGGCGCGCATATCGAAGCGATGACCGTGATCTGGGCGGGCGGAATGCATGCCAGCTCGCTGACGGCACAAGTTTCGTCGCATCTCGACCCACTCGGACGTGTCGAGGTCACGCCAGATCTTCGTGTGGCCGAAGCACCGCATGTGTTCGTGGCGGGAGATGTGGCGCGGGCGCGGAGCGACGATGACGGGCACTTCGCATTGATGTCGTGCCAGCACGCAATCGTGATGGGGCAATTCGGCGGGCACAACGTCGCCGCGGATCTGATCGGCGTGCCGACGCTCGAGTACAAGCAACCGTTCTATGCGACGTGCGTCGACCTCGGCGAATGGGGCGCTGTTTACTCGGAAGGCTGGGATCGACAGATCAAGCTGACGCACGCGGAAGGAAAGGTGCGCAAGCAGATGATCAACACGCAGTGGATCTACCCGCCGGCGCCGAATCGTACCGAGGCGCTGGCAGCGGGCAATCCGCAGGCATCGTTCGACTGACCGGTCGGCGCCCCCGTGTGCGCGTCGCGAGACGCGCAGCGGGGACGGTCACGCACGCGGCAGCGGCGATGAACGTCTGCAACGGACAAGACGCTGCTGCCGCACGACAGGCGTTGCGTCAATCCACGACGGTCACGATATTGACGGTGCCTTGCCTGGCCATCTTTGCGTACGGGCACAAGCGCTCCGCGGTTCGAACCATCTCTTCCGCAATGCTTCGATCGACGCCAGGCATCCGCACCCGAACATCGACGAGCAGTGCATGGCCACCGTCCATGGGATCGCGTCCGAACGAAACCTGCACCTCCACGGCGGTGTCGGGGATCTCCATGTCGGCGCGTTTCTCGAGCAGGTTCAGCGCACCATGGAAGCACGCGGCGAACCCTGCCGCGAACAACTGCTCCGGATTGGTCCCGTTCCCGGGCCCGCCCAATTCGGCGGGCAGGCGCAGATCGACGGCGAGATTCCCGTCGTCCGAACGGACCACGCCGGATGCGCGGCCGTGTCCTGTCTCGCCGCCGGATACGGTGACGGTCGTCGTGTAAAGCGGTTGAAAGTCCCGGCCCCGATACCTGTCGAGGAGGGACAGCGGAGGGGCCTGCAGCTTCTTGTCATCCATGATGCATGCTCGAGTTCAGCGACGCGCTCCGACCCTCAGTCGATCAATTGTCGAAGCGTCTTGCGAAGAGGGCTGCACTGCCCCGGCAATTGGCGTCTTCAAGGGAGAGTGTGTAGCGGACGATCGTATGAGGAATGCGGCAGTTTTCCGGTGCAGCCCGATTCCTGTTCGTCTACGGAAGAAAGACGTTTCCATGCTAGAGGAGCGCGAATGACGCCGGTATAGCCGTGGGGGGCGATTGTATGTTTCCCGTTCGACACCAATCGGGGCGTTGGCGCGATGCGCGCCGCCGAGAATTTCCACGCGGCGCTCGGTAGCAGCGGCCGCCGGCGCGCGCAGTTGCTGCGTGCCGCGCGTCAGCGGCCCAGGCAGGCGCGCAGCGTTTGTGCGTGACGTTGCGCTTCGCCCGCATCGGCGATGTTCGCGAACCCGATGATGAGGCCGCGCGGCGTTTGTTGCGTGTGGCTGTTCGCGTACCAGATCGAGAGCGGCAAGACCGCGAGTCCCGCGTCGCGGGCGCGCGCGGCAACCGCGACGTCGTCGACCGGCCCGTCGGGCCCCTCTGCGAACCGCACCGCGAACTGGATGCCGCCGGGCGGCATTTCGACGATCAGCCGCTCGCCGAACGCCTGCCGCAATGCATGCACGATCAGCGTGCGGCGCTCGCCGTACAGCGTACGCATTCGCTTCAGATGCCGGGCAAAGTGGCCCTGCTCGATGAAATCCGCCAGGGCCGCCTGCAGGAGCGTCGGCGAGCCGGCATTCATGCTGCATGCCACGCGTTCGACGCGCTCCACCGCGCGCTCCGGCACGACCGTGTACGCAAGCCGCAAGCCGGGGTACATCGCCTTGCTGAAGGTACTGCAATAGATCACGTGATCGCGCCGGTCCAGACTCTTCAGCGCCTGCAGCGGGCGGCCGAGATAGCGAAACTCGCTGTCGTAGTCGTCCTCGACGATCCAGCCCGACGTCGTTTCGGCCCAGTTCAGCAGTGCGATGCGCCGGGCCAGCGACAGCGTGTGCCCGAGCGGGCTCTGATGCGACGGCGTCACCAGCGCAAAACGGGCGTGCGCGTCCAGTTGCATGCCGCGCTCGACGTCGATGCCCTCGGTGTCCACCGGTACCGGGACGAGCTGCACGCCGGTCTCGGACAGGAAGCTGCGCGCGAGCAGATAGCCGGGATCCTCGAACCAGACACGGTCGTTCGGACGCGCGAGGCTGCGCAGCACGAGTTCCAGCGTTGCGCGATAGCCGCTGGTGATGAACACCTGTTCCGGCACGCAGGTGACGCCGCGCGACAACCCCAGATAAGTGGCGATATGTTCGCGCAGCGGACGGTAACCGGCCGGATTCGGATAGCCGAGCAGTGCGCGATCGCCGCTGCGCGCGCGCAGCGACACGAGCCGGTGCCATACCTTGCGAGGAAATGCGTCGAACGCAGGGAGCCCGGGTTGCAACGGACGCGGCTCGCCGCTCATTGCGACGGCGATTGGCTGAGGGCGCCGTGGAGGCGGACTGTCGTGCGACGTGCCCGGTGTTCGAAGCAAGTCGGCGTTTTCGGTGCGCGGTGCCGGTTCGTCGGCACGCGCGGGCGGCGACCGCGTCAGCGATTTCGGCAGGGACGGCGAGACGAACGTGCCTGCCGCGCCGCGCATCTGCAGATATCCCTCGTCGACGAGGATCGTGTAAGCCTGTTCGACGGTGCCGCGCGCCGTGTTCAGTTGCGTCGCGAGACCGCGCAGCGCGGGCACGCGATCGCCGGGACGCAGATGTCCCGCGGCGATCGCGGTTCTGAACCGTTCGCAAATCTGCAGATAGATCGGCAACTGATGTTGCCGATTGATTTCGATGGTCAGTGTGGGTGTTTGCGTAGACATCACGGTCTCGTGGGTAACGGGAGCAGACACGGCATGGACCAGTCCGATCGACGATTCTTGGCACTGATGGATAGGACATGATTCTTCCACAATTGCGCCACGCGATGCGACGGTCATGACAGCCTTCATCCGCTACGGCGCCCGTCACGCCCCGCACGTTCAAATGCATTCATTTCGTCAGGAGATTTGCAATGAAGATCGTTGTCATCGGCGGTTCCGGCCTGATCGGCTCGCGTGTCGTCACGCTGCTCGGCGAAGCGGGCCATCAGGCGCTCGCGGCATCGCCGCGCACCGGCGTCAATACCATCACGGGCGAAGGCCTGACCGATGCGTTGACGGACGCGGACGTCGTCGTGGACGTCGCGAATGCGCCGTCATGGGAACCGCAGGCGGTGCTGGATTTCTTCCGCACGTCGGCACGCAATCTCGGCAAGGCCGAAGTGGCCGCCGGCGTGCGCCATCACGTCGCGCTGTCGATCGTCGGCTGCGACCGGATGCCGGAGAACGGCTATTTCGCGGCCAAGGTCGCGCAGGAACAGGCGATCGAAGCGGCGGGCGTGCCGTACACGATCGTGCGGGCCACGCAATTCATGGAATTCATCGGCGGAATTGCGGATTTCGGCACGGAAGGCGGTACCGTCCGTATCGGCGACGGATTGTTCCAGCCGATCGCCGCGGAAGACGTCGCGGCACTGATCGCGCAGATCGCGCTCGCCGGGCCGCTGAACGGCACGGTCGAGATCGCGGGCCCGGATCGCGCGCCGTTTGCGGAGATCGTCGCGCGTTATCTGAAGTCGGTCGGCGACACGCGCGCGGTGGTGACCGATCGCGATGCCCGCTACTACGGCGGCCGCGTCGAGGAGAAATCGCTGGTGCCGCTCGGGAATGCGCGACTCGGCCGCATCGGTCTCGACCCGTGGCTCGCAAGACACTGATTCGCGTTGGCATGTGTGGCGGTTCGCTGGCGAATGCCAGCGGCGAGCAATCGGGATGAGCGGCATGTCTGGGGGCAGCGGAAATGAATCAATCGGATACATCGGAGCATGGCGTTCGCCGTGACCTGGCCGGTCGCGCCGATGCACTGTCGGCGAGCTTCGGTGCGAGCTATGCGGGCATCCTTGCGTTCGTCGCGGTGGCGAGCGAGGGGAGTTTCACCAAGGCCGCGGAACGTCTCGGCGTCGGCCGGCCGGCCGTGAGCCGGAATGTTCAGAAGCTGGAGGCGCAGTTGAGTACGCGGCTGTTCCAGCGGACCACGCGCATGACCGAACTGACTTGCGAAGGCCAGCGATTCTTCGAAAACTGCCATCAGGGTGTCGCGCAGATCGTGGAAGCCATGAACGACATGCTGGAGCTGCGGGAGGGGCCGCCACGCGGCCTCATTCGTATCAGTTCGGCAGTGGGATTCGGCAGGAAAGTCGTTGCGCCCTTGCTGGAAACGTTTGCGCGGGCCTACCCCGACATCGTCATCGATCTGCTGCTCGACGACCGGCCGATCGACCTGGTGTCGGAACGGATCGACGTGTCGTTTCGCAATGGACGCATCGAGGATTCCAGCATCATTGCGCGGCAACTGATTCCGATGCAGATGGCGCTCTGCGCCGCACCGTCGTATGTGGCCAGGCGTGGCCTCCCGCAGAGTCTGGAGGACCTGGGTCGGCACGATTGCATCAATTTCCGTTTTGCCAGCGGTCGTGTATTCGAATGGGAATTCAATGTAGACGGCCGCTTGCAAAAGTACTTGCCGTCGTCCCGGCTTACGTTCAACGATGCGGATCTGGTGTTGCGCGCAGTTCTGAACGGATCGGGCATTGCGCAGATGGCGGGCTACCAGATTCGCGACCATATCGCATCGAACGAGCTCATTGTCGCGCTGGCGAAGCATGTGCCGGAAGATCGCGGCCACTATATCTGCTATCTCAGCCGGCAACATCTTCCGACGCGCATTCGTATCTTCATCGACTTCATGACCGAGCAGATACGCGCACTCGACCTGAACTGCATGACGCGGTTCAACCCGGATATCGCAAACGCTTCGTCGGCGGGACTGGCGGCGTGAAGCGTACGTGAAAGGTACCGGGGCGCCACGATAAATCCGTGCGAGAGCCGTTCGCGCTGTCCGCCGTACTTGGCGGCCGCGCCGAACTTGCCGAAAGGGGCAGGACGCGCCTGTTCCTCATGGCCGGATGTCACCGGATCGCATGCGCCGCAGCGGCTCCCATCACAGCAAGCAGACGCGACGCAACGTGACCGTTCTCAGATACACGGATTTATCGAGCCACGGCACGAACACATACTCGTCGTATGCGTCGCAGCCGACCAGAATCCAGTGGGACAGAACGTTGGACATGATGGTCTCCTCGACCCCGTTCGTTTCGGTGTGAAGGGCGTCGACGCATCGCGGTCGTCATGCGTCGTGCCCACACCCGCTATACCCGGCAAGCACGGCGCTTATTCCCGGCGCCATGCCACGCATTTCTTGCGCGGATGTTGCCCGTCGCTGGAATAAACGGGCATGCTCCGCAGTATGCCGATCAAGCACCGGACGCATCGAGGGGAGGCGCCAATGGACGACAAGGGGAGGCAGACCCGGACCCTTCCGGGTCGATCGCGGCGTGATCTCGACGATGCCGGGAAACCGGCGTCGCCGCATGACCGGATGCGCAACACCGCACGAAGGCTGCAGCTCGCGTCCGGCATCCTGTTGTGGCTCTATATTTCCATTCACATGGTCAATCACGCGCTCGGCATCTGGTCGATCGATATCGCCGAGCGCGCGCTGCACCTGGCGATCGGGCTCTGGCGAAGCGTGCCCGGAACGATCCTGCTGTATGGCGCGGCCGGCCTGCATTTCGCGCTGGCGATCCGCACCATCTACGGCCGTCGGCACTGGGCGCTGCCGCCCGCCGAATGGCTCCGTCTGTGGGCCGGCCTCAGCCTGCCCATGCTGTTGATCCGCCACGTCGTCGGCACACGGGTTGCGACGTCGTTCTACGGCTTTGAACCGAACTACGAACGGGTCATCGTGTCGCTCCTCACGAGCGGCACGCAGGGCCTGCAGATCGCGCTGCTCGCGCCGGGGTGGCTGCACGGCAGTCTCGGGCTGTGGTTTCATTTGCGCCGGCATGCGTTTTGGCATCGCGCAAGGTTCGTGCTGCTGGCCGTGCTCGTGCTGCTGCCCGTGTTGTCGGCGGCGGGCTTCGTGCAGATGACGCGCGCGGTCGTGCCGGGAAGTCTCGCGGTACCGGCACCCGACGCGGCGCTGGTTGCGCACCGCGCCGCGCTCGACAGCTGGCGGCATCTCCTCGTTGCCGGTTATCTGTCGCTGATTGTGGCGGCCTTCGTTGGCGGTCAATTGCGAAACCGGCTCTCCAGCGGCGCGGTGCGCGCGCCGTCCCGCGAGCAAAGGTGAACCGGCGCATGAACACGCCCGCGCCCGCTCGTGGTTCGCCTTCCGCGCGCGTCGACTGAACCCCGCACGGACGTGCGCTGGCCGGGCAAAGTCTGCTGACAGGAATTGGCAGGGGCTTCGGCGATACTGTGCGCTTTCGCATCCATCGATCCGCGGCACCCGCCGCATCTCCTTGCAATGACCACCATCCAAGTTCCCGTCCCG
This sequence comes from Burkholderia sp. YIM B11467, assembly GCF_052952715.1. NCBI lineage: Bacteria > Pseudomonadati > Pseudomonadota > Betaproteobacteria > Burkholderiales > Burkholderiaceae > Burkholderia > Burkholderia sp. YIM B11467. Next base: position 76,229 of record NZ_JBQVSQ010000018.1, read on the forward strand.
CTGAAGGAATCGCTGGGCGAACAGCAGTTCCACACGCTGTCCGACGTGCTGCATTCGATCGAGCCTGCCTTCGACCGGGCGGCGTTTCTTGCGACGGCGCTCGACGGCTTCGACGATTTGACGCTGATGGAGCGCGTCAGGCGCGCCAGCGTTGCGATCGACACGGGCGCGCGGTCGCTATCCGGCGGATACGAGGCCGTGCTGGCGTTGTTGCAGGAGGCGGCGCCACGCTTCGGCCGCGGGTTTGTCTCGCTCATCGCGCCCGACTATGTGGGGCAGTACGGTCGGCATGCATTCGACCGTTCGATGGACGCGCTGAAATATTTCACGCCGTTCGGCACGTCGGAATTCGCGGTGCGTGAATTCCTGCGCATCGACTGCGCGCGCGCACTCGCAATCATGGAAACGTGGGCGCACGATGCGGACGAAGCAGTCCGCCGGCTGGCAAGCGAAGGCAGTCGCCCACGCCTGCCATGGTCGTTCCGGCTCCGCGAGATCGAGGCCGACCCGGCGCTGGCCGCGCGGATTCTCGACACGCTTCGCGCGGACTCCAGCGCTTATGTGCGCCGTTCGGTCGCGAATCACCTGAACGACGTGGCGAAGACGCATCCGGCCTGGGTGCTCGATCGAGCCGAACGATGGGGCGACGACCATCCGCATACGCGATGGATCGTCCGTCACGCACTTCGCACCCTCGTGAAGCAGGGCGACGCGCGGGCGCTCGCGATCCTGGGTGCCGAAAGCGCGCCTCGCCTGGGAATCGGCCCGTTCGGCGTGACGCCCGCGCAGGTGGTGCTCGGCGAATCGATCACGCTCGCCTGCGAGCTGCACTCCACGGCCGAGACGGCGCAGCGACTCGTCGTCGATTATCGGATCGGCTATGTGAAGCAAAACGGCGATGCGTCGCCGAAGGTGTTCAAGCTGAAGGTACTGACACTCGAACCCGGCGAGCGCATCACGCTGCGGCACAGCCGGGCGATGCGCGATTTCACGACGCGCCGGCATTATGCGGGCCGGCATGAGGTCGAGCTGATCGTCAACGGCCAGGTCGTGGCGCGATCGTTCTTCGAACTCGCGGTGTGAGTGGGCCGTTTGCCGGCCTCACGCCGCCTTGAGCGCGGAAAGCTGCAGCGCCTGTGCGAAACGGGCCAGGGTAGAGATCGATCCCGTCACGCTTTCGTACCGCTCGCGTCCAATCTGTCCGTCGAGTATGACCAGCATGCCGGCGTCGCGGGCGAGCGCGACGAGCGCCAGCGTGTCGAGTGCGGCCGTGTCGGACTTTTCGGCCGGGTTGACGGTCTGGTTGCCCGATTCGGAACGATAGATGGCGTGTGACATGACGTCTCTCCTGGTGGCCTGCAACCGGTGTACCGCGCAGCCGGTATCCGTGAGGTCAGTATCGTTGCCACGCCAGTGCGATTCAATCAGCGTGCTCTGAAGCTGCGGTAGGAATCGTGCAGATATCGTCGGCGGATTCCTACACGGCACGCGGTTTCGGTGAAGCGGTGCGTCGTGCCGGTCGCTTTGTGCGACGCCGTGCATACCGGCATCCGATTGCGCGCCAGTTATCGGCGGCGGATTGGGAGCAGGTGAACAGGTCGAGATCGATGCCGAGCCAGCCGAGCGACGCGCAGATTCGCTCGCGCAATGGCGCGGCGAGGTCGGCGAGGCGCGCCTCGCGCGGTACGGCCACATTGGCGTGCATGGGCGCCGCTAAGGCGAAATCGGGACGCGCGGGGCCAACCGCGTGTCAACGCAAGGCGGGTGTATTGCGTCATGCATCGCCGGCTTGCTGCTCGAACAAGCGCGTTTGGCAGGGTCAACATGCAGGTCCGGGGCGCGCCGGACACGATGCCCGAGGCGGTTCGCGTACGATTTTCCGGAATTTGAAGCTTGTTATAAAAAAGTCTCGTCTACCTCGTCAATTGAGCCGACCCGGCGTGGCTCGATCGGTCATGATGCAGTCGAGTGCGGCCGGTCAAAATAGCACTTGACGTTCCAATTTCGCCTTATATGCTTTCCACGGGGCGCAAGTAATCCATCTGGAAAAAAGCAATCGGATCGGCGGAGATTTCTCGTATTGTTTCAGTTTTTCGTCGGATATCCACGATTCGGTGTCTGTCTGGTTTTCTTGATTGTTCCGGGTTGGGTGAGTAAATCCGTGTCGCGAATGTTGCATTATTTAGTCGTGGTGCGTGCATTGATTTACTATCCGATCGAAATATTTCGATATGTAATTTTCAGGGGCATTGCCCGATGACCGGCTACGGATCGCGCTTGCCTCGGCGACTTTGGTCGTATCACAAGGCAACTACCGTCTCGCATCAGTACGGGCGGCACGCCCCATATCTACAAGCGCGATATACCCGGTCGATTCAAACAGGTGCGCGCTGACTCATATCATGCCGACGATGGCTAATCCTGAATGCGTTCGATGCGCATGGATCATTGATTTCCGCATATTGATTTGACGGGATTGTTGATGATTTATGGATGTGGTCGGGCGGTAATTTAAAAATATACAGAAAAAATCGATTTACGATTTCTCGTGGTGCAACGCTGGCAGAGCCTTGTCCATTAAAGGAGTAACCGGTCATGAATCGAATCAAACACGATGAAAGTCAATGTTTAGAAAGCACAACTGGGCGCATTCCACGTACGTGTTCACTTGCTCTGGCCTTGTTGCTCACGTTCGGCACGGTGGCGACGGGCCACGCAGCGCAGGTGCTGACCCGCCACGTTCGCGCAGGCGCCGATGTCGGCGTGGCCGCACCTGTGATCGACGTTCTCGCCGACCGGCGGATGGTGCTCGACGTGGTGTTGCCGCTACGAGATCAGAAAGGGCTCGACGCGTTCGTCGCGGACGTGACCAATCCGCTCAGTCCCAACTTCCGTCACTACTTGACGCCTGCCGAATTCAGCGCACGATTCGGACCGACACGAACGGATTACGATACGACCGTGCAATATCTCGTCGCACACGGTCTGACCGTGACCGGCGGGAGCCTCGACGGCATGGACGTGCAGGTGACGGGGCCTGCGTCAGCCGTCGAAGCCGCCTTCAACCTTCGGCTGCACTATTATCGGCATCCGACCGAGCACCGGTTGTTCGTCGGCCCCGACCGTGAGCCGACCACCTCGATGGCCGTTCCGCTTTGGCACGTCTCCGGGCTCGACAACTATTCGATTCCGCATCCGCTGTTCGTCAAGAAGGGCAACGACGCGAAAGCACAGGGCGTTCGCCCCGATACGGTCGTCGCCCGCGCCACGACGGGATCGGGTCCGTCAGCGTCGTTCCTGGGGAGCGACATGCGCGCGGCCTACTATGGCGGCACCAGCCTGACGGGCGCGGGGCAACACCTGGGCCTGCTTGAATACGCCGGAACCGAGCTGGCCGACCTCGGCACCTATTTCACCAACAGCGGCCAGACCAACCGGGTCCCGGTCACGCTGCTTTCGACCGACGGAACCAGTACGTCCTGCGATCCGAGTACGTGCGACGACAGCGAACAGACGCTTGACCTGACCCAGGCGCTCGGCATGGCGCCCGGACTTGCGAGTCTGACGATGTATGTCGGCTCCACGGATACGGCCATCCTCAGCGCAATGACGACCCACCAGCCACTGCCGATGACGATCGGCTGCTCGTGGGGGTGGACGCCTGCCGATCCGTCCACCCTGGACCCGTACTTCAAGAAGATGGCCGCCCAGGGGCAATCGTTCTTTGCGGCGTCCGGTGACAACTCGACCTGGTCGACGTCCAACGAGGCATGGCCTGCCGACAGTGCGTATGTCATTTCCGTTGGCGGGACCGATCTGACGACCGGCTCCGCAGGCGGCGCGTGGAAGTCGGAAACGGCCTGGAGTGATAGCGGCGGCGGCATCTCGCCCGATCAGGTCGCGATTCCGTCCTGGCAGAAGATCAGTGGCGTGATCAATGCCGTCAACCGTGGCTCCCGGACCTATCGCAATGGGCCGGACGTGTCCGCCAACGCCGATTTCACCTTTTATGTGTGCGCCAATCAGAGCGGCTGCACCGCGAACGAGTATGGCGGGACCAGCTTTGCCGCGCCGATGTGGGCCGGCTTCGCCGCGCTGGCCAATCAGCATGCCGCCGCTCTGGGGCAAGCGCCCGTTGGCTATTTCAACCCGGTGATCTACGCGCAGAACGAGATCAATGGCGCGTTGACACCCGCATATACCGCGAACTTCCACGATATTGCGAGTGGCACGTCAGGGAGTTACCCGGCGGTGAAGGGCTACGATCTGGTCACCGGGTGGGGCAGTCCCAAGGCGGATCTGATCATGTCGTTAGTTAAGTAATCCTTCTCATATGCGCTCTTCGAAAATTGCATGGATGGAAAAACCTGGGCTGTCCCCGGTTGTAGCGTCGATGACATCGACAAGCTGATTGATCAGCGCTTACCTGACGTACCGATGTGCACGTGTCCGATATAAACCCGTCACCGTGGAGAGGGCAAGGAAATGTATAAAAAGCGATATGGAGTGATGTTGCGATCGGCTTTGGGCGTCGCGTGGGCCGCCGTGCTGGCAGGGGCATCTCTCGGCACGAGTGCCGTCATGGCCGCGCCGTCTTCGGCTTCGTCGTCGAATACCTGTCAGGCAGCGTGGAAGGCCGGTCAAGTCTATACGCGAGGGAATGTCGCATCAGTCGGCACAACAAACTATCAGGCTAACTGGTGGACCCAGGGCCAGAATCCTGTGTCGAACAGCGGTGCGGCCGATAGTGGCCAGCCGTGGACCATTGCAGGTTCCTGTACCGGAACGGGGAGTGGCGGTGGCGGTGGGGGTGGGAGTGGAAGCGGGGGTGGGAGTAGTTCCGGGACCGGTACAGCTCCGGCTTTCGTTTATAGCCCGTACAAGGACGCGACGATTTCGATGGACTGGAACACGAACGTCATTTCATCGGCCGTCACGGGCCAGTTGAACCCTGTACTGTCGGTGTTGCCAGTCGGTGTTCATGCAATGACCCTCGCTTTTGCGACCGGCGAATGTGGCAGCGAGAACTGGGCGGGCGTCGATGGCGGTGCGCTGGCTACCGCCAATATTCAACGGTTTACCGCGGCAAATGTGAATTACGTGATCTCCACGGGCGGCGCTGCGGGGTCATTCACGTGCAGTTCCGATGCGGGCATGGCGACTTTCATCAATCGTTACGCATCGAATAACCTCATCGGGATCGATTTCGATATCGAGGCGGGGCAGACGCAGCAGGTGATCAACGATCTGGTGCAACGCGTCGTGGTGGCGCAGCGGAATTATCCGAATCTGCGTTTCAGCTTTACCCTGGCGACACTTGCTCCTTCCCAGCCGGGCGCGACCACGGCTGGCTCCTGGGGAGCAAGCGCACCGGACAGTTTCAACATTTATGGTGACTGGGTCATGCAGGCGATCCAGACATACGGACTGAAAAACTACACCATCAATCTGATGACGATGGATTACGGTTCGGCCGGAGCGGGAAACTGCGTTGTCGCGGGCGGACTCTGCCAGATGGGGCAATCGGCCATTCAGGCGGCCATGAACCTGCACGATCACTGGGGCGTACCGTACAGTCAGATCGAACTGACGCCGATGATCGGCGGTAACGATGTGGCCGGCGAAACCTTCACGCCAGCGGACGCACAGACCGTCGCCGCGTATGCGAAACAGAACGGGCTCGCGGGCATCCACTTCTGGTCGTTCGATCGTGACGTCGATTGTCCGCCCGGTGCCGCGTCGTCAACGTGCAATTCGATCGGCGGCGTCGGCACGCTGGGTTATTCGAACCTGTTTGCCAATAGTCTCCCGTCTGGCAAATGATGCGTGGCAACACGCTGAAGGCGACCGGCTAGCCCGGTCGCTGATCTCTCTCGCCTTCACACGTCGCGACGAAGGTTCTTGCTCGTCAGGGTGACAAGCGTGCCGCGTCCGACGACGCAGCGGCTCGTCGTCGATGATCGTATCGGCTACGTGAAGCAAGACGGCGACGCGTTGCCGAAGGCGTTCAAGCTGAAGGTACTGACACTCGAACCCGGCGAGCGCATCACGCTGCGGCACAGTCGGGCGAGCACGGCGCCTGTTCCTGGCGCCGCACGATGCGCGACGAACACGGGAATCGATATCTGCGCACCGCAGCGAAGCATTGCAGCAATCGATATTTTGCACGCGGTCCCGGGTGGCTAAGATCGAATCCCCGGGCGGACGCCCGTCTCGTCAACCAGCCCGCCCGCCCCCGAATCATGAACAACCGCACGGATTTCCCTCCGCTCATATGGCTGCCGGAAAGCGGGCATCGCCGGCTCCCGGTGCGCGCGAAGGTGCGCGCGTTTGCCGATCCGGCGGCGTGCGCCGTGCTGCGCGACGCCGGCGCCGGGAAGGCCGCGCCCGTCTCCAGGTCGCCGCAGCAACGATGACACAAGCGGCCGAAGGCGTGTGCATCACGCGGATCAGCTTCCTGACGCCGGGCAACTATACGGCGGACGATCCGTTGCCGGGCCTCGAGCAGACGCTCGACCTGTTCCGGATCGGCGAGGCGCTCGGCTACGACTGTGCATGGGTGCGTCAACGCCATCTCGAGCGGGCCGTGTCGTCGGCGGCGACGTTTCTCGCGGCGGCGAGCCAGCACACGACCCGGATCGGGCTGGGCGCGGCCGTGATCCAGATGGGTTACGAGAATCCGTTCCGGCTGGCCGAGGATCTGGCGACCGTCGACATCCTCTCGCGCGGCCGCCTGAACGTCGGGCTCAGCGCGGGCGCGCCGCCGCATGGCGCACTGCTCGGCGACCGGTTGTTCGATGGCGCGCCGGAGCAGATCGACTTTTCGCACACACGCGTCGCGCGGCTGCGCGCGAACCTGACGGGAGAGCTGCTCGGCGACGAACAGTGTTTCGTCGAATCGCCGGCCGGGCGCGAACGGCCGCGCGTGATGCCGTACGCGCCCGGGCTGACGCAGCGGCTCTGGTATGGCGGCGGCTCGCTGCGCTCGGCCGAATGGGCCGGTCGCAACGGCTTCAACCTGCTGATCGGCAATCTGAACGTCGGCGAGCGCACGGACGACTTCTTCGACACGCAGCGCAGCCACCTCGACGCGTTTCGTGCGAACTGGCGCGGCGCGCATCCACCGCGCATCGCGCTCGGGCGCGTGATCGTGCCGATCGACAGCGCGGATCAGGTCAGCCGCCGGCGCTATCGCGCGTTCGCCGCGCAACGCGTCGAGCGCACGCGCGGCCCGCAAGGCCCGCGTCGCACGCTGTATGCGCAAGACCTGGTCGGCAGCGCCGCGGAAATCACCGAGCGCCTGCTCGCGGATCCGGTCGTACGGCAGATCGGCGAGTTACGCCTGGAATTGCCGTACGATTTCGCGCCCGACGAGTATGAGCAGATCCTCACCGATTTCGTGCTGCATGTCGCGCCGCGTCTCGGCGGACAGACGAGCAGGACCGCGGCGTAGCCGAGGCCCGGGAGCACGGAGAAGAATATGGAAAGCCGAAAATATTCGTTCCGGCCGACCAGGGGGGCTGCGTTATGGTCGCTGGCATGCGCGCCATGCGGCGCGTGCCAGCGGGCCATGCCGGACGACCCGACGCGAGCGCCGTCGGTTGCGCGATGCCAGCATGTGTCCTCCGGTCGAACCGAATCACGAGGAACGCGGATGAACGACAGAAGCGGACGACGCGCGGCGCGCGCCGCAAGCGACGATGGGTTGGCCGGAGTGGCGTCATGAGCCGCGGACGCAGACGCCTGAAAACGCTCGTCGGCGCGGCGAGCGTGCTGTACGCGCCCGGCGATCCGGACTCGGTCCAGGGCATGCGACGCGCGACGTCGCTCGCGCGCAAGGCGGAAGCCGAGAAGATCACCGGCCTCTTCACGGCCGACCTGCTGCAGGCCGATCCGGCCGGCCTCGCCGGTGCCACCGGCAGCCAGGAGCCGATCGTCGCACTGGCGGCGCTGAGCCAGGCGACGTCGGCCATCGGGCTCGTCGCGACGGTGTCGACGACGTATCACCACCCGTACAACCTCGCGCGGCTGATCGGCACGCTCGATCACGTGAGCGGCGGGCGCGCCGCATGGAATGCGGTCACGTCGTCGGTCGGCGAGGAAAACTTCGGCAACGCCGCGTTGCCCGACCCGGAACAACGCTACGCGCGTGCGAGCGAATTCGTCGAGGTCGTCAACGCGTTGTTCGACGCGAACGATCCGGCCGCGACGCGGCGCACGCCGACCGGGGGCATCTCGATCGACCCGCTCAAGCTCGGGGCGATCGACTACCGCGGCGCGTACTTCCAGGTGCAGGGGCCGCTGAACGTGCCGCCGTCGCCGCAACGGCGGCCCGTGCTGTTCCAGGCCGGGCAGTCGGCCAGCGGCGTGGCGCTCGGCGCGCGTTACGCGGAAGTCGTCTACACGTCGCAGCCGACGCTCGACGATGCGCGCGCGTTCGTCGCCGACCTGCACCGGCAGGCCACCGCGTTCGGTCGCGGCGACCGCTTGCCGCTCGTGATGAACTCGTTTCACTCGGTGATCGGCGAATCCGACGCCGACGTCGCGCGGCGGCTGCACGAGAAGCACGAACGCATCGATGACGAACAAGGCCGGCTGAAACTCGCCGACATGCTCGGCGGCGGCGTCGACCTGCGCGGCCTGCCGCTCGACCAGCCGCTGCCGGAAGCGCTGCTGCCGACGATCGACAGCGTGCATCGCCGGCGCGGCCGCGTGGCGATTTTCGTTAGCTACGCGCGACAGCGGTTGACGCTGCGCGAGCTGATCATCCGCGCGCAGGAGACCGGTCACTGGTTCGCCGCCGGCACGCCGGAGCAACTCGCCGATGCGATCGAAACGCGCTATCGGGCTGGGCTCGTCGACGTGCTGTCGCTGCACGGGCTCGGCCAGCCGGACCAGGAAGATCTGCTGCTGAACGGGTTGCTGCCCGAGTTGCGCCGGCGCGATCTGCTCGATACCGATTATGTCGGCGGGGATTTTCGCGCGAATCTCGAACTGCCCGCGTGGCAACGCGAGTTCGCGCCGGTGTGAACGGGCGGACGCAATCATGAGCGCAGTACGCGTACATCGAGCACATCGAGCGCCGTCGCAGCCCGTCCTGAGCGCTGTCGGCATCGCGAAGCGGTTCGACGCAACCGTCGCGCTGGTGTCGCTCGACCTGTCGATCGCCGCCGGTGAGGTCGTCGCGCTGATGGGCGCGAACGGCGCGGGCAAATCGACCTTCGTGAAGATCCTGAGCGGTGTGATCCGGCCCGACGGCGGCACGCTGACGCTGCGCGGCGAACCCTATCGGCCGGCTTCGCCGCACGCGGCGAAGCGGCTCGGCGTCGCCACCGTGCACCAGTCGGTCGCCGACGCCGTCGTGCCGACGCTGTCGATCGCCGACAACCTGTTGCTCGACCGGCTGTGCGATCCGGCCTCGCCGTGGCGCGTGCCGCCGGCTGCGCGGCGTGCCGCGGCGCAACCGCTCGCCGGGCGCGTCGGGCTCGACGCCGACCTGTCGGCGCCGCTTGCGTCGCTGTCGTTGGCCGACCAGCAGCGCGTGACCCTGGCGCGCGCGCTCGCCGGGCAGCCCGGCCTGCTGATTCTCGATGAGCCGACCGCGAGCCTGTCCGCGCCGGAAGCGGAGCGGCTCTTCGCGCTGCTGGACGCGTTGCGCGACGACGGCGTCGCGATCCTGCTGGTGTCACACCGGCTCGGCGACTTGCGCCGCATCGCCGATCGCGTCGCGATCGTCCGCGACGGCCGGATCGTCGCCGACCTGGCCGCGCCGGTCGATTTCGATGCCGCGGTGGAAACGATGATCGGGCGGCCGTTGCCGAAGGCGCACGCGGCGGACGCGGGCCGTGCCGCGCCGTCGTCCGAAGCCGGCCTCGGCCTGCGGAACCTCAGGCTCATGCCGACCAGCGTCCCGTTCGACCTCGACGTCCGGCGCGGCGAGATCGTCGCGATCGCGGGCCCGGTCGGTGGCGGCAAGTCGCGCCTGGCCAGCGCGATCTTCGGCGCCGCGCGCCCGGCCGCCGGCGAGATGACGCTCGACGGCCGGCCGTGGCGGCCGCGCTCGCCGGCCGACGCCATTCGCGCCGGTGTGTTCATGGCCGGCGAGGATCGCTGGCGCTCATCGCTGTTTCCCGACAGCGTGCCGTTCGCGTCGATCGCCGGCACGATCAGCTTTCCGTTCCTGTCGCGCTGGTTTGCGGGCGGCGCGGTGCGGCCGGCCCGCGAACGCGCTGCCGCCGCGGCCGCGATCGCTGCCTTCGGCATCCGCTGCACGGGCCCGGACGATCGGCTCGTGCGCCTGTCCGGCGGCAACCAGCAGAAAGTCGTGCTCGCGCGCTGGCACGCGGAGCGCGCAACGCTGCTGCTGCTCGACGAGCCGTTTCAGGGCATCGATGCCGGCGCGCGCGCCGATATCGTCGATACGCTGCGGCGCCACGCGCACGAGCGCGCGACGCTGGTGTTCGTCAGCGATCTCGAAGAGGCGGCCGAAATCGCGGATCGCATCGTGCGGTTCGATCGCGCCACGCTCGACCGTCCGTTTTCGTCTTCCTCCTGAGTGACCGTGCCTCCCATGAAACCCGTTTCCTCTTCCCTGGCCCACGATGCATTGCTTGGCGAACGAGCGCGCCGCCCCGCGCCGGCCCGCATTCGCGCGGCGCTCGAACGCACGGGCATCCTGCTCGTGCTGGCCGTGCTCGTCGCCGTGTTCGCGCTCAGGGAGCCGGCGTTCCTGAACCTCGACAACCTGTTCAGCATTCTTCAGGCGGTGTCGATCGTCGCGCTGCTCGGCATCGGCGTGACGATCACGCTCGCGGCCGGCGGTTTCGACCTGTCGGTGGGCAGCGTGGCCGCGTCCGCGCAGATGGCCGCCAGCTACGTGCTGGTCGTCTGGCACGGCGGCACGCTTGCGGCGGTGGCCGCCTGCATCGCGCTCGGTGTGGCTGCCGGGTTGTTGAACGGCTTGCTGATTACGCGACTGCGCGTGCCCGACCAGCTCGCGACGCTCGGCACGTTGTTCCTGCTGGCGGGCCTGCAACTGATCCCGACCGGCGGCCGGTCGCTCGCAACCGGTTCGGTGCTGCCCGACGGCACGGACGCAACGGGCGTGTTCCCCGCCGCATTTCTCGCGCTCGGGCGCTTGCGCGTGTTCGACGTCGTGCCGTTGCCGGTGCTGCTGCTCGCGGCGGTGACGGTACTCGCCTGCGTCGCGATGGAAGCGACGCGCTGGGGCCGCGTGATTTACGCGATCGGCGGCAACGAAACGGCCGCGCGACTCGCCGGCGCGCCGGCCGCGCGCTACCGGGTCGCCGCGTATGTCGTGTCGGGCACGATCGCGTCGCTGGGCGGCGTGCTGATCGCCGCGCGGGTCGGACGCGGCGACGTGAGCGCCGGGCACTCGCTGCTGCTCGACGCGGTGGCCGCCGCGCTGGTGGGTTACGCGGTGTGGGGCGCCAAGCGGCCGAACGTGTTCGGCACGGTCGTGGGCGCGGTATTCGTCGGCGTGCTGCTCAACGGGCTCACGATGCTGAACGCGCCGTACTACATGCAGGACTTCATCAAGGGCGTGTTGCTGGTGCTCGCGCTGGCGTTCACGTTCGGCATCGGCCGCCGTGCCGACGCGCGTGGGTGACGGAGCAGGGCGTACGGCGCGGCGTCCGCAGTCAATCCGGGGCGTCGTTCCGGACCATCGATTCCCGCGGCGGTTATCACGCGTGCGCCCGATTGCGGGTTCCCGCATCGAAGCGCCGCCGCTGCAATCGGTTTGATATCCGAAGGAATATCCATTTCAGAATCGCTCGGTTTGAGCGTGCCGGTCGCGCTGATAGATTGTGCGGATATCGTCCCCCACGGAGACAAGCAGACCATGCGATCGTCGCTTCGCCGCAAGTCACGCATCGACCGGACGGTCGGCGCGCTCACGCTGTTTTTCGCCGCCGCATCGGCCGCGCTCGCACCCGCGGCGCACGCCGGCCCGCTGACTGGCGCGCCCGCGCCGTTCGACAAGGGCGGCGTGAAGATCGCGCTCGTCAACTATCTGTCGACCGGCGACTTCTTCCAGGCCTACGAGGCCGGCGCGCAGAAGCAGGCGAAGGCGCTCGGCGTCGATCTGCGCATCTACGAGGGTCGGCAGGATGCGGCCGAGCAGCGCGAGCAGATCCAGCAGGCGGTCAGCATCGGCGTGTCCGCGATCATCGTCAATCACGGGTTGCCCGAATCGTTGAAGGACGTCGTCCAGCGCGCGCTGGACAAGGGGATCAAGGTCGTCGCATTCGACGTCGATCTCGGCAATCCGAAGGTGCCGCAAATCGAGCAGAGCGATCGCGACCTGGCCAACCTGTTGCTCGGCCAGGCGGTCAAGGACAACGGCGACGCATTCGCGGCCGGTTATGTGTATGTCGCCGGCTTTGCGCCGCTCGACCGGCGCGATGCCGCATGGCGCGACTTCAAGCGCGTGCACCCGAATGTGCAGGAAAAGGCGCGCTGGGGCACCGTCGACAATCCGATCGCGCAATCGGTCGCGAATCAGGCGGCGGCGGCTTATCGCGCGCATCCCGACATCCGCGTCGTGTTCGCGCCTTACGACGAGTTCGCGCGCGGCGCGAAGCTCGCCGCGGACGAAGCGAAGCTGTCGTCGAAGATCCGCATCTACAGCGCGGATATCTCGACCTCCGACATCGAGGCCATTCGCGCGCCGAACAGCGCGTGGGTGGCGACGGCCGCGACCAATCCCGCGGTGGTCGGCGCCGTGTCGGTGCGGGCCGCCGCGCTGCTCGTCGCCGGCCAGGACCCGGGCGCGCGCATCGTCGTCAAGCCGACGCTGATCACGCGCGACGATCTCGTGAAAAACGATATCCGGACCGTGGCCGAACTCGGCGCGAAATTCCCGGCGTTCCGCGCGAGCGACGCGGCGAGCGCCGCATGGATTCCGAAGGCGGACTGAGCGCCGCCGGCAGCGGGCGGCAGACGCCGCCCTGGACGAAGCACAACCGACAGACTGACGTACCGACGACCCGGCCATGACGACCCTGAACGACTATCTCGCCCAAAAACGCGCCGCCTGGCGCGCGAAGCAGGAAGCGGCGCGCAACGATCCCGATTTCAAGGCGACGCCGCTGAGGGCGACCGTGCGTGCGCTCGGCCGCAGCGGCGTGCGCGAGATCCGCATTCGCGACTTCCAGGTGATCAGCGACAGTCCGCCCGATTTCGCGGGCTACAACCTCGGGCCTGCGTCGCCGGAGCTGCAGCTCGGCGTGCTGGGCAGCTGCCTCACGCACATCACGCTGATCCAGGCCGCCGAGCGCGGCCTGAAGATCGATGCGATCGAGGTCGAGGTGACCGGCGATCAGCATCCGTTGGCGCAGCAGCCGGGTTTCGAGCATGTGCCGGTGTTTCCGCACAACCTGCGCTATACGCTCGATATCGTGTCGCCCGAGCCACCCGACGCGATTCGCGCGCTGCATCAGGCGGTCGAAGCGGTCTGCCCGATCTTCAACCTGCTGAGGTTGCCGCAGACCATCGACGGCGAACTGCGACACACCCGTGTGTGACGTGCCGGGGCACACGCTCCGCAAGATTTGCCGGAACGCGGCGACAGCGCATGCCGGGGGTTGACCATCCGCGCCGCGCGGTGACGATGGCCGATGCGCGTGCCGCGTTCCGGGTTCCCTGGATATCGCCGGGCATTCGGCGCAACGAAGGAATCCGATGAGTTCGATCGATCTGAACGCGGTTACGCCGGTATCGGCGCCCATCCGCTCCGCAAGCGACGTGGCGCGCCTGATCAATACGACGGACAGTTCCGTCAGCCATGCGCGGATGATCGTGTTGCTGGCGCTGGGCGGCGTGTTTCTCGATGCATACGACCTGACGACGTTGTCCTACGGCATCGACGACGTGGCGCGTGAATTCGGCCTGACGCCCGCACTGACCGGACTGGTCGGTTCCGCGATCATGATCGGCACGATCTTCGGCAGCCTGATCGGCGGATGGCTGACCGACCGGATCGGCCGCTACCAGGTGTTCATGGCCGACATGCTGTTTTTCGTGATCGCGGCGATCGCGGCCGGGCTTGCGCCGAACGTGTGGGTGCTGATCGGCGCGCGCTTCGTGATGGGGCTCGGGGTCGGCATCGATCTGCCCGTCGCGATGGCGTTTCTCGCGGAATTCTCCCGGTTCGACGGCCGCGGCAACAAGGCGTCGCGGCTCGCCGCGTGGTGCCCGATGTGGTACGTGGCGTCGTCGGTCTGCTTCCTGCTGATCTTCGGCCTGTATTTCCTGCTGCCGGCCGAGCATGCGGGATGGTTGTGGCGCGCGTCGCTGATCTTCGGTGCCGTGCCCGCGCTCGTCATCATCCTGTTCCGGAATCGCTTCATGAACGAATCGCCGCTGTGGGCGGCGAACCAGGGCGACCTCGCCAATGCCGCGCGCATCCTTCGCGAGTCGTACGGCATTCACGCACACGAAGCGGAGGATGCGCCGTGTGAACCGGGCCAGCCGCCCGTGCGGATAAGCATACTGTTCCAGCGTCCGTATCTCGGGCGCACGATCGTCGCCAGCGTGATGAACCTGTGCATCCCGTTCGAATACACGGCGATTGCGTTCTTCCTGCCGTCGATCCTGTCGCAGTTTCTCGGCGCGGGCGTGTTCGAGACGATCGCGGCGTCGCTCGCGCTGAACGTCCTGTTCGCGTTGACCGGCGGCTTGCTGGGCATGCGCCTCGCGTATCGATATCCGTCGCGTCATGTGGCGATCGCGGGCTTCGCGCTGCAGTTCGTCGCGCTCGTCGCGCTTGCGCTGGCGGGGCATCCGCACGGCGCGCTCGCGATCGGCGTCGTGCTGCTGATGCTCGGCACCTGGCTGTTCGCCGAGGGTTTCGGACCGGGCGCGCAGATGATGATCTACCCCGCCTTGTCCTATCCGGCGGCGATCCGCGGCACCGGCGTCGGGTTCGGGCGTTCGCTGTGCGGCATCGGCCAGGCGCTTGCGCTGTTCGTGCTGCCGATCCTGCAGGCCCGTCTCGGCACGGACATGTTCTGGGTCGTCGCGATCAGCGCGGCCACGCCGATCGTGTTCCTGTTGATCGTGCGTTACGAACCGACGGCGCGCGACGTCGACGACGAGGGCGGTGCGTGAACGCTGTCGGGATCGGTCATCCTTCGAAAGATGCATGTCGCATCGTCCGGTCGCACGCCGCCGTTCCCGCAAGGATCGGCGACGCGTCGTACCGGCCCGCCGAGGCGGCCGGCCGCCGCATTGCGGTCACGTGCAGGCTGTCACCTGCCCGGCATCGCGCTTGACCTGCTCGATATCGCGAAATTGTGCGGCCGGATGTTCGTCCGGCAAGCGCGCCGCGCCGCCGAACAGCTTCTCGCGCAGCGTGCCCGGCGCATACTGCGTCGGATAGACGCCGCGGCGCTGCAGTTCGGGAACGAGGTGGCGCACGATGTCTTCGAACGTTTCGTGGGCCACCGCGTACGCGAGATTGAAACCGTCCACGTCGGTCTCGGCAACCCATTCCTGGAGGATGTCTGCCACGGTCGCCGCCGACCCGACGAACACCGGGCCCAGTCCGCCGATGCCGCCCCATGCCGCCAGCGCCTCGATCGTCCATGCGGTGTCGCCGCCCGACAGGTGCTCGACTGCCGAAACGATCGCGTTCGTTTCGACGCGCCTGACGGGATCGGTCGGCGCATACTCGCCGAAGTCGATGCCGGTCCAGCCGGACATGAACACCAGCGAGCCGTCGTACGACACATAGCGGCGGTACTCGTCGAACTTGGCCTGCGCCTTCTCGTCGGTTTCGTCGACGATCACCGTGACGAGGTTGTAGATCAGCACCTTGCGCGGATCGCGTCCCGCGGCGGCGGCCTGCGCGCGCACGTCGGCGACGTAGCGCGCGAGCTGCTCGCGGGACGGCGCGGCGACGAACACGCATTCCGCGTGCTGCGCGGCGAACGTCTTGCCGGGGCCGGACGCGCCGGCCTGGAACAGCACCGGCGTGCGCTGCGGCGAGGGTTCGCACAGATGGTAGCCGGGGACGTCGAAGAAGCGGCCCTTGTGACCGATCTCGTGCACCTTCCCGGGATGCGTGAACACGCGGCCGTCACGATCGCGCACCACCGCGCCGTCTTCCCAGCTGCCTTCGAACAGCTTGTACAGCACCTCGACGTATTCAGCCGCGACCGCATAACGATCGTCGTGCGTGCGCAAGCCGTGATCGCCGACGTTCTTCGCGCCGCTTTCCAGGTAGGACGTGACGATGTTCCAGGCGAGCCGGCCCTTGGTGTGATGGTCGGCGGTCGACAGCCGGCGCGCGAACGTGTACGGGTGCTCGAACGTCGTCGACGCGGTGATGCCGATGCCGAGATGCTCGGTCGCCATCGCGATCGGCGCGGCGAGCTGCAGCGGATCGTTGACCGGGATCTGCGCGGCCTGGTGCAGCGCGTGGTAGTTGCTGCCCTGGTAGACGTCGTAATAGCCGATCACGTCCGCGATGAAGATCGCGTCGAAGATTCCGCGCTCGAGCACGCGGGCGAGGTCGGTCCAGTAGTCGAGATCCTTGTATTGCCACGAACGGTCGCGCGGGTGCGCCCACAGGCCGGGCGACTGGTGGCCGACGCAGTTCATCTCGAACGCGTTGAAGCGGATGGCCTTGCTCATTGTGCGACTCCCGGTTCCGTGCTCGCGTGTGCGCCGCTGCCGACGCGCCAGACGAACGGCGGCGTGCGGCCGTTGATGATCCAGTCGCCGACGATCCGGGCCTTGTAGACCAGCGGATTGTGCGACGACACCGTGCGCGCGTTGCGCCAGTGGCGATCGAGCGCGGTCGTGCTGCGCGTGGCGGATGCGCCGAGTGCGTCGAACAGGCGCGTCGCGGCGCGCAACACGAGTTCGGACACGACGAGCTGGCTCTGCGCGGATTCGATTTCCGCGGCGACGTTCGCCGTCTGCTCGGCCGCTTCGTTGCCGCCGAAGCGCGCTGCGTAGGCCAGCTGCAGCGGCTGTGCGGCGCGCAGCGCGAGCGCGTCGGCCGCATAGGCCCACGACGCGATCTCGCCGATCACTTGCTGGAGCTGCGCGTCGTCGCCCGCGCGCGACGCGTTGCCGTGGCTGTACACGCGGGTGCGCGTGCGCACGAGTTCGCCCGCGTCGCGCACGATCGCGTGGCCGATGCCGGCCAGCGTCGCGACGTGGAACAGTTGGTAGAACGCGGTCTGGTACTTGAAGCGGCGTGAGAAATCGATCACGTTGTCGGCGTCGATCGCGGCATTCTCGAAGCGCGTCGTGCCGCTACCGGTGGTTGTCTGGCCGAAGCCGTCCCAGTCGTCCTCGCGGATCACGCCGGGTTGCGCGGTCGCGACGGCGACGATCACGTCGCTGCCGTCGTACGCGCGCTGCGCGAACACGTCGATCCAGTCGGCGAACAGGCTGCCGGTGCTGTAGAACTTCCGCCCGTTCAGCACAAGGCGGCCGTTTTGCTCCGACACCTTCGTGACGGTCTGGCCGAGTGGCACGTCGCCGGCCTCCGACCATGCGTTGCCGACGAGCTGGCCGCTTGCGAAGCGGTCGAACCAGGTCGTGCGTTGCGGGCCGGGTGGTGCATTCAGCCAGTCCTCGACGAACGCGAAGTGCCCGCGCAGCGCCTGCGGCAGATTGGAATCGGCGGCGGCGAGCTCGATCAGCAACTGGAACAGCTGCGGCAGCGATGCGCCGGCGCCGCCGTCTCGTACCGGCAGCCGTACCGCGCCGAAGCCGGCTGCCTTCAGCCAGCCGATCGCTTCGTGCGGCAGTTCGCGGCGGCGTTCGCGTTCGGCGGTGCCTGCGGCGATGCGGTCGAATATCGGCCGGAACCGGCTCGCGAGTGCGTCGTAGTCGGTGCCGGTGGAAAGGTCGGAGTCTGCGTGCGACGAAGTCATGCGGTTTTCCTCGAAGGGCGGGGCCGTTTGCCGGGCAGGCCAGTATAGGAAGTGCGGCGCGGGCGTTCCAATAACCGATTCGCAGATCGTTATCGTCGATCGGCATTACGCGAGCAGGCCGGGGACGCATCGGCGCCCGGGCATCGATTGCGACGCCGAAGCGTGCTGTTGCCAGGCGGGAATCGCGATGTCATTTGTCATCCGAAGGAATATCGTTACGAGAATCGCTCGGTTTGCCGGCCCGCGACGCGCTGCTAGATTGAACGCTTTCGCCATTCGACAGGAGAGTTCGATGTCAGAGACGAGCACCACGATTCAGGCGCGGCCGGCCGATACGAAACCGCAGGTGGCCCGGGTGATCGCCGACGACGCGCAGGCGATCGACGCCGCGCATGCGCTTGCGCAGCGGCTCGCGGAGGGCGCGGCCGAGCGGGATCGGGAGCGCCGGTTGCCGCGTGACGAGATCGAATGGTTTTCGCAGTCGGGGCTCTGGGCGATCACGGTGCCGAAGGCATACGGCGGCGCGGGCGTCTCGCACGTGACGCTCACCGAGGTGATCAGGATCATCGCGGCCGCCGATCCGTCGCTCGGACAGCTGCCGCAGAATCATTTCGGGCTGGTTGACGTGATCGCGCTGACCGGCACCGATGCGCAGAAGCGCCATTTCTTCGCGGAAGTGCTGAGCGGCAAGCGGTTCGGCAACGGCTTCTCGGAGAAGGGCACGAAGCACGTGCTCGATCTGAAGACGCGCGTGCGCCGCGACGGCGGCGACTATGTCGTCGACGGCACGAAGTTCTACTCGACGGGCGCGCTGTTCGCGCATTACGTACCGGTGCTCGGCCTCGACGACGCGCAGCAGGCGTGGCTTGCCTACGTGCCGCAACCGACGCCGGGGCTGACCGTGATCGACGACTGGTCGGGGTTCGGCCAGCGCACGACCGCGAGCGGCACGGTGGTGCTCGACGGCGTGCGCGTGCCCGCATCGCACGTGTTGTCCGCGCAGCGCGTGTCGGACGAGCCGACGCTCAACGGCCCGCTGTCGCAGATCATCCAGGCGGCGATCGATGCCGGCATTGCCGAGGCGGCCATCGACGATACGCTGGCGTTCGTGCGTACCCGCACGCGGCCGTGGGTCGACAGCGGCGTCGAGCGGGCGGCCGACGATCCGCTGATCCTTCGCGAGATCGGCAGTCTGCACGTCCGGCTTCACGCGGCGCAAGCGCTGCTCGAACGGGCGGCGCGCACGCTCGACGAGATCGGCGCGCGCGGCACGGTGACCGAGGACGATGTTGCGCGCGCATCCGTCGCGGTCGGCGAAGCGAAGGTGCTGACGACCGAGATCGCACTGCTCGCGGGCGAAAAGCTGTTCGAGCTGGCCGGCACGCAATCGACGCTCGCCGAGCACAACCTCGACCGGCACTGGCGCAACGCGCGCACACATACGCTGCACGATCCGGTGCGCTGGAAATATCACCTGGTCGGTAACTACTACCTGAACGGCGTGCGTCCGGCGCGCCATGCGTGGAATTGAGCCGCTCGCGATCCGGATGCTGACCGACGGGCGTGTCGCACCGTAGATGGTGGTCCTCCATCGAAGCGAGCGCCCGACCGGCGGCGGGTTCGTCGCCGTCAGAAAATCGTTCGGCTGCTCCGCGTTTGTACCGGTCGATCCCGCTCGCCGGACGGGCCGGCGCTGGCCAGCGAGTCATTCGACATCGCTGGCCGGATCGCCGACAATCCGGCGTGTGCACCGCGCCCGCGCGTGCTAGGCCCGCCCGAGAGAGTCTCCCCATGACCGCAATATCCATCAGGTCCGCCAACCTGGACGACGCGCAGGCGATCGCCGATTTTCACGTCAAGGTCTGGCGGCATACCTATCGGGATCTCGCACCCGCGCAAGCGCATGCGGTCCTCGACGAGGACTATCGCGGCAGGACATGGAAGGAAAAGCTGGCGTCGAACGACGGCAACCAGCTGGTGCTCATTGCGGAGTCCGGCGACAGGATCGTCGGAATCGGCGCGGCCGGCGCGCCGTCGGAACCGATCTTCGGCGGCCGGGGCGAGATCAAATTCCTGTATGTCGATCCTGAATTCAAGCGTCGCGGCATCGGCCGCACGCTGCTCGCACAGCTCGCGACGCATTTGGGAAAGTTGCGGTATCAGGGCGCCGCGTTGAGTGTCGTCAAGGGAAACGCGTCAGCAATCGCCTTCTATGAGGCGCTGAATGGGCGGCTTGCAGGCGAGTACGTCGATGCGGGGCCGATCTGGCGGTCGCAGAATATCGTCATGGTGTGGGACGATCTGACGAATCTCATCGGCTGACCCCAACCCCGCTTAACCCTGCCCGACGATGCGCATCACGCAAGGCACGCGCGCAGCCACGACGTGAACGCGGTCACGAGCGGCGTCTCGGTCAGCTCGTGACGCGTGACGAGATAGTACGCATGACGTGACGGCACCGTTGCGCTGAACGGCCGCACGAGCGTGCCGTCGATCAGGTCGTCGCGCACCGACAGGCTGTCGCCGAGCGCAACGCCTTGCCCGTGCACCGCGGCTTCGACGCCGATGTGCGCGTTGCCGATTTCGAGGATGCGGATGCCCGGCAGCTTGTCGGCGTTCGCTTCCGCCAGCCAGCGCATCCACGAGCCCGCATGCTCGCAGAACAGCGTGCGCCCCGCGAGATCCTGCACCTTGCGGATCGCATCGGGCCCGTTCATCAACGCCGGGCTTACGACCGGGAACAGCGCCGGATGCTCGAGCAGCTCGACGCGCCGGTTGCGCCAGTTGCCTTCCCCGTAGCGGATGCAGACGTCGACGTCCGACGAATAGATCTCGCGATCGTCGTTCGACGGAATCACCTTCAGATGAATGCCCGGATAACGCTCGAGAAAATCGCCGATGTGCCGCGCGAGCCAGCGCGACGTCAGCGACAGCGGCGTCGACACGACGAGGTCGCCGACGGCGACCGGCGAATCGAGCCTGACGGTGGCGTTCGCGATCATGTCGAACGCGGCGCCGACCGGCTCCAGCAGCGCCTCGCCTTCGGGCGTGAGCTTAACGCGCGCCTTTGATCGGACGAATAGCGCGACACCGAGCGTGCTTTCGAGAATGCGGATCTGGTGGCTGACCGCGCTCGCGGTCACGTGCAGTTCGTCGGCCGCCGCCGACACGGTGCCACGCCGGGCGGCGGCCTCGAATGCGCGAAGCGGGTTCAGCGGGGGCAGGCGGTTGCGCATCGGCGGGGGCGTCGGAGGCGACGGTGCTGAGAAAAATTCCATTTAAGCGGAGTCAATTTCTCGCTACAACAAAAAAAATTGAATGCCTACAGTGGGGGCAATCCAACCGAGTCGAGGTCGACCGCAATGAGCCTTACCGAACCGATCGAACGTCTGTGGGGCGGCCGCTTCCAGTCGCAACCGTCCGATGCGCTGCAGAACCTGTCCCGCTCCGATCCGAGTTTCTACCGACTCGTGCCGTACGACCTGGCGGGCTCCCGTGCGCATGCACGCGAGTTGAATCGCGCCGGCATCGTGAACGACGACGAACTCGCGCAGTTGCTGGCCGCGATGGACGGCATGGCGCGCGACTACGCGGCCGGTGCGATCGCGCCGTCGCTCGCCGACGAGGACGTGCATACGTTCCTCGAGCGCGTGCTCACGCAGCGGCTGCCGGCGCTCGGCGGCAAGCTGCGTGCCGGGCGTTCGCGCAACGACCAGGCGGCGAACGACCTGCGCCTGTACCTGCGCGACAAGGCGCGCCAGCTCGTGCGCGGCGTGCTCGACCTGCAGGAAGCGCTGATCGGCCAGGCGAGCCGGCACGTCGACACGGTAACCGCCGGTTTCACCCATCTGCAGCCCGCGCAGCCGATCGTGTTCGGCCATCAGTTGCTCGCGCACGCGCAGTCGCTGTATCGCGACGCCGACCGTCTGGTCGACTGGGACCGCCGCACCGCGCGTTCGCCGCTCGGCGCAGCCGCGCTGGCGGGTTCGGCGATCTGCGTGCGGCCCGACCTGTCCGCGCAGGAGCTCGGTTACGACGCGCCGTGCGAGAACTCGATCGACGCCGTGGCCGCACGCGATCACGTCGCCGAATTCACGTTCGTCGCGAGCATGCTGGCCGTGAACCTGTCCCGCCTGTCGGAAGAAGTGATCCTGTGGACGTCGCGGCAATTCCGCTGGGTGGAACTCGACGACGGTTATGCGACGGGCAGCTCGATCATGCCGCAGAAGAAGAACCCGGACATCGCGGAACTGACGCGCGGCAAGGCGGGGCGCCTGATCGGCAACCTGACGGGCCTGCTCGCGACGCTGAAGTCGCTGCCGCTCGCGTACAACCGCGATCTCGCGGAAGACAAGATCGCCGCGTTCGATTCGATCGACACGCTCGAACTCGTGCTGCCGGCGATGGCGGGGATGATCCGCACGATGCGCGTAAATGTCGACGAGATGCGTCGCCAGGCGCCGCTCGGCTTCACGCTCGCGACCGAGGTCGCGGACTGGCTTGCGCTGACGGGCGTGCCGTTCAGCGAAGCGCATGAAATTACCGGCGCGCTCGTGCGGGCGTGCGAACGCGACGGCATCGAGCTCGCGGACGCGAGTGCGGAACAGTTGCAGGCCGTCGACCCGCGCCTCGCGCCGGCGGTGCGCGCGCATCTGACGCTCGACGCGGCCGTCGCCGCGCGCGGTGGTGCGGGCGGCACGTCGCCCGCGCGCGTGCGCGAGCAGATCGGCCGCCTGAGTCACGCGATCGAACGCCAGGCCGCATGGGCGGCCGACTACCGGGGGCCGTCATGCTGAGCGCATCCGATTCGCACCGTCTCGACGGCGCACCAGGGCCGGCTGACGCCGCGGCAGACGACACCGTAGGCCTCGTGCGCGTGCGCCGGCGCTACTGGGGTCGTTATGTCGCGTCGATCGCGATCATTGCCGCGCTCGCCTACGTGGTCGCCGCGTTCGCGCGCGGACAGATCGAGTGGCGCGTCGTCGGCCAGTTCCTGACCGCGCGCTCGATCCTGACGGGGCTCGGCAACACGATCGTGATGACCGTCCTCGCGATGACGCTCGGCATCGTGCTCGGCGTCGTCACCGCGGTGATGCGACTGTCGTCGAACCCGGTGCTCGGCGCGATCGCGCAAGGCTACATCTGGCTGTTCCGCGGCACGCCGGTGATCCTGCAACTGCTGCTGTGGTTCAACCTCGCACTGGTGTTTCCGACGCTCGGCATTCCGGGCATTGCTGAATTCCGGACCGTCGACGTGATGACGCCATTTCTCGCGGCTGTGCTCGGGCTCGGCATCAACCAGGGCGCGTATACGTCGGAAGTCGTGCGCGCGGGGCTGCTGTCGGTCGACACCGGCCAGTACGAGGCCGCGAAATCGATCGGCATGCCGCGCCTGCAGGCGCTGCGCCGGATCATCCTGCCGCAGGCGATGCGCGTGATCGTGCCGCCGATCGGCAACGAGCTGATCGGCATGGTCAAGCTGACGTCGCTCGCGAGTGTCGTGCAGTACGCGGAGATGCTGCACAACGCGCAGAACATCTACTACGCGAACGCCCGCGTGATCGAGTTGCTGATCGTCGCGGGCATCTGGTATCTCGCGGTCGTCACCGTGCTGTCGCTCGCGCAGGCACGCGTCGAACGGCGCTTTGCACGCGGCGCGGGTCGTGCGGCGGGGCGCGCATGAACGGCACGACCCTCAACCATCGGGAGAACGTCATGACGAACGCGGTCGTTCGCGCAGTCGACGTGCGCAAGTCGTACGGCGATTTCCAGGCGCTGCACGGCATCACGCTCGACGTCGCGCAGGGCGAAGTGCTGTGCATCATCGGGCCGTCGGGCTCGGGCAAGAGCACGTTCCTGCGCTGCATCAACCAGCTCGAGACGATCAGCGCGGGCGCGCTGTGGGTCAACGGCGAACTGGCCGGCTACCGGCGCACCGGCAACCGGCTCCACGAGTTGTCGGAGCGCCAGGTCGCGCGCCAGCGGCTGGCGACGAGCATGGTGTTCCAGCGCTTCAACCTGTTTCCGCACAAGACCGCGCTCGAGAACGTGATCGAGGGCCCCGTGCAGGTACTCAAGCGCCGCCGCGCGCAAGCGGAGGAGGAAGCGCGTGCGCTGCTCGCGCGGGTCGGGCTCGCGCACAAATGCGACGCGTTTCCGGTCGAGCTGTCGGGCGGCCAGCAGCAGCGCGTCGCGATCGCGCGGGCGCTCGCGATGCATCCGCAACTGATCCTGTTCGACGAGCCGACGTCGGCGCTCGATCCCGAACTCGTCGGTGAAGTGCTGGCCGTGATGCGCGATCTCGCGAAGAGCGGCATGACGATGATCGTCGTCACGCACGAGCTCGGCTTCGCGCGCGAGGTGGCCGACCGCGTCGTGTTCATGGACGGCGGCCGGATCGTCGAGAGCGGGCCGCCCGACCAGGTGCTGTCCGCGCCGACGCACGCGCGCACGCGTGATTTCATCTCGGCCGTGATTGCGTAAACGGGCCGGGCGCCCCGTATCGCCGCGCCCGATCGATGGAGCCGTCAACCAGACCGGCGCAGCACCCCATTACTCCACTACGACAAGGCGACACCCCCATGAAAGCATCCGTCCTGACCCGCACGCTGGCCGCCGTCGCATTCGGCGCGCTCGCGCTGCATGCCTCCTTCGCAGTCGCGCAGGCCGCGAGCGCGAAGCGCACGCTGAACGTCGCGATCGTGCCGAACTATCCGCCGTTCGAATACAAGGACCCGGCGACCGACAAGCTCGCGGGCTTCGACGTCGATCTCGGCGAAGCGCTCGCCGCGAAGATGGGCGCGAAAGTGAACTGGGTCGAGACGAGCTTCGACCAGATGATGAGCGCGGTCGCGACGCAACGCGTCGACATGATCCTGTCCGGCATGACCGACCTGCCGACGCGCCGCGACGCGGTGACGTTCGTCGACTACATCGAGACGGGGCCGCAGTTCTACACGCTGAAGACGCGCGCCGGCGAGTTCGCGCAGATGAGCGCGCTGTGCGGCAAGCGCGTCGGGTCGAGCCGGCGCACGTCGTTCCCGGACAACACGACCGCGTGGAGCGCGGAGAACTGCGTGAAGGCCGGCAAGCCGGCAATCGTCGTGGTCGGCACCGACGGCTCGTCGGATGCGCGCATGCAGTTGCGCCAGAACCGCATCGACGCGGCCGTGCAGGGCGGCGAGACGCTGCCCTACCAGAACAGCCTCGAGCAGAACGCATACGCGCCGGTCGGCAAGCCGTTCCTGTCGCAATACACGGGCATCGGCGTTGCAAAGAGCAACACCGCGCTCAGCAGCGCGCTGACGACGGCGCTCAACCAGATGATCGCGGACGGCTCGTACCACAAGCTGCTCGCGAAGTGGGGGCTGCAGGAACACGCGGTGGCGAAGGCGATGATCAACGGCACGCACTGAGCGCGCGATGACGGACCTGGCTCCCCGCTGGCCGGACGCGAAGCGCGCGTGCGTCGCGCTCGCGTTCGATCTCGACGGCCCGACCGGCGACGCGATGCTGAACGGGTCGATCTGGCGCAACCCCGCGTATTTCACGCTCGGCAGCTACGGGCCGTGGCGCGCGCTCGGCCGGTTGCTCGACATGCTCGCGGCGTTCGATCTGCCGGCGACGTTCTTCGTGCCCGCGTGGGTCGCGCGGACGTGGCCCGGGCAATGCGCGGCGATCGTCGAGCGCGGCCACGAGATCGGCTACCACGGCTATCGGCACGAAGCGTTCTGGACGCTCGAGCCCGAGCGGCAGCGCGAGATCATGGCGCAGTCGGCCGAGATCCTCGCACGTACGCTCGGCGTGCGGCCGGTCGGGTTCCGCACGCCATCCGGCGACTGGAGCGCGGCGACGGTGGCCGTGCTGCGCGAGGCCGGCGTGCGTTATTCGAGCTCGATGCGCGGCGACGACCGGCCGTACCTGCTGCACGGCGAGGACGGCGAGCCGCCGCTCGTCGAGATACCCGGCCGCTGGGAGACCGACGACTACGCGTCGCTTGCGTATCACCGCAACCCCGATTACCCGGCCGGACTCGACCGGATCGCGGGTTACGACGCGACGCTCGACAACTGGACACGCGAATTCGACGGCGTGGTGCGGGACGGGCTGTGCCTGACGACGCTGCTGCATCCGAAGGTCTGCGGCAAGCCTGGCCGCATCGCGCTGCTCGAGGCGTGGCTCGGCCATATGCGCGCGCAGGACGGCGTATGGTTCGCGCGCTGCCGCGAAGTGGCCGACTGGTGGCTTGCGCAGCACGCACGCGACACGCAACCCACGCAACCCACGCAACGGAGCGGCCGGTGACGACACTTCCTTCATGGCCGGGCGGCGCGCGATGCGCGGTCGCGATCACGGTCGACTTCAACGACATTCACGGTATCCAGACCCGCGAGCCGCGGATCGTCGGCCGCGAGAAATCGCTGTCGGTCTGGCGTTACGGCGCGACGCGCGGCGTCGACCGGCTGCTCGCGGCATTCGACGCGTTCGGCGTCCCGGCGAGCTGGTTCGTCCCGGGCATCGTCGCCGAAACGCATGCGGACGCGGTGCGCGCGATCGCCGCGGCTGGCCACGAGCTCGGCGTGAGCGGCTATCGCTGCGAAGACTTCGACGCGTTGCCGCTTGCGGCGCAGGTCGATGCATGCCGCGCCGGGCGGGCGGCGCTCGCCGACACGATCGGACGCGACGTGGAAGGCTTCCGCTCGTTCACCGGCAACTGGGCCGACGGTTTTGCGGATTGCCTGGTCGCGGAGGGCTTCACGTGGTCGTCGTCGTGGCGCGGCGACGATCTGCCGTATGTGCATCCACGCGGCGACGGCGGCGCGGACGGCGCGCGGCTCGTCGAGCTGCCGCTGCACTACGAACTCGAAGATGAGCCGTACTTCGAGTTCAACCTGTCGCCGCCCGTGCCGGCCGGGCAACCGCGCATCGCGGCATACCGCGACGTGCTCGACAACTGGCGGCGCGACGTCAACGGGTTTCGGCGCTTCGGGCTGTGCTGCGTGCTGCGCCTGCATCCCGAGATCATCGGCACGGCAGGGCGGATCGACTTGCTGCACGCGTTGCTCACGTATTTGCGGGACGCCGGCGACGCATGGTTCGCGACGGGGCGCGACATCGCGCGCTGGTGGCGTGCACAGGCGCCCGTCAATGCCCCGGGACATCCGGTCGACGTGTTCGCGCGTTGCGTGGCAGAGGAGTCGGCGCGATGACGATGGATACGGAAACGCGCGCAACGCGGCTTGCGGCGTTCGTCGCGCAGACGCCCGCCGTCGCATTGCCGGACGACGTCGTCGCGAAGGCCAAGCGTCATGTGCTCGACACGTTCGGTGCGGCGCTGGCGGGCGCGTCGGCCGTCGAGACGCGTAGCGCCCGTGCGCTGACCGGCAACGACGTACATGGCGGCGCGGCGCTGTGGGGTACGCGACGGGCCGCAGGCGCGCGCGATGCGGCGTTCGTCAACGGGATTGCCGCGCACGCGCTCGAACTCGACGATTCCGGCGGCTGCGATCATTCGGGTGCGGTGGTGCTGCCGGCCGTGCTCGCCGCGTTGTCGTGCGCGGGACGCCCGGTGACGGGCCGCGAATGCGTGGCGGCGATCGTGCTCGGTTACGACGTCGGCCGGCGCGTGCTCGAGGCAGCGGGCGGGTACTCGGTGCACAACGGTGCGGGCTGGCACTCGACGCTCAGTTGCGGCGTGTTCGGTGCGGCGGCCGCGAGCGCGCGCGTGCTCGGGCTCGACGCCGCGCGCACGCGCGACGCACTGGGCCATGCGGCGAGTTTCGCGGGCGGCCTGTGGGGTTTCATCCACGACGGATCGCAGACGAAGCGGCTGCACGCCGGGCGGGCGGCGGAGGGCGGCGTGCTCGCGGCGCTGCTCGCGCGCGAAGGCGTGAGCGGCCCCGCGCACGTGTTCGACGATGTGTGGGGCGGCTTTTTCAGCACCTTCGCCGCGCAATCGCATGCGCCCGACGCGTTGACCGACGGCCTCGGCGAGCACTGGAAGCTGATGCGCTGTTCGATCAAGCCGCACGCATCGTGCCGCAGCGCACATGCGGCCGTCGACGCGGCGCTGCAACTCGCGGACGGTCGCACGTTCACGGCGGGCGAGATCGAACGGGTGGTCGTGCGGTCGAGCGGGTTCGTTGCCCGCATGTGCGGCGGTCGCGACCTGTCGACGCTGTCGTCCACGCAGATGAGCCTGCCATACGCGGTGGCGGCGGCGCTTGCATTTGGCGACACGGGGATCGGCGCGTATCGCGCGGACCGGCGCAACGATCCGCGCGTGACCGCGCTGCTCGCGCGCATCGTCGTCGACGTCGATCCGGCGCTCGGCGATCTCGACGAGCCGACGGTGATCCTGCATCGCCCGGATGGCGGGCGGGAATTGTGTCACGTACCGATCGCGCTCGGCGACCCGCGCAATCCGCTGTCGGACGCGGCGCTGCTGGCGAAATATCGTGTGCTGGCGGGGATGGCGCTCGACGGAGCGCGTGCCGATGCGCTGAGCGACGTGTGTCTGTCGCTGGACCGGCTGGCGGATGCGCGCGTGATGAATGGCTGGCTTGCGGGTGATGCGGAGGCTGTCGACGCGATTGTTTGAAGCGGAAAGCCGTGTCAGCATTGGCTTGCGGCGCGCGGGTCGTCCAAAGTTAAACTAAATGTGATCACTCCCCGCCGCAAAATTTTGCACAATGGCGGCAGCGCGGCCTTTCGCCGCGATTTGACCCCGGCCACCGGCCGTCCGGACCGGGGTCGGCCCGAACCGGCCACCGATCACTGACCATCATTACCGAGCCCAATGTGCCGCCGCCCACCGCCATGGACCACCCCAAACGCATCCTGATCGTCGAGGACGACGCCGACATCGCCGACGTGCTGAGCCTGCACCTGCGCGACGAGCGCTACGAGGTCGTGCATAGCGCGGACGGCACGGAAGGGCTGCGTCTGCTCGAACAGGGCGGCTGGGACGCGCTGATTCTCGACCTGATGCTGCCGGGCGTCGACGGCCTGGAAATCTGCCGGCGCGCGCGCGCGATGACGCGCTACACGCCGATCATCATCACGAGCGCGCGATCGAGCGAGGTGCACCGGATCCTCGGCCTTGAGCTCGGCGCCGACGACTATCTGGCGAAGCCGTTCTCGGTGCTCGAACTCGTCGCACGCGTGAAGGCGCTGCTGCGGCGCGTCGACGCGCTCGCGCGCGATTCGCGGATCGACGCGGGCACGCTCGACCTCGCCGGGCTGTCGATCGACCCGATCGCGCGCGAGGCGAGCGTCGACGGCGCGCGCATCGACCTCACGCCGCGCGAATTCGACCTGCTGTATTTCTTCGCGCGGCACCCGGGCAAGGTGTTCTCGCGGATGGACCTGCTCAATGCCGTGTGGGGCTATCAGCACGAAGGCTACGAACACACGGTCAACACCCACATCAACCGGCTGCGCGCGAAGATCGAGGCCGATCCGGCCGAGCCCGTGCGAATCCTCACCGTGTGGGGACGCGGCTACAAGCTCGCCGCACCGGGCCAGCGGGACGGATGATGAAACTCACGCTCACCCAGCGGCTGTCGCTCGTGTTCTCGATCCTGCTGCTCGCGTGCTCCGGCGCATCCGCGTGGCTGCAGATCCGTGCGAACGACATGCGCGAGAAGGAGGTCGTGCAGGCGCTGTCGCGCGACCTCGCCGCCAACATCGCCAACAGCGCGCCGCTGATGGACGCGAACGGGCTGCGCCCCGACGCCGTGCGCACGCTGTTCAGCCAGTTGATGGGCGTGAACCCGAGCGTCGAGGTGTACTTGCTCGACAACGCGGGGCGGATCAAGGGCGACGATGCGCCGCCCGGCCACGTGAAGCGCGACCGCGTCGATCTCGCGCCCGTGCAGCGCTTCATCGCGGGCCAGCCGCTGCCGATCCTCGGCGACGATCCGCGCAGCCCCGACGCACGCAAGGTGTTCAGCGCCGCGCCGCTGCAGCGCGCGGGGCAGCCGCCGTCGGGCTACATCTACGTGGTGCTGCTCGGCGAGGCGCATGACCGGCTGGCCGCGCGCGTCGACGCCGGCAACGTGCTGCGCACGACGCTGTGGTCGATGGCGGTCGTCGCGCTGCTCGGCCTGCTCGCGGGCCTCACCGCGTTCAGCTTCATCACGCGGCCGCTGCGTCGGCTGACGGACGCGCTGCGCCGCTTCGACGCGAACGGCGCGCCCGATACGCAACCGCCGATGCCGCGCTCGCTGCCGGGCCAGCGCGGCGACGACATCGCGGTGCTCGAATCCGCGTTTGCGCAGATGGCCGACCGGATCGGCGACCAGTGGCGCGCGCTGACGCGCCAGGACCAGCAGCGGCGCGAACTGATCACGAACATCTCGCACGACCTGCGTACGCCGCTCACGTCGCTGCACGGCTATCTGGAGACGCTGTCGCTGAAGTCCGACTCGCTCGCCGAGCCCGAACGCCGGCGCTACCTGTCGATCGCGCTCGCGCAGAGCGCGAAGGTCGGCCGCCTCGCGCAGGCGCTGTTCGAGCTCGCGCGGCTCGAATCGGGCGGCGTGCAGGCCGAGCGCGAGCCGTTCTCGCTCGTCGATCTCGTGCAGGACGTGTTCCAGAAATTCGAGCTGACTGCGCAGGCGCGCGGCGTCGCACTGCATGCGCGGATTCCGCCGCGCGTGCCGGTCGTGTGGGCCGATCTCGGGATGATCGAGCGCGTGCTGACCAACCTGCTCGACAACGCGCTGCGGCACACGCCGTCGCACGGCGAAGTCGAGGTCGCGCTGGAGCCGCAGGGCGACTGCGTGCTCGTGAGGGTGTCGGATACCGGGGAAGGGATTCCAGTGGCGCGCCGCGAAGGGCTGTTCCAGCGGCCGCAGCGGCCGATGAGCGGCGGCGCGGCGACGAGCGGCGGGCTCGGCCTGCTGATCGTGCACCGGATGTTGGCGCTCAACGGCAGCGGCATCCGGCTCGTCGACCGGGCCGGGCGTGGTGCGGTATTCGAGTTTGCGCTGGCGGTCGCGGCGCCGGCGGCCGGCGACGCGCGCTGAAGCCGGTCGGGTCGGCCACTCGCCGCGCTGTGTTTACCCGCCGCGCTTGCGCCGCACGTCGCTCGGCGTCGTGCCGGTCCAGCGTTTGAACGCGTGACGGAACCCGACCGCATCGCTGAAGCCGAGCGTCAGCGCGATGTCCTCGGTGCTGAGCGTCGTCGTGCTGAGGTAATCGATCGCGAGCGCCTTGCGCACGCTCGTCAGCAGTTCGCTGTACGACGTGCCTTCGGCTTCGAGCTTGCGGCGCAGCGTGCGCGACGTGATGCAGAGGATGTCCGCGATCGCGTCGATGTCCGGGAAGTGTCCCGGCGTGCGCGTGAGCTCCTGGTAGACGCGTCGCGTGATGCCCGGCTGGCTGCGCAGTTCGTCGAGCAATTGCGCGCAGTGCGACGACACCTGCGCGGCGGTAATCGGATTCGCGAGCTGCGGCGCGCGCGTGAGCCACGCGGCCGGATAGCTGAGCACATGATGCGGCTGGTCGAACGCGATCGGGCATTCAAGTGCGTCGGCCAGCGATCCCGCGTGTGCCGGCTGCGGCTGCGCGAACTGCGCGCGCGCCGGCACGCACCACGCACCCATTACGTCCTTGATGATCGTCACGTGCAGCGCGAACTGCATGTCGATCAGGAAACGGTACAGCGGCACGTCGAGATCGGGCAGCGCGACTTCGTGCCGGTCCGGAAACAGCCATGACGCGGTATCGCCCTGTACGACCCAGCGGATCGGGAGCATGCCGTTCGCGAGCCGGTGATATTTGACGGCCGAATCGAACGCGTGCGCGAGCGATGCCGAGCACAGCATCGCGTAACCGTACATCCCGTAGCTCGACGCATGCAGCAGGCGGCCGACGCGCACGCCGAGATCGGAACCGTCGTACCGGCCGATCGCATTGCGCGCGGCCGTCAGGAACTGCAGCGGCGACGTGAGCGTAAACGGGTCCGCGACGGCGGCCGGCGTGAGGCCGGTGCCGTCGAGCACCGCGGCCGGATCGAGGCCGGCTTGCGTCGCCACGTCGACCAGCACGGCCAGCTTGGCCGGCGAGAAACGCTGTTCGCGCAACGTGTGGATGGGCGTGGCGTCCGGCAGGCGGGCTGCGCGGGCGGCCGTCGGGTTCAAGAGCGCACTGCGCGGCATGGCTGGATCCTGCGTCCGAATCGATATCGTTTACGGCACGCAATTCTGATCGGGATCGGTCCCATGCGCCACAGGGTTCACCCTGATACGCGCGCCGGCGCCGCCCGGCGTGGCCGGCCCGACGGCCTGCGTCAGCCGGCTTCGACCGGTTTCAACCGGCCTGGAATACGCCGGCCTGCCACGCGAACGGTTTCGCGAGCCGGTTCCAGGTGTTGATCTGCGCGACGATCAACGTGAGCGTCGCGAGTTCGTCGCGATCGAAATGCGCACGCGTCGCGTCGACGAGTTCATCGCCGATCGCGTTTTCGCTGATCAGCGTCAGCGCTTCGGCCCAGCGCAGCGCGGCCTGTTCCTTCGGGCTGTAGAGATCGGGCGTTTCGTGCCACACGGGCAGCAAGTGGTAGCGCAGCGGATCCTCGCCCGCGTGGATGCCTTCCTTGATATGACGGTCGAGACAGTACGCGCAGCCGTTCAACTGCGAGACGCGTGCGCGCACCAGTTCGACGAGCCTGAAATCGTGGCCGGTGTTGTTCGCGTATTCCTCGACATTGAGCACGACGTCGAGCAGCCGGGCGGGAAGTTGTCCAAACGAGATGCGTTCTGGCATGGCGACTGACCTTTGAGAGAGCGGGATAGGATCGTTGGGTGGATGGGTGGTGTTGCTTGTACCGGTTCGGCGTGCTGCCGCGATCGGCGGCATATCGGAAGTAATCCTGATTAATGGGTGGCAGGATCAACCGGTGTGTCCAGACAACGTTGCACACATGATCCGTCGTGCGGATGCGTGTGTGTCGGCTTCATTCGCGGTGGTGCGCGGCAGGTTCGGCTGCGGCGAACCGGAAGCGAAGCGATCGTATCAGGCGCGACCGTCGGCAGGAATCGCCGGAATCCGTATGTTGTTCATGTTGATGGGCCGATAGTCGATACGCCGGAGTGGTCAGCCGCGATTGTCCGGATCGGTGCGCAGAATCGCGTCGGCGAACTCGACGAATCCGCTGCCGCCCGGGCCCTGTGTGATCCATCGCGGCACGAAGTTGCCTAGACAAGCGCATGCGTCCGTGTCCGTTTCGATCATCTTTTCGGCCGCCCGGATCATTTTCAAAGTGCGTCGCGCGGGCGATAGTCGCCAGTCAGGCGACGGCCCGCGCCCTTCGGCGTGCAGGCCGCCGTGCGAACGGCGCGCTCCGCGCGTGCCGTCCCCCGAGGAGTGAGACATGACGAAGAGACACTGGACCGGGTCGTATGGCTCGATCCCCGCCGAGATCGACGCCGATCTCTATCCTTCCGTAAGCGCGCTGCTGGACGACGCAATGCGCCGCTTCGCCGATCGTCCGGCATTCCATGCGTTTGGCCGCACGCTCAGCTATGCCGACGTCGACCGCCTGTCGACCGCGCTGGCCGCGTATCTGCAGCAGGTCGTCGGCGTCCGCAAGGGCGATCGCGTGGCCGTGATGCTGCCCAACGTGCTCGCGTTTCCGGTCGTGTTCGTCGCCGTCGCGAGGATCGGCGCGATCCAGGTCAACGTGAACCCGCACTACACCGCGCGCGAGCTCGAGCATCAGCTCAACGACGCGGGCGTCGAGGTCGCCGTCGTATGCGGCGGGTCGATGGGCACGTTCGCCGACGTGGTCGGCGGCACGGGCGTGCGTACCGT
This sequence comes from Burkholderia sp. YIM B11467, assembly GCF_052952715.1. Lineage (NCBI taxonomy): Bacteria > Pseudomonadati > Pseudomonadota > Betaproteobacteria > Burkholderiales > Burkholderiaceae > Burkholderia > Burkholderia sp. YIM B11467. The sequence continues at coordinate 109,963 of NZ_JBQVSQ010000018.1, forward strand.
GCTGAGCGTGGGGCGCGGCGATCTCGGCGTCGTCGATGCGCCGGCCGGCACATGCGACGCGCTGCCGCCCGGTTCGATCCCGCTCGCGGATGCGATTGCAGCAGGCGAATCGCTCGCGTGCGAGCCGGTCGCGCTGGGCGGCGCGGACCTGCTGCTGTTGCAGTACACGGGCGGCACGACCGGATTGTCGAAGGGCGCGGCGCTGTCGCACCGCAACCTCGTCGCGAACATCGAACAGTTCGCGGCGATCGTGCCGGCTGCACGGGAGCCGGGCGAGGAAGTCGTCGTCACGGCGATCCCGCTGTATCACATCTTCGCGCTGACGGTGAACTTCCTGTCCTACTTCGCGATCGGCGCGCAAAACTGGCTCGTCGCGAATCCGCGCGACATGGACGGGTTCATCGACGTGCTGAAGGCCGCGCGGCCGACGATATTCGTCGGTGTGAACACGCTGTACGCGGGGCTCGCGGGCCATCCGCGGCTGAAGGAAGTCGACTGGTCGCGGCTGAAGCTGTCGGCCGGCGGCGGCGCGGCGGTGATCGACGTGATCTCGTCGCGCTGGAAGGCGGTGACGGGCAATTTCATCCGCGAGGGTTACGGGCTGTCGGAAACGTCGCCGGTCGTGTCGTTCAACCCGCAGTCGATCGATGCGTTCACGGGCACCACCGGCCTGCCGCTGCCGTCGACCGACGTGAAACTGCTCGACGACCAGGATCGCGAGGCGGCAATTGGTGAAGCGGGCGAGATCTGCGTGAAGGGGCCGCAGGTGATGGCCGGCTACTGGCAGAAGCCGGACGCGAACGCGGCCGCGTTCACGGTGGACGGTTATTTCCGCACCGGCGACGTTGGCGTGTTCGACGCAGCCGGCTTCCTGCGGATCGTCGACCGCAAGAAGGACATGATCATCGTGTCGGGCTTCAACGTGTACCCGAACGAGGTGGAAGCCGTCGCGACCGCGCTGCCGGGCGTGGCCGAATGCGCGTGCATCGGCGTGCCGGACGCGCGCACCGGCGAGGCCGTCAAGCTGTTCGTGGTGCTGGCGCAGGAGGCCGACGTGACGGAGGAACAACTCGTCGCGCATTGCCGCGCAAGCCTCGCGGCGTACAAGGTGCCGAAGATCGTTCGTTTCGTCGATCGGCTGCCGAAGTCGACGGTCGGCAAGATCCTGCGCCGGGAACTCAGCCGCACCGACTGATGGCGCCGAAGCGCCGCGCGGCCGCGGCTGCGCGGCCCGGCGCGCCGAAGGCCCCGAAGCTTCCGCGAGGGCCGCTCAAGTACAATGCGAGCGGTTCGATCGACGGGGACGCGATGACCGGCTCAGATTCACTTTCCGCCCAGCCCGGGCGTGCGCTGCCGTCGCCGAGCGCGACGGTGCCGATCTCGCTCGTCAACGGTTTCCTCGCGAGCGCGGGCGCGCAGCGCGACGTGGTCGAGCGCTACCTGCGCGGGGCCGGCATCCCGCTCGAGCTGCTCGGCGAGCCGCATGCGCGCGTGACGGAGGAGCAGTTCTCGACGCTGTACCGCACGCTCGCGATCGACCTCGACGACGAGATGCCCGGCATCTTCTCGCGCCCGCTGCGCGGCGGCACGCTGAAGTACCTGTGCCTGAGCCTGCTCGATGCGCGCAACCTCGAAACGACGTTGCATCGTTTCGGGCAATTCTTCCATATCCTGCTCGACGATTTCTTCGTCGAATCGAAGCGCGACGGCCTCGTCGCGCAGGTGCTGTTGCGTCCGAACGATGCCATCGGCCCGATCGGCGCGCTCGGCCAGGAGTTGATGCTCAAGCTCGTGCACGGCGTGTGCTCCTGGCTGATCGGGCAGAAGATCCCGCTGCTGCAGATCGAGTTCGCATGCCCGCGGCCGCGGCATGCGGTCGACCATCTGTACTTCTTCACTGGCTCCGTGCAGTTCGACTGCGAGCGCACGCTGATGCGCTTCAGCGCCGACTACCTCGACGCGCCGATCCGGCAGAGCAAGCGCAACCTGCGCAAATTTCTCGCGCGTGCGCCCGGCGACTGGATCTTCGAATCGTTCAGCGAACAGCTCGTGTGCCATCGCGTGCGGCAGTACCTGTCGGCGGCGCTGCCCGACCTGCCGGCGATCGACCAGGCGGCCGAGCACCTGCATTGCTCGGTGCGTACGCTGAGCCGCCACCTGGCCGCCGAAGGGACGACGTTCCAGGTGCTCAAGGACGAACTGCGGCGCGACATCGCGATCCAGCGGCTGACCGATACGCCCGATACGATCGCGGCGATCGGCGCCGATATTGGCTTCGACGATCCGAGCGCGTTTCATCGTGCGTTCCGGCACTGGACGGGGAGTACGCCGGGGACGTATCGGCGGCAGGCGTAGCGTTTTTTTCAAACCTCTCCCATAACCGGCTCCTTTCGTTCGCTCCCATGGCCGGCTCCCATAGGCGATTCCCATAACCGGCTCCCGTAGCCGCCGCCGGCATGCCGCGCCGCTTTGGCCCCATAGGCCGGCACACCGATTGTTGGCCGTTTTCGTCGAAACCGGCTCCGGCCAAACCCTTATCCGGCCTGCCGTTTCCGGCAACACCCGCTCATCGCGTGGCCGATTTTGTCACTATGTGGGCCGGATATGACAACGGGAATCGACCGTCCCGGCATTACGATGGGTCACGTCGTCGCCTGGGTCGACCGGTTTTGCCGCATCGATCCAGCAGCGCGCCCCATTCACCGCCTGATTTGGAACATCGACCATGAGCTATAACGCCCCCGTCAAGGACATGCTGTTCGTGCTGAAGGAACTCGCGGGCATCGACGCCGTTGCGCAGTTGCCGGGCTTCGAGGATGCGGGTTACGACACGGCGCAGGCCGTGCTCGACGAGTCCGCGAAATTCTGCGGCGAGGTGCTGGCGCCGCTGAACGTCGAAGGCGACCGCAACCCGAGCAGCTGGAAGGACGGCGTCGTGACCGCGACGCCGGGTTTCAAGGAGGCGTTCCGCCAGTTCGTCGAAGGCGGCTGGCAGGGGCTGCAGCATCCGGCCGAGTACGATGGCCAGGGCCTGCCGAAGCTGATCGCGACGCCGTGCATCGAGATGCTGAACGCGTCGAACCTGTCGTTCGCACTGTGTCCGCTGCTGACCGACGGCGCGATCGAGGCGCTGCTGACGGCCGGCACCGACGAGCAGAAGCAGCGCTACGTGCCGAAGCTGATCTCGGGCGAATGGACCGGCACGATGAACCTGACCGAGCCGCAGGCCGGCTCCGATCTGGCGCTGGTGCGCTCGCGCGCCGAGCCGCAGGGCGACGGCACGTACAAGGTGTTCGGCACGAAGATCTTCATCACGTGGGGTGAGCACGACATGGCGGACAACATTGTCCACCTGGTGCTGGCCCGCACGCCGAACGCGCCGGAAGGCGTGAAGGGCATCTCGCTGTTCATCGTGCCGAAGTTCATGGTCAACGACGACGGCTCGCTGGGCGCGCGCAACGACGTGCACTGCGTGTCGATCGAGCACAAGCTCGGGATCAAGGCGAGCCCGACGGCTGTGCTGCAGTACGGCGACCACGGCGGCGCGATCGGCTACCTGATCGGCGAGGAGAACCGCGGCCTCGAATACATGTTCATCATGATGAACGCGGCGCGCTTCGGCGTCGGGATGCAGGGGATCGGCGTGGCCGACCGGGCCTACCAGAAGGCGGCCGAATTCGCGAAGGAACGCGTGCAGAGCCGCCCGGTGGACGGGTCGGCCAAGCAGTCGGTGACGATCATCCATCACCCGGACGTGCGCCGCATGCTCGGCACGATGCGCGCGCTGACCGAAGGCGCGCGGGCGCTGGCGTACGTGGCAGCCGCGCACAGCGACGTTGCCCACCGCCATTCGGACGAGGCGACGCGTGGCCGTCATCAGGCAATCTACGAGTATCTGGTGCCGGTCGTGAAGGGCTGGAGCACGGAGATGGTGAACGACGTGGCGAGCCTGGGCGTGCAGGTGCACGGCGGGATGGGCTTCATCGAGGAGACGGGCGCGGCGCAGTACTACCGCGATGCGCGGATCCTGGCGATCTACGAAGGGACGACGGCGATCCAGGCGAACGATCTGGTCGGCCGCAAGACGATGCGCGACGGCGGCGCGGTGGCGAAGGCGCTGATCGCGGAGATCGACGCGACGGTGGCGTCGCTGGGCAAGCTGGACGGCGCGGCGGCGGCATCGATGAAGGCGCAGCTGGAGAAGGGCGCGCGTGCGCTGTCGTCGGTGGTGGACTACGTGGTGGCGAACGTGAAGCAGGACCCGAACGCGGTGTTCGCGGGCAGCGTGCCGTACCTGAAGCTGGCGGGCGTGGTGCTGTGCGGATGGCAGATGGGGCGCGCGCTGGTGGCGGCGCAGGCGAACCGCGCGAGCGATCCGGCGTTCTTCGATGCGAAGATCGCGATCGCGCAATGCTATGCGGAACACGTTCTGGTGCAGGCAGGCGGGCTCGAAGCGTCGATCGTCGGCGCGAAGGGCAACGAGAGCGTGCTCGCGTTGACGGAAGACCAGTTCTGACCGGTTGACGGTCGGGACGCTGGAGGAGACAGGATTTTGACCACACAGGACTTGCTCGCGCAATACGGCCCGCGCGAATCGATGGAATACGACGTCGTGATCGTCGGCGGCGGCCCCGCCGGGTTGTCGGCGGCGATCCGGCTCAAGCAGCTGGCCGCCGAGAAAGGCACCGAGATCGGCGTGTGCGTGCTCGAGAAGGGTTCCGAGATCGGCGCGCACATCCTGTCGGGCGCGGTGATGGACCCGCGCGCGATCACCGAACTGTTCCCCGACTGGAAGGAACAGGGCGCGCCGCTCAACGTCGAGGTGACGGAAGACCGGTTCCTGTTCCTGTCCGAGAAGAGCGCGGTGACGACGCCGAACTGGGCGCTGCCCGAGAACTTCAAGAACCACGGCAACTACGTCATTTCGCTGGGCAACGTCACGCGCTGGCTCGGCCAGCAGGCCGAAGCGCTGGGCGTCGAGATCTTCCCGGGCTTCCCGGCCGCCGAGATTCTCTACAACGACGACGGCTCCGTGAAGGGTGTCGCGACCGGCAACATGGGCGTGGGCAAGGACGGCGAGCCGACCGAGAACTTCCAGCTCGGCATGGAGCTGCACGCGAAGTACACGCTGTTCGCTGAAGGCTGCCGCGGCCACCTCGGCCGCCAGCTGATCTCGACGTTCAAGCTCGACGCGAACGCCGAGCCGCAGGCGTACGGGATCGGCATCAAGGAACTGTGGGAAATCGATCCCGCGAAGCACAAGCCGGGCCTCGTGATCCACACGGCCGGCTGGCCGCTGAAGTCCGATACCTACGGCGGCTCGTTCCTGTATCACATGGACAACAACCAGGTCGTGGTCGGTTTCGTGGTCGGCCTCGGCTACACGAACCCGTACCTGTCGCCGTTCGAGGAATTCCAGCGCTACAAGACGCACCCGTCGATCCGCGCGTTCCTGGAAGGCGGCAAGCGCGTATCGTACGGCGNTTTCGTGGTCGGCCTCGGCTACACGAACCCGTACCTGTCGCCGTTCGAGGAATTCCAGCGCTACAAGACGCACCCGTCGATCCGCGCGTTCCTGGAAGGCGGCAAGCGCGTGTCGTACGGTGCGCGTGCGATCACCGCGGGCGGGCTGCTGTCGTTGCCGAAGACGGTATTCCCGGGCGGCGCGCTGATCGGCGACGACGCGGGCTTCCTGAACGCATCGCGGATCAAGGGTAGCCACGCGGCAATCAAGACCGGCATGCTGGCTGCCGACGCCGCGTTCGACGCGCTGCAGGCCGGCCGTCAGTCGGACGAACTGAACGCATACCCGGACGCCTTCAAGCAGTCGTGGCTGTACACGGAGCTGTACCGCGCACGCAA
>NZ_JBQVSQ010000019.1:0-97271 GCF_052952715.1 Burkholderia sp. YIM B11467
GTCGCGGCCTGCGCGCAAGCCCAGGCCGCGACCGCGGTGCTCGTGTTCCGCTCGCATGCGCAGCTTGAAGCGTTGTGCGCCGACGTGCACGCGCTGCGCCGGCAGTGCGGCGGCGCGCTGAAGATCGCGGTCGTCGAGCGCGGCGAGGTGCTGCGTCAGCAGTTCGAGATGCTCGTGCTGAGCGTCGGCGCGAACCGCGTCGTCGCGCGCGACCTGCCGGTGTCGCGGATGCAGGCGGCCGTGCACGCGCTGCGCGGCCAGCTTTATGCGCGGCCCGTCGCGGCCGACTATCGGGGGGCGCTCGCGGCCGCGCTCGGCGATTCGGTGCTCGGTTATCTGCCGGTCGGCGCGTTCTGCCTGCGGATTCGCGCGGTGCTCGATCGCGGCGCCGTGCTCGCGCTGCCGCACACGCTCGCGAAGATCACGCTGCTGCCGGGCGTGTCGCATGTCGACGCGCTGCGGCATTGCCGGCCGCGCCGCGCGGGCGACGTCGTGACGGCCGATGCCGGGCACCTGTACGTGTTCCTGTTCGCATGCGAGCCGGTCGATGCCGACGACGCGCTTGCGCGGATCTTCGATGCGCCGGTCGACGCGCTGTCCGACCGCGTCGTATGCCTCGGGCAGGGCAGCATCGACACGGAGCTCGATGCGCTGAAGGCCGAGAACCGGCGCGCGCCGATCGCCGACTACAGCGACCTGTTCTCGGCCACGCAGCCGGCCGGTGCGGCGCGCACGTCGGCCGCGCGCGCCGATTCCGGCGCGGCGTTGCCGGACGCGCGTGAGGTGAGCGATGCGGTCGATGCAATCGATGCCATCGTCTCGCTCGAGGCGATCGGTGCGATGCCGGCGCTCGCGCACCTGGCCGCCGACGCACCGGCCCCGTATCCCGTCAATCCCGCCGCGCGTGCGCGCGGTGCCATTCGCAGCGCGATGCCGCTGCGCAATCCGGAGGGCGCATGATCGCCGAACTCGTCATCGGTTTCATCGTCGGCACCGTGATCGCGGTGCCCGTCTGGATCGTCGCGCAGCACCTCGGCATCGGCCGCGGCTTTCATGCGCCGCGCGGGATCGACCGGCGCGACGCGGTGCCGTGCGAACTGGTGCCGGTCGCGTTGCGCGGGCGGTTGCTGCCCGGCGCCGAGCGCGGCGACGAGGCGTCCCGATGAAGACGATCGCCATTACGTCGACGACGGGCGGCGCGGGCCGCACGACGCTCGCGGCCGCGCTCGCGGTGCTGCTCGCGCGCCGCGGCCGGCCGGTCGTCGCCGTCGAATTCGATGCGCAGAACCTGATGGGCGCGACGCTCGGCCTCGACACGCTGGCCGAGCACGGCCTCGCGCACAGCGTGCTCGGCGGCGCCGAGCCGTGGCACGCCCATACGTGGCGCAATGCCGACGGCGTGCTGTTCGTGCCGTACGGGCAGGTCGACGCGGCCGGCGCCGCCGCGTGCGATGCGCGGCTCGTGGCCGACCGTGCGTGGCTGTCGCGTGCACTCGACGAGATCGGGTTGCCGGCCGACGGCGTCGTGCTGGTCGATACCGCGCGTTATCCGTCGCCGCAGGCCGAGCAGGCGATTCGCCGCGCGGACCTGACGCTCGTCGTCGTGCCGCCCGAACCGACCGCCTGCGCGACGACCGCCGCGCGGCTCGGCGCGCTCCGGGCCGGCGGCGGCGATCTGCAGATCGTCGTGAACCGGCTGAATCCGGCGCGCGACATGCAGCGCGATGCGCTCGCGATGCTGCGCGCGGTCGCGGGGCCGGGCTCGATGCTCGACCAGCGGATCCACGTCGATGCGGCCGTGCCCGAAGCGCTCGCGCGCGGCAGCTGGATCTTCGACGACGCGCCGTATTCGCAGGCGTCGCACGACCTGAACGGCATCGCGAACTGGGTCGATACGTGGCTGGCCGCCGGTGCGGCCGGTCGCAGCGGAGCGGTGCGATGAAGGCCGCGCGCGTGCCGCGGCTGCGCGCGTTCGGCCGCTGTGCGGTCGACTGGTTCGCGCGCGGCATCGGGCTGCCGACGGAACGTACGCGGATCGATTGGCTCGTGCGGCTGTTTTTCCACGTGCCGCCGACGGGCCGCCCCGATCATGTGCGCCGCTGGGTGCGCGTCGCGTTCCTGCGGCTCGCGCACGAGTGGGGCGTGCTGCAGCCGCTCAGTGTGCGCGAATGGCTGTGGCGCTCGATCGTGCGCGCGCCGCGCGCGGCCGACGGCCGGCCCGCGCGCGATCCGCTCGCGTGGTTCGACAAATTCGTCGTGCCCGTCTACGTGGCCGGGCGCGCGGTCGGCCGGCGCGTCGACGCGTTGCTCGAACGCCTGCCGTGGGTGCGCTGGGGCGGCTGGCTCGATGCGCGCGCGAACGGCGTCGGCCGGCGTCGCTGGCTCGCGCCGCTGCTGCTGGTGGTCGGCGCGCTGCTGTGGGCCGCGGCCGGCATGTCGCCGCTGATGCCCGGCGCGCAGTTCGCGTTCTTCGCGATCGTCGCGGTGCTGGCGCTCGCGCTGCGCCGCCTGCCGGGCCATCTGCCGACGCTCGCGCTCGCGTCGCTCGCGCTGCTCGCGACGGTGCGCTACGTGTGGTGGCGCACGACGCAGACGCTCGACTTCCGCGGCCCGGTCGAGGCGATCGCCGGTTACCTGCTGTACGGCGCGGAAGCCTACACGTGGATGATCCTGCTGCTCGGCTTCGTGCAGACCGCGTGGCCGCTCGACCGGCCGATCGTGCCGCTGTCCGACGATCCCGACACCTGGCCGACCGTCGACATCTATATCCCGACCTACAACGAGCCGCTGTCGGTCGTGAAGCCGACGGTATTCGCCGCGCAGAGCATCGACTGGCCGACGGCGAAGCTGCGCGTGTACCTGCTCGACGACGGCCGGCGCCCCGAGTTCGCGGCGTTCGCGGCCGAGGCCGGCATCGACTACCTGACGCGCGACGACAACCTCCACGCGAAGGCCGGCAACATCAACCGCGCGCTGCCGAAGACGCACGGCGAATACATCGCGATCTTCGACTGCGATCACGTGCCGACGCGCTCGTTCCTGCAGACGACGATGGGCGTGTTCCAGCGCGACCCGAAGTGCGCGCTCGTGCAGACGCCGCACCATTTCTTCTCGCCCGATCCGTTCGAGCGCAACCTCGGCACGTTCCGCGAGATCCCGAACGAGGGCAACCTGTTCTACGGGCTCGTGCAGTCGGGCAACGACCTGTGGAACGCGACGTTCTTCTGCGGATCGTGCGCGGTGCTCAAGCGCAGCGCGCTGGAGGAGGTCGGCGGCGTCGCGGTCGAGACGGTGACCGAGGACGCGCACACGGCGCTCAAGCTGCACCGGCGCGGTTATACGTCGGCGTACCTGCCGACCGTGCAGGCGGCCGGCCTCGCGACCGAAAGCCTCGCGGGCCACGTGAAGCAGCGCACGCGCTGGGCGCGCGGGATGGCGCAGATCTTCCGCATCGACAACCCGTTCCTCGGGCGCGGGCTCGGCCTGATCCAGCGGATCTGCTACGGCAACGCGATGCTGCACTTCTTCTACGGGATTCCGCGGCTGGTGTTCCTGACGATCCCGCTCGCGTACCTGTTCTTCCACCTGTACTTCATCAACGCGTCGTCGCTCGCGCTCGCGAGCTACGTGATCCCGTATCTCGTGCTCGCGAACGTCGCGAACTCGCGGATGCAGGGGCGCTACCGCCACTCGTTCTGGGCCGAGGTCTACGAATCGGTGCTCGCGTGGTATATCGCGCTGCCGACCACCGTCGCGTTCTTCAGCCCGAAGCATGGCAAGTTCAACGTGACCGACAAGGGCGGCAAGATCGACGAAGGGTACGTCGACTGGTCGACGTCGAAGCCGTACCTCGTGCTGTTCGGGCTGAACGTGCTCGCGATCGCGGCCGGGTTGTGGCGGCTCGTGGCCGACCAGGGCGACGAGGCGTCGACGATCCTGATCACGCTCGGCTGGACCGTGTACAACCTCGCGATGCTCGGCGCGGCGCTGGCGGTTGCGCGCGAGACCAAGCAGGTGCGCGTCACGCACCGGATCGCGATGCGCGTGCCGGCCATGCTGCTGCTCGCCGACGGAACGACTGCCGCATGCTTCACGAGCGACTACTCGACCGGCGGCCTCGGCCTCGAGGCCGTGCCGGGGCTGCCGCTCGCCGTCGGCGACACGCTGACGGTGTGCGTGACGCGCGGCGACCGGCCGTTCCCGTTCCCGGTGCGCGTGAGCCGCGTGACGCCGACCCACGTCGGCCTGAGCTTCGAGGAGCTGACGCTCGAACAGGAGCGCCAGCTCGTGCAATGCACGTTCGGTCGTGCGGATGCGTGGCTCGACTGGCACGAAGGCCAGCGTATCGACACGCCGCTCGGCGGGCTGAAGGAAGTGCTGCGCGTCGGCGTGGACGGTTATGTACGGATGTGGAAGGGTGCGGCGCGCGGCTTGCAGGCCATGCTGGCGCCGAAACTCGATCGGGCGCGCGACTGACGCGGCGCTCATCATGGAGTGGGTTAGATGACGTTCTGGAATCTGTATTTCATCCTGAAGTTCGCGCTGTTCGCGACCGGGCACCTGCAGCCGTTGTGGCTCGCGAACCTCGCGTTTGCGGTGGCGCTCGCGGCGAGCGCGCCGATCCGGCATCGTGTGTGGCGCATCGTGCGGCAAGTTGCGGCGATCGCGATCGCGGTGCCGCTGCTCGCGCACGAGCTGCATGCGCCGCCGCTCGCCCGTCTCGCCGAGGCCGCGCGCGAAATGAGCACGTTCCGGTTCGACTACTGGATGGAGCTGCTGCCGCGCCTGCTGCCGCCCGTGCTGCTGCTGACGGTGGCCGGCGCGCTGATCGTCTATTTCGTCGTCAATCGCTGGCTGCGCGTCGCGACGTTCGTGCTGGCCGTGCTGATCGTGATGCCGCTGTGGCAGGCCGGCAGCGGGCTGATGGCGCGCGTCGTCGCACCGCTCCCGCAGCAGGCGAACGTGACGGACACGACAACGATGGGGCGCGCCGACCAGCCCGAGGATCACAACGCCGCGCTCGCGACGTTCCGCGCGCAGGAGTCGCAGCGGCAGGTCGCGTTCGGCCATCTCGGCAACGATCCGGCCGCGCAGTTCGACGTGATCGTGCTGCACATCTGCTCGCTGTCGTGGGATGACCTCGATGCGGCGAAGGTGCGCAATCACCCGATGCTGAGCCACTTCGACTACCTGTTCACGAACTTCAGCACGGCCGCGAGCTACAGCGGTCCGGCGGCGATCCGCGTGCTGCGCGCGAGCTGCGGGCAGGAGGCGCACGAGGACCTGTACAAGCCCGCGCCGCAGCAGTGCCAGCTGTTCGGGCAACTCGCGGGCGCCGGTTACACGGTGCAGTCGCTGTTGAACCACGACGGCCACTTCGACAACTTCCTGCAGGTGGTTCACGACAACATCGGCGTGGCCGACGCGCCGATGATCTCGAACGCGGCCGCGCCCGTCGCGATGCATGCGTTCGACGGCTCGCCGATCAAGGACGACTACACGACGCTCGCGAACTGGTATGCGCAGCGCGCGGCGGTGCCGGGGCCGGTCGCGCTGTACTACAACACGATCAGCCTGCACGACGGCAACCGCGTGGTCGGCAGTTCGCTGACCAGCATCGACTCGTATCCGCAGCGTGCGACGAAGCTGATGAGCGACTTCGATCGTCTCGCCGACCTGATCGCGCAATCGGGCCGCCGCGCGGTGATCGTGTTCGTGCCCGAGCACGGCGCCGCGCTGCGCGGCGACAAGAATCAGGTCGCGGGCCTGCGCGAAATTCCGACGCCGCGCATCGTGCACGGGCCGGTTGGCGTGCGGCTCGTCGGCTTCGACGGCAATCACGGCGCGACGACCGTGATCGAGCAGCCGGCCAGCTTCCTCGCGCTCGCGCAATTGCTGTCGAACCTCGTGTCGAACAGCCCGTTCAAGCCGGGCACGACGCTCGCGCAATACGCGGCCGACCTGCCGCGCACGCGGATGGTGGGCGAGAACGAGGGCACGGTGACGATGCAGACGGCCGCGGGTTACGCGGTGAAAACTCCGGATGGCGTATGGATCGACGAACAGTAATCCTTCCCGGCGAAAGCGACGACGATCGCCTGTCGCAGCCGAACGACGTGCTCGGTCTCGCGCGGCATCTGCCGGCGCTCGACCCCGAACGTTATGTCGACGAGCAGGCGCGCCGCGCGTTCGTCGAGTCGCTCGATCGCTGGCCGACGCTGGCGAAACTGATGGGATTGAAGCGGTAAACGCAAGACGGCCGGCATGCGTGCCGGCCGTCGTTGGCTCGTGAGCGAAACCGCTTAGTGCGCCTTGCGTTCCGGCTGGCGCGTCCACGTGTCTTCTTCGCCCGGCACCTTGCCGAACGTCTGCGCGGCCCACGCGGCGCGGGCCGCTTCGATCTTCGCGCGCTCGCTCGACACGAAATTCCATTCGATGAAACGCTCGCCCGGCAGGTGTGCGCCGCCGAGCAGCATCACGCGCGCGCCGTTCGTGCTGGCGAGCGCCACGGTTGCGCCCGGTTCGAGCACGGCCATCGTCGCGGGAGCGAGCGGCGTGCCGTCGATCGCGAGGTCGCCGTCGACGAGATACACGCCGCGCTCGTCGTGCTCCGCATCGAGCGCGAGTCGCCCGCCCGCCGCGAATTCCGCATACGCATAGAGCGTCGGCGAGAACACCTCGACCGGCGACGTGAGCCCGAACGCGCTGCCTGCAATCACGCGCACGCTTGTGCCGTCACGCGTGAACGACGGCAGCGTGTCGGCCGGATGATGGACGAACGCGGGCGCGGTGTCCTCGTGCTCGACCGGCAGCGCAACCCAGGTCTGGATGCCGTGGACGGGCTGTTCGTGCGGCCGGTCCTCGTCGGGCGAGCGCTCCGAATGAACGATGCCGCGTCCGGCCGTCATCCAGTTCACGTCGCCGGGCACGATCTTCTGCCGGAAGCCGAGGCTGTCGTGATGCATCAGCGAACCGTCGAACAGGTAGGTGACGGTCGCGAGCCCGATGTGCGGATGCGGCAGCACGTCGATGCCGCGCCCGGCCGGCAATACCGCGGGCCCCATCTCGTCGAAGAAGATGAACGGGCCGACGAGCCGCGCGGCGCGCGCGGGCAGCACGCGGCGCACGACGAGGTTGCCGATGTCGCTTTCGCGCGGCGTGAGCAGGGTCTTGATCGATGCGGACATGGTGAGAATCTCGTGGTCGATGCGGGTGCGTCAGGCGATCGCGGTATCGATCGTGATCGGATGCGTGAGGATCTTGTGCACCGGGCACGCGTTCGCGATCTGCAGCAGGCGCTCGCGCTGTTCGCCGGACAGGTCGCCGTCGAGCGTGATGCGGCGCACGATCGTGCTGCCCGCGTTGCCCGATTCGTGCGCGAGCTTCACGTGCACTTCGGCGAGCGGCCAGCCCTTGCGTTGCGCATACATCTTCAGCGTGATCGCGGTGCAGGCGCCGAGGCTCGACAGCAGCAGCGCGACCGGGGTCGGTGCCGCATCGCCGCCGCCGAGCGGCGCCGGTTCGTCGGCGCGCCACTGGTGGACGCCATCGCTGAAGTGGACGAGGTAATCGACGGAGCCGATGCTCGCTTCGACGGACAGTTCGCTCATTGCAGTTCCAGGTGGGGAAGGGGGAGTACCGGCGGCATGGCCGGGCGTTAAGGTTCGAGCAGCCGCTGCAGCCGCAGTTCCTCGAAATCGAGCTCCGATTCGATCCGGTGCAGCACGGCATCGTCGACCTTGCCGTCGCGATGCAGGTCGAGCAGCGCCTGGCGCGACACGCCGACGAGTTCGAGTTCGACGCGCAGCATCCGCGCGCGCACGCCGGCCGGTTCGGCGCCTTGCCGGTGCGCACGTTCGTTGAACGTGACGCGGCTCCGGTATTCGGCGAGCAGGCGGTCGAGCGATGCACGTTCGAGGTTCGATCCGCGCTTCTCGAGCGCGTCGAGTTCGGCGAGCGCCGCGCCGAACGTCTGCGCGCGCACCGCATGCTCGGACATTGTATGCCGCGCGGCCGGCCGCAGCTTCAGCACGCGGATCAGCGGCGCAAGCGTGCCACCCTGCACGACCAGCGTCGCGATGATCAGCAGGAACGTGCTGAACAGGATCAGGTCGCGACCGGGGAAGTTGCCCGGCAACGCGATTGCGGCCGCGAGGCTCACGACGCCGCGCATGCCCGACCAGCCGAGCACGATGGCCTCGCGCCACGACCACGGCGGATGGCCCGCGCGGGGCGCGCGCAGGCGGCCCGGCAGCCACATCGCGACGAACACCCACACGACGCGCGCGGCGATCGCGGCGGCGGTGGCGGGCAGCGCGACGCGCAGGCCGGCCATCAGCACCGCGCCTTCGTGGTTCACGCCCGCGAGGATCGCGTGCAGTGCGAGCCCGATCAGGATGAACACGAGCGCGTCGAGCAGGAACACGATCGCTTCCCACGTCGCTTTCGCCTTGATCCGCATGTCGGCGTCGAACACGCGATGCTGGCGCACGCCGAGCACGAGGCCGCAGGTCACCACCGACAGCACGCCCGAGCCGTCGACGGCTTCCGCGACGCCGTAGCTGCCCCATGCCATCAGGAAGGTCACGACGATGCCGAGCATCGGGTCGCGCAGGCGCGGCAGCACCCAGCACATCGCATGGCCACACACGAGGCCGACCGCGATGCCGATCAGCGTCAGCGAGAAGAACAGGCCGGTGGCGCTCGCGGCCGTGATCGACGCGGCGAGTGCGGCCGATACGGCCATCTGGTACAGCAGCAGGCCCGACGCATCGTTGACGAGGCTTTCGCCTTCGAGCACCGCGACGAGCCGCGCGGGCAGCGGGTGGCGCTGCAGGATCGCCTTCGCGGCGACCGCGTCGGGCGGCGACACGATCGCGCCGAGCGTGAAACACGCGGCCCACGGCAGCGCCGGGTTCGCGGCATGCACGGCCAGCGCCACCGCGACGGTCGTGAACGCCACCGCGCCGAGCGCGAGCGACGCGATCGAGGCGAGCTCCTGCCGGAATTCCTTCCACGCGGTGTAGAACCCGCTCGACATCAGCAGCGGCGGCAGCACGGCCGCGAGCAGCAGCGCCGGGTCCATGTCGGGCACGCGCTTGCCGGCGACCGCGACCACGCAGCCGCCGAGCAGCAGCACGACGGCCGGCGGAATCGAGATCCGTTCGGCGAGCCACGTGAGCGCGCCCGCGCCGCAGATCAACAGCAGCAGGTAATGAAACAGTTCGACGTTGGTCATGAGCCTTGCATCACGACGGCTTGCGGTCGTTCGCGGCGCCGCCCGGCAGCGTGCCGAACATGTGCTGGCTGCACTGCGCGTCGCGCCACGCGGTATTCAGCCGGTACCCGGACAGCATCCGGCGCGCGAGCGGCAGGATCTGTTCGCCGGCCAGCATGCCGAGCAGGCCGATGAGCGCGATGATCGGCGGCGCCGGCGAATTCACGCCGAGCGCACCGTAGATGACGCCGGCGAGGATGCCGGCGAGCAGCGACAGCAAATACGGTTTCATGATGAAAACCTCTCGTGTTAGGCTGGTCGGGGGCGAAGGGCGCGCCTTCAATGTGCTGGAAGCGTATCGGGTTTACGTGCGGAACAAAAGGGCGGATAGCCCTTGAAGAGACCCCTCTTTCGGAATTCGATCGATTCCGTTTCTTGGATGTTCGAGCCGCGACTTTTCCGATTAAATGGCTGCAACCGGAAGACGCAAATCCGGGGCAACGCACAGCCGGCTCCTCGTACTTTCGGCACGAGGCAAGCCTTAAACGTTTCCTGTCCATAGGATGATTCGCGCCATGAGCAACCCCAAGCTTGAAGTCCTCACCCCCCAGAACAGCCAGTTGATCTTCATCGACCAGCAGCCGCAGATGGCATTCGGCGTGCAGTCGATCGATCGCCAGACGCTGAAGAACAACGTCGTCGGGCTTGCGAAGGCCGCGAAGGCATTCAACATTCCGACCACGATCACGACGGTGGAATCCGAAAGCTTCTCGGGTTACACGTATCCCGAACTGCTCGACGTATTCCCGAACCAGAAGACGCTCGAACGCACGTCGATGAACTCGTGGGACGACCAGAAGGTGCGCGATGCGCTGGCCGCGAACGGCCGCAAGAAGGTGATCGTGTCGGGCCTGTGGACCGAAGTCTGCAATACGACGTTCGCGCTCTGCGCGATGCTCGAAGGCGACTACGAGATCTACATGGTGGCCGATGCGTCGGGCGGCACGTCGAAGGACGCGCACGACTTCGCGATGCAACGGATGATCCAGGCCGGCGTCGTGCCCGTTACCTGGCAGCAGGTTGCACTCGAGTGGCAGCGCGACTGGGCACGCCGCGACACCTACAACGCCGTGATGGCGATCGCGAAGGAGCACTCGGGCGCGTACGGGATGGGTGTCGACTACGCGTACACGATGGTCCACAAGGCAGCGCAGCGCACCGCGACGCCGCACGAGTCGATCGCGGCCGTGCCGGCGAAGTAACAGGCCGCATGCGGCCGCCCGTTCAAACGGGCGGCAGTGCCCACGGCGCGTGTGTCAGGTGCTCGACGAGAAAGTCGAGCAAGGCCGTCACACGCGCCGCACGCAGCATGCCGGGCGGCGTGACGAGGTTGACGTTGATATCGGGAATCTTCCAGTCATGCATCACTTCCTCGAGCGCGCCGCTTTGCAACTCATTCCACACCAGGAACGCCGGCTGCAACGCCAGACCGTGGCCGGCAATCAGCGCGGGACACAGAACGTCGGCATTGTTGGCACGGATGCGTCCGCGCACGGGCACGCCGAATTCCTCGCCCGACGTCGTGTGGCGAAAACGCCAGTATTCGGGTGTCGGGATGTTCGTGTAGGTCAGGCACACGTGCTGGTCGAGTTCGCTCGGATGGGTCGGCCGGCCGCGCCGGTCGAGATACGCGGGCGACGCGACGAGCGGCCGGCGCACCGCGCACAGGCGGCGCGCACGCAGCGACGAATCGTTCAGTTCCGCGATCCGGATCGCGACGTCGAAGCCGCCGGACACGATGTCGACGAAGTTGTCGGTGAGCACGAGGTCGACGTCGACGCGCGGGTAGCGCTCGAGAAACGCGGGCAACAGCGGCGCGAGATTGCACAGGCCGTAGGACATCGGCGCGTTCACGCGCAGCAGGCCATGCGGTTCGAGCGCATGCGCGGACGCTTCGCCTTCGATCAGTTCGGCGTCGGCGAGCAGCCGGATCGCACGATCGCGCAGCAGTTCGCCGGTCGGTGTGAGCGACAGCTTGCGTGACGTGCGGTACAGCAGCATCGAGCCCAGGCGTTTTTCGAGGCGCGCGATCGCTTTCGACACCGTCGGTTGCGATATGCCGAGCAGGTCGGCGGCCTTGGCGAACGAACCGGTCTCCGCAACGCGCGCGAAGATGGCCCAGGCTTCGAGATCGGGAAGATGTTGCATGGCTGGGAAGCGTGGCAGTGAAGCAAAGCGGATTCGGCGGCAGCGGATCGCACCGCCGGCGCGCGGCGCCCAGGCGGGCGGCAACGCGGGTCATTCTAATCCAGTCGGGAGGGAGCGTATGGAATCGTATGTCGTTTCATTGGGCGCCGGCGTGCTGGTCGGCGTCGTGTACAGCGTGATCAAGGTGCGCTCGCCCGCACCGCCGCTGATTGCACTGGTCGGGCTGGCCGGCATGTTGATCGGCGTTGCGGCCATCGCACCGGTCCGTCACTGGCTCGGTTTCTGATTGCATCGAGGACACATTGATGAGCGTTACCGACACTCAACCCGATCTCATCCTGCACAACGGGCGCATTACGACGCTCGATCGTGCGAACCCGGTCGCCACCGCCGTCGCGATCAAGGACGGCCGCTTCGTCGCGGTCGGCGGCAACGCGGACGTCATGCCGCTTGCCGGCCGCACGACGAAGGTCGTCGACCTCGACGGCCGCACGATGCTGCCGGGCCTGATCGACAACCATACGCACGTGATTCGCGGTGGCCTGAACTACAACATGGAGCTGCGCTGGGACGGCGTGCCTTCGCTCGCGGTTGCGATGGAGATGCTGAAGCGGCAGGTTGCGATCACGCCCGCGCCGCAGTGGGTGCGCGTGGTCGGCGGCTTCACCGAACATCAATTCGTCGAGAAGCGCCTGCCGACGATCGACGAACTCAACGCGGCCGCGCCCGATACGCCCGTGTTCATCCTGCACCTGTACGACCGCGCACTGCTGAATGCAGCGGCGCTGCGCGTCGTCGGCTATACGAAGGACACGCCGGAGCCGCCGGGCGGCACGATCCTGCGCGACGCCGCGGGCAACCCGACCGGCCTGCTGCTCGCGAACCCGAACGCGACGATCCTGTACGCGACGCTCGCGAAAGGGCCGAAGCTGCCGTTCGAATACCAGTACAACTCGACGCGCCACTTCATGCGCGAGTTGAACCGTCTCGGCGTGACGGGCGTGATCGACGCGGGCGGCGGGTCGCAGAACTATCCCGACGATTACGAGGTGATCCGCAAGCTGCACGATGCGGGCGAGATGACGATCCGGATCGCGTACAACCTGTTCACGCAGAAGCCGAACGCGGAGAAGGAAGACTTCGTGAACTGGACGAAGAGCACGAAGTATCACGACGGCACCGACTACTTCCGCAACAACGGTGCGGGTGAAATGCTGGTGTTCTCGGCGGCCGATTTCGAGGACTTCCGCGTCGCACGCCCGGATCTGCCGGCGCAGATGGAAGACGATCTCGAAGGCGTCGTGCGCGTGCTCGCGCAGAACCGCTGGCCGTGGCGCATGCATGCGACCTACGACGAAACCATCAGCCGCGCGCTCGACGTGTTCGAAAAGGTCAACAAGGACATTCCGCTCGAAGGGCTGAACTGGTTCTTCGATCACGCGGAAACCATTACCGAAAAATCGATGGACCGCATCGCGGCACTGGGCGGTGGCGTCGCGGTGCAGCACCGGATGGCTTATCAGGGCGAATATTTCGTCGAACGCTACGGCGCACAGGCGGCCGAAGCGACGCCGCCCGTCGCGAAGATGCTCGACAGGGGGCTCAAGGTCTCGGCCGGCACCGACGCGACGCGGGTTGCGTCGTATAACCCGTGGGTGTCGCTCGCGTGGCTCGTGACGGGCAAGACGGTTGGCGGCCTGCGGATGTATCCGCAACGCAACCTGCTCGATCGCGAGACCGCGCTGCGCATGTGGACCGAGTACGTGACCTGGTTCTCGAACGAGGAAGGCAAGAAAGGGCGCATCGCGGTCGGGCAACTCGCCGACGTTGTGGTCCCGGATCGCGATTTCTTCACGTGTGCGGAGGACGATATCGCGGATACGACCGCACTGCTGACGGTGGTCGGCGGCAGGATCGTGTGGGGCGCGGGCCCGTTCGTGTCGCACGACGCGCCGATTCCGCCCGCGATGCCGGACTGGTCGCCCGTGCGCGAGTACGGCGGCTACGGCGGCTGGGGCGCGACGCAGCGCAGCGGCGCACCGCTGCAGCGCGCGGCCGCTGCCGCTGCGATGTGCGGTTGCGCGAACGCGTGCAACGTGCACCAGCATGCGCATGCCGGTGCGTGGGGCAGCGCTTTGCCGACGTCGGACGCAAAGGGCTTCTGGGGCGCGTTCGGCTGTTCTTGCTGGGCGGTCTGACATGGCCAGCTCGACCAATCGAAGCGGCGTCGACAACCCGGCGTGGGTCCATGCGCTGTTGGCGCAGCCGTGGGTGCTGCCGCTCGTGCGGCTCGCGCTGGTGTCCGCCTATCTGATAGGCGGCGTTGCGAAGGCGCTCGACTTCAACGGCGCGGTCGCCGAGCAGGCGCATTTCGGCCTGCATCCGGCCGCGCTGTGGGCGGCGCTCGCGATCGCGGTCGAGATCGGCGGTTCGCTGTGCGTGGTGTTTCGCCGCTTCACGTGGCTCGGCGCCGGCAGCCTCGGCATGCTGACGTTCGTCGCGATGATCGTGGCGAACGATTTCTGGAACCACACGGGCGCCGGACGCTTCATGGCGCTCAACAGCTTTTTCGAGCATCTCGGGCTGATCGCCGCACTCGTGCTCGCGACCGTGCTCGACGATGCGAAGCGCATGGCCGGCGACGGCCATGCCACTCGATGACGATGAAACAACAAGGAAATCCTGTCATGAAAACGATTCGTTCCGCCTTGCTCGCGCTGGCGATCGCCACGGGTCTCGTCGCGGCGCCGGCCGCGTTCGCGAAACCGCCCGTGCCGCCCGCGGCCACGCCGACGCTGGCCGTCGGGCCGCAATACGACACGACGCACGTGTACGTGGCACCCGAGGATTTCGATCGCTTCACCGACAGCTTCGTCGCGACGTTCGGCGGCAGCAAGTCGAAGCAGGGCGTGTTCCAGGTCACGCCGACCCCGAGCCAGACGATGTCGCAGCTCGTGTTCACGCCGGTCGGCACGATCTCCGTGTTCGGTTTCAAGACGCCGGTGCCCTGGCCGTTCGGCGCGGAGCGCACCGGTTATCTCGTCACCGACATGGACGCGGCGATGAAGGTGGCGCGCGAGCACGGCGCCGATGTGATCGTCGACACGTTCCCCGACCCGATCGGCCGCGATGCGGTGATCTCCTGGACGGGCGGCGTGAAGATGCAGCTCTACTGGCATACGCAGGCGCCGAAGTACGACGCACTGCAGACGATTCCCGAGAATCGCGTGTACGTGTCGCCGCAGAGCGTGCGCAAGTTCGTCCATGATTTCGTCAAGTTCTCGAACGGCAAGGTGGTGTCCGACAACCTCAAGGCGCCGGGCATCGAGATCGGCCGGCCGAACGACACCTATCGCCGTATTCGCATCACGTCGGGCTTCGGCAAGATGACCGTGCTCGTGACCGACGGCCACCTGCCTTATCCGTACGGGCATGAGATGACCGGCTATGAAGTGTCCGACCTGGCCGCGACGCTGAAGAAGGCGCAGGCCGCGGGCGTGACCGTGCTCGTGCCGTCGTACACGGCGGACGGGCGTGACGCGGCGATGGTCCAGTTCCCGGGCGGCTACGTCGCCGAGATCCACGCGGGCGCGGCTCGATGAAGCACGAGGACACGATCCTTGCCGCGGTGGCCGGCTTCGTCGACACGCTGAGCTTCGTCGCGCTGTTCGGGCTGTTCACCGCGCACGTGACCGGCAACTTCGTGCTGATCGGCGCGGGCGTCGCGGGGTTCGGGCAGGGCATCCTGCTGAAGCTGAGCGTGTTTCCCGCGTTCGTGTGCGGTGTGGTCGCGAGCAGCCTGATCGCCCGCGCGTTTTCCGGGCGGCCCGCATGGCAGGGCGCACGCGCGCTCCACGCGGTGCAGGCCGTGCTGCTGCTCGGCTTTTGCGCGGCCGGCGTGTGGGCGTCGCCCGTCACGCAATCCGACAGCCTGCCGGTGCTGCTGGCCGGCATCGTCGGCACGTTCGCGATGGGCGTGCAGAATGCGCATCCGCGCGTGATCGCGCGTGCCGGCGTGCCGAACACGGTGATGACCGGCAACGTCACGCAGGCGATCCTCGACGTCGTCGACCTGCTGTCCGCCGGCACGGCCGATAGCGTGCGCGCCGCTGCACGCGCGCGCTTCGCGAAGATGTGGCCGGCGATCGTCGCGTTCGCGCTCGGTGCGACGTGCGGCGCGCTGGGTTTTCGCCATGTCGGATTCTGGGCGCTGCTTGTGCCGACGGGTGCGCTCGCGATGCTGGCGGCCTGCGCGGGAGCATCTGCGCGCACGGCCGCACAGGAGCATGCATGATCGCGCGGCGTGGAAGCGTGCGTCGTCCCCGCGTGCGGCAAGCGGGCTGGATCGACGCGCGCGGTCATGAGTGGATCGCTGCGACGGGCGGGCAGGGTGGCGCGACGACGCGACACATTCGCTTCGATCGGGTCGCCCGCGCGTCGGTCGTTGCGGGGCTGCTGCTCGCGGGTGCCGATGCGGCGTTCGCGGACACGACGACGGCCACCGCCGACAGCGCGCCCGCAACGACCTGCACGGCCAAGCGGCCGACCGTGCTGTTCAATAGGTGGCAGGAAGACTGGTCGGTGCTCGCGAATCCATGTGTGCCGCGCGCGCCGCTCGACGGGCTGAAGTACATCCCGCTCGGCAACGATCCGGCCTCCTATCTGTCGCTCGGCGTGAACCTGCGCGAGCGCCTGGAGACCAACGACGCGCCGCTGTTCGGCATCGGCTCCGCGCAATCGGATACCTACCTGATCCAGCGCGTCGAAGTGCACGCCGATGCGCATCTCGGCCAGCACTGGCAGTTCTTCGTGCAACTGCAGGACGATCGCGCATTCGGCAAGAACACGATCACGCCGGTCGACAAGAACCCGCTCGATCTCGAGCAGGCGTTCGCGACCTACACGGGGGCACTCGGCGGCGGCACGTTCAAGTTCCGAGTCGGCCGGCAGGAAATGGCGTTCGACTTGCAGCGCTTCATCGCCGCGCGCGACGGCCCGAACGTGCGGCAGGCGTTCGATGCGGTATGGGCCGACTACGAATACCAGAAGTGGCGCTTCATCGGCTATGCGACGCAGCCGGTGCAGAATCGCACCGTGTCCGCGTTCGACGACGTGTCGAATCGCGACCTCACGTTCAGCGGCGTGCGCTTCGAGCGTCAGTCGGTCGGGCCCGGCGACCTGTCGGGCTACTGGTCGCGCTACAACCGCAGCAACGCGCGCTTTCTCGACGCGAGCGGCGCCGAGCATCGCGACGTGTGGGACCTGCGCTACACGGGCACGCAAGGCCGCTTCGACTGGGATCTCGAAACAATGCTGCAGACGGGCACGGTCGGCAGCAGCACGATCCGCGCGTGGGCGGTCGGCTCGATCGCCGGCTACCGGCTCGATGCGCCGTGGTCGCCGCGCGTCGCGCTGCAGGTCGATGCGGCGTCGGGCGACCGGCATCCGCACGACGGCCGCGTCGAAACCTTCAACCCGCTGTTCCCGAACGGCTATTACTTCACGCTCGCGGGTTTCACCGGGTACTCGAACCTGATCCACGTGAAGCCGTCCGTGACGCTGAAGCCGTCGCCGAACCTGTCGCTGCTCGGCGCGCTCGGGTTCCAGTGGCGCGAGACGACCGGCGACGCCGTCTACCAGCAGGGCAACGCCGTGGTGCCGGGCACGGCCGGCAAGGGCGGGTTGTGGACGGGCATGTACGTGCAGTTGCGCGCGGACTGGACGATCGCGGCGAACCTGATCGGTGCGATCGAGGCCGTGCATTTCCAGGTCGGCGACGCGATCCGGCAGGCGGGCGGGCACAACGCCGACTATGTTGGGGTCGAGCTCAAGTACGGCTGGTGACGCAGGGGCACGGTGACGCGCCCCAATAAAAAGGGCGGCCATGAGGCCGCCCTTCGTTCGTGCGGGCCGGCGTCGATGCCGGCCCGTTCGCCGTGATGCCGTGATGTCGCGATGTGGTTACAGGTTTGGCGACAGCGCGAGCGCGTTCGTCAGGTCGCCCATCGGCTGCGCGCCGTTGGCCTTCAGCGCGTCGTCGCGCTGTTGCAGGCCCGTGAGGCGCGGCAGCGAGAAGCGGCGCGTGATGAAGCGCAGGATCGATGCCGTGTCGTACTGCGTGTGGTCGACGAAACCCTTCTTCGAGAACGGCGACACGATGAGTGCCGGAATCCGCGTGCCCGGGCCCCAGCGGTCGCCCTTCGGCGGCGACACGTGATCCCAGAAGCCGCCGTTTTCGTCGTACGTGACGACCACGACCATGTTCTTCCACTGCGGGCTCGCCTGCAGGTGTGCGATCAGGTTCGCGATGTGCTGGTCGCCGCTGGCGACGTCCGTGTAGCCCGCGTGTTCGTTCAGGTTGCCCTGCGGCTTGTAGAACGAGACCTGCGGCAGCGTGCCCGCGTCGATCGCCTTGATGAACTCGCTGCCGTCGGTGCCGCCGTCGAGCAAGTGCTGCGCGCGG
This sequence comes from Burkholderia sp. YIM B11467, assembly GCF_052952715.1. Lineage (NCBI taxonomy): Bacteria > Pseudomonadati > Pseudomonadota > Betaproteobacteria > Burkholderiales > Burkholderiaceae > Burkholderia > Burkholderia sp. YIM B11467. The sequence goes on from NZ_JBQVSQ010000019.1 coordinate 17,889, forward strand.
CTCGTGCTGCCCGGTGCCTGGTTCGCGTAGTAGTTGAACGGCTGGTGGTGCGGCTGGAAGTTCGGCGCGGTCATGTTCGGGCCGTAGATCACGTTGGCCGTGCCGCTTTGCGCGGCTTGCAGCGCCTGGTTCCACGCGCCGCCGTACCATGCCCACGACACGCCCGCGTTCGTCAGCAGGTCGCCGATGTTCTGCTGCGTCTGCGGCGGCAGCGTCGACGCGGCGGACGGATCGGCGAGGTTCGGGTCGCCGCCCGATGCGGCCTTGTTGCCGCTCGGCTGGTACGGCGGCTGCATCGTGTTGATCGCGAAGAAGTCCGGCGTCAGGTTGCCGGAGTTCACGAACTTCGGAATCCCGTCGAGCGCGGAAGCCGGCGAGTTGCTCGCGAGCTGCAGCGACTTGCCGTCGGCGCCGACGGCCGAGATCGAACCGGCGGCCGGGCTCTTGTCCGCGTTCGCGTAGAACGGCGCGCACGCGCAGATCAGGTACTGGTGGTTCAGGAACGAGCCGCCGAACGCACCCATGAAGAAGTTGTCGGCCAGCGTGAACTGCTGCGCGATCTTCCACAGCGGCAGCTTCGTCGCGTCGGGCGTGTAGTGGCCCATCACGAGGCCGCCGGAATCGGCCCAGGCGGCGAACATGTCGTTCTTGCCGCCGTTGATCTGCATCTGGTTCTCGTAGAAGCGGTGATACAGGTCGCGCGTCGTCACGCTCATCGGCGTGTTGAAGCCGCTCGGATCGTCGATCGCGAACGGCGCGTTCGGCAGGTTGGCCGTCATCGCCTCGGTCACGGCCGGCGTGACGCCCTTCGCGGTCAGGCCGCCCCAGACCTTCGGCAGCGTCGCGAGCGGCTGGCCGTTGCGGTCCTTCTGCTGTGCGCTCGCCGCGGTCACGTTCTGCAGGCCGTTCGCGCCCGGGAAGTTGCCGTACAGGTTGTCGAAGCTGCGGTTTTCCGCATAGATCACGACGACGTTCTTCACCGTCGACAGGCCTTGCTGCTGGACGTCGTCGCCGCCGCAGGCGCTGAGGGCGACGGCCGCGGCAACGGCGATCGGTGTAAAGCGAATCCAGGCGTGGTTTTTCATGCGTTGTACTCTCATCTCTCTCTTGTCGCGTGGGGAACCGGAGCATCCGTGCGCCGCCGGTTCTCGAAGGTGACCGTGGCATGTCCGGCTGTAAGCATTTTGAGGGCGCGATTTGACAGCCGGGTGTAGGCGTCCTTTCGATTAGCTGTCGATTGGCCGTCATGCAACGGTCATGCGGCTGACATAAACTCCGGCCGCTCCTGAACCCACTTTCCGACGAATCGATGAAGCCTCGCCAACCGACAGCCGGCGCGTTCGCGCGTTCGTGGCTGCATCTGACCGGCGCGCTCGCGCTGGCCACCACGCTTGCAACCCTTGCCGGCTGTGACGGACAGCCGGGTACGGGCACGCCGCCTGCACAGGCCGCGAGCGCGGCGAGTTCACCGGGCATCGCGAAGTTGGTTGCGTCCGCAACGGTTGCCGCGAGCGGCGCCGTGGTCGCGACGAACCAGCCGCAGACGCGTGCACAAGTTTACGAAGGCGTGCGCCGGATGACGGCGCTCGGCAAGCAACTTTTCTTCGACCCTACACTGTCAGGCTCCGGCAAGCTGGCGTGCGCGTCGTGCCACAGCCCCGATCACGCGTTCGGGCCGCCCAATGCGCTGGCTGTGCAGTTCGGCGGCGACGACATGAAGCGCGCGGGCTTTCGCGCGGTACCGTCGCTCAAGTACCTGCAGGGCGTGCCGCAGTTCACCGAGCACTTCCACGATTCCGACGACGAAGGCGACGAGAGCGTCGATGCCGGCCCGACGGGCGGCCTCACGTGGGACGGCCGCGTCGACACGGGCGCCGAGCAGGCGCGCATTCCGCTCACGTCACCGTTCGAGATGAACAGCTCTCCGGCGAAGGTCGCGCAGGCCGTGAAGGCCGCGCCGTATGCGGACGAGTTCCGCGCGGTGTTCGGCGTGAAGGTGCTCGACGACGACGCGGCCACGTTCAAGGCCGTGCTGCGTGCGCTCGAGACGTTCGAGCAGACGCCCGAACTGTTCTCGCCGTACACCAGCAAGTACGACGCGTATCTCGCCGGTCACGCGCAGCTCACGCCGGCCGAACTGCGCGGGCTGCAGTTGTTCAACGACGAGAAGAAGGGCAATTGCGCGAGCTGCCACATCAGCCAGCGCGCGCTCGACGGCACGCCGCCGCAGTTCAGCGATTTCGGGCTGATCGCGATCGCGGTGCCGCGCAACCGCGCGTTGCCCGTCAATCGCGACCCGCGCTTTTACGATCTCGGTGCATGCGGCCCCGAGCGCACCGACCTGAAGGGCCGCGACGAATTCTGCGGGCTGTTCCGCACGCCGTCGCTGCGTAACGTCACGCTGCGCAAGACGTTCTTCCACAACGGCGTGTATCACACGCTCGAGGACGTGATGCGCTTCTACGTCGAGCGCGACATTCATCCGGAGAAGTTCTATCCGGTCGTGCACGGCAAGGCACAGATCTACGACGATCTGCCGAAGCGCTACTGGCCGAACATCAACCGCGAGCCGCCGTTCGACCGCAAGCGCGGCGAGCAGCCGGCGCTGAACGCGGCCGAGATCAAGGACGTGATCGCGTTCCTCGGCACGCTGACTGACGGATATCAGCAAACGGCCGCGCCGGCCAAGCCCTGAAGGCATCCGTTGCCGCACGCATGCTATGCTCGCTCGCTGACGGGCGTGGCGCGTGCCGGTTCGCCGGCATGCGCCACGCCGTTCGATCGAACATCCAAGGAGAACAACATGTCGATGCGTGCATCCCTTTCCGTCGTCACGCGTGTGCTGGCCGGCGCCGCGTGCGCAGCCGCGATGCTGCCCGCCCATGCGCAGAACAACCTGAACTTCCTGACCGACACGCCGCTCAGCTATTTCAGCAAGGCCGACACGGCGTCGCTGTCGAAGGCCGCCGCGAAGGTGCGCGACGAAGGCAAGGACGGCGAAACCACGACCTGGCAGAACAGCGGCAGCCGCACGCAGATCGAAGCGAAGCTCACGCCGACCACGACCGAGACGGACGGCAAGACCTGCCGTGAAATCACCACCGACATCACCGCGAAGGGCCAGGCGATGACGCTCAAGCCCGTCTACTGCAAGACGGCTGCGGGCAAGTGGCAGCTGCAGAAGCACTGAGCACGCGTGTGATGAAGCGGGGCGGCGCGCCGCGCACGGTGTCGTGCGGCGTCGTGATCCTCGATGCGGCCGGCCGCGTGTTTCTCGCGCACGCGACGGACACCACGCACTGGGATATCCCGAAGGGGCAGGGCGAGCCGGGCGAGTCGCCGGCCGACGCCGCGCTGCGCGAGCTACTCGAGGAAACCGGCATCGAATTCGCGCCGGCCCGGTTGCTCGATCTCGGCCGCTTCGCGTACCGGCACGACAAGGACCTGCACCTGTTCGCGGTGCAGGTCGCGGACGGCGAGATCGATCCCGCGCACTGCACGTGCACGTCGATGTTCCCGAGCCGTCGCGACGGTTCGATGATTCCCGAGATGGACGCGTATCGCTGGACCGTGCCGGGTGACATCGACGCGTATGCGAGCCGCAGCCTCGCGCGGCTGTTTCGCACGAAGCTGTCGCTGGTGGAACTGCATCGGCGGCTGTCGGGCGAGTGAGTCAACGCGGCGGCTTCGCTTCGAACCACGCAACAAAAAACCGGCCCTCGGGCCGGTTTTTTTATGGTTGCGCGACGTCGGCCTGGGGCCGTGCACCGCGCGCGGCGCAGCAGGCCGTCAGGCCGGCTTGCCCCAGCTGTCGCGCAGCCCGACGATCCGGTTGAACACGGGCTTGCCCGGCTTCGAATCGACGCGATCGGCGACGAAGTAGCCGTGCCGCTCGAACTGCAGGCGCGTTTCCGGCGCGATGTCGTCGTTGCCCGGCTCGATATAAGCCTGCACGATCTTCTTCGAATCGGGATTCAGCGCTTCGAGGAAGTTCGCGCCGCCCGCGTCCGGATGCGGCTCCTTGAACAGGCGGTCGTAGATCCGCACTTCGGCCGGCTGCGCATGCTTCGCGCTGACCCAGTGGATGTTGCCCTTGACCTTGTACGTGTTCGCGCCGTCGGTACCCGACTTGCTGTCCGGGAAGTAGTTGCAGTGCACGGCCGTCACGTTGCCGTCGGCGTCCTTGTCGAAGCCCGTGCATTCGATCACGTAGCCGTAGCGCAGGCGCACCTTGTTGCCCGGGAACAGGCGGAAATAGCCCTTCGGCGGGTTCTCGACGAAATCCTCGCGCTCGATCCACAGCTCGCGCGAGATCGGGAACGTGCGCACGCCGCGGTCCGGATGGTGCGGATGCACGGGCGCCGTGCATGCTTCCTCGAGGTCTTCCGGATAGTTGTCGATCACGAGCTTCAGCGGATCGAGCACCGCGACCGTACGCGCGGCCTTGTCGTCGAGGTCGTCGCGCAGCGCGCCTTCGAAGATGCTCATGTCGATCCACGAATCGATCTTCGTCACGCCGATCCGCTCGCAGAACAGGTGAATGCTCTCCGGCGTGAAGCCGCGGCGGCGCACGCCGACGATCGTCGGCATCCGCGGGTCGTCCCAGCCGTCGACGTGGCCTTCGGTCACGAGCTGCAGCAGCTTGCGCTTGCTGGTGATCGCGTACGTGAGGTTCAGCCGCGAGAATTCGATCTGTTGCGGCAGCGGGCGCGTGAACATGCCGGCTTCCGCGAGTTCGTTCAGCACCCAGTCGTACAGCGGGCGGTGATCCTCGAACTCGAGCGTGCACAGCGAATGCGTGATGCCTTCGAGCGCATCCGAGATGCAGTGCGTGTAGTCGTACATCGGATACACGCACCATGCGTCGCCGGTGCGGTAGTGGTGCGCGTAGCGGATCCGGTAGATCACCGGGTCGCGCATGTTCATGTTCGGCGAAGCCATGTCGATCTTCGCGCGCAGCACGTGCTCGCCTTCCTTGAACTCGCCGGCCTTCATGCGGCGGAACAGGTCGAGGTTTTCGTCGGGCGTGCGTTCGCGGAACGGCGACGGCTTGCCGCCTTCCGTCAGCGAGCCGCGGTTCGCGCGCATTTCATCCGCGCTCTGGCTGTCGACGTAGGCCTTTCCGCGCTTGATCAGCAGCTCGGCGAATTCGTACAGCTTGTCGTAGTAGTCGCTCGCGAAATACTGGTGATCGACTGCGTCCTTGCGCCAGTCGAAACCGAGCCAGCGCACCGCGTCGACGATCGAGTCGACGTACTCGACGCTTTCCTTTTCCGGGTTCGTATCGTCGAAGCGCAGGTGGCACACGCCGCCGTAGTCGCGCGCGACGCTGAAGTTCAGGCAGATGCTCTTCGCGTGGCCGATGTGCAGATAACCGTTCGGCTCGGGCGGGAAGCGCGTTTCGACGCGGCCGCTCCATTTGCCGGTGCGGTTGTCGTCGTCGATGATGTTGCGGATGAAATTGGAAGCCGCGGGGGCGTCGTTGCGTTCGGTGCTCATGCGGTTGGCGTCAGGTTGTGTCGGCGTCGCGCCGGTTTAATCCTGTAATTCTACCTGACCGGGGTCCGTCCCGCGCGGCTTGCGGGTCGGGAGCGATGCATTCGCGATGCGTGCCGCAATATCTCGATAGTGTGTCGGCTGTAACACGACGTAAATCGGATTGCCCGCGCCGTTCGAGTTTTCCTATGATGGCTTTACCGATTCAATGCCGCCATTCGCGTCATCGCATGGCGGGAGGAAGCCAATAACCATGATGAAGAAGACCACTTTTCTCGTTCGTACCGCGGTGATCGTCGCGGCCCTGTCGCAACTCGGCGCATGCGCGATGACGCATACGCAACGCAATGCCGGTATCGGCGCGGCCGCGGGCGGCGCGCTCGGCTACCTGATCACGGGTGGCCCGGTCGGCACGGTGGCCGGCGCGGCGGCTGGCGGCCTGGTCGGCGCCGGCGTGCGCTGATCGCCGCACGGTCGTGACGCCCGCCTGAGCGCGTCACGACCCGCCGCACAACCCTCCGGTTTTTGACAGGCAGCATCAGGGAGAGGAGGGTGTGCGACACTTCGTCGACATCCCACAACGACACCATTCGTCGACGCATCCTTCCATGAGCGCCCCCCTCGTTTTCGTCCTGCCGGGCTACGCCAATTCGGGCCCGCTTCACTGGCAGAGCCGCTGGGAGCGCGCCGATGCGCGCTTCTCGCGCGTCGCGATGCCCGACTGGGATCGCGCGTTCCGCAACGGCTGGTGTCTCGCGCTCGACCGCGCGGTCGAGGCCGCGCGCGGGCCCGTGCTGATCGCCGGCCACAGCCTCGGCACGCTGACCACCGCATGGTGGGCGACGCGCTATGCGCGCCCGGCCGCGCTCGCGAAAGTGCGCGGCGCGCTGCTCGTCGCGTTGCCCGATCCCGCCGGGCCGGCGTTTCCGGCCGACGCGCACGGGTTCGGGCCCGTCCCGCACGAGCGGCTGCCGTTTCCGACCTGCGTGGTCGCGAGCAGCGACGATCCGTACGGTTCGATCGCATTCGCGCGCGGCTGCGCGCAAGCATGGGGCAGCACCTTCCACGACATCGGCCCGCGCGGCCACATCAACGCGGACAGCGGGCTCGGCGACTGGCCGGCCGCACGCGGCTGGCTGGACGCGCTCGCGCGGTAGGCACCGCCGCGCGAGCGCCTGAAGCGGCCGATCGTCAGATTGCCTGCTTCGCCTTCAGCGCCGCGATCCGCGCGTCGTCGTAACCGAGCATGTCGCGCAGCACGTCGTCGGTCTGCGCGCCGAGCAGCGGTGGGGCCGTGCGCGCGTCGGGCGGCGTCGCGCTCATCCGGATCGGATTGCGCACGAGCTGCACGTCCGCGCCGCACGGGTGCGGCAACGCCACCTGCATTCCGCGCGCGACGACCTGCTCGTTGTCGAACACCTCGTCGAGATCGTTGATCGGGCCGCACGGCACGCCGGCCGCTTCGAGCACGCCGATCCAGTCGGCCTTGCCGCGCGTCTTCACCATCTCCGCGAGGATCGGCACCAGCGTGTCGCGGTGGCGCACGCGCGACGGGTTCGTCGCGAAGCGCTCGTCGTCGGCCAGTTCGGGCCGGCCGCCGGCCTCGACGAACTTGCGGAACTGCCCGTCGTTGCCGACCGCGACGATGATCCACCCGTCGCTCGTCTGGAACGTCTGGTACGGCACGATGTTCGGATGCGCGTTGCCCCAGCGCACCGGCGGCTTGCCGCTCGCGAGGAAGTTGGTGTTCATGTTCGCGAGCAGCGCGACCTGCACGTCGAGCAGCGCCATGTCGATGTACTGGCCTTCGCCGGTACGGTCGCGGTGCGCGAGCGCGGCGAGCACGGCGATCGTCGAGTAGAGGCCGGTCGCGAGATCGGCGATCGCGACGCCGGCCTTCTGCGGGCCGCCGCCCGGCTCGCCGTCGCGCTCGCCGGTGATGCTCATGAAGCCGCCGATGCCCTGCACGATGAAGTCGTAGCCCGCGCGGTGCGCATACGGGCCCGTCTGGCCGAAGCCGGTGACCGAGCAGTAGACGAGATCGGGCTTCACCGCGCGCAGCGATTCGTAGTCGAGCCCGTATTTCTTCAACTGGCCGACCTTGTAGTTCTCGAGCACGACGTCGCTTTGCGCGGCGAGCTCACGCACGATCTGCTGGCCTTCGGGCGTCGCGATGTCGATCGTCACCGAGCGCTTGTTGCGGTTCGCCGCGAGGTAGTACGCGGCTTCGGCGGTATCCGCGCCGTCCGCGTCCTTCAGGTACGGCGGCCCCCAATGGCGCGTGTCGTCGCCGGCGCCCGGGCGCTCGACCTTGATCACGTCCGCGCCGAAATCGGCAAGCGTCTGCGCGCACCACGGGCCTGCGAGCACGCGGGTGAGGTCCAGCACGCGGATATGGCTCAGGGCACCCATCGTCGAATCGTCTCCTTTCATGGCTGGCCTTCCTTGTCGGGCAAGGCCGATTGGCATGCCGAGCATCTTAAGGCGAATCGGCCATCCGGGTGGCCCAGCCGGACCATCCGGCCGGCCGGGCCGCTTTGCCGGCGCTTTGCCCGGAAGCCGGCCCCGATCCCGTATAATCGATCGTTTCCGAATCCATGCCGCCGCACGCCCCGCCAAGGGCGCCGGCGTTTGAAGCCGTCTTTGCCAGACCGTCCCCGCACGCCATGAAAGCTGCCGAAATCCGCGAGAAATTCCTCAAATTCTTCGAATCGAAGGGCCATACGATCGTTCGCTCGTCGAGCCTCGTGCCCGGTAACGATCCCACGCTGATGTTCACGAACTCGGGCATGGTCCAGTTCAAGGACGTGTTCCTCGGGACGGACCCGCGCCCGTACTCGCGCGCCACGACGGCGCAGCGCAGCGTGCGCGCGGGCGGCAAGCACAACGACCTCGAGAACGTCGGCTACACGGCGCGTCACCACACGTTCTTCGAGATGCTCGGCAACTTCTCGTTCGGCGACTACTTCAAGCACGACGCGATCCGCTTCGCGTGGGAGCTGCTGACCACGGTCTACCAGCTGCCGAAGGAAAAGCTGTGGGTCACCGTCTACCAGGAAGACGACGAGGCGTACGACATCTGGGCGAAGGAAGTCGGCGTGCCGGCCGAGCGCATCATCCGGATCGGCGACAACAAGGGCGCGCGTTACGCGTCGGACAACTTCTGGACGATGGGCGACACGGGCCCGTGCGGCCCGTGCACGGAAATCTTCTACGATCACGGCCCGGACGTGTGGGGCGGCCCGCCGGGGTCGCCTGAAGAAGACGGCGACCGCTACATCGAGATCTGGAACCTCGTGTTCATGCAGTTCAACCGCGACGCGCAGGGCAACATGACGCGCCTGCCGAAGCAGTCGGTCGACACCGGCATGGGCCTCGAGCGCCTCGCCGCGGTGCTGCAGCACGTGCACAGCAACTACGAGATCGACCTGTTCCAGAACCTGATCAAGGCCGCCGCGCGCGTGACCGAGATCAGCGACCTGACCAACAACTCGCTGAAGGTGATCGCCGATCACATCCGCGCCTGCTCGTTCCTGATCGTCGACGGCGTGATTCCCGGCAACGAAGGCCGCGGCTACGTGCTGCGCCGGATCGTGCGCCGTGCGATCCGCCACGGCTACAAGCTCGGCCGCAAGGGTTCGTTCTTCCACAAGCTGGTGGCCGACCTCGTCGCCGAGATGGGCGTCGCGTATCCGGAGCTGAAGGAAGCCGAGCAGCGCGTGACCGACGTGCTGCGCCAGGAAGAAGAGCGTTTCTTCGAGACGATCGAGCACGGCATGTCGATCCTCGAGGGTGCGCTGGCCGACGTCGAAGCGAAGGGCGGCAAGGTGCTCGACGGCGAACTCGCATTCAAGCTGCACGATACCTACGGCTTCCCGCTCGACCTCACGGCCGACGTGTGCCGCGAGCGCGGGATGACGGTCGACGAGCCGGCGTTCGACGACGCGATGGCGCGCCAGCGCGAGCAGGCGCGCGCGGCCGGCAAGTTCAAGGCCACGCAGGGCCTCGAGTACACGGGCGCGAAGACCACCTTCCACGGCTACGAGGAAATCGCGTTCGACGACGCGAAGGTCGTCGCGCTGTACGTCGACGGTTCGTCCGTCACTGAAGTGAAGGCCGGCCAGGATGCGGTCGTCGTGCTCGACCACACGCCGTTCTATGCGGAATCGGGCGGCCAGGTCGGCGACCAGGGCGTGCTCGCGAATGCGTCGACGCGCTTCGCGGTGGCCGACACGCTGAAGGTGCAGGCCGACGTGATCGGTCATCACGGCTCGCTCGAGCAGGGCACGCTGAAGGTCGGCGACGTGCTGCGCGCGGAAATCGACGCGCACCGCCGCGCCCGCACGCAGCGCAACCACTCGGCCACCCACCTGATGCACAAGGCGCTGCGCGAAGTGCTCGGCGCGCACGTGCAGCAGAAGGGTTCGCTGGTCGACGCGGAAAAAACCCGTTTCGACTTCGCGCACAACGCGCCGATGACCGACGACGAAATCCGTCGCGTCGAGCAGATCGTCAACAACGAAATCCTCGCGAACGCGCCGGGCATCGTGCGCGTGATGCCGTACGACGAAGCGGTGAAGGGCGGCGCGATGGCGCTGTTCGGCGAGAAATACGGCGATGAAGTGCGCGTGCTCGACCTCGGCTTCTCGCGCGAACTGTGCGGCGGCACGCACGTGCACCGCTCCGGCGACATCGGCTTCTTCAAGATCGTCGTCGAAGGCGGCGTCGCGGCCGGCATCCGCCGCGTCGAGGCGATCACCGGCGACAACGCGGTGCGCTTCGTGCAGGATCTCGACGCCCGCGTGAACGAAGCGGCGGCCGCGCTGAAGGTGCAGCCGTCGGAACTCACGCAGCGCATCGCGCAGGTTCAGGAGCAGGTGAAGTCGCTCGAGAAGGAACTGGGCGCGCTGAAGTCGAAGCTCGCATCGAGCCAGGGCGACGAACTCGTGCAGCAGGCCGTCGAAATCGGCGGCGTGTACGTGCTGGCTGCCACGCTCGACGGCGCGGACGCGAAGACGCTGCGCGAAACGGTCGACAAGCTGAAGGACAAGCTGAAGAGCGCGGCGATCGTGCTGGCGGCCGTCGAAGGCGGCAAGGTCAGCCTGATCGCGGGCGTGACGCCGGACGCGAGCAAGAAGGTCAAGGCCGGCGAGCTCGTGAACTTCGTCGCGCAGCAGGTCGGCGGCAAGGGCGGCGGCCGTCCGGACATGGCGCAGGCTGGCGGCACCGAGCCGGCGAACCTGCCGGGCGCGCTGGCTGGCGTCAAGGGCTGGGTCGAAGAGCGCCTCTGATCGGCCCGACCGGCGCGGTGCCCGAGAGGGCAGCGCGCCGTCCGGTACCGCGCGGTTCTATCGACGGAATCGCATGAAACGACCCGACCGGCATGGGTGCCGGTCGGGTCGTTTTGCGTTTACGCACGCTGAACGGGGCGATCCGCCACCCTGTCCGGCCCGCAATCGAGCGGTGCGCGAGTGCGCGGTCGCGTGTCGGTTGGCGGGTCGCGTCAGGCCGGTTGCGCCACGCGCGGTTTCGCTACCGCGTCCGGCTGCCGCCCGGCCTCCCCAAGCGCGTCGCGCAGCGCGGCGAGCGCCGCTGACGCATAACCTTGCCGCCACGCCAGCAGCGTATCGATCCGTTCGAATTCCGGAATCGCATGCGCCGTGATGTGGTCGATCTCGGGCTGCAGGTCGAGCACCGAGCGCGGCGCGACCGCGACGCCCGCGCCGGCCGCGACACACGCGACGATCGCGTGGTAGGACCCGAGTTCGAGCACCCGTGCCGGCTTCAGCCCGTGCGCCGCATACCACTGCTCGACGTACTTGCGGTACGTGCAACCGCGCTCGAACGCGATCAGCGTCGGCAGGATCACGTCGCGCGGCGTGCGCACCGGCGGATGGCCGCGCGGCGTCAGCAGCACCAGTTCTTCGCTGAACACGGGTACCACGTCGAGCGTGTCGGGCAGCGTGTCCGGCGCGGGCGGGCGTGCGAACAGCGCGGCGTCGATCTCGAACGCGCGCACTTTCTCGATCAGCCAGGCCGTCGTGCCCGTCACGAGTTCGAGCGACACGTCGGGCCACGCATGGTGATAGCGCGCGAGCACGGTCGGCAGCCGGCTCGCGGCCGTGCTCTCCATCGTGCCGAGCCGCAGCCTCCCGCGCGGCGTATCCTCGCGCACCGCGTCGCGCGCCTCGTCGGCGAGCGCGAGCAGGCGCTCCGCATACGGCAGCAGCGTGTGCCCGGCCGGCGTCAGCACGAGCCGGCGGCCGTCGCGAACGAACAGCGCCGCGCCGAGTTCTTCCTCGAGTTGCTTGATGCGCGTCGTCACGTTCGACTGCACGCGATTGAGCTTCGCCGCCGCGCGCGTCACGCCGTTCTCGCGCACGACGGCCCGGAAAATCGCCAGCGCCGCCAGGTCCATGATTCTCTCCAAAGGATGACTGGATTCTTAATTATTCATTTTTCGAGAACGATCGGTCAAGCTAGGATGACGCCATCCCGATCCTCGTCGCGGCCGGCGCATCGCATGCGGCGGCCCGCGCTGCCGCCATGTCCCGTTTCGATGCACCGCCCGCTGCCCACGCGCTTTCGTCAGACGAAGCCGACCGCCACGCCCGTACGGCCGCGCTGGCCTGCATGATCGGGCTGGCCGTCGCGCTCGGCGTCGGCCGCTTCGCGTTCACGCCGCTGTTGCCGCTGATGCTCGCCGACGGCTCGATCGGCCTGAAGGCCGGCAGCTGGCTGGCATCGGCGAATTACGCGGGCTACTTCGCCGGTGCGGTCAGTTGCGCGGCGTTGCACGTCGCGCCCGCGCGGATGGTCCGCTTCGGGCTCGCGGCCACCGTGCTGCTCACGGCCGCGATGGGCGCCGGGCATCTGCTGCCGTTGTGGCTCGTGGTGCGCTTCGTTGCCGGCGTGGTCAGCGCGTGGACGTTCGTGTTCGTGTCGCAATGGGGGCTGCGCCGGCTCGCGGAACTGCATGCGCCGGAGTGGAGCGGCGTGATCTACGCGGGGCCGGGTGTCGGCATCGTGCTGACGGGGCTGGTCGGCAGCGCGCTGGCCGGTCATCGCGCGGCGCTCGGCTGGTTCGGCTTCGCGGCGCTGTCGATCGTACTGTCGGTCGCGATCTGGCGCACGTTCGCCGTGCCGGCGGCGGCGAGCTCGCTGCCGTCCGGCGCTGTGCCGCACGCAGCGGCCGTGGCCGCGCCGGACACCGCCCGCCGCCATCGCGCGGATGCCGTATGGCTCGTCGTGCTGTACGGGATGCCGGGCTTCGGCTACATCATCACGGCGACCTTCCTGCCGGTGATCGCGCGCGCCGCGCTGCCGGCGGGCTCGCCGTGGCCCGACCTGTTCTGGCCGATGTTCGGCGCGGCGCTGATTGTCGGCGCGCTCGCCGCCGCGCGGCTGCCCGGGCACTGGGACAACCGGTTGCTGCTCGCGCTCGGCTGCGCGACGCAGGCGCTCGGTATCGGGTCCGGCATCGTGTGGCCCAATGCAGCGGGTTTTTCGCTCGGCTGCGTGCTGCTCGGCCTGCCGTTCACCGCGATCACGCTGTTCGCGATGCGCGAGGCGCGCCGCCTGCATGGCGAGCGTGCGGCCGGGCTGATGGGTTATGCGACCGCTTCGTACGGCATCGGGCAGATCGCGGGACCGCTCGTGGCGGCGCCGCTGGTCGCGCGATATGGATCGTTCACGCCGGCCCTGTGGGTCGCGGCCGCGACGCTGCTGGCCGGGGCGGCGGGGTTCGCGGTTATCGCGGCGGCTGCCGCGCGTCGGCGACCGTGAACCTGATCGTCGGCGCCGGCGGATCGCGTGCCGCGTCGACGGGTGTTGCCTCGCCGGCTACATGGAAAGGTGCGGGCCTTTATGGTCGATGTCGATGCGGGACCGGGTAATTGAATAGGATTGCTGTATTTTATCCGGCATGACTTCGTACGTGACGCGATTTGACCGAAAGGTGCCGCCCAAATTTCGTACCTGATCTACATACATCGGGAATGTCTGTCTGTAGCATCCGCCGAATAGATTGATCGCTGGAGTGTTCCGGCGGTTCGACTTCGGATGCTGTGGCGTATGTGGGCAGATCAAGTTCAAACAAGAATCGTCGTCCGTTTTCGCGACGACGTCGGCGCTTTCCTCGTCGCCGATCCTCGCGTGGCCGGCTCGCGGGCCGTGGCCGTCGAATCCGGTGGCTTGCGACATGCAATCAGAGGGGGCAACCTTGCGCTGTGCCTGTCGCTGTTGTGGGGCGCGGGCGCCGCGAGCCTGCCTGGGCAAGCGCACGCACAAGTGCCGAACGCCGGCTCGACGATGCGCGACGTCGAAACGTCGCGGCCGGCCCTGCCGCCGGAAGCCGCCCCCGATCTCGAGATCGTCCCGTCCGAAAGCGCCGCGCAGCCGCCACCGGAAGCCGGGCCGCGCATCGTCGTGCGCGCGTTCGAGGTCGGCGGCAACACCGTATTCGACAGCGCCACGCTGCAGGCGCTCGTCGCCGGGCTCGCCGGCGACACGCTCGGGTTCGCCGACCTGCAGCGCGCGGCCGAGCGAATCACCGCCTACTATCGCGAGCGCGGCTACGTGCTTGCGCGCGCCTACCTGCCGAAGCAGGACATCGAGGACGGTGTCGTGCGTATCGAAGTCGCCGAAGGGCGCTACGGCAAGATCGAGATCCAGAACCATTCCCGCGTATTCGATGCGGTGCTGCGGCAGCCGCTATCCACGTTGCATTCGGGCGACGTCGTGCGCGGCTCCAGCCTCGAGCGCAGCCTGCTGCTGCTCGACGATCTGGCGGGCGTCGGCGCGCGCGGCACGCTGCGCCCGGGTGAAGCACCCGGCACGACCGATCTCGTCGTCGAGGCCGAACGGGCGGCGCCCGCGTCCGGGTCGCTCGAATTCGACAACTTCGGGGCGGTATCGACGGGGCGCTACCGCGTCGGCGGCAGCGTCGACGTCAATGCGCCGTTGCGGCTCGGCGATCGGCTGAGCCTGCGCGGGCTCGGCACCGACGAACGGCAACGCTATTACCGTGCAGCCTATCAGGTGCCGGTCGGGCCTGCGTCCACGCGGGTCGGCGTCGCATATTCATCGGTGCATTACCGGGTCGCCGGGCGGTTTTCCGATCTCGAGATGAGCGGGCGTGCCAGCGTGCAGACCGCATATGTCGTACAGCCGCTTGTGCGTGGACGTGATTTCAGCCTCACTGCGCAGGTTCAATACGAAAACAAGAACCTGCGCGACGAATACGGCGCGCTCGAACTCCGCAATGACAAGAACATCGGCCTGTGGACCGTCGGGCTCAGCGGCAACAACCAGGACGGCTGGCTGGGCGGCGGCCGCAGCGGCTTCTCGGTGATGTTCGGCGTCGGACGGTTGCGCGGCAACGATGTTTTCGCAGCGAACGAACTGACGAAGGCGATCGGCAGCTTCGCGAAGCTGAACCTGAATGCGCAGCGGATTCAGGCGTTGGGCGGCCGGTTCCAGCTGTATGGGCAAGTCAGCGCACAGCTCGCGTCGCGCAATCTCGACTCATCCGAAAAATTCAGTCTGGGCGGCCCTTACGGCGTGCGCGCGTATGCGCTGGGCGAAGGCAGCGGCGACCAGGGCTGGCAGGCGAGCGCGGAACTGCGTTATCTCGTCGCGCCCGGCTGGCAGGTCAGCACGTTCGTCGATGCGGGGGGCGTGCAGGTCAACCGGCATCCGTGGACGCACGAACGGAACACGCAGCACATGCAGGCGGCGGGTGTCGGCGCGAGCTGGTATGGCACGAAGCGGCAAGTCACGCTGACGGCCGCATTGCCGCTCGGCCGGGGGAGCGATTCGCCAGCTCGCTCGCCGAGCGTATGGGTTCAGGCCGCTCAGTATTTCTGAGCGTGCGTGATCGGTTGCTCGTTTCCCGCGAGCATTCAAATATCAAATAAAGAGGATTCCAAATGAATAAGGCCTATTCACTGGTATGGAACGAAGCGCAGGGCGGCTGGTGCGCGGTGAGCGAAACCGCGCGCCGTCGCGGCAAGGCAGGTAGCGGCAAGCGCCTGCTGGCGGCGGGGGTGTCGCTGCTGGGTCTGGCGGCGACGAGCGCCTACGCGCTGCCGACGGGTGGTGTGGTGGCGTCGGGGCAAGCCGACATCGCGACGTCGGCGGACGGCAAGACGATGTCGATCAACCAGCACACGAACAAGCTGATCACGAACTGGCAGGACTTCAGTGTGGCGGGCGGGGAGCGCGTGTCGTTCCAGCAGCCGACGAGCCAGTCGATTGCGCTGAACCGGGTGATCGGCACGAACGGCAGCCAGATCCACGGCCAGATCGACGCGAACGGCAAGGTGTTCCTGGTGAACCCGAACGGCGTCGTGTTCGGCGCGGGCGCGCAGGTGAACGTGGGCGCGCTGGTGGCGTCGACGAAGGACGTGTCGGACAAGGATTTCCTTGCAGGCAACTACCGGTTCGCCGGTGCATCGGGGCAGTCGGTGGAGAACGCCGGGAAGATCACGGCGGCCGAAGGCGGCAGCGTCGCGCTGTTGGGTGCACGGGTGTCGAACACGGGCGTGATCCGTGCACAGGCCGGCAGCGTGGTACTGGGCGCGGGTAACGCGTTCAACGTGAACTTCGACGGCAACGGTTTGCTGAACCTGCAGGTGGAAGGTGGCGCGATCGATGCGCAGGCGCGCAACGGCGGGTTGCTGAAGGCGGACGGCGGCGAAGTGCTGATGACGGCGCGCGCGGCGAATGGCCTGCTGAACGCGGTGGTGAACAACAGCGGGACGATCGAGGCGCAAGGGCTGAGCGCGCGCAACGGGAAGATCGTGCTGGATGGCGGTCTGGTGCAGGTCGGCGGCAAGCTGAACGCTGCAGGCGGTACGGTGACGACGCGCGGCGAGCGAGTGCAAGTGTCGAGCGATGCACAGGTCGATACACGCAGCGCTTCGGGCCGCACGGGCACATGGACGATCGAGTCGGCGAACGCGAACGTCGATGGCGCGGACGCTGCGATCGGTGCGGCAACGCTGTCGCGCACGCTGGGCACGACGAACGTCGCACTGACGAACACGTCGGGCGACCTGACAGTGGGCGGCGCGGTGAACTGGACGAGCGACCACGGGCTGACGTTGACGTCGAACAAGGGCGACGTCGCGCTGAAGCGGTCGCTGACCGCAAGCGGCGCAAAAGCGGGCGTATCGGCGAACGCGGCGGGCGAGATCCGCGTAGACGACAAGCTGGCGCTGACAGGCGAGCAGGCACGACTGGAATTGAACTCGACGAAGGGCCGGCGGTTCACGCAGGACAACGCATCCGTGACGCTGTCGGGCCGCGATGCGTCGTTCTCGTCGAACGGCGAAGCGTATCAGGTGATTCACGACGTGGCGGGCCTGCGCAACGTGGACCGCAACCTGACGGGCCGCTACGTGCTGGGCAACGCGATCGACGGCAAGGGCGGGGCGTTCCAGAGCATCGGTGCGAACGGTTCGTTCGACGGCGTATTCGACGGCCTTGGCAACACGATTTCGCGACTGTATGTCACCGGGAGCACCCCGTCCGTCGGGCTGTTCGCCGAGAACCGTGGGCGCATCGCCAATCTCGCGCTTGATTCGTTTGCCGTGAGCGGCGCGTCGAACGCTCGCGATTCGATGGTCGGCAGCCTGGCCGGCTACAACCGCGGGACGATCTCGAACGTCCGCGCGACGGGGATGAGCGTCTCGTCCTCGTCCGCCGACCGGGGCCGGCACGATGTCGGGGGGCTCGTCGGCGTGAACGACGGCGGCGTCATCGACGGCGCGCGCTTCCAGGGGCGTATCACCGGCTACAGCAGGGCAATGTCGGTGGGCGGGATAACCGGCCAGAACGTCTCCGGTGCGCGAATCGCGAACAGCCGCGTCGACGCCGAGATCGTGAGCAAGGGGTCGTCGTCGGTCGGCATGTACATAGTGGGTGGCCTCGTCGGCACGAACTGGAACTCGACCGTAACGGATTCGTCGAGCAGCGGGAAGCTGTCGGTGGGCGACAACACGTTCGCGGGCGGCCTGGTCGGCTTCACGGTCGGCGGCGCGATCGATCGCTCGAATGCGTCGATGGCCGTGTCGGCCGGTAAAGAGGGCTATATCGGTGGCGCGGTCGGCTGGAACGTCAGTGCGGTGTTGTCGAACGTGTCGGCGAGCGGCAGCGTCAGCGCAACGTCCGGGGCGATGGTCGGTGGTCTGGTCGGCAACAACGGTGGCACCATTCGCGATGCATCGGCGAGCGGCAACGTCAGCGCAGCGTCCGGGGCAAAGGTCGGCGGTCTGGTCGGCGGCAACGACGGCACCATCCGCGATGCAACGGCGAGCGGCAACGTCTCCGCGAAGGCCGGCAGCACCATCGGCGGGTTCGTCGGCAGCAACGACGGCGGCGAGATCAGCCGGTCGCAGGCGTTCGGCAACGTGGGCGGAAGCGGGGCGGCCGCGGTTGGCGGCTTCGCGGGCGCGAACGTCGGCGGCGTCCTCGCCGACGTATCGGCGAAGGGGCGCGTGACCGATGCCGCGCACGGCGTCGTCGGCGGCCTGGTCGGCAAGAACACCGGTGCGATTCGCGACGGCGTGGCGGAAGGCAACGTGAGCGCGGGCAACGACAGCATTGTCGGAGGGCTCGTGGCCATCAACGACGGGAAGATCTCGGGCTCGCGATCGAGCGGATCGGTGCACGGCGGTCTGGACAACAGGATCGGCGGGCTCGTCGGCGAGAACCGCGGCACGATTGCATCGTCGAGCTCGACGTCGAACGTTTCCGCGGAGCGCGACAGCTACGTGGGCGGCGTGGTCGGTTACAACAAGGGCCGGGACGCCATCGTGAGCGACTCGAAGGCGTTCGGCAGCGTGGCGGCTGTCGGCGCGCGCTTCATCGGCGGGTTTGCCGGGTGGAACGAGGCGTTGATCACCGATTCGCAATCGTCGGGCACGGTGTCGAGCATGGCTTCGTTGGGCGGCGGTTTCGTGGGCGGTAACGGCGGCACGATTCGCTCGTCGCGGACCAGTTCGAAGGTCGAATACGCGGCGCAGGCGCGGCCGGTGTTTCTCGGCGGTTTCGCTGCGGTCAACGCGGGAATCATCGAATCGAGCCATACGACGGGCGCGGCATCGACTGAACCGTTCACCGGTTTGAATATCGGCATGATCGACGGCAAGCGGTAATCCGCGTCAACGCGGGGTGTGGCGTTGCGCACGGCCCGGTGCCGCCGCCCGCCCATCCCGCTCCTCGAGGGCGGTAATCGAGCCGCGGCCGGCTTTCCCGTGTCGAACGAAGCGATGCCGGCGTGCCCGGTACGTGTGATGTCGACCTCCGCGAGGCAGGCCGCGAATCGCTTCTTGCCGCCCTCCATTTTTAAATTCATCCAGGTATGCAAATCGACTGGCTATGCCGGGTCGATCCCTGCGCGTATCCGTTCGGCGACGTGCAGGGTCGACGGCATGCCTGTCGGGCGTATGGGTTCAGGCTGCCCGGCGGTGCCGGGTGGCGTGATCGGAGGTCCGTCGAAGACGGGCCGGTTGAAACGTAGATTGAAGAGGATTCCAAATGAATAAAGCCTACTCGCTGGTATGGAACGAAGCGCAGGGCGGCTGGTGTGCGGTGAGCGAAACCGCGCGCCGTCGCGGCAAGACGGGCGGCAAGCGCCTGCTGGCGGCGGGGGTGTCGCTGCTTGGTCTGGCGGCAACGAGCGCCTACGCGTTGCCGACGGGCGGTGCGGTGGCGTCGGGGCAAGCCGACATCGCGACGTCGGCGGACGGCAAGACGATGTCGATCAACCAGCACACGGACAAGCTGATCACGAACTGGCAGGACTTCAGCGTGGGTGGCGGCGAGCGCGTGTCGTTCAAGCAGCCGGACGTCAAGTCGATCGCGCTGAACCGCGTGATCGGCACGAACGGCAGCCAGATTCACGGCCGGATCGACGCGAACGGCAAGGTGTTCGTGGTGAACCCGAATGGCGTGGTGTTCGGTGCGGGCGCACAGGTGAACGTGGGCGGTCTGGTGGCATCGACGAAGGACGTGTCGGACAAGGATTTCCTTGCAGGCAACTACCGGTTTGCCGGCGCGTCGGGCCAGTCGGTGGAAAACGCGGGGACGATCACGGCGGCCGAAGGCGGCAGCGTGGCGCTGCTGGGCGCGCGGGTGTCGAACACGGGCGTGATCCGTGCGCAGGCTGGCCGCGTGGCGCTGGGCGCGGGTGACGCGTTCACCGTGAACTTCGACGGCAACGGCCTGCTGAACCTGCAGGTGGAAGGCGGCGCGATGGATGCGCAAGCGCATAACGGCGGTCTGCTGAAGGCGGACGGCGGCGAGGTGCTGATGACGGCGCGCGCGGCGAACGGTTTGCTGAACGCGGTGGTGAATAACAGCGGGACGATCGAAGCGCAAGGGCTGAGCACGCGCGACGGGAAGATCGTGCTGGATGGCGGGCTGGTGCAGGTCGACGGGAAGCTGAACGCGGCTGGCGGCGCGGTGACGACGCGCGGCGAGCGGGTTCGCGTGTCGAGCGAGGCGCAAGTCGATACACGCAGCGCGTCGGGCCGCACGGGTACGTGGACGATCGAAGCGGCGAATGCGAACGTGGGGCATGCGGACGGCACGCAGCACGTTTCGACGGTCAATGGGACGGACACGAACGTCGATAATGCGGACGTGGCGATCGGTGCGACGACGCTGTCGCGTGCGTTGAACACGACGAACGTCGCGTTGACGAACACGGCAGGCGATCTGACGGTAAACGGCGCGGTGAACTGGACGGGCGATCATGCATTGACGCTCACGTCGCAAAAGGGCGACGTCGCGCTGAAGCAATCGTTGACGGCGAGCGGCGCAAAAGCGGGCGTGTCGGCGAATGCGGCAGGCGAGATTCGCGTGGACGACAAACTGGCGCTGACAGGCGAGCAGGCAAGACTGGAACTGAATTCGACGAAGGGTCACCGGTTCACGCAGGACAACGCGTCGGTGACGCTGTCGGGCCGCGATGCGTCGTTCTCGTCGAACGGTGAAGCGTATCAGGTGATCCACGACGTCGCGGGCCTGCGCAACGTGGATCGCAACCTGAGAGGCCACTACGTGCTCGGCAACGCGATCGACGGGAAGGGCGCGGCGTTCCGGAGCATCGGCGCGAACGGTACGTTCGACGGCGTGTTCGACGGCCTCGGCAATACCATCGGCGATCTGTCGATCTCCAATCAGGGCGGCAACGCCGTCGGCCTGTTCGCGTTCAACGCGGGCCGCATCGCCAACCTCGAGCTGGACAAGGTGTCGACGCGCGCGGTCGTGCCGTCCTACTGGTCGCCCGTCAGCGTCGGCACGCTGGCCGGCTACAACATGGGCACGATCTCGGACGTGAAGGCGACCAACGTCGCCGTAAGCGGCGACGGGCACGCGATCGTCGGCGGCCTCGTCGGCAGCAACTTCGGCGGCACGATCGAGCGCGCATCCGTGGCGGGGCGTGTCGACGGCGGCCGGGATGCGCTGAACGTCGGCGGCCTGGCCGGTGAAAACATCGCGTTCGTCTCGCTCGACGACGCGATGATCCGCAACAGCCGTGCCGACGTCCAGGTCGTCAGTTCGTCGAGCGGCAGCGCAGGCGGGCTGGTCGGAGACAACCGCGGGAGGGTCGATGCGTCGACGGTCACCGGCACCGTGACCGCGCTCGGCACCGGCGCCCGTGTCGGCGGCCTCGCCGGCGCCAACAACGGCGGTGCGATTGACGCATCGACGGCCGCCGCGGATGTGCGGGCCGCACGCAACGCATCGGTGGGTGGTCTGGTCGGTTACAACGCGGGCCGGGTGGACGCGTCCGGGTTCAAGGGCATCGTGGCGGCAAGCGACAGTGCTCGTGTGGGCGGGCTGGTCGGCGAAAACCGTGGCGTCGTCAATGCGTCGGCGGCCGCCGGTCGGGTGATGGCCGGTGCGTCGAACGTCGGCGGCCTCGTGGGCGCCAACTTCGCGAGCGTCCGCGAATCGACGTCCAGCGTCGCCGTGGAGGCAGGCGCTGCCGGCGTGGCTGGCGGGCTGGTCGGCCATAACGTCGGCAAGATCGATGCGTCGAGCGCGAACGGCTACGTCGCGGTGGGCGCGAACGGCATCGCGGGCGGGCTTGCCGGCCGCAATGCGGCGACCGGCGAAGTGCTCGCGTCGTCCGCGAGCGGCGACGTCTTCGCACGCGACTACGCAACGGCGGGCGGCCTCGTCGGCGTGAACGACGGCGCGATCCGCGCATCGTCGGCGCGCGGCACCGTGGTGGCAGGCATGCTCGGGCAGGCCGGCGGGCTGGTCGGCGTTAATGCGGGCACTGTGCAAGTATCCGCTTCGACGGGTTCGGTGGCGGGCGACATCTCGAGCGTCGCCGGTGGCCTCGTGGCAACCAACAGCGGCGTCATCGACGGATCGTCGGCAGCGGGCGAGGTTTGGACCGCATTCGACAGCATCGCCGGCGGGCTGGTCGGCCGCAACACGGGTTCGGTGCTCAAGTCCGACGCGAAGGGTGCGGTCACCGTGATGGGTGCGGGCAAGGCAGGCGGCCTGATCGGCTTCAACGCCGGCCGCGTGTCCGGGGCGAGTGCGTCCGGCGATGTTCTGGCCGATCGCCGCAGCGCTGTCGGTGGCCTGGTCGGCGAAAACTACATGGGCGCATCGGTGGAACGGTCCAGCGCGACCGGTTCGGCGAGCGGCGGCCACGATAGCTACGTCGGCGGCCTGGTCGGCTTCAACAGCGGGGCGATCGCATCGTCGTCGTCGGCCGGCACGGTTTCCGGCGGCTACTACGCGCGGCTCGGCGGCCTGGCGGGCGCGAACTTCGGCTGGATCGACAGCTCGACGACGAAAACCCGCGTCGTGCTGACACCGGGATACGCGCAGCAGTCCGGCGCGCTCGTGGGCCTGAACTTCGGCAACGTGACGGGTAGCAGCACGACCGGCAACAACGCCGGGATGCCGCTCGCCGGTATCAACTACGGCAGCATCCGCGACTGACCGGCGCCGTCCGCGCCGGCGGGGCGGTCTGACCGGCCCGCCGGCGATCCGGACGGCCCGCGACGGCCTGAGCGGGACGGCAGGCCGCCGCATGCCGAAAGGAGGGCGCGGCGCGTCGGGCATGCGCATCGGCGCGTCGCCCGGCCGGGGCGAGGGCAGGCGAATCGCCCGCGTCGTTCCGGCCGGCTCTTCCTGTCATCGCTGAAAGCCTCGTCGCGGCGCAAACTCGCTAGAATCGAGACTTTCCCGCGCCGAGCGCGAACGGGGCCGCCACTGCAGGCGGCCCCGTTCGCCCTGTCTCCATCGATGACCACCGCCGACTACCGTTTTTGTCCACGCTGCGCCAGCCCGCTGACCGAGCGCGCCGATCCCGAACACGAAGGCGGCCGCATTCGCCAGGCCTGCCCCGACGACACCTGCGGCTACGTGCACTGGAATAACCCGCTGCCCGTCGTCGCGGCGATCGTCGAACTCGACGGCAAGATCCTGCTCGCACGCAATGCGGCCTGGCCCGAAGGGATGTTCGCGCTGATCACCGGCTTCCTCGAGAACGGCGAAACGCCCGAGGACGGCATCGCGCGCGAGGTGTTCGAGGAAACGGCGCTGAAGGCCGAACACGTGTCGCTCGTCGGCGTCTACGAATTCATCCGCAAGAACGAACTGATCATCGCGTACCACGTGCGCGCGTCGGGCTCCGTCGCGCTGTCGCCGGAACTGCTCGAATACAAGCTCGTCGATCCGCCGCTGCTGCGCCCTTGGCGCGCCGGCACCGGCGTCGCGCTCGCCGACTGGATGCGCGCGCGCGGCCTCGATTTCGAGTTCGTCGACCGGCCGGGGCAGTGACGGGCCGGCCCGTGCGCAGGGTTTCATCCACCGTGCCGCGCGCGATCGCGACGCGGCGCTTCGCTTCCTGCCGGCGCGCCATGCCGTACGGCCGCCGCGCTTCGTTCGCATCGCTCCCTTCGTCCTGACCGCCATCGCCATGTCCGACAAGCTGCAGCCGCGTCCGCGCGACGCCTACCGCCACTTCCTGCCGATCACGACCCGCTGGATGGACAACGACGTCTACGGGCACGTGAACAACGTCGTCTACTACAGCTACTTCGACACCGTCGTGAACGCGTACCTGATCCGCGCGGGCGTGCTCGACGTCGAGCACGGGCAGACGATCGGGCTGGTGGTCGAGACGCAGTGCAACTACTTCGCGCCGCTCGTGTTTCCGCAGTCGGTCGACGCGGGGCTGCGTGTCGTCAAGCTCGGCACGTCGAGCGTGCGCTACGAGATCGGGCTGTTCGCGCAAGGCGACGCCGCGCCCGCCGCGCAGGGGCATTTCGTGCACGTGTACGTCGATCGCGGCACGCGCCGCCCCGTGCCGCTGCCCGACGCGCTGCGCGCCGCGCTCGAATCGCTCGCGGCCTGACGCTGCGCGGTGCACGCGTTCGCGCTCCAGGCCTTCAACGGCCTCAGTTACGGCTTGCTGCTGTTCATGCTGTCGGCCGGCCTCACGCTGATCTTCAGCGTGCAGGGCGTGCTCAACTTCGCGCATGCGAGCTTCTACATGCTCGGTGCGTATGTCGGCTACAGCATCGCGTTGCGCGCGGGTTTCTGGCCCGCGCTCGTGCTCGCACCGCTCGCGGTCGGGCTGCTCGGCGCCGGCTGCGAACGCTGGCTGCTGCGCCGCGTGCAGGCTCGCGGCCATACGAGCGAGCTGCTGCTGACCTTCGGCCTCGCCTACCTGATCGGCGAGGGCGCGAAACTCCTGTGGGGTCTCGCGCCGCTGCCGGCACCCGTACCGCCGCTGTTCGACGGTGCGCCCGTGACCGTGTTCGGCCTCGCGCTGCCGCGTTACCGGCTGTTCATGATGGGGATGTCCACCGCGATGCTGGTCGCGCTCGGCGCGCTGCTGCGCGTGTCGCGCGTCGGGCTCGTCGTGCGTGCCGCGCTCACGCACCGCGCGGCCGTCGAAGCGCTCGGCTACGACGTGCCGCGCGTGATGACGGGCCTGTTCGGCGCGGGCACCGCGCTCGCGGCGCTGGCCGGCGTGATCGGCGCGCCGCTGGCGGTGATCGAACCCGCGCTGGCCGAGACCGTCGGGTCGGTCGTGTTCGCGGTCGTCGTGATCGGCGGGCTCGGCTCGCTCGGCGGCGCGTTTGCCGCGTCGCTCGCGGTCGGTTTCGCACAGACCTTCGCGGCCGCGAGCGACACGTCGCTGCGCGACCTCGCGTTATGGGCCGGTTTCGCGCTGCCCGACAGCGTGGCCGCGGTGTCGATCGCGCAACTGGCGCCGCTGGTGCCGTACCTGCTGCTGGTCGCGGTGCTGGTCGCGCGGCCGCGCGGGCTGTTCGGCGAGCGCGCCGATGCGTAGCCGCACGCTCGCCGGCCTCGCGCGCTGGGCGCTGTTCGCCGCGTGCGTCGCGCTGCCCGCATGGCTGTGGCCGCATGGCGCGGTGCTCGGTTATCTCGCGCAGACGGCCGCGCTCGTCGTGCTCGCGCTGTCGTACAACCTGCAGCTCGGCACGACCGGGCTGCTGTCGTTCGGCCATGCGGCGTTCGCGGGCCTCGGTGCGTTCGCGGCCGCGCACTGGTTCAACCGCTTCGGCGGCCCGCTGCCGCTGTTGCCGCTCGTCGGCGGCGCGGCTGGGGCGGGCTGCGGGTTCGTCGCCGGGCTGCTCGCGACGCGCCGTTCCGGCACCGCGTTCGCGATGATCACGCTCGGGCTCGGCGAATGTGTCGCGGCCGCCGCGTGGAGCGTGCCCGCGTGGTTCGGCGGTATCGGCGGCGTGCCGATCGATCGCGCGAGCGGCACACCGTGGGGCAACTGGCATTTCGGTGCGCCGGCGCACGCGTATGCGGTGATCGCTGCGTGGTGCGTCGCGTCGGCGTGGGCCATGCACGCGTTGACGCGCACGCCGCTCGCGCGGCTCGCGAACGCGGTCCGCGACAACCCCGTGCGGGTCGCCGCGCTCGGCACCGATCCGCGCCGCGTGCGGCTCGCGATGGTCACTTGCGCGTCGTTTTTCGCGGGCATCGCCGGCACGCTGACGCTGATCGACGTCGAGATCGCGACGCCCGACAGCGTGTCGATGGCGCGCTCGGCGACCGTGCTGATCGCGGCGGTGATCGGTGGCACCGGCGCGTTCTTCGGGCCGGCGGCCGGCGCCGCCGTGCTGACCGCGCTGAGCGTCGTCGTTGCGGGCGTATCGCGCGCGTGGGCACTGTATCTCGGTGTGCTGTTCGTCGTGATCGTCGTAGCCGCGCCGGGCGGGATCGCGGGCATCGCGCAAGTGCTCGCGCATGCAATGCGGCGCGACGCGCCGGCGGCCGAGCGGTGGCGCATGCTGTGCGGCGTCGGCGCGTGCGTGTTCTGGGGCGTCGCGATCGTCTGCGCGGCCGAGCTCGGTTATGCGTGGCGCTTCGCGCAGGACGACGGCGCGGGTCTTGCATTCGGAGCATGGGGCATCGACGCCGATACGCCGGCCGGCTGGGCCGTCGCGTGCTCGGCGGCCGGTATCGGCACGCTGCTGTGGGGCTGGCGCGCGCGGCTCGTGCCGGGCGGGCAGGCCGGCAAGCGGGAGGACGGGCGATGAACGGCAACGCGATCGCGCTCCATGGCATCGTGCAGCGTTTCGGTGCGCAGACGGTGCTCGACGGCGTCGAATTGAGCATCGCGGCCGGCGAACGCCATGCGCTGATCGGGCCGAACGGTGCGGGCAAGTCGACGCTGTTCGGCGTGATCGCGGGTGCGACGCGGCCGACGCGCGGGCGCGTCGTGCTGCACGGTGTCGAGTTGCGCGGGCGCGGGCCGGTCGTCGCGAGCCGCCTCGGCATCGGCCGCAGTTTCCAGCAGACGAGCGCGTTCGCGCGACTGACCGCGTTCGACAACCTGCGCTGCGCGGCGCTCCATGCGCCGGCCGAACGGCGGCGCTGGTGGAACCGGCTGCGCGAAGCGGCGTCGGTCGATCTCGCGGCCGCGCGCGTGCTGCACGACATCGGCCTCGACGCGCGGCGCGATACGCCGGCCGCCGAACTGAGCTATGCGGAGCAGCGTGCGCTCGATCTCGGGATCGCGCTTGCGAGCGGCGCACGCACGCTGCTGCTCGACGAGCCGACGGCCGGCATGAGCCGCGCGCAGGCGGCGCGGATGATCGCGCTGATCCGGGCGACGACGCAAGGCCGCACGGTGCTGATGATCGAGCACGACATGGATGCGGTGTTCGGCTTCGCCGAGCGCATCACGGTGCTCGTGCGCGGCACGGTGGTCGCGACCGGCGCGCCCGATGCGATCCGCGCGGATCCGGCCGTGCGCGCTGCCTATCTCGGCGAGGGCGGTGCATGAGCACGCTGCTCGACATTCGCGGCCTGCGCGCGTGGTACGGGATGCAGCCGGTGCTCGACGGCGTCGATCTCGCGCTCGCGCCGGGCGAGACGCTCGCGCTGCTCGGCCGCAACGGCTCGGGGCGCTCGACGCTCGCGAAGGCCGTGATGGGGCTCGTCCGCACGGCCGGCTCGGTGCGCATCGCCGGCGCCGAGTGCGTGGGCGCGCGCACGTTCGAGATCGCGCGGCACGGCGTTGCTTACGTCGCTGAAAGCCGCGATGTGTTTCCGCTGCTGACGGTGCGCGACAACCTGCGGCTCGGGCTGCGCGGCGCGCGCGGCGCGGCCGAACGCGCGGCGCTCGAACGTTTGTTCGACCGCTTTCCGCTGCTGGCCGCGCGCGCGGACGTCAAAGCCGGGCGGCTGTCGGGCGGCGAGCAGCAGGTGCTCGCGCTGGTCCGTGCGCTCGCCGGCAGCCCGCGCGTGCTGATCGTCGACGAACCGGCCGAAGGGCTCGCGCCGCTCGCGGTCGACGAAGTCGGTGCGTGCCTTGCCGCGCTGCAGGCCGACGGCGTCGCGATCGTGCTGATCGAGCAGCGGCTGCAGTTCGCGCCGCGGCTCGCGCGGCGCGTCGCGGTGATGGGGCGCGGACGGATCGTTTACGACGGCGCGCTCGACGGCCTCGGCGGCGAGGTCGCCAACGCGTGGCTGAGCGCCGGCTGACGGCGCCGGCTCGATTGTTCGGCTGGCCCCACCAGTCAATTCGCGTCGAGCCGCTTTATTGCCGCAACGCGACGCCGTACATTGCCTGCCATGCCGGTGCGCCGCGTCAGCGCGGTAACCGGCGTTTTCCATCGAGCGTCTTCTGACTGAGGAATGAAATCATGAGCAAGCTGGCAGGCAAGGTAGCGATCGTCACGGGCGGATCGAAGGGCATCGGCGCAGCGATCGCCAGGGCGCTGGCCGCGGAAGGCGCATCGGTCGTCGTCAACTATGCGAGCAGCAAGGCGGGCGCCGACGCGGTCGTGAGCGCGATCGTCGAAGCGGGCGGCCGGGCGGTCGCGGTCGGCGGCGACGTGTCGAAGGCAGCCGACGCGCAACGCATCGTCGATACAGCGATCGACACGTACGGTCGTCTCGACGTGCTCGTCAACAATTCCGGCGTGTACGAATTCGCGCCGATCGAAGCGATCACCGAAGAACACTACCGCCGGCAGTTCGATATCAACGTGTTCGGCGTGCTGCTCGTGACGCAGGCAGCCGTCAAGCATCTCGGCGAAGGCGCGAGCATCATCAACATCAGCTCGGTGGTGACCAGCATCACGCCGCCCGCCAGCGCGGTGTACAGCGGCACCAAGGGTGCGGTCGACGCGATCACCGGCGTGCTCTCGCTCGAACTCGGCTCGCGCAAGATCCGCGTGAACGCGATCAACCCGGGCATGATCGTGACCGAGGGCGCGCAGAGCGCGGGCATCATCGGTTCCGATCTCGACAGGCAGGTGCGCAGCGAGACGCCGCTCGGCCGCCTCGGCGAGCCGGACGACATCGCGTCGGTCGCGGTGTTCCTCGCGTCGGACGATGCGCGCTGGATGACCGGCGAGCACCTCGTCGTGAGCGGCGGGTTGAACTGATCCTGCGGGACGGCGGATCGGCGCGCATGCGTCGGTCGCGCCGATTGCACTGCTACGCGAGCATCGCCAGCGCATACCCGCCGACGTGCCACTGCAGACTTTCGACGACGAGCGCGTGATTGTCCTCGGAGTCGAGCCCTGCGATCGTCATCGCGCCGACGATGCCGGCCCCGGCGATCCGCAACGGCACGCCGCCGCCGTCGAGCGCATAGTCGTCTTCCGATAATCCCTGCGACTGCAGCGACCAGCCGGCGCGGCGAAAGCGCTCGCCGACCGCGAGCGAACTCAATCCGAAACGCAACACCGTGTTCTGCCGCCGGCGGATCGCGTCGCTGTCGTCCGCGTGGCTGCCGTCGAGCGCGCAGTAGAAGAGCGGCGACTGCTCGCCGACGATGCTCACCGCGATCGGCAGCCCGCGCCGCGTGGCGAGGTTGACCGCGATTTCACCCATCCGGCGGGCGACGGCGGCATTGAAGCGCGGCAGCGCCGGATTCGACGCGTCATCGTCGAAAGGATGGGGTTCGAGGCGAAAGAGGGTCGTGACCATGGCGGCTCCGTGTCGTCGCCGGCTCTGTGTGCGCGTGCCGGGCGTCGCGTCGTCACGGGCCGCGCGCGGGCCCGTCTTTCGTTCAGCGCTTCGGGGCGTCGAGCATCCACTCGTGCGCGGGATCGTTCTTGAACGCCCACGCGCGGCTCGGCCCGGCCATCACGTTCAGGTAGTACAGGTTGTAGCCGTGCGGCGCGACGACCGGGTGGTAGCCGCGCGGCACCATCACGACGTCGTGGTTCTCGACCGCGCATGCTTCGTCGAGGCTGCGGTCGTCCGTGTACACGCGCTGGAACGCGAAACCCTGCGGCGGATCGATCCGGTGGTAATAGGTTTCCTCGAGCGAGGTTTCGTCGGGCGCCGCGTCGCGGTCGTGCTTGTGCGGCGGATAGCTGCTCGAATGGCTGGCCGGTGTTACGACTTCGACCACGAGCAGCCGGTCGGCCGCCGGGTTGTCGCCCATCAGGATGTCGCACACGTAGCGCGTGTTGGTGCCTTGCCCGCGCACCGAGCGGCGCATCCGCTCGCCGTCGAGGCGCCGCACCGGCTTGTCGCCGCTCGCGTACGGCGCGGTGCACAGCGCGATTTCCGCGTCGCGCGTCGCGACCAGCGTGACGGTCTTGCCGCCGGGCACGTACAGCGCGTCCGGCGAGACGTCCTCGAATACGCTGTCGCGCTTGCCGAGCGCATCGTAGGTTTCGCCGTCGACGCTCGCGCGCACCGTACCCGTGAGCACGACGACGCACAGCTCGCGCGTGCCGGTGTCGAGCGTTTCGGTGTCGCCCGCCTTCAGGCGCAGCGCGCGAAAACCGACGTGCTTCCAGCCGGCCGACTCGGGCGTGACGTTGCAGATTTCGCGGTCGGAAGAGGCCTTGACCAGCAGGGGAGAAATCGTCATGGGGTGGGGCTCCGCAACAGGGTGGGGCTCAAGGGTCCGGGGGCGCCAGCGCTTTACGCGCTCAACCGGTCGACGATCGCGCGCAGCGACTCGTAACCCTTCTTCGCATACGCATAGCTCGGCGCGACGGCCGGATCCTGCTCGGCTTCGACGACGAGCCAGCCTTCGTAACCGGCGTCCTTCAGCGTGCGCAGCGTCGCGTCGTAGTCGAGCGCGCCGTCGCCCGGCACCGTGAAGGTGCCGTTGATCACGCCGTTCAGGAAACTCCAGCCGTCGTTGCGCGCCTGCGTGACGACCTGCGCCCGCACGTCCTTGCAATGCACGTGCACCACGCGCGACACGTGCTTCTTCAGCAGCGTCACCGGGTCGGCCGCGCCGCCGAAATACGCGTGGCCCGTGTCGAACAGCAGGAATACCTTCGCCGGATCGGTCAGCGCCATCAGCCGGTCGACGTCGTCGGGCGACTCGACGTACGCGCCCATGTGGTGATGGTAGGCGAGCTTGATCCCGTACGTGTCGAGCAGGTGCGCACCGAACGCGTCGAGGCGCGCCGCGTAGCGCTGCCACGCGGCATCGTCGACGAAGCGCGGCCGTTTCGCGACCGGCGTGTCGATGTTCCCCTGGATCGTGCCCGCGCATTCGCCGTAGACGACGACCTTCACGTCGTTGTACTGCAGCTTCGTCAGGTGCGCGCGGCAGCGTTCGATTTCCGCCGCGACCGCATCGGCGTCGCTCATGCCCGGTTCGACTTCCGCGAGAAAGCCCGAATACCAGCCCGACACGCACACGAGCCCGAACTCGGCGAGCTTCGCCTTCAGCTCGGGGCCCGTCTTCGGAAACTTGTTGCCGAGCTCGAAGCCCGCGTAGCCGATCTCGGCGCCTTCCTTCAGCGCCGTTTCGAGCGGCGTCTCGCCGCCGAGCGACGGCAGGTCGTCGTTCATCCACGACAGGGGATTGATACCGATGCGGACGTTCCAGCTCATGACGTGCTTCCTTGGTTCGAATGTTGGGTTCGCGATGCGGGTTCGGGGGTGGCGCGGCATCAGCGCCGCTGCCGGATCTTCGCGTCGATGTACGCGCGGTGCGCCTGCTCGACGCCGGCGCGTGCGGACACCTGCGGTACCGCGACTTCCCACCACGCGCCGCCGTCGTCGGTCGTGCGCGTGTGCGTGGTGTCGATCACGAGCACCTGGCTTGTCGTTGCCGCGCGTGCACGCTTCATTTCGCTGCGCAGCTCGCCGATGTCGCGCACGTGCACGGCTTCGGCGCCCATCGCGCGCGCATGCATCGCGAAGTCGATCGTCGAACGTTCGCCGCCTTCCGGCACGCAGTCGTCGAGCATGTTGTTGAAGCTCGCGCCGCCGCAATTCAGCTGCAGCCGCTCGATGCAGCCGTAACCGCGGTTGTCGAGGATCACGACGATGAGCTTGCGGCCGAGCATCACGGAGGTGGCGAGTTCCGCGTTGAGCATCATGTACGAGCCGTCGCCGACGATCACGATCACTTCGCGCTCGGGCCGCGCGAGTTTCGCGCCGAGACCGCCCGCGACCTCGTAGCCCATGCACGAGTACGCATAGTCCATGTGGTAGTTGCCGGGCACGCCGCTGCGCCACAGCTTGTGCAGCTCGGCGGGCAGCGTGCCGGCCGCGCACACGACGAGATCGTCACGTGCGCTGTCGCACCCCGCGTCGGCCGCGGAATCGCGCACCGCGCCGATCACTTCCGCGTCGTACGGCAGCGTGTCCTGCGGCACGCGCGTCGTCAGCTCGGTGACGCGCGCGTTCCATGCGGCGGCCTGATCGCGGTTGGCGGCCGTCCATGCCGGATCGGCGCGCCAGCCGGCCAGTGCGGCCGACAACTGGCCGAGGCCGGTGCGCGCATCGGCAACCAGTTGCCGGCCGCGCTTCTTGCCCGCGTCGAACGGCTGCACGTTCAGGCTCAGCAGCGTCGCGTCGCCATAGAGCGCGTGCGAGCCGGTGGTGAAGTCCTGCAGCCGCGTGCCGACCGCGAACACGACGTCGGCCTGCGCGGCCGCGCGGTTCGCGGCGGGCGAGCCCGTCACGCCGATCGACCCGAGGTTCAGCGGATGGTCCCACGCGAGGCTGCCCTTGCCGGCCTGCGATTCGGCGACCGGCACGCCGTGCGTGTCGGCAAACGCGCGCAGCGCGTCCCACGCCTGGCTGTACAGCACGCCGCCGCCGGCGACGATCAGCGGTTTCTTCGCGGCCTTCAGCACGTCGAGCGCATCGGCGAGTTCGAGCGCGTCGGCCGGCGGCCGGCGCATCCGGATCACCGGCGGCGCGAAGAAATCCTCGGGCCAGTCGTACGCGAAGGTCTGCACGTCCTGCGGCAGCGCGAGACACACGGGGCCGCACTGCGCGGGGTCGGTCATCACCTGGATCGCGCGCGGCAGCGCGACGAGCAACTGCTCGGGCGACGTGATCCGGTCGAAGTAGCGCGTGACGGGGCGGAAGCAGTCGTTCGCGCTGACGTCGCCCTGTTCGAAATCCTCGACCTGCTGCAGCACCGGGTCGGGCAGCCGCGACACGAACGCGTCGCCGGGCAGCAGCAGCAGCGGCAGGCGGCCGACGTGCGCGAGCGCGGCCGACGTCAGCATGTTGGTCGCACCGGGGCCGATGCTCGACGTCGCGGCCATCATCCGCTGGCGGAAATTCGCTTTCGCGAATGCGACGGCCGCGTTCGCCATCCCTTGTTCGTTGTGCGCGCGGAACGTCGGCAGCCGGTCCCGCTCGGCGTGCAGCGCTTCGCCGAGCCCGGCCACGTTGCCGTGGCCGAAGATCGCGAACACGCCGCCGCAGTACGGCAGGATCTCGGTGCGGCCGTCGGGCTGGACGACTTCGGCGCGCAGGGCGGCCAGGTAGCGCACGAGCGCCTGGCTGACGGTCAGTCTCACGGTAGAGGTCATGTCGGTCGGTGAGGAGGATTCGGGTGGATCATCACGGGCGTCGTGTCAGGCCGCGGCGGCGCGGGCGGCCGCGGCACGGCGGCCGAGCCATGCGTCCACGAGCTGCGCGAAGTTGCCGGCGACTTCGTCGACCAGCGCCTGGTCGTCGATCCGGCCGGCGAACCAGTTCAGCGACGCATCGGCCCACAGCGTGCGCCCGACCATGAAGCCCTTGACGATCGGGTTGGTCGCCGAGCGGAAGCTGTCGACGAGATATTGCAGCGGCTGGTTCAGCCCGAGGATCACCGCGCCGCGGCAATGCGGGTCGCGCTCGGCGATCAGCGCAGCCAGTCGCGTCCAGCCGTCGGCGCTCAGCGGCGTGAGCTTCCACCATTCGGGCATCACGCCGAGGTTGTAGAAGCGCGCGATCGTGCGCAGCACCGCGTCGTCCTCGGTGCCGGCCGGTGTGACCGCGCGCGGCGGGATCATTTCCAGCAGCAGTTCGTTGCCGCTGGCACGCGTGGCTTCCCACAGTTCCAGCACGCGCTGCTCCTGTTCGACGCGCAGGTCGACCTGGTCGTCGGGGTGATAGTGAACGAGGCACTTCACGACCTGTTCGGTCGGCCAGTGCGTGAGCGACGAGCCGACCGAGCGCGTGTCGTCGAAACGCAGCGGCCGCGAGCCCGGCAGCTCGACCGGGCGGCCGACCCACCAGCCGCGAC
Source organism: Burkholderia sp. YIM B11467 (assembly GCF_052952715.1). NCBI lineage: Bacteria > Pseudomonadati > Pseudomonadota > Betaproteobacteria > Burkholderiales > Burkholderiaceae > Burkholderia > Burkholderia sp. YIM B11467. The sequence goes on from NZ_JBQVSQ010000019.1 coordinate 51,379, forward strand.
CGGTGGCCGACGCAAGCGCGTCGCTGCCGTAGCCGCCGCCGTCGATCAGCACGCCGACGTGGCCTTCGATATGACGATCGCGCTCGACCTGCTCGACCGCGCGCACGAGCAGGCGTTTCAGCGTCTTGATCCGCGCTTCGTCCGCGCCGGCCTGCACCGCGAGTTCGTAGAACTGGCTGCGATGGTCGAACGCCATCACGCACAGGTCGTCCCATTCGCGGCGCGGCACCGTGACGCGATGCAGGTGCGCGAGCGTGCGGTCGGCGTCGACCACCGGATTGCGGTTGCCGTCGAACCAGTGCGCGAGTTCGGCGGGCGTCGGCATCGCGGCCGAGCACGCATGGCGCGACACGACGATCGCGCCGCACGCGTTCGCGATGCGCGTCGACTCGGCCCAGTCGCGGCCGCGCAGCAGTCCCGACAGCAGGCCCGACAGGAACGCGTCGCCCGCGCCGAGCACGTTGAGCACCTCGACGCGTTCGCCGAGAAACGTCGGCGCGTCGTCGATGCGCGCGGGGATGTCGCCCTCGATCACGCAGCAGCCGAGCGCGCCGCGCTTGACGACCAGCGCGGCGTTCGTGATCCCGCGCACCGCCTGCAACGAACCGATCAGGTCGTGCGGCACGCCGCCCGCGATCAGGAATTCCTCCTCGGTGCCGACCAGCAGGTCGAATTCGCCGAGCACCTGCTGCAACTGCCGCGTCACCTGCGCGTCCGGCACGTAGCGGTTCTCGCCCGCGCCGCGCGCGGTCAGCCCCCACAGCACCGGCCGGTAGTCGATGTCGAGGATCCGCACGACGCCGTGGCGGCGCGCGTAACCGAGCGCGGTCAGCGACGCCTCGCGCGTGGCCGGCGTCGACAGATGCGTGCCGGTGATCGCGAGCGCGCGGCAGCCGGCGATGAAGTCCTCGCGGATCTCGTCGGCGCGCACGGCCATGTCCGCGCAGTTCTCGCGCACGAACAGCAGCGGGAACGTGTCGCGATCCTTCAGCCCGAGCAGCACCAGCGCGGTCAGGCGCTCGCGGTCGGTCTGCAGCTGGCTCGTGTCGCAGCCTTCGCGCTCGAGCGTCTCGCGCAGGAAGCGGCCCATCTGCTCGTCGCCGACGCGCGAGATCATCGCGGTCTTCAGCCCGAGCCGGGCCACGCCGAACGCGACGTTGCCCGACGAGCCGCCGAGATACATCTGGAAGCTGCGCGCGTCCTCCAGGCGGCTGCCGTACTGCTGCGCATAGAGATCCACGGCCACGCGGCCGAGGCAGGCGAGATCGATGGGGCGGTCACTCGGAAAGTTCAGCAGGCTCATATCACGTGTCACGCTCGCGGCCGGCGTTCGGCGCTGCCGGCAGATTAGGGGACCGATCCGCCGGTGGCGGTCCGCATCGTGCGCTGCACGACGCGAGGCTGCCTGCCGCAAGGAATCGGGCTACGGACGCAGTCTAGACTTTTTGGAAATCCAGTTCCCTAGGTGAAATCACGTAGAAATAAATTTCCAAAATTTCGAGGAAGTGATCTACAGTTTCATCCGGATGCTTCAGTCCGTATCGGACTCGGCCCGGCGGCGCGCAACGTGCCGTCTTCCGCCCCCCGGAGATGAGGAGACAGAGTGATCATGAAGACCAAGCTGATGGCCGTCGCGGCCGCCGCGATCCTGGCTGCGCCGCTCGCGCACGCCGAGAAGATCGGCGTGACGATGGCGTCGTTCGACGACACGTTCCTGACGATCCTGCGCAACAGCATCACCGACGCGGCGAAGAAGGACGGCGCGACGGTGCAGATCGAGGATGGCGGCAATGACGTCGGCAAGCAGTTGAGCCAGGTCCAGAACATGATCGCGCAGAAGGTCGACGCGATCATCGTGAACGCGGTCGACACCGACGCGACGCCGAAGATCACGAAGATGGTGACGGCGGCGAAGATCCCGCTCGTCTACGTGAACCGCAAGCCGGTCGATTTCGACAAGCTGCCGGCCGGCGTCGCGGTCGTCGCGTCCGACGAGAAGCAGTCGGGCACGCTGCAGGCGCGCCAGGTGTGCAAGCTGCTCGGCGGCAAGGGCGACATCCTGGTGCTGATGGGCGAGCTGTCCAACGAATCGGCGCGCGCCCGCACCAAGGACATCGAGGACGTGATTGCGACGAAGGAATGCTCGGGCATGAAGATCGTCGACAAGCGCGAAGGCAAGTGGAGCCGCACGCAGGGCCAGGACATCACGATGAACTGGCTGAGCTCCGGGACGAAGTTCGACGCGATCGTGTCGAACAACGACGAAATGGCGATCGGCGCGATCAACGCGCTGAAGGCCGCGCGCAAATTGACGCCGAAGACCGTCGTCGCCGGCATCGATGCGACGCCGGACGGCCTTGCTTCGATGAAGAGCGGCGAGCTGAAGGTGTCCGTGTACCAGAACGCGGCCGGGCAGGGCGCGCAGGCGGTTGCCACGGCGCTCAAGCTCGCGAAGAAGCAGAACGTCGATCGCTACGTGAACGTGCCGTTCGAGCTCGTGACGCCCGAGAACATGAACCAGTACGCGAAGCACTGACCGGCTTTTCCGTTGAACTGCGCGGGCCCGGCATGCCGGGTTCGCGTGCGACTTGTCGAGGAACGTCCATGTTTACAGCCAGGATCGCGCGCCCGATGGCCGGCGGCGACGCGCCGGCCTCTTCGTCCGGAGGATCGCCCGGCGCGTCCGGATCGTCCGGTTCACCGGCTTCTTCCACCGCCGACTGCGTGCTCGAGGTGCGTGGCGTCGGCAAGTCCTTTCCGGGCGTCATTGCGCTCGACGGCGTGCAGTTCCGCGTGCGCCGCGGCACCGTCCATGCGTTGATGGGTGAGAACGGCGCGGGCAAGTCGACGCTGATGAAGATCATCGCGGGCGTCTACACGCCCGACCAGGGCGAAATCCTGATCAACGGCGAACCCGTCGTGCTGAACGGCCCGCTCGATGCGCTCAATCGCGGCATCGCGATGATCCATCAGGAACTCAACCTGATGCCGTACATGACGGTCGCGGAGAATATCTGGATCCGCCGCGAACCGAAGAACCGCTTCGGCCTGATCGATCACGCGGAGTTGCGCCGCCGCACGGCCGCGCTGTTCGAGCGGCTGTCGATCGACATCGATCCGGAAACCGACGTGCGCACGCTGACGGTTGCAAGCCGCCAGATGGTCGAGATCGCGAAGGCCGTGTCGTTCGACTCGGACGTGCTGATCATGGACGAGCCGACGTCGGCGCTGACCGACAAGGAAGTCACGCACCTGTTCCGGATCATTCGCCAGCTGCGCGAGCAGGGCAAGGGCATCGTCTACATCACGCACAAGATGAACGAGCTGTTCGAGATCGCCGACGAGTTCTCGGTGTTCCGCGACGGCAAGTACATCGGCACGCATGCATCGACCGACGTCACGCGCGACGACATCATCCGCATGATGGTCGGCCGCGAGATCACGCAGATGTTCCCGAAGGAGGAGGTGCCGATCGGCGAGGTCGTGCTGTCGGTGAAGAACCTCGGCGTTGAAGGCGTGTTTCGCGACGTGAGCTTCGAGCTGCGCGCGGGCGAGATCCTCGGCGTCGCGGGCCTGGTCGGCTCGGGGCGCTCGAACGTCGCGGAGGCGCTGTTCGGCGTCGTGCCGGCCACGACCGGCGAGATCCGGATCGACGGCAAGCCGGTGCGGATCGCGACGCCCGCGCAGGCGATGAAGCACGGGATGGCGTTCCTGACCGAGGACCGCAAGGACACCGGCTGCTTCCTGAATCTCGACCTGCTCGCGAACATGGAAGCGGCGGTGCTCAGCAACCGCTACGTGAAGTTCAACTTCGTGCGGCAGGCGCAGCTCAAGCGCGACTGCGAGGAAATGAGCCGGACGCTGCGCGTGAAGACGCCCGGGCTGCACGAGGAAATCCAGAACCTGTCGGGCGGCAACCAGCAGAAGGTGCTGATCGGCCGCTGGCTGCTCACGCAACCGCGCATCCTGATCCTCGACGAACCGACGCGCGGCATCGACGTCGGCGCGAAGGCGGAGATCCACCGGCTCGTCAGCGCACTCGCCGGCAAGGGCGTCGCGGTGCTGATGATCTCGTCGGAGATGCCGGAGGTGCTGGGCATGAGCGACCGGATCATGGTGATGCACGAAGGGCGCATGACCGGCATCGTCGAACGCAAGGACGCCGACCAGGTCCGCATCATGGATCTCGCGTCGCGCTGAGCTGAACCAAGATTGGAGACAAAGAAATGGGCAACCTGAACCCGGTCGCGGATGCGCAGACCATGACCATCAAGGCGCGGCACACGAAGTGGCCGCCCGAGCTGAGCATCTTCCTGGTGCTGGTCGGCATCAGCCTGTTCTTCGAGATCGTCGGCTGGATCGTCGTCGGCCAGAGCTTCCTGTTCAACGCCGAGCGGCTCGAGATCATCGTGCTGCAGATGGCCGTGATCGGCATCATCGCGGTTGGCGTGAACCTCGTGATCATCACCAGCGGGATCGACCTGTCGTCGGGGTCGGTCGTGGCCGCCGCGGCCGTCGTGTCGGCGAGTCTCGCGCAGGTGTCCGACTTCCCGCGCGCGGTGTTTCCGCACCTGACCGACCTGCCGATCATCTGGCCGGTGCTGGCCGGTGTGTGCGTCGGGCTGCTGGTCGGCCTGCTGAATGGCTCGCTGATCGCGCTGACCGGCATCCCGCCGTTCATCGCGACGCTCGGCACGATGGTGGCCGCGCGCGGATTCGCGAAGTGGTTCACCAACGGGATGCCGGTGTCGATGCTGACCGACCCGTTCGCGGCGATCGGCGCGGGCGCCAACCCGGTGATCATCTTCCTCGTGATCGCCGCGATCTTCCACGTCGTGCTGCGCTACACGCGCTTCGGCAAATACACGTACGCGATCGGCGCGAACCGTCACGCGGCCGTCGTGTCGGGCATCAACGTCACGCGTCACCTGATCTTCGTCTATGCGATCGCGGGCCTGCTGAGCGGGATCGCCGGCACCGTGACGGCTGCGCGTGCGATCTCGGGCCAGTCGGGCATGGGCGTGATGTACGAACTCGACGCGATCGCGGCGGTCGTGATCGGCGGCACGTCGCTGTCGGGCGGCCTCGGCCGCGTGACGGGCACCGTGATCGGCGTGCTGATCCTCGGCGTGATGACGTCGGGTTTCACGTTCATCCGCATCGACGCGTATTACCAGGAGATGGTCAAGGGCGCGATCATCGTCGCGGCCGTGATCGCCGACCAGTACCGCAACAAGAAGTCGCGTCGCTGACCTCTGCCGGTCCGACCGGAATCCGCTATCGCCAAGGAATCCTGATGAAGATCGCGCTGGACCCTTACATGATTCGCCACCTGCCGCTCGACCGGCTGCCGCAGGCGGTGGCCGAGCTCGGCTACGACCAGATCGAGCTGTCGCCGCGCAGCGACTTTCTCGACTGGTGGGTGATGCCGCGCGCGACGCGCGAGCGCATGGCCGCGTTCCGGCAGGCGATGCGCGCGAGCGGCGTCGGCCTCGCGTCGCTGCAGCCGATGTACCGGTGGGCGAGCCCGTTCGAGGACGAGCGGTCATGGGCCGTGCGCTGCTGGAAGCGGGCGATCGAGGTCGCGGTCGAGATGGAGTGCACGCTGATGGTGTCGGAGTTCGGCCGCGGCGCGTCGCCCGAACGCTCGGTCGGCGAGCGGCCCGGTGCGAACCCGAAGGAGCTGTGCGAGGCCGCGTGGTTCCGGTCGATGGACGAGCTGCTGCCGATCCTCGAGCGCGAACGCATCGTGCTGTCTGTCGAGCCGCATCCGGAGGACTGGATCGAACAGCTGCAGCCGGCGATCGACATCGTCACGAACCTCGGCTCGCCGTCGCTGAAGCTGTCGTACATCGCGCCGCACACGTTCTACTACGGCGACGACATGGCCGCGATGATCGCGCAGGCCGCGCCGATCCTCGCGCACGTGCGCGTGGCCGACACCTTCGACCACCGCAAGAGCAGCCAGCTGCGCTACATCGTGAATCCGCCCGGTTCGAACCAGATCCGCGTGCACCAGCATCTCGACATCGGCCAGGGCGAGATCGACTGGGACATGTTCTTCCGCGCGCTCGGCGCCGCGGGCTTCGACGGCGTGATGTCGTCGTGCGTGTTCGCGTGGGAGGACCGCGCGGAAGCGTCGTCGCGCTACATGCGCGACACGATCCAGCGCTACGTCGAGCGCCATTTCGATCACGCGGCGCGCTGAGAGATTGTTGATCGGTGCGGCACGGGCCGCGCCGCTGATGAATGACTGGAGACCTCTAGATGACCTTGCAAATCGGCGTGATCGGCTGCGGCGCGATCGGCCAGGACCATATCCGCAGACTGACCCGCACGCTGTCCGGCGCGCGCGTCGTGGCCGTCAACGACATCGATCCGCAGCAGGCGCGCGATGCGGTGTCGAAGTTCGGGCTCGATGCCGAGATCTATGCCGACGGCCATGACGTGGTCGCGGCCGCCGACGTGCAGGCCGTGCTCGTCACGTCGTGGGGGCCGACGCACGAAGCGTTCGTGCTCGACGCGATCGCGCATGGCAAGACGGTGTTCTGCGAGAAGCCGCTCGCCGTCACGGCCGAAGGCTGCATGCGGATCGTCGAAGCCGAGGTCGCGCACGGCAAACGGCTCGTGCAGGTCGGCTTCATGCGGCCTTACGACGAAGGTTATCGCGCGCTGAAGCGCGTGATCGACAGCGGCGAGATCGGCGCGCCGCTGATGCTGCATTGCGCGCACCGCAACCAGTCGGTCGGCGAGCGCTACACGACCGACATGGCGATCACCGACACGCTGATCCACGAGCTCGACGTGCTGCGCTGGCTGCTCGGTGAGGACTACACGAGCGCGCAGGTCGTCTATCCGAAGAAGACGCGCCATGCGTCCGCGCATCTCGCCGATCCGCAGATCGTGCTGCTGGAAACCGCGAGCGGCGTGCGCATCGACGTCGAGATCTTCGTGAACTGCCAGTACGGCTACGACATCCAGTGCGAGGTGGTCGGCGAGCAGGGCATCGCGAAGCTGCCCGATCCGCCGGCCGTGGGCCTCAAGCACGCGGCGCGGCAATCGGTCGAAATCATGACCGACTGGAAGGAGCGCTTCATCGCGTCGTACGACGTCGAGCTGCAGGCGTTCATCGACGGCGTGCGGCAGGGTGCGCTGACCGGTCCGTCCGCATGGGACGGTTACGCGGCGGCGGTCGCCGCCGACGCATGCGTGCGTGCGCAGCGCAGCGGCGCGGTCGAGCCGATCGCGATGGCCGATCGCCCCGCGTTCTATCGCGGCTGAAGCATAGCCGCGCGCCGCTGACCTGCCGGACTGACCGACATGACGATGAAGATAGGTTGCGCCCCGTGCTGCTGGGGTGTCGACGACGTGAAGAACCCGCACCTGCCGCCGTGGCGGCACGTGCTCGCCGAGGCCGCGCAGGCCGGCTATTCGGGCATCGAGCTTGGGCCCTACGGCTATATCCCGCTCGAGCTCGACGTCGTGAGCGCCGAGCTCGAGCGGCAGCGCCTGAGCATCACCGCCGGCACGATCTTCGACGATCTCGTGTCGCCGGAGAACCTGCCGAATCTGTTGCGCCAGACGCGCGAGATCTGCGCGCTGATCACGCGGCTGCCGAAGCTGCCGACGCAACAGGGCCAGCGCTACGCGGCGCCGTACCTGGTCGTGATGGACTGGGGGCACGAAGAACGCGATTACGCGGCCGGCCACGCCGATCGCGCGCCGCGGCTGTCCGACGAACGCTGGGCGCGCATGGTCGACCACATCCGGCGGATCGCGACGCTCGCGCGCGACGAGTTCGGCGTGCGCGCGGTGATCCATCCGCATGCGGGCGGCTACATCGAGTTCGCGGACGAGATCGACCGGATCGTCGCCGATCTTCCGGCCGACACGGTCGGCCTCTGCCTCGACACGGGCCACCTGCATTACTCGGGCATGGACCCGGAGACGTGGCTGCGCCGTCATGCGGCACGCGTCGACTACGTGCATTTCAAGGACATCGACGCAGCCGTGTACGACGCGGTGATGGGCGAGCACATCGCGTTCTTCGCCGCGTGCGCGCGCGGCGTGATGTGCCCGATCGGCACCGGCGTGCTCGACTACCGGGCGATCCGGCGCGCGCTCGACGACATCGGCTACGCGGGCACTATCACGATCGAACAGGAGCGCGATCCGCGCAATGCCGGCACGAGCCTGCGCGATGTTGCCGCGAGCCGCGCGTTTCTCGCGTCGGCCGGCTTCGCATGAGCTTCGCATGAACCCCTGAACACGGACCAGGACCACCACCATCATGATTGACGGACAGATTCTGCTTGGACATTCGATTCGCTGGGGCATGGTCGGCGGCGGGCTCGGCAGCCAGATCGGCTACAGCCACCGGTCGGCCGCGTTGCGCGACGGTAGCTTCCAGCTGGTTGCCGGCGCGTTCGACATCGATCCCGAGCGCGGCCGCCAGTTCGGCGTGAAGCTCGGCGTCGCGGCGGACCGTTGTTATCCCGACTACGCGACGATGTTCGAGGCCGAGGCGCGCCGCCCGGACGGCATCCGCGCGGTGTCGATCGCGACGCCGAACAACACGCACTTCGAGATCTGCCGCGCCGCGCTGAACGCGGGGCTGCACGTGGTCTGCGAGAAGCCGCTGTGCTTCACGACCGAGGAGGCCGAGACGCTGCAGCGCCTGTCGGTCGAGAAGAACCGGATCGTCGGCGTCGCGTACGGCTACTCGGGGCACCAGATGATCGAACAGGCGCGCGAGATGATCGCGCGCGGCGATCTCGGCGAGATCCGCATCGTGCAGATGCAGTTCGCGCACGGGTTCCACAGCGAGGGTGTCGAGGCCGCGAGCGCGGCCGCGCGCTGGCGCGTCGATCCGAAGTTCGCGGGCCCGAGCTACGTGCTCGGCGATATCGGCACGCATCCGCTGTACATCTCCGAGGTGATGGCGCCCGAGCTGAAGATCCGGCGGCTGATGTGTTCGCGGCAGAGCTTCGTGAAGAGCCGCGCGCCGCTCGAGGACAACGCGTTCACGATCATGGAATACGAGTCGGGCGCTATCGGCTACGTGTGGTCGAGCGCGGTGAACGCGGGCTCGATGCACAGCCAGAAGGTGAGGGTGATCGGCTCGAAGGCGAGCGTCGAATGGTGGGACGAGCATCCGAACCAGTTGCGCTACGAAGTGCAGGGGCAGCCCGCGCAAGTGCTCGATCGCGGGATGGGTTATCTGCATCCGCACGCATTGCGCGAGGATCGCATCGGCGCCGGGCATCCGGAAGGGCTGTTCGAGGCCTGGTCGAACCTATACCAGCGTTTCGCGCTCGCGATGGATGCGGCCGATCGCGGCGACGCCGCGGCGTTGAAGATGATCCGCTTTCCGGACGTCCACGCGGGCGTCGAGGGCGTTCGATGGGTCGAGAACTGCGTGCGTTCCGCCGACGCGGGCAGCGTGTGGGTCGACTATCGCTGAGTCGAACCCGACGGGCCGGTTGCGGCGCTGCGTACCGCTTCGCACCGGCAGCCGGCCTTGATGGGCACTCGGTAGACACCCTAATCTTTACGACGCCGCGAGAGCGTTGGACAATCGCTTCCAGTCCTGCCGTGGAGCGTGTGCAAGTGATGATCGAGCGCGTGGGAGCGAACCGCGCGGCGCGGGCCGTGCCGCAAACGTGATTAAATTCGCCCTTCATGCATGTATCCAGGTGAGTCCCGGGCCGCGTCCGTCAGTGCCGCGCGCGCATCGGGGCCGTCAACTTCGCGCTATCCGATGAGTTCATCCGAGAAACCTCCCGCCACCGTCGAGCAGTTCCTGCAGCATCTGACGCAGGAATACGACGGCCTCAGCAATCGCCTGAAGGTCATTGCGCGCCACGTGGAAACCCATCGGGACCAGCTTGGGCTGGAAGGCATCCAGTCGCTCGCGGAGGCGTGCGGCGTCCAGCCGTCGGCGGTCGTGCGCTTCGCGAAGCACTTCGGCTTCTCCGGCTTCTCCGAGATGCAGCGGGTGTTCCGCGAAGGGCTCGCGCAGCAGATCGCGCCGGGGCGCGCATACAACCTGCGGCTGCGCGACGTGATCGAATCGGGTTCGTCGAGCCTGCAGCCCGAGCAGATCGCCGACGAATTCATCAAGGGCAGCATTGCCGGGATGCAGCAGTTGCGGCAGACGCTCGATCCGCAGGCGCTCGCGCAGGCCGTCGACCTGCTCGCCGACACGCAGGCCATCTGGATCGCGGGCTCGCGGCGCGCGTTTCCGATCGCCGTGTATCTCGACTATGCGCTGCAGCACACCGACAAGCGCATCGGGCTGTTCAGCGCGCTCGGCAGCATGCATCTCGGGCAGATCCGGTCGGTGCGCAAGGGCGATGTGATGATCGTCATCTCGTTCATGCCGTATGCGGACGAGACCGTGCAGGTCGCGCAGCAGGCCGCGCAGCGCGGCGCGCGCCTGATCGCGATCACCGACAGCCGGATGAGCCCGCTCGCGCGGGAGGCCGAGGTGACGCTGATGGTGCAGGACAGCGAGACGTTCGGTTTCCGCGCGCTGACGGCCACGATGGGCCTCGCGCAGAGCCTGTTCGTCGCGCTCGCGTACCGGCTCGAACTGTCGTACCTGCCGACCGCCGACGGCGCGCACGGCACCAAGGCCGGCTGACGGGTTACGGGTTCTGCCGGCACACCGCCCGCGCAATCGATCGACGGGCGGCGCACCGCGTGGCTTACTTCGCGGTCGGCATCGCGAATTCGGCGCCCTTGCCGATGCTCGACGACCAGCGCTGCATCACCGACTTCTGGCGCGTGTAGAAGCGCACGCCTTCCTCGCCGTACGCGTGCATGTCGCCGAACAGGCTCTTCTTCCAGCCGCCGAAGCCGTGCCATGCCATCGGCACCGGAATCGGCACGTTGATGCCGACCATCCCGACCTGGATGCGCCGCGCGAATTCACGCGCGATGCCGCCGTCGCTCGTGAAGCACGACACACCGTTGCCGAACTCGTGCGCGTTGATCAGGTCGACCGCTTCGCCGAAATCCTTCACGCGTACGCAGCCGAGCACGGGCCCGAAGATTTCTTCCTTGTAGATCCGCATGTCGGGCGTCACGTGGTCGAACAGCGTGCCGCCGGTGAAGAAGCCTGCCTCGCGGCCCGGCACGCGCAGCCCGCGGCCGTCGACCACCAGTTGCGCGCCTTCGCTCACGCCTTGCTCGATATAAGCTTCGATGCGCTTCAGCGCTTCGCCGGTGACGATCGGGCCCATCTCGACTTCCGGCTGCATGCCGTCGCCGATCACCAGCTTGCGCGCGCGCTCGGCCACCGCCGGCACGATCTTGTCCGCGACGTCGCCGACCAGCACCGCGACGCTGATCGCCATGCAGCGCTCGCCGGCCGAGCCGTACGCGGCGCCGATCAGCGCGTCGACGGCCTGCTCGATGTTCGCATCGGGCATCACGACGAGGTGGTTCTTCGCGCCGCCGAGCGCCTGCACGCGCTTGCCGGACTGCACCGCGCGTTGCTGCACGTAGGCCGCGATCGGCGTCGAGCCGACGAAGCTCACGGCCTGCACGTCCGGGTGGTCGAGCAGCGCGTCGACCGCGCCCTTGTCACCCTGCACGACGTTGAACACGCCGGCCGGCAGCCCGGCCTGCGTGAGCAGGTCGGCGATGAACAATGCCGCCGACGGGTCGCGCTCGCTCGGCTTCAGCACGAACGTGTTGCCCGTCGCGATCGCGACCGGGAACATCCAGCACGGCACCATGCACGGGAAGTTGAACGGCGTGATGCCCGCGACGACGCCGAGCGGCTGGCGCATCGTCCAGTTGTCGATGCCGGTGCTGACCTGGTCGGTGAAATCGCCCTTCAGGAGCTGCGGCACGCCGCACGCGAATTCGATGATGTCGATGCCGCGCGCGACTTCGCCCTGCGCGTCGGAGAACACCTTGCCGTGCTCGGCCGTGATGATCGCCGCGAGCGTGTCCTGGTGCTCGTTCATCAGCTGCAGGAAGCGGTGCAGCACGCGCGCGCGGCGGATCGGCGGCGTCGCGGCCCAGGCCGGGAACGCGGCGTGGGCGGAGGCGACGGCCTGCTGCACTTCGCTGTCGTCGGCGAGCGCGACGCGGCGCACCGCGCGGCCGAGCGCCGGGTTGAGGACGTCCTGGAAGCGGCCGCTGCGGCCGGCAACGGGCGCGCCGTCGACATAGTGGCCGACGTCGGCATCGGACGTGTACGCGGGAACCGGATTCATCGTGTCTCCTGGGGATGAGGGGGGAACGGAACCTAGTCTAGGGAAACCGGCAGGACGGGAGAAGACCGCGCAACTTGATTCACTGTTCAGAATTCTGAATAATCGATGGATGAATCAGCAAAATGTCCAGGCGCTCTGGCCGCATATCCATTCGCTGACGGTACTGGCCGCGGCCGGCAGTTTCACGGCCGCCGCGCAGCGGCTCGGCATCAGCAAGGCCGCGATGAGCCAGCGCATCGCCGATCTCGAAAAGGCGGCCGGCGTGCCGCTCGTGCGCCGCACGACGCGCAGCGTGCGGCTCACCGATGCGGGCCAGACGCTCGTCGACAGCACGCGCGACGCGTTCGAGTCGATCGGGCAGCATTTCGCGCGCGTGAAGGATCTGGCCGGCGAGCCGCGCGGCCTGCTGCGCGTGACGGCGCCGGTCGCGCTCGGCCGCCAGCAGGTCGTGCCGCATCTGCCCGATTTCCTGCGGCAGCATCCCGGCGTGCACATCGAGCTCGACCTGTCGGACCGGCTGCATTCGCTGACGCAGGAGGGTTTCGACCTCGCGATCCGCCATACCACCACCGCGCCGCAGACCCACGTCGCGTGGAAGCTGTGCGACACGCGCTCGCTGCTCGTCGCGAGCCGCGACTACCTCGATGCGCGCGGCGCGCCGCGGCACCCGAGCGAACTCGTCGATCACAGCTGCCTGTGCTACCTGCGCGACAACGAGCCGGCCGCATGGAGCTTCGAGCCGGATGGCCGGCGGCGCCAGCGCGTGAGCGTGCCGGTGCGCGGCAGTTTCGCGGCGAACAACAGCGAGGCGATGCGTGAGGCCGCGCTCGGCGGGCTCGGCATCGCGCTGCTGCCGGATTTCAGCGCGCGGCGCGATCTCGACGCCGGCCGGCTCGTCGCGCTGCTCGACGGCTGGCGGCCGTCGGGCGCGTTCGGCGACCACATCTTTGCGATCCGCCCGTACAGCCCGGTCGTGCCGAGCGCGGTGCGCGCGCTCGTGCGGCACCTGCGCGAACGGCTCGCGGGCGGCTTTTCCGGCACGTGACGGCGGTGCCCGCGGGCGCCGGGCCGCGGGCCGCCCGGGCGGCCGACGCGGCGCTGCGGTAAAATCGCTGCTTCCTCCCGCGCCGCGTGTGGCGCGTCATTCGAAGGTCGACAGCCGATGCAGATTCACAAGGAAGTGGACGCGCGCGGGCTTAATTGCCCGTTGCCGATCCTGCGTGCCAAGAAAGCGCTTGCCGATATGGAAAGCGGGCAGATCCTCAAGGTGCTCGCGACCGATCCGGGCTCGCAGCGCGATTTCGCCGCGTTCGCGAAGCAGACGGGCAACGAGATCGTCGAATCGACGACGCAGGACAAGACCTTCGTGTTCCTGATGCGCCGCCGCTGACGGCCCGCATCACGTGTCCGCCGCGCCCGGCACCGGCCGGCCGCGCCTCTGACAATTCTTAAACCTCGTTTTGTTGCCTGCTGCGTATACTGACGCGGCCGGTCATCCGCTCGCAGCGGAGGCACCGGCCACGGTACGTCACAGGGCGGGCACGGGGGCCATGCCTGACGCTACCGTCGTACAAACGGGGAGAGGACATGTCCTTCAGACCAGGGACCATTCGAAGTCCATCCGAAGCGGGATGCATCGCGCCTGTGCGCGCGTCGGAGCTGAGCCGTATCGAGCTCGATCCGCAGCAGGATCGCCACGCGCGTGCCGCGCTGGAGGCCTACGCGGATTCGGCCGCGGCCGAGATGCCGTGGCTGGCCGAGTGGCTCGACGAACGGCTGCGCGATGCCGCGCAGGACGACGGCTCGGGCCCGACCTACTGCGGTGCGACGATCGAACGCGTGTTCGATCTGGCGCAGGCGTGGGCGGCGGGCCAGCCCGACTACGCGGCCAGCGCGTGGGAACGCGTGCGCGGCCAGTTGCAGCGGATGCTCGCGCAACCGGCGCCGCCGGAACCGCTGTCGCACCGGGTGACGGCCGACGATTTCGCCGAGCCGGTAGCCGGCATCGCGGGCGCCGACTAGGCGTCCGATTGAACGACAGGAAGGATTATTCGAAAAAGGACGGTAGTCCGCGCAATTTCTTGGCGAATTTCATACTACTATGATGAAATCGCCGGTTCGTCCGTGCCCCGTTTTTGAGATATTTAGCCGGGGTCGCCGGTTTGCGCAGGTGGCGCGAGCGGCGAACGACGGCTCACCGGCCGGTATCCGGAATCCGCGCACGTGCTGCGCGGCGGGGTGGGCGCGGGGAGCTGAACTGGACGAATCGCTTTTGATTTGCGGGGTGCTATGAGAATTGCTGTACTGGATGACGATCCGGCCCAGACGGATTTCGTCAGTCAAACGCTGACGGCCGTTGGCCATACGTGCTATGCGTTCAAGGAAGGCAAGGCCCTGAAGAAGCGTCTGCAGCGCGAGACGTTCGATCTGCTGGTGCTCGACTGGAACGTGCCCGACATGTCAGGCGAGGAAGTGCTGAAGTGGGTGCGCGCCAATCAGACCGAGCACAGCCTGCCGATCATCTTCATGACGAGTCGCGACGACGAGGCGGGGATCACGCAGATCCTCAACGCCGGCGCCGACGATTACGTGGTCAAGCCCGTCTCGGGCCCGATCCTGCGCGCGCGCATCGGCTCGCTGCTGCGCCGCGCCTATCCGGTCAATGCCGAGGCGACCGTTCGCGAGTTCGACCAGTTCCGTTTCGACGTGAACCTGAAGCAGGCGTACGTCGGCGACAAGGCGGTGAGCCTCACGCAGAAGGAATTCGAACTGGCGCTGCTGCTGTTCCAGCATCTCGACCGGCCGCTGTCGCGCGCACACATTCTCGATCTCGTGTGGAAGCAGGCGACCGACATCCCGTCGCGCACGATGGATACGCACATCTCGATGCTGCGCACCAAGCTCGGCCTGCGGCCCGAAAACGGCTATCGCCTCGCGCCGATCTACGGTTACGGCTACCGGCTCGAGCGGGTCGGCCAGGGAGAACCGGAGTGATCGCGGGCGTCACGCAGCGCACGGCGAACCTGCGCACGGTGGCGTTGCGCACGGCCTGCGCGGTCGCGTTCGCGTTCGCCGCGCAACATGCGGCTGCGCAACCGCCTGCCGACGCCGGCAAGATGGTGGTCTACCGCACGCAGGCGGGCGACACGCTGTACGACGTCGCCGCGCGCTACCTGCAGGGCGCGGACGACTGGCAACTGCTCCAGCGGATCAACGGCGTGCCCGCGCCGAAGCACCTGCAGCCCGGCGTCGCGCTGAAGCTGCCGGTCGCGCGGCTGCGCAAGGAAAAGCTGACCGCGCGCGTCGTCGCGGTGCAGGGCACGGCCGAACGCGCGTCCGGCGGCGCTTACGCGCCGCTCGCGAACGATGCGACGCTCGCCGAGGGCGACCGCGTGCGCACCGGCCCGAACGGTTTCGTCACGCTCGAGCTGACCGACGGCACGCACATGAGCCTGCCGCCCGACAGCCAGCTCGACCTGAAGTCGCTGCGCCGCACCGTGCTGACCGGCACGCTCGATCGCGAGTTCGAACTCACGCGCGGCTCGGTCGAAAGCGAAGTCACCCATCTGAAGAAACGCGATGACCGCTTCCAGATCCGTTCGCCGTCGGTCGTCGCCGGCGTGCGCGGCACGCGTTTTCGCGTGAACTACGACGCGGCCGGCAATGCGTCGACGCGCGTCGAAGTGCTCGACGGCACCGTCGGCGTCGCGGGTCATCGGCAGGCGGCCGACCCGACGCTCGTGCATGCGAACTTCGGCAGCGTCGCGACGTCGTCCGGCGCGGTCGGTGCACCGGTCGAACTGCTGACCGCACCGGCGCTTGCGCATCCCGACAAGGTGCAGGACGAGCCCGACGTCGCGTTCGACGTCGCGCCGCTCGCACAGGCGCATGCGTACCACCTGCAGATCGCGCACGACGCGGGGATGCTCGACCCGTTCCGCGAAACGCGCACCGTCTCGTCGCGCGCGGTGTTCCGCGATGTGCCGAACGGCACGTATTTCGTGCGGGTGGCCGCGATCGACGAGAACGGTCTCGAAGGCGTGCCGCGGATCTATGCGTTCGAGCGGCGCCTGATGGGGCTCGACGCGAGTGCGTCGCCCGGCGCGAGCGGCTACGAATTCCGCTGGTCGCCGAACGGTTCGGGCAAGGATGCGCGCTACCGGTTCGTGCTGTCGCGCTCGAAGGACCTGAGCGCGCCGGTCGTCGACGAGGTCGGCCTGCAGGCGCGCAAGATCACGATCGCGCACCTGCCGCCCGGCGACTACTACTGGGCCGTGACCGTCGAGGAATACGAAGGCGGCAAGTTCTACGAGAAGACCAGTCCGGTCAGCGCGTTCACGCTGTCGCGCTGATCCGCGGCGCATGAAACCCGACTCCGTTTCCCCGCGGCGGCATCTCGGCCGCCGCTTCCTGATCGAATGGATCGCGATCGGCTGCCTCGGGATCGCGGTGATTCTCGCGTGTGCGCTCGGCCGCCTGTCGTCGAGCGTCGACGGGCTGATCTACGACCGGCTGCTGATGCAGCGCAGCCTGCCGCTGTCACCCGACGTGGTCGTCGTCGACATCGACAACCAGAGCGTATCGGCGCTCGGCCGCTGGCCGTGGTCGCGCGACGTGCATGCGCGGCTGCTCGACACGCTGGCCCGCGCGCAGCCGGCCGCCGTCGTCTACGACGTGCTGTTTACCGAACCGTCGCCGCAGGATCGCGCGTTCGCGGACGCGATGACCCACGTGCCGACCTTCCTGCCCGTGCTGCTGAGCCCCGAGCAGGCGGACGGCACGCGCACCGTCGATCCGCCGGTGGCCGCGCTCGCGGCGCGTGCGATGGGGCTCGGCCACATCAACCTCGAAGTCGATCGCGACGGCATCGTGCGCAGCGTCGCGCTGTTCGAAAGCGACGGCCGCGTGCGCTGGCCGCAACTGATGGTGCCCGTCTACCGCGCGATCCAGGGCGGCCGGCTGCGTCCTGCCGGCGGCGCGCCGGGCGCGGGTGCGCACGACCTGTCGCGCGACGCGGCCGGCGAGGGCCGCTACCTGATCCCGTTCAGCCGCAACACGCCCGCCTATCCGACGCTGTCGTTCGACGACGTGCTCGAAGGGCGCGTGAAGCCCGACGCGCTGCGCGGCAAGATCGTCGTCGTCGGCGTGACGGCGTCGGGGCTGTACGACCGCTTCGCGACGCCCGTGTCCGGCGACTTCGGCCCGCTCGCCGGCGTGTATATCCATGCCAACGTGCTCGACATGCTGGCGACCGGCAGCGCGATCTCGCCGGCGTCGCGCCTGGGACTGTTCGCCGCGTCGCTGCTGCCGCTCGCCGCGCTGCTGGGCGGCTTCCTGATGCTGTCGCCGTGGCGCGCGCTGCTGCTGACGCTGAGCCTCGCCGCGCTCGCCGTCGTCGCGAGCACGGCGCTGCTGTTCGAGGCGCGCATCTGGCTGTCGCCGGCGCCCGCGATCTTCGGGCTGATCGCCGTCTACCCGATCTGGAACTGGCGGCGCCTGGAAATGACGATGTCGTACCTGCGCCGCGAGCTGCAGCGGCTCGCCGACGAGCCGCACCTGCTGCCCGAGGCGCCGCGCACGCGCAGCGTCGGCGGCGACGTGCTCGAGCGTCAGATGGCGCTGATGGCGCAAGCCGCGCAGCGCGTGCAGGACATGAAGCGCTTCGTGTGGGACAGCCTCGACAGCATGCCCGAGCCGATCTTCGTGACCGACCTGGCCGGTACGGTGCTGATCGCGAACCATGCGGCGAAGCGCTACGGGTCGCGACTCGCGCTGCCGTTGCCGGAAGGGCGGCCGCTGCGCACCGCGCTCGGCGAGCTGACGTTCATGAAGACCGTCGACGGCAACGCCGAGCACGATGCGACGATCCGCGAGCACTGGCCGGCCGCGCTCGACCCGACGCTCGAGGCCGAGCACGACGCGATGGCGCGCGGCATCGAGGTGCGCGATCGCGACGGCCTCGACCATCTGTTACGCTACGCGGCTTGTACGAACGCGCAGGGCCGCGTGACGGGCTGGATTGCCGGCCTCGTTGACGTGACCGAGCTGCACGCGGCCGAGCGGCATCGCGAGGAAGCGCTGCACCTGCTGTCGCACGACATGCGCTCGCCGCAGGCTTCGATCCTCGCGCTCGTCGAGATCGAGCGCGACCGCGTCGAGACCGACGCGACGCGCGGTCTGCTCGCGCGGATCGAGCGCTATGCGCACCGCGCGCTGTCGCTCGCCGACGAGTTCGTGCAGTTGGCGCGCGCGGAGTCGCAGGCGTACCAGTTCGAAGTGACGAGCCTCGTCGACGTGCTGATCGATGCGAGCGACGAGGTGTGGCCGCAGGCGCAGGCGAAGCACATCCGCATCGACACCGAGGTCGGCGCCGACATGTGCTGGGTGCGCGCGGATCGCTCGCTGATCACGCGCGCCTTCGTGAACCTGATGAACAACGCGGTCAAATACAGTCCGTCCGACACCGTGATCACGTGTACGCTGACGGTCGAGCACGCGTCGAAGCGGATGTTCTGTACGATTCGCGATCAGGGGTACGGCATTGCGCCGGAAGATCAGCGGCATCTGTTCGAACGTTTCAAGCGATTCCACGCCGGCGAGCGGCCCGAGATTTCGGGTTCCGGGCTCGGCATGGCATTCGTGAAGACGGTTGTCACGCGCCATGGGGGCAGCGTGACGGTCGACAGCGAAGTGGGGGTCGGCACCGCGGTGACGGTGTCGCTGCCCTCGATCGACGAGCCGTCCGCCTGACAGGGCCGGGCGCGACGGCAGGCATTTGGGGAAAGTCATGAGAAAGCAATGGGCAGCGGCCGCGCTTGCGGCGTCGCTGTTGGCGGGTTGCGCCGGCGTGACGAGCGGCGTGAGTGCGGTCGGGCAGCCGAATGCGTTTGCATCCGGCGCGCACGGTTACGATTTCGTGCGGACGGCCGCGCAGGCCAATGATGCCGAGTACCGGCAGATCGAGACGCTCGTGCACGACGAGCTCGCGCGCCGCGGCTTCGACGCGCAGCCGCTCGCGGCCGCGCGCTACCGGCTGTCGATCGCGTACGCCACGCAGCCGGCCTCGGTCGCGGCGAGCGCCGACCGGTGCGGCGCCGCGAGCAGCGCGTGCGTGACGGTCGACGGGCCGGCACCGTTCGCGCTGCCGTTCATGGGCACCGTGTATCGCCACGTGCTGACGCTGCGTTTCGTCGATGCGAAATCGGGTGCCGACGTCTACCGCGTGTCGGCTGCGTTGCGCGATCGTGATCCCGGCACGCAGCAGGCCGCGCCGGCACTCGTGAAGAGCGCGCTCGCGAAGGTGCCGTTCGACGCCGGCGGCGGCTGGCTGGTCAAGACGAAAAAAGACGACGCGGGCGCAATGCCGGGCGTCGTCTCGGTGAAGCCGGCCGAAGCGCGCTGAAGCGTCGGCCGGTAAGGTGAGGGCGGGCCCGCCGGGGCGAGCCCTTGCCGCGTTCAGGCGGCCGGATGCGCGCCGCCGCGCGTGCGCAGGTAGGCTTCGAATTCCGCACTGACTTCCGGGTGGCGCAGCGCGAATTCGACCGTCGCCTTCAGGTAGCCGAGCTTGCTGCCGCAGTCGTAGCGCGTGCCCTGGTACTTGTAGGCCAGCACCTGTTCATCGGTGAGCAGCGCCTGGATCGCGTCGGTGAGCTGCAGCTCGCCGCCCGCGCCGGGCTTCAGCGCGCGCAGGTGTTCGAAGATCCGCGGCTTCAGGATGTAACGACCGACCACGCCGAGGTTCGACGGCGCGACTTCCGGCGCCGGCTTCTCGACGATCGCCGACATCTTCACGATCGACTCTTCCCATTCCTTGCCGTCGACGATCCCGTACGACTTCGTCTCCGACGGCGGAATCTCTTCGACGCCGATCACCGAGCTGTGATAGTGGTCGAACACGTCGACCATTTGCTTCATCACGGGCGGGTTGCCGTCGAGCAGGTCGTCGGCAAGGATCACCGCGAACGGGTTGTCGGCGACAAGCTTCTCCGCGCACAGCACCGCATGGCCGAGGCCGAGCGCTTCCGGCTGGCGCACGTAGAAGCAGTCGACATGGCTCGGCTTGATGCTGCGCACGAGCTCGAGCAGCTTTTCCTTGCCGCGTGCCTCGAGTTCCGCCTCGACCTCGTACGACTTGTCGAAGTGATCCTCGATCGCGCGCTTGCTGCGCCCTGTGACGAAGATCATCTCGGTGATGCCGGCGGCGATCGCTTCCTCGACCGCGTACTGGATCAGTGGCTTGTCGACGACCGGCAGCATTTCCTTCGGGCTCGCCTTCGTTGCCGGCAGGAACCGCGTGCCGAGACCGGCAACGGGGAATACCGCCTTGGTGACTTTCAACATGATCGAACCTTTATTCCTGTAATCGACTTGTCAGACGATGTATGTTCACGTCCCCATTATAGTGAACGCAAACGGCCTTACCGATTGTTACGCAGGCAACCGATCGAGCTGCGCACGCAGTTTTTCGAGCGTGCTCTGGAATTCCGCGACGCGTTTCTGCTCCTGTTCGACCACGGCCGGCGGCGCTTTCGCGACGAATGCCTCGTTGCCGAGCTTCGCGTTGCACTTCGTGATCTCGCCCGTCAGGCGCGCGATTTCCTTCGACAGGCGCTCGCGTTCGGCCGCGACGTCGATTTCCACCTTCAGCACCAGCTTGTTCGGGCCGACGATCGCGATCGGCGCGCCGTGCGCTTCCTTGTCGAGCGTTGCCTCGTCCGCGAGGATCTGCACTTCCGACAGGCGCGCGAGGGCCTGAACGTACGGCGCGAACGAGCGCAGGCGCTCGGCATCGCCGGCCGCGAGCAGCGGCACCTTCGTCGCCGGTGACAGGTTCATCTCGCCGCGCAGGTTGCGGCATGCGTCGACGATCGCCTTCAGGTCGGCCGCCCATTGCTCGGACGCCTCGTCGATCTTCTGCAGGTTGGCGACCGGATACGCCTGCGTCATCAGCGACGCTTCGCCCTCGGCCTTGCCTTGCGGATAGCGGCCCGCGAGCGGCGCGACCTTCTGCCAGAGCGCTTCGGTGATGAACGGGATGACCGGGTGCGCGAGGCGCAGCACCGTTTCGAGCACGCGCAGCAGCGTGCGGCGCGTGGCGCGCTGCTGTTCCGGCGTGCCGTTCTGGATCTGCACCTTCGCGAGTTCGAGATACCAGTCGCAGTACTCGTCCCACACGAACTTGTAGATGCTGGTCGCGACGTTGTCGAAGCGGTAATCGGCGAAGCCCTTCGCGATATCGGCCTCGGTGCGCTGCAGCAGCGACACGATCCAGCGGTCGGCCGCCGAGAAGTCGAGGTAGCCGCCCGGGCCGCAGTCGCCCGCGCCGCAGACTTCAGGCTTGTCGCTGCCGCAGTCGTGGCCTTCGCAGTTCATCAGCACGAAGCGCGTGGCGTTCCACAGCTTGTTGCAGAAGTTGCGATAGCCTTCGCAGCGCGCGAGGTCGAAGTTCACGTTGCGGCCGAGCGTCGCCATCGATGCCATCGTGAAGCGCAGCGCGTCGGTGCCGAACGCGGGGATGCCGTCCGGGAATTCCTTGCGCGTCTTCTTCTCGATCGTCGCGGCCTGCTTCGGATTCATCAGGCCCGTCGTGCGTTTCGCGACCAGCGTTTCGAGGTCGATGCCGTCGACGATGTCGAGCGGGTCGAGCGTGTTGCCCTTGCTCTTCGACATCTTCTGGCCTTCCGCGTCGCGCACGAGGCCGTGCATGTAGACGGTATGGAACGGCACCTTGCCGGTGAAGTGCGTGGTCATCATCACCATCCGGGCGACCCAGAAGAAGATGATGTCGAAACCCGTGACGAGCACCGACGACGGCAGGAAGTGCTGCAGTTCAGGCGTTTCGTTCGGCCAGCCGAGCGACGAGAACGGCACGAGCGCCGACGAGAACCACGTGTCGAGCACGTCTTCGTCACGCGTCAGCGTGCCCGTGTAGCCCTGCGCGGCGGCCTTCGCGCGTGCGTCTTCCTCGCTGCGCGCGACGAACACCTCGCCGTTCTCGCCGTACCACGCGGGAATCTGGTGACCCCACCACAGCTGGCGCGAGATGCACCAGTCCTGGATGTTCTCGAGCCACTGGTAGTAGGTGGTCGTCCAGTTTTCCGGAACGAACTTGATCTGGCCGTCACGAACGACGTCGAGCGATACCTCGGTGATCGACTTGCCCGGGTGGAACGTGCCTTCCGGCGCCGGCTTCGTCATCGCGACGAACCACTGGTCGGTCAGGATCGGCTCGATCACGACGCCCGTGCGGTCGCCGCGCGGCACCATCAGCTTGTGCGGCTTCACGGAGTCGAGGAAGCCCAGCGCGTCGAGGTCGGCGACGATCGCCTTGCGTGCGTCGAAGCGGTCGAGGCCGCGATACTGCTCGGGGCCGTTGTCGTTGATCTTCGCGTCGAGCGTCAGGATCTCGATCGGCGTGAGGTTGTGGCGCAGGCCGACCTGGTAGTCGTTGAAATCGTGCGCGGGCGTGACCTTCACGACACCCGTGCCGAATTCGCGGTCGACGTAGTCGTCGGCGATCACCGGGATCTCGCGGCCCGTCAGCGGCAGCGTGACGAGCTTGCCGATCAGGTGCGCGTAGCGCTCGTCTTCCGGGTGGACCATCAGCGCGACGTCGCCGAGCATCGTCTCGGGACGCGTCGTCGCGACGGTCAGCGAGCCGGAGCCGTCGACGAGCGGGTAGCGGATGTGCCACAGGTGGCCGTTTTCTTCTTCGCTGACGACTTCGAGATCCGACACGGCGGTCAGCAGCACCGGATCCCAGTTGACGAGGCGCTTGCCGCGATAGATCAGGCCCTGTTCATGGAGCGTGACGAACACGTCGCGCACGGCGGCCGACATCTTGTCGTCCATCGTGAAGTATTCGCGCGACCAGTCGGTCGACGCGCCGAGGCGGCGCACCTGGCCCGTGATCGTCGAACCGGACTGCTGCTTCCATTCCCACACGCGCTCGACGAACTTCTCGCGGCCGAGGTCGTGGCGCGACACGCCCTGCGCGTCGAGCTGGCGCTCGACGACGATCTGCGTGGCGATCCCCGCGTGGTCGGTGCCGGGCACCCACAGCGTGTTCTCGCCGAGCATCCGGTGGTAGCGGGCGAGGCCGTCCATGATCGTCTGGTTGAACGCGTGGCCCATGTGCAGCGTGCCCGTCACGTTCGGCGGCGGCAACTGGATCGCGAAATCGGGGCGCGCCGGGTCGAACGCCGGGGCGGCATAACCGCGTTTTTCCCACTCCGGCCCCCATTGGGCTTCGATGGTGTGGGGTTCGAAACTCTTCGCAAGCGTGTTGTCGCTCATGTTGGAAATCTGCCGAAATATGCGTGAATTGGATGCCGAATCTGACAATTATAAAGGGATGCCCATCGGCCAGCCATCGCCTTGCCCGCGCGGGCCCGTCGCGAGGCGGCCGCAACGCGCTCGCGGCACGCGATCGAACGGATCGGGAACGGCGGCGCGCGGCCGACTTATAATGTCGGGTCCGCATTTTTCTCGCCCGCCCGCTGCCGCTCCATGCCCGATCTGCTCGCCAATCTGAACCCCGAACAACACGCCGCCGTCACGTTGCCGAACGAACCGGCGCTGATCCTCGCAGGGGCGGGCAGCGGCAAGACCCGCGTGCTGATCACGCGCATCGCGTGGCTGATCCAGCAGGGCTACGCGTCGCCGCCCACCGTGCTCGCCGTCACCTTCACGAACAAGGCCGCGCGCGAGATGATGGCGCGCTTGTCGGCGATGATGCCGATCGACACGCGCGGCATGTGGATCGGCACGTTCCACGGCCTCTGCAACCGGATGCTGCGCACGCACTGGCGCGACGCCGGCCTGCCGCAGACGTTCCAGATCCTCGACACCGCCGACCAGCTGTCCGCGATCAAGCGGCTGATGAAGGCGGCGAACGTCGACGACGAGAAGTACCCGCCGAAGAACGTCCAGTACTTCATCAACAACGCGAAGGAGCAGGGGCTGCGCCCCGACAAGGTCGACGCAACCGACAGCTTCAACCGCAAGTTCGTCGAGCTGTACCAGGCATACGACCAGCAGTGCCAGCGCGAGGGTGTCGTCGATTTCCCCGAGTTGCTGTTGCGCTGCTACGAGCTGCTCGCGTACAACGCGCCGCTGCGCGCGCACTACCAGGCGCGCTTCAAGCACATCCTGGTCGACGAGTTCCAGGACACCAACAAGCTGCAGTACGCGTGGCTCAAGATGCTCGCGGGCGGCCAGAACGCGATCTTCGCGGTCGGCGACGACGATCAGTCGATCTACGCGTTCCGCGGCGCGAACGTCGGCAACATGCGCGACTTCGAAGACGAATTCCGCGTGCGCAACCTGATCAAGCTCGAGCAGAACTACCGGTCGCACGGCAACATCCTCGACGCGGCGAACCAGCTGATCTCGAACAACGCGCATCGCCTCGGCAAGAACCTGCGCACCGACGCGGGCCACGGCGAGCCCGTGCGCGTGTACGAGGCCAGCACCGATTCGCAGGAGGCCGGCTGGATCGTCGAGGAGATCCGCTCGCTGATCAACACCGGCATGGCCCGCAGCGAAGTGGCCGTCCTGTACCGCAGCAACGCGCAGTCGCGTTCGATCGAGCATACGCTGATGTCGTCGGGCATCCCGTACCGCGTGTACGGCGGCCTGCGCTTCTTCGAGCGTCAGGAAGTGAAGCACGCGCTCGCGTACCTGCGCCTGATCGACAACCCGAACGACGATACGGCGTTCGTGCGGGTCGTGAACTTCCCGACCCGCGGGATCGGTGCGCGCTCGATCGAGCAACTGGCCGACGCCGCGCGCCTGTACGGCTGCTCGATGGCCGCCGCGATTCCGTACGTGACCGGCAAGGCCGGCACGAGTCTCGGCGGGTTCGCGAACCTGGTCGCGAAGATGCGCGCCGACACGCAGCAGATGAACCTGCCCGAGGCCGTCGAGTACGTGGTGCGCGCGAGCGGCCTTTCAGATTTCTACCAGGGCGAGCGCGAAGGGCAGGACCGCCTCGAGAACTTGCAGGAACTCGTGAACGCGGCCACCGCGTTCGTCGCCGAGGAAGGCTACGGGCTCGATACGCCGGCCCGTTCGATCCCGCTGCGCGCGGGCGCGATCGCGGCGCCCGAGCTCGGCGCGGCGACGGATGATCCGGCGGTCGACGTGCTTGACCCGGCGTCGCTCGGCGACCCGGCGCAGAACCCCGACACGATGACGCCGCTCGCGGGCTTCCTGTCGCATGCGTCGCTGGAAGCCGGCGACAACCAGGCGCAGGCCGGGCAGGACGCCGTGCAACTGATGACGGTGCACGCGGCGAAGGGGCTCGAATTCTCGGCCGTGTTCATCACGGGCCTCGAGGAAGGGCTGTTCCCGCACGAGAACAGCGTGCTCGAATCGGACGGCCTCGAGGAAGAGCGCCGGCTGATGTATGTCGCGATCACGCGCGCGAAGGAGCGGCTCTACCTGTCGTTCGCGCAAAGCCGGATGCTGCACGGCCAGACGCGCTACAACGTGCGCTCGCGCTTCTTCGACGAACTGCCCGAGCACGTGCTGAAGTGGTTGACGCCGAAGGTCGAGGCCGGTTCGCGCTGGGGCGGGCGTTCGGACAACGCCGGGTACGGGCGCGACTGGTTCGCGCGGCCGGGCGGCGGTAGCCGCGAGCAGATCGTCGACGCGGCCGTGACCGCGCCGCTGCCCGCGTTCGCGAACAAGCAGCGCGCGGCCGACACCGGCTTCCGGGTCGGCCAGCAGGTGTTCCATACCAAGTTCGGCGAAGGCACGGTGACCGCGCTCGAAGGCAATGGCACCGATGCGAAGGCACAGGTGAAGTTCAAGCGGCACGGCGAGAAATGGCTCGCGCTCGCGGTCGCGAAACTGCAGGCGGTGGAATGATGGGTATCGACAGGGATGTGACGCCGGCGGCTCGGCCGCTCGGCATTCTGGCCGCGCTGCCCGAGGAACTCGGCGACCTGATCGCCGCGATGCGCGCCGACGGCGCGATGAAGACGGTCACGCTCGGCCGTCGCGATTATCACGTCGGCACCGTGCACGGCGCGGCCTGCGTCGTCACGCTCGCGCGGGTCGGCAAGGTCGCGGCCGCCGCGACGGTCAGCGCGCTAATCCACGTGTTCGGCGTCGCGGGTGTCGTGTTCACCGGCGTCGCGGGCGGCGTGTCGCGCACGGTGCGCGTCGGCGACGTCGTCGTGGCCGACACGCTGCTGCAGCACGACCTCGACGCATCGCCGCTCTTTCCGCGCTACGAGGTGCCGCTGCTCGGCATCACGCGTTTCGCGACCGACGCGGAACTGACGGCCCGTCTCAGGGCCGCATGCACGCTGTTCGTCGCGGAAGAGGGCGCACAGTTCGCCGAGCGCTTCGGGCTGGCCGGCGCGCAGCTGCACGCCGGACTCATCATCAGCGGCGACCGGTTCGTGTCGAGCGAAAGCGAGGTCGTCGCGCTGCGCGATGCGCTGCCGGACGCGCTCGCGGTCGAAATGGAAGGGGCGGCGATCGCGCAGGTGTGCGCGGAGCACGACGTGCCGTTCGCGCTCGTGCGCACGATCTCCGATACGGCCGACGATCACGCGACGCAGTCGTTCTCGCACTTCCTGTCGGCGATCGCGAGCAGCTACTCGTCCGGCATCCTCAAGCGTTTCCTGACGCTGCATGCGACGACGGCGGCCTGAAGCCGCCGTCGTTTTCTCCTGTCAAGCCGGTCGACCGGCCGCGGCGCGCACGCCGCGGCCGGCTCGTCACGCCTTCTTGCGCCGGCTGCTTTCGAGGTTCGGCAGGAACACCGTCAGCACGCCGATCAGCGGCAGGAACGAGCACACCTTGTAGACGAACGTGATGCTCGTCGCGTCGGCAAGCTGGCCGAGCACGGCCGCGCCGACGCCGCCCAGGCCGAATGCGAAGCCGAAGAACAGGCCCGCGACCATCCCGACCTTGCCGGGCATCAGTTCCGTCGCGTAGACGAGGATCGCGGCAAACGCCGACGCCAGCACGATGCCGATGATCACGGTCAGCACGCTCGTCCAGAACAGGTTCGCGTACGGCAGCAGCAGCGTGAACGGCGCGACGCCGAGAATCGATACCCAGATCACGTACTTGCGGCCGATCCGGTCGCCGACGGGCCCGCCGATCAGCGTGCCGGCCGCCACGGCCGCGAGGAACACGAACAGGTGGATCTGCGCGGCCTGCACCGACAGGTGGAACTTGTCGATCAGGTAGAACGTGAAATAGCTGTTGATGCTCGCGAGGTAGAAGTACTTCGAGAACACGAGCAGCACCAGCACGCCGATCGCGCCGATCACGCGGCCGCGCGACAGCGTCGGGTGGCCGGCCGACACGGCCTTCTTCTTCATCGACGGATGCTTCTTGTACCAGTGGCCGATCTGCGTGAGCACGACCATCGCGACGAGCGCGGCCGCCGAGAACCACGCGATGCTGTGCTGGCCGTGCGGAATGATCACGAGCGCGGCGAGCAGCGGCCCGAGCGCGGAACCCGCGTTGCCGCCGACCTGGAACACCGACTGCGCGAGCCCGTGCTGGCCGCCCGACGCCATCCGCGCGACACGCGACGATTCCGGATGGAACACCGACGAACCGCAGCCGACGAGCGCCGCGGCCACCAGCAGCACCGGGAAGCTCGGCGCGACCGACATCAGCAGCAGCCCCGCGAGCGTGAAGCCCATGCCGACCGGCAGCGAATACGGCTTCGGGCGCTTGTCGGTATAGAGGCCGACGAGCGGCTGCAGCAGCGACGCGGTGATCTGGTAGGTGAGCGTGATCAGGCCGATCTGCGCGAACGACAGTGCGAACTGGCTCTTGAGCATCGGGTAGATCGCGAGGATCAACGACTGGATCATGTCGTTGAGCATGTGCGAGAAGCTGATCGCGCCGAGCACCGGATAGACGGTGCGGGGAACGGGTGGCGCGGACGGCTGGGCGGCGGCTGCGCCGGCGACTCCGGTGTCGAGGCTGGTTTCCATGTGAGCTGAACGAGTTGAGGTGACGGGCGCGCTCTGATGGGGATCGGCGCGTTTTGAATCGTTGCTGCGTCAAAGAAGTGTAATGTGGCGTATCGGGAATGTCAGGCCAAGTTTTATCGCGAATCGGACATTCATGTGACGGATCGGCCGGTGCCCGTTTTTTTGACCGGGTATAACGCTGGCGGCGTGTCCGCCCGATCGCGGAGCCGCGCCGGGGCCCGGATGCGCGTATGACCGGACTCAAGAAACGGCGGTGGCGGCCGTAGATGAACCCAATGACAACAGGCGCGCCGCGCCCGGCACCGGCTACCCGCCGTGCGGGCGCAGGACGCGCGGCATGGCCAGCCGTCGCGGGAACGCCGGAACCGACCTTTCCGGCAACGTGATCCATACGGGGATATATCGATGAAAGCAGCATCATTGCATCCGCAGCCAGGTGCGGCCGCCGGTCGCGCCGCACGGCGCACGCGAGCGGCGCGTCGCGAGCGCCGGCCGTGGACCGTCAAGTCGACCTTGCGCGCCGCATTCGCGATCCTGCTGGCCGGCACGCTCGCGATCGGCGTGTTTTCGCTGTGGCAGATCAGCCGGCTGAACGCGTCGATCGCGTCGGTCTACGAGCAGGGCCACGTCGCGAGCCGCGCGGCGCAGGAGGTCCGGGCCGAGCTGCTGCGGGCGAGCCGTGCGCAGAAGATGCTGCTGACCGCCACCACCGCGAAGGAGCGCGACGAACTGGGCGCCGAGGTCGGCGCGGGGCTCGCGTCGATCGGGCAGGCGCTCGGCACGCTGCAGCGCTACGCCGATCCGGCCGATGCCGACGATTCGGCGCGGCTGCGTGCGTTCTCGACGGCTGTCGGCACGTGGAGCGCGCATCTGCGCGATTTCGTCACGCTGGTGCGCGCGCAGCCGCTCGACCTGTCGCAGATGAACTGGCAGGTCGGTACGCAGGACGTGTCGCTGCTGGTCGAAACCGGCAAGCTCGAGAAACTCGTCGCCGACCTCGTGAAGACGCGCGGCGAGAAGTCGAAGGCGACGCTCGATGCGTCCGCCACCATCTTCTCGTCGTCGTTCGCGATGATCGCGGCGATGACGGCCGCGCTGATCGTGCTCGCGATCGTGATCGCCGAGCGCGTCGTGCGCCGCCTCGCGTCGCAGCTCGGCGGCGAGCCCGCGCATGCGAAGGCGATCGCCGCGGATATCGCGCGCGGCGACTTGACGCGGCCGATCACGCTCGGCCGGCACGACCGCGACAGCATGGTGCGCGCGCTGGCCGAGATGCAGACGGGGCTCGCGGCGACCGTCGGCGAGATCGCCGTCAGCGCCGAGGCCATCGCGGCCGCGTCCGGCGAGATCTCGACCGGCAATCTCGACCTGTCGCGGCGCACCGAGCAGCAGGCCGTCGCGCTCGAGCGCACCGCGGCCAGCATGGAGCAGCTCACGTCGACCGTGCGGCAGAACGCCGAGAATGCGCGCCAGGCGAGCACGCTCGCGGCCAATGCGTCGGCCGTCGCGGAGACGGGCGGTGAAGTCGTCGGGCGGGTGGTCGCGACGATGAGCGAGATCGACGACAGCGCGAAGAACATTCGCGACATCATCGGGACGATCGAGGGGATCGCGTTCCAGACCAACATTCTCGCGTTGAACGCGGCGGTCGAGGCCGCGCGCGCCGGCGAGCAGGGGCGCGGCTTCTCGGTGGTCGCGGGCGAGGTGCGCCTGCTCGCGCAGCGCGCGGCGACGGCGGCAAAGGAGATCCGCGCGCTGATCGGCGCGTCGGTCGAGCGCGTCGCGAACGGCGCGGCGCTCGCGCACGATGCGGGCCGCACGATGGGCGACGTCGTGCGCGCGGTCAAGCGCGTGACCGACATCATCGGCGAGATTTCCGCGGCATCGGACGAGCAGAGCGCCGGGATCGAAGAGATCGGCCACGCGGTCACGCAGATGGACTCAGGCACCCAGCAGAACGCGGCACTCGTCGAACAGGCGGCCGCCGCGGCGAATGCGCTCGACGAGCAGGCGCAGGCATTGAAGTCGCTGGTCGGGCGCTTTCGCATCGCTGCGTGAGCGCGCCCGGCCGTCCGGCCATCAGGACTTCTTTCGCTGGTCCGGATCGATGATGACCGTGCAGGTCGTGCCCGCCGACAGCACCACGTCGGCCGGCACCTCGTCGATCCGGATGCGCACCGGCACGCGCTGCGCGAGGCGCACCCAGTTGAAGGTCGGGTTCACGTCCGCGACGAGGTCGCGGCTTTGCGGATTGTCGCGATCGTAGATGCCGCGCGAGATGCTTTCGACATGGCCCTTCATCACGCCGCCGCTCATCAGCCGCATTTCGGCCGGCGCGCCGATCTTCACGCGCGGCAGCTTGGTTTCCTCGAAGTAGCCGTAGACCCAGAACGAATGGCTGTCGACGATCGCGAGTTTCGCCTGGCCGGCCACCGCGTAGTTGCCCTTGAACGTCTGCAGGTTCGTGATGTAACCGTCGACCGGCGCGACGACGCGCGTGCGCTCGAGATTGAGCTTCGCGGCGTCGAGCGCGGCGATCGCCTGCTGGTACTGCGCATCGGCGCTCGACGCGCTGTGCGCCGCGTTCTCGCGGTTTTCCTTCGACACGACGAGCGCATCGAGATCCGCGCGGCGGGTCGCATCGTCGCGGCGCATCTGCAGTTCCGCGCGGCGCGCGGCGACGGCTGCCTGGGCCTGCTCGACCGCGATCTGGTAGTGCGACGGGTCGATCTGCATGATCAGGTCGCCCTTTTTCACGAGCTGGTTGTCATGCACGGGCAGCTCGACGATCGCGCCCGACACGTCCGGCGCGACGTTGACGATCTCGGCGCGCACGCGCCCGTCGCGCGTCCACGGATCGTCCATGTAGTGCACCCACAGCGAGCGCCCGATCAGGATCGCGACGAGAAGGATGACGGCGGTCGCGACGAAGCCGAAGAGTTTTCTGAGAATCATGATGGTTCGGAATCAACGGTAAACGGCAAGACTCAGTCCGCCGCAAATGCAGACGAGAAGGCAGGCCCGGAACAACGACGGGTGCCAGACGACCCGGTAGAGGCCCGTATAGGCAAGCAGGCGGTCGACGGCCCAGGTCGCGAGCGCGCCCAGGACGAACATCAGCACCACCGTGGGCATGTAGGCATCGAGAATGGCGATTTCACGCGGCATCATGACGAGGCTCCAGGTTGGGGACGCACGGGGCGGTTGCGGTAAAGCGGCTCGAGCGGCGATTCCGGATCGAGCAGCGCCGTGCGCACGAAATGAAGATGGCTCAGGATGCGCTGCAGCCGGTGGCGTTCGTCGCGCGTCGGTGCGAACACGTCGAGCGCCTGCCGGGTCGCGTCGATCGCCGCATTGGTCGCGGCGAGCGTCGCATCGAAGCGTGCGGCGCTCGGCTTCGAGAACAGCGTCGCCAGCGCGCCGCGCATCGTCTCGATCGCGCGACGCCACGGCATCGACGGCGCATAACGCGGGTCGGGCGGCAGCGCCGCCAGCTCGTGGCGCAGGTCGATCGCCGCATTGCCGGTTTCGAGCACCGCGAACATCCAGCGCAGCGCGTCGCGCTGCACGTCGGGCTGGTCGGCCGACAGCGTGTGCGCCTGATACATCAGGTCGCGCGCACCGCTCTCGAAACGCGTGCGCAATCCGGCGAGCCGCGCATGGCAGGCCGCGACGGCCTGGTGGCGCAGATCGGCGAACAGCCGCTTCTTGAGCCACGGCGCGGTCGGCGGGAACAGCACCGCGAACGCGATCGCCGATACCAGCATCGACAGCACGAGCGCGAGCGCGTCGTTCATGAAGCTGGTCGGGTCGTAGTGCGTGATGTTGTCCGGGCCGGCGAGGAAGCTGAAGAAGATCAGGTAGCCCATCCCGTAGCCCGCGAGCTTCGGCTTCAACGTCATGAAGATGCCGATCGCGAGGAGCGGCGCGAGGGCGACGCACAGCAGCGGGAATCCGTCGATGTGCGGATAGATCCCGAACGTCAGCAGGAAGCCGGTACAGACGGCGAGCGCCGTCCCCATGCCCATCTGCGCGGACATCGCGGTCGGCCGCGGCGTCGACGACGCGAGCGCGCAGGTGGCCGCCGCCGTCAGCGTGAGCGTCACGCCGCTCGGCCAGGCCGTCTCGATCCAGAACCAGCCGAGCAGGAGGATCACGGTCGCGGTGCGGATCGCCGCGATCACCATCGCCGTCATGTTGGTGCGCGGCTCATAGCGTTCGATCCAGCGTTCGCGTTCGTGCGTCGGCGTCGACAGCGACGCGTAGGTCGCCGCGTACTCGTGCAGGTCGGTGATGAAGCGGTACAGCAGTTCGGCGGCCGTGTCGAAATCGAGCAACGGAAAGTCCGGCTGCGTTTCGAGCGCCGCGCGCGTCGCGCGGATGCGGCGCGGCAGCGCATCGCGCCACGCGAGCAGCTGCTCGGCCGCATGCCCCGCGTCGGTCGACGTGCGTACGGGTTCGCCGCCCGGCGTCAGCAGCAGCGGCGCGATCTCGCGGAAGTACGGCTCGATCGCGTCGATCGCGGCCTGCGCGCCGATCGCATGCAGCCTGTTCATCAACTGGTGCAGCGCATGGAAACGGCTCGACGCGCTCATGAATTCGCTGTTCAGCCGCGCGAGGCGGCCGCTGCGCATCCGCGTGTCCGGATCCTCGAACACGGCCATGCTGCGCGCGGCTTCGAACCCGACCACGTCGGCGACGAAGCGCGTATGGATGGTTTCGATATGCGCGCGGTCGAGCTTGCCCGACAGCGCCGACGCGACGTAGTCGACGAAGCTGCCGAAGCGCTTGCGCACTGTCGTGCGCATCTGCTCGCCCGTGTACTGCGGAAACACGAGTGCGCTGACCACGCCGGCCGACACGATCCCGACCATGATTTCGGCCACCCGCGTCAGCGCGCTCATGAACGCGCCGTCCGGGTGCTGCGAAGCGGGCAGTCCGATCAGCGCGGTCGTATAACCGGCCAGCAGGAAACCGTAGCTGCGGAAGTTGCGGTTGCGCGCGGCGCCGGCCGTGCACAGCGCGACCCACAGCGCGACCGCCAGCAGGAACAGCTGCGGCTGCTGCGGGAACAGCCCGACGAACGTGAGCGTCGCGATGAGCCCGAAGATCGTGCCGGCGACGCGGTAGAAGCTTTTCGCGAGCACCGCGCCGCTTTGCGGTTGCATCACGATGAACACCGTCGTCATCGCGGTTTTCGGCGCGGGCAGGTCGAGCCGCATCGACACGCCGGTTGCGATGAACGCGGCGAGCAGCGCCTTGAACAGATAGAGCCACGCGGCGCCGTCGGTGCGGGCCCAGTCGCCGAACGCGGCGTACCAGGCCGCGAGCGGACCGCCGGCGTGCGTGGAAGCGGAGGAGGAGGCTGACATGGCGGGCGCTCCGCGTTACCGTGCGGCCGGCACGCCGGACGCGCCGGCGGTGGCGACCTGCGCGGGCCGGGCGACCGCTGCAGCGGGCTTTGCATCCGATGCGCCGGCCGCGGCGGGTTCGTCATGCGGAACGTCGCTACCCGTTTCGACACCGCCACCGAGCGCGGCCATCAGCTGCGCATGCGCGGCGAGGCGCTCCGCATCGATGCGGGCGGCCGTCTCCTGCGCGCGCAGCAGCTGCTGTTGCGCGATCAGCACGTTCACGTAATCGGTCAGCCCGCGGCGGAAGCCTTCGCGCGACAGCTGGTAGCTGCGGTCGTTGGCGGCCACCGAGCGCGCGGCATCCTTCTTCTGCGTATCGAGCGAACGGATCCGCACGACCTGGTCGGCGATGTCCTTGAGCGCGCCGACGATCGTCTGGTTGTAGCGCTCGACCGCCTGGTCGTAACCGGCGTTCGCGGCGCCGAGCTGCGCGCGCAACCGGCCGCCTTCGAAGATCGGCAGCGACAGCGCGGGGCCGGCGGTCCAGCCGCCGTTCATCGCGCGCAGGAAGTCGGTGAACGGCGCGGTCACGCCGAAGCCGCCGACCGTCGCGAGCAGGTCGATGTTCGGGTAGAACGATGCCTTCGCGACGTCGATGCCGCGCGCCTGCGCGTCGACCGTCCAGCGCGCCGCGACCACGTCGGGGCGGCGGCCGAGCAGGTCGGCCGGCATCGCCGACGGCAGGCCGGCTGGCGCATCGAGCGAGAGCTGCGGCCGCGTGATCGCGTCGCCTGCACCCGGACCCTTGCCGGCCAGCGCGGCGAGCTGGTGGCGCGCGAGCTGGATCGCTTCTTCATAGCTGTCGATCTGGCGTTCGTAGTCGGGCAGCGTCGATTCCGCCTGGCTTACTTCGAGCTGCGTGCCGAGGCCGGCCTGCAGGCGCTTGCGCGCGAGATCGGCGAGCGAGCGCTGGCGTTCGAAGGTTTCGTGCGCGAGGTCGAGCAGCGCATAGTTCATCGACATGCCGACATACGCGCGCACGACGTTGACTTCGAGCTCGAGCTTCGCCGCACGCGCGTCGGCGGCGGTCGCATGCGCGGTGTCGAGCGCGCGCTCGGTCGTGTTCTTGTCCTTGCCCCACAGGTCGAGGTGGTACGACAGGCCGAGCGTGCCCGTGTTGTTCCAGGTATCGGCGTTCGCGAGCGGGCCCGGGCCGTAGTACACGTTGTCGGGCCAATGCTCGCGCATCAGCGACAGGTTGCCGTTGATCTGCGGCAGTTCGGCCGAGCGGGCCACACGCGCCATTGCCTGCGCTTCGCGCACCCGTGCCTCGGCGGCCGCGAGCGTCGGGTTGCCGGCCTGGGCGGCGGCGATCCACGTATCGAGTTGCGGATCGCGGTAGGCGCGCCACCAGTCGGCCGCGGGCCAGCCCGCGTCCCGGTCGGCCGCGCGGATGGCCGCGCCGGCGTCGAGCGCGTTCGCTTCGATGCGGGCCGACTGCGGCTTGTTGTCGCCCATGCTCGCGCATCCGGCCATTATTAATGAGACTGCAAGAACCGCCAGTGCGAGCGTCCCTTTTGGTGCCGGAGACTGCACGATTTTCTCCCTTTCGGATATAGATGAGCCGGATGCGATTATATTTTTCAGTGATTCCTGAATAAATGGACAACGGTGCAAGTCATTTTTACGAATCCTGAGATAATATTTGTTCGCCTCTGTGCAACAATCCCTCCGGATTCAAACGGGTATTGGGATGGATACGTTACAAAACATGCGGGTATTCGTCCGTGTGGTCGACGCGGGAAGCTTTACCGCGGCTGCCCAGCAGATGAATTCGACCACCGCCTACGCGTCGCGCGCGGTCTCGGATCTCGAGGCGCACCTGCGCACGCGTCTCCTGAACCGCACGACGCGGCGGATCGCACTGACCGAAGCCGGTGAGCGCTATCTGCAGCGTTGCGAGCAGATCCTCGCGTATGTCGACCAGGCCGAAGCCGAGGCGGGTGACGCGCACGCGCGCCCGTCGGGCAAGCTGAAGGTCCATTGCTTCACGAGCCT
This sequence comes from Burkholderia sp. YIM B11467, assembly GCF_052952715.1. Taxonomy (NCBI): domain Bacteria; kingdom Pseudomonadati; phylum Pseudomonadota; class Betaproteobacteria; order Burkholderiales; family Burkholderiaceae; genus Burkholderia; species Burkholderia sp. YIM B11467. Next base: position 86,992 of record NZ_JBQVSQ010000019.1, read on the forward strand.
CGGCCAGCACTACCTGGTGCCGGCCATCGCGCGCTATCGCGAGCGCTATCCGGACGTGCACGTCGAGTTGACGCTCGCGCAGCGGATGCCCGATCTGCTCGACGAGGGGTACGACGTCGCGATCGTCGTCGGCCGCGACCTGCCCGATTCGGGGCTGGTGTCGCAGCGGCTCGGCGAGAGCTACAGCGTGGTGTGCGCATCGCCCGGCTACGTCGAGGCGCACGGCGTGCCGCTGCGGCCGGCGGATCTCGCGCAGCACGTGTGCCTCGGGATGGTCGCGCCGGGCTTTCACTACGACGAATGGGTGCTGGCGGGGCCGAACGGCGACGAGATCGTCCCGATCACGGCGCCGCCGTTTCGCGTGAACGTCGCCGAGGCGCTCGCGGTGGCCGTGCGGGAGGGGATGGGGGTCGGCGGGCTGCCGCTTTATTCGGCGATCGGCTGGCTGCGCAGCGGGCACATCGTGCGCGTGATGCCCGAGTACCGGTCGCACGTGATGAACATCTACGCGCTCTATCCGTCGCGCCAGTACCTCGACGCGAAAATTCGCACCTGGGTCGATTTCCTGCGCGACGAGCTGCCGTCCACGCTCGAAGCCGACGAAGCCGCGCTCGAGCAGTACACGCGTGCGACATGAGCGCGCGGTCGACCGCAATCTGACCAGATTTGTCCTTCACGCAACATTTTTTTACGAACGCGTGCCAGACAGTTTGATACTGTGGGAATTATCGAGATACGTCACACCGGAGTAGCAATGGATACGCACCTGATGATCGGCCTTGGCGTCCTGCTTGGCGCGGCCGCTGCCGCCGCGGCGACCCGCGACCTGCTGCGTGCGATGAAGGCGAAGGCGCGGATGAAGCCGGTGCCGGTGCGCGTGCGCGAGCCCCAGCACGGCGCGCGCCGTAACGACCGCTGATCGGGTCATATCAGCCCGGGTCGGAGCAGGCCGCGCAACGCGGCCGGGCGGGCCGGCGTTCAGCCGAGCTCGACGACCTTGTCCCACGCGAACGCGGTATTTTCCCGTTCGCCGGTGCGCCGGTGGATGTAGCCGCGCGGGTTGCACACCACGCGTGTGCCGCCGTCCGCAACGTAGTCGAATGACGTATGCGTGTGGCCGTGGAGCCACAGATCCACCGGCGGCCGCACCAGTTCCGCCATGTCCGTGACGAATCCCGCCGAAGCGAGGTCTTGCGCATAGCGTTCCGCCAGCGAACGCCGGTGCGGCGCATGATGGGTGACGACGATCGTCCGGCCCGCGAACGGCACCGCGAGCTGCGCTTCCAGCCATGCGCGACCTTGCCGATGCAGCGCGATCGCGTCGGCCGGCGAGAAATCCCGTTCCGCGGCGCCCGGTGCCGCATGCAGCGCCGCGTCGTGCGGCCAGGTCACCTGGATCAATCCCTTGAAATCAAGCATCACGCGCAGCGCGGCGTCGATTGCATTGGCGATGCTGGTCTCGTCCGTGCCGAACAGTGAGAAATCGGCCCAGAGCGTCGTGCCGAGCACGCGGAAGCGCTGTTCGGGATCGACGTAGACGCCGTTGTTCAGGTAATGCACGTTGTCGAGCGTATGCGCCGCGTCGCGCATCGCCGTCTCCAGCGCACCGAATTCCCCGTCGTAGTACTCGTGGTTGCCCGGCACGTAGATCACCGGTACATCCGGGTCGAACGTCTCGGCGGCCCAGCGCAGCCCTTCCGCGTGATTGTGGATGTCGCCGGCCAGTACGACGAGATCCGCGTCGGCATGCGCGATGGTGTCGGGCTGGTTGCTTTCGAGATGCAGGTCGGACAGGACGCGGACTTTCACGGGCTTCGCTCCGGAGTGGGCGGGTTCAGCGCAGGACCTTGCCGGGGTTCATCAGGCCGCGCGGGTCCAGCGCGGTCTTCAGCGTGCGCATCAGCGTCGTTTCGACCGGCGACTTGTAGCGCTGCGCATCGTCGATCTTCAGCTGGCCGATGCCGTGCTCCGCGCTGATCGTGCCGTGGTGGCGGTGCACGTTGTCGTAGACGATCCGGTTGATCGGCGCCTGGAATGCGGCAAGGAACGCCTTCGGATCGCCGCCTTCGGGCATTTGCACGTTGTAATGCAGGTTGCCGTCGCCGAGGTGGCCGAACGTAACCATCCGCGCGCCCGGCGCGGCCTGCTGGATTGCCGTGTCGGTCTCGTCGATGAAACGCGCGACCGACGAGATCGGCACCGCGATGTCGTGCTTGATGTTGAGCCCCTCGTCGGCCTGCGCGAGCGGGATGTGCTCGCGCAGGTCCCAGAACGCGCGCGACTGCGCGAGATTCTCCGCGACCACCGCGTCGACCACGAGCCCGGCCTCGAACGCTTCTTCCATCAGTTTCTCGAACAGCGCGCGCGCATGGGCTTCGCTTTCGTTGTCGGACAGTTCGAGCAGCACCGTCTGCGCATGCGTTTGCGCGAACGGGTAGCGCAGTTGCGGGTAGTGCTTGCCGACCAGCTGCATGCAGAAATCCGACATCAGCTCGAAGCCGGTCAGCAGCGGCCCGGCCGAGCGCTGCGCGAGCGCGAGGAAATCGAGCGCCGCGTGCGGCGATTCGAGCGCGGCCAGCGCCGTGACCTGCGCGGCCGGCAGCGGGTGCAGCTTCATCACGGCCGCCGTGATGATCCCGAGCGTGCCTTCCGCGCCGATGAACAGGTCGCGCAGGTCGTAACCCGTGTTGTCCTTGCGCAGTCCGCGCAGGCCGTCCCAGATCTCGCCCTGCGGCGTCACGACCTCGAGCCCGAGGCACAGCTCGCGCGCGTTGCCGTAGCGCAGCACCGCGGTGCCGCCCGCATTGGTCGACAGGTTGCCGCCGATCGTGCAGCTGCCTTCCGCCGCGAGGCTCAGCGCGAACAGCCGGCCGCCTTCGCGGGCGCGCGCCTGCACGTCGGCGAGGATCACGCCGGCTTCGACGGTGATCGTGTTGTTGTGCGGGTCGAGCGCACGCACGCGGTTCAGGCGCGCGACGCTCAGGACGGCCTGACTGCCGCTCCCGTCGGGCGTTGCGCCCCCGGCCAGGCCCGTGTTGCCGCCTTGCGGCACGAGCGCGATGCCGTGCGCGTTGGCCAGCTTCACGAGCGCGGCAACTTCGGCCGTGTCGGCCGGCTTCAGCACCGCGCACGCGGCACCCTTGTAGCGGCGCCGCCAGTCGGTCAGGAACGGTTCGGTATCGTGCGGGTCGGTCAGCACGTGGTCGGCGCCGATCGCGTCGCGGCACGCGGAAACGAAAGCTTCGGAGGACATCATCACCTTGTCGCGTAAGGGTCAGGACGCGGCGCGCGCTTTTTTCGCCGCGCGCTTGAACGGCGCGACGTACGCCAGCGCCGCCACGAAGAAGCCGACGGCGAGCGCGGTCTCGCACCAGCCGAGCGTGGCGGACAGCCCGCGATCGGACATGCCGCGCACGATGCCTTCGGCGAAATAAACGAGAATCAGCATGCTCGCCCACTGCATCGTATAGATGTTACGCCGCCAGACGCCGGGCAGCGCGAGCGCGAGCGGCACGGCCTTGAGCATCAGCGCGGAGCCGCCCGGGCGCAGCGGCGCGAGCCACAGCTCCCACGCGAGCGACAGCGCGATCAGCGCGACGAGGCACGCGGCGGCGGCCAGCGCATAACGCGGCCGGGCCGCGACGGCGGGGCGGGCGGGGGCGTTCATGCGGCCTCGGCGGCGGCGAGGGCGGCTGCCGCGCGCGCGAGCCGCACGCCGAGCGCGGCCGCGAGCGCCTTTTCGTCCGCCGACAGCCCGCCGGGCGCGTCGCGATCGTGCTGCGACACATGCGATGCGCCGTACGGCGTGCCGCCGGTGCGCGTCGTGCTGAGTGCGGATTCGGTGTACGGGATGCCGACGATCATCATCCCGTGATGCAACAGCGGCAGCATCATCGACAGCAGCGTCGATTCCTGGCCGCCGTGCAGGCTGCCCGTCGACGTGAACACGCTCGCCGGTTTGCCGGTCAATGCGCCCGACAGCCATTGCGGCGTCGTGCCGTCGAGGAAATACTTGAGCGAGGCGGCCATGTTGCCGAAGCGGGTCGGCGAGCCGAGCGCGAGGCCCGCGCATTCCTCGAGGTCGCGCAATTCCGCGTACGGCGGGCCGTCGGCGGGGATGTCGGGGGCGGTGCTTTCGCAGACGGTCGATACGGGCGGCACGGTGCGGATGCGCGCCTGCATGCCCGGCACGCTGTCGATGCCGTTCGCGATCGCGAGCGCGAGGTCGCGCGTGGCGCCGTGACGGCTGTAATAGAGGACGAGGATGTCTTTCATGGGCTACGGAGCCGCGTGCGGCCGCGCGCGTGCCCGGTGCAGTCGGCCCCTGCTGGATCGAGCGGCTATTATAGGGGCTGAAGCCGTCGCGCAGCGCGGCGGCGGCGCGCCATCAGGCGCGCGGTATCAGGAAGGAGAAGCCGTTTGCCGAAGTTGAGCGTCGATCTCGACACCCTCAAGCGCCTCGCGCAGTTCGCGGCCCGGCGCAGCGCCGAGGATCGCATCCCGCAAGTGGCGGGCAGCCTGACGTTCACGACGATGCTGGCGCTCGTGCCGCTCGTGACGGTCGCGTTCGCGCTGTTCACCGCGTTCCCGATGTTCGCGTCGTTCCAGATCTCGCTGCAGGGGTTCCTCGCGGATCACCTGATGCCCGCGCAGTTCAACGTCCAGATCTTCAAGTACCTGAACCAGTTCGCGTCGAAGGCCAAGGGGCTGACGACGGCCGGCCTGATCGTGCTCGTCGTCACGTCGGTGATGACGATGATGACGATCGAATCGGCGTTCAACCTGATCTGGCGCGTGCGCAAGCCGCGGCCGTTCGCGCAGCGCGTGCTCGCGTACTGGGCGCTGATCACGCTTGGGCCCTTGTTGTTCGGCGTGAGCCTGTCGATCTCGTCGTACCTGTTCACGCAGTCGCTCGCGTTCACCGGCGCGGGGCCGTCCACGTCGATCGTCGAGTGGCTGCTCGCGCTCGCGTCGCTGCCGCTGACGGTGCTCGCGTTCACGCTGCTGTACGTGTACCTGCCGAACTGCACGGTCGCGTGGCGCGACGCGGTGATCGGCGGGCTGTTCGCGGCCATCGCGTTCGAGTTCGCGAAGCGCGGCTTCGGCTACTACGTGCGGCGCATTCCGACCTATACGGCCGTCTACGGCGCGTTCGCGGCGCTGCCCGTGTTCCTGCTGTGGGTGTACCTGAGCTGGTTCATCGCGCTGCTCGGCGCGATGGTGGCGTCCGCGCTGCCGGCGATTCGCGTCGGCCAGTTCCACCGCATCCACTATCCGGGCAGCGACCTGCTCGACGCGCTCGAGCTGCTCGCCCGGCTGGCCGAGGCGCGCGCGGCCGGCAAGCGCGGTTACACGGCGATGCGGCTCGCGACGATGTTGCGGTGCGACATGGAAACCGCGCAGCGGTTGCTGACGACGATGGAGGAGCGGGAATGGATTGCGCGCCTCGACGGCGGCGGCGACGCCACGCCGCGCTTCATCCTGCTCGCGAACCCGGAAGAGCTGACGCTCGCGCAACTGTTCGACGTGCTGGTGATCGACCGCACGGAGCTGACCTACCAGTTGCAGCGGCGCCGCAGCCATGTCGACGGCGCGGCGTTGCTCGCGGTGCTGGCGAGCGACCGCTTCGACGTGTCGCTCGCGTCGCTGATCGCCGCGCACCGGCTCGCGGGCGCGCAGCCGGCGGGGATTCCCGGGCAGGCGCCGGACGGCGTGCCCGATCCGCACGCGCGGCCGCCGCGGCCCGCGTGAACGCGGTGCCCGGTGGTTACAGCGGAATCTTGCCGGTGCAGATGTCCTTGAACATCACCCAGTCGCCCATCAGGCTGTAGATCGGGTGCCGGAATGTGGCCGGGCGGTTCTTCTCGAAGAAGAAGTGCCCGACCCACGCGAACCCGTAGCCGCAGACGACAGCCGCCGGCAGCCACAGCCAGTGGCCCGTCGCGATTGCCATCGCGACGCAGCCGATCACGCCGAGCGAGCCGATGAAGTGCAGCCGCCGCGACGTCAGGTTCTGGTGTTCGTTCAGGTAATACGGGTAGAAATCGGCGAAGCTCGCGAATTGCTCCGAATGCGTATGCGCCATGGCCGTCTCCTCGGGCGGCTGTCGATGGGGTCATTGTGCGGCGGGCGGGCGGCATCCGCAAGCGGGGCGCGGCTGACCGCACCGGCCTGCGCTTTCCTTTTGACAGGCTTTCCGATAGGATCGAAAGAGGTTTTGCATTCGCATTCAAGCATGAGGGGACTAAGATGCGCGTCAGCGATATTCTGAAAGTGAAGGGCAACACGCTGTTTACGGTGACGCCCGATATGCCGCTGCGCGAAGCGGTCGATACGATGGCCGAGCACGACATCGGTTCGCTCGTCGTGATGGAGTACGGCGATCTCGTCGGGATGCTGACGTTCCGCGAGATCATCCTGCGCCTGCACACCAACGGCGGCGCGATCGGCGACGTGCAGGTGCGCAAGGTGATGGACGAGCCGCTCACGTGCACGCCGGAAACCGACGTCAACGAAGTGCGCCGGATGATGCTCGAGCGCCACGCGCGCTACATGCCCGTGCTCGACAAGAAGGTGCTGATGGGCGTCATCTCGTTCTACGACGTCGCGAAGACGGTCGTCGAGGCGCAGAGCTTCGAGAACCGGATGCTGAAGGCATACATCCGCGACTGGCCGGAATCGGAAGCCGAAGCGCACAAGCCGTGAACCATGCCGCGCCCGTCGCCGTGATGCGTGGGCGCCGCCATCCGGCCCGCGGCGGCGCAGGTTTGTCCTGCGCCGCCGTTTTTTCAACGACAACACAAGGCCCGCGCAGCTTCGCCGAGACGATGCACGCGTATTCCGCATGAGCGATCAAACGCAAGCCACTTCGGGGGAGCGCGCAGAACGGCGCGCCCACGCGTCACAGTTCGACCTGCTGCGCGAGCGCCGTTTCGCGCCGTTCTTCACGACCCAGTTCCTCGGCGCGCTGNCGCCCACGCGTCACAGTTCGACCTGCTGCGCGAGCGCCGTTTCGCGCCGTTCTTCACGACCCAGTTCCTCGGCGCGCTGAACGACAACGTCTTCAAGATCGGCTTCACGTCGCTCGTCACGTATCACACCGCACGGTTCTCCGGCGTCGATGCGAAGACGGCCGCATTCCTGATTTCCGCCATCTTCATTCTGCCGTTCGTGCTGTTCTCGGCGACGTCCGGCCAGATCGCCGACAAATACGACAAGGCGACCCTCACGCGCTTCGTGAAGACCTTCGAGATCGCGCTGATGCTGGTCGGCGCGGCCGGCTTCGTCACGCACAGCGCGACCCTGCTGTATCTGTGCACGTTCATGATGGGGATGCACTCGACGCTGTTCGGGCCCGTCAAGTATTCGTACCTGCCGCAGCATCTCGCCGAGCACGAGCTGGTCGGCGGCAACGGCCTCGTCGAGATGGGCACGTTCATCGCGATCCTGATCGGCACGCTCATCGGCGGCGCGGCCGCGGGTATCGAAGGCAGCGGCGAGCGCGTGCTCGCGGTGAGCGTCGTCGTCATCGCACTCGCGGGGCGGCTCGTCGCGCAGCGCGTGCCGTCCACGCCGGCGCCGCAGCCCGATCTCGTGATCAACTGGAATCCGGTCAGCGAGACCTGGCGCAACCTCGGCCTCGCGCGCCAGAACCGCACCGTGTTCCTGAGCCTGCTCGGCATCTCGTGGCTGTGGTTCGTCGGTGCGACGTTCCTCACGTCGTTCTTCAATTTCGCGAAGGACGTGCTGTCCGCGAGCCCCGACGTCGTCACGATCCTGCTTGCGACATTCTCGGTCGGCATCGGCCTCGGCTCGCTGCTGTGCGAGCGGCTGTCGCAGCGGCGCGTCGAGATCGGTCTCGTGCCGCTCGGCTCGATCGGCATCAGCGTGTTCGCGATCGAGCTGTATTTCGCGAGCCACGCGCTGCCGGCGCCCGGCCATCTGCTGTCGGTCGGCGAATTCCTGGCCGGCGCGCGTCACTGGCGCATCCTTGCGGACCTGTTCCTGCTGGCGATGTTCGGCGGCTTCTACAGCGTGCCGCTGTACGCGCTGATCCAGAGCCGCAGCGCGCCGACGCACCGCGCGCGGATCATCGCCGCGAACAACATCCTGAACGCGCTGTTCATGATCCTGTCGGCGTTGATGGCGATGGGGCTGACCAAGGCCGGCGTCGGCATCCCGGGCCTGTTCCTCGTCACCGCGCTGCTGAACGTCATCGTCGCGGCGTATATCTACCTGCTCGTGCCCGAATTCCTGCTGCGCTTCGTCGCGTGGGTGCTCGTGCACACCTTCTACCGGATTCGCCTCGTGCACGCGGAGCGGATCCCGGAAGAGGGCGGCGCGGTGCTCGTGTGCAACCACGTCAGCTACGTCGACGCGCTCGTGCTGGCCGCCGCGAGCCCGCGCCCGATCCGTTTCGTGATGGATCACCGGATCTTCAAGACGCGCTTCGCGAGCTGGGTGTTCCGGCATGCGAAGGCAATCCCGATCGCGCCGCGCCACGAGGATCCCGCGATGCTCGCGCGCGCGTACGACGCGTGCGAGGCCGCGCTGAAGGACGGCGAACTCGTGTGCATCTTCCCCGAGGGCAAGCTGACGAAGACGGGCGACATCAACACGTTCCACCACGGCATCACCGAGATCCTGGGCCGCACGCCGGCGCCGGTGATTCCGATGGCGCTGCGCGGGCTGTGGGGCAGCTATTTTTCACGGCATTCCGATGCGCGGATGCCGCGGCCCATCAAGCGCGGCGTGATGAGCCGCCTGACGCTGGCGGTCGGCGAACCTGTCCCGGCATCGGTCGCGACGCCCGAGGCGCTGCAGGCTGCGGTGACCGAACTGCGCGGCGCGCGGAAGTAGGCGGGCGCCCGCCGGCGGCGCGCCGGGCAGGCATTCGGCTGCAACCAACCGGGCCTGAACGGGCTTCCGGCCGCACCGTCCCGGCCGGGCGTGCACGTCCCGTGCACCCGGCCTCCATTTCATGCGGCCCGCGCGCCCGGGACGGCTGGCATAATAGCGTCTTACCTCTTTTTCTCGACCGGCAAACGATCGACCTGCCTGCGGCCCGGGCAGCGCATCGGTTTGCCCATTTCTATTTGGGCGGTTCCATCATGTCCGGCAATACCCTCGGCACGCTTTTCACTGTCACGACCTTCGGCGAATCGCACGGTCCCGCGATCGGCTGCGTGATCGACGGCTGCCCGCCGGGGATGGGGCTGACCGAAGCCGACATCCAGGGCGAGCTGGATCGCCGCAAGCCCGGCACGTCGCGGCACGTGACGCAACGGCAGGAGGCCGACGAGGTCGAGATCCTGTCGGGCGTGTTCGAAGGCTTGACGACCGGCACGCCGATCGCGCTGCTGATCCGCAACACCGACCAGCGCAGCAAGGACTACGGCAACATTGTCGAGACGTTCCGTCCCGGTCACGCCGATTACACCTACTGGCAGAAATACGGCATCCGCGATTATCGCGGCGGCGGCCGTTCGTCCGCGCGTCTGACCGCACCGATCGTCGGCGCGGGCGCGGTCGCGAAGAAGTGGCTGCGCGAGCGCTTCGGCGTCGAAGTGCGCGGCTACATGAGCGGCCTTGGCGAGATCGACGTGCCGTTCGTCGACTGGTCGCACGTGCGCGAGAATCCGTTCTTCTCGCCGAACGCGGCGGTCGTTCCGGAGCTCGAGGCCTACATGGATGCGCTGCGCAAGGACGGCGATTCGATCGGTGCGCGTATCGATGTCGTCGCGTCGGGCGTGCCAGTCGGCTGGGGCGAGCCCGTGTTCGATCGACTCGACGCGGACATCGCGAAGGCGATGATGAGCATCAACGCGGTGAAGGGCGTCGAGATCGGCGCGGGTTTCGGCAGCGTCGCGCAGCGCGGCTCGGTGCACGGCGACGAACTGACGCCGAGCGGCTTCGTTGGCAACCATTCGGGCGGCGTGCTGGGCGGGATTTCGACGGGGCAGGACATCACCGTGTCGATCGCGATCAAACCGACGTCGAGCATCCGCACGCCGCGCCGTTCGATCACGAAGGCTGGCGAACAGGCGACGGTGGAGACGTTCGGCCGCCACGATCCGTGCGTCGGCATTCGTGCGACGCCGATCGCCGAGTCGATGCTCGCGCTGGTGCTGATCGACCATGCGCTGCGCCATCGCGCGCAGTGCGGCGACGTCGAGACGCCGACGCCGAAGATTTCGGGCAGCGCGACCTGACGCAAGCGGGCGGGGCGCGGCTGCCCCGTCTCGATCGTCGTGCGACGAAGGCAAACGGGGCGCTGCTTG
>NZ_JBQVSQ010000020.1:0-93223 GCF_052952715.1 Burkholderia sp. YIM B11467
ATGAAGGGCCTGCGCGGCGCGGTTGCCGCGTGGTGGGCGCTCACCGGCCTGCTCGTGACGACGTTCGCGTTCCTCGGCGTCAACATGTTCCTGTCCGGGCTGCACAGCTACGGGAAACTTTGATGCGCACGCATGATGTCCTACCGCCTTCTACCCATGTGTTTCGGTGGGTGTTCCCACTTCAAGCGGGGTGCGCGCCGAACAAGAATGTCATCAGCGGGGCCAATGCATGCCTGACGTGAGATGGGGGGAGTCACCATGAGACGCATTTATTTTCTGTTGCCGACGCCGCAAAGCGCGCTGTCGATCGTCGACGAGTTGCTGTTGCTGCGTATCGAGTGGCGGCATATTCATTTCATCGCGAATCACGGCGTCGTGCACGATGGTTTGCAGGAGGCCACGCTGACGCAGCGCAGCGACTTGCTGCCGTCGCTTGCACGCGGCACGATGGTCGGTTGCGCGACCGGGGCGCTGCTGGGGCTGATCGCGCTGGTGTTCCCGCCCGCGGGCTTGCCGATCGCCGGTGGCGCGTTCGTGACGATCACGTTGTCCGGCGCCGGCTTCGGTGCCTGGGCGGCGTCGATGATCGGCGTCAACGTGCCGAGTACACGCCTGAAGCGTTTCGAGGAAGGTATCGAGCGCGGCGAGTTGCTGTTGATCGTCGACGTTCCGAAGGACCGGGTCCACGAGATCGAGCACCTGATCACGCTTCACCACGCGGACGCGCATCTCGAAGGCGAAGATCCGACCGTTCCCGCGTTTCCCTGAACCGTCGGCCGGCCGGCGTGGGTCGGCACATGTTGCCGGGCATCGCGGCAGCGCGATATCCGGCAACGCGTTCGTCTGCGCTGCACGGACTGCGGCGCCGCGGCGCGGATTGCCGGAAACATCAGCCGGAAACTTCAACTCGAATCGAGGAGCCGTTTGTAGCGCGCGAGCACGCGCGGGACATACACGCGCGTTTGCGGCGACGACGGAATGCGATAGCCGGCGCGAATCACGGCATTTTCTCCGGCATTGTAGGCGGCCAGCGTGAGTTCGACGTTGTCCTTGAACATGTCGAGCAGGAAGCGCAGATAGCGCGCGCCGGCCAGCACGTTGTCGCGCGGATTGAACATGTCTCCGCTCGAAAAACGCCGCGCGGTGTCGGGCATCAACTGCATGAGCCCTTGCGCGCCCTTGTCCGAGACCGCCTTCGGGTTGTATCCCGATTCGACGTCGATCACCGCGCGCAACAGTTCGGGTGGTACGCGAAACGCGCGGCTCGCTTCCTCGATCACGTCGGCGAACGAGGGCAGCGCGCCGCCGGCCAGCTTCGATGCGGCGTGCTTCATGTCGGGTGGGGCGGGCGCGTTGCTCGCGACGATCACCTTCAGGCCGGCCGTGCCGAGTTCGTTGGTGAGGATGATCGCACCATTGCTGGTCACCGTGCCGAATATCTGCGCGTTCGCGGCGCACGTCCACGCCGAGCCGAGTGCCACGCATGCGGCAGCGATCGCGATTCTCAATCCGGATAAAGGTCGACGGTGCATCTTCCAGGTCTCCTGCACCTGGATTGTCGGCGACGGGGAATCGGACCGGCAATGGGGCACCTCCCTACACTTCGAGGCCAAAACGGCGGCCGCAAAAAACGGTGCAAAGTTGTTACTCCCGTAACGGCCGGTAATGGGCGGTAACCGGAGAAGATTAACAATCCTTACTACACGGCGTTGGTTTCTTCTCGATTTGGCGTAGTCGCGGCGGGAATGTTTTTATTCATGTTGGAATGCGAGTGACATTCCCGCCATCGGTATTCACACTGACGCGCTGAAAAACATGAAATCGATACAGTTCTGAAACATTTCCGGAGGGCGGCGAGGGTGCGCCGCGGACAGGCGGAATCCGGATCGCCGCCGCCGCAGGCTGGTGGCGCGATGGCGCGATCCTTGCTGTAGCGACACGCATGGCTGTTGGTTGTCGCGAAATTCAATCATCAATCCGGGCAGGGGAAACCACGCAGCGAGCGTTTCCGGAACTGCGCAGGATGTGTCGGTGCGACACGCCGCGCAGGGATGGAGGAACGGGGGATCGTCGTGAATACCAAATGTCGCGTTGTAATTGCAGAGGACCATGACCTGCTGAGAAATGGCCTGCGGTCGATGCTGTGCGCGCAAGGCGACTATGACGTCGTCGGCGAGGCACGGGACGGCAAGGAGGCGTGTCATCAGGCATTGGCGCTGGCTCCCGATCTGATCCTGATGGATCTGTCGATGCGCGGGATGAACGGCATCGATGCGAGCGCAACGATCAAGCGGCGCACGCCGACGGTCCGGATCATCGCGCTCACGGTTCACCAGAGCGAGGAGTACGTGCGGGAGGCGCTGCGGGCGGGGGTCGACGGTTACGTGCTCAAGGACGTTTCGTTCGACGAATTGCTCCTCGCGATGCGCATGGTCAGGCAGGGGAAGAAGCATCTGAGCGCGGACGTGTATGGCTACATGGTCGACTCGTTTGTGACCGGCCGCGAAATGCCTGCGCCGAGAAAGGCCTGGGACATCCTCACCGCGCGCGAGCGTAGTGTGCTGAAGCTGATTGCCGAAGGGCGCACCAACCGACAGGTCGGCCAATACCTGAATCTGAGCCCGAAGACGATCGAGAAGTATCGGGCGAGCATGATGCACAAGCTCCATCTCGCGAACGTGACCGAACTGGTGCTGGTCGCGATGAGCATGGGCTTGTTGACCTCGCTCGCGGCGAAGTGCGCGGAGCCGGATGCGGACGACGTGCCGACTCACTCGATCGACGACGTCGGGGCCCCGGAAGACGCCGGCGCGCATGCGAGACTGGACGATTATCCGCTCGGCGGCATGAAGGATTGACTGCGGGATTAACCGCGCGATTGACGGCGGGGTTGACTGCTTGACCGACTGCGATCGCGCGCGTCAGCAGGCCCAGCTCGCCGAGATGAGCGTGCCCGTGGCGGCCGACGACTGGATCGAGAACGTGCCGCCGTGCGACTCGACGCGGTGCTGCATGCCGATCAGGCCGAGCCCGTCCGTGTGCGCGTCTTCCGTCGTCAGCGTGCGATGCTCGTAGCCGATGCCGTTGTCGCGAATCGTCAGCAGCAGGCCGTCGGCGTCGTGGCGCAAGCCGAGTGCGATCTTGGTGGCCTCCGCATGCTTGACGATGTTGTTGAGCGCCTCCTGCGCGACCCTGAACATGTCCGCCTTCAGATGGTCGGGTATGTCGTCGTCGTCGACATCGCAATCGAACTCGACCGTCAGCGTGTTCACGTCACGCTCGATGCGCCGGCACAGCGAAGCGAGGGCCGCCGACAGGCCGAGCTTGTCGAGCATCGGCGGCCGCAATTCACCGCATATCTGCCGTACTTCGCCGATCGTTTCGCGGATCCGGAGCACCGTCGAATCGAGCAGATTCGCCGCCTCGTCGATTTCGCCGCGACGAATGCGCATCAGCGCGTCTTCATTCATCAGCTTGATGAGCGTCAACGCCTGACCGAGCCCATCGTGCAATTCCGCGGCAAGCCGGTAGCGCTCCTTCTGCTGGCCCATCAGCAGATAGGCGTGGCGGGCAGGCGCGCCCGCGTAGTGCTCCGCGGCTGCATCGTGCGGCTCGGGCTCGAGGGCCGGCGGTTCCTCGAACAGCGTCAGCAACAGGCGCTCGCTGGTTGTCGTGGCGGGAAGCGCCTGCTGGTGCACCATGAACTGTGCGGGATGGCCGGTTCGACCGCTGAGCATCGTCGTGAACGAATGACAGGGAAGGGTGGCGCCTCTGGATAATTCGTCTGCCAATTCGCCGTGGGCATCGTCGAGCGCCATGTCGGACAGATGCTTGCCGACGAGCTCGGCGCTCGAATAGCCGAACAGTGCCTCGGCGCTGCGATTCGCCGAGACGAAGGTTCCGTCGGCCGTGAGAATGGCAAGGGCGGCGCCGCGTGCATCGGTGACGATACCGTCGCCGCGATCGCCCGTGCGCACCGCACCGCGAAGCTTGCGCATCGCATCGATCAGATCGAGCAGCCTGATTTGTGGCCTGGCTGGCTGGCGTTCAATCATGGGAGCTCCCGATGCGCAGTTTTCAGGAAACCGTAAGATTGCGTCCATTCTAGGACGCGACCGACGCACGCCGCAACAAGGGGAATGCGGGGTTGGAGCATGGGGACATCCCGGCACCCGCCAGCGGGTAATCCAGCAAGCGGACATACCCTACCGGCCTTTGGGGGGCGTCATCCCATGACGCTCGGGACCGAATTCAAGACACTGCGCTGACGAGGCACGGAAACGGCCATTGTCTTGTTTATCGTCAGGGGAGGTCGGTATGAAACGGATTGCCAGATCGACGATGGGGGCATTCGTGGTGGCGGGTATCACGATCGCCGCGACCGCCGCGTGGTGCGCGCCCGTCGATAGCGTCGCCGAGGGCGTGGGCGAGAACGTCAGCGAGCGCGTTGGCGAGCATTCCGCCGCGAGTGTCGATGAAAATGCGATGCCTGCGATGCCGGATGTTGCCGCGAGCCCCGACGACCACGCGATGCCGGACGCCGTCGGGCACGTCATGGAGCACGACGCGCAGGGCGCCGCCGGGAGCGCGGTCAAGCAAGCTGATGAAAGCACAACCGAAAGCACGCGCGGAAAAACCGCGGAAAGCAGTACCGGGGACGCCGCCGGACCCGCCACGGAAAACGCGGAGCCAGCCACCGCCGGGACCGCACCCGAAGCAGCCGGCATGCACATGCATCACGTCGTGATGCCGGGCACGATGCACACGACGGCCCAATACACGCTGCCGTCGGTCGACCTCGTGCGAGACGACGGCAAGACCGTATCGCTGGTCAAGGAAGTGGACGACGGCAGGCCGGTGATCCTGACGTTCATCTACACCACCTGCACGACCATCTGTCCGATGATCAGCCAGACCCTCGAGCGGCTGCAGGGCGAGCTGGGCCCCGACCGCGACAAGGTGCACATCGTGTCGATCTCGATCGATCCGGAGCAGGACACGCCGGAGCGGCTCAAGGCCTATGCCGCGCACTTCGAAGCCGGGCCCGAATGGCAGCACTACACGGGCACGGTCGAGGCGAGCATCGCGGCGCAGCGCGCGTTCAACGTCTTTCGCGGCGACAAGATGGCTCACACGCCGGTGACGTTCATGCGGGCCGCACCCGGCCAGCCGTGGCTGCGCATCGACGGCTTCGCGACGCCGACCGAACTGCTCGCGGCCTATCGCGACGTCGTCGCTTCCAACTAGTGTAGTGGCCGGTGCTAAGCGGTACTAAGCGGTGCTTATGTGCCAGCGGAGTCGTGCTCGTGGCAAGGCGCAAACCGCAGCGATGCCCAGTGGCATCGCGAGGATTTGCCACGCAGCCACGGGCGCGAAGGCGCAGCGCATAAGTGCCGATTAGCGCCGTACGCTGCACTAGGTGCAACGCGTCCGTCAGGGAGCGTCGAAATTGGAAAAGAAGCATCGCGTGCTGATCGTCGAGGATCAGCATCTGCTGCGGCTCGGTCTCAGCCACATGGTGTCCGAGCTGGACGACTACTGCATTGTCGGCGAGGCGAGCGGAGGGTTCGAGGCCTGCTGTCTCGCCGCGCAGACGCTGCCCGACCTGATCCTGATGGATCTGTCGATGCCGGGCGGCAGCGGCTTCGAAGCGATTGCCGCGATCAAGCGCGATGCGCCGCGTACGCGGATCATCGTCCTCACCGTCCATCGCAGCGAAGACAACGTCAGGGAGGCGTTCGCGTCCGGTGCGGACGGCTACGTCGTCAAGGATTCGTCGTTCGCCGACCTGGTCCGCGAGATGCGCTTCGTGATGCAGGGCAAGTGCGTGATCAGCCTGGACGCGTATCGGGCCCGCGCCGGCCTGCAGGGGCTGCACGAGACGAGCGCTCACAAGGCGCGCCTGTGGAATGCGCTGACGACCCGCGAGCGCACGGTGCTGCGTCTCGTCGTCGAGGGGCACACGAGCCGGCAGGTCGGCGAGTGCCTCCAGCTCAGCCCGAAAACGGTGGAAAAGCATCGTGCGAACCTGATGCGCAAGCTCGGCATCGTGAACCTGACCGGCCTCGTCCACTTCGCGATCGACATCGGCGTGCTCGCGCTGACCGACGACGACCGTGTGTGAAAACCCTCCATCGCGCCATCGCGCAACTGGGGGGGATCTACCCATGTCGATGGACGGCCCTCCCTACTTCTGACGCGTATCGCCCTGAACAAGAATGCAATCAACGGCTTCAGCGGTGCTGAAGCGGCAGGCGATACAGGGAGAAAGCCGTGCGCGACGAATTGTCCTCGATCCGGCCCGGCATGCCGGGGCTGCAGCGGCAGGGCGGCGGGCTCGCTCGCCGCATCCGTGCGAACCGCGGCTTCACGCTGCTCGAGCTGCTCGTCGTGATGGTCATCATCGGGTTGCTGGCGGGGCTCGTCGCGCCACGGTATTTCGAACAGGTCGGCAAGTCGAACGTGAAGATCGCCCGCGCGCAGATCGTGTCGCTCGGCCAGGCCCTCGATCAGTACCGGCTCGACGTCGGTTTCTATCCGACGACCGAGGAAGGGCTGGATGCGCTCGTCAACAAGCCGCAGAGCGCGCCGCGGTGGAGCGGCCCGTATCTGCAGAAGGCTGTTCCGGTGGATCCGTGGGACCGTCCGTACCAGTATCGCTCGCCCGGCGAGCACGGCGACTACGACCTGTATTCGCTCGGCAAGGATGGGCGCGGCGGCGGCACCGGCGAGAACGTGACGATCTCGTCGTGGTAAGGCGGCGAGGCCCGGCGGCCGTGCCTGTCGTGAGCAGTCAGCAAGGAGAGTCGACGTGAAGTTCGTGCTGCGTGTCTTCGATACGAATGGCTCGGTCCAGACGCTTCGCCTCGACAGCGACTCGCTGGCGACCGCGGCGGCGCTCGCGCGCTCGCGCGGCCTGCGGGTCGTGTCGGTGAGCACCGACGCGCGGCGGCAGCGGCGCGGCGCGCGCCGGTTCGGAATGCCGGGCGCGCGGTTCGACGTCGCGATGTTCGCGCGCGAGCTCGCGGCGCTGCTCGACGCGGGCGTCGGCGTCGTCGACGCATTGCGCACGCTCGGCGGCAACGTGCGGCGCGAAGCGTCCGCGCAGGTGTATCGCGACCTGCTGCGGCAACTGGAGGAGGGGCAGTCGCTGTCGGCGGCGCTCGAGCACGCGAGCCCGATCTTCCCGCCGGTGCTGATCGCGTGCGTGAAGGCGAGCGAGCAGACCGGCGGCCTCGCCGACAGCCTGACCCGTTACTCGCGCAATAGCGCGACGCTCCACGAGCTGCGCGCGCGTGTGGTGTCGGCGGCGATCTATCCGACGGTGCTGTTGTTCGTCGGCGCGGCCGTCGTGCTGTTTCTGCTCGGTTTCGTGGTGCCGCGGTTCGCGTCGCTCCTCGAACACAGCGGCCGCGAACTGCCGCTGATGTCGCGGCTGCTGATGGCGTGGGGCGGCATGGTGCACGCGCACGGCGCCGGGCTGGCGGCCGCGTTTGCGGTGCTGGCCGTGGCAACCGGCGTTGCGCTGCGCCGGCCGGCGCTGAGGATCTGGATCGCCGATCGCCTGCTGGCGCTGCCCGGCATCGGGCAGCATTTCCGCGTGTTTCGCCAGTCCCAGTTCTATCGCACGACGGCGATGCTGGTCGACGGCGGCATTCCCGCCGTTCGCGCATTCGATCTGGCGCGCGGCCTGGTAGGCCGCGCGGACCAGGCCGCGCTCGCGGGCGCGCTGCAGCAGGTCCGCAATGGCGCGAGGATCTCCGATGCGTTCCAGCAGGCCGGCCTCGCGAACGCGATCGGCTACCGCCTGCTGACGGTCGCCGAAAAAACCGGCGGCCTCGGGCCCGTGCTCGACCGGATCGCCGCGTTCCAGGAAGCACAGGTGTCGCGCACGATCGATCTGATCTCGCGACTGATCGAGCCCGCGATGATGATCGTGATCGGCGTGGTGATCGGCGGCATCGTCGTGCTGATGTACCTGCCGATCTTCGAGATCGCGTCGAGCATTCAGTAGGCTGCCCTGGAGACACGCGTGGATACCGTCACCCCCCCACCGGAAGACTTCCCCGACGCGGGCCCCGCGTTGCGCGACGTCCTGCGCGCGCTCGGCAGACAGCACGGCTCCGGCATTCGCGCACTCGAAGTGCTGATGGCGCAGACGGCGCTCGGCGCGGACGAGATGCGCGCGCAGCTCGCCGCGCAATTCCGGATGAAGCCGATCGGGATGCGCGAGCTGGGCCGCCTCGAGCCGGATTTCGACACGGTGCCGTTCGTCGATGCGACGGCGCGCCTGTGCGTGTGCTTCCGCGATCCCGACGGCGGCGACGCGCGGTTGTTCGCGATCGCCGATCCGCTCGATGCACGTACGCGCGGCTGGGTCGAACACCGAATGCGTGCGCGACCGGCGGTGCCGTACGGCTGGGCGCTTGCGAGCGCCGGGGATCTCAACGCGTATCTGACCGTGCGCGAGAAGGATATTCGCGCGATGGACTCGCTCGCGTTCGACGATCCGATCCAGAACGCGCCCGATCCGGCGTCGCTCGCGCTGACGCTGCAGGGCATCAGCAGCGACGACAGTCCGGTGGTGCGCCTGCTCAATTCGACGATCTACGACGCGCTCAAGATGCTCGCGAGCGACATCCACCTGGAATGCCGCGCGAACGGCCTGATGATCAAGTGCCGTGTCGACGGCGTGCTCACCGTGGTGGGCCGCGTCGAGGGCCGGGATGTCGCCGACCAGGTCCTGTCCCGCGTGAAGGTGATCTCCGAGCTCGATATCGCGGAGCGCCGCGTTCCGCAGGACGGGCGCTTCAAGGCGATGTACGCCGGGCGTGAGATCGATTTCCGCGTGTCGATCATGCCGAACCAGTTCGGCGAGGACGCGGTGTTGCGGATACTCGACCGCTACCAGCTGTCCCAGGCCGCGGGCGGCCTGACGCTCGAGGCATTGGGCTTCCAGCCGGGCGACACGCGCTTCATGCGCTCGGTTGCGTCGATGCCGTACGGGATGCTGCTCGTCACGGGGCCGACCGGCAGCGGCAAGACCACGACGCTTTACGCGATCCTCACCGAGATCAACAACGGTCTCGAGAAGATCGTGACGATCGAGGATCCGGTCGAATACCAGCTCGGCGAAATCCTGCAGATTCCGGTCAACGAGGCGAAGGGCCTGACCTTCGCGCGCGGGCTGCGGTCGATCCTGCGGCACGACCCGGACAAGATCATGGTCGGCGAGATCCGCGATCCGGAAACCGCGCAGATCGCCGTGCAGGCCGCGCTGACCGGCCACCAGGTGTTCACGACCGTGCACGCGAACAACGTGTTCGACGTGATCGGCCGCTTCACGAACATGGAGGTCGATCCGTACAGCTTCGTCTCCGCGCTCAACGGCGTGATCGCGCAGCGGCTGCTGCGCCAGTGCTGCCCGGATTGCCTGGCCGAGGACGCGGTGGACGCGGATGCGCTCGCCCGCTCGGGCATCGACCCGGATTCGGCCGGCAGCTACCTGTTTCGGCGCGGCACGGGGTGCGCGATGTGCCGCGGCAGCGGCTATCGCGGCCGGCGTGCGATCGCGGAGGCGCTGCGCATGAACGACGAGCTGAGGCAACTGCTGTCGGAGCGCGCGCCGCTCGGGCACATCAAGGCGGCGGCGCTGCGCCACGGGATGACGACGTTGCGATCGGCGGCAATCGAACTGGTGCGGCGCGGCGAAACGACGCTCGAGGAGATCAATCGTGTCACGATGGTTGAATAACCCGCTTGCGATCGGCGTCGGGACGCGCGAGATCGTCGTCGGCGTCCGTTCGCCCGCACTGTGGCGACCGCGCAAGCGCGCGTTCGCCGCCGATCCGGTCAGCGTCGCGATTCCCGACGCGCAGTTCGGCAGCGAGACGGGCGTGCTCGACGCGCTGCGCGCCGCGCTGGCCGCGACCGGCACGCTACCCGGCGGCGCGGCCGATGCCGCCACCACGCAGGGGCAGGCGCGCGGCGCGCACGTCGTGCTCGACGATTTCTGGTGCCACCACGCGATATTGCGCGGCGACTTCCGTGCGTTGCGCATGCGCGAACTTGAAGAAATCGTGCTCGCCCATTTCTCCGACACATACGGGATCGACGGTGCATCGCTGGTCGTGCGCTTCTGCGTGCAGCAGGGCGGCCGCGCGCTTTTCGCCGGCGCGCTGTCGCGCACGCTGCACGACGGCATCCATGACGCGGGGACATCCGCCCGGGTCCGCATCCGCAGCCTGAGATCGGGTCTTCCGGAGACGCTGAATCGCATCGCGGTGAAAGCCGGCGCCGATGGGCTGCTGATTGTCGTCGCCGATGCGTTGATGCAGGCGATCATGATCGAGCGGGGCGGCTGGGCCGCCTACGATGCGCAACGCCTCTTTCCCGGCGAGTCCGACGACGCGTCGCGGCTGGCCGAACTCGCGGAGCAGTTGTTCGAACGTTCGGCAACGCGGACCGGCCTGAAGTGCGAGGACTGCCCGGTCTATCTGACCGGGATCGACATGGACTTCGCGCCGTTCGATGCGCGATTCGCGGCCGCGGTACGGCTGCCAGGGCCGGCGCTCGCCGGCTCGTCCGCGAGCCGGCTGATGGAGTACGCGCCATGATGCCGATGCTCGATATCGACTTTTGCCGGCGCGGTGCCCGCACCGGGACGAGCGGGGTGATCCTGCTGGGCGTCGCCGTGCTGCTGTGCGCCGCGTGCGGCGCATGGCTGTGGCATGCCTATGCGGAGAACGACCGCGCGCGGGCGAACGCGGAGGCCGCCGAGCATCGGACGCTCGCGCAGCGGCACGTCGTGAAGCCGCCGCCGACGGCGGCCGCGAAGCTCGCGGAAAAGCAGAGCCAGGCGGTGCTGCGCGAACTGACCGTGCCGTGGCAGACGCTGTTCGCGCTCGTCGAGGACTATCCCGACCATGACGTCGCGCTGATCGGCATCGACCAGAACCCGGCGCAAGGCCAGATCCGCATCACTGCCGAAGCGAAGAATCCGGACGCGATGATCGCGTACCTGAAGTATCTGCAGACGAGCGTCGTGCTGCGCGAAGCGGTGCTCAACGGTCATCTCGTCGAGGACAACGTTCCGGGCAAGCCGGTGCGTTTCCAGATCACGGCCGTCTGGAGGACGTCATGAAAACCGACCGGTTGACGGACCGCCTGGCCACGCTGCGTTTCGAGTTGCGGCGCGCCTTCGGTCTGCCGGGACTCGTCGGCCTGCTGCTGATCGGCGCGGCGGCCATCGCGGTCGCGGCGATCGCCAGCCTGGAAGCCGATACGCGCGCGATGCAGGCGCCGGCCGGGGTCGTGCGGGCGACGCACGGCCATCGTCCGGTCGCGGCGCGCGGCGCGCAGGCGGACGCGGTAGCGCTCGACACGTTGCCCGAGCTGTTCCCGCGGTTCTCGCAAAGCGCGGACGACATCGCGTCGATCTTCGCGCAGGCGCGCGACAGCCATCTGACGCTCGGTTCGGCCGAGTATCAGGTGACGACCGAGTCGGGCGCGCACTTCGCGCGCTATCAGGTGCTGCTGCCGGTCAAGGACCAGTACGGTGCGATCCGGCAATTTCTCGCGTCGGTGCTCAATCACGTGCCGAACGCGGCGCTGCAGGAAATCCACGTCGAGCGCCCCGCGGTGGGCAGCAACATCCTCGATGCGCGCGTGCGCTTCGAGCTCATCTACCGGAGCGCCCAGCCATGATTTCCGCCGTCATGAAGCCCGCGTCGCACCGGCGCATCGCGCTGGCGCTGTGCTGTGTCCTCGTTGCCAGCGCCGGGTATCGCGTGCTGGTCGCGGCGATGCAGCAGCCGGCAGCGGTCCCGGCATTCGGCGGCCTGCATCGCGACGGCGGGCATACGCCGCCGGCGCGGACCGCCGCGCACGCCGCGGTGCCCGCGTCCGTGTCCGTGTCCGTGTCCGCGCCACGACCTGCGTCGGCCGGCGCGGCAGCGGCGACGCCGCAGGAGAAGCTCGCCGCGTTGCGCGCGCCGGTGTCCATCGAAGCGGCGCACGACCCGTTCACCGCGTCGTCATGGCTGCCGCCGGCGCCCGTCGTCGTGCCGACGCTGCCCGACACGCGCCCGGCGCCACCGTCGGCGCCGCCGGTCCCGTTCACCTATGTCGGCGAGCAGGACGCCAAGGCGGCGAAGCCGCATGTGTTTCTCAGCAACGGCGATCAGTTGCTGATCGTTTCGCCAGGTGACGTGATCGATGGCCAGTATCGCGTCGAGTCGGTTTCGGAGTCGAACGTGGTGCTGACCTATCTGCCGCTGAACCAGGTGCAGGTGGTGGCCATTCCAAGGGAAAAGTAGATGAAAACCTCATGCACACGGGGTGCGCGCCGCGCTGGGGACAGCGGCCCATCGACATGCCTTTCGCCCTTCACGCCGTTCGATTTCCGGCACGCGCCGGCGAGCCGGATCGCGACGAAACGCGCGCTGGCGATCGCCGTGGCGCTGCTCGCGTGCGGCGGCTGCGCGCATGTGCCGAACGTCCAGGACGATCCGACCAACGCGCAGGTGAGGATCGACGCGTTGCACGCGCGCGACGCCGAAGTCAACCAGTTGCTCGATAACGCCGACCAGTTCCGCAAGCAGAACCAGTTCGACGATGCGGCCCGGTCCGACTACATGGCGACCCAGCTCGATCCGTCGAGCGAGCGCGCCCGCAGGATCGGCACGATGATCGAGCAGGACCGCAAGCATCTGGCGATCCTGCAGGAAGCGGACCGCATGATGAAGCGCGGCTCGTACGCGCAGGCGGCCGAACGCGTGCATCGCGTGCTGGTCGAGGACCCGAGCAATGCGATGGCCGGGCGGATGCAATCGGAGCTCGACGACAAGCGCCGGCAGCAGCACTCGGAACGGGACGACAAGCTCGCCGCTTCGTCGATCATGCGCACGCCGGTGTCGCTGCAGTTCCGCGACGCGAACGTGCGGATGGTGTTCGAGGCATTGTCGCGGACGTCGGGGCTGAACGTCATCTTCGACCGCGACGTGCGCGCCGACCTGAAGACGACGATCTTCGTGCAGAACGCGTCGCTGCAGGACACGGTCGACATGATCCTGTTGCAGAACCAGCTCGACAAGAAGCAGATGAATGCCAACACGCTGTTCATCTACCCGGCGACGCCCGCGAAGGAGCTCGAATACCAGGAGCTCAAGGTGCGCACGTTCCAGCTGTCGAACGTCGACGCGAAGCAGGTCCAGTCGCTGCTCAAGAGCCTGTTGAAGGTGAAGGAGGCCGTGATCGACGAGCACGCGAACACCGTGACGATCCGCGGCACGCCGGACATGATCAAGGTCGCCGACGAGATGATCGCGGCCCAGGACCTGCCGGAGCCGGAGGTGATGCTCGAGGTCGAGGTGCTGGAGGTGTCGCACGAGCGGATGTCGCAGCTCGGCATCAACTGGCCCAACTCGTTCACGGTATCGACGCCGAGCACGGCGAGCACCTGGGGCGCGCTGCATCATCTGCCGGTCAATGCGCTGAATGTCAGCGGCCTGTCCGCCACCGCGGACTTCAAGCTCACGGACACCGATGCGAACCTGCTCGCGAGCCCGCGCATCCGCACGCGCAACAAGGAGAAGGCGCGCATCATGATCGGCGACAAGGTGCCGGTGATCTCGAGCTCGAGCACGCCGAGCACGAGCGGTCCGTCGTTCACGCAGATGATCCAGTACCTGGATGTCGGCATCAAGCTCGAGGTGGAGCCGCAGGTCTATCGCGACGGCGACGTCGGCATCAAGCTGAATCTCGAGGTCAGCAACATCACCAATACGATCCAGAGCAGCAATTCGCAAGGGCTGAACTCGCTCGCGTACCAGATCGGCACGCGCAGCGCGTCGACGAGCCTGCGCCTGCGGGACGGCGAAACCCAGATCATGGGCGGGCTGATCTCGGACGAGGACCGCCGCAACGCGAACAAGGTGCCGGGGCTCGGGCAGATGCCGTTGCTCGGCCGCCTGTTCTCGGATCATGAAGGCGATCACAAGAAGACCGAGATCGTGCTGCAGATCACGCCGCACATCGTCCGGCCGCAGGTCGCGGCGGATGCGGACACGCAGGAAGTGTGGTCGGGCACCGACGTCAACGTGCATGCCGACCAGTTGCGGCTCGATCCGGTGGCGCTGAACGCGGAAGATGCCGCGGCCACGGCCGCGACGCCCGCGACGAAGCCGATGCCAGGCAGCGTGGGCGGCGGCACCACGGGCGGCAGGGCGCCGTCGCCGCTGGAGGCGGCGGCGATCCGGGCGCAGCCGTCGCCGGAGAGCGGGGCGTTCGGGCAGATGCCTGCCGCGCCTCGCACGACGCCGCCGCCCGAACCGTACGGCGGGCGTTTCTCGAGACCGCAGCCCGCGCTGCCCGCGCCCGCGGCGGGCGCGGCACCCGCGAATGGTGACGCGCAGGCGGCCGGGCCGGTGGGCAACGAAGTCGCGCCGGCCCCGGGCACGACCGTGACGCCGGTGGCGTCGCCGGCTGTGCAGGCTGCCGCGCCGGCTGCACCGGCCGCGCCAGCGACGCCGCCTCCGACGCTGCAGATGCCGGCGGGCGATATCCCGAGCGATAACCCGCTTCACCCGATTCAGAACGGGAATTGAACCGTGGCTACCCGGACCGGCACGACGCGCAGCGGCTGCACCGGCCGTCCCGGGCAGCGCGGCTTCACGCTGATCGAGATGGTGATCACGCTCGCGCTCGTGGCGATACTCGCGCTCGCGGTCATGCCATTTTCCGAGCTGGTCGTGCAGCGCCAGAAGGAGCACGAGCTGAGCGTCGCGTTGCGGGAGATCCGCACCGCGCTCGACGCGTACAAGGACGCAAGCGATGCAGGGCAGATCGAAAAGGAAGCGGAAGCGTCCGGCTATCCGCCGTCGCTGGCCGTGCTGGTGACCGGCGTGAAGAACGCCCGGGATCCGAAGGGCGGCCTGCTGATGTTCCTGCGTCGGGTGCCGCGCGATCCGTTCTTCGCGGGCGATCCCGACACGCCCGCCGAGGAGACCTGGGACGTGCGCGCCTATGGCACACCGCTGGATCCGGCGGCCGGCGGTCCGCCGGCTGGCGACGCATCCGGGAGCGCCGAGGCCGGCAAGGACGTGTTCGACGTGACGTCGAAATCCGCGGTCGTCGGCATCAACGGCATCCCGTACAAACAATGGTGACGGTGCAACATGAAACACGCTCGCACGCGCAGGTCCCGCGGATTCACGCTGATCGAGATCGTGGTCGTTATGGCCATCATCGGCCTGCTTCTGACGTTGGCCGTGCCGCGCTACATGCACAGCATCGAGCGCGGGAAGGAACAGGTCCGGCAGCAGAACATCGCCGTGATGCGCAGTGCGATCGACCAATACTACGGCGACAACGGCCAGTACCCGGACACGCTCGACGAACTGGTCGCGAAGCACTATCTGCGTTCGGTCCCGCTCGATCCGGTGAATGGCGACGACAAATGGGCAGCGGTCGCGTCGCCGGACGAGTCGAAGCCGGGCGTCTACGACGTGGTGCCCGCGAGCGGCCCGCAGGGTGTGCCGCCGAGCGCGGCCGGAGCGGCGAAATGAGCCGGGCCGGCCGGACGGCGCGCGCGATGCGCGGCTGCCCGCGTGCCGCGCGTCAGCGCGGACTCGTGCTGCTGGCGCTGCTGATCGCGCTGATGCTTATGTCGATCGCACTGGCAGGGGCGCTGGATGTCTGGTCGCTGCAACGGCGCCGCGAGGACGAGCGGCAACTGCTGTTCGTCGGGGATCAGTACCGGAAGGCGATCGTCCGCTACTACCGTCTGGCGCGCGTGTACCCGCAAACGGTCGACGACCTGCTGGACGACAACCGGTTCGTCAAGCCGGCGCATCATCTGCGCCGTGCCTATCCGGATCCGATTACCGGACAGAACGACTGGGCGTTCCTGTGGCGGGACGATCGCTTCTATGGCGTCTACAGCAACTCGGATCAGGCGACGGTCAAGCGGGCGGGATTTCCGCTGCGATACATGGACTTCGAGGGCGAGGAGACTTACCGCAAGTGGAAGTTTCTGTACCTCGCGCCCGGCCTCACCCTGCCGGCCAGCGACGCGGCCCCGGTGTCCGCGTCCGCGGCCGTGCCTGCCCAGGCGGCGAGCTTCCCGAGCCTGTCCGGGTTCGCGGGCGGCTACCTGCCGGGGCAGTCGCCGTCCGGCCTGCGTTGACGGTCGACCGGTCGCCGCGCGCGCCGGCGTGCGCGCAAAAAAAGGCGCGATGCCCGCATTGGGCATCGCGCACAAACCGGCGTGGAGCGCCGACGAATGAACGGTGATGAAGAAAGGGACGCCCGGTTAGGGACGCCCGGCCAGGGGAGCAAGCCCCCCTCGCGCGAGTCGGTCAGGCCTTCGCGAGCTTGATGCTGGTCTGCTCGGCCGTCAGGTAGCCGACACTTGCGCCGAAGCGATCCTTGAAGTTCGCGCGCACGAGCGGATCGAGCGTCGGCTTGACCTTGTCGTGCAGCGGCGACTCCCAGTCGCCCGCGTGCTGGAAGTTGCTCATGATGTACGTCCAGCCGTTGATCTCGTCGACCGCGTGCAGGCCCGTCGATTCGGCGCCGGCCGGGCACGACAGCACGCGCACGAGCGACTTCGTGTCGACGTTGTAGGCCCACAGGAAGTTGTTCACGTGCATGCCCGAGTCCTCGCCGATGAAGAGCGTGCGCAGCTTTTCGGAGAACTTCAGGTTGTCGGGGTTCGCGATCCTGTCCGGGTTCGCGAGGTTGCCGAGCCCGTCGGCCGCGGCGAGATCCTCGCCGACGAGCGCGGCCGGCGCGCCCATGTCGACCGGCACCCATTCGCTGTCGATCGCGCTGCCCGTCGTGTCGCGCTGGCTGCCCTTCAGGTTCAGCGCGTAGACGGCGCCCGCGGCGATCTTCTTGTCGACCGCGACGTCGCGCGACACCGCGTTGCCCTTGACCATCGACGTCTCGATCCGCGACATCGCCGTATAGACGATCTTGTCCTTCGCGTTCACGGTCGTGCCTTCGAGCTTCGTGAAGGCCATGCTGCCGCCGAGCAGCGCCGCGTAGCGGTGCGTCTCGAGGAATGCGGCCGCCTTTTCCATCCCCGGCTTCACGCGCATCCAGTTGAACTTGCCGCCGAAGTGGATCTTCGCGTAGCTCGCATCGTTCGGATCGGTGGTCGTCAGGTCCATGATGTCCGACGCCTTCAGCGTATTCGCGAGCGCTTCGATCTCGCTGCTGGTCGCGTGGCCGATCTTGATCCACGTGAGCGTCGCGGTGCCCGCGCCGGCCGACGACGTCTGCGTCCACTTCGCGACGTACAGCGTGCCGGCCGACAGGTCGGCCGCCTTGTCGGCGACGAACATGAACAGGCCGCCGTTGGTTGCGTCGTCACCCATCATCACGGTGCGCTGGTCCGGCATCACCTGGATCAGCTCGTGCGAGATGCGGCCGAGGCAGTAGTGCTTCTTCACGGTGCCCGTGCCGTCCGCGTTCACGGTGATCTCGGGCAGGTGGCCGTAGTGGTAGGGGTTCGCCTTCGTCTCGTCGCCGAACGTGTTCTTGCTGAACGCCTTGAACTGCGCGTCGGTCGCGACCTTGGTCGCGTCCGGCTCGTATTCCTCGCTCGACAGGTGCGTGCCCCACGGCGACAGGCTCGCGCCGCAGGTGATCCACAGGCCGTGCGCCTTCGACGTGTCGACGTTGTGGTACTTGACGACCTTCAGCGCGCCGTTGGCCGGATCCTGGTCGAGCGTGAGCACCGCGATCGGCGACGGCAGCTGGCCGTACTGCGATGCGCTGGCCTGGTCACGCGTCGTGTATTCGAACTGCACGACCGCGAACACCGTGTTGCCCTTCACGCCGGGCACGTTCGCGTTCTTCAGCGTGAGCAGCGAGCTGCCGTCCGGGCAGTCGGAATAGAACTGGCGCTCCTTGCCGGCCACCGAACGGTCGATGATCGGCTGGTTGTTGATGTCGTAGTAGCCGCCCGCGAGCGTCGTGCCGCCCTTGCCGTCCGGCACCATGTCGCCCGTCACGAAGAACGGCCGGTACGCGAGCTTGAAGTTGCGCGCCGAGCCGTCCGAGAACGACACCGACAGCGTCGAGCCGACCGTCGTCGTGGCCATCGCGGCCGCGTTGTCGAGCGTGGGTGCTGCCATCGCCGAGAACGTCGCCGACGTATACGCGGCGGCGACCGGGGCCGGCGTCGACGCCGGATTGTCGTCGCCGCCGCAACCCGTCAGCAGGGCCGGCAGCGCGAGGCCGGAAAGAGGCAGCATCGGCGCGCCGGCGAGAATCTTCAGGGCCTGACGACGGGCAGCATTGGGCAACGCGGGCATGTGGAGTCCAGTTTCAGTTGTTGGAAGAATGGCCTTCGCGAAACGGAAGCAGGCGACAAGCAAGCTTCGCGAAGGCAAATTGAAAACTGGACCGAAGTGTAAGGACGCTCGATGAAAGTTTTTTGAATTGAAAACGTAATATTGCGTCGAATGTTCGTCAGGGGCTCAATCGCGTTCGGGCGTCGCCGAGATGCGATGGATCGACAGGTCGGCGCCGTCGAATTCGGCTTCGCGGTCGAGGCGCAGCCCGACGGTCGCTTTCAGCGCGCCGTAGACGAGTGTGCCGCCCGCGGTCGCGATCGCAATGCCGCCGAGCGTGCCGACGAGTTGCGACATGAACGACACGCCGCCGAGGCCGCCGAGCGCGGGCAGGCCGAACACGCCGGCCGCGAGGCCGCCGAGCGCGCCGCACATCCCGTGCAGCGGCCACACGCCGAGCACGTCGTCGATGCGCCACTTGTTCTGCACGCAGGTGAACATCGCGACGAACAGCGCGCCGGCCGCGGCGCCGGTGACGAGCGCACCGATCGGGTGCATCACGTCGGAACCCGCGCATACCGCGACGAGGCCCGCGAGCGGCCCGTTGTACGTGAAGCCCGGATCGTTGCGGCCCGCCATCCACGCGGCGAGCGTGCCGCCGACCATCGCCATCAGCGAGTTCACGGCGACCAGGCCGCTGATCTTGTCGAGCGTTTGCGCGCTCATCACGTTGAAGCCGAACCAGCCGACCGCGAGCACCCATGCGCCGAGCGCGAGGAACGGGATGTTCGACGGCGGGTGCGCGGCGATGCGGCCGTCCTTCGCATAACGGCCGTGACGTGCGCCGAGCAGCAGCACGGCCGGCAGCGCGACCCAGCCGCCGAACGCATGCACGACGACCGAGCCCGCGAAATCGTGGAACGGCGCACCGAACGCATGCGTGAGCCACGCCTGCACGCCGAAGCGCTCGTTCCACGCGATTCCCTCGAAGAACGGATAGATGAAGCCGACGATGATCAGCGTCGCGACCAGCTGCGGGTTGAACTTCGCACGCTCGGCGATGCCGCCGGACACGATCGCCGGGATCGCCGCCGCGAAGGTCAGCAGGAAGAAGAAGCGCACGAGCGCATAGCCGTTGTGCTGCGACAGCGTGCCGATGTCGTCGAAGAATTCGACGCCGTAGGCGATCGTGTAGCCGATGAAGAAATACGCGAGCGTCGACACCGAGAAGTCGACCAGGATCTTCACGAGCGCGTTGACCTGGTTCTTCTTGCGGACCGTGCCGAGTTCGAGAAATGCGAAGCCCGCGTGCATCGCGAGCACCATGACGGCGCCGATCAACAGGAACAGTGTGTCGACGCCGGATTTCAGACCATCCATGCCGTGGCTTCCTTGCGCAAAAAACGGGCAAGGAATGCAAGTATCGAGCCAACTTGGTGAACAGCTGCGTGGAGTTGGTGCTCTGGCCCCGCGCGATGCGGCATTCCGGTGAATCGTGCACGGTCCGGGGGCGCGGCCGGCAGGGGCTGGTGGCCACGTCGGATGCACGCGCGTGGTGCGACGCGTGCGGAACTGGTGCGTGCGGCGGGGCCGGCGGTGCGATGTGGTGCGCAACGGTGCGTCGCAGCGCACCGATCTGGCGCGTCAGTGACGCACGAACAGCACGCGCGGCCGGCGCAGCCGTAGCGCGCACGCGGACCAGTACGCGGCGACGGTTGCCAGCCCGAGCGCGGCGAACGCGAGCGCCGCGAAGCCCGCAAGCGACTGGCCGTCGCCGTCGGGGCCGAGGATGCCTTGCGCGACGATCAGCGCGGCCGTCCAGAAGCCGATCACGGCCTGCGTGAACAGGCGCGCGGACGCGACGCGGCGCGGGCGCCCGGCTTCGGCCAGGCGGCGCGCCGACGGCGGACGCAGGCACAGGAACAGGGTGGCGGCGAGCAGTGCGGCCAGCGCGATGAACCAGTCGATGAGGAAAGCCATGAGAAAAAGGGGACACGTACGAAGCGGATTGAAGCGTGCCCACTTTAGTGGTGTAGCGCCTGCGATTGAATCAGACGAATCCGAAATTGAAAGGCGTTTCTCATCACGGATCGTTATTTGGCGTGTTCCACAGGCGGTATCATCGACGTCGATACAACCACGAGGCCGTGCGACGCGCGGCCGGAGATTGCTGATGAACATGAAGACTTCGCGGGCGCATCGCGTGCCCGGGTCCGCACTGGCGGCCGTCGCCGTCGGTGCGCTGCTGTTGCTCGCCGGCTGCGAGAAATCCGGCGCGCCGGCCACGCAACCCGATACGGCCGCGAGCGCGGCCGCCGATGCCGCGAACAATGCGGCCAAGGCGATCGACCAGGTGGCGAGCACCGTCAACCAGCAGCTCAACGCCGCGAAGGCCGGCATCGCGTCCGCGGCATCGGCCGTGCCGCCGCTGTCCGCGAGCGGACTCGCATCCGCCGCGCAGGCGCAGATCGACGCAGCGGCTTCCGCGGTCGTCGCGCATGCGGCTTCCGAGGCGGGTGCGAAGATCGCGGAAGCCGGCAAGAAGCTTCAGCAGTGGAGCCAGCAGAACGCCGCGGGTGCCAAGCCCGCGAGCGGGGAATGACGCCCGCTTGCACAATTCCCTAAATGTAATTATGATGGTTACACATATCATCGGCTGCGGTACGGGCCGGCGTCGCCGAGTGGGTGAGGAATGAATACCAGCAGCCGCTTCGCGTTTGCCGTTCACGTGCTTGCCTTGCTGTCGATGCAGGAGGGCGTGCCGTTGTCGTCCGACATCATCGCGGGCAGCGTGAACACGAATCCGGCCCTGATCCGCCGGCTGCTGTCGATGCTGGCGGCTGCGGGGTTGACCACGTCGCAGCTTGGCGCGGGCGGTGGCGCGCTGCTGGCGCGCGAGCCCGGCGAGATCACGCTGCTCGACGTGTATCGCGCGGTCGACGATGCGCAACTGTTCGCGCTGCACCGCGAGGCGCCGAACCCCGCGTGTCTGGTCGGGCGGCACATCCAGGGTGTGCTGACCGACTACATCGGCGACGCGCAGCGCGCGATGGAGGCATCGCTCTCCACGCGCACGCTGGTTGACGTCACGGCCGACATGCTGGATCTGGAGCAGCGCACGTAACGCACAGCACGCGTCGGCGGGTGACCGGCGGCAGGCAGGGTAGGAAGTTGGGCGGCGGGCGGTGCCGCAATCGGCGCAACGGTTGGTTCGCTCCGTTTTTTTCGGCCTTATATGTAATCGATTATGTTACACATTTTTCTTTCTGGAGAATCGAGATGACGCAACGTACCTTGAACATCGCGCTGTTTGGCGCCACCGGCATGATCGGCTCGCGTATCGCGGCGGAAGCGGCCCGGCGCGGCCATCGTGTCACCGCGCTGTCGCGCAATCCCGGCGCGGCCGGCGACGGCATCACCGCGAAGGTGGCCGACCTGTTCGACGCGGCCAGCATCGCGGCCGCGCTGCCGGGTCATGACGTGGTCGCGAGCGCGTACGGTCCGAAGCAGGAAGATGCGGCGAAGGTCGTCGCCGTCGCGAAGGCGCTGGTCGCCGGCACGCGCCAGGCGGGCCTGAAGCGGCTCGTCGTCGTGGGTGGCGCCGGTTCGCTCGAAGTCGCGCCCGGCAAGCAGCTCGTCGACAGCGAAGGCTTCCCGGACGCGTACAAGCCGGTCGCGCTCGCGCACCGCGAGGCGCTCGACTATCTGAAGACCGTCGGCGATCTCGACTGGACGTTCTTCGCGCCGGCCGCGCTGATCGCACCGGGCGAGCGGACGGGCACGTTCCGCACGGGCGCCGGCAAGCTGATCGTGGACGCGCAAGGCAACAGCAAGATCTCGGCGGAAGACTACGCGGCCGCGTTCGTCGACGCGCTCGAGCAGGACAGCTTCGTGCGCGAGATCGCGACGGTCGCCTATTGAGCGGCATGACGGCCGGCGGCGCGTAAGCGCCGGCCCGGACGCGGCGCGCCAGCCGCCACGCGCGCGAACTTCAGGCGACGCTACCTTGACGGGTGGCGTCGCCTGTTTCGTTTGGAAAGCGGCGATGGCCGGCGGGATCGTGCACGGGGCGGATTCGTTCGCGCCGCGCGCGTCCCGGATTGGTATTTATACCGGTCGACGCGGTGGGGTGGTTTCCATATTGTTCCCCGTTGTGCAGGATGCATAGAATAAATTTCTATCTACGAGGGACTGGAGAAATGGACGCCATCGATCGCAAGCTGCTGGAGTTGTTGCAGTCGGATGCCACGCTGCCGATCGCGGAACTGGCACAGCGCGTGAACCTGTCCCAGACGCCGTGCTGGAAGCGGGTGCAGCGGCTCAAGGAAACCGGCGCGATTCGCGCGCAGGTGGCGCTGTGCGATCCGCGCAAGCTCGGGGTCGGCACGACCGTGTTCGTCGCGATCCGCACGAACCAGCACACCGAGGAGTGGGCGCAGCGTTTCACGCAGGCGGTGCGCGACATGCCGGAAGTGGTCGAGGTCTACCGGATGAGCGGCGAGACCGATTACCTGCTGCGCGTCGTGGTGGCCGGCATCGACGATTACGACCGCGTCTACAAGCAGCTGATTCGCGCGGTGCCGCTGTTCGACGTCAGTTCGTCGTTCGCGATGGAGCAGATCAAGTATTCGACCGCGCTGCCCGTACGCGATCTCTCCGAGCCGGCTTGACGCGGCACGGGCGCTGCCCGCGCCGCGTGGCGAGGACGGCAGCGCGGGTTCAGCGGCCGCGCGCCAGTGCGCGCGCGCGTTCGTCGGCCAGCGCGTCGCGGCGCACGAAATCCGCGACGAACGGGCTGGCCGGATGGTGATGCAGCGCGTACGGCGTATCCCATTGGGCGAGCTGGCCGTCCTTCATCACGCCGACCCGGTCGGCGATCGCGAACGCTTCGGCCTGGTTGTGCGTGACGAGGATCGCGGTGTGGCCCGTGCGTTTCAGGATGTCGCGCAGCTCGAACGCGAGCCGCTCGCGCGTGTCGACGTCGAGATTCGAGAACGGCTCGTCGAGCAGCAGCAGCTCCGGCGACGGCGCGAGCGCGCGCGCGAGTGCGACACGCTGCTGCTGGCCGCCCGACAACTCGTGCGGATACGCGCCGCCTGAATCGGCCAGGCCGACGAGTTCGAGCATTTCCGCGACGCGCATGCGCCGTTCGGCCTTCGGTATGCGCTGCAGGCCGAACGCGACGTTGTCGGCCGCGCTCAGGTGCGGGAACAGTGCGTAATCCTGGAACATCATGCCGATGCGGCGCCGCTCGGGCGGCACGTCGAGCGACGGCGCCGCAACGGGCGCGCCGTCCAGCACGATGCGCCCCATCCGCACCGGTTCGAAACCGGCGATCGCGCGCAGCACGGTGGTCTTGCCGCAACCCGACGCGCCGAGCAGGCAGCCGATGTCGCCACGCGGCAGCGCGAGGCTCAGCCCGTCGACCACCGTGCGGCGGCCCTGCGGCGTGTCGTAGGCGAGGCAGAGGTCATCGAGTTCAAGCAGGTTCACGGTGTCAGGCTCCGATCTTGTGGCGGGTGCGGGCGAGCAGGATCACGGGCACGAGCCCGGCCAGCACGATCGCGAGCGCGGCGACCGCGCCTTCTTCGTAGGTGCCGCGCGCGGCTTCCGCATACAGCCAGGTCGCGAGCGTGTCGAAGTTCAGCGGGCGCAACAGCAGCGTCGCCGGCAATTCCTTCATCGCGTCGACGAACACCAGCAGCGCGCTCGTCGTGAGCGCGGGCCGCAGCAGCGGCAGGTGCACGCGGCGCAGCGTGCCGCCGGCCGTCTCGCCGAGCGAGCGTGCCGCCTGTTCGAGCGACGGCGGAATGCGTGCGAGTCCGGCCTCGATGCTGCCGGCCGGGATCGCGAGAAAGCGCACGGTATAGGCGATCACGAGCGCGGCCGTGGAACCCATCAGCAGCAGCCCGTCGCGGCCGAGCGCCGCGCCGAACAGCCGGTCGGCCGCCGCGAACGGGATCAGCAGGCCGATCGCGAGCACGGTGCCCGGCACCGCATAACCGAGGCTCGCGATCCGCGCGCACACGCGGGCAGGGCCGGCACGGGCACTGTCGCGTTGCGCGCGCGCGGCCCAGGCGACGACGAGCCCGCATGCGAGCGTCGCGGCGGTGGCGGCGGTCGCGATCGTCAGCGTGTTGGCCAGCCCCGTCATCAATTGCGCGGACACGCCGCCGACGAGATGCAGCCGCTTGCCGGTCTCGACCGCGAGGTATGCGGCCGGCGCGCCGAAACCGAACAGCACGGGCAGCCAGCCGAGCACGGCAGCGCCCAACGCGGCTGCTCCGGTGAGGCGGCGCGGCGCGATCGGCCGCATGCGGCGGCCATGCGCGTAGCGCTGGCGGCGGCGCCCGTAGCGTTCGAGCACGATCATGCCGACGACGATCGCGAGCATCGCGAGCGCGATCTGCGCGGCGCCGGCAAGATCGGAGCGCGTGATCCATGTCGTATAGACGGAGACGGTCAGCGTTTGCACGCCGAGGAATTCCGACGCGCCGATGTCGTTCAGCGTTTCGAGCAGCGCGAGGCTCACGCCGACCGCGATCGCGGGCCGCGCGAGCGGCACGACGACGCGCCAGAACGTCGCGATGCGTCCCGCGCCGAGCGTGCGCGCGGCTTCGAGCAGGCTCGCGGACTGCGTGACGAACATCGCGCGCGTGCTCAGGTAGACGTACGGATACAGCACGAAGCCGAGCACGAAGATCGCACCGGGCAGCGAGCGCAGATCGGGCAGCCGGAACTGGCGCGGGCTGTCGAAGCCGAGCAGCCAGCGGATCGCGCCTTGTACGGGGCCGATCGGGTGCAGCAGGTCGAGATACGCGAATGCGACGATGTAGGTGGGGACCGCGAGCGGCAGCAGCAGCGCCCACGTCAGCATCCGGCGGCCGGGAAAATCGTACGCGGTGACGAGCCACGCGCAGCCGGTGCCGACGATCGACACGATCGCGCCGACACCTGCCAGCAGCAGCAACGTATTGACGAGCGCCTGCGGCAGCACGAATTCGGCGAGATGCCGCCAGTGCGCGAGATCGGCGCCGAACGCGGCGGCCACCAGCACCGCGAGCGGCGCGGCGACCGCGGCCGCGATCGTTAGCGCCGCGATCAGCCACAGGCTGCCCGCGCGCGGCAGCAGGCGCGGCCGGCAGGGCTGGCCGCGGGGGCCGGCGCGCGCTGCATCAGTTGTCAAAACCGACCTTGTCGACCAGCTGGCTTGCCTGCTTGCGATGCTTCGCGATGTCCGCCAGCGGCAGCGGATCGACCTTCAGCGTGCCGAAGCTCGCGATCACCGGATCGAGTTTCACGTTCGCGCGCACCGGGTATTCGTAGTTCGCCTGCGCATACAGCGCCTGCGCTTCCGGCGACACGAGGTATTCGAGCAACTTCACCGCGTTGGCCTTGTGCGGCGCGTGCTTCGCGACCGTCGCGCCGCTGATGTTGACGTGCGTGCCGCCGCTCTTCGCGTTCGCGAACGTGGGCCGCACGACCTTGATCGCGTCGCCCCACTTGCGCGCATCGGTGCCCGGCTCGGAGTTTTTCATGTGGCCGACGTAGTACGCGTTCGCGAGGCCGACGTCGCAGATGCCGCCGAGAATGTCGCGCGCGACGTCGCGGTCGCCGCCCGTCGCCTTGCGCGCGAGGTTCGCCTTCACGCCGCGCAGCCATTTCTCGGTCGCGGCTTCGCCGTCGTGCGCGATCATCGCCGCGACGAGTGCCGTGTTGTACGGATGCTGACCCGAGCGGATGCACACCTTGCCTTTCCATTTCGGATCGGCGAGATCCTCGTAGCGGAACGCGTCGACCTTGAGATCCTTTTCGACGTACAGCACGCGGTCGCGCAGCGACAGCGCATACCAGTCGCCGTTCGCGCCGCGCAGGTTCGCGGGAATCGCGTCGTCGAGCACCTTCGAGCGCACCGGCTGCGCGAGCCCGCCGTCGACGAGATCGAGCAGGTTGCCGACGTCGACCGTCATCAGCACGTCGGCCGGCGACTGCGCGCCTTCCGCCTTCACGCGTTCGAGCAGGCCGTCCTTCACGAACACCGTGTTCACCTTGACGCCGCTCTGCTTCGTGAACGCATCGATGAGCGGCTGGATCAGCTTCGGTTCGCGGGTGGTGTACAGGCTTACTTCCTCGGCGGCATGGGCAAGCGGCGCGAAGGCGGCCGCGGCGAGGGCAAGGGCGCCGGCGAGCGGCAGCAGGCGGGTGCGCGGATTCGACATGGAGACTCCGGTGGGGCAGGTGGACGAGGGAGCGTTCCGGGGCGCGCCTGCCGCCCGAGCGATCCGGAACATTACAAAATGAAAGACTCCGGATTCTAGATCGAAATGGGAACGATTATCAAATGAAAGCTTGAGGCGGGCGGCGGGAAAGGTGGGGAGGGGGAACGGAAACGGGGCGTCGCAGCGGGGGCGCAAGCGCGTAGAATGCCCGCTTCGATGAAATTGACGGAGTTGGCCCGACCATGAACGATCAGCGCAAGAAGAACCCTGTCCGCAACGTGAGCATCCTGATCGTCGTGGCCGTGCTGCTCGTGATCGGGACGATCCTGTACAACGCGATTTCGCAGAAGCGCGCGTACGACGAGGCCCATCCGGCCGAGGCCGCGAGCGCGGCATCGCACTGACGTGACGGCGCGCGGCCCGGTCAGGCCGCGCGTGTGTGCATGAGAAAGGGCGGGAGCCCGCGGCTTCCGGCGCGGCAGACGCCGCGCGGAGCCGGGCAAGACGCGGGTGCCGGAGCCGGCACGCCGCGCAGGCAGGTCAGTCGTGCGTCAACGTGACGCAGGGGCGAACTTCGGGCGGATCCGTGCGTAGAACACGACCGCCAGCAGCGCGAGCCAGGCCGCGCCGACATACAGCGCGACGCGCGTGTCTTCGAACCAGCCGAGCATCACGATCACGAAACCCATGAACGCGATCGTCAGCGCCGGTGCGACCGGCCACAACGGTACCTTGAACTTCAGCGCCGCGACTTCGGCGTTCGACAGGCGACGGCGCATCGCGACCTGCGACAGCAGGATCATCAGCCAGACCCACACGGTCGCGAACGTCGCGATCGCCGCGACCATCAGGAATACGTCCTTCGGCATCAGGTAGTTGAGCACCACGCCGACGAGCAGCGCGCCCGCCATCACGAGCACGGTGACCCACGGCACGCCGTGCCGCGACGTCGTCATCAGCACGCGCGGCGCCTGGCCCTGCCGCGCCATCCCGAACATCATCCGGCCGGCGCCGAAGATGTCGCTGTTGATCGCCGAGATTGCCGCGCTGATCACGACCAGGTTGAGGATCGTCGCGGCCGACTTCACGCCGAGCGCCGAGAAGATCTGCACGAACGGGCTACCGTCGCCGCCGACGCCGGTCCACGGGCTGATCGACATCAGCACGACCATCGTCAGCACGTAGAACAGCAGGATGCGCGCCGGCACCGCGTTGATCGCGCGCGGAATCACGCGCTCCGGGTCCTTCGCCTCGCCGGCGCTCATCCCGATCACCTCGATCCCGCCGTACGCGAAGATCACGACCGACAGCGACGCGATCAGCCCGCCGACCCCGTTCGGCAGGAAGCCGCCGTGGTTCCACAGGTTCGCGAATGTCGGTACGTCGGCCGAATGGCCGAAGTGCATGCCGGTCAACAGGATCGCGACGCCGCCGCCGATCATCGCGACGATCGCGCCGACCTTGATGATCGACAGCCAGAACTCGAGCTCGCCGAACACCTTCACGTGGCACAGGTTCAGCCCGCAGATGATCGCGACGACCCCGAGCACCCAGATCCATTGCGGGACATCCGGAAACCAGAAGCCCATGTAGATGCCGAACGCGGTGATGTCGGCGATTGCGACGATCACCATTTCGAGCGTGTAGGTCCAGCCGGTGACGAATCCCGCGAACGGGCCGAGGTTCTCGGTCGCGTAGTGGCCGAACGAGCCGGCGACGGGTTCGCGCACGGCCATCTCGCCGAGCGCGCGCATCACCATGTAGACGGCCGCGCCGCCAAGGATGTACGCCAGGATCACGGCCGGGCCCGCGAGCTGGATCGCGGACGCCGAACCGTAGAACAGGCCCGTGCCGATCGCCGAACCCAGCGCGAGAAAGCGGATGTGCCGCGCGCTCAGGTGGCGCTGCAAGTTTTTCATCGAGTCTCCGATATCGTTATGCGACGGACCGGGCGAGCGGGGCCGGTCCGATTGGCTCAAGTTGTCTATACAACTTAAATGTGAACGAATGATAACAAGCCGGGCCGGGTGACCGGAATCGGGTATTCCCTGACTGGCGCGATCGGCGCAATAGGGGGTGGGGCGGTCGCGCCGCGTACGGGCGGGCCGCGTGAAGCGGGCGGGTCATGCTTCGGGAGCGTGGTGAATCGGGGCGCGCCGGTGGCCGATCCGCGGTGTGTGCGGGCCGGCCACCGGCGGGGAACGTCAGGCCGGCAGGCGGATCACGCTCGCGTCCTTGCGGATCAGCAGCGACGACGCGAGCATCTGCTTGCACTGGTGCGCGAGCACCTTCAGGTCGTGCGTGAGCTCGGCGCCCACCGCCTCGGACTTTTCCGCGGACACGACCATCGCATCGAGCTCGCGCGTGATCTGCTTCGACGCCTCGAGCTGATCGGCGGGCGGCGGCTCGCCGGCTTCGGCCTTTTCGAGATTGTCGAGCACGGCGGCAAGCCCGCGCTGCAGCGCGTCGTCGTGGACGAGGCCGCCGTCGACCGCACACGCGCTGCGGATCAGCGGCGCGGCGGCCGTGATCTGCGCGCCGAGCACGTGCGTCTGCACGAGCAGGTCGTTCAGTTCGGGCACGAAGCGCTGGTGCGCCTTCGGCTCGATCATCATCCGCTGGAATGCCTGCCCGAGGTTCGCGAACGCGATGTGCACGTCCTTGCGCGCGAGGCGGTAGCGATAGTCGTCGTCGAGGCTCGCAGCCGGGGTCTCGACTGCCGCGGCGATGACCGGCACCACGGCCGCGCCATCGGCGGTGGGCACGGGCGGCGGCGACGCGCCACGCCCGGCGCGCCACACGGCCTCGAAATACTTGCGGGTCGCGGTGAGCATGTCGGTGACCTGCTTGCCCATCAGCCGGTATTCCCAGTACGGGAACAGCCGGCTCGCGGCGATCGCGATCATGCAGCCGACCACCGTGTCGATCGCGCGCTCGCCGATGATCCGCATGCTGCCCGGCGCGAGCAGGTGGAACATCAGCAGCACGTACGACGACGTGAATACGACGCTCGCCGCGTAGTTG
The DNA here is from genome assembly GCF_052952715.1 of Burkholderia sp. YIM B11467. Taxonomy (NCBI): domain Bacteria; kingdom Pseudomonadati; phylum Pseudomonadota; class Betaproteobacteria; order Burkholderiales; family Burkholderiaceae; genus Burkholderia; species Burkholderia sp. YIM B11467. The sequence goes on from NZ_JBQVSQ010000020.1 coordinate 29,546, forward strand.
AACAGCAGCAGGCTGTAGCTCATCACCATCGACCCGAACATGATCGCGATCAGCAGGTGCGGCTCCTTCACCGTGTAGATCAGCGCGATGCTCGCCGCGCAGCCGATCATCGTACCGATGATCCGCTGCGCGTTGCGTTGTTTGGTGAGCGAATAACCGGGCTTCAGGATGATGATGGTCGTCATCACGATCCAGTACGCGTTCGTGAGCGGCAGCAGCCGGCCGAGCCAGAAGCCGACGGCCACCGCGATCGTCACGCGCAGCGCATGGCGGAAGCTCGGGGAGCTCATGTTCAGGTTCGAGAAGATCAGCAGCGGCGACATCCGGCGGCGCTGCAGGAAGCGCGCGAGCGCCTTGTCGATCTTCAGTTCGGTCTGCTGCGGATCGGCATTGCCGGACAGGTTGCGCCGCATCCGGTCGATCAGGCGCGTCGCGCTCCAGATGCGCCTGAACGTCGCGAGCACGGCCGCATACGCTTCCGCATTGGTGGCCGCGAAGTTCTTCTTGCGCATCAGCTCGATCTCGTACTCGATCGCGCGCAGTTCGGCCTTGACGCTGACGTGCGAATGAGGCGCGCGGTTTTCGAGCACCGCGAGGCCGATCTCCTCGAGATCGGCGGCCGCCTTGCGGATCAGGTCGCGGTAGAAAATGATCAGATCCGAGCCGCCGAAGGTGTTGCGTACGAGCGGGTAGTCGGTGTGCGCGCCGACGAACAGCTCGTGCAGGTCGACGCTGTTGATGAACAGGTTGTACATCGTCGTGCGGCCGGGATCGAGCTTGCCGCGGCGCAGCTTCGGCAGGTTGCGCAGCACGATGTCGCGCGCGGTTTCCTGCGTTTCGACCGCGGTGATCTGCTTGGCGACGAGATTGCGGTAGCACTCGTCGAGATCGGCATCGAGATCGTAGAACTGCGCGCGCGCGAGCAGGTAGTCGGCGCACGCGAACAGGCTCTCGGCGAGCGCCTGCTGCTCGATCCGGCGTGCCTGCCATTGCGACACGAGCGTCGCCCAGTACGTGTACCAGAGGCCGCCCGCGAGAATCCAGCCGGCGTTGATGAACGCCTGCAGCGGCGTGAACTGCTCCTCGAGCGTCATCACCATCATGAACAGCGTCGCGAAGCTGATCTGCGGCCAGCGGTTGCCGTAGACGACGATCAGCGACAGCACGAACGTGAGCGGCACGATCGTGAGCCACAGCGCGAAGATGTTCGGTGTCGCGAGGCCGGTCGCGAGCGCGGCCAGGAAGCCGATCACGCTGCACGCGAGCATTTCGTTGTGCTTGTACTTGAGCGGGCCCGGCATGTCGACGACGCATGCGCCGAGCGCGCCCGTCGAGATCGTGAAGCCGAGCTCCCGGTTGTGAAACACAATGAGGCACAGCACGGCCGGCAACGAGACGCCGACCGCGATCCGCAGGCCGCCGAAAAAGTACTGGCTATAGAAAAACTTTCTGATTTCGACCGAATAGCGCATCGATGGGCTGAATGGCAGACGAAGACACCCGGGGGCGGCGTGTTGACTGGCGACGAGTCTATCGTATTTCGCGGTCCGCAAAACCTGGCTTTCCGGATGACCCTCGCGGCGGCGGTCCATTTGCTATCCTTGGTGATCCTGTTCGCCCGGCCCGGCCGGTGCGAGGTTCCGACGCCCGCTTCATGCTCCATCTCTTCTATTCGAACCGTCACGAAACGCTGGCCGATGCGCTGCTCGAGGATCTGGCCGCGTTCCCGGCCCGCAACGGCCCGTGGGCGCCGCAACAGGTCATCGTGCCGAGCGCGGCGCTGCGCCGCCGCCTCGAGCTCGACATCGCCGCGCGCAGCGGCGTGTGCGCGAACGTCGAGTTCACGTATCTCGCGCAATGGCTGTGGGCGCAGATCGGCCGCGTGCTGACGGTACCCGCGCGTTCGCCGTTCGCACCCGACCGCCTCGTGTGGCGCTGCTACCGGCTGTTCGCGCAGGCGGCCGGCGGCGCGCCGTGGCTCGCGTCGCCGCGGCTTGCCGCGTATCTGTCCGCATCCGACGATGCGATGCGCTACGAACTCGCGCACCGCGTCGCGGCCGTGCTCGATCATTACCTGACGTATCGCCCCGAATGGCTGGCCGCGTGGCAGGCCGGCGAATCCGTGCTGGCCGGCGACGGCGCGCCGCGCGGGATCAGCGACGCCGCGCGCGACGACGAGCGCTGGCAGGCCGCGCTGTGGCGCGCGCTGCTCGCCGAACTGAGCGACAGCGGCACGCCGCCCGCGCATCGTTTCCTCGTCGACGCGCGCCATCTCGATGCGGATGCTGTCGCGCGTGCCGACTGGCCGGAATCGGTCAGCGTGTTCGCGCTGCCGACGATGCCGCCGCTGCATATCGCGCTGTTGCGCGAACTGTCGCGCTGGATCGACGTGCGCGTCTATGCGCTGAACCCGTGCCGCGAATTCTGGTTCGACATCGTGACCGCCGCGCACGCCGAGGCGCTCGATGCGGCCGGGCGGCTCGACTACCAGGAAGTCGGCCATCCGCTGCTCGCCGAATGGGGCAGGCAGACGCAGGCGCAACTGCACATGCTGCACGAACTGACTGAAAGCGCGGCGTCAGGCGACGCGGCGCGTTTCGTCGAGAATCCCGCGCCGACGTGGCTGGCGCGCGTGCAGAACGCGATCCTCGACCTGCAGCCGGAAGCCGAAGCCGGCGACGCACCGGCCGAGCGCGGGATCGAGGTGCACGTGTGCCACAGCCTCGCGCGCCAGCTCGAGGTGCTGCACGACCGGCTGCTCGCGTGGTTCGACGCGGACGCGAGCCTGCAGCCGTCCGACGTGCTCGTGGCGGTGGCCGACCTCGCGGCGGCCGGGCCGCTGATCGATGCCGTGTTCGGCACGGCCGGTGGCGGCGGCGCGCGCGTGCCTTACCGGATCACCGGGCTGCCGCCGTCGCAGGCGAACCCGGTCGCGCGCGTGCTGCTCGACTGGCTCGCGTTGCCGGAACGGCAGGTCGGCGCGCCGGAACTGGTCGAATGGCTGCGCGTCGACGCGGTGGCTGCGCGCTACGGCATCGACGCGGCCGCGCTCGAGACGGTGCAGACCTGGCTCGCGGCCGCCGGCGCGCGGCGCGGGCTGTCGCCGCTCGCGAGCGACGACGCGGCCGTGCCGTCGCCGCGCCATACGTTCTCCGATGCGCTCGCGCGGCTCTTTCTCGGTTATGCGATGCCCGAAGGCGCGGCGCCGGTCGGCGCGTGGCTGCCGATCGAGGCGGCCACGGGCAGCGAGGCCGAACTGCTCGGCCGGCTCGCGCGCTTTACCGACGATCTCGACGGCTTCGCGCGGCGGCTCGCCGAATCGCACACGCCGCGCGGCTGGAGCGAACTGTTTGCCGACACGCTCGCGCGTTTCTTCGATTCGGGTGCCGCGTATGCGGACGCGCTCGCGGGCGTGCGCGACGCACTCGACGCGATGCTGGCCGCGATGACCGAGGGTGCGCCCGACGAAGCGTTGCCGGCGGCCGTCGTCCGAGCGGGGCTGGCCGCGGCGCTCGACGACCCGGCGCGCGGCGGGGTGCCGTGGGGCGGCGTCACGTTCTCGTCGCTGACGAGCCTGCGCGGCCTGCCGTACCGCGTCGTCTGCCTGCTCGGGATGGACGACGGCGTGCTGCCGAGCCTGGCGCGCGCGGATGAATTCGACCTGATGGCCGTGTTGCCGAAGCTCGGCGACCGGCAGCGCCGCGACGACGAGCGCAACCTGTTTCTCGACCTGCTGCTCGCAGCGCGCGACCGGTTGCTGATCGCCTATACGGGCCGCAGCATCCGCGACAACGCACCGTTGCCGCCCGCGGCACTCGTCGACGAACTGCTCGACCATCTCGCGCTCGTCACGGCCGGTCCCGACGCCGTGCCGGACGCGGTCGATGCCGCACGGCGCGCGTTCATCGTCGAGCATCCGCTGCAACCATTCGCGGCCGCCTATTTCCAGCCCGGCAGCGAACTCGTTTCGTATGACGCCGAGCGTGCGACGCTCGCGTCGCTGCTGGCCGCCGATGCGTCGCGCGACGGGTCGCGCGAGCTGCCGTTCTTCGCGCAGCCGCTGCCGGCCGAACCAGTCGAGCCGGTCGCATTCAGCGAATTCGAACGCTTCTGGCGGCATCCCGCGCGGGCGCTGCTGCGCGCGCGGCTCGGCATCGTGCTTGCCGACGCGCAGGCCGAACTGCTCGACACGGAGCCGTTCGCGCTCGACTTCGCCGGTAGCGACGCGCTCGCCGAGCGCGTGCTGCCGCTCTTGATCGAATCGGGCGACGGGGCCGTGCACGATCACGCACTGCGCATCGCGGACGCGAGCCCGGAATTGCCGGGCGGCGCGACGGGCGCCGTGTGGCGCGACCAGGCGCTCGGCTCGATGACGCAGCTCGCGTCGAACGTACGCCGCGCGCTGGCCGACGGCATGGAGCGCCGGCCGTTCTCGCTCGTCGTCGTGCCGGCCTGGCCCGACACGGAACAGGCGCTGTTCGGCGCGGACGACGCGATGCTGTCGGGCGATGCGGTGAGCGCGCCGCTCGAACTGCACGGCACGCTGAACCGGCTGACGCCGGCCGGGCAGATCATCTACCGATATGCGCGGTCGAGTGCGCGCGACTACCTGTCCGCGTGGCTGGCGCATCTCGTCTACTGCGCGGTCGAGCCCGACGGCCCGCGCCGCACGCTGTGGTTCGGCAGCGGCGGCACGTTCGAGCTGACGCCGGTTGCGGCGCCACTCGAGCGGCTCGCGCCGCTTGCCGCGCTGTTTCGCGCGGGGCGGCGCATGCCGCTGCGGTTTTTCCCGCGCAGCGCGTGGGCGAGGGTGTCCGATGGCGAGGCCAAGGCCGCGAGCGTCTGGATCAACGAGCGCGTCGTGAGCGAAGCCGACGATCCGGCCATCGCGATCGCATGGCGCGGCGCGCATGCGTCGCTCGACGAGCCGTTCGGCACACTTGCGCGGCTCGTGTTCGAACCGCTCGTCGAGCATCTGAAGGAGGTCGCATGAGTGCCGTGTCGCAGCCGCAGCAGGCGCTCGAACTCGATGTGTTCGCGTGCCCGCTCGACGGCGTCAACCAGATCGAGGCGTCGGCCGGCACCGGCAAGACCTGGAACATCTGCGCGCTGTATGTGCGCCTGCTGCTTGAAAAGGATCTCGGCGCGGACGAAATCCTCGTCGTGACCTTCACGAAGGCGGCGACGGCCGAGCTGCACGAGCGGATTCGCAGTCGGCTCGCGCAGCTCGCGCATGTGCTCGACACGGGCGACGATGGCGGTGATCCGTTCATCGCGCGCCTGCTCGACACGACGCTCGGCGAAGCAGGCTCGCTCGACCCCGAGACGGCCGCGAAGCGGATCCGCCGTGCACTGCGCGCGTTCGATCAGGCCGCGATTCATACGATCCACGCGTTCTGCCAGCGCGCGCTGCAGGAAGCGCCGTTCGCGGCCGCGATGCCGTTCGCGTTCGACATGGAGGCCGACGACGCGTCATTGCGCTTCGAACTCGCGGCGGACTTCTGGCGCACGCGCGTCGAACCGGCGGCCGCGCGCTGGCCGGGCTTCGCGACCTGGCTCGTCGAATCGGGCGCCGGCCCGGCCGCGCTCGATGCGCAGCTCGCGCGCCGGCTGAAGAAGCCGCTCGCCGCGCTGCGCTGGGACGGTGTGACCGAGCCTGACGAGTCGGCCGAGGCCGCCGCGGCCGAATGCTTCGCCGAGGCGGCGCGGATGTGGGCGGCCGAGCGCGATGCGATCGATGCGCTGCTGCGCACCGCGCAACCCGCGCTGAACCAGCGCTCGCACAAGCCCGATGCGGTTGCCGATGCGCTCGACGCGTGGGCCGCGCATTTCACGCAGGGCGCCGCGACGGCCGCGTTGCCGAAAGCCGCACTGAAGCTCACGCATTCCGCGCTGGTGAAGGCGACGAAAAAAGGCGGCGCAACCCCCGAACATGCGTTTTTCGACGTGGCCGACGCGCTCGAAGCGGCCGTGGCGGCGGCCGAGGCCGCGCAGCGCGCGCGCTGGCTGATGCTGATCGCCGAATGGCTCGACATGGCGCCGGGCGAGCTGGCCGAGCGCAAGCGCACGCGGCGCGTCGTCTCGTTCGACGATCTGCTCGCGAACCTGTACCACGCGCTGCATGCGCACCCGTGGCTCGCCGAGACGCTGCGCGCGCGTTATCCGGCCGCGCTGATCGACGAGTTCCAGGACACCGATCCGCTGCAGTTCGCGATCTTCAACCGGATCTTCGCGCCGGGCGGCCCGCTGTTCCTCGTCGGCGATCCGAAGCAGGCGATCTACAGTTTCCGCGCGGCCGACCTGCATACGTATCTGGCGGCGCGCGCGAGCGCGAGCGCGTGCTACACGCTCGCGGTCAACCAGCGCTCGACGCCCGCGATCGTCGATGCTTGCAACCGCTTCTTCATGTCGAATCCGCGTGCGTTCGTGCTCGACGGGCTCGACTACTACGCGGTGCGTGCCGGCACGCGCGTGCGTGCGCCGTTCGTCGACGAAACCGATCCGGGGCCGGCCGGCGACTTCCGCGTCTGGGCGTTGCCGGGCGGCGAAGGCACGCTGCTCAAGCGCGACGCGCAGGCGCAGGCCGCCCAGGCCTGCGCGGCCGAAATCGCGCGGCTGATGCGCGGCGCGCGCGAAGGGCGCGTGCGGCTGGGCGACACGCCGCTGTCGCCGGGCAACGTCGCGGTGCTCGTGCAGACGCACCGGCAAGGCAGTCTCGTAAAGCGCGTGCTCGCGACATGGGGCATCGGCAGCGTCGAACTGGCGCAGGCCTCGGTGTTTTCGACCGATGACGCCGAGCAGCTCGAACGCGTGCTGGCGGCGATCGATGCGCCGGGCGACCTGCGGCGTTTGCGCGCGGCGCTCGCGGCCGACTGGTTCGGCCTCGATGCCGGGGCGCTGTGGCGGATGGAGCAGGGCGACGGCGATGCGCAACGCGAAGCGTCCGCGGCCGACAGCTCCGACGCGATGAGCTGGGTCGAGCGCTTCTCGCGGTATCGGCTGCTGTGGCGCGAACGCGGTTTCGCGGTGATGTGGCGCACGTTCACGCGCGAGCTGCGGATCGCCGAGCGGCTGATGGCCGGCGCGGACGGCGAACGCCGCGTGACCGACATCAACCATCTGGCCGAACTGACGCAGACACGCGCATCCGCGCAGCCGGGCATCGCGCCGACGCTGCGCTGGCTTGCCGCACAACGGCTCGACGGCGGCGGCGAGGAAGCGCAGTTACGTCTCGAATCCGATCGCAACCTGGTGCAGATCGTGACCGTGCACAAGTCGAAGGGTCTCGAATACGCGATCGTGTTCTGTCCGTTCCTGAACGACGGCGGGCTGCGCGAGCCGCCCGCGTCCGCGCTGCCCGATGCACGCGAGTATCACGACGACGCAGGCGATGCGGTGCTGCATTACGGGTGCGACGACGAGGCGGCCGCACACGCGGCGCGGCAGGCAATGCGCGAGCAGGCCGCGGAACGCGCGCGGCTCGTCTACGTGGCGCTCACGCGCGCGGTCTATCGCTGCTACGTCGTTGCCGGGCCGTATCTGTCGTCGCGCTCGACGCGCGAAGCGCGGCGCAGCGTGCTCAACTGGCTCGTCGCCGGCGCCGGCCAGTCGTTCGATGCGTGGCTCGACGAGCCGCCCGACGAAGCCGCGCTCGACGCGACGTGGCGCGCGCTCGCGGGCGGCCCCGTGAGCGTCGCGCCGCTGCCGGCGCCCGCGCGTCCCGAGCGTCTCGCGGCCGGGCACGATGCATCGCAGACACTCGCGGCGCGTCATGCGACACGCGTGCTGCGCGATGCGTGGCGCATGGCGAGCTTCAGTTCGCTGACCGCGTCGATGGCGCGCGAGGAAGCGGGTATCGCGGCCGTGCCCGACGACGAGTTGCGGCCCGATCACGATGCGCTTGCCGAGGTGGTGCCGGAAGGCGAGTTCATCCTGGCCGATACGGTCGCGCCAGAACCGCCGGACGATGACATCCTCGTGTTTCCGCGTGGTGCGGCGGCCGGCGAGTGCCTGCACCGCCTGTTCGAACTCAGCCGGTTCACCGAGCCTGAGTCGTGGCACAAGGCCGCGCTCGGTGCGCTGCACGACCGGCCGGTCGAGGCCGAGCCGGAACTCGCGACGCGGCTGCCGGCGATGATGGCGCGGCTCGTCGACGACGTCGTGCGCACCGAGCTCGTGCCGGGCATGCGGCTCGCCGATCTCGATCCCGCGAAGCGGCTCGACGAAATGGGGTTCCTGTTCCCGGCGCCGTCGCTCGACCTGACGGCGCTGCGCCGGTTGCTGGTCGCGCACGGTTACCCGGACGTTGCACTGGAGGCGGGCAATCTCGCCGGTTTCATCAAGGGTTTCATCGACATGATCGTCGAACACGACGGCCGCTTCTGGATCGTCGACTGGAAGTCGAACCATCTCGGCACGACGCCGGATGCCTACGGCCCGCGTGCGCTCGACGTCGCGATGGCCGATCACGCGTATCACCTGCAGGCGCTGCTCTACACGGTCGCGCTGCATCGCTACTTGCGCGGGCGGCTGCCCGCTTACGACTACGACACGCACATCGCGGGCTACCTGTACCTGTTCGTGCGCGGCGTGCGGCCCGACTGGCGCAGCGGCGGCGAGCCGGCCGGCGTGCATGCGCGGCGGCCCGCGCGCGCGCTCGTCGACGCACTCGACCGGATGATGGAAGGGGGCCGCGCATGAACGCATCCGACGACTTGCTCGAATTCACCGGCGGCCTCGTCGCGCGGCTGCCCGAACCCGCCGATTTCGGCATCGCGCTCGCGGAAGGCTTCGCGCGTCGCATCGGCGACCTCGCGCGGCGTGCCGGCGCGCCGGCCGCGTCCGCGCGCTGGGCGGCGCGCGCCGCGTTCGCGACGAGCCGTGCGACCGCGGGCGGCCACGTATGCGTCGCGCTCGGCGCGCTCGCGCAGCGCTACGAGGAACCGCTCGACGATATCCGTGCGGCGCTCGCCGCGAGCGGCGTGGTGGCGTTCGGCACGCTCGCGCGCGGCGACGAGCGGCCGCTGATCGTCGACCGGCACGATCATCTGTACCTGTCGCGCTATTTCGATTACGAACGGCGGTTGGCCGATGCGCTCGTGGCGCAGGCCGGTGTCGCCGCGCCGGACGAAGGTCTGTCGCCCGCCCGGTTGCGCGACAGCCTCGCGCGTTACTTCGGGCCCGCGACGGGCGAAGTCGACTGGCAGCGTGTCGCGGCGATCGTCGCGCTGACGGGCAGCGTGACCATCGTCAGCGGCGGTCCCGGCACCGGCAAGACGACGACCGTCGTCGGCGTGCTGGCCTGTTTGCTCGACGCGCACCCGGGGCTGCGCATCGCGCTGGCCGCACCGACCGGCAAGGCCGCGCAGCGGATGCAGGAAGCGCTGCATGCGCGGGCCGGCGACCTGCCGCCCGAACTTGCGGCGCGTTTGCCCGATACGTCGTACACGCTGCATCGGCTGCTGGGCGGCGGCGGGGCGGCCGGTTTCCGGCACCATCGCGACAATCCGCTGCCGTACGACCTGATCGTCGTCGACGAGGCGTCGATGATCGACGTCGCGCTCGCCGCGCATCTGCTCGACGCGCTCGCGCCGGGCGCGCGGCTCGTGCTGCTCGGCGACAAGGATCAACTGGCCGCGGTCGAGGCGGGCGCCGTGTTCGCCGAGCTGAGCGCGCGGCCGGCGTTTACCGCCGCGGCGCGCACGCGCATCGCGCGGGCGCTCGGCATCGACGAGGCGGCATTCGTCGCGGCATTGCCGGTGCCGGACGAAGCCGCTGCGGCAGCAATTCCGGCGGCGAATCCGGTTTCCGAGGTGGCCCGGGCCTCGGCGCCCCCATCGGCATCGGCCGCCGCTCCAACACGCAAGCCGGCGGCTCGGCGGCGAGTCGACGCTCGACAGGCATCGCTCTTCGACGATGAACCGCAGCACGACGAAATTACCGCGGTCGACACTGCGCCGCCTCCCGCAGGCCCGGCACTGACCGATGCCGGTGATGCAGGTCAGGCGGGCGGCGCCCCCGCGTGGATCGAGGCCGACGAACTCGCGTGGCTCGACGCTGTCGAGCTGCCGCCGTTCGACGCGGGCGATGCCGCGCTTGCATCGGTCACGGCGGCGGCGCATGACGAAGCTGCCGCCGTATCCGCCACACCGGCACTCGCACCGGCGCCGCTCGCGGACTGCGTCGTCTGGCTCGAACGTAACTACCGCTTCGGTCTCGATTCGCCGATCGGCCGGCTGTCGCTCGCGATCCGTAGTGGCGACGTGCAGGCCGCGCTCGACGCGCTGCCGGCGGACGACACGGCGGCTGCGTCGTTCCACGACGATGCGGGCGAGTCGCTCGCGTCGACGACGGTCGAACGGCTCGCACGGCGGTTCGGCGCGTACCTCGACGCATTGCGCGATACGCTGGCGGCGCCGGTGCCCGATCCGCTGCCGCTGTTCGATGCGCTCAACCGGTTCCGGATCCTGTGCGCGACCCGCAGCGGCTCGCGCGGCGCGGAGCATGTCAACGCGCTCGTGGCCGCGCATGTGCGGCACGCGGCGCGCGTGCCGCTCGCGGTCGGTGCGCACTGGTTCACCGGGCGGCCGATCATGGTGACGCGCAACGACTATGCGCTCGGGCTGTTCAACGGCGACATCGGCATCGCGCTGCCCGACGCGCACGGCGTGCTGCGCGTGTGGTTCAGGCGCGCGGACGGCACCGTGCGCGCGGTGTCGCCGGCCGCGCTGCCGCCGCACGAAACCGCGTTCGCGCTGACGGTCCACAAATCGCAGGGCTCGGAATTCGACGAAGCCGCGCTCGTGCTGCCGGCATCGTTCGGCCGTGTGCTCACGCGCGAACTCGTCTACACGGCCGTGACGCGTGCACGTACGCGTGTGCAGGTGATCGGGCCGCGGCGCGTGCTGGCGCAGGCGGTCGCAACACGCACGCAGCGCGATTCGGGGCTCGCGGCCCGTGTCGACGAGGCGCTTGCACGGCGCCGCACGGAGGTTTCGCGATGATGATCCGCTATACGCTCGATCCGGCCGAAGTCGAATGGACGGCCGTGCGCGCACAGGGTGCGGGCGGGCAGAACGTGAACAAGGTGTCGAGCGCGATTCACCTGCGCTTCGACATCCGTGCATCGTCGCTGCCGCCTGTCATCAAGGAGCGGCTCCTCGCGCTGTCCGACCAGCGCATCACGCGCGACGGCATCGTCGTGATCAAGTCGCAGGAATACCGCACCCAGGAGAAGAACCGTGATGCCGCGCTGGCGCGCCTCGACACGTTGATCGGCAGCGTCGCGTACACGCCGCGCGCACGGGTCGCGACGCGGCCGACGCGCGCGTCGAAGGAGCGGCGGCTCGAGCACAAGTCGCGCCGCAGCGTGGTGAAATCGGGACGGGGGAAGGTGGTCGACTGACGCACGGTCGACCGGACGTTCCGCGGGCATCGCGGTCGCGCGCACGCCGCGGCGCCGGCTACCGCATCACGGTGCCCGCGCTGTCGAGCACGAAGTCGACGCAGAACACGACGAGCCGGCTCTGCGCGCGGATCGCGACGGCGGCCGTATAACAATCGCGGCCTTCCGTCAGCGAGAAGTGCGGGCCCATCAGCGCGACGCGCCCGGGGGCGGCGATCGCGCGCTGGAAGTACGGGCGCCGCGACCAGTTGCTGTGGGTTTCCGGAAAGAGCGGCGCGAGGCGGGCGACGTTCGGCTGGCCGTCGTCGGACCGCGCACCGATCGACGGCAGGAACTGCTCGCCGATCTCGTCGGTGACGAACACGCGGCGCGCGGCCGGCACCGCGAACACGCGTTGCGCGGCGTCCTGCAGGCTGCCGCTCGCGGAGAACGCGGCCGCGCCGGCGAGCACGAGCCGCTCGATCGCGTCGAAGCCCGGCTGTTCGGCGATGACCGGCGTGTGCCGGCGGGCGATGAAGCGCTGCCACGCGGCATCGAGCATTGCGGGTGCCGCCGCGCTCGCGTTAGCGATCGACATATCGGGCTGGCCGAACTGGAAGCCCTGCACGAAATCGATGTCGGCCTCCATCAGCGACTGCAACGCGTCGTCGCTTTCGACGCCCTCGGCAAGCACCATTGCGCCGGCCTGGTGCAGCATCGACACGAGGTGATGCATGATGCGCCGATCGTCGGCCGACCCGGTCGAGCGCTCGACCAGCGAACGATCCAGCTTGACGATGTCGGGTCGCGCACGCCACACGCGGTCGAAGTTCGAGAAGCCCGTGCCGAAATCGTCGATCGCGATCAGGAAGTCGCGATGCTGGATCATGTCGATCGTACGGGCGAGCGCGGCTTCGTCGCGTGACGGCTGTTCGACGACTTCCAGCACGATCCGGTTCGGCGTCAGCGCGAAATGCCGGCACAGCGCCTCGACGAACTCGCGCTGCACGAGGCCCGAATCAAGCACGCGCGGCGTCACGTTCAGGAACAGCCAGCCGTCGCCGATGCCCTGCGCGACGAAGTTGGCCGTGTGCAGGCAGCGTGCGAGCCGATCGAGCAGCAGCGCATCGGCGTCGCCGCGTGTCTTGTCGAACAGCGCGGTGGGCGAGACCAGCGCGCCGTTTGCGTCGACGACGCGCAGCAGCGCCTCGTAACCGACGACGCGCTTGTGCGTGATCGACAGCACGGGCTGGAACACGCTGCGCAGCGTCGTGGTGCGATAAGTGGCGAGCCAGCCGCTGGGCGTCGGCGTGAGGCGTTCGAGCAGGGATTCGAGGGATAGGTCGCGGGCGGGCTTCATGTCAACGGTGCCCAGGGGCGAGCGGCGGGGCTGCGTCGCGCCGCCACGCTGAAGCCGTCGCACGCGAACGTGGACGCGAAAGAACGTGGGGCATCGTGACCGCCTTCTGCGGATGAGTGTTCGAAGTGTAACTGGAATGCGGTGGCCCGCGTATCAGGGAAATTCCAGACGCACCCGGTGCGCGGCTGCGGCCAGGCCGGCGCCGGCATGCAGCGGGTTTCGGCCACGTGCGCGCGTCACCGTCAGAAGAATGCCGGCACGCCGCCGGCGAACAGTCTTTGCTCGGCCGCCGGCGCGCACCGTGAGGCGGGCGGCCGCGCGCGCCCGAATCTTCAGGTCGCTTCGCCGCTTCGCGGCCCGAGACCGGGAATCCGCTTGATCGCACCGGTCGCGAGCGCGGTGCCGACGAGCACGATCGCGCAGCCCTCGATCATCACGGCTGTCACGTGTTCGCCGAGGAACAGCGCGCCCCACAGCAGGCCGAACACGGGGATCACGAACGTCACGGTAATCGCACGGGCGGGGCCGACGTGCGCGATCAGGTAGAAGAAGATGAAATACGCGATGCCCGTGCATGCGACGCCGAGGCTGAGCACGGCGCCCCATGCGTGCGCGCTGACCGGCGCGGCCGGCCAGGTGGCGATCGCGAACGGCAGCAGCAGGATGGTCGAGCCGATCATGCTGCCGGCCGCGTTGACGAGCGGATCGACGCCGCTGAGCTTGCGCTTCGTGTAATTGGCCGCGATGCCGTACAGCAGCGTCGCGCCGAGCGCGGCGGCGGCGGCGAGTGCGGTCGCGCTGGCGCCCGTGTCGCCGTGCGCATTCGCGATCTGGTTCCACACGAGCGTGAGCACGCCGGCAAAACCGATCACGAGACCGAGCGCGCGCGGCAGCGACAGCTTGTCCTTCAGCCACAGGTACGCCACGAGCGCGCCCCAGAGCGGCGTCGTCGCGTTGATCACCGACGTCAGGCCGGCCGACAGCGTCAGTTCGGCGAACGCGAACAGGCAGAACGGAATACCCGAGTTCAGCGCGCCGACGACAAACAACGGCCACGCATGACCACGCAGCCGGGCGCCGAGATCGGCGGGTTTGAAGCGCGTCAGCGCGAAGCCCGTGAGAAACAGCGCGCCGATGCCCACGCGCAGCGCCATCAGCGGCGCGACGCCGAAATCGACGACGCCGACCCGGATGAACAGGAACGACGCGCCCCACAGGGCAGCGAGTACGGTCAGCAGAATGGCGTTCTTGGGCGACATCGATCGAGGGGGCGGAGGAGGACGGGATGCGGAGAATCTTACACCCCGTTACCTCGCCGTCGTTTCACGATTCGATGAAACGACAAGAAACGGGAATTTCGCCGGCTGACGGCGGCGCGGCCCGCTCAGTGATGGCGCCAGCCGCCGCGTCCGCCGAAGCCGAAATTGAGCGATAGCGCCGGTCCCCAATAACCGCCCCACGCGGGCGCATACGCAGGCGCCGGGTAGTAGTAGACGGGGCCCGGATCGGCGTACACGGGCGCCGGCTGTACCGGTGCGGCCGTGTAATAGCCGCCAGGATAATAACCGTACGGGTAGTAGCAACCGGCGAGCGTCGCGCAGGCGAGCACCGCTGCGGCGAGGGTCCTGTTCATGATGTCTCTCCGGCGGAGCCGGCAATCGGCAGATGCTTAAGCTTAGGCCGCGCACCGATGACACGGTGTGCAAAACGGTAACGGATCATTTCCGGGCGCGCTGTCGCGCGCATCGCGGCGCCGCATGCGAAAACGGCGCTTCCGCACTGCGGAAACGCCGTCCGGCCGACTTTCGCGGCGCGTGGCCGGCTTACTTGCCGACCTGGTTACCGATGATGCCGCCGGCCGCCGCGCCGCCCAGCGTCGACAGCGCACTGCCGCCGATCGCCGCGCCGGCGACGCCGCCGACACCCGCACCGATTGCCGTGTCACGCTGGCGCCTCGACATCGAATCGCAGGCCGACAAACTGGCCACCGTCGCAACGAGGAGCGCACATACCCCAATACGCCGAATCGAGTTCATGATCGTTGTCCTTGTGGTAGTGAATGGAGGACGCGCGACCGGTTGGCGGCCACGCATGAACCCAATCTACGCGCCGCTCCGCGACGCTGCTGTAAGGACTTGTTAAGGCGCTCGCGGTTTCGTAATCAATTGTTTCCCGTGGGTGCGCAGGGACGCGACATGCGCAAAAAAGCCCGCTCGAGAGCGGGCTTCGTGCATCGCGATGCGTTTCCGGTGCGGATCGCCGCGTTCGCTTACTGACGGTGATAGATCTCGGCGCCGGTCTTGACGAACTCGACCGCCTTGACTTCCATCCCCTTCTTCAGCGCTTCGGATTCCGACACACCCTGCTGCGCGGCGAATTCACGCACGTCCTGCGTGATCTTCATCGAGCAGAAGTGCGGGCCGCACATCGAGCAGAAGTGCGCGACCTTCGCCGAATCCTTCGGCAGCGTCTCGTCGTGGAATTCGCGCGCCTTGTCCGGATCGAGACCGATGTTGAACTGGTCTTCCCAGCGGAACTCGAAACGTGCCTTCGACAGCGCGTTGTCGCGCACTTGTGCGCCCGGGTGACCCTTCGCGAGGTCGGCGGCGTGCGCGGCGAGCTTGTACGTGATGATGCCTTCCTTCACGTCGTCCTTGTTCGGCAGGCCGAGGTGCTCCTTCGGCGTCACGTAGCACAGCATCGCGGTGCCGAACCAGCCGATCATCGCGGCGCCGATGCCCGACGTGATGTGGTCGTAGCCCGGCGCGATGTCGGTCGTCAGCGGTCCGAGCGTGTAGAACGGCGCTTCCTTGCACCAGTCGAGCTGGAGATCCATGTTCTCCTTGATCAACTGCATCGGCACGTGGCCGGGGCCTTCGATCATCACCTGCACGTCGTGCTTCCACGCGATCTGCGTGAGTTCGCCGAGCGTCTTCAGTTCGCCGAGCTGCGCTTCGTCGTTCGCGTCGTAGATCGAGCCGGGACGCAGGCCGTCTCCGAGCGAGAAGCTCACGTCGTACGCCTTCATGATCTCGCAGATCTCTTCGAAGTGTTCGTACAGGAAGCTTTCCTTGTGATGCGCGAGGCACCACTTCGCCATGATCGAGCCGCCGCGCGACACGATGCCGGTCATCCGGTTCGCGGTGAGCGGCACGTACTGCAGGCGCACGCCCGCGTGGATCGTGAAGTAGTCGACGCCTTGCTCGGCCTGCTCGATCAGCGTGTCGCGGAAGATTTCCCAGGTCAGGTCCTCGGCCTTGCCGTTGACCTTTTCCAGCGCCTGGTAGATCGGCACCGTGCCGATCGGCACCGGGCTGTTGCGGATGATCCACTCGCGCGTTTCATGGATGTGTTTGCCGGTCGACAGATCCATCACCGTGTCGCCGCCCCAGCGGATCGCCCACGTCATCTTGTCGACTTCCTCGCCGATCGACGACGTGACGGCCGAGTTGCCGATGTTCGCGTTGATCTTCACGAGGAAGTTGCGGCCGATGATCATCGGCTCGGATTCCGGGTGGTTGATGTTCGCGGGGATGATCGCGCGGCCGCGCGCGATTTCGTCGCGCACGAATTCGGGCGTGATCTCGGCCAGCGCGTTCGCGCCGAAGGCCGCGGCGCCGAACGCCTGGCCCGGGTGCTGGCGGCCCATCATCGCGGCGAGCTTCGCGCCGTTCGGGCCGCTCGACTTCAGGCTTTCGAGGTACTCGGCGCGGCGCTGGTTCTCGCGGATCGCGATGTATTCCATTTCCGGCGTGATGATGCCCTGGCGCGCGTAGTGCATCTGCGTGACGTTCTTGCCGGCCTGCGCGCGGCGCGGGTTGCGGTGCAGGCCCGGGAAACGCAGGTCGGCGGTGGCCGGGTCGGCCGCGCGCTCGAGGCCGTAGCGGCTCGACAGGCTGGAGAGCCCTTCGGTGTCGCCGCGCGCTTCGATCCAGCCCTGGCGCAGCGCGGGCAGGCCCGCGCGGATGTCGATCTTGGCTTCCGGATCGGTGTAGGGGCCCGACGTGTCGTACACGTAGATCGGCGGATTCTTTTCGCCGCCGAAGCCGGTGGGCGTGTCGGCCTGCGTGATTTCGCGCATCGGCACGCGGATGTCGGGCTGCGAGCCGGTTACATAAACCTTTCGCGAATTCGGCAGCGGCGCGACAGCGGCGGCGTCGACATGAGCGTCGGCGGACAGAAACTTCGGATTGGCGTTCATGCAATCTCCTGTGTGAGCGCCGGACAGGCGCGTCGGCGCTTGCCCGGAGCCCTTGACGTATGTGGGGCTCGAGCTAAGCAGGAGACGAGGCTTGGTGAGGCGGCGGATTTCGTCAGAAGGATGGCGGCGAAATCCGTACGCTTCCCTGCGCTGGCATTATCCAGATCAGGTTCAAAGGGTATTTCTCACCCGCAATGCCGGTTGTTTGACCGAACGCATTGCAGGACCCCCGCGTTAGCAAGGGCACACGATACACCGGGTTTGCGGCGGTTTCAACCGGGCGTACAGTGGTTATCCCGGTGCAGCCGCAACATGGCGGGCGGCGCGGCAGGCCGGGTGCACCGCAGCACATGCCTTTGCCGTTCGGTCCGGCACCCCGATCGGCGGCGGCCGAGCGGCGCAGCATGACGGGTTGTCCGGCCAGCATAAAAAATATTTTCAGAGCGGCTGTCATTTCCCGCGACGTCGTCCGTCTATTCGGCTCCTTAAACCCATGTTTCGGAGAGATGTCATGAAAAACGTACTGATTGCCGCTTGCGTCGCCGCTCTTGCCACGATTGCAACGGGCGCCTATGCGCAGAACGATGCGATGTCGAAGGACGGCACGTCGATGTCGAAGGACGCGATGGGCCACGACGCGATGGCGAAGGATGGCGCGATGAAGAAGGACGGCATGAAGAAGCACGCGATGAAGAAGGACGCCATGAAGAAAGACGCGATGGGCCACGACGCGATGTCGAAGGGCGACGCGATGAAGAAGGACGCAATGAGCCCGTCGAACTGACGGATGCGCGCGGGGCGCGGCCAGCCGGCTGCACGCGCGCATCGCGTCCCGTCGCAGCACCCCTGGAGTCTTCATCATGCAAACCGTTCCCGCAACGGATCGCGCGCCCGCGACGCCACCCGCGCGCCCGATCCATCCGCCATGGGTGCGCGTGAGCCACTGGCTCAACGCGCTCGCGGCGATCCTGATGGCGCTGTCCGGCTGGCGCATCTACGACGCGTCGCCGATCTATCCGTCGTTCACGTTCGCGCACGGCATCACGATCGGCGGCTGGCTCGGCGGCGCGCTGCAATGGCATTTCGCGGCGATGTGGCTGCTGGTCGCCAACGGGCTGTTCTACCTCGCGATGTCGATCGCGACGGGGCGCTTCGCGCGCAAGATGCTGCCCGTCACGCCGGCGTCCGTGTGGCGCGACGTGCGCGCCGCGCTGGGCGGGCGGCTGTCGCACAACGACCTGAGCGTCTACAACGCGGTGCAGCGTGCCGCGTACCTGACCGCGATCGTCGATCTCGTCGTGCTGGTGCTGTCGGGGCTCACGATCTGGAAGTCCGTGCAATTCCCGCTGCTGCGCGAACTGTTCGGCGGCTATGACAATGCGCGCGTCGTGCATTTCTGGGCGATGTCGCTGCTCGTCGCATTCTTTGTCGTTCATGTCGCGATGGCGCTGCTGGTGCCGCGCTCGTTGCTCGCGATGCTGCGCGGCCGCTGACCCGCACGCCGCGGGCTAAGGAAATCATCATGTCGGAATCCGAAAACAGGCGCGGCGACCCGCGCTGGACGCTCGACCGGAAGTCGCTCGAACTCGATGTGCGCCGCGAGCTCGAGATGCCGTCGCGGCGCCTCTTCAACCGGCGCGTGCTGACGCTCGGTGGCCTGACGATGCTCACCGGCTGCACGCTGCAGGATGACGCATCGGTCAACACGTTCCTCGAGACAGTATCGCGCATGAACGATCGCGTGCAGGCCTGGCTGTTCAGCGGCGAACGGCTCGCGCCGACCTACACCGAAGCCGATATCACGCGGCCGTTCCCGTTCAACGCGTTTTACGCGATCGACGACGTGCCGCACGTCGATGCGTCGACGTATCGGCTCGTGCTGTCCGGCCGCGTGACGGGCAAGCGCGTGTGGACGCTCGACGAGCTGTATGCGCTGCCGCACGCGGAACAGATCACGCGGCATATCTGCGTGGAAGGGTGGAGTGCGATCGGCCGCTGGGGCGGCACGCCGTTCGGCGCGTTTCTCGCGCGCGTCGGTGCCGACACACGGGCGAAATACGTCGGCTTCAAGTGCGCGGACGATTACTACGAGAGCATCGACATGCCGACCGCGCTGCATCCGCAGACGCTGCTCGCGTTCGACTACGACGGCCAGCGGCTGCCGCCGGAATTCGGTTTCCCGATGAAGCTGCGGATGCCGACCAAGCTCGGCTACAAGAACCCGAAGCACATCATGGAAATCTTCGTGACCGATACGTATCCGGGCGGCTACTGGGTCGATCAGGGGTACAACTGGTTCGGCGGATCGTGAGCGGCGCGCGTGACGCGCTCACGCGTCACACCGATTCGCGCACCTGGAGATCGACGCGCAGGCCGACTGCCGCCGCCATGTTCACGAGCGCGTCGAGCCCGAACAGGTTGATCTTGCCGCGCAGCAGGTCGGAGACGCGCGGCTGCGTGACACCCAACTGCTTCGCCGCCTGGGCCTGGCTGAGCTCGAGTTGCGCGATGCGCTGCTTGAGCGCGATCATCAGTTCGGAGCGCAGCTTCATGTTCTCGGCTTCGGCCGGCTGGCCTTCGATTGCGTCCCAGACGTTGGTGTAGCGTTCATTGGTCATCGTTTCAACTCCATCATCAGCGTGCGATAACGCCGGGCGGCCAGGTCGATATCGGGTTTGCTCGTGCGTGCCGATTGCTTCCGGAAACAGTGCAGCACGTAGACGGCATCGGCGAATGTCGCGACGTAGACGATCCGGAACGCGCCGCTCGCATCGCGCAGGCGAATTTCCCGCACGCCGACGCCGATGGTGCGCATCGGCTTCCAGTCGTCGGGCGCGAAGCCGCGCTGTACCTGGTCGATCTGGTGGCCGGCGTCGCGTCGCGCGGGCAGTGGAAAGCCACGAAGATCGTCAAGCGCGCTGCCGACGAAAACAACCGGCTTCGGCGGAAGGATGGTTGGATTATACAAAATTTTGTATGGATGGTGCGGGTTTCGAATGGAGGTTGTGGACCGCTGGAAGAGGGCGTGTCGACCGTCACGATAAGCGCGAAGTAGCGGCCGGCGCGCATGATTGGCCGTCAGGCCGATGGTGGGTTCGAGCGGGGCGGATTGCGATGGATTGCGTGTGGAATCGGCACCGACGCCGGCAACGCGCGCGCGTTGCGAATCCGGCCCCGGATTTCACCGGCCCGCCGACCGGAAGCCCGCCAGCCGGATAATGTCGCGCCGAAACATCAGTCCCTATCCTTTCAGACAGGTCTGACGATGCTTTCGAATCCTTGATGCCATAATGCCGAGCGTGCGCAGCCGAAACGGTTGCGCGCGTTTTTTTTGTCCCTCTGCCGCCGCTTGCCGGTTCTCTTTCGTCGCCGTTCGCACTGCCATGTCGTTCCGCACGTTCGCTCTGCCTTCCCGGTCCCGTCAGGACCGTTTGCCGGCATTGCCGGCGTTTTTCAGCGGGGCACGCGGCGCGACGTGCGGGCGGGTCACACGATGACGCCGCTCGACCGCCTCCTCGATTTCCTCGCCCGCTTTTCGTTCCGGATCCGCCTGCCGCAAAGCCGCGGCGGCCGCGTCGCGCTGGCGCTCGTGTTCATCTATTTCGTCTGGGGTTCGACCTACAGCGGCCTGCATTTCGCGCTGCAGTCGTTCCCGCCGCTGCTGCTGTCGGGGATGCGCAACCTGCTCGGCGGGATCGGCCTGTTCATCTTCGCGCTGCGGCGCAAGCCCGAATGGCCGACGTTGCTGGAGATCCGCAATGCGGGGATCGTCGGCACGATGCTCGTCGCGCTGTCGTCCGGCACGATCGCGCTCGGGATCAGCTCGGTCAGCAGCGGCTCGGCCGCGGTGATGGTCGCGACGGTGCCGTTGTTCGCGACCGTGATCGCGGCGGTCGCCGGGCGGCCGGTGACGAAGGGCGAGTGGGCGGCCATCGCGCTCGGGATGGTCGGCATCGTCGTGCTGAATTCGGGCGGCGCAGCGGCGCAGAATTCGGCGCTCGGCACGATCTGCATTCTGGCTGGTGCGCTGTTCTGGGCGGGCGGCGCGCACCTCGCGACGCGGCTCAAGCTGCCGTCCGACCTGTTTCTGTCGACGTCGCTGCAGATCGGCCTCGGCGGCCTGATTTCGACGCTCGTTGCATGGCTGATCGGCGAACGCATCGAACACGTGATGGCCGGGCCGGTGTTCGCGTTCCTGTACCTGATGGTGTTCTGCACGATGGCCGCGTACGTCGCATACGGCTACCTGATCCGTCACACGAGCCCGATCATCGCGAGCAGCTGCATGTATGTGAACCCGATCGTCGCGGTCGCGCTCGGTGCGCTGCTGCTCGGCGAACCGGTGACGATGGCGACCGTGGTCGCGACCGTCGCGATCCTCGGCAGCGTCGGGCTGTCGTTCCTGTTCGATCCGGCCCGCCGGCCCGCGGCGCGCGCGGCGGCCGCCAGTGCGCCGGCGGCGGCGACCGTAGCGGCCGCGTCGGCAGCGGATGTTTCGTCGGCGCCCGAGCAGATCGCGATACCGGATGCGGCGCCCATCCTGACGCCTTCTGCCGTCCCGCTCGCCGTGCCGACCCCGGCTGCCGTGATGGATCCTGCTGCCGTGATCGACCCTGCACAGGCGTTCGCGCTGCCGCCCGCCGACGAACCGGCCGCACCCCGCGCCGACGCGTGACGCCGCGGTGGCCGGTGGCGCTCAGCCGTGCCGGCCGCCTCGATGGTGGGACCAGCCGGCCAGCGCGGTGAACAGCAGCCCGGCCGCGCACATGCCGATCCAGCCGAACGCGTGCCATGCGGCGACGCCGGCCGACGAACCGAGTGCGCCGCCGATGAAATAACACACCATGAACACCGTGTTGACGCGGCTGCGCGCCTCGGGCTTCAGCGCATAAATGCGCGACTGGTTCGAGATCTGCGCGGCCTGCACGCCGACATCCAGCACGATCACGCCGATCACGAGCCCGACGAGGCTCGAACCCGACAGCGCGAAGATCACGAAAGACAGCGCGAGCAGCGCGATCGCGAGCGAGATGATCGCGCGCGGGCCGCGCTTGTCCGCGAAGCGGCCCGCGTACGGCGCCGCGAGCGCGCCCGCCGCGCCGACGATCCCGAACAGGCCGGCCGCCTGCGGGCCGAGATGGAACGGCGCGCCGGCGAGCAGCAACGTGAGCACGGGCCAGAACGCGCTGAACGCCGCGAACAGCGCGGCGCCCGTCAGCGAGGCCTCGCGCAGCCCGCGCAGTTCGACTGCCAGATGCCACATCGAACCGAGCAGCTTGCCGTACGGCAGCGTCGACGTCGGCGAGCTGCGCGGCAGCCGCAGCACGATCACGGCGGCGAGCGCGACGAGCGCCGCGACCGACGCCGCGAACACCGCGCGCCAGCCGAAATACTCGGCGACGAAACCGGCGGCCGTGCGCGCGAGCAGGATGCCGAGCAGCAGGCCGCTCATCACGGTGCCGACCGCGTGTCCGCGTTCGGCCGGCGGCGCGATTTCGGCGGCGAACGGCACGGCCTGTTGCGCGATGGTCGCGAGCACGCCGATCGCGAGGCTTGCGACGGCGAGCACGGCCAGCGACGGCGCGGTGGCCGCGACGATCAGTGCGACCGACAGGCCGGCGATCTGCATCAGGATCAGCCCGCGGCGGTCGAACCGGTCGCCGAGCGGCGCGAGCAGGAACATGCCGGCCGCATAACCGAGCTGCGTGGCGGTCGGCACCGCGCCGATCCAGGACGCGCCGTCGGGAAAGGTTGCGCGGAAGCTGTCGAGCAGCGGCTGGTTGTAGTAGATGTTCGCGACCGATACGCCTGCGATCGTCGCGAGCAGCAACAGCAGGCTGCGCGAGTAGTGGGGCGAGGCGGCGTCGGTCGGGCGGTCGGTGGAAGCGGTGGACATGGCAGCGCGGGCGGAGTTGGACGGCGCGGCGTGCGGCGCACGCGTAGGGTGCGCCGGTGGGCCGGTTGCCGGTCGAGGCTGCCGATCATACCGGAGCACCGTGAATCCTGCCGGGCAGGCAGCGAGCCGGCAAACCGGCACGACCCGCCGGCCGCCGCCTTCATCGTGCGTGCTTTACGCCATCAGTCGACCAGCTCGCCCGTCGGTTCATAGAACGGATACGGCCCGGCGCCTTCGTCCACATACACGTGGTGCGACGTCATTCCCGTCTCCGGCGCATAACGATGCACCGCGAACGCTGGCGGTTCGAGCCGGAACGCGGACGGCGCATCGGCCCGCAGGTCGAATGCGACCTGGTGCGCGGGCGCCGGCACCGCCGACGCGAGCGTGCCGCCGAAACGCGTGAACATCGTGCGGTGCACGTGGCCGCACAGCACGCGCTCGACGTTCGGATAACCGCGCAGCAGCGCGTCGAGTTTCGCGGCGGCGGTGGGTGCGAGACGCAGCGCATCCATGTGGCCGATCCCCGACACGAACGGCGGGTGATGCAGCGCGACGATCACCGGGCGATCGCGCGCGGCGTCGAGCTGCGCGGCGAGCCATCCGAGCCGTGCGTCGCACAGGTCGCCGTGGCTCGCGCCGGGCACCTGCGAGTCGAGCGCGAGCACGCGCACCGCGCCGAGGTCGAGCGCGTACTGCACGAATTCGCCGTCCTGCAGTTCGGCGCGATCGGCGAACGCGCGGCGCAGCCCGGCGCGGTCGTCGTGATTGCCGATCATCAGGTAGTACGGAATCTCGAGCGGCGCGAGCAGGTCGCGCAGGTGCGCATATTCCTCGTCGTGGCCGAAGTCGGTCAGGTCGCCGGTGACGAGCACGGCATCGGGGCGTGGCTCGAGCGCGTTCAGCTTCGCGATGCAGCGCGCGAGCGCGGCCGCCGTGTCGACGCGCCGGTACGCGAGCTGGCCCGGACGCTTGACGTGGAGATCGCTGATTTGAGCAAGCAGCATCGTCGTTCCTCGGAATCGTCTGGTTATTGTGGGGGCGGCGTCGTGCGCCGCGGTGGGGTGGTGCATGGGTGATGCCTGAGTATGACTTGGGTGTTGCCTGATTGTTGCATCACGCGCCGAGCGCGATCAGGCCTTCCGGTGCGATCGTCAGGCCCACCGCGGTGCCGTGCGCGAGCGCGATGCGGCCCGGTACGTCGATCACGAGCGCGTCGGGTGCCGCGTGCTCGATCGTGAGCCGCGTGCGCTCGCCGAGGAACGCGCACGCACCGACCGCGCCGCGCAGCGGCGCATGCGCGGGATCGGCGAGTTGCGCGTCCTCGGGGCGGAAGAACCACTCGTCGGCGGCATGCGGCGTGACGATCGCGCCGCCCGTCGTCACGAGCTTGCCATCACGCCATTGTCCCGCGAGCCGGTTCAGCGTGCCGATGAACTGCGCGACCGTGCGGTTCGCCGGCCGGTAGTAGATGTCGCGCGGCGTGCCGATCTGTTCGATGCGGCCCGCACCCATCACGACGATCCGGTCGCCGAGCTCCATCGCTTCGGCCTGGTCGTGCGTCACGTAGACCGTCGTCACACCGAGCTCGCGCAGCAGCGCATTCATCTCGCGACGCAGCACGTCGCGCAGTTTTGCGTCGAGCGCGGTCAGCGGTTCGTCGAGCAGCAGCACGCGCGGCCGCACGGCCAGCGCGCGAGCCAGCGCGACGCGCTGGCGCTGGCCGCCCGACAGCTGATCGACCGGTTTGTCCGCGTGCGCGTCGAGCCGCATCATCGCGAGCAGCTCGTCGACGCGTTCGCGCAGCGCGCGCGGTTCGGTCTTGCGGATCTTCAGCCCGTAACCGACGTTGCCGCGCACCGTCAGGTTCGGAAACAGCGCGTAGTTCTGGAACACCATGCCGACCTGCCGGCGCTCGATCGGCAGCGACGTCACGTCGTCGTTGCCGAACGCGATCGTGCCGCCGGCATCCGGCGTGTCGAGGCCCGCGATCAGGCGCAGCGTCGTCGTCTTGCCGCAGCCCGATGGCCCGAGCAGCACGAGCGTTTCGCCCGCGCCGATCGACAGGTCGAGCGGTTCGAGCACGCGCGTGCCGCGGAACGTCTTCGCGCAGCCGGTCAGGGTGATGGGAGTGGAATCGAGTTTCATGAGAGCGGAAGAGTCAGCGCGGGCGGCGCTTGAGTGCGCGCGTGCCGGACGGGTCGACGCCGAGCCACTGCATCGCGACGAGGAGCGGCAGCGTCATCAGCAGGAACAGGATCGTGTACGCGCTGCCGACTTCGAGACGCAACGATGCATAGGTGTCGGCGAGCCCGACGGGCAGCGTCTTGGTGTCGGGCGTATGCAGCATCCACGTGAGGTTGAATTCGCCGATCGACAGCGTGAGCACCGCGAGCGCACCCGCGACGATGCCGGGGCGCAGATTCGGCAGCACGATCGTGACGAAGCGCGTGACGAACGATGCGCCGAGGCTCGCCGCGCCTTCCTCGAGCGTGCGCAGGTCGGCGCCGGCCGCGACCGCCGCGACCGCGCGCACCATGAACGGCAGCGTGAACACGACATGGCCGACGACGATGAACCACAGGCTCATCCGGAACGTGGTGAAGCCGCCGTAGACGACCAGCAGCGCGAGCGCCGACGCGAGGCCGGGCAGCGCCACCGGCAGCACGAGCGCTTCCTCGATCGCGCGCGCGATGCGGCTCTTGCTGCGCGCGAGCGCATAACCGGCCGGCACGCCGACGACGAGCACGATCGCGAGCGTCGCGAACGCGACGTAAAGCGACAGCGCGACCGAGCCGTGATACTGCTGCCAAACCTGTTCGAGCCAGCGCAGCGTGAGGCCGCTCGAGATTCCGCGGAAATAGTTGACGGTCAGGCCCGCGAGCACCGACATCACGACGGGCACGATCAGGAACGCGCACAGCAGCAGCGTGACGCCCCATTGCAGCGCGGCGATCGCGCGCGCGCCGGTGACGCGCGGCGCGCGGCGCGCTACGCCGTTCGCGTGCGCGGGAGCGGGCGCCGGCGACGGCGCGGAAGAGCCGGAAAGCGATTGCATGAAGGAATCCTCAGGCCGCGGCGGCGGCGGTGTGGCCCGTGAACCGGCGCGCAAGCGCGAGCACGGCCCAGGTGACGATGCCGAGCACGATCGACAGGCCGGCCGCTGTCGCGATGTTCGCGTTCAGTGTGAACTCGGTATAGATCGTCATCGGCAGCACGTTCAGGTCGGTGGCCAGCGTGAACGCGGTGCCGAATGCGCCCATCGCGGTCGCGAAGCAGATCGCGCCGGCCGCGATCAGGCCCGGCGCGAGCGCGGGCAGCACGATGTCGAGAAAGATGCGCCACGGCGATGCGCCGAGTGAACGCGCGGCTTCCTCAAGCGACGCGTCGAGCTTCGACGCGGCCGCGATCACGGTGACGATCACGCGCGGAATCGAGAAGTACAGGTAGCCGACGAACAGCCCCGCGACCGAATACGCGAATACCCACTTGTCGCCCGTGAGTTTCGCGGACAGCATGCCGATCAGCCCCTGGCGCCCGGCGAGCATGATCACCATGAAGCCGACGACGACGCCCGGGAACGCGAGCGGGAACGTGAGCAGCGCGAGCAGCACGCGTTTGCCCGCGAAGTCGCGGCGCGCGAGCAGCAGGCCGGAGATCGTCGACAGCGCGAGCGTCGCGAGCGTGACGCCGGCGGACAGCGCGACGGTCTCGCCGAGACTCTTCATGTAGCGCGCATTGCCGAGCAGTGCCGCGTACTGCGAGAAGAACGCGCCGTCGGCGGACACCTGCACGAGCGCCGCCATCGGCAGCAGCCAGAACGCGGCGAACACCGCGAGCGCCGGCGCGACGAGCGCGACGCGCCAGCGCAGCGGGAAAGTCAGATCGAGCATCGATTGCGTTCCGCCGCTTACTGCATCACCTGCAGGTACTGCTGGCCGAATGCCTGCTGGCCGGCCGCCATCTTGCCGAAGTCGACCGACTTGGCGCGCGCGTATTCGCTCGCCGGCAGGAACTTCGCGGCGACGTCGGCGCCGAGCGTCTGCGCGCGCACCGGGCGCAGGTACGCGTTGGCCCACAGCTTCTGGCCTTCGTCCGACAGCACGAAGTCGAGCACCTTCTTGCCGTTCGCATCGTGCGGCGCGCCCTTCACGAGGCTCATCACGTACGGCACGGCGATCGTGCCTTCCTTCGGAATCACGAACTCGACGTTCGCGTTGTCCTTGTACTTCGCGCGGTACGCGTCGAAATCGTAGTCGAGCAGGATCGGAATCTCGCCGGACAGCACGCGCGCATACGCGGTCTGCTTCGGCACGATCGGCGCGTTCGCCTTCAGCTTGCGGAACCAGTCGAGTGCCGGCTTGAAGTTGTCGAGGCTGCCGCCGAGCGCTTGGTTGACCGCGACCGCGCCCGCATAACCGACGAATGCGCTCGACGGATCGAGATAACCGACCATGCCCTTGTATTCAGGCTTCAGCAGATCGGCCCACGAGCGCGGCACCGGCTTGCCGTCGAGTGCGTCCTTGTTCACGAAGAAGCCGAGCGTGCCCGAGTGGATCGCGAACCAGTAGCCTTGCGGGTCCTTCAGGTTCGCGGGAATGTCGTTCCAGTGCGCGGGCTTGTACGGCGCGATCACGCCCTTGTCCTTCGCCTGGAAGGCCGACGACACGCCGAGGTAGACGACGTCGGCCACCGGGCTCTTCTGCTCGGCGATCAGCTGCGCGATCGCCTGGCCCGAGTTCTTGTTGTCGAACGGCACGCGGATGCCGGTCTTCTGCTTGATCGCCGCGATCTGCGCGGCCCAGTCGGCCCATTCGGGCGGGCAGTTGTAGCAGATCGCCGATTCGTCGGCGTGAGCGGCGGGCGCGCCCGCGATGAGCGCGGCGCAGGCGAGCGGCGCGGCGAGCGCGCGCAGCAGCGAGGTCAGGCGAAAGGACACGGTAGGTCTCCGGGCGAGTGTGTGGCGCTGGGGTGGTGTGGTTGTCGGGGGGCGTGCTGGCGGGGCGTGCGTATTCAGGCCTTGCGCAATTGCAGGTCGGTGGCCGGCGGCGCGACCGTCGCACCGTCGCGCACCACGTGCGGCAGGATCAGCGACGTGCGTTCGATCGTCGCGCCGCCGATGCATTCGACGAGACGCTGCCATGCGTGGCGGCCGATGTCGCGGTTCGGTGTCGCGACGCTCGCGAGCGGCGGCGCGAGCAATTCGCCGATCGCGATCCCGTCGAAGCCGAGCACCGACAGGTCGTCCGGGATCGAGAAGCCCGCGCGGCGCAGGCCGCGCATCACGACCATCGCGAGCAGGTCGTTGCTGCAGAAGAGGGCGGTCGGGCGGGTCGCCTGGGCGGTGAGATGCGCGAGCACCGCGTCGGGCAGCTCGGGCGCGTTGAAGTCGACTTCGACCGGCGGCAGCGTGGCAACGCCGCTTTCCTCGAGGGCCTGCGCGTAACCGAGATGACGCTGGCGTGCGCGATCCGATGCGGCGAGCGAGCCGGCCAGCATCAGCACGCGACGGTGGCCGCGCGCGGTCAGCAGCCGCACGCCGTCGTACGCGGCGCGACGGTTGTCGACCGACACCGACGGGCGGCGTTGCGTGTCGTTGTGCATCAGCACGTAATGCGGGCCGTCGCGATCGAGCATGTCGAGCAGCGGGTGCGTGTCCGCATCGGCGACGGTGAGGATCAAGCCTTCGACGCGCTGCTCGCGCAGCGTCTCGATCGCGTGACGCTCGCGCGCCGCGTCGTACTCGGTCGTCATCAGGATCAGCTTGAAGCCGGCCGCGGTCGCGAGCTCGTCGATACCTTGCAGGCAGTCGGCGAACACGGGGTTCGACAGCGTCGGCACGACGACGCCGACGAGCCGCGTGCGTTCGCCGCGCAGTTGCCGGCCGAGCGGGCTCGGGCGGAATTGCAGCGTGTCGATCGCGGTGCGGATCGTTTGCAGCGTGGCGGGGCTGACGGTATGCGGGGCGTTGATCGCACGCGAGACGGTGGCGATCGAGAAGCCCGCAAGGGCAGCGACATCCTTGATGGTCGAGGTCATTAAATAACGCGATGTAAACGTTTTCGGCAGGGAAAATTATCGAAAACGTTTGTGACTTCGCGATGACGCACGAGCAGGGAAGGCCCGAAAGGGCGCGAACGGAATCGTGTGAAGGATCGGAGGGCAACGCCGCTGTCGATTGTATCGGCGAAAGCGACCGCGTGCGCGATTCCGTCGTCGGAACGCGTGGTGCCCCGTCGCGCACATGTCTGCGCGACGGGGCAATCGGACGCGATCAGGCTCGACGGCGACGCGCGCGCCGCCGGCGGTTGACGTTACAGCGCGACGAACAGCATGCCGTGCGGGTCCTGAAGAGCGGATGCGTTGCCGACACTCGTCGCGATGGGTGTCAGATGGCCCGACTTCGTATCCAGCTTCATCACCTGACCCTGGCCGGCACTGTAGGCGTCGCCTTGCGAGAACGATGCGTCGACGCGGTAGGTCGTGTTGCTGGCGTCGGTGAACAACATGAAGGTCTTGCCTTGCGGTCCCGGCGCGGGCACCCAGCGCGTATCGTCGACCGGATAGATGGGGCCGTCCTTGTCGTTGAAGAGCGTGAGCGTCAATACGCTGACAGTCTGGCTTGCGCCCGGGTTATGGAGGAACACCAGCTTGCCGTCGGCCTGGCTGTCGAGCACGAGATCGCCGGCGGAATCGATCGCCTCGGAATCGGGGTCCGTCAGGCTCAGTGTCACCGACTGATTGAAAGTCGGATTCGGCGATCCGCCGACGGACGGCGTCAGGTCGGTGGCCTGCGCGTTGCCGGCAAGCACGGGCGCGACGTCGAACGTCGTGCCGTTTGCATTCAGCGTGAGCTGGTCGACCGTCGGTGCGACGGTGCCGGGTGTCGTCGGGTTCGATGCGCTCACATAGATGTTCCCGTTGAGCAACTGCATGTCGTCGAAGCCGCCGCCGTGTGCGGTCGGATTGACGGTCGGCGCGTAGGTTTTCTGCGTGCCGGCCTTGAGGTCGATGATCGTCAGTTCGGGATTGCCGTCCTCGTTGGCCATCGCCCACAGCGTGTTCGTATCGGCG
The DNA here is from genome assembly GCF_052952715.1 of Burkholderia sp. YIM B11467. NCBI lineage: Bacteria > Pseudomonadati > Pseudomonadota > Betaproteobacteria > Burkholderiales > Burkholderiaceae > Burkholderia > Burkholderia sp. YIM B11467. The sequence goes on from NZ_JBQVSQ010000020.1 coordinate 59,460, forward strand.
CGAGCCATCAGTCCATCGACGTGGCCCGGCACCGTATACGTCTTGAGCACGTTGCCGCTCAGGTCGTATTGCACGACGTCGTTGGTCAGGCCCGGCACGGAGCCGTCCTTTACGTCGCCGGCTTTCTGATAGCCGATGAAGACCGTGTTGTTGAACTGGACGATCGAGTCGGGCTTGTCGCTGGACGTGGGCGCTTTCGCGAATACGGTCAACGTATAGCCGGACGCGGTGGCGGTGTTCGGTACGGCCGCGGTATTGGTCGGCGCGACACCGGGCGTGGAGGTTGCGTCGTCGCCGCCGCAGGCGGCAAGAAAGACCGATGCTGACATGACGGTTAACAGGGGCTTTCTTAACATTATGTTTTCCTAACTGAATGGATCGTGCGGGATAAGCGAAATGTGCGTATTACCGTCTGTTACGGGCAACGCGGGTCAGGCTATGCCGCGTATATTTCCATTCGGTGACAAACTTCGCGACCCCGCTGCGATTGCCCGAAAGCATTGCTGGCGCTAGCACGGCGAAGCTTAAGGCAGGATTAAGGGGATCGCTCGAATCGTGCGGAACGGCGGATATTCAATGAATTCGGCGCGATAACGTGAGCAGCATGTGCGAGTCGATATCAAGCAAACCTTAATATCGTCGCGCGACGAATGAAAGGTTGGATGTTGAATAACGGTATCGATCCGGCCGGTACGCGGAGATCATCATGCGTTCGAGATTCGACGGCGGGCGTAGTACGGCAGCGGGCATGGGTGGCCGGGGCGTCGACGGTGAAATCGGGTGCCCACGACCGGGAGGGGCCTGACAGGGTCAAATGCGGAAGATCTGGCCGGGCAGTGGTAGAATCCGGTCCGCCCTCTTGCCGGGGTGATGAAATTGGTAAACATAGCGGACTTAAACACGATTGAGTGCCCGGTCGGAAACGGTCGGTGCAGAACCCTTCAAATTCGGTGAAACCCCTGATGCACGCATCGAGGCAACGCCGAGCCAAGCCTCGCGGTATCCGCGAGGAAGGTGTAGAGACTAGACGGGGGGCGCCTAAGGCGCATGGGCAGCGGTCACGCCCGCGCGCGACGGTGAAGGCATAGTCCAGCGCACGAACGGCATCGCGCACGCGACGCCGGCTTCGAAAGAAGCAGTGTGACGAAAATCCGCCGCCTTAATTGGCTTGCCGGTTCAAGTCCGGTCCCCGGCACCACGAACGCTTCCATGCGATTCCATGAAGGTCCGAAAACCCGCGAGAGATCGAGCGCTCGCGGGTTTTTTGTTTTTGCGGTGTTGCATCGGACGTGATGATCCTTCTCGACGCGCGACGCAGCGATTCATACCTCGCTCATGCGTTCGCCAACACAGCCGATCAACCTCGATCGGCACCGGAAGACGGCATACGCAACGTATCGATCAACGCACGCAGCCCGCCCGACACGTGCCGATGACCGGGGTAATACAGACACAGCCCCGGCATGACCGGACACCAGTCGATCAACGCGCGTTCGAGACGTCCGTCGCGCAGCGCATCGTGGACGAGATGATCCGGTACGAACGCGACTCCGATGCCGTCGATCGCGGCATCGACCATCAGCGGCTGATCGGTCAGCGTGAGCGGGCCGCCGACATTCACCGTTTCGACGACGCCGCGACGCTCGAACTCCCAGCGATAGATCGCGCCGCTGTCGAAGCGAAAGCGGATGCAGTCGTGCCCGTGCAGATCCTGCGGCACCTCGGGGCGCCCGCGCGCGGCGAAATAGGCCGGCGAAGCAACTACGGCGAAGCGCACCGGCTCGGACACGCGCACCGCGATCATGTCTTGCGGCACGGCCTCGGCCAGCCGGATCCCCGCATCGAATCCGCCGGCCACGATGTCGCCGAGCTTCCCGTCCGTCACGATGTCGAGGTGGACCTGCGGGTAGTCGCGCAGAAAACCCGCGAGCACCGGTTTCAGCACCATGCGGATCGCGCCTTCGCTGGCGTTGATGCGCACAGTGCCGCTGGGTGTGTCGCGCAACCCGTCGACCGCGAGCATCGCCTCCGCAACTGAAGAGATCGCGGGGCGGAGCTTTTCGACGAGTCGTTCGCCGGCATCCGTCAGCGACACGCTGCGTGTCGTGCGGTTGAACAGGCGAACGCCCAGACGCTGCTCGAGGCTCTTGATCGAATGACTGACCGCCGACGGCGTGACGTCGAGCTCGATCGACGCCGCGCGAAAACTGAGGTGCGTCGCCGCGGCGAGGAACACATTGAGCGAGAACAGATCGCCGCTTTTCAATTGATGAGCTGAATTCATCGTGACATAAAGATTGGCGAGATTGTCATGATAATGCGCCTTTTCTAGACTAGGGCCTTCGTCATCGCAAGCACCGGCCGCCGTGGCAAAGACATCGCGGCGACAGGTGCCGACGGACTGGGCGATGAACACTATGGTCGGATGAACAAGGAGCAGGCAATGAAGATGAAGGCGATCGTGATGACCGGCGCCAATCGGCCCTGGGAAGTTTGGGAAGTGCCGGTTCCGCAAGCCGGGCCGGGGCAGGTGCTGGTGAAGGTCCACGCGTCCGGCATGTGTTACACGGACGTCTGGGCGACGCAGGGCTACGGCGGCGACATTTACCCGCAAACGCCAGGCCATGAGGTGGTCGGGGAAGTGGTCGAAGTCGGCGCCGGTGTGCATGCGCGAAGGGTGGGCGACCGGATCGGCACGACCTGGGTGCAGTCCGCGTGCGGTCGCTGCGCGTACTGTCGCGAACATCGTCCGCTGTCCGGCCAGACGGCCGTGAACTGCGACGCGCCGCGGACCACCGGGTTCGCATCTCAGGGCGGGCATGCGGAGTACATCGCGGTGGCGGCCGAGGGGACGGTGCTGTTGCCCGACGGGCTGGCCTATGTCGATGCCGCGCCGATGATGTGCGCCGGCTACACGACGTGGAGCGGCCTGCGTGATGCGGCGCCGCAACCGCACGAGAAGGTCGCCGTGCTCGGGATCGGCGGCTTGGGACACGTGGCGCTGCAATTGTCCCGGGCGTGCGGTTTCGAGACCATCGCGATCACGCATTCCGCGGACAAACGCGACCTGGCGACCCGGCTGGGCGCGGACCAGGTCGTGGCAAACGGTGCGGAACTGCGCGATCTGGGTGGCGCGGACGTGCTGCTGGTCACGACCAACGAGTTCAGTACTGCAGAGGAAGCGATGGCCGGCTTGCGCGTCGACGGCCGGGTGATCCTCTGCGGGCTCGATTTCACCAAGCCGTTCTCGATCGCGTCGCGGAGCAAGCCGTTCCACATGATGCGTCAGCAGGTAATCGGATCGACCCACGGCGGTCTGCGTTACCTGAGCGAGGTGCTGGACCTCGCCGCCAAAGGCAAGGTCAAACCGATCGTCGAAACATTTGCGCTGGACGAGGCCACCGAAGCATACGGTCGCCTCGCGTCGGGGAAGATGCGTTTTCGCGGCGTATTCACGCCCGCACAAGGCAGCTGAAACTGAAAGTCGCCGGGTGGGTGCGGGGGGGCGTTCACCCGGCAAGCGCGTTCGACCGGTTTGCCGAGCTCGGCATTCGCGCGGTTCCCGTCGATCGACCGGGCTCGTCTTCGATCGACATCCCACTGACGTTGGTTGTCGCCCGATTAAGCGTGGGTCGCTGGCGCGGCCCGCCCCCGATCTTGCGTTCGACATCAATCGCGGCGACGGCCGCGAATTCCTCTCCGGCCCCGGATCGCAGGGGCACGGCACCGCGTGACCGGCAGCCGGCGCCAACCGGCCACCCCGGGCACGCCATCCCGCCATCCCGCGCCTATCATGGCAAATATGCTCACCGCGATCGAGCGGGTTGGTCATCGACGGCCGGCGCGGCATTGCATAGATTCCCAAGGTTGGCGTGCTTATCCGCGCGCCAGCCCGCGCGCAGGCCGGCAACCGGCCGCGCGTTCCTATCAGCGTGAGACACAATCGAGCGTGGAGACGACACGATGAGCCTGTCAGAGCCATTGCGTCTGCATGTGCCGGAGCCCACCGGGCGCCCGGGCTGCAAGACGGACTTTTCCTATCTGCATCTATCGCCGGCCGGCGCGGTTCGCCGCCCGCCGATCGACGTTGCCGCGGTGGACACCGCCCATCTCGCCCGCAGCCTGGTGCGCGTGATCGACGACCGCGGCGAAGCCGTCGGCCCGTGGGCGCCGGACCTCGACGATGCGCGGCTGATTGCCGGGCTGCGCGCGATGCTCAAGACCCGCATCTTCGACGCGCGCATGATGATCGCGCAGCGCCAGAAGAAAATCTCGTTCTACATGCTGAGCCTCGGCGAAGAGGCGATCGGCACCGCGCACGCGATGGCGCTGCGCGACGGCGACATGTGCTTCCCGACCTACCGGCAGCAGAGCATCCTGATCGCGCGCGACGTGTCGCTCGAGCGGATGATCTGCCAGCTGATGTCGAACGAAGGCGATCCGCTGAAAGGCCGCCAGCTCCCCGTGATGTACTCGGATCGCGACGCGGGCTTTTTCTCCATTTCCGGCAATCTCGCGACGCAGTTCATCCAGGCGGTCGGCTGGGCGATGGCGTCGGCGATCAAGGGCGACACGAAAATCGCGTCCGCGTGGATCGGCGACGGCGCGACGGCCGAAGCCGACTTCCATACCGCGCTCACGTTCGCGCACGTGTACCGCGCGCCGGTCGTGCTGAACGTCGTCAACAACCAGTGGGCGATCTCGACATTCCAGGCGATCGCGGGCGGCGAAGGCACGACGTTCGCGGGGCGCGGCGTCGGCTGCGGGATCGCGTCGTTGCGCGTCGACGGCAACGACTTCCTCGCGATCTACGCGGCATCGAGCTGGGCGGCCGAACGCGCGCGCCGCAACCTCGGCCCGACGCTGATCGAGTGGGTGACGTACCGCGCGGGCGCGCATTCGACGTCCGACGACCCGACCAAGTACCGGCCGAGCGACGACTGGTCCCATTTTCCGCTCGGCGATCCGATCGACCGTTTCAAGCGCCACCTGATCGTCAAGGGCATCTGGTCGGACAGCGCGCACGAAGCGCTGACGGCCGAACTCGAGGCCGAGGTGATCGCCGCGCAGAAGGAAGCGGAGAAATACGGGACGCTGGCCGACGACCGGATTCCGTCGCCGGCCTCGATGTTCGACGACGTGTACAAGGAGCTGCCCGCGCACCTGCGCCGTCAGCGCCAGGAACTGGGAGCATGACCATGGCTCAACTCGAGACAGGCACGGCGGCGCAGCCGATGACGATGATCCAGGCGCTGCGCTCCGCGATGGACGTGATGCTCGGGCGCGACAGCGACGTGGTCGTGTTCGGGCAGGACGTCGGGTATTTCGGCGGCGTGTTCCGCTGTACCGAAGGACTGCAGAACAAATACGGAAAGTCGCGCGTGTTCGATGCGCCGATCTCGGAAGGCGGGATCGTCGGCGTGGCGGTGGGGATGGGCGCGTACGGGCTGCGCCCGGTATGCGAGATCCAGTTCGCCGACTATTTCTACCCGGCCTCCGACCAGATCGTGTCGGAAGGCGCGCGGCTGCGCTATCGCTCGGCCGGCCAGTTCATCGCGCCGATGACGATCCGGATGCCGTGCGGCGGCGGCATCTACGGCGGCCAGACGCACAGCCAGAGCCCGGAGGCGATGTTCACGCAGGTGTGCGGCCTGCGCACGGTGATGCCGTCGAATCCGTACGACGCGAAAGGGCTTCTGATCGCGTCGATCGAGAACGACGATCCGGTGATCTTCCTCGAGCCGAAACGGCTGTACAACGGGCCGTTCGACGGCCATCACGAACGGCCCGTCACGTCGTGGCTCAAGCATCCGGCGAGCGCGGTGCCCGAGGGCTACTACACGGTGCCGCTCGATACGGCCGCCGTGGTGCGGCCCGGCAACGACGTGACGGTGCTGACGTACGGCACGACCGTGCACGTCTCGCTCGCCGCGGCCGAAGAAACGGGCATCGACGCGGAAGTGATCGATCTGCGCACGCTGTGGCCGCTCGATCTCGACACGATCGTCGCGTCGGTGCGCAAGACCGGGCGCTGCGTCGTGGTGCACGAGGCGACCCGCACCTGCGGTTATGGCGCGGAACTGGTGTCGCTGGTTCAGGAACATTGCTTCTACCACCTCGAAGCGCCGATCGAGCGCACGACGGGTTGGGATACGCCGTATCCGCATGCGCAGGAATGGGCGTACTTTCCGGGGCCGGCCCGGGTTGGCGAAGCGTTGCGACGCGTGATGGAGGCGTGAGATGGGGATTCATGTCATCAAGATGCCGGATATCGGCGAAGGGATCGCCGAGGTCGAGCTGGTGGCCTGGCATGTGGAAGTCGGACAGACGATCAAGGAAGACCAGCCGCTCGCCGACGTGATGACCGACAAGGCGGCGGTCGAGATTCCGTCGCCGGTGACGGGGAAGGTGCTCGAACTCGGCGGCCGCATCGGCGAGATGATGGCGGTCGGCAGCGAGCTGATTCGTCTCGAAGTCGAAGGCGATGGCAACCTGAAGGCCGGCGCACCGGTGCGGGAAACAAAGGTAGAAACCTCACCGGTTGTGGCGGCAGCGTCGAAGCCGGTCGCCGACGTGCCGGCTGAAAAGCCTGCGGCGCCGCGTCATGACGCGAAACGTGCTCCCGCGGAACCGCGTCGGGCGGAACCTGCGGCGCAGCCGCGCGCGGCGCTCGCGCCGGGCGAACGGCCGCTCGCGTCGCCGGCCGTGCGTCAGCGCGCGTGGGACATGGGTGTCGAGCTGCGCTATGTGCGCGGCACGGGCGACGCAGGGCGGATCCTGCATACGGATCTCGATGCGTATGCGCGCACGGGCAGCGGTGCGGCGCGTGCATCGCAAGCGCACGGCTACGACGAACGCCACGACGAAACCGAAGTGCCGTTGATCGGCCTGCGGCGCGCGATCGCGCGCAAGATGCAGGAAGCGAAGCGCCGCATTCCGCACTTCAGCTACGTCGAGGAAATCGACGTCACCGAACTCGAATCGTTGCGTACCGACCTGAATCGTCGATACGGTGACACGCGCGGCCGCCTCACGCCGCTGCCGCTGCTGATCCGCGCGATGGTGATCGCGTTGCGCGACTTCCCGCAGATCAATGCGCGCTTCGACGATGAAGCGGGTGTCGTCACGCGTTACGGCGCGGTGCACATGGGCGTCGCGACGCAGACGGATGGCGGCCTCACGGTGCCCGTGCTGCGTCATGCCGAAGCGCGCGACGTGTGGTCGATCTCGGCCGAAATCGCGCGGCTCGCCGATGCGGTGCGCGCGAACCGTGCGCAGCGCGACGAACTCAGCGGCTCGACGATCACGATTTCGAGCCTCGGCGCGCTAGGCGGCATCGTGTCGACGCCGGTCATCAATCATCCCGAGGTCGGCATCGTCGGCGTGAACCGGATCGTCGAGCGGCCGATGATTCGCGACGGCGCGGTCGTCGCGCGCAAGATGATGAATCTGTCGTCGTCGTTCGACCATCGTGTCGTCGATGGCGCGGATGCGGCCGAATTCATCCAGGCCGTGCGCGGGGTGCTCGAACGCCCGGCACTGCTGTTCGTGGAGTGAGCGCGATGAAAAACGAACACACCACGCTGCTCGTGATCGGCGGCGGCCCGGGCGGCTACGTCGCCGCGATCCGGGCCGGCCAGCTCGGCATTCCGACCGTGCTCGTCGAGCGCGACCGGCTCGGCGGCACGTGCCTGAATATCGGCTGCATTCCGTCGAAGGCGCTGATCCACGTGGCCGATGCGTTCGAACAGGCGTGCGGCCAGGCCGGCGAAGGGGCACTCGGGATTCGCGTGCGCACGCCCGAGATCGACATCGCGCAAAGCGTCGCGTGGAAGGATGGCATCGTCGACCGGCTGACGCGCGGCGTCGGCGCGCTGCTCAAGAAGAACGGCGTGCGCGTGCTGCATGGCGACGCGCGCGTGATCGACGGCAAGACCGTCGAAGTCGTCTCGGGCGGCCACTCGGCGCAGATCAGTTGCGAGCACCTGTTGCTCGCGACCGGCTCCGAGCCGGTCGAACTGCCGTCGATGCCGTTCGGCGGACCTGTCGTGTCGTCCACCGAAGCCCTGTCGCCCACGACGTTGCCGAAGCGGCTGGTCGTCGTCGGGGCCGGGTATATCGGGCTCGAGCTCGGGATCGTCTACCGCAAGCTCGGCGTCGACGTCAGCGTCGTCGAAGCGGCGGAGCGCGTGTTGCCTGCGTACGATGCCGAACTCGCGCGGCCGGTTGCCGATTCGCTCGCGCGGCTCGGTGTCCGGCTGTGGCTCGGCCACAAGGTGCTCGGGCTCGCGGAGAACGGCGCGGTGCGCGTGCAGGCGGCCGACGGCGCCGAGCAGGCGCTGCCAGCCGATCGCGTGCTGGTCGCGGTCGGTCGCCGGCCGCGCGTCGACGGCTTCGGGCTCGAGTCGCTGCGGCTCGATCGCAACGGCCGCGCGCTGCGGATCGACGACGAATGCCGGACGTCGATGCGCAACGTCTGGGCGATCGGCGACGTCGCCGGCGAACCGATGCTCGCGCATCGCGCGATGGCGCAGGGGGAAATGGTGGCCGAGCTGATCGCCGGCCGGCGCCGCAAGTTCATGCCTGCGTCGATTCCGGCCGTGTGCTTTACCGATCCCGAGATCGTGACGGCCGGCTGGTCGCCGGACGACGCGCATGCGGCCGGCGTCGATTGCGTGAGCGCGTCGTTCCCGTTCGCGGCGAACGGACGCGCGATGACGCTGCAGGCGACCGACGGGTTCGTTCGTGTGGTCGCGCGGCGCGACAATCACCTGATCGTCGGCTGGCAGGCCGTCGGGCGCGGTGTGTCGGAACTGGCCGCGGCGTTTTCGCAATCGCTGGAGATGGGCGCGCGGCTGGAGGACATCGGCGGCACGATCCACGCGCACCCGACGCTCGGCGAAGCGCTGCAGGAGGCCGCGCTGCGTGCGCTCGGGCACGCGTTGCATGTTTGACGCCGGCATCTGACACGGAGACGCCGATGCGCAACGCGCGCATCGGCGGCTTTCCGGTTGCCGCACCGGTGCCGGTGTAGAAGCGGATCTAAAACGGCTGCCCGCGCGTGCGCCTTTTGTCAGGGAAGCGCGCGGGGTTCAACGTGTTGCGCCGTCACATCACGATAAAACGCATCGACTATCTGAGATAACCCCGGTTGTTCGAGTGATAGCAGCCCGCGTTCTCCAGCATCGCGACCTTGACCGGCACATGGCGAATGCGCGCGAGGAACGGCTCGCTCGGATGCAGCGGCGTCCGGCGGTCCGCGGCCGGTTGTGTGAGCAGGATCGGGCCCACGGTAAAGTCCTCCGGCTCGACCGCCGGCCGGACATCAATAGCCATTCAACGGGATGGGGTACGATCGGAGTGGCTATTCGACGCGCACATGGGCGACAAACCGATGCGCGGAGTGCTCCGAAGCCGGCAGCACCGCGAGACCGTTTCGAGATATGCAACGCGTGCGGCTTGTAATTTTTCGAGATGAGGGAAGGTTGTCTGCGCCGGGTCGGCCGACCATCATGTGGAAAGCCGGAAACCGGGCCGCTTCCGGCCCGCCAACGCAGGCTTCACACGGAAGAACCGGACATGAAACTGCTGCTCGTCGGCGCGACCGGACTCGTCGGGCGCCACGTCCTCGAAGTCGCGCTCGCTGATCCGCGGGTCGATCATGTGATCGTCCTCGCGCGCCGGCCGTTGTCGCCGCATCCGAAGATGCGCGCGCTGGAGGTCGATTTCGATCATCTGCCTGGCGAGGCCGACTGGTGGCAGGCCGATGCCGTGATCTGCACGCTCGGCACCACGATGCGGGCCGCCGGCTCGCAGGCGGCATTCCGGCGCGTCGATCACGACTATCCGCTGGCGGTCGCGCGGCTCGCACACCGGTACGGCACGCCGACTTACGTCCTGAATTCCGCACTCGGCGCGGATTCGGCGTCGCGCATCTTCTACAACCGTGTCAAGGGCGAGGTCGAGCAGGCGCTCGCCGGTGTCGGGTTCGCGTCGCTCACGTACGTGCGGCCGGGCCTGATCGGCGGCAGCCGCGATGAATTCAGGGTCGGCGAGCGGATGCTGGTGTTCGCGCTGAACGTCGCGCAACCCGTGTTGCCGGCGAAGTGGCGCGTGAACCCCGCGCGGAAAATCGCCCGCGCGCTGCTCGACGCGGCGCTCGACGCGCGGCCGGGCGTGCAGGTCGTCGCATCGGACCGGCTGGTCTGAAGCGGAAGGGGGGCGGCGCGCCGGCTATTGGCTCGTGAAGCCGTCAAGCCCGCCGAACCGTTCGGCGAGCGCTGCGGTGAATGCATCCAGCGCTTCGCTGCCGTCGGAGTTCCTCGGCGTCGCGAGCTGGAATTCGACCGTGTGGCTCAGCTTGCTCGCGAGCAGCCTGCGCATCTTCCCGGCGGCCACCCATGGCGCCGCGACGTGGTCGGGCAGGAAGCCGACATGCGCGCCGGACAGGATGAAGATCACGTCGGCATCGACGTTCTCGGAGAACGCGGTCGGCTGCGCGTTGCGCAGCGCCGCACCCGACGTGTTCGTCTTGTAGAGCCGCGCGACGTTGCTCGTGCGCGCGATGTCGTTGACCGACACGGTCTTCTTCGCGAACAGCGGATGCCGGGCGCCGCAATGCAGCGACTGGTGTTCGACGAACAGCGGTGCATAGTGCAGCCCGGCCTGGTGGCCCGAAAAGTAGCCGATCGCGAGCTGCAGCTCGCTCTTCAGCAACCTGCGCTCCAGCTCGTCGGGCGGCACCGCGATCATCTCGATCAGCACGTCCGGCGCCTGCTCGCGAAAGCGGCCGACGGCCGCCGCGATCGATTCGACAATGTCCGGCGCGAGCCGCTCGGACAGGCCGATGCGCAACTCGCCGAGCAACGTACCCGACACGTGCTGCGTATCGCGCGTGAACACGTCCATCGCCTGCAGGAGCCGCCGCGTCGACTGCAGCACACGTTCGCCTTTCGGCGTCAGCCGGAACCCGCTTTTGCCGCGGTCGCACAGCCGGAACCCGAGACGGGTCTCGAGCTTGGCCATCTGCGTGCTGATCGTCGACGGCGCCATCCCGAGCGTACCCTGCGCGGCGCTGAAGCCGCCGCTTTCGACGATCGTCAGGAACAGCCGCAGCAACTGCAAATCCATGTCTCTCAGTCGGGTCAGCATGGTGATACATCGCGTTTCGTGAAGTCAGCTTATGTTAGTTCATATTTTTCGTCGGATGCGCTGACGGCAGAATCGGGCACGAGGTCGCCGGCAGCGCGACCGTGTCCCCTTCAGACAGGAATCCGACGATGAGCCAGAACGATCTCGCGTTCACGCGCGACAGCCTCTACGGCACACAAGCCGAACCGACCTTCGCGGGCGCGACGAGCTTCATGCGCCGGCGTTTCAGCCGCGATCTCGATGGCGTCGACCTCGCGATCACCGGTGTGCCGTTCGATTCCGCCGCATCGCACCGGCCCGGCACGCGCTTTGGCCCGCGCGGGTTGCGGATCGCGTCGACCGGCATCGCGTGGGAGCGCCCGTGGCCGTGGTCGTTCGATCCGTTCGACGTGCTGGCCGCGGTCGACTATGGCGATTGCGCATTCGATCTCGGGCAGCCCGAATCGGTGCCGGGCGCGATCGAGCGGCATGCCGAGGCGATCCTCGCGCGCGGCTGCGCGATGCTGACGCTCGGCGGCGATCACTTCATCACGTATCCGCTGCTGAAGGCGCATGCGAAGGTGCACGGGCCGCTGTCGCTCGTGCATTTCGATGCGCATACCGACACGTGGCCCGACCGCGACGTGAAGCGTATCGATCACGGGACGATGTTCTATCACGCGGCGCGCGAAGGGTGGGTCGTGCCCGAGCGGTCGGCCCAGGTCGGCATCCGGACCACCAACGACGAACCGATGGGATTCGACATCCAGGATGCGCGCCGCGTGCATGCGTCGACGCCCGCCGCGGTCGCCGCGCGCATTCGCGAGCGCGTCGGCGATCATCCCGTGTACCTGACCTTCGATATCGACTGTCTCGACCCGGCGTTCGCACCGGGCACCGGTACGCCGGTCGCGGGCGGGCTGTCGAGCCATCAGGCGTTCGAGATCCTGCGGCACCTGGAAGGCATCAACCTGATCGGCATGGATGTGGTCGAGGTGTCGCCGCCGTATGATCATGCGGAAATCACGTCGCTGGCCGGCGCGACGATCGCGCTGGAACTGATCTGCCTGTATGCGTCGCGCCGTCGCGGCGCGCGGTGACGGCGGGCGTCGGCCGAATTTCGGCGCATCATCGATTCGTAAAACTGTTTCGTCATACAAAGCAATAGCGCGATCGCGACACCTGCGCTGACCTACGATGGAAACATTGCTTCCATCGTTCGCCGAACCGTGTGCACCCACTACCGCGCCCCCGGCGAAGACCCGGGCATCAGTGAACTGAAGATCGGCATCGGCGATCTGTACCGCCGCGACCCGTGGGCACCCGATGTCTATCCCGACTACGCGGCGCCGCTTGCGCGCGCCGACGGCGACGGCCTTGCGGTCGTTGCGGCCGTGTTCGGCTTCTGGCCGAAATTCATGCAGCCCGAACGGATCGACGAGAACGGCCGGAAAAGCAGGAAGCTCGACACGGTGAACGCGCGGGCTGAAACGGTCGGCTCGTCGCGGCTGTACGGCAACGCCTGGCGCAACGGCCAGCGCTGCCTGATCCCGGTGCGCTGGATCTGCGAGCCGTGCTACGAGAGCGGCCGCAACGTGTGGCACCGGATCGGCGTCGACGGCTGGCAACCGTGCTGCGTCGCCGGCATCTGGCGACGCTACGAAGGCGGCGACGGCCGCGCATGCGTCGGCATGGCGATGCTCACGGTGAACGCCGACGACCATCCGCTGTTCTCGCGGATGCATCGGCCCGGCGACGAGAAGCGGGGCGTCGTGATCCTGCGCCGCGACGACTACGACGAATGGCTGCACGCGCGCGACATCGAAGTTGCGCGGCGCATGCTGAACCTGCTCCCCGCCGCCGACATGACGGCCGCGCCCGATCAGGCGCCTTCCACCGGCGCCTGACCTTTCATTTTTCCAACCTCCGATCGGCGGCAAAACCAGCCCGACGCATCCCAATTGTTCGGACAATTTCTAAAATGGATCGATACCGGGTAATCACCGATATCTCGCAAGTTGTATATACAAGATCATCCGCTGGCAATGTCGGCACACGTCGTGTCGCTTGCGCGCCAGCGTGCAGACCGTGCGTGCGTGGCGCATGCCGGCGATCCACGGCGCCCCGCACCCGAAGAGCCGAAAGGGCGGCTCGCAGATTCCTGTCTTGTTCAAACCATTCGCGATCCTGAGTATTTTGGAGATTTCCCCGTGTCAACGAATCCCAGTGGAAAAGCCGGCGGCCTGATCGAGGTACGCTCGATCGACTTCATTCCCGACGCCGAGCGCCACGGCGGCTTGCTGAGCCAGTTCACGCTGTGGCTGTCGGCCAACATGCAGATCACGGCCATCGTCACGGGCGCGCTCGCGGTCGTGCTCGGCGGCGACGTGTTCTGGTCGCTGGTCGCGCTGCTGCTCGGCCAGCTCGTCGGCGGCGCGGTGATGGCGCTGCACGGCGCGCAAGGGCCGCAGCTCGGGCTGCCGCAGATGATTTCGAGCCGCGTGCAGTTCGGCGTGTACGGCGCGATGATCCCGATCGTGCTCGTGTGCCTGATGTACATCGGCTTTTCCGCAAGCGGCTCGGTGCTGGCCGGGCAGGCCGTCGCGCAGCTGCTGCACGTCGACGACGCGGCCGGCATCCTGCTGTTCGCGGCCGTGATCGTCGTGCTGACCGTGTTCGGCTATCGCGCAATCCACTTCGTCGGCCGGATCGCGAGCGTGGTCGGCATCGTCGCGTTCGTCTACATGTTCTCGCAGCTGTTCGCGAACCACGATATCGGCGCGCTGCTCGCGAACAAGCATTTCTCGCTCGCGAGCTTCCTGCTGTCGATGTCGCTGTCCGCGTCGTGGCAGATTGCATTCGGCCCGTACGTGGCCGACTATTCGCGCTACCTGCCACGCTCGACGTCGTCGGTCGCGACGTTCCTCGCGGTCGGCCTGGGTTCCGTGATCGGCGCGCAGGCGGCGATGGTGTTCGGCGTGTTCGCGGCCGCGCTGGCCGGCGGCCAGTTCGCGCACCACGAAGTGTCGTATATCGTCGGCCTCGGTTCGACGGGCGCCGTGGCCGCGCTGCTGTACTTCAGCATCGCGTTCGGCAAGGTGACGGTGACGGCGCTCAACGCGTACGGCAGCTTCATGTCGATGGCGACCATCGTCAGCGGTTTCCGCGGCAAGGGTGCCGTGTCGTCGAAGAGCCGTCTCGTCTACATCTTCGGGATGATCTGCGTGTCGACGCTGATCGCCCTCGCGGGCCGTCATTCGTTCCTGAAGGAATTCACCGCGTTCATCCTGTTCCTGCTCGCGTTCTTCACGCCGTGGAGCGCGATCAACCTGGTCGACTACTACTGCTTCACGCGCTCGCGCTACGACGTGCCGGCGCTGTCCGATCCGGATGGCCGCTACGGCCGCTGGAACGTGATGGCGATCACGATCTACGTGGTCGGCATCCTGGTGCAACTGCCGTTCATGTCGACGCACATCTATACGGGGCCGCTCGTCGACGCGCTCGGCGGCACCGACATCTCGTGGATCCTCGGCCTGATCGTACCGGCCGTGCTGTATTACGTCGCCGCGCGTGCGTCACGACGCAGCATCCCCGAACGCCTGATCCTGCCGATCGAGCGCGGCGAAGTTCACCACTGACCACGCGCATCGCGCATCGGGCCGGCGCGCTGCCGGCCTGAGCGTCGCGCCGAGCCTGGCGCCGCCTGCATCAGGCTCTCCCCCACATTCACTTTCCCGCGATGCCGGTGCGGCGCGACTGCCGCGCCCGGCGTCGTTTCATTCTCTTTCTATTGAATAGTATGACTAAACAAATGAAAGCCCGCGGCAGCGATTCCCGGGTGTGGCCGGTGCACGCCGGTCTTCGCATGACGGTGGCGGCCGCGTGTCTCGCCGGATCGGGCGCCGCGCTCGCGCAGGACGGCGTCACGCTGTACGGCGTGATCGACGAATTCGCGCAGTACGTGAATACCGGCAACGGCTATACGGCGGCGATCGGCTCGGGTGGTCAGTGGGGCAGCCGGTTCGGGCTGAAGGGCGGCGAGGATATCGGCGGCGGGCAGAAGATCGAGTTCGCGCTGGAGAACGGCTTCAACCCGAACGACGGTTCGCTGGCGAGTTCGGGCAACATGTTCAACCGGCAGGCGTGGGTCGGCGTCGCCGGGCAGTGGGGCAAGGTGCGCGCGGGCCGCCAGAATTCGCCGCTGTTCAACGACCAGGGCGGGCAGGACGCGTTCGGCGGCGTCACGCAGGCGTCCGGCATGGACAACCTGACCGTGTTCGCGTTCCGCACCAGCAACACGCTGTCGTACCAGAGCCCGGAGATCGCCGGTTTCCAGGGCGGGCTGTATTTCGGGTTCGGCGATGCGGGCGGCGTGCGCTCGGCCGGCTCCAGCCAGCAGTTCGACCTGACCTACGAGCACGGGCCGTTCGCGGCGTTCGTCGCGGGCCAGTGGCTGAAGAACGCAACGGCGACCACCACCGATCGCACGATCATGGCCGGCGCGTCGTACGCGATCGGCAAGGCGACCGTGTACGGCGGTTTCTCCGCGGTGAAGTGGGCCGACTTCGGGATCGATTCGCGCGTGTACGGGCTGTCGGTCAAATACCAGTTCAACCCGGCCAACTATGTCGCGCTCGGTTACGCATATCTGCACGACCAGTCGTCGCAGGGCAACAATGCGGACCAGCTCGGGCTGATGTACGAGTACGACCTGTCGAAGCGCACGAGCTTCTACGGCGCGCTGTCCTACCTGCGCAACCGCAACCAGGCCGGCTACACGCTCGCCGGCGCGGCGAACCCGGGCCTGCCGCTCGCGTATCCGGGCGCGAATGCGCGCGGCGTGCAGCTCGGCATCGTGCATCGCTTCTGACGATGGCGACGCGCCGGGCCGTGTGTGCCTGGCGCCTTCCTCGGGCGCGTTCGCGCCCTTACTTCCCCAGCCGCTCCGCGAGCGAATAGCGCTGCATGCAGCGCTCCATCGCGTCGAGAAACGCGTGCTCGGCCGCGTTCATCTTGCGGTCGCGATGCCACAGCAGGAACACGTCGACATCGACGAGTCCGTCCTCCGGCGGCAATCGCCACAGCCGCTGCTGCGCGATGTCGTCGCGCACGATGTGCTCGGGCAGGCAGCCGATTCCGTAGCCCGCGAAGATCAGCCGCCGCACTTCCTCGAGGCTCGGCGACGACGCGACGATGCGCCCCGTGAAGCCCTTCTGGTCACGGAACACGGTGAGCGGCGACAGGCTGTCGCCGATCTGGTCGCTCGTGAACGACACGAAATTTTCCGCGAGCAGATCGTCCATCCGCAGTTGCGTCTGCCCGAACAACCGGTGATGGCGGCCGCAGTAGATCGCATAACGCTGGCGCAGGAAGCAGCGCATCTCCAGCTTGTCGTGCGGCGTGCGGCACAGGCCGAGCCCGGCCGTGGCCGTCTTTTGCAACAGCGACGACAGGATGTCCGACGAGCGCATCACCTCGATCTGCAGGTCGATGCGCGGGTATGCGCGATGGAAGTCCGCGAGGAACTCGTCGTAGACGGGCGACTCGATGCGGCTCACCGTCAGCAGCCGGATCGACCCGGTCAGGTCGGCCGTGCTGTCGTCGATTTCCGTTTCGAGGCGCGAGATGCCGCCGTAGATGTCGCTCGCGATCCGGTACACGGCTTCGCCGGCCGGCGTCGGCGCGAAGTGCGCGCCGCGCCGCTCGATCAGCCGGCGCTCGAGTGCGTCCTCGAGCCGCCGCAACGCCTGGCTCACGGCCGGCTGCGTGACGTGCAGGCGCGCGGCCGCGCGGCTCACGCTGCGCTCCTGCATGATCACCAGGTAGGTGCGCAGCAGGTTCCAGTCGAGGCGGTCGTTCAGGAACGGGGCGAGGTCGGGGCGCATCGGGTCTCCGGGCGAGGCGTTGAAGCGAACATTAGTTAAATTTATATGGTGAATAATAACTTGAAATTTGACTAATGATTTGCGGTCGCCGATAAAGGAGGGGTGCCGCAGCGTGCGGCGCGAGGCCGCGCCAGACGGCTGCCATCACGATATTGCGCGTCGCGCCGCAGCGGCGCGCGTCAGGAGCCCGCATGACCCAGTCCCTTTCTTCCACCCGCCAGCCGGGACGCGCCGCGATGGCCGCGTTCATCGGCACGATGATCGAGTGGTACGACTTCTACATCTACGCGACCGCTGCCGCGCTCGTGTTCGGCGAACTCTATTTCCCGTCGCACGACCCGTTCGTCAGCACGATGGCGTCGTTCGCGACGTTCGCGGTCGGCTTCTTCGCGCGCCCGCTCGGCGGCGTCATCTTCGGCCATCTCGGCGATCGCATCGGCCGCAAGAAGGCGTTGATGACGACACTGATGATGATGGGCGTCGCGACCGTCTGCGTCGGGCTGCTGCCCGATTATTCGAAGGTGGGCGTGCTCGCGCCGGTGCTGCTCGTCGCGTTGCGCGTCGTGCAGGGGATCGCGGTCGGTGGCGAATGGGGCGGTGCGGTGCTGATGGCGGGCGAGCACGCGCCGCAGGGGCGCCGCACGTTCTTCGCATCGTTCGCGCAGCTCGGCAGCCCGGCCGGGCTGATCCTGTCGCTGATCGCGTTCCGCGCGGTCACGTCGATGGACAAGGCCGACTTCCTCGCGTGGGGCTGGCGCCTGCCGTTTCTCGCGAGCTCGGTGCTGCTCGTGGTCGGCATCCTGATCCGGCTCGGCGTGAACGAGTCGCCGGAATTCGCGCGCGTGAAGGAAGCGAACCGCACGGTGAAGCTGCCGGTCGCCGAAGTGTTCCGTTCCGCGTCGGGGCTCGTGTTCCTCTGCATCGGCGCGAACACGATCGGGATCGCGGGCGTCTATTTCACGAACACGTTCATGATCGCGTACACGACGCAGTACGTCGGCGTATCGCGTTCGCTGATCCTCGACAGCCTGTTCGCGGTCGCGATCATCCAGTTCGTCGCGCAGCCGATCGCCGCATGGACCGCGGAGCGCATCGGCGGCGCACGCTTCCTGAAGCTCGCGGCGCTGCTCGCGATGCTGTCGCCGTATCCGATGTTCATGCTCGTGCAGGGCGGCACGTCCGTGTCGCTCGTCGCGGGCATCGCGCTCGCGGTCGTGTGCATGGCCGGTTTCTATTCGGTGATCGCGGGTTTCGTGAGCGAGGTGTTTCCCGCGCATGTGCGCTATTCGGCGATCTCGCTCGCGTACCAGATCTGCGGCGCGCTCGCGGGTGGCCTGACGCCGCTCGTCGGCACGTGGCTCGCGCATCGCTTCACGGGCCAATGGTGGCCGCTCGCGGTGTTCTACACGTGCCTCGCCGGCATCTCGCTGCTTTGTATCGTCGCGCTCGACGCGCGCCGGGCGGCGCAGCCGGCCGCCGCCGAAGCGCTCGGCTCGCATTGAATATCAACGAAAGCATTCATCCGGAGTACGTATGGAACACCTGCTGGAAATCGACGGCGCCCGTCTGTGGCAGAGCCTGGCGGACATGGCGCGCGTCGGCGCGACGCCGCGCGGCGGCGTGCGGCGCCTCGCGCTCACCGACGACGACCGGCGCGGGCGCGACCTGTTCGCGCAGTGGTGCCGCGACGCGGGGATGACGGTGAGTGTCGACGCAGTCGGCAACCTGTTTGCGCGGCGAGACGGCGCCGATGCGCACGCCGCGCCGGTGCTGATCGGCAGCCATCTCGACACGCAGCCCGAAGGCGGCCGCTTCGACGGTGTCTACGGCGTGCTCGCCGCGCTGGAACTCGTGCGCACGCTGAACGACGCGGGCATCGTGACCGGCAAGCCGCTGGAGATCGTGTCCTGGACCAACGAGGAGGGCGCGCGTTTCGCGCCGGCGATGCTCGGTTCGGCCGTGTTCACGGGCGCGTTGCCGCTCGCCGATGCGCTCGCGAAGCAGGACGCCGACGGCGTCACGCTCGGCGCGGCCCTCGATGCATGCGGCTATCGCGCCACACGCACGACGGGCGGCGCGGTCGATGCGTATTTCGAGGCGCATATCGAACAGGGGCCCGTGCTCGAGGCGAACGGCACGACGATCGGCATCGTCACGGGCGGGCAGGCGATCCGCTGGCTCGACGTGACGGTGACGGGCGTGGCCGCGCATGCGGGCACGACGCCGATGCCGTATCGCAAGGATGCGTATTTCGCGAGCGCGCAGATGGCGCTCGAACTGGAGCGGATCGTCTCTGGTTATGCGCCGCGCGGCCTTGCGACGATCGGGCAGGTCGGCATCCGCAACGCGTCGCGCAACACCATTGCCGGCGACGTGACGTTCACGGTCGACCTGCGTCATCACGACGATGCCGAAGTCGATGCGATGGAGCGCGACCTGCGCGAGGCGTGCACGCGTGTCGCTGCGGCGCGTGGCGTGCAGGTCGCGATCGACACCTGCTGGCGCAGCCCGGCGACGCCGTTCGATCGCGACTGCGTGGAACAGGTCGCGCAAGCGGCCGCCGCGTTCGGCTACACGAACGAACGGATCGTCAGCGGCGCCGGCCACGACGCGATCCTGCTCGCGCGCCGCTTTCCGACCGCGATGGTGTTCATCCCGTGCGTCGACGGCCTGTCGCACAACGAGGCCGAGGATGCGCTGCCCGACGACGTGACGCGCGGCACGAACGTGCTGCTCCACGCGGTGCTGGCGCGTGCAGGCGTCGCGGCGAGCGTCGAAGCTGAAGCCACCGCGCCGGGTGCATGACGCGGCGAACCGACGAGGACGAACGATGAAAACCTACTTCCATCCCGAACAACTGCTGCACCATCCGCGCAGCTACCTGTCGCGCGGCCAGATGCGCGAACCGCAGGAAGTGCCCGAGCGCGCGGCGCGCCTCGTTGCAGCCGTCCGGTCGCTCGACTTCGACGTGTGCGAGCCGGCCGACCGCGGCACCGCGCCGATCACGGCCGTGCACGACATGAACTACCTGCGCTTTCTCGAGGACGCGCACCGCGACTGGAAACAGATGCCCGACGACTGGGGCGACGAAGTGATGTCGAACGTGTTCGTGCGCGATCCGAACCCGCTGCGCGGCGTGCTCGCGAAAGCCGCACGCTACCTCGCCGACGGCAGTTGCCCGATCGGCGCGAACACGTGGCGCGCCGCGTACTGGTCCGCGCAAGGTGCACTCGCGGCTGCTGCCGACGTCAACGACGGCGCACGCGAAGCGTACGCGTTGTGCCGGCCGCCCGGCCATCACGCGCGCCGCGACGCGGCCGGCGGCTTCTGTTACCTGAACAATGCGGCGATCGCCGCGCAGTCGCTGCTCGGCCGCCATCGCCGAGTCGCGATCCTCGACACCGACATGCATCACGGGCAGGGCGTGCAGGAGATCTTCTACGGCCGCGACGATGTGCTGTACGTATCGATCCACGGCGACCCGACCAACTTCTACCCGGTCGTCGCGGGCTACGAGGAAGAGACGGGTGCGGGCGCGGGCGACGGCTTCAACCTCAACCTGCCGATGCCGCACGGTTCGCCGGAATCGGCGTTCTTCGCACGGCTCGACGACGCGCTGCGTGCGCTCGCGCGGTTCCAGCCCGATGCGCTCGTGCTCGCGCTCGGCTTCGACATCTACAAGGACGACCCGCAATCGCAGGTCGCCGTCACGACCGACGGGTTCGGGCGGCTCGGTGGCGCGATCGGCGCGCTTGGCCTGCCGACGGTGATCGTGCAGGAGGGCGGTTATCACCTCGAAAGCCTCGATGCGAATGCGCGTGCGTTCTTCGGCGGGTTCGCCGCCGCGCGCTGATCGATTCAGCAGGGGCCGGATCGGGTGCGCGCGGCTTCACGTTTTCCGCGCGCACGCGGATAATTCGCGCATATGCTGGACGATTGCACGAAGGAGGGCCGAACGATGAACGCAACCGGCCGAATCAAACACGGCACGCTCGCGCTCGCGGCGCTGGGCGCATGGTCGCTCGCCGGCGGTACCGAGCCGTCGATTCCGCTGCGGGTCAGTCTCACCATTCCGGAAATCTGTACGATCGGCGCGGGCGCGCGCGAGGCCGCCGATGCGGACATGCCGAGCGTCAGCTGCGTGCATGGCACGCCGTTCGTGCTGAGCCGCGCACCGCTGCCAGACGTGCGAACGGCGCCGCGCAGCGTCGGTGCGGGCGCGCCGCCCGCGTGGACCGTCACGTTCTGAACGGCTCCCTTTCCCGCTAGAAGCTGATCGTCGCGGTGATCTTGTCGCTGTAGTTGCCGGGCGCGGGCGTGGTCTGCGCCGGTACCGCGCCGTATACGGTCACGACCTGCGACGTGCCCGTGCCGACGCCCGTGACCGTCGAGCTGCCGCCCGTGCCGTCGCCCCACGCGATCGAGCGCGCGGCGTCCGTGTAAAGCCCGTAACCGATCGTGCCGCCGCCGCCGCTGCGCTGCATCTGGCGCGCCGTCACATTGCCGGTGCCGCCGCCGTCCAGCGCGATCTTCCATGAGTCGCCGTTCGTGCATTGCGCGGTGATCGAGCCGGTCGCCGCGAGTGCGCCGGACAGCAGGCTCGCTGTGCCGAAGCTGACGTTGGTCGCGCTGATGGTGCAGTTGTTGGTGACGTCCGCGGTCGCCGTGAACGGGAAGGTGCCGTTCGACGTCGTCAGCGATGCGCAGGTCGGCGCGCCGAGCAGGTAGAACCCCGTGTTGATCGACGTCGTGGTGCCGCTGAACAGCTGCGAGTAGGTCGTGGTGCTGTTGCCGGTGGTCGGCACGGTCGGCTGGTTCGCGGCGATCTGCCCATACACCGTGACCGTCGCGCTTGCGCTCGTCGCGAGCGCGGGTTTGGTGAGCGTCACCGACGCGGGCGTCGTGCCGGAATACACGGAACCCCACGCGACCGAATGCGCGCCATCGAGATAGAGGTCGTACTGCATCGCGTTGCCGCCGTTGACGAGGCTGCGCGGGCTCGTGCCGCCGAGATTCAGGCACACGAGCACGTTCGGCGTCAGCGTGACGGCGGACCACGTGCACGTGACGCTGACGGTGCCGGTCGCGGTGACCGACGCGAGCGAGATCGGGCTGACCAAGCCGAAGCTCACCGTCGACGCGGTGGCCGTGCACGATTCGGCCTGCGCGTGGCGCGGCACGCCGCACCACGCGGCGAACGCGATTGCGAGCAGCAGGACGAGCCTCATGGCGCGGCCCGGCAGGTGAGCGGGCCGACGGTCGGCAGCGTGCCGTTGCCGGGCGTCGTGAACGCGAATTCCGCGACGCAGCGTTGTGTGCCGTAGTCGATCACGAGATGGTTGTCCTCCTTCAGTCCGTCGATGAACGTGAGCCCGTCGTAGCCGACGATCGTGTCCGCGCCGCTTTCGGCGTGATGCACGCGCGCGCCGGCCGGCAGCGGGCGGCCGGCCGCGTCGCGCAGGATCACCGACGCCGCGCGATAGCGCGATACGCCAAAATGCGCGACGACGCCCGATTGCGCCTGCGGCACGACCGTCATCGACGTGCGGGCGATTCGCGCATCGGCGGGCAGCTTCATCGAATCGATCGCGACCTGGTTGTTCTGGTACGCGTTCAGGTCGGGCACGAGCAGGTGTCCGGCGCGATCGGTCGTGCCGATCACGCGATTCTCGTGCAGCACCGGAATGCCCGCGACGCCGTCGGTCGACACGAGCGCGAAGCCGTCGTCGATCCGGCGCGACAACTGCAGGCTGCTATCCATGAACACCAGCGCGCCGCTGACGTCGAGCGACGCGCCGGTCTGGCGGTCGATGGTCTGCGCGGCCGCGATGACCTCGCCCGCATGGCCGAGATAGCGCAACTGCGCTTGCCGATACGGCACCGCGCCGGTGCCGCCGGTCTGCGCACCCCAGCCCCAGCCGCCGTCGTAGTCGGGCGGGCGGCTCGCGTCGACGGTGTAGTTCGACTGGCCGCGCTGGCGGCCGACGGTCGCGTTGATCGACGTGTTGCGGCCGAGCCCGATGTTCAGCGACACGAACGCGCCGTTCGTGCCCTGCTGCGCGAAATCGCGGTAGGCGCTCACGCTCAGCGACGCGAGATCGCCGAGGCTCAGCGTGTACGACACCGTGCCGATCCGCGCGCTCGGGCCTTGCGGCAGCCGGAAGCCGATATAGCTGAGCGACAGCGTCTGGCGGTGCATGAACGGCAGCGCGAGCGTCGCCTGGTCGGTCGCCGACGGCACCGACGCGCCTTCGCGCGACGCGAGATCGCCGTAGCGGCCGAAGGCGCGGATGGTCTGCGCGTTGATCGAGAAGCGCGGTGCGATCAGCTGGTAGCCGACGCTCACCTGCGTGCCCGGATAACGGCCGACGCTGCCCGCGACCGCGCCGCTCACGACGCCCGCATAACCGAGACGCATCAGCGCGCCGACGCCGGTGTTGAGTACGCCGCCGGCCGCTTCCGCATGCCCCTCGACGGTCAGCGCGTCGCTGACGCCGCGCCGCATCGAGCCGCTGACGGCTGGCCGCGCGTCGTAGTCGAACGACTGCAGCCCATAGTTGCGGCGCAGGAAGCCGGCTTCGAACGAATAGCTCGACAGCCCGGGGGACAGCATGCGCGTATCGACGTAGAGCGGCACCGAGGTCGCGACGGTGCGCCCGAGCGCGTCGCGCGTGATGACGGTCGCCTGGCCGGCGCCCGTGATACCCGGCACGTCGTGGATGATGAACGGGCCGCTCGGCACGTTGCCGGTGTACTGGCGCACGTTGTTGATGTACAGGTCGACCGCCGACGGCACGGCGGCGGAGCCCGCGAGCGACGGGATCGGGAACGTCACGAGATCGGGCCGCAGCGCGAAGTTGCTGCGCCACTGGAAGCCGCCGAGGCGCACCGCGCGCGTCCACGCGAGCGATCCCGAGATCGCGTCGCCGATCTGCGTCGTGCTCGGCCGTGCCGGGTCCGAATGGCTCCACGATGTCTCGAAGCGCGTGTAACGCCGCTCGCCGTTGTAGAAGGTCGCGGTGCCGGTGCTATTGAACACGCCGTTCGGATCGAAGTAGCGCACGTCGGTGTAGAGCGAGAACTGCCAGTCGCCGATCGTCTGCGCGTATGCCTCGTAGTTGATCGCGATCCCGCGCGACGCGGTGGCCGCCTGCGTGGCCGGCAACGCGCGGCTGTCGACCGCGTACGGGCGGCGCAGCGTGTCGGGCATCTGCAGGTCGACGCTCTGGCGCGCCACGTCGTAGCGGTAGCGCAGGCCGGGAATCGTGTCGAGATCGACCGTCGCCGCGTCGGCGATGCCGAGCCGGTCGGTCGCGAAACCGATCGTGCGCAGGTCGGCGCCGCTCGCAGACAGGTGGCCGTCGCGTTCGCGGAAGTGCGCGAGCAGCGCCGTGTTTTCGCCGTTGACGCTGACTTCGAGGATCACGTCGTGCACGCTGTCGGTCATCACGAGCGCCGTGGGTTCGTCCGCGCGCGCGTAGCCGGGGGCGAGCAGGCCGCTGACCACGGCGGCCGCGAGCACGGCGCGCGCCGCGCGTCGCGGCGTTCCGCGTCCGATGGCCGGAAACGGGCCGGCGCGTGGCGAAGGGGAAGGGGCCGGGCGGCGCACCGGCGGTCTAGCCCGGCGGCTCCACCGCGACGACCGCGCTGGCCGGCTGCGAATTGACGGCCGCGCGCACCGTGACCTTGCCGCCGAGCGCGACGCCGGCCGGCAGCGGCACGCTCCACTGGCTGGTGCGGCCCGCGAGCGCGTAGCCGAGCAGCCCGTGCGTAAGCGGGTACGCGTGGCCGTCGCCGGTCACGAGCTCGACCGACGCCAGCTGCGCGCGGCGCGCGCCGCCGTTGCGCACGCGCAGCACCCAGCCGCCGTTGCTGCGCAGCAGCGTCCAGTCGAGCTGCGGCGCGCCGTTGATCGCGGGCTCGACGAATACCGGAATCGAGTAGCGCAGCCGGATCGACACACCGTTGGTCGATGCCTCGCCTGGCTGCGGCAGCTCGTCGATCAGCAGCCGGTAGCTTTGCTCGATACCGGACGGCGTGCGCGACGCGCGCACGACACGGATCAACTGCTCGGACTGCGTGCCGACCTCGATCAGCGGCGGGCTCGCGACGAGATCCTGCGTGGGCGTCAGCCTGTCCTGGCCGTCGGCCTGGTCCCAGCGGAACACGCGCACCTGCCCGTACACGGGGCGCTCGCCCGAATTGCGCAGCGTGATGCCGGTGGCCGTGTCGTCGGTGCCGAATTCGATCGTGACGGGGGAAATCTGCAGCGACGCGGCGTGCGCGGCGCCGGCCGCGCACAGCAGCGCGGCGAGCGTTCGACGTATTGCGGTCATGCGAGGCGGCGCCGGTCAGAAGTAAACGGTTGCGGTGACGGTCGTCTGATAGGTGTCGGGCTTCGGCGTCGTCTGCGTGGGCACCTGACCGTAGACGGTGAATGACTGCGCGGTGCCCGAGCCGGTGCCGGCCACCGTGTCGGTGCCTTGCGTGTTGCCCCAGATCGTCGTGTGTCCGGCATCCTGGTAGAGCTGGAAGCCGACGGTCGTCGACGTGTTGCCGGTTGCCGTGCCGGCCATCAGGCGGCTCGAGACGGTCGACCCCGCGACCTGGCCCGCGTCGAGACCGACGTTGTACGGTGTCGTATTGGTGCAGGTGACGCTCAAGGTCGTCTGCTGGTTGAGCGCGGCGGACAGCACGCCGTTGGTGCCGAACGCCAGCGGATTCGCGGTGATCGCGCAGTTCGGCTGCAGCGTCAGCGTGACGTTGAAGGTGGAGGTTGCAGTGCCGTTCGAATAGGTGGCCGCGTCGGCGGCGGGCGTCGCAAGGCCGATTGACAGTGCGAGCGACAAAACCGTGGAAGCGATGGCGACTTTCACAATGGTCCCCCGTCGATTTGTTTTTCATTGGATTTGTGCCGCGCGTTGTTTGCCACGACTTCATTAATCCTGATACGAATCGGCGAGTCTTTCAATCTCAAAGTTCGAGTTGTCTCATTTTGTCACGGTCGAATTTTTCTTTATGTTAATAAAGACTGGAAGCATTGCGTTTTTTGATCTTGTCTTGCGCGATTCGGGTGAAAGTTTTGCCTGCGAAACGGCAACGTGGTCGTGACTCATGTAGGGTGTGACACGATTTTCATGAATAACATCGATTATTGAATCATTTAATAAAAATCGGAAACCAATGCGCTTGATGGAATGGGTTGGCGGCGAATCATTTGAGCGGATTGAACCGATTCCAGTAGTCCGGTGAATGGATTTGATTTTCGCGGCGACGGAGTGCAGCGATATTCCGGATTTTTTGATTGAAGAATCGGAGATTACGGATTGACAGCTGAAAACGAAAACGGCCGCATTGCGCGGCCGTAGGCAGGTGGACACTATTGGACGCCGGTCCGACGTATCGCGATTACGAATTCGCGGTGGCCGGCGCGCGGCGGCGCTGCGCAATCTGCAGCATGACGAGCGCGAGTCCGGCTGCGGCGATCAGCCCGCCGACGAGCGGCACCGCCGCGTAGCCGAAGCCGGCCGAAATCGCCGCACCGCCGGCTGCCGCGCCGACCGCGTTGCCGAGGTTGAACGCGCCGATGTTGACCGCCGATGCGAGCCCCGGCGCTTCGTGGGCCGCGCGCATCACGCGCATCTGCAGCGGCGGCACGACCGCGAACGTCGCGACACCCCAGACGAGCAGCGTGACGGCGGCGCCCGCATGCGTGCTGGCGAGCAGCGGGAACGCGGCCATCGTCGCGATCAGCAGTAACAGGAAACCGATCAGCGTGCTGTCGAGCGAGCGGTCGGCGAGGCGGCCGCCCGCGATGTTGCCGATCGAGAAGCCGACACCGATCAGCACGAGCATCGCGGTCATGAAACCGGGCGTCGCGCCGGTCAGGTGTTCGAGCGTCGGCGCGACATACGTGTAGAGCGTGAACATCGCACCGGCGCCGAGCACCGTCGTCCCGAGCGCGCCGAGCACGATAGGCCGTGTCAACACCGACAGTTCGGCACGCAGGTTGGGCATCTTGCCGGCTTCGCCCTTCGGCAGCGCGGCGAACAGGCCGGCGATCGCGATCAGGCCGAGGCCCGCGGTCGCCACGAACGACATGCGCCAGCCGATGATCTGGCCAAGCCAGGTCGCGGCCGGCACGCCGCCGACGTTCGCGATCGTCAGCCCCATGAACATCGTCGCGACCGCGCTGGCCTGCTTTTCGCGCGGCACGAGGCTGGCCGCGACCACCGAGCCGAGCCCGAAGAACGCGCCGTGGTTGAGGCTCGTCACGAGGCGCGCGAGCAGCAGCGTCGTGTAGTCCGGCGCGACGGCCGACAGCAGGTTGCCGATCGTGAAGATCGACATCAGCGCGATCAGCGCCGAACGGCGCGACCAGCGCGCGAGCAGCAACGTCATCAGCGGCGCGCCGACCATCACGCCGATCGCATAGGCGCTGATCAGCATGCCGGCCTGCGGGATCGACACGTGCACGCCGTCGGCGATCACGGGCAGCAGGCCCATCGGCGAGAACTCGGTCGTGCCGATGCCGAACGCACCGGCGGCGAGCGCCAGCAGCGGCAGCGCGGCACTGCCGCCCGGGCGGGAAGGGGAAGAAGTCGTGGCGTTCACGCGATGGGCTCCGGTATTCGAGAGGCAACGGCACGGAGCCGTTGCGGATAGCGCGAAGTGTGCCCGCATTACTTTTGCGGAAAAAGCCGCGTTGGAAGGAAATTATCTTGATTTCATGTCAACAATGCGGGACGCGGGCGCATGCGCGCGAAACTCGCTGATGGCGCTCGGGCGGGGCGGGAGAACGATGGAGCCTTTCGGGATCGGCTTTTGTAAAGAGAAAGGGAGGTTCATCGCCCGGCGAATCGCGATCCGATGGCGGTTCGCAATCGATCGATGGCAGACCCGCGCGACGATTCGGGCATCGTGCGGCGACCGCGCGGTCGGGCAGATCCGGCCGGCTGTTCAAGCGCCGGTCACACGCGGCGCGAACATCGCCTCCTGGCTGAAAGTGCTTTGTCGGCAAGGCGTGCGGGAAAAAAAGCCCCGGCCACAGGGGGACCGTGACCGGGGCGGAAACGCATCCTCTCTTTGGCACGAGGGTTGGATGCGTGCGAAGTATATTTCGGCACATGACAATTCGAACGGGCGTTAAACGGCCGTTTTTGGTGCCAATTTAAAAATGCCGGCGCTGCGGCATCCGTCGTCATCGTTTGGAGAGATTTTTAGTGGGCACGACGCCGTTGTTTAGCGCGTCAATACGGCTAAATCGTCGCTCTAACGGATATCGGAATCCGCTCGTCAATTGGTGACGCGAATCGCGTCGCAGGATCGCTTGCCCGACGCGGCCGGCGCCCGGCGTCCGACGCCTGGTCAATCCGGCGCACCGGCCGCGTCGCGCACGGTCGCAAGAAACCGCGCGACGACCGGCGACGGTACGGCCGCCGCGCCGTCGAACACGAACTCGATGTCGAAGCGGCTCGCGAGCTCGTCGAGCGCGACGAGCCGGACCGTGCGCGGACAGGTGGGCGACGCGCTTTCCGGCACGAATGCACAGCCCATCCCGGCCGCGACGAGGCCGATCAGCGTCGGGATGTCGCTGCCGACCTGTGCGATGCGCGGCGTGAAACCGGCCTGCTGACACTGCGCCATCAGGAACCGGTGGTGCGCGGCCGAGCGCTGCGCGTCGAACCAGACGAACGGCTCGTTCGCGACGTCGGCCAGCGTACGCGGCGTGTCGACGCGTCCGCCCGGCGGCGCGGGCATCGCGAGCACGAAGCGGTCGCTCAGCAGCCGCACGCCCGACAGGTGCGGCGCCTCGTCGCGACGCCACGCCATGATCCCGCCGTCGAGCTGGCCGCGCACCAGCGCGCTCGCCTGTTCGGCCGACAGCATCGGCGCGATCGACAGCTTCACGTCCGGGCACGCATCGCGAAACGCCTTGAGGACGTTCGCGACGACCGGCAGCGGCAGGCAGTTCGGCAGCGCGCCGAGCCGCAATTCACCCAGCTGGCCGGCCGCGCTGCGCAACGCGCGCTCACGGCTGTCCTGCAGCGTCGCGAGCAGGCCGGTCGCATCCTGCAGGAAGCTCGCGCCGGCCGCCGTGAGCGTGACGCCCGTGGCGCGGCGGATCAGCAGCGGCGTGCCGATCGCGTCCTCGAGTTCGCGGATCTGCCGCGACAGCGCGGGCTGGACGATGCCGGCCGCACGGGCGCCGCCCATCACGCTGCCGGCTTGCGCGACAGCCACGAAGTAGCGCAGGTGACGCAGTTCGATCTGGCGCATGTGGTGTCCATTCCGGTTCGTTGATATACCTGTGAAGCATAACAAACGTCATTCGATGGTATTGGAAAGCATGACGGGCGTGCCGTACGATGGCCGTCATTGCCGCACTCGCTCACGAGTCGTGTGCGTTCCCTTCGTTTCCATCTCGCCGCGTCCGATCCCATGCCNAAAGCATGACGGGCGTGCCGTACGATGGCCGTCATTGCCGCACTCGCTCACGAGTCGTGTGCGTTCCCTTCGTTTCCATCTCGCCGCGTCCGATCCCATGCCGCTTCATATCCCGACCCCTTATATCCGCTCGCAAATCGCGTCCCGCCGGCTCGGCAGGACCATCCGGCTGAAGCTCGATGCGCTGCAGCCGTCGGGCTCGTTCAAGCTGCGCGGCATCGGCGCCGCCTGCGAAGCGCGGCATGCGGCCGGCGCGCGGCGGTTCGTGTCGTCGTCGGGCGGCAACGCGGGCATCGCCGTCGCGTATTGCGGCCGCGAACTCGGCGTGCCGGTGCTCGTCGTCGTGCCGGAAAGCGCGTCGGCCCGCGCGCGCGAGCTGATCCGCGTCGAAGGCGCCGAGCTCGTCGTGCACGGCGCGAGCTGGGCCGAGGCGAACGCGTTTGCGCAGTCGGCCCTCGGCGAGCACGACGCGTTCGTGCATCCGTTCGACGACCGCGTGCTGTGGCAGGGCCACGCGACGATGATCGACGAGATGGCGGCGGCCGGTCCGAAGCCCGATGCGGTCGTGCTCGCGGTCGGCGGCGGCGGGTTGCTGTGCGGCGTGCTCGAAGGGCTGGCGCGCAACGGCTGGCACGATGTGCCGGTCGTCGCGGCCGAAACGGAAGGCGCCGACTGTTATGCGCGCTCGCTCGCGCAGGGGCACCCCGTCGAATTGCCGGCGATCACGAGCATCGCGACGTCGCTCGGCGCGAAGCGACCGTGCGACGCGGCAGTCGAATGGGCGACGCGCCACGAGATCCATCCCGTCGTCGTATCCGATGCCGAAGCGGTGGACGCGTCGCTGCGGTTTCTCGACGAACACCGGATCGTCGTCGAGCCCGCGTGCGGCGCCGCGCTGGCCGCGCTCGAGCGGCCGGTGCCCGTGCTGGCGTCGGCAAAGGAGATCGCCGTGATCGCCTGCGGCGGCGTGACGGCGACCGTCGAGGATCTGCAGACGCTGCGCGCGAAGTTGCGGTAAGCGGGGAGGCGGCGCGCGGGTTTGTCGGGTAACGGCCGGATGGTTGTTGGCTTCGGTGACCGTGGGCGTCTGCCTCGCGTGGGCTGCCACGAGGCGTCACGGTCGCTTTCCCGTTGAGACAATGATGGCTACGCAGTCGGCAGGTAGCCTGAGGCGCGGGATTTTCTGCGGAGAATGACGGGGAAGGAGAGCGTATCGTCGCGCTGCGCGGGATGCGGGCCAGCGCGACGATATGGACGGCCTGTCAGTTCGCGGTCGGTGCGCTTGCACCGGACGGTGCTGACGACGAGGCGGGGTTGGCGGCGGCAGGCGCCGGCGTTTTGTCCGCCGGCGCAGGCGACGCGCTCGAAGGCGCGGATGCCGATGCGGGGGCAGATGCCGCGGCGGCAGGTGCAGCCGAGACCGGCGTAGCTGCGGCCGGCGCCGATGCTGCGACGGCAGGCGCCGATACAGGGCTGGAAGTGGGCACAGGCGTGGAAGCTGACACAGGAGCCGAAGCCGGCGCAGGTGCCGAACCGGACGCCGCCACAGGCGCCGATGCAGCCACCGACCCCGAAGCCCCCGCCGGCGCGGCAGCACGCATCGCAGCCGGCACAACGACGGCCGACGCAGCAGCCGGCACGACATTCGCACCCGATTCAGGCACCACACCCGGCACCGAAAGCGGCACCGGCGCGGCGGGCGGCGTCGGCACGACCGGCGTCGTCATCTTCATCGGTTCGCCTTGCGGCGTCGGCGCGGGTTCGGGCAGCGGCGTGACGGCTTCCTTCTCGGCGGCCTTCACGGTCGCGCGGTCGCGGCGGGCCGGGTCGATCTTCAGGAAATGGTCGACGAGATTGAAGAAACGCTCATAGAACACGCCGGCGGGAATCGTCTCGCTCGCGGTCTTGACGAGCGCATCGTCGCTCGACCCGATCGGCAGCGACAGCGAGCCGAACACGCTCAGGCCGACGCTGGCCGACGTATTCGACTTCTTCAGCGTGTAGCGGTCCTGCACCGCGTTCACGTAAGCGATGCTCGACGAGCCGTCCGCGTTCGCATCCGCGCACACGACGTGAAACTCGATCACGACGTGCATGTCGTTGTTCGGCTGGAAATTCTTGCTGCCGTCGACCGCGTCGTTGCGCGACGACGACACCACGTAACCCTGGCTCAGCAGCGCGCGCCGCGCGGCCTCGCAGGTCGCGTCGGATTTCGAGTGGAACGTATGCGCATACGGGCTGGTCGTCGCATCGAACTGTTCCTGCTGGTAGATCGGCTTGGGCGGCGACGAGCACGCCGCCAGCACGGTCGCGGCCGCGAGCGCGTACGAAACGGAAAACAGGCGAAATCGGTTGTGCATGGCGTCTTTCAGAAGGCTCGCGAGATGTCGCGCAGTGGCGGTGCGTGGATGATGCGCGCGGCAATCTCGTATGGCCGGGGCGTCATTATAGTTTCGTTTGATGTCGCGCTCGCTTCAGCCGGCCGGCGCGGCGCGCGTCATGGCGAGCAATTGCGACGTCAGCGGATGGTGTTCGCCGCGCCGCGAGCGGATCGCGTGGATCTCTTCCGTCACGTCGCCGGCGCGTCCGAGCCGCCTGAGGCCGCGCAGCAGCGACGCATCGTTCGCGCCGAGCTCGCTCAGCGGAAACACGCCGAGGCCGCGCGCCGCGAACACGGCCATCAGCGCGCTGTCCTCGAATTCCCCGGCCACGCGCGGCACGATCCGCTCCGCTTCCAGCCACTGGTCGAGGCGCGCGCGCAGCGCCGAATGCGCGGTCGGCAGCAGCACGGGCAGGTCGGCCAGGCACTGCGGAAAGCGTTGCCGCGCGGCCGGCGTGACGAGCGCCGCGGGCCCGTACCAGTCGACCGGCGACGCGACGAGCCGCTCGCTCGTCACGCGCAGGTTCGAACCGGACGGCGCGCCCTGGCCGGCCAGCACGAGATCGAGGTGATGCAGCGCGAGTTCCGCGAGCAGCGCATCGTGCTCGCCCTCGTGGCACAGCAGCCGCAGCGTGGGCGTGTCGAGCACCGGTGCGAGGATCGCGTGCGCGGCGAGCTTCGAGATGCCGTCCGCGAGGCCGACCGCGAGCCGCACGGTCGGCTGGCTGGCCGCCGCGCGCACTTCGTCGGGAATCAGCCGTCCCATCTCGAAGATCGCTTCCGCGCGCGCAAATGCGGCCTGGCCCGCGTCGGTCATCGTGACGCCGCGCCCGGCCGGGCGCAGCAATTGGTGCCCGAGCGATTTCTCGAGCTCGCGCACCTGCGCGCTGATCGTCTGCACGGCCATGTCGAGCCGTCCGGCCGCCCGCGCGAAGCCGCCTTCCTTCACGACGACCCAGAAATAGTACAGATGTCGGAAATTCAGCATCGGATCGATATATCGGAAAAACCGAACCTAAATTCAGATTCTCTCTGATTTTTCCGAAGTTCGGGGCGGAATATCATCGGGCTTTCCACTTTCGTATCGGCCCATTTCATGGACTACCTGCTGACGCTTGCCGCCGACCCCGCCGTCTGGGCCGCGCTCCTGACGCTCGTCGTGATGGAAGTCGTGCTCGGCATCGACAACCTGATCTTCATCTCGATCCTCAGCAACAAGCTGCCCGAAGCGCAGCGCGCCCGCACGCAGCGCCTCGGCATCGCGCTCGCGCTCGTGATGCGGCTTGCGCTGCTCGGCAGCGTCGCGTGGATCGCGAGCCTGACCAAACCGGTGTTCACGCTCTTTGACCACGCGTTCTCGTGGCGCGACATGATCCTGCTGTCGGGCGGCCTGTTCCTCGTATGGAAGGCGACCACGGAGATCCATCATCACGTGTCGCACGACGGCGAAGGCGCGGGCGGTTCCGGCGGCGCGGCCGGCCTGACGGTGTGGGCCGCGATCGGCCAGATCGTGATGCTCGACATCGTGTTCTCGATCGACAGCATCGTGACCGCGATCGGCATGACCGAGCACGTCCCGATCATGTTCGTCGCGGTGATCGTCGCGGTGGCCGTGATGCTGTTCGCCGCGCAGCCGCTCGCACGCTTCATCGACCGCAACCCGACCATCGTGATGCTCGCGCTGTCGTTCCTCGTCGTGATCGGCATGACGCTGATCGCCGAAGGCTTCGGTTCGCACGTGCCGAAGGGTTACATCTACGCGGCGATGGCGTTCTCGGCGTTCGTCGAGGGCATGAACATGCTGGCGCGGCGCGCGAAGTCGAAGCGCGCCGCGCGGGTGGAAGGCCGTTGAGCGGGCGCGTGCGAGGCCGGCCACGATGGCGGCCGGCTCGCGCGCCTGCATCCGGAATGCGTACGTC
>NZ_JBQVSQ010000021.1:0-58896 GCF_052952715.1 Burkholderia sp. YIM B11467
TGGTCGAGCACGCGTGCTCGATCGGCTCGCTGCAACTCGGCGAATTCGCGGAGAACGTCGCGGGCGGCGTCGACACCTACACGCTGCGCCAGCCGCTCGGCGTGTGCGCGGGCATCACGCCGTTCAACTTCCCCGCGATGATTCCGCTGTGGATGTTCCCGATGGCGATCGTGTGCGGCAACACGTTCGTGCTGAAGCCGTCCGAGCAGGACCCGATGTCGACGATGGAGCTCGTCGAGCTCGCGATCGAGGCCGGCGTACCCAAAGGCGTACTGAACGTCGTGCACGGCGGCAAGGAAGTCGTCGACGCGATCTGCACGCATCCGCTCGTGAAGGCGATCTCGTTCGTCGGCTCGACTGCCGTCGGCACGCACGTGTACAACCTCGGCAGCGCGCACGGCAAGCGCGTGCAGTCGATGATGGGCGCGAAGAATCACGCGGTGGTGCTGCCCGATGCGAACCGCGAGCAGACGATCAATGCGCTCGTCGGCGCCGGCTTCGGCGCGGCAGGGCAGCGCTGCATGGCGACGTCGGTCGCGGTGCTGGTGGGCGAAGCGCGCGACTGGCTGCCCGATCTCGTCGCGAAGGCGAAGCTTCTGAAGGTGAATGCGGGCGCGGAAGCCGGCACCGACGTCGGCCCGGTCGTGTCGAAGACCGCGAAGGAACGCATCCTGTCGCTGATCGAAGCGGGCGTGGAGGAAGGCGCGAAGCTCGAACTCGACGGCCGCGGCGTGGCGGTGCCCGGCTACGAGCACGGCAACTTCATCGGCCCGACGATCTTCTCCGGCGTGAAGACGGACATGTCGGTCTACACGCATGAAATCTTCGGCCCGGTGCTGGTCGTGCTCGAAGCCGACACGCTCGATGACGCGATCGCGCTCGTCAACGCGAACCCGTTCGGCAACGGCGTGGGCCTGTTCACGCAAAGCGGTGCGGCCGCGCGCAAGTTCCAGAGCGAGATCGACATCGGCCAGGTCGGTATCAACATCCCGATTCCGGTGCCCGTGCCGTTCTTCAGCTTCACCGGTTCGCGCGGCTCGAAGCTCGGCGATCTCGGCCCGTACGGCAAGCAGGTCGTGCAGTTCTACACGCAAACGAAGACGGTCACCGCGCGCTGGTTCGACGACGACACGACGGCCGGCCCGGTGAATACGACGATCCGGCTGCATTGAGCCGGGAGGACACGAACATGAAAATCGGTTTTATCGGCCTCGGCCACATGGGCGCGCCGATGGCGCTGAACCTGCTGAAAGCGGGCCATGAAGTGCACGCGTTCGACCTCAGCGCGGACGCATTGCGCGCGTTGCAGGACGCCGGCGCGCAGGTGGCGGCGTCGCCGCGCGACGCGGCAGCGGGCGCGACGTTCGTGATCACGATGCTGCCGGCCGCGCCGCATGTGCGTTCGGTGCTGTCCGGCGAGAACGGCGTGCTGGCCGGCCTCGGTGCGGGCGCGACCGTGATCGATTCGAGCACGATCGACCCGGCGAGCGCGCAGGCGTTCGGTGCGCTGGTGCGCGAGCACGGCGGCGCGTTCGTCGATGCGCCGGTATCGGGCGGCACCGGCGGCGCGGCGGCCGGCACGCTGACCTTCATGGTCGGCGGCAGCGACGCCGATTTCGAGCGCGTGAAGCCCGTGCTCGCGGGCATGGGCAAGAACATCGTCCATTGTGGCGCGACGGGCATGGGGCAGGTCGCGAAGGTCTGCAACAACCTCGTGCTCGGCATCTCGATGGCGGCCGTGTCGGAAGCGATGTCGCTCGGCGTTGCGCTCGGCATCGATCCGAAGGTGCTGGCCGGCATCGTCAATACGTCGACGGGCCGCTGCTGGAGCTCGGACACCTACAACCCGTATCCGGGCGTGATCGACACCGCGCCGTCGTCGCGCGGCTACTCGGGCGGTTTCGGCACCGACCTGATGCTGAAGGATCTCGGCCTCGCGAACGACGCCGCGAAGCAGGCGCGCCAGCCCGTCTATCTCGGCGCGCTCGCGCAGCAGCTGTACCAGACGATGAGCAGCCGCGGCGACGGGCAGCTCGATTTCTCGGCGGTGATCCGCCTGTACCAACCGGCAACGAAGAAGGACGGGAAATGATCGAACTGGACTACGTCGACGACGGCGCGATCGCGTGCGCGACGCTCAAGCGTCCGCCCGCGAACGCCTTTACCGCTGACGGCCTGCAACAACTGCAGGAAACCGTCGCCGAACTGAATGCGAACCCGCGCGTGCGCGCGCTGGTGATCACCGGCGACGGCCCGAAGTTCTTCAGCGCGGGCGCCGATCTCAACACGTTCGCCGAAGGCGATCGCGCGGTCGCGCGTGCGATGGCGTCGCGCTTCGGCGCGGCGTTCGAGGCGCTGCACGACGCACGCGTCGTGACGATCGCGGCGATCAACGGTTATGCGATGGGCGGCGGCCTCGAATGCGCGCTGGCGTGCGACCTGCGGATCGCCGAGACGCATGCACAGATGGCGCTGCCCGAGCCGTCGGTCGGCCTGCTGCCATGCGGGCTCGGTACGCAGACGCTGCCCTGGCTCGTCGGCGAAGGTTGGGCGAAGAAGATCATCCTGACCGGCGCGCGCGTCGACGCGGCGACGGCGCTCAGGATCGGCCTCGTCGAGGACGTGGTCGACAGCGGCGCGGCGCGCGATGCGGCGCTGGCACTGGCGCGCAACGTCGCGCGGCAGAGCCCGCACGCGGTCGCATACAGCAAGGAACTGATCGGCCTCGCGCGCC
Organism: Burkholderia sp. YIM B11467; assembly: GCF_052952715.1. Lineage (NCBI taxonomy): Bacteria > Pseudomonadati > Pseudomonadota > Betaproteobacteria > Burkholderiales > Burkholderiaceae > Burkholderia > Burkholderia sp. YIM B11467. The sequence goes on from NZ_JBQVSQ010000021.1 coordinate 2,735, forward strand.
GCGGCGTGCCGCGCAGCGCGGCGCTCGCGGTCGAGCGCGAACGCTTCGTCGACCTGTTCGAGACGAACGATCCGCGCGAAGGCGTGGCCGCGTTTCTCGGCAAGCGCGCGCCGCAGTGGCACACCGATGGAGAGCCGCAACGATGAGCACGCCGGTCACGACTCACGACACCGTCGCGGCACCCGCATCCGAGGTGCTGTTTCGCGTGGTGAACCGCGTGGCGCTGATCACGCTGAACCGGCCGGCCGCGCTTAACGCGCTGTCGTACGCGATGATCGGCGAGCTGGCCGCGCTCCTCGAGCGCTGCCGTCACGACGACCAGATCGTCGCGGTCGTGCTGCGCGGCGCGGGCGAGAAGGGCTTCTGCGCGGGCGGCGACGTGCGCGCGCTGTACCGGATGGTCGCGCAGCGCGAGACCTGGTTGCCGTTCTTCGTCGACGAATACCGGCTCGACTACGCGATCCACACGTTCCCGAAGCCGGTGGTCGCGCTGATGGACGGCGTGACGATGGGCGGCGGCATGGGGCTCGCGCAAGGTGCAACGCTGCGGGTCGCGACCGAGCGCAGCAAGATCGCGATGCCCGAGACGCGCATCGGTCTCGTGCCGGACGTCGGCGCGACGCATTTCCTGTCGCGCATGCCGGTCGAGCTCGAGCTGTACGTGGGGCTAACCGGCGCGATGCTGTCGGGGGCCGACGCGCTGAGCGCGAAGCTCGCGGATCTGTGCGTGCCGTCCGCGTGGCTCGACACGTTCGAGACGCGCATCGAGTCCGTCAAGTGGGACGGCGATGCGTTGCCGGCGCTGCGCAAGGTGTTCGAGCCGCCGTGCAACGTCGTGCCGCATGCGGCGCTCGACAGCCAGATGCCGTGGATCGTCCGTCATTTCGACAAGCGCTCGACCGTCGAGCGGATCGTCGCGACGCTCACGCAGGATCTCGCGCGCGACGAGCTGACGCGCGAGCACCGTCAATGGCTGCAGGCGGCGCTTGACGCGCTTTCAAGCCACTCGCCGACGATGCTGTCCGTCACGCGCGAGGCGCTGCTGCGCGGCTGCCAGATGACGCTGGCCGAATCGTTCCGGATGGAGCTCGGCATCGTCGCGCGCGCGATCGAGGAAGGCGATTTCTGCGAGGGCGTGCGCGCGCATCTCGTCGACAAGGATCGCAAGCCGCGCTGGGCGCCCGCGTCGCTCGTCGAGGTGCGCGCCGAACGCGTGCGGCATTTCCTGACGTCGCCGTGGAAGCTGTTCGCGCATCCGCTCGTCGATCTCGGCGGGGCGTGATGGCCCGACGCGCCGCGCGGCGCGTCGGTTTCATTTCCTCTCACTTCACTTCTTCGCGGCGCTCGATCATCGGCGGCACCGCCTGCGCGAGCGCGTCGATCACGCAACGCGTCTTGCGCGGCAGGTAGCGCGTCTTCGGCCAGATCGCGTGGATGTCGCCTTCGCAGACGAAGCAGCGGTCGAGCACGACCGTCATCTCGCCGCGCTGCACGTAGTGATCGAGCAGCCAGCTCGGCAGCCATGCGATCCCGAACCCCGACGCGCCGGCCGCCGCGATTGCCTGCACGTCGTCGAAACTCAGCTGATGCTGCATGTCGACGCGCACCGTCGAGCCGTCCGGCGCGCGCAGGTCCCACGGCTGCGGCACGCCCGAACGTGAATACGCGATCGTCCGGTGGTTCTTCAGATCGTCGAGCGACTTCGGCATCCCGTAGCGGGCGAGATACGACGGCGCCGCGCCGAGGCTGCCGTATTGCGTGCCGAGCCGCCGCACCGCGAGGCTCGTGCTGTCCGCGAGCGTACCGATCCGCACCGCGAGATCGATGCCTTCCTCGACGAGATCGACGAAGCGGTCGGTGATCGACACGTCGATCCGCAGGTGCGGATAGGTGCGCGCGAGGTCGAGCACGATGGGCGTCACGCAGTGGTGCCCGAACGCGAGCGGCACGCTCAGCCGCAGCTTGCCGCGCGCTTCGTTACGGCCGCAGTCGAGATCGGCTTCCGCCGCTTCCAGTTCCGACAGCGCGCGCACGCAGCGGTCGTAGTACGCCTGGCCGTCGTCGGTCAGGCTCTGGCTGCGCGTCGTGCGCTGCAGCAGCCGCGCGCCGAGCCGCTTCTCGAGCCGCGCGATCGCCTTGCCGACCGCCGAACGCGTCATGTCGAGCCGCGCCGCGGCGAGCGCGAAGCTGCCCGATTCCACCACCTGGACGAAGGTCGTCACACCGTCGAGTCTGTCGGTCATCGCAAGTCTGCGCTGATTGGGTCCTGTGATTCCCCAGTTCCGCGAAATACGTGCGTCAATGAGGAGGGAAATTCTCACTATAGTACCGATTCCCGTTCAGCGTGCGTTGCCGGCCGCACGCAGCGAACCCCTCTCACTGGAGGCGCGCGGCCTGTCGCCGGGCCGCGGCGCAATACGCATGACGCTATCCGACTCCCGCAGGAATGCGGTCGCACTCGCGGCCGTCTGTCTCACGTCGCTGATGTTCGGCCTCGAAATCTCGAGCGTGCCGGTGATCCTGCCGACGCTCGAACACGTGCTGCACGGCGATTTCAACGGCATGCAGTGGATCATGAATGCGTACACGATCGCGTGCACGACGGTGCTGATGGCGGCCGGCACGCTCGCGGACCGGTTCGGCCGCAAGCGCGTGTACGTGATCGGCACCGTGCTGTTCGGCGCGACGTCGCTGCTGTGCGGGCTCGCGCCGAACGTTCCCGTGCTCGTCGCGGGCCGGCTGCTGCAGGGCGCCAGCGGCGGCGCGATGCTGATCTGCCAGATTGCCGTGCTGTCGCACCAGTTCCGCGAGGGCCGCGAGCGCGGCCGTGCGTTCGGGATCTGGGGGATCGTGTTCGGGATCGGGCTCGGCTTCGGGCCGATCGTCGGCGGCGCGATCGTCGCGCTGGCAAGCTGGCCGTGGGTGTTCCTCGTCCATGCGCCGCTCGCGGCGATCGCGCTCGCGCTGATCGGCGGCGCGGTGCAGGAATCTCGCGATCCGCATGCGGGCACGCTCGACGTCGCGGGTATCGTCACGCTGTCGCTCGCGGTGCTCGGCCTCGCGTTCTACATCACGCAGAGCGCGGCGCTCGGGCTGACGAGCGCGGCCGGCCTCGGCGTGCTCGGCGCGACCGTGCTGGCGCTCGTGGGCTTCTTCGTCGCGGAACGCGCCAGCGCGCGGCCGATGTTCGACTTCTCCGTGTTCCGGATCCGCGCGTTCACCGGCGCGATCTTCGGCTCGATGGGGATGAACTTCAGCTTCTGGCCGTTCATGATCTACCTGCCGATCTGGTTCCAGGTCGCGCTTGGCTACGACAGCGTGACGGCCGGCCTCGCGCTGCTCGCGTACACGCTGCCGACGCTGGTCGCGCCGCCGTTCGGCGAGCGGCTCGCGCTGCGCTACGGGCCGGGCGTCGTGATCCCGGGCGGGCTGTTCACGATCGCGGCCGGTTTCGCGCTGATGCGGCTCGGCAGCGCGGCCGACCACGCGAGCTGGCTCACGATGCTGCCCGGCTGCGTGATCGCCGGCATCGGGCTCGGCCTCACGAACACGCCCGTCACCAACACGACGACGGGTGCGGTGCCGAGTTCGCGGGCCGGGATGGCATCGGGTATCGACATGAGCGCGCGGATGATCTCGCTCGCGCTGAATATCGCGGCGATGGGCTTCGTGCTGGTCGCGGGGATCGTCGCGAGCCTGAAGGCCGGTGTCGCGGGCACGATCGGCGACGCGGCGTTGCGCCGGCTCGCGCAGGAGATCGCGTCGGGCCGCACCGACGGGCTGCAGCAGATCGCACCGGCGCTCGCGCAGGCCGACCCGACTGGCGCGGCGCTGCACGCGGCGCTCGTGCACGGGTTCGGCTGGGTGATGGTGTACGGTGCGGTGGGCGTGGCCGTGCTCGCGACCGCGAGCGCGGTGGCGTTCGCGCCGGCGCGGCGCGGGGCGACCGTGTGCGAATGACGCGCGCTGACCGGCGCGCTTGCCCGCCGGTCAGGACGTCCCGCCGCCGAGCGCGCGATAGAGCGTCATCTGGTTGTTGAGCCGGTTCAGACGCGTCAGTTCGTCGGCACTCTGCGCGTTCCTCAGTACCTGCTGCTGGTCGAGCCACGGCTGCACGGCGGTCGCGCCGGCCGCGAACCGCGCGGCGGCCAGTTGCTCCGCACGTTGCGCCTGCGCCAGCGACAGTGCGCGCTGCTCGGCCTCGCGTTCGAGCTGCACGCGCGCCGACAACGCATTCTCGACTTCCGCAAGCGCCGTGTAGAGCCGCTGGCGGAACCCGACCACCGCTTCCTCGTACTGCGACTTCGACACCTTGATCTGCAGCTGCATCGTGTTCCACTGGATGAACGGCAATGCGAGGCCGAGCCCGAGCGTGCCGACCGGATTCGCGAGCACGCGCTCGAGGCTCGTGCTCGACGTGCCGGCGCTGCCGGTGAGCGTGAAGGTCGGGTAGAAGCTCGTGCGCGTCGCGTCGACCTGTGCGAGCGATTCGCGCAGCCGGAATTCCGCCGCACGCAGGTCGGGGCGCCGGCCGAGCAGGCTGGCCGGCAGTCCGGCCGCCACTTCCGGCGGCGGCGCGTCGGGCAGCGCCGACGGTTCGGCAGCGAGCTGTTGCGGCGGCCGGTCGAACAGGATCGCGAGCGCGTGGCGGTTCTCGGTGCGTTGCTGGATCAGTTGCGTCTGCGCGGCGCGTTGCGCGGACAGGTTCTGTTCGGCCTGCGCGAGATCGAGCCCCGACACGGCGCCGGCCGTGTGCCGCGACCGGACGATCGCGAGCGTGCGCGCCGCATACGCGATGTTCGCGTCGCCAAGCGCGATCTGCCGGTTCAGATAGCCGATCTGCCAGTACAGCGACGCGGTCGTGCCGATCAGCGACAACCGCGCGGCCTCGAGATCGGCGGCCGTCGCGTCGACTTCCCAGCGCGCGGCGTCGCGCAGTGCGGCCAGCCGGCCCCACAGGTCGATTTCATAGCTCAGCGAACCGGTGACGCCGCTCGACCGGCTCATCTGGTGCGTATCGAGCGTGCGCGACACGGCGCCGTTCGCGCCGAGCGACACGGTGGGCGTCAGGTTCGTATCGACGAGCCCGGCCTGCAGTTGCGCGCGATACACGCGGATCGCCGCGATCGAGAGGTCGTTGTTGGCGCGCAGCGCGTCGTCGATCAGCCGGTCGAGTTGCGGATCGCCGAAGCTGCGCCACCAGTCGCGCGTCGTGGCCGGCGCGTCGGCCGCGACCGGCGCCGCCCAGTTCGCGGGCATCGCGACGGCGGGCAGCGGTGCGTGGCGGGCGCCCGTGCAGCCGGCCAGCAGCGCGGCGGTACATACGAATGCGCCGAGGCGGCGAAGCGGTGAGGAAAACGTCATGGCAGGGCTCCGTCAGTCGCGCGCGAGCGCATCGATCGGATCGAGCCGCGACGCGTTGCGCGCGGGCATGAAGCCGAATATCACACCGGTGAGCGTCGAGCAGACGAACGCCGTCACGATCGCGCCGGCGGAGAACACCATCTTCCATTGCGCGACGAACATCGAGAACACGGCCCCGAGCCCGAACGACAGCGCGATGCCGATCGTGCCGCCGAGCAGGCAGACGAGCACGGCCTCGACGAGGAACTGCTGCAGGATGTTGGACTGGCGCGCGCCGACCGCCATCCGGATGCCGATTTCGCGCGTGCGCTCGGTGACCGACACCAGCATGATGTTCATCACGCCGATCCCGCCGACGACGAGCGAGATCACGGCGATCAGCGACAGCAGCAGCGTCAGCGACTGGCCGGTCTTCTCGACGGTTTTGACCACGCTGTCCATGTTGTACGTGAAGAAGTCCTTGCGGCCGTGGCGCTGCGTCATCAGTTTCTCGAGGCTTTTCTCGGCGGCGGCGCTGGGTTGCCCGTCGCGCACGCGCACGGTGATGCTGTCGAGATAGCGCTGGCCGAACAGGCGCCCGCTCGCGGTCGTGTACGGCACCCACACGTTCAGGCTCTTCACGCTGCCGAACGCGCTCTTCTTGTCGGCCGTGACGCCGATCACGACGCACGGCACGTTGTCGACCAGGATCACTTCGCCGACCGGATTGCGCGTCGCGCCGAACAGCTTGCGGCGCGTGTTCTGGTCGATCACGGCGACCTGCGCCTGGCGCCGCACGGAATCCTCGTCGAACGCGACACCCAGCGCGAAACGCATTCCGCGCGCCTGGAAGAAACGGTCGCCGACGCCGCTCACGAGCGCGTTGACGTCGACGTTGCGGTAGCGCAGCAGCAGCGTGCGCGACGTTTCGGGCGTCGCGCTGTCGACGTACGGCTGCTCGGTGAGCGCGGCGACGTCGGCGGGCACGAGCGTCTGGATCGTGTCGGCGCGGCTGTCGCCCCAGTCGGTGCCCGGATAGATGTTGATCGTGTTCGTGCCGATGCTGCCGATCTCGTCGAGCATGTAGCGCTTCGCGCCTTCGCCGATCGCGACGATCGACACGACCGACGTGATGCCGATGATGATGCCGAGCATCGTCAGCAGCGTGCGCAGCCGGTGCGACACGAGCGCGATCCACGCCATCCGGCAGGCTTCGGCGAAGCGGCCGGTGCCGGCCGCGAAGCGGCGCGTGCGCGTGCCGGTTTCGGCGTCGGCGGGCGGTGGCGTGTCGTGGCTTTCGCCTGCGGACGGCGTGCCGTCCGTCGCTTCGTCCGTGCCGATGCCGGCTTCCGCGAGGGCTTCCGCATAGTGGCGATTCGGCCGGTCGGCGACGATCTCGCCGTCGCTGATCTCGATGATGCGCCGCGCGTGGCGCGCGACGTCCTTGTCGTGCGTGACGATGACGATCGTATGGCCGAGCGCGTTCAGCTCGTGCAGGATGCGGATCACGTCCTGGCCGCTTTTCGTGTCGAGCGCGCCGGTCGGTTCGTCGGCGAGGATTACCTGGCCGCCGTTCATCAGCGCGCGCGCGATGCTCACGCGCTGCTGCTGGCCGCCGGACAGTTGCCCGGGCCGGTGGTGCGCGCGATCCGCGAGCCCGAGGCGCGCGAGCAGCTCGCGTGCGCGTTCGTGCCGCTGCATGCGCGTGGTGCCCGCATAGATCGCGGGCATTTCGAGGTTCGCGACCGCGTCGACGTGCGGCAGCAGGTGATAGCGCTGGAACACGAAGCCGAAGTGCTCGCGGCGCAGCTGCGCGAGCTCGTCGCTGTCGAGCATGTGCGTGTCGCGTCCGCCGACCGTGTAGGTGCCTTCGCTCGGATGATCGAGGCAGCCGAGGATGTTCATCAGCGTCGACTTGCCGGAACCGGACGCGCCGACGATCGCGACGATCTCGCCCGCTTGGATCGACAGGTTGACGTTGTTCAGGACGACGACGTCCTTGTCGCCGGCCGGAAAGCGCCGCGTGACGCTCGAGAGTTTCAGCAGGGGCTGGCTCATCGTCACACCACGTCCGCCAGCGGCGCGTGTTCGTCCGCGGCGGCTTCGCCGATCACGACGCGCTCACCGTCCTTCAGGCCGGCCAGCACCTCGACGCGCACGTTGTTGTTGATGCCGATGCGAACCTTGCGCGTTTCCGTGCTGCCGTCGGCGCGCAGTACGCGCACCGCATAGGTACCGTCCTTGTGCTTCTCGCCGAGCGCGGCGGCCGGGATGCTGAGCGCGTTGCGCGCGTTGCCGAGCACGATGCTGATCTGCGCGGTCATCGAGATGCGCAGCCGATGCTCGGGATTCGGCACTTCGAACAGCGCGTTGTAGAACACGGCCGAGTTCGGCTTCGAGCCGCCGCCCGCGCCGCCGCCGAGCGCGCTCTGCGCGTCGGCGAAGTTTTGCGGCGCCGGCTCGATCGCGCGCAGCTTGCCGTAGTGGCGCTTGTCCGGTTCGCCGAGGATCGTGAAATACGCGGTCTGGCCGGCACTCACGCGGATCACGTCGGCTTCCGACACCTGCGCCTTCACGGTCATCGTGTCGAGATCCGCGAGTTTCAGGATCACCGGCGCCTGCTGCTGCGCGATCACGGTCTGGCCTTCCTGCGTGACGATCGCGACGACTTCGCCGTCGATCGGCGCGACGATGCGCGTATAGCCGAGGTTGGCCTGCGCGGTTTCGATCTGGATGCGGGCCGAGCGGATCTGCGCGGCGAGCGACGAGAGGGTCGCGCGCTGCACGTCGAGCGTCGCGCGCGCGGCCTCGAACGATTCGCGCGACGTCGCATCGTCGGGCAACATCGCCTGCTGGCGCCGGAACGCGAGTTCCGCCTGCGTCAGTTGCGCGGCGGTCGATTGCTGCTGCGCGCGCAGGCTTTCTTCGCTGGCGCGCGCCTGGCGCAGCGCGTTTTCCGAGATCACCGGATCGATTTCGGCGAGCCACTGGCCCTTCGCGACCTTGTCGCCGAGCTTCACCTTCAGCGTCTTCAACTGCCCCGACACCTGCGCGCCGACGTCGACCTGTTTGAACGCCTGCAGCGCGCCGGTCGCGAGCACCGCGTTCTCGAGATCGCCGCGCGTGACGGGCGCGGACAGGTACTGCGGATGCTTGTCGGGTGCGCAGGCTTTCAGCGTGACACCGACGGCGATCGCGACGACGGCGAGGGAAGCCAGCACGATGCGCCGGCGGCGATGGGTCTTCTGAGTCATGAGAGCGCAGCGAGGATGAAGCGGGCGCCGGCGATGCGTGCGGCCGACCGGGACGATCCGGTCGGCGTCGCATGTCGGGCGCGTTGCCCGCGACGGAATCCGCGTACGCATCGCGCGGGCGTGCCGATTCGAATCAGGCGCTCATGGTAAGCGAGGAATTCACGACAAATCGTGTGGAAATTGTGCTGAATTGTGCGAATGCCGCGCCGGAGCGGGGAGGCGACGGCGTCATTGTTGCGATCTGTGAAGGCAGCGAGCGAAGGCGCACGTGTGCCGAGATCCGCGTTACCGCTGCGCGGCAACGATTGCCATCATCGGCCGGTCGCGTTCCTCGTCGAGCGCGGGCATTGCTGCGACCTGTTCCGGCGTCGGCCCCCATTCGTCCAGGTGCGTGAGCGTGAAGCCGCTGCCGATCAGCAGGTTCACGAGCGTGCCGAGCGTGCGGTGCTGCTTGACGACGCCCGGCGCGAGCCAGTCGGTCACGCGTTCGCCTTCGCGCTGGTAGCCGTCGAGCGGCCAGCACCGGTTGCCCTGCGCATCGACGACGAAGCCGGGCCGGCGCGGCGCCGTGTAGACCGGATGCTCGATCGAGAACACGAGCCGTCCGCCCGGCACGAGCGCGCGATGGAGTGTGCGCAGCAGCGTGTCGAGGTGCGCGATGTAGTGGAACGCGAGCGAGCTGTACGCGAGATCGAACGCGGCATCCGGCAGCGCGAGCGTTTCGAGGTCGGCGCGGCGGTACGTGATCGCCGGGTGCGATGCGGTCGACGCCGCGCGTTCGAGCATGCGTTCGGACACGTCGACGCCGAGCACGCTTGCCGCGCCCTGGTCGGCTGCCCAGCGGCTGAACCACCCGTAGCCGCAACCGAGATCGAGGACGTTGCGGCCGCGCAGGTCCGGCAGCAGCGCGCGCAGCGCGGGCCATTCGGGCGCACCGTCGAGGCCGTGGACCGAGCGGTTCAGGCGGCTGTAGCCTTCGAAGAAGGCCGGGTCGTCGTAGATATTTTGCGTCATGCGGAAGGCCTCGGGCGAGCAGGGCGCGCGGTGCCGCGCACCCGACACCGCGAGCTTACGCGGGGTGCCTGCCTGCGTCGATCCTGCGTTGCGTATCGGCGTCGACGATATCGCGGATCGCACTGAACAGCGGCGCGGCGTTGGTATAGCGCCGGCCGTAGCCGAGATTGAACGCGTAGTCGAAATCGGGCGGATTGCTGCCTTGGTTGTGCTGCAGGATCGTTTCCAGCTTGTCGAGCGCCTTCGCCGCGCGCGCTTCCGGCGACGCGGCTGCCTCGTATTCGTCCCACAGCGCGACGATCTCGTCGCGCAGCGTGCGATCGAGCGGCGCCGTCAGCGTCAGCAGATCGTCGCGCTCGTGCGCGCTTTTGTCGGGGTGCGCGGCTTGCTCGATCGCGGGGATGTCGCCGTGCAGCGCCTCGCCGAGATCGTGGACGACGCACAGCTTCAGCAGCTTCAGCGTATCGATGCCGGGCAGCGCGTCGGCGAACACGAGTGCCATCAGGCACAGCCGCCAGCTGTGCTCGGCCGTGCTTTCCGCGCGTCCGGCCGACGTGTGGCCGCTGCGCAGCACATCCTTCAGGCGTTCGGCTTCGCGCAGGAAAGCGAGCCGCGCGTGGATCGTATCGGGGTTCATGATCGGAGTCCTTGCGATGAGCAGGCAAGCGTAAGCCGGCCGCGCGCAATGCGTCCACGCATGAAATATGCGCGGCGCGCTACAGCGTCTCGACGAGTCGCGCGGCCGAACCATCCGACAGCGTCATCCGCGTCCAGCGGCACCGGCTGCCGCGGATCGGCACGACGCGCGACGCATTCGCGCCGGTGTCGAACTCGACGCTTGGCGGCCCCGCGTGGTCGTGCCAGCCGAGCGTGTCGAGCGCGGTTTCCATACGAACGATTTCCGGCGTCGCGTAGCGCCACAGCGACGTGCCGAGCAGCATCGGCAGCGGCTGCGAGAACTCGGCCGCGCGCGCGGGTGAAGAGGCGAGCAGGCGGTGCGTGAGGTCGCACACGAGATGCATGCGGCCCGCGCTGCCCGCGATGAGCCGCGCAAGCGCGTGGTCGCCCGCGGAATCGAGGTGCGCGGCGAGCAGCCGCTCGGCTGTCGCGCGCTCGTCGGTCGACATCTGCTGGATGCCGGCCTCCCAGCGCGAGATCGTCGATTGCGTGACGCCGAACAGCTCGGCGGCGTGGCTCTGCTTCACGCGGTGCAGCAGGCGCCAGCGCTTCAGTTGCGGGCCGAGCGGGGGCGTGTGAAGCGGTGATGCGGTCATGGCGATGCTCCGCTCGATACGGCCGTCGCGCTGACGTGCGCGGTACGCCGGCTACGGATGGAAGTGGAACCCGCCTTGCGCTTCGAGCACGACGAGCGCGACGGGAACCAGGACAACGCCGCCCAGCACGAGCACGCCGTCGGCGGCCACCGTGACCGGCGTGGCGAGAATCCGCAGCCCCATGCCGAGGGCGGACGGCGATTGCTTGACGTAAATCGAGTACGGCCGGTTGAACGGCTGCGTGGCCGCCTTGTCCTGCGCGGCGAAGCCTTCCGTCGAATAGCGCTTGCCGCTGATGTCGCCTTCGAGCACGAGCCCGGCCGGCGCACTGGTGAATCCATCGGCGGCAGCGGCCTGTCGATCGTCGTCCGACGCATCCTTCGGCAAGACGATCCGGTAGTGGCCGGTGACGCTGCCGCCGCTCGCATGAAAGCCGATAAACGTCGTGCGCAGCGATGTCCGATAGCCGGACTGCAGCACCGGCCGCAATTGGGCCGGCAGGTCGAAGATGTAGTGGTAGCGCGTGCCCAGGACAACCAGCTTTTTGCCGTCCTTGGTAATCATGAATCCGGACACGTCCTCGCTGTACGCGTCGTCCTCGTACAGCTTCGGCGTGAAACAGCCCGACAGCGCGACGCAACTCGCGGCCAAACCGGCGGCCAGCAGGCGCCGGCGTGTGATCGATACGTTCATGTTTGTTGTAGTCCCGTCTGGTGCGGTTCAGAGGCTTTCGCCCTCGGAAGCCGGATTCTCGCGTATCCGCCGTGCATTGTCGAACGGGAAATCTGCCACGGCAGCATTACCGATTGCACCGTATCAGGCGCCGCGGGCCCGCCGAAAACGTTTTCTTCAGGCTTTCAACCGGCTCCGCCATATCTTATTATTCGGCGAGAGCGGCACATGCCGGCCGCGATCGGTCATGTCGATGGCATGATTCGCCGGCCCGTATTGCCGCCAGCCGACCGATGCGTGGCACGACGCGCGGTCGACACGACAGGAAACGCGAGGCCGCGCGTTTCCCGAAAAATGACACGAGGGCGCGATGGTACGACTGATCCTGCTGCTGCTGGGCATCGAATATCTGCGCACCCGCTGGCGCGGGCTGACCGTGCTCGGCTGGCTGTGGGTCGTCGCGGGCGTCGTCATCTTCGTCGACGCGCTCGACGGCGCGCTGCATTTCCCGATCGAGCTGTTTGCGTGGCTGTTCCTGATCGAGGGGCTCGCGACGCTCGCGGTGGCTGGCAGCGGCGTCGGCGGGCAGCGCATCCTGCGCTACGTGAAGGGGATCGTGGTCGTGGTGGCCGCGGGGCTCGTATTTGCGGGGCATCACCACGGCCACTTCCTGCTGTCGATGATCTTCGGCACGCTGTTCCTCGTCGACGGGCTGCTGCAGTGCACATCCGCATGGATGGTGCGCTATCGCCGCTGGAACGTCGCGTTCGCGTGGGGTGTCGTCGAGATCCTGCTGGCGGTGTTCTTCTTCCAGCCGTACCCGACGCACTACGTGGGTACCGTCCCGTACTGCCTCGGGCTGCTGCTGATATTCGGCGGGATGCACATGCTGAGTCTCGCCGCGCGCGTGCGGCGGCTCACGCGCAATCCCGCGTTCGCGACGTCGCCCGCACCGGCGCTCGCGCCCGACCTCGACGATGCGCGCGACCGGCCGCGTTTCGCGCAATCGGAATGGGACGGCCCGCCGGCCGACGGCGAGCATGCGCTCACCGTGCACGTGTGGACACCGGCGGGCACGTCGAAGGCCGAAGCGCAGCGCTATCCGGTGATCGACCGCTACATCGCGGCGGTGGACATCAACGGCGTGATCTCGACCGGACATGCGGCGCTGGAGTCGCCGGAGGGCATCTATATCAGCCTGTATCCGGGTGTCGAGATCGATCGTTCTCCGGACGAATTCACGCGTATCCTGCGCGCAACCCGTGAAAACGACGTGCCAGGCCTGTTCCAGCCCGACTACGCGACCGAGTCGAACGCGTGGTGCCCGTCCACCGTGCGCGTCCGGATCCGCAACTACGATCCGGCGAAGCTGGAGGCATTCTGGTCATCGTACCGGCAGAACGTGACGTACAACCTCACGCACCGCAACTGCTCGAGCACCGTGTCGAACGCGCTCGAAGCGGCGCTCGACGGCGCGGTGTGGCGGCTGAAGGGCAAGGGTGCCGGATGGGGCGCGTTCGTGCGGCTGCTGCTCACGCCCGAGCTGTGGGTCGCCGCGCAGATCCGCAAGCGCGCGGTGACGATGGCATGGACGCCCGGGCTCACGCTCGACTATGCGCGCGCGCTCAGCATGCTCGCCGACCCACGGCCGTTCGCGTGGTGGAAGGTTGCGCGCTCGGCGGTGAAGGCGATCATGGCGTCGCGCCGCGCGTGGCGCGAGCAGGACAGCGCGGCGTTGTCGTCCGGCGGATCGGAGGCGGCGTCGATGAAGTGATCGCGTGGCGCCGGACGAGGGCCTGGCGCCGCAGGGCTAGCCACTTTACGGCCCGGCGATGTTGCCCGTTATAAAAACCCACAGACGAATAAAAATGAACAAGACGAGCGCTTTCCGCATCCTGATTCCCGTTTCGCTGGCGCTGGCGAGCGCCGGCCTCGCGCATGCGGCCGAGGACGAAGTGCCGCGCATGAGCAACGACGTGTACCGGACTTCGGTGTCGTTCTGCTCGAACGTCGCGGCCGACGAGAAGATCGAGTGCCAGGGTGACATGATCGCCGCGGGCAGCCGGATCGTCGCGGCGATCGGCGGCCTGCCGCCGGCGGCCGCCACGTCGATCGACGAAGGCGCGCGCGACAAGCTGCCTGCGGCGGAGCGCAAGGGGCTCGTGCCCGTCGAGCCGGCCGCGATCGACAAGGACGACGACCTCGCGGGGCTGGCCGGCATGGTGCGCCTGTGCGACGTCTACGAATCCGAGCCGGCGTCGCGCGCGCGGCATCACGCGGCGCTGAAGCAGAAGGCACCGGACGCGGCGCCGCGCGTCGAGGCGTTGCTGGCCGATGCGTCGCCGGCGGCGCGCCAGCGCGTCAGCGTCGGCGTATGGCAGATCCTCGCGCTCGAAGGCCCCGAATCCTCGGCGCGTGCGTGCACGCAACTGGGCGCCGGATCGTGAGCGACGGCGTGCTGCCCGAACGGCGGCACGCGTCAACGGTGTGCGGTAGCGGACAGGACGCGGAATCGGTTCCTGCCCCCGCGCTCCGCTCGGGTATCGAGTGGCGCGCCAGCGTGTGACCGCGTCACCGCACATAATTCGGCCACCTTCACATTCGTGCCACGTTGCGGTTGCAACAATCGCGGGCAGACATTCGACAATCTTGCGGCGCATCCCGCGACCGCAAGCCTTTTCCGAGGAAACGCCATGCTCAAGACGCTCGCCCGCGCTGCTGCCGCACTCGCCGTCGCATCCGCCTCGCTGCACGCCACCGCGCAGTCCAGCTACGACTACCTGTTGCTCGCCGCGTCGTGGGAGCCCGGCTTCTGCGCGTCGCACGACACGCCCGAATGCACGAACCTCGCCGGCACGTATGCGGCGACGAGCCTGTCGCTGCATGGGCTGTGGCCGAACCGCTATGACGGCAACCAGCCGTTCTACTGCGGTGTGCCGCAGAGCGACATCGACCTCGACAACGCGCACCAGTGGTGCAGCATGGATGCGTACCCGATCAGCAGCGCGACTCGCAACACGCTGTCGACGTACATGCCGGGCGTCGCGTCGTGCCTCGACAAGCACGAATGGTTCAAGCACGGCACCTGTTCGGACTCGGCGTCGCCCGATGCGTACTGGAACCAGGCGGCCGGCATGATCAGCCGGCTCGGCAACACGTCGTTCAACGCGTACCTGCAGGCGAACGCGGGCAAGACGGTGACGCGCAACCAGTTGCTGTCCGCGTTCGAAGGCGCGTTCGGCAGCAATACGCGCAGCGCGGTGTCGCTGAAGTGCACGAAGACGAATGGCGTGAGCTATTTCACCGAAGCGTGGATCGCGGTGAAGACGAGCGCGACCACGCAGTTCCCGAGCGCCGCGTCGCTCGTGACGGACGGTAATACGCAGGGCACGTGCCCGACGTCGGGCGTGTATATCGCGAAGTAACGGGGGAGGGTGGTCGGTGCTGTCCAACCTGCATCGGCATGCGCGACATCGCGCACGTCGTTGCCGGTCACCGCTTCGGCGGAATGCCCGACCACAGCAGCCCGGCCAGTTCCGGCGCGTCGAGCTGATGCTCGTCGCCCGCGACCGTGTCGGGCAACGCATGCCAAGGCACCGCCGGATTGCGGTGATGCTGCAGATGCAGGTTGATGTGATACGGCCACACGAACACGCGGCCGATCCATCCCGTTCGCCATGAATACGTCCAGTCGGCCCAGCCCGGCGTCGCATGCGGGCCGCCGCTGTGCTCGGCCATGCTGCGGATCTTCTGCAGCAGCACCGACAGCGTGAGCAGCGGCGCGAACCACAGCGCCGCGACCAACAGGATCGTCCGCGCGGAACAGGCCCACACGAGCAGCGCGACGATCGCCACCCAGCCCGCCGCGGCCGCCTGAAACGGTCGGCCGAGCCGCGTGTTCTGCCCGCCCGCGCGCCGGAACGCCGCCATGTTGCGCACCATGTTCAGCACGAACAGATCGCCGAGGAACTGCCGCGCGAGCGGCCATGCATCGAGCGGCCGGAATCGCCATGGCTGGTCGTGATAGAGGAACTGGCGCTCGGGATCCTGCACGGTGCCGAGATGGCGGTGATGCGCGAGATGCAGCGGCCGGTAGAACTCGACGGGCACGAGCCCCGGCACGCCGATCGCCAGGTTGATCAGGAAGTCGTTGATCCCGCGGCGGCGCGTGACGTGATAGTGGGCCGCGTCGTGATACAGGATGAACAGCGCGTGCTGCCGCGTCGCGACGACGAGCACGGCAAGCGCATACAGGTACCACGCGCCGAGCACGACGGCCACGCGGATCGCAACGACGATGCACGCCCATTCGAGCAGCGCGGCCGCCATCGTGCGCAGGTCGGCGTTCGCGCGCAGCAACGCGAGCGTCGCCGCGCCGGCCGCGATGCCGACCGCGCCGCCCCATGCGACATCCACGGCGCGATGCTGGCCGGTGGTCAGCACCGTCACCATCAGCAGCGCGCTCCACGCGACGAACAGCACGGCGGTTCGCCGTCGCCGCGCCAGCAGCACGATTGCGATCGCGACCGGCAGCGCGACATGCCCGCTCGGCGACGCGGCAAGCGGCGTGTCAATTCGTTGCAGCCACGCGATCCAGCCGCTATCGGCGGCCGGCCATGCGACGGCGGTCGGATGCAGCAGATGGGATACGAGGCAAAGACCCGCCGCGAGCGCGCCCGCGAAGAACGCCGGCAGCAGCCATGCGCGGCCGCGGCCGAGCCATACCAGCACGGGCATCACGAAGAGGTAGCTCAGGTAGAGCGGTACGGTGCCGGGCAGCAGCGGAATCGCGCGATCGAACGCGCTCGCCGAAATCGGCGTAACCGGGCCGAGCGGCATGTGCGTGACGAAGCGGTAGAGCGCACCCGTCACGACGAGATAGGCGACGAGCAGCAGCCATGGCCGGGCGATCGGCGTGTCGTTCGCATCCTGGCGGGAAAGGACCTGGGACATGGCGGGAGCGGGCGGGTAACGGGCTATCATAGCAAGGTGTTCAGTCTTGCAGGAGTGCCCCGATGGAGTTGCGTGCCACTGCCGTCGAACGTGCGGCCTTGGGCCCGGACGACATCGACCGGATGTTCTCGTTGTATGCGGCGTCTTATTGCGACACGGCGCGTGCGCAGTTCGACCGCGACCTCGGCGACAAGACGCACTGCATCGTGCTGCGCGACAGCGGCGGCGCGATCCAGGGCTTCTCGACGCTCAAGCAATACGAGACGCACTGGCGCGACGCATCGATCCGCGTGATCTTTTCCGGCGATACGATCATCGATCCCGCTCACTGGGGCACGCAGCATCTCGCGTTCGCGTGGATCCGCCACGCGGGCGACGTATGGCGGCAGGCGCCCGCCGTGCCGCTGTACTGGTTCCTGATCTGCAAGGGGCATCGCACCTATCGCTACCTGCGCGCGTTCGCGCGCGACTACGCGCCGCGTGCCGACAACCTGACCGCACCGGCGACGCAGGACCTGATGGATCACCTGGCCGCGAGCCGCTACGGGCACGCGTACGATCCGGCCACCGGCCTCTTGTCGTTCGACTCGCCGCAGGGCCGGCTGACACCCACGCTCGCGGAGGTGCCGGTTGCGCACCGGCGGCTCACCGACGTCGACTACTTCCTTGCCCGCAACCCCGGCTATGCGCAAGGCGACGAGCTTGTGTGCCTGTGCGAACTGTCCGCGTCGAACCTGCGGCCGCTCGCGCGCCGGCTGTTCGACGGCGCGTGAGTCGCGCGCATGCGGATCCGTCTCGCGCAACCGGCCGACAACGCGCGCATCCTCGATTTCCAGGCCCGCCATGCGATGCAGGGCAGCTTGCCGCTGCGCTTCGACCGCGCACCCGACTACTTTGCGCTGCATCGCTGCCACGCGCCGCATCATGAGGTATGGCTCGCGGAGGGTGAGCAGGCGGCGCTGAAGGGGCTCGCGAGCCTCGTCGTGCGCGACGGTTATCTCGGCGAACGCGCGCAGCCGGTCGCCTATCTCGGCGATCTGCGCCTGATGCCCGACCGGCGCCTGTCGCGCGAGTGGACCGACTCGGTGCGCGACCGCTTCGCGACGTTGCGCACCGAAGCCGGCGTGCAGCACGCGTACTGCTGCATGATTCGCGACAACCGGCTCGCGGTGCAGTCGCTTGCGCGGTCGCGGCGCGAGAACCGGCTGCGCTTTTCTCATTGGCACGGCTACGAGAATGTGTCGGTCTACGCGCAGCGCGGGTTGTCGTCCGCGCCGCGCAACGCGCCCGGCGTCCGGATCGTCGACGCGCAGCCGCATCACGCGGACGCGCTGCGCGCGTTTCTCGATGCCGAATCGCGCCGCCAGTCGTTCGGCAGCGTGTTTTCCGCGGACGAGTTCGCGCGTCGGCTCGACACGTGGCCGGCGTTCGGCATCGGTTCGTTCCTGCTGGCGCTCGACGCGCGCGGCAACGTGCTTGGCTGCGTCGCGCCGTGGGACGCGGGCGACATCAAGCGGATCGTGCTCGAACGGCTGCCGTTGCCGCTGCAGGCGATCCGCGTCGCATTCAACGCGCTTGCGCCCGCGTTGCGCCGCCCGCGTATCGCAGCACCCGGTGAGCCGCTGCGCGATGTCTACCTGACGCACCTGCAGGTGCGCGACCGCGATCCCTCCGTGTTCGCGGCGCTGCTCGATGCCGCGTGGCTGCGCGTGCGCAACGGTCATGCGCTGATGCAGCTGTGCCTGTACGACGGCGATCCGCTATGGCCGGCGCTCGCGCGCTATCGCGCGGCGCGTACGCCGATGGATCTCTATACGCTGTCGACCGGCGAGCCGGCCGAGCCGATCGACGGCCTGCTGGCCGGCCGCGTGCCGGGCTTCGAGATCTACCTCGTCTGACCGCGCGTGACGTGCAGCAGGTCGGCGAACGCGAGCCAGAAGCGGCCGGCGTCGAAGCCGAGCCCGCCGAGCACGGGCTGGCCGTGATCGAGCCGCGGCAGGCAGATTTGCGGGATGCCGGCCATCACCTGATGTTCGAGATAGAACTGCCCGTCGTGCGCGCAGCCGGGACGATGGCCGTTCAGCCGCCCATGGTGCGAATCGAAGCGCGTGGACGCTTCGACGGACCAGCTCACGCCATGCACGAGATGCAGGTCGCGCGGCAGCGCCGCGAGCATCGCGCCGACGCGCGGATCGCGCCGGCTGCTGATGTCGCGCGTGCCGGCGTGGGGCCCCCCCCGGGGNGACGGACCAGCTCACGCCATGCACGAGATGCAGGTCGCGCGGCAGCGCCGCGAGCATCGCGCCGACGCGCGGATCGCGCCGGCTGCTGATGTCGCGCGTGCCGGCGTTCGCCCAGCGCGTGCGCAGCAGGCGCTGGGCGATTCGGTCGGGCCACGGCGCGACCACGTGCGGCGGCACGCCGTGACGGAAGATCGTGTCGACGATCGCGGACGGGCCGCACGGCGGCTGCACGAGCGCGGTGCCCGCGCAACGCGCCGACAGCGCCGGGTCGCCGACCAGCGCGGCGAGCGTATCGATGCCGCCCTTGCTGTGCGCGAGCGCGACGAATTCGCCGCCGGCCGGCAGGTGCGTGCGCAGGTACGTTCCGATATGCGCACCTTGATCGAACACGCCGCGCGCGGAACGCACGGGCACCGTCAGCACGCGATAGCCGGCCGCGCCGAGCGTCTGCCGCGCGCCGCGATTGCAACCGGGCAGCCATTCCGAATACAGGCCGGCGACAAGCACGATTGTCGTCGTCAGCGGCAGGCGGGCGGTACGCCGCGTCCAGCCGTCGATGAACGCGTCGGTCCGGTCGAGGGGCGCTTCAGCTCGTGCGAACGGGGTCGCCGGATAGTGTCGGCGCCAGTCGTCGAACCCGTCGGGCGTCCACGGCGCGCGCGTCATGCATGCGACTCCGGTTCGCGTTCGGAGGTGGCCAGATACGGTTCGAGCGCGATGCGCGCCGCGCGCAGCGCAGCGTCGCTGTCGATGTGATCGGGATGGAAACGCGGCGAGAACCACGCCAGCCACAGTGGCATCACGCGCGTGAAGATGCCCGGCGCGACGAACAGCCAGCGCAGCAATTGCAGCCAGCCGCGCGCATTCCACGTCTGACCGTCGACCGCGACGAGGCGGTGCACGAAAAAGATCAGGTCGACCACGAAGTAGACCGAGATCCCGAGCATCGCCGCGCAGCGCACGACATAGCGCCGCGCCGCGTTCGGCATCGCCGCCGTGAACACGTCGAACGCGACGGTCTTGTGTTCGGTTTCCTCGATCGCATGCCAGCGCCACACGGCCGCCATCGTCGGATCGGCGCCGTCGAGGATCGCCGGGTCGCTCAGCAGGCGGTGCGCGAGGATCGTCGTGTAGTGTTCGAGGCACGCCGTCAGCGCGAGCCGCGTGACGGGCGATACCTGGCGCGCGGCATTGCGCTGGCGTTTTTCGAGCAGCGCTTCGAGTGCGTCGACCGGCACGCGCTGCGACGCGAGGCGCGCGTTGTAGAGCCGGTGCACGCGGATATGCGACGCTTCCTGCCGCACGAACGCATCGACGTCGGCCGCGAGCGACGCATCGCCGCCGACGCGGTCGCGAAACGGCCGCACGCTTTCGATGAAGAAGCGCTCGCCGAGCGGGAACATCACGGAAAACGCGTCGAAGAAGCGCGTGACATGGCAGGTGCCGCGATACCAGAAGCGCGGAATGCGCGCGTTGATCGCGAAGTGCACGTCGCGCGGCGGCATGCGCGACGCGGCGTTGGCGGCGGGGCCGCGGCGAAACGGACGCATGCTAGTTCGGCCCCGTCGGGGACGGGGCGCGGGCCGTTATCGGCGGCTGACGCATCTGTTGTATCCTCCCGTGCAAACAACCGCCATTCCGAGCCATGAACCGACCGAGCGCGCAGGCCGCTGCGGCGCAGACCCGACGTTACGATCGCGCGAACCTGCTGGTGCTCGCGCTGCAGAGCATGGTGTGGGCCGGCACGCTCACTTGGCTCTCGCATACGAGCGCCGGCGCGATCAAGTGGCTCGTGCTCATCCCGTTCTGCCTCGTGATGCAGGGCGTGTTCTCGATGATGCACGAAACCTTTCACGGGTTCGGGCATCGCCGGCCGATCGCGAATTATATGATGATGTGGTGGGCTTCCACGATGTTCGGTGCAGCCGCGACGCTCATTCACGTGAACCATCTCGGCCATCACGTGCGCAACCGCACGCGCGCCGAGCGCGCCGATTTCGCGACGGCGGACGAATCGCTGCTGCGCAAGCGCATCGAATACTACGCGGCGATCCTCGGCGGCATCTGGCTCGGCAGTTTCGTCGGCAGCTTCGTGCTCGCGCTGGTGCCCGGCCGCACGATGCAGCGGCTTGCCGCGCGCGGCGACGACAACACCTACGCGGCCGCCTTCAAGGAATTCACGACGGACGACTTCCGCCGCATCCGCTACGAAACGCTGGCCGCCGTCGGCGCGTGGCTGCTGGCCGGCCGGCTGCTCGACTGGTCGGCGTCGACGGTGCTGATCGCGTATGTCGCGTTCGCGTTCTCGTGGTCGTCGCTGCAGTGGGTGTACCACATGCGCACGCCGCTCGACGTCGTCGAAGGCACGTACAACATGCGCGCGCCGACACCCGTGCGCTGGCTGCTGCTGAACTTCAACTACAACCTGACGCATCATCGCCGGCCCGCGCTGCGCTGGCAGGACATGCACGCGGCATCGGACCAGCGCGAGACACGACCGCTGTGGTACGGCTGGCTCACGATCTTCGTGCCGCCGCGCCGGCTGCCCGACGATCTCGCGCAACTCGACAAGACCTATTTCTGATGGACGCCTCCGCCCGCAGCCCGGCCGACGCATGGCGCACGTTCGCGCGCGCCGCGCGGCCGGACGTCGACCGCTGGCTGGCCAGCCTCGAAGCGCCGGGCGACGCACAGGCGCAACGGCTGATGGCGCTGCTCGCCGCGAACCGCGATACGGCGTTCGGACGCCGCTTCGGCTTCGACCGGATCGACAGCCCCGCGCAGTTCCGCGAGCGCGTGCCCGTGCATGCGGCCGCCGATTTCCTGCCGTGGCTCGAACGTGTGTCGCACGAGACGGATCCGGTGCTGACCGCCGAGCGCCCGGTGTTCCTGGAACGGACGAGCGGCAGCACTGCGCGCCAGAAGCTGATTCCGTACACGCCCGCGTTCCTGCGCGAACTGCAGGCCGCGATGATCGTATGGCTGGCCGACCTGCATCGCGCGTGCCCGGCGCTCGGGGAAGGGCGCGCGTACTGGTCGATGTCGCCGCCGCTGCAGGCGCCCGGCGTTGCACCGAACGGCATTCCGGTCGGCTCGGCGAGCGATCTCGATTACCTCGGCGACAGCAGCGCGGCCGCGCTCGCGTCGACGCTGCTGGTGCCGCCGCTGACCGGCGACGTGTCGACGTGGCGGCGCGAGACGCTGCGCGCGCTGGTCGCCGAGGAAACGCTCGCGTTCATCAGCGTGTGGAGCCCGACGTTCCTGACGAGCGTGCTGCGTCCGCTGTTCGATCGCGACGATGCCGACGGCGCGCGCGACCTTGCATGGGTCGATGCGTCGTTGCCGGCCGCGCGCCGTGCGGCGCTGCGCCGTGCGACCGCGGACGGCGATTGCCGCGCGCTGTGGCCGCGTCTGGCTGCCGTGAGCTGCTGGCTGGACGGCCCGAGCCAGCACTACGCCGATGCGTTGCGTACGCGATTCCCGGGTGTGCAATGGCTGCCGAAGGGGCTGTTCGCGACCGAAGGCGTCGCCAGCATTCCGTTCGGCGCGGGCGACGGCTGCCCGCTCGCGATCGGCAGCCACTACCTTGAATTCGTGCGCGACGACGGCAGCGTGTGTAACGCCGAAGGGCTGAGGCCCGGCGACGAAGCACAGGTTCTGCTGACCACGGGCGGCGGGCTCATGCGCTATGCGCTCGGCGATCGTGTCCGCGTGGTCGGCATGACCGCGCGCACGCCGCGCATTGCGTTCGTCGGACGCGCGGCGGCGAGCGTCGATCTCGTCGGCGAGAAGCTCGACGAGCAGATTGCGGCCGATGCGCTGAATGAGGCACGCGCGCAGCACGGCGAAGTCGGTGCATGCATCGTTCCGTGCGCCGCGCGGGAAGCGCTGCCGCACTATGTGCTGTGCATCGCAGGCGAGATTGGCGATGACGCAGCCGACGCGTTATGCGCGGCCGTCGAAGCGGCGCTGGCGCAGGCGTTCCATTACGCACATGCACGCCGCATCGGCCAGCTCGGCCCGCTGCGCGTGCGACGGCTGGGCGGATCGCCGGCGCGGCTCGGCGACTTGCTCCAGCATGCGGCCGAACGCGCCGGCATCCGTGCGGGCGACGTGAAGCCGTGCGTGCTCGTGACGCGGCTGCCGGTGGCCGACGCGCTGCTCGCGATGACGGATGAATGATCCAATGAACGACATGACCGAACCCCGTGGATGCGGGCAGGATTGCCCGTCGCGCGACGCGACGCATGCGCACGAACCCGTGCCGCCGGCCGACGGCCTGCACGAGCAATGGTTCGTCGCGTGCACCGAACGCGAACTTCCGCGCGACAAGCCGCTCGGCGTCCGGATTCTTGACACCGGCATCGTGCTGTTCCGGCAGCGCGACGGCCGGATTGCCGCGCTGATCGACCAGTGCGTGCATCGCGGCACGCGCCTGTCGGCCGGCAAGGTCGACGGCGATGCGCTGGTCTGTCCGTATCACGGCTGGCGCTACGACGGCGAAGGGCAGGTCGTGCATGTGCCGAGCATCGACGGCACGCGGCCGACCGGCACGGTCGGCCGTTATCCGTTCCGGCAGCGCACGCTGCCCGTGCAACTGCTTGACGGGCTCGTGTGGGTGTATCTCGGCGTCGGCGACCCGTCGGCGCGCGCGATCTTCCGGATGCCGTTCCGCGACGCCGCGCCGTGGCAGTCGTACTACATGGTCAACACGTTCGACGGCGACATCGCGATGCTCGCGCAGAACTTCATGGACGTGCCGCATACGGTGTTCGTGCACGACGGGATTTTCCGCAGCAGCCGCGGCCAGGCGATGGAAGCGACGGTCGCGGCGACGCCGGATAGCGTCGCCGTCACCTACCACGACGGCGACGACAAGATCGGCTTCTGCCTCGACTGGCTCACGAACCCCGATCGCGTGCCGCTCGCGCACGTCGATCGCTTCATCGCACCGAACGTGACGCGCTGCGATTACCTGTGGGGCGAGCGTTCCGGGTTCCTGATCGTCAGCCAGATCACGCCGATCGATGCGCGCCGCTCGCGTGTCTACACCTACATCGCATATCGCTTCCGGCTGCCGCGCTGGATGCTGCGTGCGCTGCGGCCGCTGCTGAACCTGTATACGCACCTCGTAATCCAGCAGGACGTGCGGATCATGCGCGCGCACCGGCAGGGCCTCGATAACGCGCCGGGGTTCCGTCCGCACAACGTGCGCGCCGACATCGTGCATGTCGCGATCGACCGGCTGCTCGACGCGGTGAAGCGCGGCGAGCCGCTGCCGGCCGAGCAATGCGGCGAGAAGGTGATGCGGTTCGAACTGTAGGCGCGGCATGCGTGGCCGCGCGATGAGGGACGTCTAGCGCGCGGGTCCGGCCGGGTCCGGCCGGGGCGGCGCGAACGCGATGCCGTCCGTCAGATGGCGGTGCACGGCCGGCAGGTGCTCGAGCGCGAGCGCCGGATACGCGTGATGCACCTGGTGATAGCCGATGTTGCGCGGATACAGCACGAGCTTGCCGATCCAGCCGAACGTCATCGTGCGCGTCATCCGCCAGATCGATTCCGGCGAGCGTTCGTCGATCTCGACGTGGTCGTGTTCGAGCAGCACGCGGTTCGCGTTCATGATGCCGCCGACGATCCACGGCAGTCCGTAGTACGTGAAGAACGGCAGATCCCAGTGCACGACGGCGGCGATCGCGAGCAGATAACCCGCGCAATGCGGCAGGTCGGCGCGCGCGCATGCGATGACTTCGGGGTGACGGCGCAGATCCTGACGCGAGCGGTCCTGCATGAAGCCGCGTGCGTACCACGGCCGGAACGCGGGCCATGCGAGCGCGAGCGGCGCCATCAGCGCGCGCAGCGGCCACCAGACCGGCAGCAGCGCGCCGCGCAACATCATCGCGCGTTGCACCCAGCCGCCGCGTGCGGCCAGCCGGTGCAGGTACGGATCTTCGGCGGTGCCAACCGCGCGGTGATGGCGCAGGTGGTGATAGCGCATCGCGGCGATCGACGAGCCGATCGTCCAGCCGGCGAGCGCCTCGACGAGCGCGAGCGGCAGCGTCATGCGCCGCGCGGGAATATGGCACGCGTCGTGCAGGATCACGCCGAATGCCTGCAGCCGGCCCGCGATCAGCAGCACGGCGGCGACATAGACGAACGGATTCGGCACGAGGCGGATCGCAGCCCAGCACAGCAGGATGCCGAGCCAGTCAATGCACGCATAACGGACGAGCCGCCACGGCCGCGCGCCGGCCGCGAACGGTAGCGTGCGGTTCAACTCGGCAGGCGTCGGCAGGGCGGATGGGCTGGGCATTCGGTGAGGTCGGGCGCGCCGTCGACGGCGCGCATGCAGGCATATCGGTCGGCAATATACACCGGTTTTGGGCGACGAGCGCGAGCAGTTCCTGGCCGGCTCGATCTCATTCGGGCGGGCATCGGAACCGCCCGGTAAGCCGTTTTTGCGCGGGCGGTTCCGGGCGAGGCTGCCGGTTCGTTACCCGAGCAGCCGCAATGCGTCCGCGAACGACAGCACCGTCGTGCGCGAATCGAACGCGGTGGAGAACAGATGCTCGTGGACCACCGGGTCCGGGTCGTAGCAGCAGTCCTTGACCGTATACAGGCGGAAGTCCGCGTCGCTCGCGTAGCCGATCGACGACAGCATCACGCCGGTCGACGCGATGCCGACCATGATCAGCGAATCGACGCCTTGCGCGACCAGCCGTGCCTCCAGATCGGTACCGAAGAACACGCTGGCGCGGTGCGCGACGATCAGCGGCTCGTCGGCCTGCCGGCCCAGCTCCGGCGACGGGCCGTCGTCGATGAAGAGGCCGAGCTGCTTGATGCCTTGCCCGTTCTTGTTGCGCGGGCTGACTTCCGGATAACCGGGGCTGAACCGGAGATTGGCGAACCAGACGCCGACGCCGCCGGCCCGCGCCGCGTCGCACAGCCGGCGCGTATTGGCGAGCAATTCGGGCGCGACCGACGGAAAGAGTCCGAGGATGTCGGTCTGGTAATGCATGACGAGCAACGCGGTTTTCGATGGTTCGATGGCCGGAATCCGGGGCGCCGTGCTTTCAGTGTGTGTGTTGCCGTTGTCGCCTGTGTTGGTGCGGGTTGCCATCGAGATATGCGATACGTTTTCCTGATTCATGAATGACGTTCTCTCGTAGTCGGTTCGGTAGTTCGGAAAATCGATCTGTTCGTATGCGTGGTCAATCGCGTCGGCATCACATCGCCGCACGCCGGGAATATACTGGCGTGCAATTCCCGGGGTGCCAACCAACGCCCGGTGAGAAGCGATCTTATTCCAGGGCGTAACGACGCGAGCAATATTTCATGCCGATTACCGGATTCAATCACTACAACCTTCGCGCGGATCGGTCGACGCTCGACGTGCTCCGGGACTTCTACGTGAACATCGTCGGCCTGCGGGAAGGGTATCGCCCGCCGTTCAAGAGCTTCGGGTACTGGTTGTACGCCGGCACGAAAGACGTGCTGCATCTGACGGAGGCGCGACCGGACGAATCTCGCCCGTCGCATACGGTCAATACGTTCGATCACGTCGCTTTTTCATGTGCGGACGTCGAGGACATGACGCTTCATTTGATCGAAGCCAAAGTCGCATATACGCGTGAGTACGTTCCGCTTACGGGCCAGGTCCAGATATTCTTCAGCGACCCGGTGGGTAATGGTGTCGAGTTGAATTTTGCGCAGGCTGAATGACGGCCGCAGTCGCGCCTGATTTCGGTGCGTCGCGTCAAAAGATCGACCGCCATGCCACCTTCGACGACCGGGTTTGCACAACTTCGAACGATTGCGGATCTCCGCTAATGCGCCAGATCACAATGAATCTGCAAGCTTTCCGTTGCGTTACGGTGAATCTGAAACCCTTGCCGTATCAGCGCGGCATGGAGCTGCGCCAGGGCCGAAGCGCATTGCCGCACGCGACGCCGCTGCCAGAAAGGCGGCGTGAATACGCCCAGAGGCAACATCAGTACGCGACGACCATTCAAACCAAATGAAACGTCGATATGCGTTCCATCGACATCGTGTCCGTTGCTTCCGAAAATATCGGCCAACTCGTCGCATCGGGCGGGATAGAGCACGCGGAACACGCCGATTCCCAGTGCGCGAAACCGGCGACGAGCAAAACCAAGGCTGGACGCTTGCGGCTCGTAGCCTCGCGTCAGGATCAGGTTGATCTGTGCGGGCAACTCGGCCTGGATCGCCTGCAGCTTACCGAGGACGCGCGCATCCACGCGGACGTGCCGCGCGGGCCAGCGCGGCCGGATCTGCACACCCGCTTGAACACCGCGAGTCAGCGTCAGCAAATTCAAATGCATCGTTAGGATATCCGTGGGCGCGCTGGGCAATAAGTGTGAGTAATGGAAGGGCGAATGCTCCATTGAGCGTACCGGCGCGCGCCGATTTCGACCTGCTGACGTTGTGCCGGAGCAGTCGCACCTGAGCTCGCTGCTTCTGAAAATTGACCGGCCCGAATAAGTCGTCAGCCACTCCAGCGCTAGCGTGCTTGCACTCTAGAAATATAAACTAGCATGTGATTCCTTCGG
This sequence comes from Burkholderia sp. YIM B11467, assembly GCF_052952715.1. Classification (NCBI taxonomy): domain Bacteria; kingdom Pseudomonadati; phylum Pseudomonadota; class Betaproteobacteria; order Burkholderiales; family Burkholderiaceae; genus Burkholderia; species Burkholderia sp. YIM B11467. The sequence goes on from NZ_JBQVSQ010000021.1 coordinate 30,055, forward strand.
TACCGACCGGACGGGCGAGCGCCACGCCGCCTTTGACGTCCGGGATCGGCTAGAAGCGGTCGTTCAAGGCGCATGATTGTGATCGATTTGGATTGTTGTCGATCCGAAGCAACCCAATGAGAATGTGGGAACATCAAGATTGAAGAGAATGCAGGCAGGGAAGCCGCAACGCCCATTACAGCCGCCGAAGTTCTTCGTCCCAAAGTGTTCGTTGGTGTGCGATTTCGTTTCTCGACTGGCCGGCCATGCACGGACGGTCGAGATCGCCCCAGATTTCTCAAGCGAATGATGACACAGCGCTTTTCTATGCCTCGAACCACCGTGGATATCGCTCACGACATCGCTACCTTCATCCCTGAAGGGGATAACTGGCTTGTCTTGGATTTGCTCCTTACCGAGCTCTGGCAGGCAGGACACCCTGAACAGGCGATACCGGAACTTCTGAGCGTGTTTGAGCGCTACCCAGAGGAGGATGGTTCTGGCGTGATATGGGGCGTTCTCCACGGACTCGAATCGCTGCCGAATTATGAGCCGGAGCTTCTTCGATCCATCGCGCGACAGCCCAGCGAGTTCGGCGTCTGCATGGTTGGCCGACTACTAAATACAGGGAGACGAGAAGTTGATGGCATTTCGTTACTCGACACATTGCGTGAACTGGCAGCCACTGCGAAGTCCCCACTCGTCCGAGAGACCGCAGTAGGTTTTGTATCCCGAAACAACTGAGTAAGAGGGAGTGATTCCCCTCTAGGCATTTGAACGGCCGCTCCCTGGAGCACATGGAAGTCCCCTTTGGGTCGATACCGGACGTCGACTTCGCGCGGAAGCGCATCGTTCGATACCCGTCGTGGACGGGACCGCACCGATAGACGCAAGGCAAGAGTTGAATTCCGGTCTCGGTCGAAACAGAGGCCGTCCAATCGTGGAGTAGTATTCCCCCATGTCCAAGTTATTGCTCGGCCTCTACGGCGCACAGCCAACCCATCTGTGACGAGGTCGGCAAGCTCGTTAAAGGGTTTGGAAACGGCTTCAACGATACGTGTGACGGCGTCGGCCGTGACGACAGTATTGATGGGAAGGCATCATGTCAACCGAGTGGAAGCACCGCGTCAGACTGTTTATCCAGCGTTTCTGGCAGCCGACCAGTGCATGCATGACCTGCATGCCGGGGAGCTGGGGCAATATCATGAGCCTTGCCCACTGGACCATTGCATTTCATACAGGTCTGCTTACTGGACTCCTGGCTGTACTTTTGACTTTCACGCCGGCGGCGAAACTCTACGCGCATCGATACGGCAATGCACTGGTCGTTGGCGCCCTGACAACGTTGGGTGACGCCTACTCGCACACGAGTCACTACCGTATCCCCTATGTCGAGCACATCGTGACGGGTGCAATTTCAGGTCTCTTGACGCTGGCGGCCTCATATCTCTTCGAAGACCGCGCGCGACGCCTTCGGGCGGTATGGGCTCGGGTTTTCGGATAGCTTATCCGCTGACTTTCTGAACCCACCGGGCCAAATGGAAAAAGGCTCCCAGGTGTGGCTACGCTGCATGAAGCGCATGGACAACGGGAGCTCGCGACCATTACATGCCCCAGCGTCAGGGCGCGGCCAGAAGCGGTCGGTTGACACCGGTGCACGGAAACAGACAAACGAGTCATGACAAATCGGATTAGATTCCGCGTTCGGCCGGTATTTCACGGTAGCAATCTTCTGGTCGAGGTACTTGAAGATCATCGCGCCGTTGATTTCCCAAGCGTCGCCGCGATCCTGCGAGATGCACTGCATGCTGTTCAGGTCCCGCATCCGGACGGCCTCGACGATCCCCGGGTCGCATTGTCTCAGGACCGCTATTTCAGCTATTGGGCGTATGCTCGGGGCCACTATGAAATAGACGACGATATCTGGGGGCTGTTCGTCACCGCGTCGATCAACAACGGGTCCATCGTCGCGGACATCGAACAGGCACTCCTGTCAACAGGGAAATTCGTCAAAGAAGACGTGGATCTCGGCAAGTTCGAGTGAGTCGAAGCGATTCGTGGAAGCGTATGTAACGATAGCGAACGACTGCTCCGGGTGGCCAGCAGGGACGTTCAGGGTCGATCGCAGCCAAAGGACGAATTCCCGTGCAGTGTGCTGGTGCGTGCCAAATTGATCTGTCACCGGTGCAAAGAATGAGTTGCGCTTAACTTCGCCACCTCAACAAATCGACCGCCCCGTATAAGTCGTCAACCACTCCAGCGCCAACGTGCTTGCACTCGGGAAATATAAACTCGTATGTGGTTCCTTCAGCATCGATCAGACGGGCGAGTACCGTGCCGTCTTTGGCGTCCGGGATCGGCTACATACGGTTAATCGACATGGATACCTATATTGGCGACAATCCCTCAGACTCGCTTTGTACGTGATCTCCTCAACCAGGTTGAGCAAGCTCTCAGATGAAATCGCCTTCAATAGTCAAGCCGCTTGAGCGTCCCTTGGCTGCATTCTCGTCGAGCATTGATTCTGCTCGCGAAGTCGTCGTGGCAGGGCTACGATGGCCCACTTCGTATTGGTGTGACCTTGCGATTGGTTGGTTGGAGCAAGGTCTAGCCGTTGATGACGAGATCGACGACATACTACGAGAGATTTCCCAGAACCGAGGTTTTCCGCAGAATCTGAGGCACCGCGCGTTTGCGCTACACGTACGATTCACGAAGAACCGAGTAGTCGGGTAGTTGGTAGATATGTGGTGAACCGATTTTTTAGGGCGGTGAGGAAGACCTGCTCCACCCGGGTTAAAACCGAACGCCTGCGTCAATAGTCTGCCATTAGCAACCACTATTCGACAGGAGTCGTGGCTGTTGTCTGCTTTGAGAAAAATTTTGGATTTATCTAAATGAGCATTGCGGAAGAATCTGACGAATTGGATCGTGTCGCGGTAGCTCCAGAGTTGCAACCTGCGCTGCGCCTCTATCGCAGGCTTCATCTTTCATATAACGATCTTGATGAAGCCAAGGCAACGACTGAAGAGCTGTTGCATGCTCGTTTACCTCTACCTCGGCGAGATCCACCAAGCGCGCTGTTGATGGCTCTTACGACCGCGCTAGTGGTGACATATGCCCGGCCATTCGTGAATACTCGTGGCGAATCAAAGTTCGCAGAGCGTTCAGTTCCCGGTTCACTCCTCAGGGTGTTGACCTCAAGGCAACGTGAGATTCACGACTACCTATTAATTATGCGGAACCGCGAGGTGGCGCATTCGGACGCTGACAGGTCAGAGATCTATTTGAAGCTGTATCCAGACGGAGGCGGCGCGATTTTCCGTGTTGCGCGTGTGCCGTTTCGACGTGCCGAGTTGAAAGATATCCATCGCATCGTCACAAAGTTGATGGCGGAAGTGGATCGCAGATGCGATGAGTTGCGCCGCGTGCTTCCGTTAGGCGTTTGGATTTGACCACAAAACCAGGCATGATCGCCACAAGCGCCTTTTTGCTGCATGCAATGAAAACTTCCTGGAGAGGCCGTAATAGGTCGATTACTGCCGAATGACGAATTCTCCACTGAGTGTGCCGATATCCACCTGCCGCCGTCGCGCCAGATGAGGCCCGCCTGACTTCGCCCCCTCAGAAAATCGACCTTCCCGTATAAGTCGTCAACCACTCCAGCGCCAACGTCCCCGCCAACGAGTTCCCGTTCGCATCGAGCCCTGGCGCCCAAACACACACGGCCATCTCACCAGGCAGCACCGCAACGATCCCGCCACCCACGCCACTTTTCGCCGGCAACCCGACCCGGTACACGAAATCTCCCGCCGCATCGTACGTACCGCAAGTCAGCATCAACGCCGACAAGCGTTTCGCGGAACTCGAATCGACCACCCGCTCGCCGGTCGCCGGCGCGACACCACCGTTGGCAAGAAACAGCGCAGCGCGCGCGAGCTCGACACAGTTCATCGTGATCGCGCACTGGCGGCAATACGCATCGATCACCGTATCGGGCGGCATCTGCATGTTGCCGAAGCTCGCCATGAAGTGCGCCATCGCGCGGTTGCGCTCCGCGTGCTGCAGCTCCGACAGCGCGACGCGCGAATCGTAGTCGATGTCGGTGGTGCCGATCAGCCGCCGCACGAATTCGACGAGCGCCGTCTCGGCCTTCACGAAGCGGCGGCACAGCACGTCGGTGACGACCAGCGCGCCGGCGTTGATGAACGGATTGCGTGGCTTGCCGCGCTCGCTTTCGAGCTGGACCAGCGAATTGAATGCGTTGCCGGACGGTTCGCGGCCGACCCGTTCCCACAATGCGTCGCCCAGCATCTGGAACGCGAGCGTGCACGCGAACAGCTTCGAGATGCTCTGGATCGAAAAACGCTCGTGCGCGTCGCCGACCGTGTAAACATGTCCGTCGAGTGTCACGACGGCCATCCCGAACTTGTCGGCGGGTACTTTCGCGAGTTCGGGAATGTAGTCGGCGACCCGCCCCTGGCCAATCCAGGGGGCGAGTTCGGTGTGGATGCGTTCGAGGATCGTCTGGTAATTCATAACGTCAGGCGGGTAGGTGCGCGGCCCGGATTCCGGCGAGCCCGTATGGAACCGTTTCGGCGCCGATTCGTCAAGCGCGCCCAGCATCGCGCCCTTATTTTTGAGACCGGCAAACGGACGAGCGGCAGGCGCAGTATCATGCGGTACGTTTCGGCCGATGGCCGGTGCCCGGCACCAGCCGGCGCCGCCGTGGCTTCCCCGATGAACCGACCGCTGCCCATGCCTTTTCGCATCCTGCTCGTCGAAGACGACACCCGCCTGTCCACGCTGATCGCCGGCTACCTGCGCAAGAACGACTATGAAGTCGACACTGTGCTGCACGGTGACGCCGCGGTGCCGGCGATCCTGTCCATTCGCCCCGATCTCGTCATTCTCGACGTGAACCTGCCGGGCAAGGACGGCTTCGAGATCTGCCGCGAGGCGCGCAAGCAGTACGACGGCGTGATCATCATGGTGACGGCGCGCGACGAGCCGTTCGACGAGCTGCTCGGCCTCGAGTTCGGCGCGGACGACTACGTGCACAAGCCGGTCGAGCCGCGCATCCTGCTCGCACGGATCAAGGCGCAGCTGCGCCGCGCACCCGTGCGCACGACCGAGAGCAACGCGCAGCAACCCGAACGCTACGCGTTCGGCAAGTTCTCGATCGACCGCACCGACCGCACCGTCGTGCTGCCCGACGGCAGCACGCCCGATCTGACGTCGGCCGAATTCGACCTGCTGTGGGCGCTCGTGTGCCATGCGGGCGAGGTCGTCAGTCGCGACGACCTGATGCTGCAGTTGCGCGGCGTCGAATTCGACGGCCTCGACCGCACGATCGACGGGCGCATTTCGAAGCTGCGCCGCAAGCTGCGCGACGACGCGAGCAACCCGCAGCGGATCAAGACGATCCGCAGCAAGGGTTATCAATTCAGCAAACACGCGTGGGAATGACGCCGCCTTCGTGCGACGCCGTCACGTCCCGCGCGGGCATTCCGCCCGCTAGACGGGAACCACGATGATCCGACGAACCCGTTCGCACCCCGATGCACCGCCGCTGCCGACGCTGCGCTACGTCAAATGGCGCTGGCTGCATTTCCGCCGTGCGTGGACCGATACGCGCGCCGACCGCATCCCGAGCTGGTCGCGCCTTTATGTGCGCACCTACCTGCATCTGCTCGGCCTCGTGCTGCTGACCGCGTTGGTGCCGGCGCTCGCGCTGTGCGTCGAATTGTCGCCGCAGGTCGTGTGGCATTCGTTCGACTCGCTGCCGGGCGACATCTGGATCGTGATCGCGTTCGTGCTCGCCGCGCCCGCGCTCGCGGCCTACCGGTGGATGCGGCCCGTCTGGTCGGATCTCGTGATGGTGCGCGAACGTGCGATCGACTTCACCGGCGGCCGCTTCAACACGCGCGCGCGCGAATCGCACAGCGTGATCATCGGCCCGCTGGCGCGCACGTTGAACGCGCTCGCGATGCGCATGGAGCGGCTGATTGCCGCGCAGCGCGATCTCACCAACGGCATCTCGCACGAGCTGCGCACGCCGCTCGCGCGCGTGCGCTTCGCGCTGGAGATGCTGCGCGAGCCGGCTTCCGCGGCCGAATACCAGGGCGCGCTCGAGAGCATCGCGCAGGACGTGACCGAGCTCGAGGAACTGATCGACATGAGCCTCACGTTCGCGCGGCTCGAATACAGCTCGCTGCAGTCGAACCTCGAGATGACCGCGCCCGTCGCGTGGTTCGAACACCAGATCAAGGACGCGCAGCTGCTGTATCCGGAGCGCACGATCGAGGCGCGCATCGCGCTTGAGTCGGACTTGCGCGTGAAGATGGACCGGCGGCTGATGTCGTATGCGATGCGCAACCTGCTGCGCAACGCGAGCAAGTATGCGCAATCGCGAATCGTCGTCGGGATCTCGCTCGTGCACGGCAACATCGGGATCTTTGTCGAGGACGATGGCCCCGGCGTGCCGGAGCAGGAGCGCGAACGGATCTTCGACGCGTTCGTGCGCCTCGACCGCCGCACCGGCGGCTACGGGCTCGGCCTGTCGATCACGCGACAGGTGCTCCATGCGCACAACGGCCGGATCGCGGTCGTCGATCCGGTCGAGCTCGGCGGCGCGCGCTTCGAGATCAGCTGGCCGGTCTAGCGAGTCGCTGCACGAGGCTGAAGCCTCGGCAGCAACGACGGCAGCGCGCGCTCAATACGTGCGGCCGAGCTGCAGGTAGAAGTTGCGGCGGCCGGCGGGCGCGAGCGCCACGCCGATGTAGACAGGCCCGAACGCGGTCGACAGGCTCGTGAAGAACGTATAGCTCTGCTTGAGCGCGCCGCCGCCGACTCTCACCCCGCTCGACCAGACATTGCCGACTTCCGCGCTGGCGCCCACCGACAGCGCCTTGATCGGCGACGCGTTGAACGTCATCAACTGATTCATGTAGGTCACCTGCGCGTACGCGAGTTCGTTGCCGTTCAACTGGTCGGCCGCATAGGCGGACAAATGCTGGAAGCCGCCGAGCGTGAAGTTGAACGCGTTGATCAGGTTGGTGCCGCCGATACTCTTGCCGCCTTCGACCGTCGCGCTGAAGCTGTGCCGGCCGAACTGCTGCGCGATCATCGCCTTGCCGTAGATCTCGGTGTACGGCGCGTCGGTGACCCCGTCGGCGAAGTCCTGCGCCGATTCGCCGTTGCGCGATACCAGCGAGCGCTCGACGCGCAGTTCGGTGTAGTAGCCCTTGCGCGGGAACATCGGATCGTCGAGTTGGTCGATGACGAGCCGCGCGCGCGCAACCAGTGCCTGCGACGTGAAGCTTGGCCAGAGCAACTGCGGGCCGTCGCCGAAGTCGAGCGGCAGGTTGTAGGTCGGCGAGCCGTGCCCGGTCACGTAACCGAGACCGATCCGGAAATCGCCGAGCCGCGCGATCGGCAGGCCGAAATCGATCCCGGCGCGCGCGGTCTGCATCAGGTACTGCGTCATCTTCACGTCGCCGGTGGAGTCGTACAGGTTCGCGTAGCGGCGTTGGTATTCGGCGTAGGGCGACACATAGACGCCGTACGCCATCGACAGCGGCTGGCGCAATTCGACGCGTGCCGACTGCAGGTCGCTGCCGATCGTCGTATCCGCGCGGAACTCGAGGCCCGATTCGGTGAGCCACGGACGCCGGTAGCCGACATGCAGGCGGAAGCCGCCCTCGTCGGTCGAACTGCTCGACATGCCCAGGCCGAACAGCAGGAAGTTCGGTCCCCAGTATTTTTCCCGCGCGTTGATCTCGAGCACGTTGTCGTCGCCGTGGCTTACGACCTGCTGGGTGACGCTCTCGAAGTTGCCGCCCGTCGTCAGCCCGAGCAGATCCTGGCTGACGGTCTGCGGATCGTAGAGGTCGCCGGGCTTCACGTGCAGCGCGTCGCTGACGACGCGCTTCGGCACGCCGCCGCTCGTCTTGATGTCGATGCGCGTGATCCGGACCGGCGGCGGCAGCGGCTGCGCGTGCGCGGAGCGGTAGGCGGCGTATTCCTCGGGGCTGAGCGCGTAGCGCTTCAGGCGTGGCAGCGCGGCGGTTGCCGCTGCTTCGCCGGCGGAGATGGCCTGGCGTGCGTTCTGGAAATCGGTGAAGCCGAGCGAGCCGAGCGCGGGCGTGAGCAGCACGTCGTTCGCGGTGATCTGCTGGCGCTGGGCCGACACGTTCTGACGAATCAGGATCCCGACCATCTGCTGCATCACGTCGGCGGGCGACGCGAGCGCGTCGAGCGGGCGCAGTTGCGAGCCGATGTCGACGGCGATCACGACGTTTGCGCCCATCTGCCGCGCGGTGTCGACCGGCAGGTTGCTGACGAGGCCGCCGTCCACCAGCGCGCGGCCATTGATCTCGGCCGGCGCGAACAGGCCGGGCATCGCCATGCTCGCGCGGATCGCGAGCGGCAGCGAGCCGTGATCGAGCACGACCATCTGGCCGGTCTGCAGGTCGGTCGCGACCGCGCGGTACGGAATCGGCAGGCGGTTGAACGGCTGGTTGGTCGGCACGGCGGCCGTCCAGTTCGCGAGCAGCGCCTGCAGCCGGTTGCCCTGTACGAGGCCGACCGGTGCCTTCACGCCGTTCTTGCCGAAGCCGAGCGTCAGCCCGTTGATGTACAGGCGCTCGTCTTCCCGGCTCGTTTGCGGCAGGTCCGCACGGTCCGTCACGTCGAACGCGATATCCGCGAGGTTGACCTCCGACAGCCGCTTCTGCATCTCGGCGGCGGCCATCCCGCTCGCGTACAGGCCGCCGACCACGGCGCCCATGCTGGTGGCCGCGATGCAGTCGACCGGGATGCGGTTTTCCTCGAGTACCTTCAGCACGCCGAGGTGCGCATAGCCGCGTGCGCCGCCGCCGGACAGCACGAGGCCGATCGACGGGCGGCCGGCCGGGCCGCCGTCGGCCGTGCAATCGTGCGTGGCGGCCGGCGTCGGGGCGTTGGCAGTCGGGGCTGCAGCCACCGGCGTGCCGGGTGCAGCGGAGGCGGGCGCGGTGGCGGTGGCCGGCAGCGGTTGCGCGGCGACCGTGCAGCACCAGAAGGCGACGAGCGTCGTGCAGAGCGGGCGCACCCGCGCCCAGCGGAAGGAAACGGTCGCTGTCATGGTGGAAATAACTGGCGTGATCGGGCGTCTGAGGCCTGCCGGGAGCAGGCAAGACCGAGAGATTACCGTGTTTTACAGGCGAGACGCGAGAGGCCGTTGCGTAGCCGGAAACGTCAAGAATGGTATTTTTGACAATTGCGTCGCGAAAAAATCATCGGAATTGCCTAAAGTATCGGAACGATTTGCCGCTAAGCTCGTGATAGGGCGGCGTGGACACGCCGCGGGAATGCGGTGCGGCCGTCCCGGCCCGTTCGCTCACAAAGGTTTGATATGTCGACACCGCTGTTCGGAAAGTTGTTTGCGCAACCCGTTGCGATCGACCCTGGAACGGCGAGTACGCAGATCTACACGCATGAGCGCGGCGTGGTGCTGAATCAGCCGTCGGTCGTCTGCTTCCGCAAGGCCGGCGCGACCGACGCGCGGCCGACGCTGGAGGCGGTCGGCGAACTCGCGAAAGCGCTGCTCGGCCGCGAACCGGGGCATCTCGAAGCCGTGCGGCCCATGCGGCACGGCGTGATCGCCGACGCGCACGCGGCCGAGCAGATGATCCGCAGCTTCATCGACATGTCGCGCACGCGCTCGCGCTTCAGCCGCCGCGTCGAGGTCACGCTGTGCGTGCCGTCCGATGCGACGGCCGTCGAGCGCCGCGCGATCCGCGAGGCCGCGTTCGCGGCCGGTGTATCGGATGTCGAACTGATCGAGGAATCGCTGGCTGCCGGGCTCGGCGCGGGCCTGCCGGTGACCGAGCCGGTCGGCTCGATGGTCATCGACATCGGCGGCGGGACGACCGAAGTCGCGGTCATCTCGCTCGGCGGCATCGTCTACCGCGAGGCGATCCGCGTCGGCGGCAGCCAGTTCGACGCGGCGATCGTGAACCATGTCCGCAACCTGTACGGCGTGCTGCTCGGCGAGCAGACGGCCGAGCACGTGAAGAAGACGATCGGTTCGGCCACCAGCGCGGTGCCGCGCACGTCGACGCGCGCGGTCGGGCGCGGCATCGGCGACGGCCTGCCGCGCTCGGTCGAGCTGTCCAACCACGACGTCGCGGACGCGCTGGCCGCGCCGCTCAAGCAGGTGATCGGCGCGGTGAAGTCGGTGCTGGAAAACGCGCCGGCCGAACTCGTGACCGACATCGCGAATCGCGGCGTGGTGCTGACGGGCGGCGGCGCGCTGCTCGCCGACCTCGAACGCCTGCTGTACGACGAGACGGGGCTGGTGGCCCGGATCGCCGACGAGCCGGCCACCTGCGCGGTGCGCGGCGCCGGCGAGGCGATGGGGCGGCTCACGATGTGCCCGGTCGACTGATTCGGCGCGGGCCAGGGCGCGCATCGCGGCGCGGCCATTCACATTCTTTCGATCTCCGGATGACCGGTTCCTTGTCGAGCGCGCTGCGGCGGCCATGTTGCCGACCGCGCGACCACGGGCCGTCGTCGATCCGCCGCGTGGACACGCGCGAGCGCGCCGTGCTAGCGTTACGCGCCCATCCGGGGCCGGGCTGGCCGATCCGCCCGACGACCTGAGAGACCGAAAACCTTGAAATACCACACCAAACGGGGCTTCGCGGCCCGAACGGGCCGCCTGCTGGCCCTCATCGCGTGCATCTGGGTCGCCGCGGCCGTCGCGCTCGTCGCGTACGGGATGCGGATGCCGAGCCAACCGGCGGACGTCGCCGTGATCTTCGGCAACGCGCTCGACGATACCGGTGCGCCGAAACCCGTGCTCGCGGCCCGGCTCGACGTCGGCGTGCGCTGCTACCGCACCGGGCAGTGCCCGGCGTTTCTGGTCAGCGGCGCGATCGACGGGCCCGGGCTGAACGAGGCGACGGCCATGCGCGACTATCTCGTGGCGCGCGGCGTGCCGGCCGACCGGATCGCCGTCGACGACCAGGGCGACAACACGCTTGCAACCGCACAGCACACACTTGCGTACCTGCAGGCGCACCGGCTGTCGCGCGTGCTGATCGTCAGCCAGTATTACCACCTCGCACGGGCGCGTCTTGCGTTCGAGCGCGTCGGCATCGCGCGGGCCGACATCTTCGCCGCGTATCCACGCCGCTTCCAGTTGCGCGATGTCTATTCGAGCTGGCGCGAAGTGCCGGCCTACGCGGTGTATGCGCTGCGTCTGTGGGTGAATCCCGACGCGCGGCCGATTTCGTTCCGGCCGATGCTGTACCTGATGAGCCTGTTTTCCTGATGTGGCGCACGGGGGTGAACGCCTCCGGTGCCTGATTTTCTCCGCCTTCCGATTTCCTGCCGCTTCACGCCGGCGGCAGCGTTCCTTTTTTCTCGCCGGCCTTACCAGTAATAGTTGCACGGACAAGCGATAACGATTCGCGTTTCAGGTTCGATGCAACGCGAAAATCGCAGCGATTTCGCCGTGCACGCAGAAACCCGGCTCGTATTTGATTATTAAACGGACGCTGATTATCGGTGTCGGCAATTTATCGGAGTGAAGATATTGCGGTGCAATAATCGGTTGCATTGTGTCGAGATCGTAAATCCACATTTTCTCGGATTCGTTGATTTCGACGTTTTTGAGAAAGATCAAAACAAGCAGGCGAAAAACCTGCGAATGCGACGGCCCGACCTGCGTTGGCGGGTAAAAAATACATGCTCGTTGACCCTTGATCCAATGGGTAAACATCGACTGGAAAATGGCGGGACTTTGATATAGCCTTGTCTGACAAAAGCAGGGCAGTAATCAAATCAACCAGAAAGTCGCTGCAGAAAAACAGGGGGCCACCGTCATGTCATTCGACTAGTTACGCGTCCGCAATCCAGGGCCGATCAACCCGCCATCGATGAATAAGCCGACGTCGCATCGCGACCGCCGGCGGGCACGCTTTTGTCCGTGATTCTCTGCTGTATGCCGTCCGGTACAACGGCAATACCAATATCAAATCCAAAACCAAAATCGAGGAAAAGCATGAATCTTGCGCGTTCGAGAAAAGCCGGTGAGCCGTTTCCGAGACTGCTGTTGCCTACGGGTGTTTTCCTGGCGCTGTCCGGCGCAGGCATCGTTCCCGCCTATGCGACCTGCAGCACGGCGGGCACGACGGTGACCTGTTCCGGCATCGCGAACCCGCTGCAGCCGAGCTACTCGAACAGCGCCAACAACGTGCACGCGACGGTCAACCCCGGCGCGAGCGTCGGCGTACTGCTCGGCGTCGGCGGCACCGCGATGTCGCTGACTGGCAACGGCGTCACGCTGACCAACAACGGCACGATCGATCCGTCCGCACTCGGCTCGGGCCTCGGCGTGCTGTCGAGCGGGGCCGTGGTCGGCAATGCGTCGGCGAGCGCGAACACCACCGTCGTCAACAACGGCACGATGAACGGCTCGACCGGCGTGGCGATCAGCGGCGTGACGGGCATGGCGCTGTCGGTCCAGAACGGCACGGGCGGCACGTCGAACATTACAAACACCGGCACGATCGGGTCCAACCCGCTGGTCGGTGCGACCCTCGTCGGCGCGGACGCGCCCGTGGTCACCGCATACGGTGGCGGCCAGGTCAACATGAACAACAGCGGCACGATCAACGGCCGCGTATCGTTCGGCTCGAACGGCACGCCCGGGCAGGGCAATACGTTTACCAACTCGGGCACGATCAACGGCAGCGTGTCGATGGGCGCGAACAGCAACAACACGTTCAATGCCGTGACGGGCTCGTCGGTCAACACGGCGGGCGGCACCGGCGGCGCGTTCAACATCACGGTCGGCCCGAACACGCTCAACGTCGCGGCGACGGGCGTCGTCGACGGCGGCGCGGGCGGCAACAACACGCTCAACCTGCAGCAGCAGGGCGGCGGGCCGGCGACCGGCTCGATCAACAGCACCAACTACATCAATTTCCAGCACCTGGACGTCGGCAGCGGTACGTGGACGCTGACCGGTGCGTCCACCGCGCAGGACGCGACGCTGAGCGGCGGCGTCGCGATCGTCGACAACAACGCGGGGCTCGGCACCGGCACGATCACGGGCAACGGTGGGGCGCTCCAGAGCGCCAACTCGGCCGTCAACCTCAGCAACAACGTGACGCTCGGCGCGGGCGGGCTCACGGTGCAGGGCGGCAACAATCTCGGGCTGTCCGGCTCGATCAACGGTGGCGGCAGCCTGACGCAGAACGGCACGGGCACGCTGACGCTCAGCGGCGCGAATACCTACTCGGGCGGCACCAACCTCAACAGCGGCGGCATCGTGCTCGGCAACGGCGCCGCGCTCGGCACGGGCACGCTGACCGTCGGCGGGTCAGGCACGCTCGATACCAACGCCGGGATGACGGTCGGCAACAACATCGCGATCAATACCGGCGCGACCCTCACATTGGGCGGCAGCAATAACCTCGGGCTGTCGGGCGTCGTGTCCGGGGCCGGGGGTCTGACCAAGAACGGGGCGGCCACCACGACGCTGACCGGCGCGAACACTTATACGGGCGGCACGACGGTCAATGCGGGTACGCTGGCGTTGGGCGCGGGCGGCTCGCTTGCGGCGACGGGCGCCGTGAACCTCGCCGGCGCGGGCGCCAGCTTCGATATCAGCGCATCGGGTGCGAACCAGACGGTTGGCGCGTTGAGCGGCGTCGCCGGTACGACCGTCGCACTCGGCGGCAACACGCTGACGATGGGCGATGCGACGAACCAGACGTTCGGCGGTTCGATCGCCGGCACGGGCGGCATCGTAAAGCAGGGCAGCGGCACCGAAACGCTGACCGGCGCGAATACGTACACGGGCGGTACGACGATCGCGGGCGGCACGCTGGCGCTCGGTGCGGGTGGCAGTCTTGCGGCGGGCGGTGCTGTGAACCTGAGCGGCACGGGCGCGACGTTCGACATCAGTGGCTCGGGCGCGGCTCAGACAGTCGGCGCGCTGAGCGGCGTAGCCGGCACGACGGTTGCATTGGGCGGCAACGGATTGACGTTCGGCGATGGCACGAACCAGACGTTTGGTGGTTCGATCACCGGCACGGCCGGCGTGACGAAGCAAGGCAGCGGCACCGAAACGCTGACCGGCGCGAATACGTATACGGGTGGCACGACGGTCAACGCGGGCACGCTCGCGATCGGCGCTGGCGGTTCGCTGTCGGCGACGGGCACGGTGAATCTCGCGAACGCGGGCACGACGCTCGACGTCAGCGCGTCGACCACGCCTCAGGCGATCGGGGGCCTCGCGGGCGCGGCCGGCTCGACGGTCAATCTCGGCTCGCAAAACCTGACGTTGGGCGACGCCGGTAATCACACCTTTGGCGGCACGATCGGCGGCACGGGTGCGATCACGAAGTCGGGCACGGGCACCGAAACGTTGACGGGCACGAACACGTACACGGGCGGCACGACGATCGCGGGCGGCACGCTGGCGCTGGGCGCAGGCGGCAGCCTTGCGACGGGCGGCGCCGTCAACCTGAGCGGTGCGGGCGCAACGTTCGACGTCAGCGGTTCGGGCGCGGCTCAGACGATCGGCGCACTGAGCGGCGTGGCCGGCACGACGGTTGCGCTGGGCGGCAACGGGCTGACCTTCGGCGACGGCACGAACCAGACGTTCGGCGGCGCGATCACGGGTACGGCCGGCGTTACGAAGCAAGGTAGCGGCACCGAAACGCTGACCGGCACGAACACGTACACGGGCGGCACGACGATTGCGAGCGGCACGCTGGCGCTTGGTGCGGGTGGCAGTCTTGCGGCCGGCGGCGCCGTGAGTCTCACCGGGGCGGGTGCTGGCTTCGATATCAGCGCGGCAGGTGCGAACCAGACGGTCGGCGCGCTGAGCGGTGTGGCCGGTTCGAACATCGCACTCGGCGGCAACACGCTGACCTTTGGCACCGCGACGAACCAGACGTTCGGCGGTTCGATCGGCGGCACGGGCGGGATCGTGAAGCAGGGCACCGGCACTGAAACGTTGACCGGCGCTAACACGTACACGGGCGGTACGACGGTCAACGCGGGCACACTGGCGATCGGCGCTGGCGGTTCGCTGTCGGCGACCGGTACGGTGAATCTCGCGAATGCGGGCACGGCGCTCGACGTCAGCGCGTCGACCACGCCGCAGGCGATCGGTGGTCTTGCGGGTGCGGCCGGCTCGGCCGTCAATCTCGGCTCGAAAAACCTGACGCTGGGCGACGCCGGTAATCACACGTTCGGCGGCACGATCGGCGGCACGGGCGCGATCACGAAGTCGGGCACGGGCACCGAGACGTTGACGGGCACGAACACGTACACGGGCGGCACGACGATCGCGGGCGGTACGCTGGCGCTCGGCGCGGGCGGCAGCCTTGCGACGGGCGGCGCCGTGAGCCTCACCGGGGCGGGTGCCGGCTTCGACATCAGCGCGGCGGGCGCGGCTCAGACGATCGGCGCGCTGAGCGGCGTAGCCGGCACGACGGTTGCGCTGGGCGGCAATGGGCTGACCTTCGGCGACGGCACGAACCAGACGTTTGGCGGTTCGATCACGGGCACGGCGGGTGTTACGAAGCAAGGTAGCGGCACCGAAACGCTGACCGGCGCGAATACGTATACAGGTGGCACGACGGTCAACGCGGGCACGCTCGCGATTGGCGCAGGCGGTTCGCTGTCGGCGACGGGCACGGTGAATCTCGCGAATGCGGGCACGACGCTCGACGTCAGCGCGTCGACCACGCCGCAGGCGATCGGCGGCCTCGCGGGTGCGGCCGGCTCGGCGGTCAATCTCGGCTCGAAAAACCTGACGCTGGGCGACGCCGGTAATCACACCTTCGGCGGCACGATCGGCGGCACGGGCGCGATCACGAAGTCGGGCACGGGCACCGAGACGTTGACGGGCACCAACACGTACACGGGCGGCACGACGATCGCGGGCGGTACGCTGGCGCTCGGCGCAGGCGGCAGCCTTGCGACGGGCGGCGTCGTGACCCTGAGCGGTGCGGGCGCAACGTTCGACGTCAGCGGTTCGGGCGCGGCTCAGACGATCGGCGCGCTGAGCGGTGTGGCCGGCACGACGGTTGCATTGGGCGGCAACGGATTGACGTTCGGCGATGGCACGAACCAGACCTTCGGTGGCGCGATCACGGGTACGGCCGGCGTTACGAAGCAGGGCACGGGCACCGAAACGCTGACGGGGGCGAACACCTACACGGGCAGCACGACGATCGCGAACGGCACGCTGGCGCTGGGCGCGGGTGGCTCGCTCGCGACGGGCGGCGCCGTGAGCCTGACCGGTGCGGGTGCCGGCTTCGACATCAGCGCGGCGGGCGCGAACCAGACGGTCGGCGCGCTGAGCGGCGTGGCCGGTTCGAACATCGCACTCGGCGGCAACACGCTGACCTTCGGTACCGCGACGAACCAGACGTTCGGCGGTTCGATCGGCGGCACGGGCGGCATCGTGAAGCAGGGCGCCGGCACCGAAATGCTGACCGGCGCGAATACGTATACGGGCGGCACGACGGTCAATGCCGGCACGATCGCGATCGGCGCGGGCGGCAGCCTCGCGTCGACGGGCACCGTGAATCTCGCGAATGCGGGCACGGCGCTCGACATCAGTGCGGGCGGCAACCAGTCGATCGGCACGCTGAACGGCACAGGCGGCTCGAGCATCGTGCTCGGCGGCAACACGCTGACGCTGGGCGGCACGACGAACGGCGCGTTCAGCGGCACGATCGGCGGCACGGGCGGCATCGTGAAGTCCGGCACGGGCTCCGAAACGCTGCTGGGCGCGAACACGTACACGGGCGGCACGACGATCGCGAGCGGTGCGCTCGTGCTGGGCGGGGGCGGGAGTCTTGCGACGGGCGGTGCCGTGACCCTGAGCGGTGCAGGCGCGACGTTCGACATCAGCGGTTCGGGCGCGATTCAGACGATCGGCGCGCTGAGCGGCGTGGCCGGCTCGACGGTTGCGTTGGGCAGTAACGGGCTCACGTTCGGCGACGCGACGAACCAGACCTTCGGCGGCGCAATCACGGGTACGGCTGGCGTCACGAAGCAAGGCAGCGGCACCGAAACGCTGACCGGCGCGAATACATATACAGGCGGCACGACGATCAATGCGGGCACGATCGCGATCGGCGCGGGCGGCAGCCTCGCGTCGACGGGCACGGTGAATCTCGCGAACACGGGCACGGCGCTCGATATCAGCGCGGGCGGCAATCAGGCGATCGGCGCGCTGAATGGCGTGGCCGGGTCGAACGTGACGCTCGGCGCGAACAACCTGACGCTCGGTAGCAGTACGAACGGTACGTTCGGCGGCACGATCGGCGGCTCAGGCGGCATCACGAAGCAGGGCACCAGCACCGAAACGCTGACGGGCACGAACACGTATACGGGCGGCACGACGATCGCGGGGGGCACGCTGGCGATCGGTGCGGGCGGCAGTCTCGCGGCCACCGGTGCGATCGGCCTGACCGGTGCGGGCGCAACGCTCGACATTTCCGGTTCGGGCGCGAACCAGACGGTCGGTGCGTTGAGCGGCGTGGCCGGTTCGAACATCGCACTCGGCGGCAACGGGCTGACGTTCGGCGACGGCACGAACCAGACCTTCGGCGGCTCGATCACGGGCACGGGCGGGATCACGAAGCAAGGCAGCGGCACCGAAACGCTGACGGGCGCGAACGCCTTTACGGGCGACACGACGATCGCGGGCGGCACGCTGGCGATTGGTGCGGGCGGCAGCCTGTCGTCAAGCAACGCGGTGAACCTGACCGGCAACGGCACGACGCTCGACATCAGCGCGGCCGGCAACGAATCGATCGGTGCGCTGAACGGCGTGGCCGGCTCGAACGTGACGCTCGGCGCCAACACGCTGGCGTTGGGCAACGCCACGAACGGCACGTTCGGCGGCACGATCGCCGGCACGGGTGGGGTCGTCAAGCAAGGGAGCGGCACGGAAACGTTGACCGGCGTGAACACGTACACGGGCACGACGACGATCGCCGGCGGCACGCTGGCGATCGGCGCTGGCGGCAGCATCGCGTCGTCGGGCACCGTGAACCTCGGCAGCGCGGGCACGACGCTCGACCTGAGCGGCGCGGGGGGGAACCAGACGATCGGCGCACTGATGGGCGCGGCCGGCTCGACGGTCGCGCTGGGCGGCAACGGCCTGACCTTCGGCAGCACGGCGAGCCAGACGTTTGCCGGCGTGATCACGGGTACCGCGGGCGTGACGAAGCAGGGTAACGGCACCGAGTTGCTGACGGGTGCGAACACGTACACGGGCGGCACGACGATCGCCGGCGGCACGCTCGCGCTCGGCGCGGGCGGCAGTCTCGCCGCGGGCAGTGCCGTGAACCTGAGCGGCACGGGCACGACGTTCGACATCAGCACGTCCGGTGCGAACCAGACGATCGGCACCTTGGGTGGCGTGGCGGGTTCGAGGGTCACGCTCGGCGCGAACGGGCTGACGCTCGGCAGCGGCGGCGGCAGCGCGACGTTTGGCGGGTCGGTCGTGGGCACCGGTGCGCTGACGAAGACCGGCGCGGGCACCGAAACGCTGACGGGTGCGAACACGTACACGGGCGGCACGACGATCGATGCAGGCACGCTGGCGCTCGGCGCAGGCGGCAGCCTTGCGGCGACGGGCGCGGTCAACGTGAACGGCGCGGGCGCATCGCTCGACGTCAGTGCCGCGGGCGCGAACCAGACGATCGGCGCGCTGAGTGGCGTGGCAGGTTCGACCGTCGCGCTCGGCGGCACCACGCTGACGTTCGGCGACGGCACGAACCAGACGTTCGGCGGCGCGATCGGCGGCACGGGCGGCATCGTGAAGCAGGGCGGCGGCACGACGACGCTGACGGGTGCGAACACGTACGGCGGCACGACGACGATCAACGCGGGCAACCTCGTGATGGGCACGGGCGGCAGCCTCGCGGGCTCGACGACCGTCAACCTCGCGGCGTCCGGCGCGGGCTTCACGCTCGGTGCCGGCGCGCAGACCATCGGCGGCCTCGCCGGTGTCGCAGGCACCACGGTTGCGCTCGGCGGCAACACGCTGACGCTCGGCGGCGCGGCGAACACGTCGTTCGGCGGCACGATCGGCGGCACGGGGGCACTCGTGAAGGGCGGCACCGGTACGCAGACGCTGTCGGGCAACAACACGTATAGCGGCGGCACGACGGTCGCGGGCGGCACGCTCGTACTCGGCAGCAACGGCGCGCTCGGCACGGGCGCCGTGACGGTCGGTGCCGCGAGCACGCTCGACACGACGAGCGCGGTCAATCTCGCGAATGCGGTCACGCTGAATGCGAATGCAACGATCGGCGGCACGCAGGACCTGACGCTGTCGGGCGTCGTGTCGGGCGCGGGCGGTCTCGTCAAGGATGGCCAGGCCACGCTGACGTTGAACAACAGCAATACGTTCCAGGGCGGCACGGTGGTCAACGGCGGCTCGCTCGTGCTCGGCAACAGCCAGGCGCTCGGCACCGGCGGCCTCACGCTGAACAGCGGCAGCCTCGCGCTCGGCAGCACGAACGTGACGCTCGACGGGCTGAGCGGTGCGGCGAACGGCACGCTCGACACCGGCACGGGCACGCTCACGGTCGCGGGCGGCGGCACCTTCGGCGGCACGCTGACGGGCGCCGGCGCGCTGGCCAAGAGCGGCAGCGACACGCTCGTGCTGACCGGCACGAGCAACTACGCGGGCGGCACGACGATCGCCGGCGGCACGCTGCAGATCGGCAACGGCGGCGCGTCGGGCAGCATCGCCGGCAACGTCGCCGATGCGGGCGCACTGGTCTTCAACCGCTCGGACAACCTGTCGTTCGGCGGCGCGATCTCCGGCACGGGTTCGCTGACGCAGGCCGGCAGCGGGCAGCTGACGCTGACGGGCACGAGCACGCTGAGCGGCCCGACCACGGTCAGCGCGGGCACGCTCGCCGTCAACGGTTCGCTCGGCCCGTCGATCGTGACCGTGCAGAACGGCGCGACGCTGACGGGCACCGGCACGATCGGCGGCCTCGTGGTGCAGGGCGGCGCGACGGCGGCCGCATCGCAGCCGGGCGCGGCGCTGAACGTGTCCGGCAACGTCACGTTCCAGCCGGGTTCGACGTTCCGGGTCGCGGCCACGCCGCAGCAAAGCGGTAGCCTCGCGGCCAGCGGCACGGCGGCGCTGAACGGCGGCACCGTGCAGGTGCTCGCGAACCAGAGCGGCTACCAGCCGAGCACGACCTACACGATCCTGACTGCGTCGTCCGGCGTGCAGGGCGCGTTCAGCCAGGTGAACGCGAACTACGCGTTCCTGATGCCGAAGCTGACCTACGATCAGAACCACGTGTACCTTGAACTGCTCCAGAACGGCACCTCGTTGCCCGACGTGGCAACGACGCCCAACCAGCGTTCGGTTGCGACCGCGCTCGGCGGGCTCGGCGCCGGCAACCCGTTGTACGACGCGGTGCTGACGACCGACGCGGGCACCGCGCGCCGTGCGTACGGGCTGCTCGACGGCGAACTGCAGGCGAGCATGAAGAGCATGCTGCTGCTCGACAGTCGTTATGTGCGCGATGCGGTGACCGATCGCGTTCGCCAGGGTCTCGCGCCCGGATCGGGCCCGCTCGCCGCGCTGTCGTCGGGCGGCGCCGCGCTGTGCGGCGACAACACGGCCGGCGCGGTCGACCCGACGCTGCCGCCGGAACGCCGGATCGGTTCGCGCGACGGTTGCTACGGCGGCACGCCTTATCAGCCGGTCGTGTGGGGGCAGGCGTTCGGCGGCCGCAGCCGGCTCACCGGCGACGGCAACGCGTCGACGATCAACCGCAGCATGACGGGCTTCATCGCCGGTGCCGACATGGCGCTCAACGACAAGTGGCGTGCGGGTCTGGCCGCGGGCGTCACGCACAGCTCGCTCGACAACGACCAGAGCTCGTCGGCGTCGGTGAACAGCTACTACCTGTCGCTGTACGGCGGCGCGCAGTACGGTGCGCTCGGTGTGCGCGGCGGCGCGTCGTACACGTGGTACCGGATCAACAGCGACCGTAATCCGGGCTTCGCGGGCTTCTCGGATCACGACTCGGCCGGCTACGACGCGAATTCGGCGCAGGTGTTCGGCGAAGTCGGCTACGCGCTGCCGGTCGGGCCCGTCGCGATCGAACCGTTCGCGGGCATCGCGTATGTGAACCTGCATACCGATGGTTATACGGAAAGCGGTGGCGCGGCCGCGCTGCGCGCCGGCGGCGAGACGACCCACGTCGGCTTCTCGACGCTCGGCCTGCGCGCGGCGTCGCAGATCGGCTCGATCGCGAGCGGTACGTTCACCGCGCGCGGGACGGTCGGCTGGCGGCACGCGTTCGGCAATGTGCACCCGTCGTCGGCGTTCACGTTCGCGGGCGGCGGCACGTCGTTCCAGGTGTCGGGCGTGCCGATTGCCCGCGACAGCGCAGTGCTCGAAGCCGGCATCGACGCGAACATCACGAAGCGCCTGACGCTCGGCCTCACGTACAGCGGCCAGTACGGCAGCGGCGTGCGCGACAACGCGGTGCTCGGCAACATCCTGTGGAAGTTCTGACCGGCGCGGGGCGGCGGGGCAGGCCCGCCGCCCCGGCCATCAGAACGCGATCGACCAGTTGGCGTATAACGCAGCGCGCTGCTCGAGCTGATAACCGTTGAGGTTCTGCGTGACGGGCGTCAGGTACTCGACGCCGATCCGGTGCCCCTTGAGCGGCCCGGAGCGGAATACGGCGTTCAGGCCCGCGCCGACCTTCAGCACGCGGCCGCCATAGTTGCCGGGCANCGTCAGGTACTCGACGCCGATCCGGTGCCCCTTGAGCGGCCCGGAGCGGAATACGGCGTTCAGGCCCGCGCCGACCTTCAGCACGCGGCCGCCATAGTTGCCGGGCAGATCGTCCGGGCTGGCGACGTGCACGGGGCCGTCGTAGGTGCCGCGGATCGCACCTTGCGCGGTGTAGTTCAGGCGCGCGGACGCGCTCAGCCACGGCGTCAGCCGGAAGGCACCCCAGGCGTTCGCCTCGAACCGGTTGCCGACACGGTAGCCCGAACGGTTTGCGTGCTGCATCGGTAACTGCGCGAGCGCCTGCGCGCCCCAGCTCCAGCGCTGCATCTGGCCGGTATACGTGATGCTCGGGATCGCATCCCAGGTACCGGTCCCCATCTGCATCCCGTAGTGGGCGAACGTGCCGTCCCCGTTGCGGCGCGACACGGAGCCGGTCGGCATGCTGATGCCGAGGCCGGCATGCAGGTGATGACGGCCGTCGTCGTACAGCCGGAACAGGCCTGCGGCGACCGTGTCGCCGAGCCCGGACGCCCCGTGCGACATCTCGCCACCGCCCGTCCCATGTCCGCCGCCGTGCCTGCCGTGTCCACCGTGTCCGCCGGACAGTCCCTGCATCGTCATCGGCATGTCCATGTACATCGGCATCACCATCAGGTTGAACGCGTCGCTGGGCGCGTACATCAGGTGCAGCATATGCATGTTCATCTGCATGCCGGTCGGCTTCATCGTGTAGCCGGCCATCGCGAGCGCATGATCGTCGACGCTTCGACCGTCGCGTTTCACGGCGCCGCCGGTGTTCTGATGCGAGTACGTGTAGCCGATCATCCAGCCGCCTTTCTTGTGCATGTGGTCATACATGACGCCGGCGGGCGCGTGGCTGTCCGGCGTGAGGCCGGCGACGGGCGACTCGTGCGCGATGGCGGGCGTCGCGGCGAAGCCGGCGGAGAGGGCGACGGCCGTTGCCGCCGAAAGAGCATGGCGCGTGAACGCCGGAAAGCGATGAGTAAACAATTTGGATTCCTATGGATGATTCGTGCATGCAATGAACTGCGCGCGGCGTGCCCCGTGCGCGGCGGCGAGAAGCCGCCGTGCAGCCGGATAACGCGAGACCGGAACGAACGCCCGCGCGGCCGTGAATTCAACCGGCCTGCGGCGGGCCGCGCGAGAACGCGTGCGGCCACGGCGGCACATGACGAAGCATCCGCGCGCGTGCGACCGGGGGCCGTTCGGCGAACGCGAGGAGGGGCACCGCTTGCGGTGGCAAGGGCGGAAGGCCGAAGCTTCCGGCGTGAACATGGCAAAACGGGCATGTATCGTCGCCGTGCTCGTGGTGCGCGCCGGTATCGTGCGCGGGCGTGCCGGCATGATCCGCGTGCGCGCCATGACTCTCGTCGGCGAGATGCACGAGTTGCAGCACGGCCCGTGTCGTTTCCGCGTCGTCGCGCCAGGCTGCCTGCACCGACGTGATCGCCGGCGCGAGCGCATTCAGCAGTACGGCGAAGATGGCGACCCACGCGGCACGACGCATCGGGCGGGCGACGGACGACAGCGACGAGGGCACGGTCACGGCAGGGCGACGGTCAGTCGCTGGTGCGGGGATCGCAGCCGAGGCCGTGGTCGATATCGGCGCGCGCATTGCGCTCGGCGTCGTGCATCGCGCTCAGCTTCGAATCGAAGCCGAACATCGACGCGACGATGAAGCGGCGCACACGTGGCGGAGCGGGATGGCGCGTACGGAGTTCGTAGACACCGTCCCAGCGCTGATTGGCGCGTTGAACGGCGAATACGCCGTACTCGCGGTCTTTGTAGTGAACGAATTGCATGGGGTGGGTAGAAGTCTTGTAATGACGAACGGCCGCGTCGGCTCGGCGTCGCTGAACAGGGCGCCATTCTTCGCGACGCACGGCGGGCCGGCCATCAATGTCAACAGAATCTCAATGACGCGCTGGAGCGGCGCTGCACGCGTGATCGGTTCTGGCCTATCCTGTGCGAAACACGCGACGCGCGCCGCGCGTTGCGCCTCGACACAGGAGCATCGATGCCGAATCACGCCGAAGCCACGACGACGCAGGCGCCGCAGGTCGCGCCCGCTGCCCCGACCTCAGCGTCGGGCCCCGCATTCATCGCGCCCGAGACCGATCCGCAGGCACTCGCGCGCAACAACCAGTACGTGCTGAAATCCGGCGATGCGTTCGTGGTCAGCGACGCGCTCGGCGACATCGGCGGTCATGACGACGGCCTGTTCGTCGACGACATGCGCGTGCTGTCGAAATGGCGTCTGACGTTCGGCGGCCGCGCGCCGTCGCTGCTGTCGGGCGCGACGAGCGCCGACAACGCGTCGTTTACCGCCCACCTGACGAACCGCCCGCTGCCGCCGCTCGGCGGCCACGAAACGCCCGAGGGCGTGATCCATATCGAACGGATGCGCGTGCTCGCCGGCGACGTGCTTTACGAAGCGCTGACGCTGACGAACTACGGCGCGAGCGAAGCCGAGGTGCCGCTGTCGCTGTCGTTCGCGGCCGATTTCAAGGACATGTTCGAGGTGCGCGGCACGCAGCGCCCGAAGCGCGGCACCGTGGTGGCGCCGCGCGTCGACGCAGGCGCGGTGCGGTTGCGTTACGACGGCCTCGACAGCGTCGAGCGCAACGTGACCGTGTATTTCTCGCCGGCGCCCGATGCGCTGTCGGTCGATCGTGCCGACTACACGCTGACGATCGCCGCGCAGGCGTGCGTGTCGATCTACCTGACCGTCGACGCGACGCTCGGCGCGGCGCATGCCGAAAGCCCGGGCTGCGGCCGCGTCGCGCTGCGCACCGCGCTCGTCGGCGTGCACCGCGAGATGCGCGCGCGGCGCGAGTCGATGGCGCGCGTGAACACCGGCAATCCGCTGTTCGACGCGTGGCTCGACCGTTCGCTCGCGGATCTCGGGCTGCTCACCACGCAGCTCGACACGGGGCCGTACCCGTATGCGGGCATTCCGTGGTTCTCGACGCCGTTCGGCCGCGACGCGGTGATCACGTCGCTGCAGATGCTGTGGCTGCAGCCGTCGCTGGCGCGCGGCGTGCTGCGGTTCCTGGCCGAGCACCAGGCGCGCGAGACCTCCGCGTTCCGCGATGCGGAGCCCGGCAAGATCATGCACGAGTTCCGCCGCAGCGAGATGGCCGCGACGGGCGAGGTGCCGTTCGCGCTGTACTACGGCGGTGTCGACACGACGCCGCTCTTCATCGTGCTCGCGGGCGCGTATGTCGAGCGCACCGGCGACGACGCGCTGATCGACGAGCTGTGGCCCGCGCTCGAGCGTGCCGCGCAATGGGTGATCGACAAGTGCGACCGCAATCCTTACGGACTGCTCGATTACCAGCGCACGTCGGAGCGCGGCCTCGCGAACCAGGGCTGGAAGGACAGCCACGATTCGGTGTTCCATGCGGACGGCCGCTTCCCGGACGGGCCGATTGCGCTCGTCGAAGTGCAGGCCTATGCGTGCGCGGCGCTCGATGCGATGTCGATGTGCTCGCACCGGCGCGGCCACGCGGCCGACGCCACGCGCTACGCGCTGCGCGCCAAGACGCTGCGCGACCAGGTCGACGCGCTGTTCTGGATGCCGGAAGGCGATTTCTACGGGATCGCGCTCGACGGACATGGCGACCTGTGCCGCGTGTTCGCATCGAACGCGGGCCATCTGCTCGCGTTCGGGCTGCCCGACGCCGAGCGCGGCGCGGCGGTCGCCGGCGTGCTCGGCTCGGCGCTGTTCCAGACCGGCTGGGGCATCCGCACGCTCGCGGCCGGCCAGCCGCGCTTCAACCCGATGGCGTATCACAACGGCTCGGTATGGCCGCACGACAATGCGCTCATCGCGCGCGGGCTTGCGCGCTACGGCGACAAGACGGCCGCGGTGAACCTGCTGCGCGCGCTGTTCGAGGCGGCGGTGAGCTTCGAGATGCGGTTGCCGGAACTGTTCTGCGGGTTCCCGCGCCGGCGCGGCGAACCGCCGACCGCGTATCCGGTCGCCTGCCTGCCGCAGGCGTGGGCGGCCGGCGCGCCGTTCATGATGCTGCAGGCGTGCCTCGGCGTGAGCATCGACGCGACGCGCCACGAGGTGCGCGTCGAGCGCCCGACACTGCCGGAAGGCGTCGACTGGCTGCGGATCGACGCGCTGCGCGTCGGCGACGAAACCGTATCGCTGACGTTCCGCCGCGTCGATGGCCAGGTCGTCGCGTCGGCGGAGCAGCCGGGCCGCGTGAAGGTGGTCGCGGTGCTTTAGGGCCAGCCCCACGAATGATTTTTTCCAAACAGGGGAACGTGCGTTATTAGCGGGAACAGGCCCTGGTGCGGCACTGCGCGGACATTGCGCGATGTCGCGCCATGTTCGCGCGCAGCGGCATAGAATCGTGACATGACCCTTGAACGATGCGGAGGTAGACGATGACGACCGACAACCGGCCCGACGACGGCGAGCAGAAGCTCGAGAATCTGGAAGCGGCGGTCGACCACCTGCACAAGTCGATCGAATCGCAGAGCATCGCGGTCGGCGCGGCGAAGGGCATCCTGTTCAGCCTGATCGAAACGCTCGGCGCACTGATCGGCGATCCCGACCTGCCCGAGCATGCGCGCTCGGGTTACGAGGCGCTGCGCGACAAGGCGAGCGAATTGCGCGGTGGGCTCGAACGACATTGATGCACGGATGGCGCCGGCGCTTGCCGCATGGGCCGCGCCGGCGCTGCCCGATTCCGCAGACAAAGCACAAAACCCCGTGCGCTCAATGAGTTAGGTGGCCGATGCGCAGGATATCCACAAGCTTGCCAACACAATCTGTGGAGAACCTGCGCGCGCCGGGCCGGGCGTGCCGCACGCACCGTGCAAAAGCCCTTGCGCTGCCACGTCGGTGACCGGTCAAGGTCCCCGTATCGAATCCCCTTTTGTATCAATGTGTTACGCGCTGGATCTGAGGGATATCCACAGGCTTGCCAACAAAATCTGTGGACAACTTGCAATCGATTGCGTCGCGACAGTTGAGGATCCGGCATGCGGCGACCGGCGCGCGAAGCCCGTGCAGACGGGCTGCCCGATACGTGCGTCGGCACGTTAATTCGTGCGCGATCAACGAGTTAGGCCCCGGGTACCCAGGATATCCACATCCTTGCCAACACTTTCTGTGGACAACAACGCGGCGCGCGTCACTCGATCGGCGCCGTGTCGGCCGCCTCGGTCACGATCCAGTCACGAAAGAGTGTCATCGCAGGCGTGAGCGGTTTCGACTTCAGCGACGTGAGCCAGTAGCCGCCGACGCGCACGTCGATGTCGAGCGGCCGCGCGAGCAGGCCGAGCTGCAGTTCGCGCGAGAACATGCAGGCCGGCGCGAGCGCGACGCCCGCGCCCTGCATCGCGGCCTCGACCATCAGCCGCGACGAATCGAACACGGGCCCGTTGACCGTCCACGGTTCGAGCTGCGCGGCGTCGAACCAGCCGAGCCATTCGTCGGTGCGGTACGAGCGCAGCAGCGTTTCATTCGCGAGATCGGCCGGTTGCGCAAGGCGCCGCGCGATCTCGGGCGCGCACAGCGCGGTGAGCGGCGCGTCGAGCAGGCGCTCGTTGCGCGTCGCCGGCCAGTTGCCTTCGCCGAACCGGATCGCGAAGTCGAGACCCTCGGCGGCAAGATCGACGACGTTGTTGTTGGTCCGCAGCCGCAGCTCGACGAACGGGTGCGTATCGCCGAACTGCTTCAACCGCGGCATTAGCCAGCCTAGGGCGAAGGTGCCGACGACACCGAGCGTCAGCACCTCGCGGAAACGCCCGCCGTCGAACTGCTTGAGCACCGTCTCGATACGGCTGAACGCGTCGCTCAGCACCGGCAGCAGCGCGCGCCCCTCGTCGGTGAGCCCGAGGCCGCGCGGCAGCCGCGTGAACAGCGTGCAGCCGAGCCGTTCCTCGAGCGAGCGCACCTGCTGGCTGACCGCGGCCTGGGTCACGCTCAGCTCGAGGCCCGCGCGCGTGAAGTTCAGATGGCGCGCCGACGATTCGAACGCGCGCAACGCATTGAGTGGAAGATGAGGGCGGAGCTTCATCATAAGATTTTCTTTGGTCAGCGCTCAATTATCGTTGCTTGTCAGGCAACCGTAAAGTCCCGATAGTGCTGTCTCGGCGGCCGCCGTCCTGCTTCAGCGTTTTGCCTTCGTTCCGCATCCATTCCACCACGAGACACATGACATGACCTACTCATCGCAACGCCGAACCCTGTTGCTGGCCGCCGCGACGGCGCCGCTCGTCCTTACCCTCACCGCGTGTGCGTCGCCGCGGGCCGGCGCATCGGATGTTTCGTCCGCGACGTCGTTCGATGCGCTCGAGCGCGCCGCCGGCGGCCGCCTCGGCGTGTGCGCGATCGACACCGCGAGCGGCCGGCGCGCGCAGCATCGCGCGGACGAGCGCTTCCCGTTCTGCAGTACGTTCAAGGCGATGCTGAGTGCGGCGGTGCTCGCGCAGAGCGTCGAGCGTCCGGGATTGCTGCAACAACGCGTGACGTACGGGAAGGCCGACCTCGTCAAGTATTCGCCGGTGTCGGAGAAGCATGTCGACACGGGCATGACGGTGGCCGATCTGTGCGCGGCCGCGATCCAGTACAGCGACAACTCGGCCGCGAACCTGCTGATGAAGCTGCTCGGCGGCCCGTCGGCCGTGACCGCGTACGCGCGCTCGATCGGCGACGACACGTTCCGGCTCGATCGATGGGAGACCGAACTGAATACCGCACTGCCGGGCGACCTGCGCGACACGACGACGCCTGCCGCGATGGCCGCGAGCCTGCGCGTGCTGACGCTCGGCGACGCGCTGCCGGCCGCGCAGCGTGCGCAGCTCGTTGCCTGGCTGCGCGGCAACAAGGTCGGCGACAAGCGGATCCGCGCGGGCGTGCCGGCCGGGTGGACGGTCGGCGACAAGACGGGCACCGGCGACTACGGGACGACGAACGACGCGGGCGTCGTGTGGCCGCCGTCGCGTGCGCCGATCGTGCTGACCGTGTATTACACGCAGACGCGTGCCGATGCGCGGGCGAAGGAGGACGT
>NZ_JBQVSQ010000022.1:0-41708 GCF_052952715.1 Burkholderia sp. YIM B11467
CTCAGTCCCAGTGTGGCTGGTCGTCCTCTCAGACCAGCTACTGATCGTCGCCTTGGTAGGCCTTTACCCCACCAACTAGCTAATCAGCCATCGGCCAACCCTATAGCGCGAGGTCCGAAGATCCCCCGCTTTCATCCGTAGATCGTATGCGGTATTAATCCGGCTTTCGCCGGGCTATCCCCCACTACAGGACATGTTCCGATGTATTACTCACCCGTTCGCCACTCGCCACCAGGTGCAAGCACCCGTGCTGCCGTTCGACTTGCATGTGTAAGGCATGCCGCCAGCGTTCAATCTGAGCCAGGATCAAACTCTTCAGTTTAAACCTGTTACTGTTTTCGGTTCAGTTAAGAACCGGTCGCTCACTCAAAGCTGACAGGAANCAGCGCTGCGTTTTCAGCAGCAGAGAAGCGAGATTATGAACCGTGTTTCGCAGTTCGTCAACAACTTTTTAACTGCTTCGTTGCGACTGCGGGGTTCAACTTCGAGTGCTGCCAGGGCTCGTTACCACCACGCCCCAACCGCACCGCTTCCCTCTCCCGCGCCGCGTTTCCGTTAGCGCGAAAGAGGCGTGATTCTATGCACCCCGCCCCGTTCGCGCAAGGGGTTTGAAGCAACTTTTTTACAAAAGCCGTCATTCGGCCGTCCGGCCATGCCTGGGCACGAGACCGCTTATGGTGCAAAGAACGGACTAGAATGTGAGGTTCTTCGCCTCTTTCTATATACGTCTTTAATATGCGCCAGCGAATCGCCAAACGCCTCCCCCCCGATGCCGACAAACTGGTTGGTCTGTCGCTTGCGCTCTTCGCCTCGGGCAGCCGCATCGAGGATCGCTTCTGGGAAGCGAAGCTCGATGCGCTGCTTGCCAAGATTGTCCGCAACGGCAACCAGACCACGCTCGACGCAGCGCTCGACCATCTTCAGCAGAATCATCCCGATGCCTACGGCGCGCTCGCCGACATGGCCGAGACCCATAGCGAGTCGATGGTGATCGAGCACGACGGCCAGCCGTACGACGCGCTGCTGGTCGCCGTCCCGGTGCTCGCCTGGACGCGGTACATGATTCCGTCGGGCCCGCTCAAGAGCGACGTTGCCGACGCACTGCGAACGCACCTGCAGGCCCATGTCCTCGCGAACGGCACGCTCGTCGGGCTTGCGCCGTTCCTCTACAGCATCGACCAGCTGCCGCGGCACCACGTCGAAACCTACCGGCTTGCCCAGCAGCTCGCGCATTCGGCGATCACCCAGCACACGCCCAAGCTCAGCTTCGGCGACCTGCCCGAAACCTCGCCGATCCTCGCCGACCCGCGCTTCCTGCTCGCCGTCGTCGCCGCGCCCGTCGGCGCGTCGCTGTTCCGCTGGCAGGAAGAAGAAAGCGGCAGTCGGATCGAACGTGGCCAGTGCCTCGAGCAATGGACGGCCCAGGGCGGCCCGAACCTGTCGATCGCACTGCCCGGCTGCGAGTTCGAATGCCTGCTTCCGGACGCGTACTATTCGGCGTGCCGGGATGCGGACGAACGCATTCGTCCGCACACGGTGCGAACCGCCATTCGTTATCTTTTCGACACACTTGGTGTGGCACCGCAGGAGCTGCGTGCGGTGGTCGCCGGCTTCGGCGAACGCCGTATCGACGAATATCGTGTCGGCTTCACGCGGCGCGCCAGCAACGATGTGATCTACGGTGTCGTGTGGCCGCTCTACGGTCGCGAAAACGGCGACGTGTCGACCGACAGCGCGACGCTCGAAGGCGAGGCGCCGATCGAAGGGCCGCTCGAGGAAATCGTGAGCCTACTGAAGGAATGCGGCGTAACCGACGTCCGCAGGCACGCCGGCCGCTTCGAACCCGAATACTGCGACGACTGCGGCGTGCCGCTCTACGCAGATCCGCTCGGCGAAATCGTCCACGCGGAAATGCCGGAAGACGCGTCGCCCGCCCAACCGCACTTCCACTGACCGCGCGCCGCAGGCCCACCCGGCCTGCCCGCCCGAAGCCGCTTCCGGTTCCGCCGGAGCGGCTTTTTTCTTGTCCGCTATTCCGCCGCCCGAAATTTCAGACTTTTCCTAAGCCTTTCAGCCAAGCAGACATCGTGTAAGGTCTTTGTCATTATCGGACCAGCGGCATGACCAACGGCAAATCAATGACTCACCTTAGGAGGTTGAATATGCGGTTCCTGGTGCTCAATTCAGACGCCGAGCGGCGCGACGGACTGAAGGCCCTGTTGCGGCAGATCGACCGTCACGCCAGCATCAACGATGCGCCCGACGGCTTCCAGGCGCGCCGGCTGCTGCGCACCCAGCGTTTCGACCTCGTCGCGATCGACTGGCTGGACGTCGGCCGGCTCAGCGAGCTTCAGGCGCTGTGCAGCGCGTGCTCGCCGACACCCGCCGCCGTACTGGTCGACGAAGCGTCGCCGGAATCCATCCAGCGCTTCTTCAACTACGGTGTCGCGGGCGTGATCCCGCATTCCACGCGGCCGCACCTGATCGTACGCGCGCTTGAGATGGTGCTGCTGGGTGGCCACTACATCCCGCCGATCGCGCTCAGCCTGCTGCCTTCCGCGGCCGCGGTCCGCCACGATGCCCATTTCCAGACGCTTGCCGGATCGCTGCCCCGCCGCCCGCCGAGTGGCCTCTTGTCGCCGCGACAAGCGCAGATCATGCGCTTCGTCCACATGGGCAGCACGAACAAGATGATCGCCCGTACGCTCGGTATCAGCGAAGGTACCGTGAAGATCCATCTCGCCAGCATCTTCCAGCAGCTTGGCGCCGCGAACCGCGCCGCCGCGGTCGCGATCTACAACGGCTGGCTGTCGCCCCACCTCGAGGTGCTGCTGGCGAACCGCAGCCGCGCGTGCAAGCCGGCCATCGGCGAACACGGTCCGGCTCCACATCGGACGCAACGGAACGACCATCCGTACCCGTTGCCGGCCGCGAATGCCGGTACGCAAGACCTGCCGCTCGCCGCAGAGCCGCCGGCGCGGTTCCGGCGCGAACGCTAGGCCAACAGTCTCGATATTGCGACGGTCGGTATGTGCGGATTCCCACCTTTGATGCTCAACGAGTAATATGAACGCATGGGTTTTCTTTTCACACCGCTTCCGCTCTGGATTGGCATCGGTGGCTGGATCGCCGCCGCGGCCCTGCTCGCACTCGCGATCTGGAATCGCCCCTTCGTGCGCCTGCAGGACGCCACGCTCCAGCACGTGTGGCTCGCGCTCGTCACCGCGATCGCGGTCCTCTGGGCCTCGAATGCCTGGCTCGAAGACGGCATCGTCATGCATCTGCTTGGCGCAACGCTGCTCGTCACGCTGTTCGACTGGACACTCGCGCTGATCGCAATGGGCGCCGTCACGGCGGTTGCCGCGATCATCTTCGACGCGCCGTGGCAAGGCATTGGCCTGACCTATCTGATCTACGGTGCGCTGCCTGTCGCCGTGTCGGCGTTGCTGCAGCGCGCCGCACTCGCATGGCTGCCGCACAATCTCGCATCGTTCATCACCGGCCAGGGATTCCTGTCGCCGGCCATCGCGATCATCGCGGTCGCGGCTGCCGCGGCCGGTGTCCAGCTCGCGCTTGCGGATGGCGTGCCCGTCGTGATTCCGGCCGGCTATCTGCTGAACACGGCGCTGCTCGCGCTCGGCGAAGCATGGTTCACGGGCATGGCGACAGCACTCATCGCCGTCTATCGCCCCGCGTGGGTCACGACCTTCGACGTCCGGCGCTATCGCCTCGGCGGCCCGCGCGCCTGAATTCCCTTCCGATCACGGCACCATCAACACGTGCCGGCGGCCTCTTCCGCGGCGCGGGAGAATATGCCGTCTACTGCCGCACAACTTTTTTACGCTAAGATTGAACTCCTGTTCTTCATCGGGCATCTATACGTGCCCGATGTCTCATTCGCTCCTCACCAATAACCAGATGGACAGCTCACCTGCCTCGCTCCGGATTTTCCGGGCGCTCGGCAAGCTGGCAGCCTGTATCGCGGGCCTGTCGCTTGCGCTTCCGACACCGGTGTTCGCCGACCTGCTCGACCAGCGCTCCGAACTGATCAACAAATTCGTCAACGAAATGCATGCCGATCCGCTCGCCGCCGATTGTGCGGCGCACGGCAGCTTCATCGCCAGCACGTCGTCGGCCTTCGACCGTGTCGACTTCGCACCGAACGCATTCGACAGCGGCAACGCGACGATCACGCCGTGGAACGACTCGTTCGACCAGGGCAAGCAGCGCGTGAAGGTCGACAACATCGTCACGGTCGACGGACTCGGCATCCACAATGACGGCAGCGACGCGACGCCGCTGAAATTCCGTTGCGGCTATGTCGGCCAGCAGATGCTCGCGTTCAGCTGGAACGATCCCGTTCCGCCGCTGAAGCCGCGCGCCGAACGCTCCACGTCTTCGACGAAGAAGTTCAAGGGCAAGTCGCACCGAGGCAAGGCCAAGGCATCGGGCCGCACCGGCAAGAAGGCCGTCGCAACGAAAAAGTCGAGCGGCCAGAAGAAGGTCGTGAAGAAGAAAACCGCGAAGAAGTCCTGATACGACGACGCGGCAACGACAGAAAAAAAGCCGGGGCATCGCAGGATGCCCCGGCTTTTTTCTTACGACGACGGTACGCTTACGCGAACGCGTCGACGTGCACCAGGATCGCGGCCAGCATCGCCGCACCGAGCGCCGCACTGCGCTCGCTGTTCCAGCCGACCCGCTCGTCGGGCAGGTTCGCGTTGTCCTTGAACGGCATCTCGAGCGTCAGCGACAGGCAGCCGAACTGGTGGCCGATGTACTTCGACGCGAGCTTGAGCGCGTCTTCCTTGTACTTGCTCGCCGCGTAGCCATGCTCGGTCTGGAAGTCGGGGCTCGCCACCTTGAACGCGTCGATGAACGCGGTCTGCTCCTTGCCCTGCTGCTCGGTGAAGCTCGGCAGCATCTCCGAACCGGCAACGAACACGTACGGCAGATCCTCGTCGCCGTGAATGTCGAAGAACATGTCGCAGCCGATCGCGTGGATCGCGTCGCGCACGGCCAGCACTTCGGGGCTGCGCTCGGCGTCCGGCGCCATCCACTCGCGGTTCAGGTTCGCGCCTGCCGCATTGGTGCGCAGGTTGCCATGCATGCTGCCGTCCGGGTTCATGTTCGGGACGATGTGGAACGTCACGCGATCGTAGAGCTTGCGCGCGACCGGATCGCCGGCCCAGTCGCCCCATCCGGCCAGACGCTTGACGAGGCCCTCGACGAACCACTCGGCCATCGTCTCGCCGGGATGCTGGCGCGCGATGATCCACACCTTCTTCTTCGGCTCACCGTCGGTTTCCGGCGTGCCGAGCGTCAGCAGCGACATCGGGCGACCTTCGACCGTACGGCCGAGCTCGACGACGCTCGCCTGCGGCAACTGCTGGACCGCGCCGAGAAATGCCGCGTGACGTTCTTCCGAGTACGGTTCGAAATACGCGTAGTAGATGCTGTCGAACTCGGGCGTATGGTCGATGGTCATCGTCTTGCCGTCGAACGTCGTCGGCACGCGGAACCAGTCGACCCGGTCGTAGCTCGCCACCGCGTTGTAGTTGCGCCAGCCCGACGGATACGCGCATTCGGCCGCATTCTCGAACGTCATCACGCAGCGCTCGCCGCGTGCACCCGTCAAGCGGTAGTAAAACCATTGCGCGAATTCCGAGCGACTGTCGCCGCGTACGCGCAGCCGAATCGCATCGGGGCTGTCGCATGACACGACGTCGATTGCGCCTGCGTCGAAATTGCTGGTGATCGAAAGGGTCATCTGTCTCTCCTCTGTCGACCAGAGTTAGTGCTTCAGCACTTACTCTGGTCCCATGCAAAGCTGTCGACCAGAGTTAGTGCTTCAGCACTTACTCTGGTCCCATGCAAAGCAGTCGGCCGAAACCGGCGGTGTGTCGCCTGCCCGGCCTCATGCATGCGCCGGCCATCTCGTGAACGGCCGGCATGGTTACTCGCCGACTCGCCGGCGATATACGTAAGTCGAATCGTTCGACGCAGCCGCGTCGAACGCATAGCCTTCCGTCGCGAAATCCTGCAGCGCCTTCGGCTCGGTAATACGGTTCTCGACGATGAAACGCGCCATCAGGCCGCGCGCGCGCTTCGCATGGAAGCTGATGATCTTGTAGCGGCCGCCCTTCCAGTCCTCGAACACCGGCGTGATGACGGGCGCGGCCAGCAGTTTCGGCTTGACCGACTTGAAGTACTCGGTCGACGCGCAGTTGACCAGCACGCGCGCCGCGCCGCTGCGCGTCTCGAGCTGTTCGTTCAGCGCGCGCGTGATGCGGTCGCCCCAGAACGCGTACAGGTCCTTGCCGCGCGCGTTCGCGAAGCGCGTACCCATCTCGAGCCGGTACGGCTGCAGCAGGTCGAGCGGACGCAGCAGCCCGTACAGGCCCGACAGCACGCGCACGTGCTGCTGCGCATAGTCGAGATCGGCGGACGACAGCGATTTCGCGTCGAATCCTTCATATACATCGCCGTTGAACGCGAGCACGGCCTGCTTCGCATTGGCCGGCGTAAAGGTCGGCGACCAGTCCGCGTAGCGCTGGAAGTTCAGGCGCGCGAGCGGATCGGAAATATCCATCAGCGTCGCGATGTCCTGTGGCGAGAGCTTGCGCAGGCCGTCGATCAGTTCCGACGCGTCGTCGACGAATGCAGGCTTCGTGTAAGACTGGACGTGCGCAGGCGTATCGTAGTCGAGGGATTTGGCTGGAGAGAGAACGATTATCATAGAGGCTCGCTGGCACGCCGTGCCTTGCGGTCAGACGAAAACCACCGATTGTAACGAATGACCCGCTCTCTCGCCCCGCACACCGCGCACCGCGTCGTGCTCGACTCGAACGTCTGGATCGACATTCTCGTATTCGACGACCCCGCTACGCGCCCGATCCGGGCCGCGCTGGAACGCGGCACGCTTGCCGCCGTGATCGACGGCCGCTGCCTGACGGAGCTCGAGTATGTGCTCGATTATCCGCAGTTCCAGGCGCGCGCGGTCGACAAGGCCGCTGCGCTCGCGACCGTCGCCCGCCTGGCGAGCCTCGTCGAGCCGCCGCCCGTCGACGCCGACGCGCCGCCGCTACCGAAATGCAAGGACCGCGACGACCAGAAGTTTCTCGAACTCGCCCGCGCCGCGCAGGCCGAATGGCTCGTCTCGAAAGACCGTGCGCTGCTGAAGCTCGCGAAGCGCACCGCACGCGACTTTGGCTTCCGGATCGCGCAACCGGCGCCGTTCGCCGAGGCCTGCGCGCTCGACGCCGCGCCGATCGCCACGGCCACGCCTGCCTGACGCACCAGACTCCACCCGATTTCGACCGTATCGATGAACGCTCCTTCAGACATGCCCACGACGCCCGTTTTCCCCTCGCGCCTGCCGAACGTCGGCACGACGATCTTCACGGTCATGAGCGCGCTTGCCGCCGAAAAAGGCGCCGTGAACCTCGGCCAGGGATTCCCCGATTTCGATTGCGATCCGCGCATCGTCGACGCCGTCGCGGCTGCGATGCGCAACGGGCACAACCAGTATCCGCCGATGGCCGGTGTCGCGCCGTTGCGCGATGCGATCGCCGACAAGATCGCGCAGGTCTACGGCCGGCGCTACGATCCAGCCACCGAAATCACGGTGACGGCCGGCGCGACGCAGGCGCTGCTGACGGCGATCCTGTGCGCGGTGCATCCGGGCGATGAAGTGATCGTCGTCGAACCGACTTACGACAGCTACCTGCCGTCGATCGAACTCGCGGGCGGCACGCCCGTGTTCGTCACGCTGGAAGCGCCGGACTACGCGATCCCGTTCGACCGTCTCGCGGCCGCGATCACGCCGAAAACACGCATGATCCTGATCAACACGCCGCATAACCCGACGGGTACCGTGTGGCGCGAGGCGGACATGCGCAGGCTCGAGGACATCGTGCGCGGCACCAACGTGCTGATCGTGTCCGACGAGGTCTACGAGCACATGGTCTATGACGGCGCGCGCCACGAGAGCGTTGCACGCTATCCGGAACTCGCGTCGCGCAGCTTCATCGTGTCGAGCTTCGGCAAGACCTATCACGTGACGGGCTGGAAAGTCGGCTACGTCGCGGCGCCCGCAGCGCTGACCGCGGAATTCCGCAAGGTCCACCAGTTCAACGTCTTCACGGTGAACACGCCGATGCAGATCGGGCTCGCCGACTACCTGCGCGACCCGGCCCCGTACCTGACGCTCGCCGGCTTCTATCAGAAGAAGCGCGACTTCTTCCGTGCCGGCCTCGAGCGCACGCGCTTCAAGCTGCTGCCGTGCACGGGCACATACTTCCAGTGCGTCGACTACTCGGCGATCAGCGACCTGCCCGAAGCGGAATTCTCGAAATGGCTCACGTCGGAGATCGGCGTAGCCGCGATTCCGGTGTCGGCGTTCTATCACGAGCCGCACGAATCGGGCGTCGTGCGCTTCTGCTTCGCGAAGCAGGAACGCACGCTCGCGTCCGCGCTCGAGCGGCTCGCCAGCCTGTAAGTCCCGCACGGGGCGGCCGGCGCCGCCCCGCCGGAATCGCGCTTATGAGCGCACGCCGCTCGTCGCTTCGACGTAAGCCTTGCGATCGGCGGCCACGCGCTGCGCAGCCGCGCGCTCGCCGACCTTCTTCGAGTGCGCCTTCCAGTCGATGCCTGCGTCGAGCAGGAAGTCACGCCCGTACACGGCCTTCGTCGCCATCCCGATGACCGGCAGATGGATCGTTGCGGCGATGTCGGCGAGGCTGAACGACTCGCCGAGCACATAAGGTGAAAACTGCGTCATCTGCTTGAACGCATCGATCGCACGCGGCAGGCGCTTCTCGACGTGCGCCTTCATTCCGTCGCTGACCTTGCCGCCGAAAAACGCTTCCGTATAGATCTCGCGCGCCATCCATTCGAGATACAGCTCGAGCGTCTCGACCAGTTCGCGCACCTTCGCGGCCGCGAACGGCCCTGCCGGGAAAATGGCTTTCTCGGGATAACGCGCCGCCAGGTATTCGACGATCACCTGCGACTCGAACAGCGCGCCCTCTTCGGTCCTCAGGAACGGAATCTTGCCGAGCGGCGAATCGGCGAGCTGGGCCGGATCGCTGATCGGCAAACCGCACACCGACTCCTCGAACGGGATGTCGTGCTCGAGCAGGACGAACTTCACCTTGTTGTAATAGTTGGACAACGGGATACCGCACAGCTGTAGCATCGGAGTCTCCTTCCTTGCTGGAGCGCGGCCGCAACGATGCCGGCCGCATCGGGATACGTCGTGCTGAAAAGCACGTTCGTGCTAGTCTAAAGCAAGTTTTGCGTCCGTCACGACAACAATACATCCGCTGCAACAACAGCCGCGCCTGTCCGCACGACACGCGCGGCGTCGCAGCCCCGCTATCCGATGGAGACACGCTCGCATGAGTGCTGAACTGCTGGCCTCGCGTCCGCCCGAGAGCGATTCGACGCTCGTCCTCACGCTATCCAATCCCGGCGCGCGCAACGCGCTGCATCCCGACATGTACGCGGCCGGCGTCGAAGCGCTCGCCACCGCCGAGCGCGACCCCGCGATTCGCGCGGTGGTGCTGACGGGCGCCGATCGCTTCTTCTGCGCAGGCGGCAACCTGAACCGGCTGCTCGACAACCGCTCGAAGGATCCGTCCTACCAGGCCGACAGCATCGATCAGCTCGGCGCATGGGTGACGGCGATCCGCGCATCGACGAAGCCGGTGATCGCGGCGGTCGAAGGCGCCGCGGCCGGCGCCGGCTTCTCGCTCGCGCTTGCGTGCGACCTGATCGTCGCCGCACACGATGCGAAGTTCGTGATGTCGTACGCGCGCGTCGGCCTGACACCCGACGGCGGCGGTTCGTGGTTCCTCGCCCGCGCGCTGCCGCGTGCGATCGCGGCCGAGATCCTGTTCGAAGGCAAGCCGGTCGCGGCCGAACGCCTCCATGCGCTCGGCGTCGTCAACCGGCTCGCCGTGCCCGGCTCGGCACTGACCGACGCACTGGCATGGGCCGATGCCCTCGCCGGCATCTCGCCGAATGCGCTCACGCGTATCAAATCGTTGCTCGACGACGCGACGATGCAGCCGCTCGAACCGCATCTCGGCACCGAGCGTGATCATTTCGTCGCGTCGCTGCATCATGCGGACGGGCTCGAAGGCATCACCGCATTTCTCGAGAAACGCCAGCCCCGCTACAAGCGCTGATTCGCCACGTCCGCGACACGACGATGGAAGTGCCGTACCACCCGTACCTGCAATCGGCGCAACCCCGAGCCGCGCATCGGCATCGAGACGGCACCACGACGCAAGCGAATGAGCCTGCGCAACACGGTACCGACTACGCGGCATTCGAAGGCGCAGCCTCCGTCGGCGAACAGCAGCGCTTCGACGTCGAGGCGAGATCGCACCCGCTCGCCGCACCGATCGACGGGTTCGCGGGCTCGCTGATCGTCGAGCGATTCAGAGGCGAACTGGCGCGGCAATACGCACGGAAAGTGCGTTAGCGAAAGCCGCGCGCAACCTCGGCGACGGTCTCCCGCTCGCCCGCGCGTATGCCTCCGCAGGCACGTTTCCGTCGCCAGCAGCCCGTGTCGATCCATGCTCTAATGACCGCCTGCCGCGGCGCGCTGCCGGCGCCGCTTTCGCGCATGCAACCAAGGAGTTGACGATGATCGACGTCTATAGCTGGGCGACCCCGAACGGCCACAAGGTGCACATCATGCTCGAGGAAACCGGCCTCGCTTATCGTGCCCATCCGGTCGATATCGGTGCGGGCGACCAGTTCAAGCCCGAATTCCTGAAGATCAGCCCGAACAACAAGATCCCCGCGATCGTCGATCCGGACGGCCCCGGCGGCAAACCGATCTCGCTGTTCGAATCGGGCGCGATCCTGATCTACCTCGCGGAGAAAACCGGCAAGTTCCTGCCGACCGATCCGGCCGCGCGTTATGCGACGCTCGAGTGGCTGATGTTCCAGATGGGTGGTATCGGCCCGATGCTCGGGCAGGCGCACCACTTCCGCCTGTATGCGCCGGAGAAGATCGAGTACGCGGTCAACCGCTACACGAACGAAGCGAAGCGCCTCTACAACGTGATGGACAAGCGCCTCGGCGAATCCGAATATCTCGCAGGCGACGCGTACACGATCGCAGACATTGCGACGTTCCCGTGGACGCGCTCCTGGCAAAACCAGGGCATCGTGCTCGACGAGTTGCCGAACGTGAAACGCTGGCACGAGGCGATCGCCGCACGACCGGCCGTGCAGCGCGGCGTCGAAGTCCTCGCGTCGATGCGCAAGGCGCTGCAGGACGACAAGGCGCGCGAGGTGCTGTTCGGCGCGACGCAATACGCGAAGCACTGACCCGCGCGTGACGGGCGGAGCGGCATCCGTGCATGCCGCCCCGCGTTTCAGAAGTAATGCAGCGTGATGAATTCAGCTGCGCAAACCAGCAACTGCGTGTCGGGACGCTCGACCTGCATCGACACCGACCAGGTCACCTGCATGCCGCCCTGCGCGGCCTCGGCGGTTTCCTTCACCGCAAACAGCGCACGCACGCGCGCACCGACCGGCACCGGCTTCAGGAACCGCACACGGTTCAGTCCGTAGTTCACGCCCATCTTCTGCTCGAAGCGCATCGCGTCAGTCATCAACGCAGGAATCAGCGACAGCGTCAGGAACCCGTGCGCGATCGGCCCGCCGAACGGCGACTCACGCCGCGCGCGTTCGGGGTCGACGTGTATCCATTGATGATCGCCGGTCGCGTCGGCGAACCCGTCGACGCGATGCTGGTCGATCGCGATCCAGCCGCTCGCGAGCGGCTCCGCGCCGACACGTGCCTGCAGCGCCTGCGCCGATGCGATCAGCGGCAATGTCACATCGGTCATGCGTTCGTGCCTCCCGGATGGCGCAGCCCGAAGATCACCTTGCTGTGCACGCTGATCACCGTCTCGCCGCCGGCATTGACGCCGATCCACTCCGTCGACACGATGCCGCGATCGGGCTTGCTCTCCGAAACGCGCTTGTCGTGGACCTTCTGGTACATCGTGATCGTGTCGCCGGAGCGCACCGGCTTGAGCCAGCGAATCGAGTCGATGCCCGGCGAGCCCATGCTGGTCGAGTCCGGCCCGAGCTTCTTGATCAGCAGGCTCATGAACACCGAGCACGTATGCCAGCCGCTCGCGACGAGCCCGCCGAACGGCGACGACTTCGCGGCCTCCTCGTCGAGGTGGAACGGCTGCGGATCGTAGCGTTGCGCGAATGCCTTGATATCGTCGGGCTCGAACGTGTAGCGGCCCACTTCGATGGTGCTGCCGACCACCAGATCTTCGTAACTGATACCCACTTGTGTGTCTCCTTGTCTGACGCGCTCGCGCGCCGCCGTCATGCCGCGTCGGCCTGCGCGAAATCGGGCAGTGCCGCGATGCGGGCAAGATGATGATCGGTGTCGCCG
Organism: Burkholderia sp. YIM B11467; assembly: GCF_052952715.1. Taxonomy (NCBI): domain Bacteria; kingdom Pseudomonadati; phylum Pseudomonadota; class Betaproteobacteria; order Burkholderiales; family Burkholderiaceae; genus Burkholderia; species Burkholderia sp. YIM B11467. The sequence continues at coordinate 12,440 of NZ_JBQVSQ010000022.1, forward strand.
AGCGTCGTCTCGATGATCGACAGCCGCTTGAACAGGTGCGCGGCGGCCACCTCGTTGGTCACGCCCATGCCGCCGTGCAACTGGACGGCCTGCTGGCCGACGAAGCGCGCGGCCGCGCCGACGCGCGCTTTCGCGGCCGACACGGCCTTGCGCCGCGCATCGGCATCGCCGCTCGCGTAGCGCACCGCCGCCAGGTAGGTCAGCGAACGCGCCTGCTCGGCATGGATCAGCATGTCGACCATCCGGTGCTGCAGCGCCTGGAAACGCGCGATCGGCACACCGAACTGCTCGCGCGTCTTCGTGTATTCGACCGTGGCGCGATTCAGTTCGTCGAGCGCGCCGACCGCTTCCGCGCACAGCAGGAACGTCGCGTAATCGGCAACCTGTTCGAGCGCGGCCGCGTCGCGTGCACCGCCCGTCAGCAGTCGTGCAGGCGTCTCGCTGAACTCGATCGTCGCGGCACGCTGGCCGTCGATGGTCCGGTAATCGACTACCTTCGTGTTCGCTGCATCCCGTTCGACGACAAAGAGGCCGATGCCGCCGCCGTCGACACGCGCAGGCACGATCCACACGTGCGCCTGTGCGCCATGCTGAACGACCGATTTGATGCCGGTCAGCCGATACGTGCCGCCCTGCTCGTGTGCGCGCGTGTCGAGCTCGAACAGGTCGTAGCGCGCATGCGGTTCGTGGAACGCAACCGCCAGGCGCTTTTGCCCCTGCGCGACCGCCTCCAGCAGCGCGGCATCCTCGCCTGCGCCGGAGCCTGCGATGCGCAGCGCCTCGACGCCGACCGCCGTTGCCCAGTACGGCTCAATCACGAGCGCGCGGCCGAGCGCCTGCATCACGACCAGCATGTCGACCGGGCCGCCGCCGAAGCCGCCCTGTGCGTCCGGCACCGGCAGTGCGGTCAGCCCCAGTTCCGCGAACGCGCTCCATTGCGTGTCCGACACGCCCGTGTCGCTGCGCACGATTGCCTGACGTGCATCGAAGCCATATTGCTCGCCGAGATAACGGTGCAGCGCGTCGGCGAACTGCTGCTGCTCATCGGTAAAGCTGAAATCCATGGTTGTCTCCGCTCCCGTTCCGTGATCACAGACCCAGAATCATCTGCGCGATGATGTTCTTCTGGATCTCGTTCGAACCGCCGTAGATCGACGTCTTCCGGTAATTGAAGTAATACGCGGCAAGCGGCGCTGCATCGTCGTCGCCCGCGATGCTGTGCTCGCGCTCGCCGTCGAGGAAGGGCACGTCGAACGGCGCGGCGAGCGGACCGATCGCATCGACCATCAACTCGGTGAGCGCCTGCTGCACTTCGGTACCCTTGATCTTCAGCATCGACGCCTCGGGGCCCGGCCCCTTGCCGCTCGTCTCGCGGCTGACCACACGCAGCACCGTCACCTCGAGCGCCATCAGTTCGACTTCGAGCGCCGCGACCTTCGCCGCGAACACGGGATCGGCAAGCAACGGCTTGCCGTTCTTGCGCTGGTTCGACGCCACGCGCTTCAGGAACGCGAGTTCGCGCTTCGACGCGCCGACGCGCGCGATGCCGGTGCGCTCATGGCCAAGCAGGTATTTCGCATAGGTCCAGCCGCGGTTCTCGTCGCCGACGAGATTCTCGACCGGCACCTTGACGTCCTCGAAGAACACCTCGTTGACCTCGTGGTCCTCGTCGAGCATGACGATCGGGCGCACCGTAATGCCGGGTGTCTTCATGTCGATCAGCAGGAACGAGATACCCTCCTGCTTCTTCGCGTCCGGATCGGTGCGCACGAGGCAGAACATCATGTCGGCGTACTGGCCGAGCGTCGTCCAGGTCTTCTGGCCATTGACGACGTAGTGGTCGCCTTGGCGTTCGGCGCGCGTGCGCAGCGACGCGAGGTCGGACCCGGAACCCGGCTCCGAGTAGCCCTGGCACCACCAGTCCGAGCCGTCGAGAATGCGTGGCAGATAGTGACGCTTCTGCGCTTCGCTGCCGTATTTCATCAGTACCGGTGCGACCATCGACACGCCGAACGGCAGCACGGTCGGCGCACCGATCCGCGCACACTCCTCATCCCAGATGTGTCGCTGCGTCGCGTCCCAGCCCGGGCCGCCGTATTCGACCGGCCAGGCAGGCGCGGACCAGCCGCGCTGGCCGAGAATCCGGTGCCAGCTCGCGAAATCCTCGCGGTCGAGTCGTTTGTGATCGAGTACCTTGGCGCGCAGTGCATGAGGCAGGTTGGCCTCGAGCCAGGCACGAACGTCGACGCGGAACGCGTCGTCGGCGGGGGAATAATCCAGATCCATGCGCAGTGTCTCCTGTCGACCGGAGTTAGCGCTTTAGCGGTTACTCCGGTCCCATGCAGACGCTCGCCACGGCCGTCCAGCCGGGCAAGGATCCACTGCGTACGTCATTGCAGCGGTTCTTTCAGCGCGGCGGGAATCGGCAGCGGCATCACGTCGATGCCTTCTTCGACCAAGGATTGCGCATCTTCCGGCGTCGTGACGCCACGGATGCTGCGTGCCGGCGCCTCGTTGTAATGGATGCGCCGCGCTTCCTCGGCGAAGCGCTCGCCCACGTTCTCGGTCTTCTCCAGCACCTCGCGCAGCGCGCGCATCACCTGCGCCTGCAGCGCACGCGGATCGGCCGGCTGTGCCTGCGTCGCGCCCGACAGGTTCAGGCGCGGCGCCGACGGCAGACGGTTGACCTCTGTCGTCCCGCACACCGGACATTCGACCAGCTTGCGGGACAACTGCGCTTCGAATTCATCGGCGGAAGCGAACCAGCCTTCGAACCGATGACCGTGCGGGCACTGTAAATCGAGGACCTTCATGCTGAATCAGGGCGTGTGGCGAGTGTAGCGCAAAAACAGGTTTTGTGAACGATCGTGCTAAATCCCGATCGCGCGACGCGGAAGCGCCGCGTCACCGGATTGTAACGCGGCGCCCCACCCGCCGCTGACGCTGCGCTCAGGGCGTCAGGACCGGGCCGAGCGGCCAGGTGCCGGACAGCACCTTGTCGAGCCACATCGTGCCGATGATCGTCTTCACGTCGGAGATCTGCCCGGTGCGCACCCATTCCTGCAGGTCGGCTTGCGTCGCGGTGAAGGTCTCGAGGAATTCGCCTTCGTCGAGCTTGCGCTCGCCCGCGGTCAGCCCGCGCGCAAGGTACAGGTCGATGAATTCGGTCGAATAGGAAATGATCGGGTGAATGCGGGCCAGGAACACGTATTCGCGTGCCGTGTAACCCGTTTCCTCGCGCAGTTCGCGCACCGCGCACGCGAGCGCGCCTTCGTTCGGGTCGAGCTTGCCGGCCGGAAATTCGGCCATCACCTTGCCGATCGGGTAGCGAAACTGGCTTTCCATCAGCACGCGGCCGTCGTCGAACAGCGGGATCACCATCACCGCGCCCGGGTGCTGCACGTATTCGCGCAGGGCCTTTTTGCCGTCCGGCAGGCGGACGGTGTCGCGCTTCAGCTTGAGGAACGCGCCGTCGAAGATCGCCTCGCTCTCGAGGCAGGTTTCGGTCAGTGCGGCGTCGTGATTGGGTAGTTCGGCCATCGGCGGCTCCAAGATTGAGCGCGACGGCCGGAGCCGTCAGCGTCGTTTGACGAGATACTGGAACGTGAAGCCGGGAAACGCGAACACGATGAAAAGACTGAACGTGATCGCGTAAAACTGCCAGCCCTGTTCGAAGCGGTTGCCGGCGCGCGACTCGAGCCAGAAGCCGAGCGCACCGACGACGAAATACAGCACGATCAGCTCGCCGATCCGCACCCACGCACTCTTCTTCGCCGCGCCGAACGGCACGACGGCGAAGAGGCGTTGGTTCAGGAACGGCACGTTGGCGCACACGAGCGCCAACAGCACGATAAACCAGCCGGCTGCCGACATTACAGCGGCAGCGTGTGACGGATTGCCTGCAGGCAGGCCGTCAGCAGCGGGCTCGGGATCAGGCCGAGCACGACGACCGCAAGGCCGTTCAGCACGAGGATCGTGCGCTTGCAGAAATCGCCCGAGATCGGCGTCGAATCCTGCGGCGCATCGAAGTACATCAGCTTCACGATACGCAGGTAGTAGAACGCGCCGAACAGCGACGTGATCACGGCCAGCACGGCCAGCCACGTGAGACCCGCGTTGACGGTCGCCTCGAGCACGGCGAGCTTCGCGTAGAAGCCGACGGTCGGCGGGATGCCTGCCAGCGAGAACATCATGACCATCATCACGAACGCGAACACCGGGCTGCGCTTGTTGAGGCCCTTGAAGTCGTCGATCGTTTCGGCTTCGAAATCGCGGCGCGCGAGCAGCATCACCACGCCGAACGAGCCGAGCGTCGTGATCAGGTAGACGATCGCGTAGAACATCGCCGAGCTGTATGCGTTCGCCGGTGCCGCCGCGTCGCCCTTCACGATGCCCGCGAGCAGGCCGAGCAGCACGAAGCCCATGTTCGAGATCGCCGAATACGCGAGCATCCGCTTGATGTTGCGCTGGACGATACCCGTGATGTTACCGACGATCAGCGACAGCGCGGCGAGGATCACGAGCGCGGTCTGCCAGTTCTGTGCGAGCGGCAGCAGGCCCATCACCAGGAAGCGCAGGCCCCACGCGAACGCGGCAACCTTCGGGCCGCCGCCGACGAACAGCGTCATCGCGGTCGGTGCGCCCTGATAGACGTCCGGCACCCACATGTGGAACGGCACGGCGCCGAGCTTGAACGCGATACCGGCGACGATAAAGATCACGCCGAACATCAGCACGGCTGCGTCGGTGTTGCCGCCGACCGCCTTGTACACCTCGCCCAGCTCGAGCGAGCCGGTCGCGCCGTAGAGCATCGAGATGCCGTACAGCACGAAGCCCGACGCAAGCGCGCCCAGCACGTAGTACTTCATCGCGGCTTCGCTCGACTGCGCGGCGTCGCGGCGCAGCGCGATGACCGCGTACAGCGACAGCGACATCAGTTCGAGACCGAGGTACAGCGTCAGGAAGTTGTTGCCCGACACCATGACCAGCTGCCCGAGCAGCGAGAACATGCCGAGCAGGAACACGTCGCCGCGGAACATGTCGCGATCTTCGAGGTACTTGCGCGAATAAACGAGCGAGACCGCAAAACCGAACGACACGACCGCCTTCATCATGCTCGCGAACGAGTCGACGACGATCATCTTCGAGAAGAAGTAGTACTGCTGCGGGTCGAGCGCCTGCACGGCGAACCACACGCCGGCGACGACCGACGATACGACCGCGATCAGATAGGTCAGGCGGCGGCCTGAGGCACCGGTAAAGGTGTCGTTCAGCCATGCGACGACGATGGCAGCCATCACCAGCGCGTCAGGCAACAGGACATTCATAGGAGCGTTCATGATCTTGAGTTCCTCCGCTCGCGATTACTGCGCCAGCGGCAGCTTGGACTGCGCGACATGGGAGAGGAGGTTTTCCACGGAAACGTGCATCACGTCGGTGAAAGGCTTCGGATACAGGCCCATCAGCAGCGTGAACGCGGCAAGCACGGCCAGCATCACGAATTCGCGACGGCCGATATCCTTCAGCTTGGCGACGTGATCGTTCGCGACCGCGCCGAAGTACACGCGCTTGTACATCCACAGCGTGTAGGCCGCGCCGAGGATCAGCGTGAACGCCGCGCCGAAGGCGATCCAGAAGTTGTACTGGACGGCCGCGAGAATCACCATGAACTCGCCGACGAAACCCGACGTACCCGGCAGGCCGCAGTTAGCCATCGAGAACAGCATCGCGAACGCCGCGAACTTCGGCATCACGTTGACGACGCCGCCGTAGTCGGCGATCTGGCGCGAGTGCACGCGGTCGTACAGCACGCCGATGCAAAGGAACATCGCGCCCGACACGAAGCCGTGCGAGATCATCTGGATGATCGCGCCTTCGACGCCGAGCTGGTTGAAGATGAAGAAGCCGAGCGTGACGAAGCCCATGTGCGCGATCGACGAATACGCGACCAGCTTCTTCATGTCGGCCTGCACCATCGCGACGAGGCCGATGTAGATCACCGCGATCAGCGACAGCGTGATCACGACGGGGGCCAGGAAGTGGCTCGCGTCAGGCGTGATCGGCAGCGAGAAGCGCAGGAAACCGTACGCGCCGAGCTTCAGCATGATCGCGGCCAGCACGACCGAGCCGCCCGTCGGCGCTTCCACGTGCGCGTCCGGCAGCCAGGTGTGCACCGGCCACATCGGCACCTTCACCGCGAACGCAAGGAAGAACGCTATAAACAGCAGGATCTGCGGCGTCATCGCGATCTTCGCGTTCTGCCACGTCGCCAGGTCGAACGAGTGCGTTTCCGTGTACAGGTAGATCAGCGCGACCAGCATCAGCAGCGAGCCGGCCAGCGTGTACAGGAAGAACTTGAATGCCGCATACACGCGGTTCGGGCCGCCCCACACGCCGATGATGATGTACATCGGGATCAGGGTCGCCTCGAAGAACACGTAGAACAGCAGGCCATCGGCCGCCGAGAACACGCCGATCATGATCCCGGACAGGATCAGGAAGGCCGCGAGGTACTGCGCGACGTTCTCGGTGATCACTTCCCACGCGGAGATCACGACGATCACCGTGATCAGCGCAGTCAGCACGACGAACCACATCGAGATGCCGTCGACCCCGAGGTGATACGAGATGTCGAAGCGTTCGATCCAGGTCGACTTCTCGACGAACTGCAGCGCGGCCGTGCTCGAATCGAAGCCCGTGATCAGCGGAATCGTGACCGCGAGGCCGAGCAGCGAACCGATCAGCGCGACCCAGCGGGCCGTCCCCGGATTTTTGTCGTTACCCACCGCAAGCACGAGGAGGCCGAAAACGATCGGCAGCCAGATCGCGGTACTCAGAATCGGAAAAGCGTGCATTAAGTTGTCCCCCCGCCTTATTTGCCGCCGAGCGTTACAAACAGGGTCAGGAGCCCCAGCATGCCGATGATCATGGCGAACGCGTAGTGATAGATGTAACCGGATTGGAGGAAGCGGATCACGCTGGCGAACCAGCCGATGAACCGCGCGCTGCCGTTGACGAGGCCGTCGATCACCACGACGTCACCCTCCTTCCACAGGCCGCGGCCGATCGCCACCGAACCGCGGGCGAACACCACCTCGTTGATCTTGTCCATGTAGTACTTGTTGTCGAGCAGCGTGTAGATCGGGCCGAACGCGCGGCGGATCGACGCCGGCAGCTCCGGACGCTTCAGGTACAGGAACCATGCGACGACGACACCGGCGAGCGCGAGCCAGACCGGCAGGCCCGACACCGAGTGCAGGCCCATGCCCACCCAGCCGTGGAACTCCTCGGCCATCTCGGCCAGTGCCGGATGGTTTTCGCCGATGAAGATCACCTTGTCGAACGCCACGCCGTGCGCGAAGAAGTCGCCGAACAGCATCGGGCCGACCGCGATCGCACCGATGATCACCGACGGGATCGCCAGCAGGACGAGCGGCACCCACACGACCCACGGGGTCTCGTGCGGTTCGTGCGCGTGGTCGTCATGACCGTGGCCATGGCCGTGGTCGTCGTGGCCATGCGCGGCCGCCATGCCCATCGGCGATTCCGGATGCTTCGGCTTGCGGAAACGCTCTTCGCCGTGGAACACCAGGAAGTACATGCGGAACGAGTACAGCGCCGTGACGAACACGCTCGCGACGACCGCGAAGTACGCGAAGCCCGAACCCGGCAGGTGCGACAGCTTCACCGCGTCGATGATCGAGTCCTTCGAGTAGAAGCCCGAGAAGAACGGCGTACCGATCAGCGCGAGCGAGCCGACGAGCGACGTGATCCACGTGATCGGCATGTACTTGCGCAGGCCGCCCATGTTGCGGATGTCCTGGTCGTGGTGCATGCCCATGATCACCGAGCCCGCGCCGAGGAACAGCAGCGCCTTGAAGAACGCGTGCGTCATCAGGTGGAACAACGCGACCGGGTAAGCGGACACGCCGAGCGCGACGGTCATGTAGCCGAGCTGCGACAGCGTCGAATACGCGACCACCCGCTTGATGTCGTTCTGGATGATGCCGAGGAAGCCCATGAACAGCGCCGTGATCGCGCCGATCACCATGATGAACGACAGCGCGGTGTCCGACAGCTCGAACAGCGGCGACATGCGCGCCACCATGAAGATGCCGGCCGTCACCATCGTCGCCGCGTGAATCAGCGCCGAGATCGGGGTCGGGCCTTCCATCGAGTCCGGCAGCCACACGTGCAGCGGGAACTGAGCCGATTTACCCATCGCGCCGATGAACAGGCAGATACAGGCGGCGGTCAGCAGGCCCCAGTCGGTGCCCGGGAAGTGCAGGCTCGCGAGCTCTGCGCGCCTCGCGAATACTTCGCCGTAGTTCATCGAGCCGGCGAACGCGAGCAGCAGGCCGATGCCGAGCAAGAAGCCGAAGTCGCCCACGCGGTTCACGAGGAACGCCTTCATGTTCGCGTAGATCGCGCTCTCACGCGTGAAGTAGAAGCCGATCAGCAGGTACGACACCAGACCCACCGCTTCCCAGCCGAAGAACAGCTGCAGGAAGTTGTTGCTCATCACGAGCATCAGCATCGAGAACGTGAACAGCGAGATGTACGAGAAGAAGCGCTGGTAGCCGTCTTCTTCCGCCATGTAGCCGATCGTGTAGATGTGCACCATCAGCGAGACGAAGGTCACGACGACCATCATCATCGCGGTCAGCGAATCGACGAGGAAGCCGACTTCGAGCTTCAGCGAGCCGACGTTCATCCATTCGTAGACGGTCGCGTTGAAGCTCGCGCCGCCCATCACGTCGAGGAAGACTTTCGCCGACAGGAGGAACGCGATCATCACGCCGAGGATCGTGATCCGGTGTGCGCCCTTGCGCCCGACTGCGTTCCCGAACAGCCCCGCAATCAGCGAGCCGGCCAGCGGAGCGAGCGGAATCGCCAGCAGCAGGTTTTCATTGAGTGTCGTTGACATAACAGCGTAGCCTGAGATTAACCTTTGAGCTGATCGAGATCCTCGACATTGATCGTGTCGAGCTTGCGGAACAGGGTCACCAGAATCGCGAGACCGATCGCGGCTTCCGCTGCGGCGACAGTCAGCACGAAGAACACGAAGATCTGGCCGTGTATATCGCCGAGATAGTGCGAGAACGCGACGAAGTTGGTGTTCACCGCCAGCAGCATCAGTTCGATCGCCATCAGGATGATGATGATGTTGCGGCGGTTCAGGAAGATCCCGACGATGCTGATCGCGAACAGAATCGCGCCGAGCACGAGGTAATGAGCAAGAGTCAACATGGTTTTCTTTTCTCCGCTTAGCCGTTGTTGCCCGAACCGGCTTCGCTCTGCGCCGCTTCCGGCTCCGGCTTCTCGGCGTCCATCTTCACGAGGCGCACGCGGTCGTCGCGGCGCACCTTGACCTGATCCGACACACGCTGGCGCTTGCTGTCCTTGCCCTTGCGCTCGGTCAGCCCGATCGCGGCAATGATCGCGACCAGCAGCACGAGGCCGGCGATTTCAAACGCGAAGATGTAGTCGGTGTAGATCACCTTGCCGATCAGTCGCGTGTTCGACCAGTTGGCCATTTCGCCCGTCGCCATCGCGTGCACGGTGTGCGTGTCGCCGTAGCCGCGCCACAGGATCAGCGCGGTCTCGATCACGATGATCGCGCCGACCACGGTCGCCATCGGCACGAAGCGCTTGAAGTCGCGACGCAGGTAGTCGATGTTGATGTCCAGCATCATCACGACGAACAGGAACAGCACCATCACGGCGCCCACGTACACCAGCACCAGCAGGATCGCGAGGAACTCCGCTTCCAGCAGCATCCAGATCGCGGCGGCGTTGAAGAACGCCAGCACAAGGAAAAGCGCAGACGCCACCGGGTTGCGCGAAGTGATCACCTTCAGCCCTGATACCACCAGGAGCAGCGCGAAGATGTAGAACAGTACGGTCGTGAATTCCATGATTACCGGTTCATCGTTAGGCCATAGTCAGGCGCGGCTTGCGGGACGCCCGCACCCGTCGCGGCGGCTGGCCCGTGCTTCGGGCCGGCACTGCAAACACAATCAACGATACGGCGCGTCGGCAGCCTTTGCCGCAGCGATGTCCTTCTCGTAGCGATCGCCCACCGCGAGCAGCATTTCCTTCGTGAAATACAGGTCGCCGCGCTTTTCGCCGTGGTACTCGAGAATCTGCGTCTCGACGATCGAATCGACCGGGCAGCTCTCTTCGCAGAAACCGCAGAAGATGCACTTCGTCAGGTCGATGTCGTAGCGCGTCGTGCGGCGCGTGTTGTCCGCGCGCGTTTCCGATTCGATCGTGATCGCCATGGCGGGGCACACGGCCTCGCACAGCTTGCACGCGATGCAGCGCTCTTCACCGTTCTCGTAGCGGCGCAGCGCGTGCAGCCCGCGGAAGCGCGGCGAGATCGGCGTCTTCTCTTCCGGGAACTGCACGGTGACCTTGCGCTTGAACGTGTAACGACCGGTCAGCGCGAGCCCTTTCAGCAGCTCGGTCAGGAAGAAGGTCTTAAAGAAGTGTTGGATAGCCGTCATGATTTCGTCCGATCTTTACTTCACCCAGATGTTGAGCGGCGACATCATCCAGAAGCCGACCACGATCACCCAGATCACCGTGACGGGCAGGAACACCTTCCAGCCCAGGCGCATGATCTGGTCGTAACGGTAACGCGGGAACGTCGCACGGACCCAGATGAACACCGACAGCAGTGCGAAGACCTTCAGCACCAGCCAGAAGATGCCCGGAATGAACGACAGGAACTCGAACGGTGCATCCCAGCCGCCGAGGAACAGCGTCGCAGCCAGCGCCGAGATCACGATCATGTTGATGTACTCGGCGAGGAAGAACAGCGCGAACGCCATGCCCGAGTAATCGATCATGTGACCCGCGACGATCTCCGACTCCCCTTCCACCACGTCGAACGGGTGACGGTTCGTTTCGGCGATGCCCGAGATGAAGTAGACGACGAACGCCGGCAGCAGCGGCAGCCAGTTCCACGACAGGAAGTTCACGCCGTGGCCCGCGAAGAAGCCGTGCTGCTGCGAACCGACGATTTCCGACAGGTTCAGGCTGCCGGCCGTCATCAGCACCAGCACCAGCGCGAAGCCCATCGAGATTTCGTACGAAACCATCTGCGCCGCGGCGCGCATCGCGCCGAGGAACGCGTACTTCGAGTTCGATGCCCAGCCCGCGAGAATCACCGCGTACACGCCGATCGACGAGATCGCCATCGCGTACAGCAGGCCCGCGTTCACGTTCGCGAGGACAGCTTCGGCCTGGAACGGGATCACGGCCCACACCGCGAACGCCGGCACGACGGTCATGACCGGCGCGATCAGGTACAGCCACCGGCTGGCCGCGCTCGGCTGAATGACTTCCTTCAGCAGCAGCTTCAGCACGTCGGCGATCGGCTGCAGCAGGCCGCCGGGGCCGACACGGTTCGGACCGAGACGCACGTGCATCCAGCCGATCAGCTTGCGTTCCCACAGAATCAGGTACGCGACGCACAGCAGGATGACGACGGAGACGACGAGGATGCGCACGATTGCCCACACCGTCGGCCACGCGAAGCCGAGAAGCTGGGATCCGCCCGCGTTGATCGTATCGAACAAGCTCATTTACGCCTTCTCCACCACCAGTTCACCGGACAGGCTGCCGAGCGCTGCGCCGGCAGGCGTTGCCGCCGACACGCGAACGACCGTCTCCGCAAGATTCGCGTCGCGCACGGCCGGCAACTGCACCGCACGCTCGCCCTGGCGCACGCGCACGGCGTCGCCTTCCTTCAAGCCCAGCTTGTCGAACAACGCGGCCGGCAGGGCCGCGGCATTCGCTGCCTTCGCGGCGACCGTCAGGTGCAATGCACCTGCGCGGCGCACGAGCGCGTCGGCGTGATAGATCGGCACATCGGCGAGGCGCTCGAAGCCGCCGTTCGCGGCATTCGCCGCGACGCGCGCCGGTGCGACCGACGTCTGGTTCGACAGACGGCCGGCAACCCCTGCGTCGCCGAGCGCCGCGAGACGCACTTCTTCCGCCGTCTCGTATTCGAAGTTCGGCAGGCCGAGCAGGCTGCCGAGCACGCGCAGCACCTTCCAGGCCGGACGCGTGTCGCCGAGCGGGCGCACGACGCCGTTGAAGCTCTGCACGGTGCCTTCCGCGTTGACGAACGTGCCGGCCGTTTCCGTGAACGGCGCAACCGGCAGCAGCACGTCGGCGTAGTCGAGGCCGTGCTTGAACGGCGACATCACGACGACCATTTCCGCCTGGTTCAGCGCGGCAAGCGCCTGCGCCGGATCGGCCGTATCGAATTCCGGTTCGACGTTCAGCAGCACGTAGCCCTTGCGCGGCTGCGCGAACGCTTCGCGTGCATTCAGGCCGCCGTCGCCCGGCAGCGCGCCGACGACGTGCGCACCGACCGTGTTCGCCGCTTCCGTCAGGAAGCCGAACGTGGCGCCGGTGTTGTCGGCGATCCACTGCGCGACAGCGTGCAGCTTCGCGAATTCCGGATGGCGGACCGCGACGTTGCCGAGCAGCACCGCGCGGCGTTCGCCGTTCGCGAGCGCTTGAGCGACCGTCTGTGCAGCCGGCGATGCCGTGACGCCCGCGAGCGTGTCGGGCAGCGCGACGCCGCGCAGTTGCGCGACGGCCGCGGCGATGCCGGCCAGTTCGTCGAGCCATGCCGACGGCGCGGCGACGATGCGCTGCGCGGTCGGGATCAGTGCGTCGTCACCGGTCGCGTGCAGGAAGTGCAGCTTCGCGCCGTTCTTCGCGGCCTGGCGCAGGCGGGCGGCGAACAGCGGGTGGTCGCGGCGCAGGAACGAACCGATAACGAGCGCGGCGTCCACGTTCGACAGGTCGGCGATCGGCATGCCGAGCCACGGTGCACCCTGGACCGGTGCCGAGAAATCCTGCTGGCGCAGACGGAAATCGACGTTCGGCGTCTTCAGTTCGTTGGCGAGCTGCTTCACGAGGAACAGCTCTTCAGCGGTGCTGTGCGCGCTCGCGAGCATCGCCAGCGCGTTCGCGCCGTGATCCGCGGCGATGCCCTTCAGGCCCTTCGCGACGTATTCGAGCGCGGTCTGCCAGTCGGTCTCGATCCACTGGCCGCCCTGCTTCAGCATCGGCTTCGTCAGGCGCTCTTCGCTGTTGAGGCCTTCATACGAGAAGCGGTCCTTGTCCGAGATCCAGCATTCGTTGATGGCTTCGTTCTCGAACGGCAGCACGCGCATCACGCGGTTGTTCTTCACCTGCACGACGAGGTTCGCGCCGACGGAATCGTGCGGGCTCACCGACTTGCGGCGCGACAGTTCCCAGGTACGGGCGCTGTAGCGGAACGGCTTGCTGGTCAACGCGCCGACCGGGCACAGGTCGATCATGTTGCCCGACATCTCGGAGTCGACCGTCTTGCCGACGAACGTCGTGATTTCCGAGTGCTCGCCGCGGCCCAGCATGCCGAACTCCATCACGCCGGCGATTTCCTGGCCGAAGCGGACGCAGCGCGTGCAGTGGATGCAGCGCGACATTTCTTCCATCGAGATCAGCGGGCCCACGTTCTTGTGGAACACCACGCGCTTTTCTTCCGCGTAGCGCGACGACGACTTGCCGTAGCCGACCGCCAGATCCTGCAGCTGGCATTCGCCGCCCTGATCGCAGATCGGGCAATCGAGCGGGTGATTGATGAGGAGGAATTCCATCACCGACTGCTGCGCCTTCACAGCCTTGTCGGACTGCGTGTGGACGATCATGCCGGCCGACACGGGGGTCGCGCAGGCAGGCACGGCCTTCGGCATCTTCTCGACTTCGACGAGACACATCCGGCAGTTGGCCGCAACCGACAGTTTCTTGTGATAGCAGAAGTGAGGAATGTACGTATCCGCCTTGTGCGCAGCCTGGATCACCATGCTGCCTTCGGGCACCTCGACCTTCTTGCCGTCTATTTCAAGTTCAACCATGATGGTGAATGGTCCTTAACCTATTTCCGCTCGTTCGCGCGTTCGCCCGACCGTGCGCTCAAATTCCGCAACCGGGTGTTTCGCTTCAGGCTGCCGCAGCCACATGCGGCGCGTGGCCGCCGACCATGCAGTGCTTGTGCTCGACGTGGTACGCGAATTCGTCCCAGTAGTGCTTGAGCATCCCGCGCACCGGCATCGCCGCCGCATCGCCGAGCGCACAGATCGTGCGGCCCATGATGTTCTCGGCAACCGAGTTCAGCAGGTCCAGATCTTCCTGACGGCCTTCGCCGTGCTCGATACGGTTCACGACGCGATACAGCCAGCCGGTGCCTTCACGGCACGGCGTGCACTGGCCGCACGATTCCTCGTAGTAGAAGTACGACAGGCGCAGCAGCGAGCGCACCATGCAGCGCGTCTCGTCCATCACGATCACCGCGCCGGAACCGAGCATCGAGCCCGCCTTCGCGATCGCGTCGTAATCGAGATCGGTCTGCATCATGATGTCGCCCGGGATCACCGGTGCCGACGAACCGCCCGGAATCACGGCCTTGATCTTCTTGCCGCCGCGCATCCCGCCGGCGAGCTCCATCAGCGTCGCGAACGGCGTGCCGAGCGGCACTTCATAGTTGCCCGGACGCTCGACGTCGCCCGACACCGAGAAAATCTTCGTGCCGCCGTTGTTCGGCTTGCCGATCTCGAGGTAATTCTGCGGCCCGATGGACAGCAGGAACGGCACCGCGGCAAACGTCTCGGTGTTGTTGATCGTGGTCGGCTTGCCGTACACGCCGAAGCTCGCCGGGAACGGCGGCTTGAAGCGCGGCTGGCCCTTCTTGCCCTCGAGCGACTCGAGCAGTGCCGTTTCCTCGCCGCAGATGTACGCGCCGTAACCATGGTGCGCGTGCAGCTGGAACGAGAATTCCGAGCCCATGATGTTGTCGCCGAGGAACCCCGCTGCGCGCGCTTCATCGAGCGCGGCCTCGAAGCGTCGATACACTTCGAAGATTTCGCCGTGGATGTAGTTGTAGCCAACGGTGATGCCCATCGCGTATGCGCCGATGGCCATGCCTTCGATCAGCGCGTGCGGGTTCCAGCGCAGGATGTCGCGATCCTTGAACGTGCCCGGCTCGCCTTCGTCCGAGTTGCAGACGAGGTACTTCTGCCCCGGGAACTGGCGCGGCATGAAGCTCCACTTCAGGCCGGTCGGGAAGCCCGCACCGCCACGGCCACGCAGGCCCGACGCCTTCACGTCGGCGATCACCTGCTCGGGCGTGATCTTTTCTTCGAGAATGCGGCGCAGCTGCTTGTAGCCGCCGCGCGCAACGTAGTCTTCGAGATGCCAGTTCTCGCCGTTCAGACCAGCGAGGATCAGCGGTTTGATGTGACGGTCGTGGAGGGACGTCATTTCGAGAGCTCCTCAAGCAGCTGGTCGATCTTCTCGCGGCTCATGAAGCTGCACATTCTGTGATTGTTCACCAGCAGCACCGGCGCATCGCCGCACGAGCCCATGCATTCGCCTTCCTTCAGCGTGAACTTGCCGTCGGGCGTGGTCTCGCCGAAGCTGATGCCCAGCTTCTGTTTCAGGTAGTCGGCAGTCGCTTCCGCGCCGCCGTCCGGACCCAGCTGGCACGGCAGGTTCGTGCAAAGCGTGATCTTGTGCTTGCCGACCGGGTTGAGCTCGTACATCGTGTAGAACGTCGCGACTTCCTGCACGGCAACGGCCGGCATGCCGAGATAGTCCGCAACGAACTGCATCAGTTCGGGCGACAGCCAGCCATGCTCTTCCTGAGCAACGGCCAACGCCGACATCACGGCGGACTGTTTCTGATCGGCGGGATACTTCGTCAACGCTCGATCGATTTCTTTCAGGCCTTCAGCTGAGATCATTTTCAGACACGACTCTTTCAATTCCTACCGAACGAACAACCTGCCGCACACTGGGGTGCATGGACGGCAGACCTGGCGCTCACTCTGTTGACAGCTTGCGAAGCCGCACCGGTTCAGCGCGCATCGCGTGTGACTTACTGCTCGCCGCCCGCTCGTGCGGGCGGCGCAACCATTAGCGATCGATCTCGCCGAACACGATGTCCTGCGTACCGATGATCGTGACGGCGTCGGCGATCATGTGACCGCGCGCCATTTCGTCGAGCGACGCCAGGTGAGCGAAACCCGGTGCGCGAATCTTGAGGCGATACGGCTTGTTGGCACCATCCGACACGAGGTAGATGCCGAACTCACCCTTCGGATGCTCGANCGCGCGCCATTTCGTCGAGCGACGCCAGGTGAGCGAAACCCGGTGCGCGAATCTTGAGGCGATACGGCTTGTTGGCACCATCCGACACGAGGTAGATGCCGAACTCACCCTTCGGATGCTCGACCGCCGCGTACGCTTCGCCTTCCGGCACATGGAAACCTTCGGTGAAGAGCTTGAAGTGGTGAATCAAGTCTTCCATGTTGGTCTTCATGCCGACGCGCGACGGCGGTGCAACCTTGTGATTGTCCGTCATCACCGGGCCCTGATTCTTTCGGAGCCACTCAATACACTGTTTCGCGATGCGGATCGACTGGCGCATTTCCTCGACGCGGACCAGATAGCGGTCGTAGCAATCGCCGTTCACGCCGACCGGCACGTCGAAATCCATGCGATCGTACACTTCGTACGGCTGCTTCTTGCGCAGATCCCACGCGATGCCCGAGCCGCGCAGCATCGGGCCCGTCAGGCCCATCTGCAGCGCGCGTTCCGGGCTGACCACGCCGATCCCGACCAGACGCTGTTTCCAGATCCGGTTGTCGGTCAGCAGCGTTTCGTATTCGTCGACGCACTTCGGGAAGCGCGTGAAGAAGTCGTCGATGAAGTCGAGCACCGAGCCGCTACGCGATTCGTTCATCTTCGCGAGCGCCTTCTCGTTGCGAATCTTCGACGCCTTGTATTGCGGCATCGCGTCAGGCAGATCGCGGTAGACGCCGCCCGGACGGTAGTACGCCGCGTGCATCCGGGCGCCGGACACCGCTTCGTACACGTCCATCAGGTCTTCGCGTTCGCGGAAAGCGTACAGGAACACGGCCATCGCGCCGACGTCGAGTGCGTGTGCGCCGATCCACATCAGGTGGTTCAGCACGCGCGTGATCTCGTCGAACAGCACGCGGATGTACTGCGCGCGCTCCGGCACGTCGATGCCGAGCAGCTTTTCGATCGCGAGCACATAGCCGTGCTCGTTGACCATCATCGACACGTAGTCGAGACGGTCCATGTACGGCACGGACTGGATGAAGGTCTTGGATTCCGCGAGCTTTTCGGTCGCGCGGTGCAGCAGGCCGATGTGCGGATCGGCGCGCTGGATGACTTCGCCGTCGAGCTCGAGCACCAGGCGCAGCACGCCGTGCGCTGCCGGGTGCTGCGGGCCGAAGTTGAGCGTGTAGTTCTTGATTTCTGCCATGACGCCCCCTTAATGTTTCAGACCGCCATAGCGATCCTCGCGGATCACGCGCGGCGTGATTTCGCGCGGCTCGATCGTCACCGGCTGGTACACGACCCGCTTCTCTTCCGGGTCGTAACGCATTTCGACGTAACCCGACACCGGGAAGTCCTTGCGGAACGGGTGACCGATGAAGCCGTAGTCGGTGAGGATGCGGCGCAGGTCGGGGTGGCCTTCGAACACGATGCCGTACAGGTCGAACGCTTCGCGCTCGTACCAGTTCGCGGAGGTCCAGATGTCGACCAGCGATGCCACGATCGGCAGGTCGTCGTCCGGCGCGAATGCACGCAGGCGCAGGCGCCAGTTGTTCGTGACCGACAGCAGGTGCGACACGGCCGCGAAGCGCGGGCCGTCGTAGGCGCCGTCGCCGAAGGTCTGGTAGTCGACGCCGCAGAGGTCGATCAGCTGCTCGAAACGGAGCTTCGGATCGTCGCGAAGCGTCTTTGCGACTTCGAGGTAATCGCTCGCCTTCACGACGAGCGTCAGTTCACCGATCGCTTCGGTGAGGCTCACCACGCGCGCGCCGAGCGCGGCTTCGAGGTTTGCCTTGAGAGTCTCGATTTTGCTTGCCATATTGAGGGGACGCTCGGGGCTTTATTGACGGGCGATGGTATTGGTGCGGCGGATCTTCGCCTGAAGCTGGATCACGCCGTAGACCAGCGCCTCGGCCGTGGGCGGGCAGCCCGGCACGTAGACGTCGACCGGCACGATCCGGTCGCAGCCGCGGACCACCGAATACGAGTAGTGGTAGTAGCCGCCGCCATTCGCGCACGACCCCATCGAGATCACCCAGCGCGGCTCGGCCATCTGGTCGTACACGCGGCGCAGTGCGGGTGCCATCTTGTTGCAGAGCGTGCCGGCAACGATCATCACGTCCGATTGACGCGGGCTCGGACGAAACACGACGCCGAACCGGTCCAGATCGTAACGGGCCGCGCCCGCATGCATCATCTCGACGGCGCAACACGCGAGCCCGAACGTCATCGGCCACAGCGAGCCGGTACGCGTCCAGTTGATCAGCTTGTCAGCCGTCGTGGTGACAAACCCTTCCTTCAAGACCCCTTCGATACTCATTTGCTTTCCACTCCAGACGAGCGACCGAGCGTGGCCGCTCATGCAAACCGGCGATTAACCCATCACTCCCAATCGAGCCCGCCTTTCTTCCAGATATAGGCAAAGCCCAGCAGGAATTCGAGCAGAAAAATCATCATTGCGATGAAACCCGGCCAGCCGATGTCCCGGAGCGCGACGCCCCACGGGAACAGGAATGCGGTTTCGAGATCGAAGATGATGAACAGGATGGCGACGAGGTAATACCGAACGTCGAATTTCATCCGGGCGTCTTCAAAGGCTTCGAAGCCGCACTCGTACGGTGCGTTCTTCTCGACGTCCGGCTTGTTGGGACCAAGGAGCTTGCCGATGCTGACCAGCGCTATACCTAAACCAGTGCCCACGAGGAGGAACAACAAGACGGGGTAATAGGCTGCGAGGTTCAAGGCAATCCTCTATCGGTTAGTTCTGAGCGTCCGGAGAATACCACTATCCGGCGGAAGGAATCATTTCGGAGTGCATGCGATCGCAAGACAACCGCAAGCACACCCCAGAAATGAAAAATGCCAGCCACTAGAAGCGGCTGGCATTGAGTAACTTTGGTGCCGACGGCGAGACTCGAACTCGCACAGCTTTCGCCACTACCCCCTCAAGATAGCGTGTCTACCAATTTCACCACGTCGGCACTGCATGCAACTCGGGTTATGCTGCTCGTTTCCCGCGAATCGCTTCAAGAATTAAATTCTAACCCGACTTCCAGAATTGTTCAACGCACAACCGCAAAATTTTTGACTTTTTATTTCGGGACGTCCTGGCCCGGCGCGCTTGCAGCCGAACCCGCTGCAGCGGACGCCGCGACAGCCGGTGCCGATGCGGCGGACACCGGTGCCGGAGCGGTCGCCGCCGCGCCCAGCACGCCTGCCGACGGCGTCGACTTGTACGAACCGAGGTACGTCAGCGCGAGCGTCGCGATAAAAAAGATCGTCGCGAGGATACCCGTCGTGCGCGACAGGAAGTTCGCCGAGCCCGTCGCACCGAACAGGCTGCCCGACGCGCCGCTGCCGAATGCAGCACCCATGTCGGCACCCTTGCCGTGCTGCAGCAGCACGAGACCAATCACACCAAGTGCAGACAGTACCTGCACCACAATAATCAGCGTTTTGAATAACAGCATCACACCCACCCGATTGGATCGGGCGACCGGATCGACCGGCCGCCGTCATGGTTCAATTCGATCTCGGACCGCTCAACGCGCGGCCCGACAGATCGCCAGGAAATCTTCCGCCTTCAGCGACGCGCCGCCGATCAGGCCGCCGTCGATGTCCGGCTGCGCGAACAGCTCTTCCGCGTTGTCCGGCTTCACGCTGCCGCCGTACAGCACGGACACGTCCGCCGCACCCTTCGCCGCGAGACGCGCACGCAGGAACGCGTGCACGTCCTGCGCCTGCGCCGACGTCGCGCTCTTGCCCGTGCCGATCGCCCAGACCGGCTCGTACGCGACGACGATGCGCACCGCCTCGTCAGCCGTCAGCACGGCCAGCACCGCGTCGAGCTGCGCACCGACGACCTGCTCGGTCGCGCCCGACTCGCGCTCGTCGAGCGTCTCGCCGACGCACACAACGGGCGTGAGGCCGGCCGCGAGCGCGCGCTGCGTCTTCGCCGCGACCGTCTCGCTGCTTTCGCCGTGATACGCGCGACGCTCCGAATGGCCGACGATCGCATAGCGTGCGCCGAACTCGGCGACCATCGCGGCCGCCACTTCGCCGGTGAACGCGCCCTGCTCGTGCGCGGACACGTCCTGCGCGCCGAATGCGACACGACCGCCGCCAAGCTGCGCCTGAACCTGCGCGAGATACGGGAACGGCACGCACACGCCGACCGACGTTTCGGCCGCCACGGCGTCCGCGCCCTGCACCACTTCGTTCAGCAACGCCTGGTTGCCGGCCAGACGGCCGTGCATCTTCCAGTTGCCGATCACCCGCTTCGTTCTCTGTTTCGACATCGTGTCTGTCTCGTCACCGCTGTGTCATTAACGCGCCGGAAACCGGCGGTCAGGTTTGATCTGGCGAAGCAAACCGGCGATTTTACTGCGCGCGGCTTGAACCGGTCAAACCGCGCATGTCAAGCCCGGCCGCACGGGCGTCAGGCGTTCGTACCCCAATCGAGCACGATCTTGCCGGTGTGCTCGCTGCTTTCCATCAGCGCATGCGCCTGCGCGGCTTCCGCGGCCGGCAGCACACGGTAGATCACCGGCTTGATGCGGCCGTCGGCAATCAGCGGCCACACGCGCGCCTGCAGCTGCGCGGCGATGCGCGCCTTGAACTCGACCGGACGCGGCCGCAGCGTCGAACCCGTCACCGTCAGCCGGCGACGCAGGATCTCGCTCAGGTTCACGTCGGCCTTCGCCCCGCCGAGCAGCGCGATCAGCACGAGACGGCCGCCGTCCGCGAGCGCGGACAGCTCGCGCGGCACGTACGAGCCCGCCACCATGTCCAGGATCACGTCGACGCCGCGATCGTGCGTCAGCGACTTCACGACCTCGACGAAGTCTTCGGTCTTGTAGTTGATCGCGCGTTCGGCGCCGAGCGCCTCGCACGCACGGCACTTGTCGGCGGTGCCGGCCGTCGCGAACACGCGAAAGCCGAGCGCATGCGCGATCTGGATCGCCGTGACGCCGATGCCGCTCGAGCCGCCCTGCACGAGCAGCGTCTCATGCTCGCCACCCTCGCCCGCGCCAAGCTGCGCACGGTCGAACACGTTGCTCCACACGGTGAAGAACGTTTCGGGCAGCGACGCGGCCTCGATGTCGGTCAGCCCGCCGGGCACCGGCAGGCATTGCAGCAGCGGCGCGACCGCATATTCGGCATACCCACCGCCCGCGAGCAACGCGCACACGCGATCGCCAAGCTTCAGGCCGAACGGATTCAGCGCGGCATCGGACAAGTCGCCGCCGACGATTTCGCCCGCGACCTCGAGGCCCGGCAGATCCGACGCGCCCGGCGGCGGTGCATACGCCCCCTTGCGCTGAAAGACGTCAGGCCGATTCACGCCGGAAGCCGCCACCTTGATCAGCACCTCGCCGCGCTTCGGTTCGGGGCGCGGACGCTCCGCAAGCTTCAGCACGTCGGGGGCGCCGAATTCGGTGATTTCGATGGCTTTCATGGTGATGGTCGCTCCAGGATCGGAATCGGATGGCGCGCCCGTGCGCGCGGCACAGGCGCCTCGCCGGCGCTGCTGCGCCGCACAACGATGCTACAGAAAAAACGGCCGGCGCGCTTTCGCACTGCCGGCCGTTGGTCCGCCTGCCCGCTTACTGCTGCGGCGGCGTATCCGACTGCGACGCCGCCGCTGCTTCATTCAGCAGCGCCTTGGCCGACAGACGCACGCGACCCTTTTCGTCCGTCTGGATGACCTTGACCTTGACCTGCTGGCCTTCCTTCAGGTAGTCGTTGATGTCCTTCACACGCTCGTTGACGATTTCCGAGATGTGCAGCAGGCCATCCTTGCCCGGCAGCAGGTTCACGATCGCGCCGAAATCGAGCAGCTTCAGCACCGTGCCTTCGTACACCTGGCCGACTTCGATCTCGGCCGTGATGTTCTCGATGCGCTTCTTCGCTTCGGCCATGCCGTCGCTGTTCGTGCTCGCGATCGTCACGACGCCGTCGTCCGAAATGTCGATGGTCGTGCCCGTTTCTTCCGTCAGCGCGCGGATCACCGAACCGCCCTTGCCGATCACGTCGCGGATCTTTTCCGGGTTGATCTTGATCGTGATCATGCGCGGCGCGAATTCCGACAGCTGCGTGTTCGCACCCGAGACCGCCGACGTCATCTTGCCGAGGATGTGCATGCGGCCTTCCTTCGCCTGCGCGAGCGCGACCTGCATGATTTCCTTCGTGATGCCCTGGATCTTGATGTCCATCTGCAGCGCCGTCACGCCTTGTTCCGTGCCGGCCACCTTGAAGTCCATGTCGCCGAGGTGATCTTCGTCGCCGAGGATGTCGGTCAGCACCGCGAACTTGTTGCCTTCGAGGATCAGGCCCATCGCGATACCCGCGACGTGCGCCTTCATCGGCACGCCGGCGTCCATCAGCGCCAGGCAGCCGCCGCACACCGATGCCATCGACGACGAACCGTTCGATTCGGTGATTTCCGACACGACGCGGATCGAGTAGCCGAATTCGTCGGCGCTCGGCAGGCACTTGACCAGCGCGCGCTTCGCGAGGCGGCCGTGGCCGATTTCGCGACGCTTCGGCGAGCCGACTCGGCCCGTTTCGCCGGTCGCGAACGGGGGCATGTTGTAGTGGAGCATGAAGCGCTCGCGGTATTCGCCTTCGAGCGCGTCGATGATCTGCTCGTCACCCTTCGTGCCGAGCGTCGCGACGACCAGCGCCTGCGTCTCGCCGCGCGTGAACAGCGCCGAGCCGTGGGTACGCGGCAGCACGCCGGTGCGGATCTCGATCGGGCGCACGGTGCGCGTGTCGCGGCCGTCGATGCGCGGCTCGCCGTTCAGGATCTGCGAACGGACGATCTTGGCTTCGATGTCGAACAGGACGTTGCCGACGGTGGCCTTGTCGGCCGCTGCCGTACCGGCCGCCTGCGCGTCTTCCTCGAGCTTCGCCGAGGTCGCCGAGTAGACTTCCTTCAGCTTCGTCGAACGGGCTTGCTTGTCGCGGAGCTGGTAAGCAGCGAGCAGGTCGTTCTGCGCCAGTTCGGTCACGCGCGCGATCAGCGCTTCGTTCTTCGGCGCCGGCTGCCAGTCCCACTCGGGCTTGCCGCCTTCGCGCACCAGTTCGTGGATCGCGTCGATCGCCACTTGCATCTGCTCGTGGCCGAACACCACCGCGCCCAGCATCACTTCTTCCGACAGTTGATCGGCTTCCGATTCGACCATCAGCACCGCGCGTTCCGTACCTGCGACGACGAGATCGAGGCTCGATGCCTTGATCTGGTCACGCGTCGGGTTCAGCACGTAGGCGTTGTCGATGTACGCGACGCGCGCGGCACCGACCGGGCCGTTGAACGGCAGGCCCGACACGGCGAGCGCGGCCGATGCGCCGATCAGCGCAGGGATGTCCGCCGGGACTTCCGGGTTCACGGACAGCACGTGGATCACGACCTGGACTTCGTTGTAGAAGCCTTCCGGGAACAGCGGGCGCAGCGGACGGTCGATCAGGCGCGACGTCAGCGTCTCGTGCTCCGACGGACGGCCTTCGCGGCGGAAGAAGCCGCCCGGGATCTTGCCGGCCGAGTAGGTCTTCTCGAGGTAGTCGACGGTCAGCGGGAAGAAATCCTGACCCGGCTTCGCCGACTTCGCGCCGACGACGGTTGCCAGCACGACGGTGTCTTCGACGTCGACGATCACCGCACCGCTCGCCTGGCGAGCGACTTCACCGGTTTCGAGGCGCACCTTGTGCTGGCCCCACTGGAATTCCTTCACGACCTTGTTGAACATGGACATGGTTGCTCCTTTGAATGCATTTCTATCATTCACCGCATCGGCCCTGCCGTGCGGCGGCGTCGCGACCGAATCACCCGGAGCAAGGTGTGTTTCTTATGCCATTCCAGCGCGGCGCTCATGCAGCGGCGCGCTGGAATGACACAAATCCCGACTCCGGTATCGGCCGTCCCGGCAGCCCGGCACGAATGGCCGGACAGCCTGCGGTGCGCGTGACGCTACGCACCGCGCAAAAACAAAATGCCTGTATCAGCGGACTGACACAGGCATCTTGCTGGCGGCAATCGCCTCGATTACTTACGCAGACCCAGCTTCTCGATCAGCGCGCGGTAACGGTCGGCATCCTTGCCCTTGAGGTAGTCGAGCAGCTTGCGGCGGCGGCTAACCATGCGCAGCAGGCCGCGGCGGCTGTGGTGATCCTTCGCGTGGGTCTTGAAGTGACCCGTCAGTTCGACGATACGTGCGGTCAGCAGTGCGACCTGGACTTCGGGCGAACCCGTGTCGTTGGTACCGCGGGCGAACTGAGCAACGACTTCCGACTTCTTGATATCTGCAACAGACATTTGATTTCCTTTCTAACTGAACAGGCGGACACGGAAGAATGGCCGTGCCGTGACTTACAACCGGCGGGCATTGTAGCACAACTCCACGCCTTTCTTACCGCCCCCTGTCACGGGCGCGTCATCGAGCAGGTCGACGGCATCTCCGTGCGTTGCGCCGGCACCGCGAGCACCGTCCGGAAGCCGTAGCCGGAACCCTCGTTGTCGAAGCGCACGCCCGGCGTGCCGGCCTTGTCCATCTGCATTACGTAAAGGGGCTGGATCAGTTGATGATCCTGCGCGCGCATCCGCGACGCGTGGAAGCCGTCGTCGAACGACAGGCCCTCGAGAGCACGCGCGACCGCGACGGGGTCGGCCGACCCCGCGCGGTTCATCGCGGCGGCCAGCATCTCGATCATCAGGCTCATGCGCCGCACCGGATAGTCGTCCTGCGCGGCCGGGAAACGGGTCCGGAACGCGCGGTAGAACGCGTCGGATTTCGCGCCGCCCGCGTTCGGGTGCCAGTCCGCGACGGCCACGACTCGCCCGACCCCGGCGTCGCCGAGTGCCGCCGGTGCGCCGAGGCTGTTGCCGTAGAACGTATAGAACTTCGCATTCAGCCCCTGCTCGCGCGCCGCCTTCACGAGCAGCGTGAGGTCGTTGCCCCAGTTGCCGGTCACGACGGCATCGGCGCCGCTCGCGCGGATCTTCGCGACGTACGGCGAGAAATCCTTGATCCGGCCTATCGGGTGGAATTCGTCGCCGGCGATCGTCACGTCGGGGCGCCGTGCGGCGAGCGCCTGCCGCGCGAGCGTGCTCACGTCGTGGCCGAAGCTGTAGTCCTGGTTCAGCAGATAGACCTTGCGCAGCGCGCGGTCGCTCGCCATCACGTCCGCGAGCGCGGCCATCCGCATGCCTGCGTGCGCGTCGAAGCGGAAATGCCAGAAACTGCAGCGCGCGCCGGTCAGCGCCGGATCGTCGGCCGAATAGTTGAGGAACAGCATCCGGTTGTCCGGATCGCGCGCGTTCAGCTTGTCGAGCGCCGCGACGAGTGCGGCCGCGACAGCCGAGCTGTTGCCCTGTGTGACGAAACCGATATGGCGGTCCGCGGCCGCGCGCAACTGCACAAGTGCCTCCTCCGGGCTGCCTTTGCTGTCGAGCACGACCAGCTCGAGCGGATGCGCGCCGTCGCGCAGCTTCACGCCGCCCGCCGCGTTGACCTGCTCGACACCGAAGCGCAGGTTGCGCTCGACCGCCGTGCCCGCGTTCGCGAACGGGCCCGACATCCCTTCGATCAGTGCGATCCGCACCGGCTCGCCCGCGGCAAACGCGGACGACACCAGCATCCAGCCCGCGCTCAACGCGAGCGCACACCGCTTCCATCCCTGCATCGGCTACCTGCCCTTCAATCTGCCCGAGAAGCGCGGATCATAGGCCCGCGCCCCTGTCGCCCGCAAGCATCGCAGCGCCAGCGATCCGCACCGATTTTTTTCGCACGACGCGCCGTCGCGCGCCGTCCGTGATAAAACGGGATGTGTTTCCGTGTTCTGGAGAATCCCCATGGGCATTCGCATTCCCGCGCGCCTGCCGGTGCTGTTGGCCGGTGCCGCCGCGCTGCTGGCCGGTTGCGCGCAACCGTGGCAGCAATACCAGGCCGGCCAGGACGAGTCGGCGATCGTCGCGCGCATGGGCCCGCCACGCGAGATCTACGACCTGCCCGGCGGCGGCAAACGCCTGATGTGGCCGACCCAGCCGATGGGCGAGGTCACGGTCGCGGCCGACGTCGACGCCGCTCACAAGATCGTCAACGTGCGCCAGGTGCTGCAACCGAACGAGTTCTATCGCGCGGAGATCGGCAAGTGGACGAAGACCGATGTCCTCGTCAATTTCGGACGCCCCGTCGAGACATCCTACTTCCCGCTGATGAAGCGCGAGGTGTGGACGTACCGGTATCTCGAGGACAACGTCTGGTACATGATGTACAGCTTCTATTTCGATCCGCAGGGCATTCTGCGCATCACGCAGAAAACGCCGGACCCGCTGCACGATCCCGATCGCCGCAACATGTTCTGATCGATTACGCATTGACGCGCAATTTTCACCATGGCCATTCACGAATTATTGCGTGAATGGCCATTTCCTTTTTTCCGCCATCTAATTAATTCAGAAAATGCGACGGAAATCTTTTCCGATCGATGACATTCCGATGGCAATACGCTGAAATCCCCGTCATGCGGGCCTTCGCGCGGAAACAGGCATGCGCCATGCATGTCATGCGTTGGGTTGGTGCAGGCGATGCACTACGTCCAGTCAATTTGAAACAATTTGTTTCAGGACACCCGGAACGCTAGGGCATACCCCTAATATCAGTCGAAATTCAACCTTTCAATTTAGAAAGCATCATATTGCGCCAATTCGGCCGATATTCATTTGCCTTTATCAAAAAGGAGTCCTCATGAATCGCCCCAAGAGCATGCTGGTCGCCAACATCGCGTGGGCCCGCGAGACGCGCGAACACACGCCCGGCTTTTTCGACGCGCTCGCGCGCGGCCAGAATCCGCGCGTGCTGTGGATCGGCTGCTCGGACAGCCGCGTGCCGGCCGAAACCATCACGCATTGCGCACCCGGCGAGCTGTTCGTCCATCGCAACATCGCGAACCTGTTCCATC
The DNA here is from genome assembly GCF_052952715.1 of Burkholderia sp. YIM B11467. Classification (NCBI taxonomy): domain Bacteria; kingdom Pseudomonadati; phylum Pseudomonadota; class Betaproteobacteria; order Burkholderiales; family Burkholderiaceae; genus Burkholderia; species Burkholderia sp. YIM B11467. The sequence goes on from NZ_JBQVSQ010000022.1 coordinate 39,548, forward strand.
CCGACGACGACAATTCCGCCAGCGTGCTCGAGTACGCGGTGCGCGTGCTTCAGGTCGACCACGTGATCGTGTGCGGGCACTACGGCTGCGGCGGCGTGCGCGCGTCGCTGCTGCCGCCGCCATCCGACCTGCCGCACGTCGCGCGCCGCATCGCACCGCTCTGCGCGCTCGCGCGGCGCCATCGCGACACGCTCGACGGGCTCGACGACACGGTCGCCGCCGACCGCCTCGCCGAACTGAACGTGCTCGAACAGGTGCGGCTGCTGCGCGCGTCGCCGATCGTGCGGGGCCGTGAACGGCCGCCGCTCGTGCACGGCTGGATCTTTTCGCTCACCGACGGCCGCCTGCTGGAGCTCGATTCCGGCTACGCGACGCCGCTTGCCAACGTCGAACCCGTGCCGGCCGCGACGGCCGCCGCGCTCGGCTGACGCGTACCCCGCTGCCCCCTAAGCCAATGAAATCACCCCAACCATGAAACTGAACGAGCGCCTGTCCACCCTGCCGCGCGACATCGTCGCCGGCATCGTCGTTTTTCTCGTTGCGCTGCCGCTGTGTCTCGGCATCGCCAACGCATCCGGTGTCGAACCGTTCGCCGGGCTCGTGTCCGGCATTGTCGGCGGCATCGTCGTCGCGCTGCTGAGCGGCTCGTCGCTGTCCGTCAGCGGACCGGCCGCCGGGCTCGTCGTGATCGTCGTCGAAGGGATCGCGCAGCTCGGCAGCTTCTCCGCGTTCCTGCTCGCGGTGCTGCTGTCCGGCGTGCTGCAGTTCGGGTTCGGCATGCTGCGTGCCGGCCGCTTCGCCGCCTACGTGCCGTCGCCCGTCATCAAGGGCATGCTCGCCGCGATCGGCCTGCTGCTGATCGTGAAGCAGATTCCGTTTGCGTTCGGCATCGGCGGCTCGGCTGCGCAATCGTTTGCTTCGTGGCCGGGCCTGCCGGTCGCGTGGGCGGCCACGGCCATCGCGCTCGCCTCGCTCGCGCTGCTGATCGCGTGGGACACGCCCGCACTGCGCCGCTTCGCGCTAGTGCGTTCGGTGCCCGCGCCACTCGCGGTCGTCGTCCTGGGCATCGGCGCCACGCTCGTGCTGGGCGTCGTCGCGCCGTCGGTCGCGCCGGGCGCCGCCCATCGCGTGACGCTGCCCGAGCTCGGCTCGTTCGCGGCGTTCGCGGCCTCGCTCAAGCACGCGGAGCTCGGCCCGAACTTCGCGCAGCTCGTCAATCCGGACGTGTGGCGCGTCGCGATCACGCTCGCGGTCGTTGCCAGCCTCGAAACGCTGCTGAGCCTCGAAGCGGTCGAACAGATCGACCCGAAGCGCCGGCCGACGCAGCCCGACCGCGAGCTGAAGGCACAGGGCGTCGGCAATCTCGTCGCGGGTGCGTTCGGCGGCCTGCCGATCACGTCGGTGATCGTGCGCAGCTCGGTGAACGTCAACGCGGGCGCGCAAAGCCGGATGTCGGCAATCGTCCACGGGATGCTGCTGCTCGCGAGCGTGTTCGCGCTCACCGGCCTGATCAACCTGATCCCGCTCGCGAGCCTTGCCGCGATCCTGATCCACACCGGCTTCAAGCTCGCGAAACCGGCGCTGTTCCGCTCGGTGATGAAGCAGGGGCCGGCCGCGTTCGTGCCGTTCGCCGCGACGATCGCCGGCGTACTCGCGGTCGACCTGCTGTTCGGCATCGCGTTCGGCCTCGCCTGCAGCGTGCTGGCGGTCGCCGTCGCGAACCTGAAAAGCCCTGTCACGCTCGCGCAGCACGACGACCACTTCCTGCTGTCGTTCCGCAAGGACGTCTCGTTTCTCGGCAAGGTGCAGGTCAAGCATCACCTGCGGCACATTCCGGACCGGGCGGCGGTGATCATCGACGCGACACGCGCCGACTACATCGATCACGACGTGCTCGAACTGCTCGACGCGTTCGTCGCCGATGCGCCGCGGCGCGGGATCACGGTCGAGTTCCGCCGACGCAGCCCGGCGCCCCGCCCGGCCAGCCGCCGCTGGATGTTCCGCGCGCCGGCCGCCGAATGAGCGGCGCATGAAAAAACGCCCCGGCGTGAACTGACCCCACGAAGTTGGACAGTTAAAGGCTAGGCGCCGAGGGGCTGAGTCCTGTATTGCACGGGACTCAGCCCTTTCAGTTTGAGCTTGATACGTTCGTGGTTGTAGT
>NZ_JBQVSQ010000023.1:0-23171 GCF_052952715.1 Burkholderia sp. YIM B11467
CGACAGCAGCGACATCACGGCGATCGACGCCATCATCAGCCGCGCGGGCTTCCAGCGCCAGCCGAGCGTGATGAGCGCCGGCACGGCGCCGATCATCACCGCCTTGTCGTAGTAATCCATGTGCGCGTTGTAGTGCGCGAGCGCATAGCCCGCGCCCACCACGAGCGCCAGTGCGAACAGCCAGTCGAACAGCGACAGGCGCGCGAAGAACGGACGGTCGTCGAACAGCGGCGACGAAATCGGCGCCTGGGCCGACGCCGTATGGGAAGAGGAAACTTGCGTGAGATCCATGATGTTACCGGGTGGAATTCTCGGAATCGGAACCGCCGCCGGCAGGCGGGCGGGCCGTCGATGCCGCACCGGCGGGCGCGGCGTCGCGAGGTGCGGCGCGCAAGGCGACGCCGGCCGCGTCGCGCGTCTGCACGAATTCTTTCTCGAAATCGAAGGTCTTGCGGGCCGTGGACATCGCCATCACCACACCGACGCCCGAGCCGGCATCCTTGAGCCAGAACCAGAGGCGCCGCTCGCGCACGTAGAACATCGAGAAGATGCCGGCAACCAGCAGCAGGCTGCCAAGATACACCAGATTCTTTCCGGGTGCGCGCGTCAACTGAAATACCGAAGCTTGCACCTGCTTGAATGAGTCAAGCTGTAAATAGACCGGCGATCCATACAGAAAGCTGTCGGATAGCGCATTGATCGCGTTCTGCACAAAGCGGATCGTATCGGTGCCCTGCTGGGCGACCGGCTCGCCGGCACGCTCGCGCGCGATCTGCCAGACCTCCCACATCGACCCTTCGAGCATCCGCAGCAGCAGGCTCGCGGCCTTCTCCTGCTCGGCCTTCGGCACCGAGCGGTCGATGAACGTCGCCACGGCCTGGAAGCCGCCGACCGGCTGGCCGTCGGCGCCGCGGCCGACGCTGTCGTCGCTTGCCGCAAAAAGGGTCAGCACCTTCGATGCACTGTCCTGCAGGCGGCCGCGCAACGATGCGTCGGTGCCCGGCAGCGAACGCTGCGCGAACCGCGCGGCGGCTTCGGCTCGTACGGCCGGATCCTCGAGCGCGGCGCGCAGGCGCATCCATTCGCCGATCGAATCCTGGCTGTCGGCCGGAATCCGCATGTAGCGGAACGGATCGTTCGGGCTCGCGCGCACGCCGGCGAGGAACACGCGCTCGCCGTTCATGTCGACCGGCAGCATGTAGTTGTTGAATTCGCGCGCCTGGCCGTCCTTGCCGCGGATCTTGTACTGCACGGACGGGCCGATGTTGTGGAGCTGCGTCGGCTTCGAGGTCTTCGCGCCGGAGCCGAGCCGTTCGTCGAACGCCTCCTTCAGCGACTCCGTCTTCGCGACGCCGCGCACGTCCGGCTTGCCGTTCGCGTCGGCCATGTTTTCGACGTTGATCGCACGGAAATCGGAGAATTCGATCGTGTCGCCGTCGGCGCCCGGCATCTGCAGCGGCGCCGAACTGCCGATCGTGCCTTGCACGGGGAAGGTCTTCGGGTTGCCGCCCGTCATCGGATAGGCCGTCATCTGCATCTGCGAGCCGCCGTCCTGGAAGCTCGACTGGTAGATCGACACGCCCTTGTACGTGAACGGCTTGTTGACCTCGACGCGCGCCGGGATCTTCTGGCCGGTCTCGCGATCGATCACGACGATGTCGCTCGCGAACAGCTTCGGCATGCCCGTCGTGTAGTAGTCGACGATGAACTTGTTGAGCTGGATCGAGAACGGCAGGTCCTGGATCAGCGAGCCGCTCGGCTGGTTCAGGATCGCGGTCGACACGAACTGGCCTTCGGGCACCCACGCATAACCGCGGAACGTCGGGTTCGACGCGGACAGGCGATGGTCGGGCGAGATCTCGCTGATCGTCGCGCTCGTGTTGACCGGGCTCTTGCCGAACATCCACATCTGGAATTTGATCGGCAGGTTGCTGTCGAGCAGGCCGCCGATACAGATCACGACGATCGCCAAGTGCGCGGAAATGTAGCCCCACTTGGTCATCGCGCCGCGCTTCGCGGAGATCAGCGTCGCGCCGTCGGTTTCACGCACGACGTGCTTGTAGCCGGCCTTGGTGACGAACGCGGCGAGCGTCGCCGCCACGGTCGCGCGCGTGCCGGAAGCCGTGTATTCGGCCTTGTGGTGGAACGCGCGCAGGCTGCCTTCGCGGACCTTGTCCTTCCAGCTCTTCGCATCGGCGAGCATCTTCGGCGCGTTGCGGATCACGCACAGCGAGATCGACGTGACGAGGAAGATCAGGATCAGCATGAACCACCACGCGCTGTACACGTTGTACAGGCCGAGCGAGCGGAAGATGTCCGCCCAGAACGGTCCGAACTGGTTCACGTAGTTCGGATACGGATCGTCCTGGGTCAGGACCGTGCCGATGATGCTCGCGATCGACAGCACCACCAGCAGCGCAATCGCGAAACGCATCGAGCTCAATAGCTCGATCGCGCGCTTCGATGCACCCTGGCCCGACTTCGACTGCAACCCCGACGTGGTAACGCTCATTCAAACTCCGACTAAGGGGAAACAGCCCCCACGCTCACTATGTTCGCTGCCCCAAGGGGGCGGTCAGCACTCTTGGGGCGGCCCGGCGAGTGCTGACAAAAAAGGGCGAGGCAACCGCAACGGTGCGGCGCCCCACCCTTTTCTTGTTCTGACTCCGGCCGCCCTTCGGGCGCCCGGTCATTCGATTCGCGGCTGACCGATCAACGCAGGCCCGCGATGTAATCCGCGACGGCCTTGATCTCGATGTCCGACAGACGCGTCGCGATCTGATGCATCGCCTCGTTGTTGTTACGCGCGCCGGCACCCTGCTGGAACGCGGTCAACTGCGCGACCGTGTAATCGGCCCATTGCCCCGACAGACGCGGGTACTGGACCGGGAGTCCCTGCCCGGTCGGCCCGTGGCAGCTCGCACAGGCGGGCACGCCCTTCTCCGCGAGGCCGCCGCGGTAGATCTTCTGGCCGATCGGCACGGTCGCCGCATCGCGCGCGGTGCCGAGCTTCGTGGTCTGCGACCCGTAGTACGCGGCGACGTTGCGCATGTCGTCCGCGCTCAACGCACTCGCGAAGCCGACCATCACCGCGTTCGTACGCACCGGCCCCTTCGCGCCCGGCTGCGTCTTGAAGTCGTTCAACTGCTTGACCAGATATTCGGGATGCTGGCCGGCAAGCTTCGGGAAACTGCCCGATGCGCTATTGCCGTCGGCGCCGTGACACGACGCGCAGACTTGCCCGGCAATCGCCTTGCCACGGTCGAGATCCGGTTTTGCCGCATCCGCCGCGTTTGCCTCTGCTACGAAACCTACGAACCCTGCTGCAACCTGAAGCACCATCAGAGACTTGCACAGTCGATTCATTCGCACACCCTGTTTCGTCTTGTGGGAATTTGAGGTTCTGCAAAAAACGACGGCGTTCAGTCTACCGCAGAAGCCGCATAAAAGCGCGAGGCAGGCGCCCGGTGGCCTTCGGTAAAACCGCCGTATTGTACAATATCGTGTTGAAAGCCCCTGCGCCTATCGGGGCTACCCCGCCTCCACCAAGCGGCTCGCGCCGCCCGTCCTTCCGGTTCCCATGGCCTTTCTGCTCCATCAAGCCCGCTTCTACACGACCGTCAACCATCTGCGCGACCTGCCGCCGACGGTGCAGCCGGAAATCGCGTTCGCGGGCCGCTCGAATGCCGGCAAGTCGACGGCGATCAACGTGCTGTGCAACCAGAAGCGGCTGGCCTTCGCGTCGAAGACGCCCGGCCGCACGCAGCATATCAACTACTTCTCCGTCGGCCCGGCCGACGAGCCCGTCGCGAACATCGTCGACCTGCCCGGCTACGGCTACGCGGAAGTGCCGGGCGCCGCAAAGGCGCACTGGGAAATGCTGCTGTCGTCCTATCTCGCGACCCGCTCGCAGCTCTGCGGCCTGATCCTGATGATGGATTCGCGCCGTCCGCTGACCGACCTCGATCGCCGCATGATCGAGTGGTTCACGCCGACCGGCAAGCCGATCCACACGCTGCTGACGAAGTGCGACAAATTGACGCGGCAGGAAAGCATCAATGCGCTACGGACCACACAAAAGGGGCTCGATGCGTATCGCGACCAGGGCGTCCAGGGCAAGCTGACGGTCCAGCTGTTCTCCGCATTGAAGCGCACGGGGCTCGACGAGGCACATGAGTTGATCGAGAGCTGGGTGCGGCCGTCCGTCGCCGACGAAGAAATCGCGCCTGTAGCACAATGATCGGGCAACGCGCGGCCGGGATCGGCGGCGCGCACCTGACGGCGCCTGCGGATTCGGCCGGCTCATAAAAAAACCCGCCGTTTAACGGCGGGTCAAACAGCCTAATCGAAAAACGACAGGCACCCGCTCAGGGAGGAGAAGCGGGGAGCAACACGCAACACGCAACGCGTGCCGCTCGATCGCTATCATATACCAACGCTCCCAAAAATCACCTAAGGGTTCCGTAAGGTCCTTACCGCCCTGATTTCTGTCCAATCGCCATGAGCTTCCATCCGCTTCATCGTCCGCGCCGGATGCGCCGCGACGACTTCTCCCGCCGCCTGATGCGCGAAAACCGCCTGACCACCGACGACCTGATCTATCCGATGTTCGTCGTCGAAGGCACCAACGAACGGCAGCCGGTGCCGTCGATGCCCGGCGTCGAGCGCGTGTCCGTCGATCTGCTGATGCATGTCGCCGAGCAATGCGTCGAACTCGGCGTGCCCGTGCTGTCGCTGTTCCCCGCCATCGAGCCGTCGCTGAAGACGCCTGACGGCCGTGAGGCAGCCAATCCGGAAGGCCTGATCCCACGCGCGGTACGCGAGCTGAAGAAGCGCTTCCCCGAGCTCGGCGTGCTGACCGACGTCGCGCTCGATCCGTACACGAGCCACGGCCAGGACGGCGTGCTCGACGAGAACGGCTACGTGATCAACGACGACACAATCGAGATCCTGGTCGATCAGGCGCGTGCGCAGGCTGAAGCCGGCGTCGACATCGTCGCGCCGTCCGACATGATGGACGGCCGCATCGGCGCGGTTCGCGAAATGCTGGAAAGCGACGGCCACATCCATACGCGCATCATGGCGTATTCGGCCAAGTTCGCGTCGGCGTTCTATGGCCCGTTCCGCGACGCGGTCGGCTCGGCGTCCAACCTGGGCAAGGGCAACAAGATGACCTACCAGATGGATCCGGCGAACAGCGACGAAGCGCTGCGTGAAGTGCGCCTCGACATCGACGAAGGCGCCGACATGGTGATGGTCAAGCCCGGCATGCCGTATCTCGACATCGTGCGCCGCGTGAAGGACGAGTTCCGCTTCCCGACCTACGTGTACCAGGTGAGCGGCGAATACGCGATGCTGAAGGCCGCCGCGATGAACGGCTGGCTCGACCACGACAAGGTCGTGCTCGAATCGCTGCTCGCGTTCAAGCGGGCGGGTGCCGACGGCGTGCTCACGTACTTCGCGCTCGACGCCGCACGTCTGCTGAAAGCGCAACGCTGATCGCGCACCGGCAGGCGGAAAGAAAAACGGCGGGACACCTCGGTGTTCCGCCGTTTTTTTGTTGGTCGCCGATCGAGGCCGCCTGTCAGCGTCGAGTCGTCAGCTCATGCTGCAGGAGCGCCCCGTATCGCCGCCGGCACGTGCCCGGCGGGCATCGTCATACCGTCGGGACAGCAGCCCCATCGAGACTGCGCAGGAACGTCTCGGCCGCCTGATAGCCGACCACGCGCCCGATCTCGTTGCCGCTGCGATCGAAGAAGATGATGCCCGGCGGCCCGAACAGGTTGAAGCGCTTGAGCAGCGCCTGGTCGTCCGGGTTGTTCGCGGTGACGTCCGCGCGCACGAGATGAAGCTTCGCGAGCCGCGCCTGCACACGCGCGTCGGTAAACGTCAGATGCTCCATCTCCTTGCAGCTCACGCACCAGTCGGCGTAGAAGTCGAGCATCACGGGCTGGCCCGACGTCTTCAACAGCGCGTCGAGCTCGCCACTGGAGCGCACCGATGCGAACGCGGGGCCGTCCTGCGCAGCGGCCGTGCCAGCCGCTGCAGTGCCGCCCGATGCAACCGTGCGCGCAGCAAGCACGGCCAGCGGCTTGACCGGATCGGTCGATCCGGCGGCCAGGCCGACGAGCAGCGTCGCGGCCCAGATCGCGAGCGCGGCGCCCACACCGCGACCGAGGCGGCGCCAGATCGACGCGGCGCCGGTATTCGGCGTGAACAGGCCGAGGGCCGCGGCGGCGATAAGCAACCACAACGCGGCGAGCACCATCTTCAGCCCACCCGCCAGCACCGGCCACACGATCCACAGTGCGGCCGCGAGCAGCACGATGCCGAAAAACACCTTCACGCCATCCATCCATGCGCCCGCGCGCGGCAGCACCGTCCCGGCGCCGACGCCAACGACCAATAGCGGCACGCCGAGCCCCAGCCCCATCGCGAACAGCGCCGCGCCACCAAGCAGCGCATTGCCGGTGTGTGCGATGAACGCGAGTACCGCGAACAGCGGTGCCGTCATGCACGCGCCGACGACCAGCGCCGACAATGCGCCCATCGCCGCGACCGCAATGAAGTGACCGCCCTGGCGTGCGCTCGATGCCTCGGACGCGCCGTTCTGCCAGCGCGCGGGCAGCGCGATGTCCTTGCCCGAAATCAGCGACACCGCGAACGCGGCCAGCAGCACGCCGAACACGCCGAGCACCCACGGGTTCTGCAGCCATGCGCCGAGGCTCTGGCCGACCAGTGCCGCGGCGATGCCAAGCGCCGTGTAGACCAGCGCCATGCCGACCACATAGGTCAGCGACAGCGCGAAACCGCGCGCATGCGTCGCGCGCGTGCCCTGGCCGATGATGATCGCGGACACGATCGGAATCATCGGGTACGAACACGGCAGGAGGCTCAGCACGACGCCCGCGACGAAGTACAGTGCGACGATCGTGAAGAAACCCTGCCCTTCGAGCAGCGACTGCGCGAAATCGGCGCTCGTGACCTTGTCGAACCAGCTGCCCGAGGCAGCCGTTTCGCCGGACGACGACGCGGCACCGAGCGCGGCGCCGTCGACCTTCACCACGTGCTCGGCCGGCGGATAGCAGATCCCCTCGTCCGCGCACCCCTGCGACGTCACCGCGAGCTCGAACGGCCCCGACGCCTGCTTGACGGGCACATGCACCACGACTTCGTCACGATAGGTCTCGACGTTCTTCTGGAACGTCTGGTCGAACTTCACGTGGCCGGCCGGGAATTGCGGCTCGCCGAGCGTCGCCTGCCCGCCCTTCACCGCGAACGCGAACCGCTCGCGGTACAGGTAATAGCCGTTGGCTACCTTGAAGTGAACGTCCACCTGTCCCGGCGATTCGCTCGCACTGAACTTGAACGCGACCGACGGATCGAGAAAATCGTCGGCCGCGCGCGCGACCGACAGGCCGCCCAGCACGAGCACGAACGACAACAGGACTGCAAGGAACCGCAGCGCGCGCACGCGCACGGGAAGCGCCATACCGTTAAACATGAAATAGACGTTGAGTTTCGCTGGTCACCCACTGACCGTACGCGGCCGAAGCCGTCGACTGCCAGGAGACGATTTCGGGCGTCTCGTAAGGATGATGCGCGAGAATAAATCGCTCCAGTTCGAGCGCCCGCACGGGGCTCGTCTTGAACAGCAACTGGATCTCGTCGGCCGTTTCGACCTTGCCCTGCCAGTGATAGCGCGACTTGATCGCGCCGAGCTCCGACACGCACGCGGCAAGCCGCGCATCGAGCGCGCCGTCGGAGAGCGCCGCGGCCGTCGCCGCATCGGGCACCGTCGTCAGCATCAGCACCACTATCATCCGCGCCCTCCTGGCTGGTCTACCGGCTTCTGCCGACACGGGTCGCCCCGCTGGAAACACGCCGGCTGCCCCGTATCGTAGCGCAGCCCGCGCAACGCTGCCGGCGCCGGCCTGCGACAATCGATCGCAGCCGGCGCCTCAAAAACAAAAAGGGCCAAGCTATTGCTCGGCCCCTTTCAGATACTGCTGCGTACCGGAAGCTTATTCAGCTTCTTGCACGTTTTCCGTTTCGTCGACTTCCGGACGATCGAGCAGCTCGACCAGTGCCATCGGTGCGTTGTCACCGACGCGGAAGCCGAACTTCAGCACGCGCAGGTAGCCGCCCGGACGGTTCGCGAAACGCGGACCGAGCACGTCGAACAGCTTCGCCACCGAGTCACGATCGCGCAGGCGGTTGAACGCCAGGCGACGGTTTGCCAGCGACGGCTTCTTGCCGAGCGTGATCAGCGGCTCGACGACTTTACGGAGTTCCTTCGCCTTCGGCAGCGTCGTCTTGATGACTTCGTGCTCGATCAGCGAGTTGGACATGTTACGGAGCATAGCCAGACGGTGGCTGCTCGTGCGGTTCAGTTTCCGCAGACCATGACGATGGCGCATTTCAGTTTCCTTGATTCAAAGTTTTGATCCAGCTCTTCTATCGCACCTCGAAGGGTGCACGGGCCGGTAGCGAAAAAAGCAAGATGCGGATTTTAAAGGAAAATCCGCATCTTTGCCAACTACAGCTACAACCGGGCTTACTTGTCGAGACCAGCCGGCGGCCAGTTCTCGAGCTTCATGCCCAGCGTGAGACCGCGCGAAGCGAGCACTTCCTTGATCTCGTTGAGCGACTTGCGACCGAGGTTCGGCGTCTTCAGCAGCTCGTTTTCCGTGCGCTGGATCAGGTCGCCGATGTAGTAGATGTTCTCGGCCTTCAGGCAGTTCGCCGAACGAACCGTCAGCTCGAGATCGTCCACCGGACGCAGCAGGATCGGATCGATCTGCGGTGCACGCGACGGCGCCTCGGCAGCCGTTTCCGTGCCTTCCAGCGCCGCGAACACGGACAGCTGGTCGACCAGGATGCGGGCCGATTGACGGATCGCTTCTTCCGGCGTGATCACGCCGCTCGTCTCGATGTTCATCACGAGCTTGTCGAGGTCGGTACGCTGCTCGACACGTGCGCTTTCGACAGCGTAGCTCACGCGGCGAACCGGCGAGAACGATGCGTCGAGCACGATGCGGCCGATGATCTTGGCCGTATCTTCGCCGTAGCGACGAACGTTGCCGGGCACATAACCACGACCCTTCTCGATCTTGATCTGAACGTCGAGCTTGCCGCCCTTCGACAGATGCGCGATCACGTGATTCGGGTTGATGACTTCGCAATCGTGAGCCAGCTCGATATCGCCGGCCGTGACAACGCCTTCACCTTCCTTGCGCAGCGTAACCGTCACTTCGTCACGGTTATGCAGCTTGAACACCACGCCCTTCAGGTTCAGCAGCAGGTTGACGACGTCCTCTTGCACGCCATCAAGCGTCGAGTACTCGTGCACCACGCCGGCGATCGTGACTTCGGTCGGCGCATAGCCGACCATCGACGACAGCAGCACGCGGCGAAGCGCATTGCCCAAGGTATGGCCGTAACCGCGTTCGAACGGTTCCATGACCACCCTCGCGTGGTTCTCGCCAAGCGATTCCACGGCGATGATCTTGGGTTTCAGCAAACTGGTTTGCATGGGCTTTCCTTTTCAATACCCTCGGCTCGTTACACCGATAAGGCTGACCGGTAACAACCAGAAAATAAACAGCCGAGGCCCCTCCTTGCGCAACGCAATCGGGGTACCTCGGCCGTCAATCGGATTAACGCGAATACAATTCGACGATCAGGCTTTCGTTGATGTCGCCTGCGATGTCAACGCGTTCCGGCATTTGCTTGAACGTGCCTTCGAACTTCTTCGCATCGACTGCAACCCAGCTCGGCATGCCGCCTTGCTCGGCCAGCGACAGCGATTCGACGATACGCGCTTGCTTCTTCGCCTTTTCGCGGATCGCGACGACGTCACCCGCCTTCACTTGCTGCGACGGGACGTTCGCGACGACGCCGTTCACGGTGATCGACTTGTGGCTCACCAGCTGACGCGCTTCAGCGCGGGTCGAGCCGAAGCCCATGCGATACACGACGTTGTCGAGGCGCGACTCGAGCAGTTGCAGCAGGTTTTCACCCGTGTTGCCCTTGCGGCGGTCGGCTTCGGCGAAGTAGCGGCGGAACTGACGCTCCAGCACGCCGTAAATGCGCTTGACCTTCTGCTTTTCGCGCAGCTGCGTACCGTAGTCGGACGTACGAGCGCCCGAGGTACGGCCGTGCTGACCCGGCTTGCTGTCGAGCTTGCACTTGTCGGCGAGCGAGCGGCGCGCGCTCTTCAGGAACAGGTCGGTGCCTTCACGGCGGGACAGCTTGGCTTTGGGGCCGATATAACGTGCCACTTTGCATTCCTTTATCAATCAGTCACGCGAACCGAAATCCGCGCTAGTCCGCTCCCTTTGGGGCGAACGGTGGGCTTAGTCAATCAAAAAAGCACAGCCCGTCGACGCTACGCGGCGACAGGCAATGCGCTAGCACGAACGTGCCAGCACATTCTTAGATACGACGACGCTTCGGCGGGCGGCAGCCGTTGTGCGGAATCGGGGTGACGTCCGAAATCGCGGTGATCTTGATGCCGAGGCCGTGCAGTGCGCGCACTGCCGACTCGCGACCCGGGCCCGGGCCCTTGATCCGCACTTCCAGATTCTTCACGCCGTATTCCATCGCGACGCGACCTGCCGACTCGGCTGCGACCTGTGCAGCGAACGGCGTCGATTTGCGCGAGCCCTTGAAGCCCTGGCCGCCCGACGTCGCCCATGCCAGTGCGTTGCCTTGGCGATCGGTGATCGTGATGATCGTGTTGTTGAACNGTCGATTTGCGCGAGCCCTTGAAGCCCTGGCCGCCCGACGTCGCCCATGCCAGTGCGTTGCCTTGGCGATCGGTGATCGTGATGATCGTGTTGTTGAACGACGCGTGAACGTGAACCACGCCTTCAGCGACGTTCTTCTTAACCTTCTTGCGTACGCGTTGCGCCGCGGTGTTCGAAGCCTTAGCCATTACGTTTTCCTGTAACTGTCAGTTCCGCTTACTTCTTCAGCGCTTGCGCTGCACGACGCGGACCCTTGCGAGTACGTGCGTTCGTACGCGTACGCTGACCGCGCATCGGCAGGCCCTTGCGATGACGGACGCCACGGTAGCAACCGAGGTCCATCAGGCGCTTGATGTTCATCGTCACTTCACGGCGCAGATCGCCTTCGACGACAAACTTGCCCACTTCTTCACGCAGCTTTTCGAGATCTGCGTCGGTCAGGTCCTTGACCTTCTTCGAGAATTCCACGCCAGCTGCCGCGCAGATGCTGCGCGAGCGCGTGCGGCCGACACCGAAGATTGCCGTCAGGCCAATCTCGGTATGCTGGTGATTCGGGATGTTAACCCCTGCGATACGAGCCATTGTTTTTCCTCAAACAAAAAGCGCAAACAAACGCGCGGTCAGCCTTGGCGCTGCTTGTGGCGCGGATCCGAGCTGCAGATCACGCGAACGACGCCTTTGCGCTTGATGATCTTGCAATTGCGGCAAATGCGCTTAACCGATGCCATCACTTTCATGATAATACCCTTTTTTCAAATCACTTCGCCCGGAACACGATCCGCGCACGAGACAGATCGTAAGGCGTCAACTCAACCGTCACCTTGTCGCCCGGGAGGATGCGGATGTAGTGCATCCGCATCTTTCCGGAAATATGCCCCAATACGACATGGCCGTTTTCCAGCTTCACACGGAAGGTCGCATTCGGGAGGTTTTCGATCACCTCACCCTGCATCTGGATTACATCGTCTTTGGCCATAGTCCTATTTAACGCATCGGGATGTTGCCGCCCTTGAAGTTCGCCTTCTTGAGCAGTGACTCATACTGTTGCGACATAACGTACGACTGCACCTGCGCCATAAAGTCCATCGTGACGACGACAATGATCAGCAGCGACGTTCCACCAAAATAAAACGGCACGTTCCAGCGCAGCACCAGGAATTCCGGCAGCAGACACACGAAGACGATGTAGATCGCACCGGCCAGCGTCAGACGCGTGAGGATGCGGTCGATATATCGTGCGGTCTGATCGCCCGGACGAATGCCCGGAACAAACGCGCCGCTCTTCTTCAGGTTGTCTGCGGTCTCCCTGCTGTTGAACACCAGTGCGGTGTAGAAGAAGCAGAAAAACACGATTGCCAGCGTGTACAGCAGCACATAGACCGGCTGGCCCGGCTTCAGCGCTTCCGCAACGTTATGCAACGTATTGGAAATCCAGCTTCCCGTCGGCTGACCGGTACTGAACCAGCCGAGAATCGTTGCCGGGAACAGGATGATCGACGATGCGAAGATCGGCGGAATCACGCCCGACATGTTCAGCTTCAGCGGCAGGTGCGATGACTGCCCGCCGTAGATCTTGTTACCGACCTGGCGCTTCGCGTAGTTCACGAGGATCTTGCGCTGACCGCGTTCGATGAACACGACCAGGTAAGTCACCGCGGCAATCAGAACGACGATGATGATCGCCGAAATGATGCTCATCGAACCCGTACGCACCAGCTCGAACAACCCACCGACGGCATTCGGGAACCCTGCTGCGATCCCGCCGAAGATGATGATCGAGATACCGTTGCCCAGACCACGCTCGGTAATCTGCTCGCCGAGCCACATCAGGAACATCGTGCCAGTAACCAGCGTCACGACCGTCGTCAGTCGGAACAGCATGCCGGGATCGGTGACGAGGCCCGGCTGGTTTTCCAGCGCAGCCGCGATACCGAATGCCTGGAAGGTCGCGAGCACCACGGTGAAATACCGCGTGTACTGCGTGATCTTCCGTTGCCCTGCCTGCCCTTCCTTCTTCAGCGCCTCGAGTTGCGGCGAGACGATCGCCAGCAACTGCATGATGATCGACGCCGAAATATACGGCATGATCCCCAGCGCAAAGATCGTGAAGCGGGAAAGTGCGCCACCCGAGAACATGTTGAACATGCCCAGGATGCCACCCGCCTGGCTCTGGAACAGCTTAGCCAGTTGATCCGGATCGATGCCCGGCACGGGAATGTGCGCGCCGATGCGATAGACGATCAGCGCCAGGAGCAGGAACATCGCTCGCCGACGCAGATCGCCGAATTTCGCCGTGCTTCGACCGGGTTTTGCAAGACTCGGGCTGTTAGCCAAGTACCTTCTCCGATGAATGCAAGTAACGACGCGCTACGCGTGTCACTCGGCGAACGAACCGCCAGCCGCTTCGATCGCAGCGCGCGCACCCTTGGTGGCACCGAGACCCTTCACGACGATCTTGCGCTTCAGTTCGCCCGTCGCGATGATCTTTGCGCTCTTCGTCAGCTCACCGACCAGGCCGGCTTGCTTCAGTGCGAGCAGATCGATCTCATCGACCGGCAGCTTCTCGAGGTCGCTCAGGCGCACTTCACCGACGAATTCCTTCGTCAGCGACGTGAAGCCGCGCTTCGGCAGACGACGTTGCAGCGGCATCTGACCGCCTTCGAAACCGACTTTGTGGAAGCCGCCCGAACGCGATTTCTGACCCTTGTGACCACGGCCAGCCGTCTTGCCGAGGCCCGAACCGATGCCACGGCCGACGCGACGCTTGGCGTGCTTGGCGCCAGCTGCCGGCTTCAGGTTATTCAATTCCATATCAACTCCTTGATCCGTAGGGCCGCTTACGCGATGACCTTAACGAGGTACGAGACCTTGTTGATCATGCCGCGGACCGCCGGCGTGTCCTGCAGCTCGCTAACCGAGTTGAGTCGGCGCAGGCCCAGGCCACGCACGGTCGCGCGGTGCGATTCGCGGGTCCCGATCAGGCTCTTAACGAGCTGAACCTTGACAGTTTTTTCAGACATGGTGACCACCCGGGCTTAGCCCAAAATATCTTCGACGGACTTGCCGCGCTTCGCCGCGATGTCTGCCGGGGTGGACTGCTTACGCAGGCCGTCCAGCGTGGCGCGAACGAGGTTGTACGGGTTCGTCGAACCGTGGCTCTTCGCCACAACGTTCTGAACGCCCATCACGTCGAACACTGCGCGCATCGGGCCGCCGGCGATCACGCCCGTACCTGCCTTCGCCGGAGCGAGGAGGACGGCCGAAGCGCCGTGCTTGCCGTGCACTTCGTGCTGCAGCGTGCCGTTCTTGAGCGGCACCTTGAACATGTTGCGGCGAGCTTGTTCCATTGCCTTCTGGACAGCGACCGGCACTTCCTTCGCCTTGCCCTTGCCCATGCCGATGCGGCCATCGCCGTCGCCAACCACGGTCAGTGCGGCGAAGCCGAGAATACGGCCACCCTTCACGACCTTGGTCACGCGGTTGACCGAAATCATCTTTTCACGAAGGCCGTCGTCGCGTTCGTCAGCCTGAACTTTCGCTTGCATCTTTGCCATGACGAATTCCTTCCTTAGAACTTGAGCCCAGCTTCGCGAGCTGCCTCAGCCAGCGCCTTGACGCGGCCATGGTAGCGGAAGCCCGAGCGGTCGAAGGCGACGGATTCGATGCCGGCGGCCTTTGCCTTCTCGGCAATACGCTTGCCGATCAGCGTCGCAGCATTAACGTTGCCGCCCTTGCCCGACTTGTCGGCGAGCTCTGCGCGCACTTCTGCCTCGAGCGTCGACGCACTGGCGAGCACCTTGGTGCCGCAGGGCGAGAACACTTGAGCGTAGATATGCGTGTTCGTGCGATGCACGGCGAGACGCGCGACCTGCAGCTCAGCGATCTTGATACGCGTCTGGCGAGCGCGGCGCAGGCGAGATTGAGTCTTATCCATGATTGCGCACCCTTACTTCTTCTTCGTTTCTTTGAGGATCACAACCTCGTCGGAATAGCGCACGCCCTTGCCCTTGTAGGGCTCCGGCGGACGGTAACCGCGGACTTCCGCAGCCACTTGACCGACTTGTTGCTTGTTGATCCCCTTGATCACGATTTCGGTTTGCGTCGGGGTTTCAGCCTTGACGCCTTCCGGCATCTGGTGCACCACCGGGTGCGAGAAACCCAGCGACAGGTTCAGCTTGTCGCCTTGCGCTTGTGCACGGTAACCGACGCCAACCAGCGTCAGCTTGCGCTCGAAACCCTTGGTCACGCCGTGCACGGCATTCGCGATGATCGCGCGCATCGTGCCCGACAGTGCATTTGCTTCGCGGCTTTCGTCGACCGGCGACAGATTCAGCGTGCCGTCGTTGTTCGCCACGTTCACGAGCGGATTGATCGCTTGCGTGATGGTGCCCAGCGGGCCCTTGACGGTGATTGCGCCGTCGGCCAGCTTGACTTCCGCGCCTTGCAGCGCGATCGGGCTCTTACCTACTCGAGACATGTTTCTCTCTCCTCGGCTTTAAGCGACGTAGCAGATGACTTCGCCGCCGACGCCGGTAGCGCGCGCCTTGCGGTCGGTCATCACGCCCTTGGGCGTCGACACGATTGCCACGCCGAGGCCATTCATGACCTGCGGAATGTCGTTACGGCCGCGGTAGACGCGCAGGCCAGGCTTCGACACGCGCTCGAGGCGTTCGATGACCGGACGGCCAGCGTAGTACTTCAGCGCGATATTCAGTTCAGCCTTTGCGCCTTCGCTCTTCACCGCGAAATCGTCGATATAACCTTCGTCCTTCAGGACTTGCGCGATTGCAACCTTGACCTTCGACGAGGGCATCGCGACCGATACCTTCTCGACCATCTGCGCGTTGCGGATGCGAGTCAGCATATCGGCGATAGGATCACTCATGCTCATTTACGTTTCTCCTATTACCAGCTCGCCTTGGTCAGGCCAGGAATCTCGCCACGGAATGCGATTTCACGAATCTTGTTACGCGCGAGGCCGAATTTACGGAACGTGCCACGCGGACGGCCCGTGATCGCGCAGCGGTTACGCTGGCGGGTCGGGTTTGCGTTGCGGGGCAGTTGCTGCAGCTCCAGGCGTGCTTCGTAGCGCTCTTCTTCCGACTTGCTTTGGTCTTCGACGATCGCCTTCAGCGCTTCGCGCTTTGCTGCGAACTTCGCGACCAGGCGGGCGCGCTTCTTTTCACGTTCGATCAGTGCCAGTTTAGCCACGGTAACCTCAGTTTCTGAACGGGAACTTGAAGCTGGCGAGCAGAGCCTTTGCTTCGTCGTCGGTCTTCGCAGTCGTCGTGATGCTGATGTTCAGCCCACGCAGTGCGTCGATCTTGTCGTAATCGATTTCGGGGAAAATGATCTGCTCTTTCACACCGATGTTGTAGTTGCCACGGCCATCGAAAGCACGACCCGACACACCACGGAAGTCACGCACGCGGGGCAGGGCGACGGTCACGAAGCGATCGAGGAATTCGTACATTGCCTGGCCGCGCAGCGTCACCATCGCGCCGATCGGGTAGCCCTGACGAATCTTGAAACCTGCGATTGCCTTGCGTGCCTTCGTCACGACCGGCTTCTGACCAGCGATCTTCGTGAGGTCGCCAACGGCGTTCTCGATGATCTTCTTGTCAGCGATCGCTTCGCCAAGACCCATGTTCAGCGTGATCTTGGTGATGCGCGGCACTTCCATGACCGACTTGTAACCGAACTTCTCGATCAGGCCGGGCACAACCTTTTCTTTGTAAAACTCTTGAAAACGAGCCATTTTTTACTCCGCTGCGTCAGGCGCTCAGTACGGCACCGGTCGTCTTCAGGAAGCGAACTTTCTTGCCTTCCTCGACCTTGATGCCAACACGCGACGCCTTGCCATTCGCGTCGACCAGTGCGACGTTCGAAATATGCAGGGGCATCGTCTTCGCTTCCACGCCGCCCGTCGTACCCTTCATCGGGTTCGGCTTCACATGCTTCTTGACGAGGTTGATACCTTCAACCGTCACATGTTCAGCACCGACAGCCAGCACGACGCCGCGCTTGCCCTTGTCCTTGCCGGTGACGACGATCACTTCGTCACCCTTGCGAATCTTGTTCATCGCGACTCCTTACAGCACTTCCGGCGCAAGCGAAACGATCTTCATGAATCGTTCGCTACGCAGCTCACGCGTCACCGGCCCGAAGATACGGGTGCCGATCGGCTCGAGCTTGTTATTCAAAAGCACAGCGGCGTTGCCGTCGAACTTGATCAGCGAGCCGTCTTGACGGCGAACGCCCTTGGCGGTGCGAACCACCACGGCATTGTAAATTTCGCCTTTCTTCACGCGCCCGCGCGGCGTTGCCTCTTTGACGGTCACCTTGATGATGTCGCCAATGCCGGCATAACGACGCTTCGAGCCGCCGAGCACCTTGATGCACATGACTTCACGTGCACCCGTGTTGTCGGCTACTTCGAGCCGAGATTCGGTCTGGATCATGGTTTGTCTTTCCCAACTTAATCCGGATGCACCACCATGATGCATTCGGTCAGTCTTGGTCCCGTCAGCCAATCGGCTGCTTGGGTTGGAACAGCAGCGACGGCAAACGAAACCCGCCATCGCAATTCGGTGAATCTTTCAGACAGGCTGGCGCCAGTCCGCTTCCCCCACCAACTTCGCCCGCGACGGGGCTCCCATAAAGAGGGAAGACCAGGATTATAACAAATAATCCTGGTCACGCAAGCAAAAACTTTGCGATTTCAAGCACTTCGTGGAGAAGTGCCTGTTGCTGCCTACTGCACTGCCCGCTTAGATGACGCGAGCTGCTTCGACGAGGCGCGACACTGCCCAGGCCTTCGTCTTCGAAACAGGACGAGTTTCCTGGATTTCGACGAGATCGCCTTCGTTGCAGGTGTTCGCTTCATCGTGCGCGTGGTACTTCTTCGAACGCACGACATACTTGCCGTAAATCGGGTGCTTGACGCGGTGCTCGATCAGCACGGTGACGGTCTTGTCCATCTTGTTGCTGACGACCCGACCGACCAGCGTCCGCTTCAGCGAGGTTTTCACGCTATCGTTCATTTCTGGTTCGCCTTCTGAGTCATGACGGTCCGCACACGTGCGATGTCGCGACGAACCTTCTTCAGCTGGCTCGTGTTAGTGAGCTGCTGGGTCGCGAGTTGCATGCGCAGGCCGAATTGCGCCTTCAGCAGGTCCGCCAGCTCCTTGTTGAGCGCGGCCTGGTCTTTCTGGAGAAGTTCGGAAGCCTTCATATTTTCTCCTTAGGCGCCGAGCTGACGCACGATGAACGCCGTCTTCAGCGGCAGCTTGGCTGCAGCCAGACGGAACGCTTCGCGTGCCAGTTCTTCGGTGACGCCGTCCATTTCATAGAGCATCTTGCCCGGCTGAATCTCGGCGACGTAGTACTCAGGGTTACCCTTACCGTTACCCATACGCACTTCGGCCGGCTTCTGCGAAATCGGCTTGTCCGGGAAGATCCGGATCCAGATGCGGCCGCCACGCTTGATGTGACGCGTCATTGCACGACGCGCCGCTTCAATTTGACGCGCGGTCAAACGGCCGCGACCGATCGCCTTCAGGCCGAAATCACCGAACGACACTGCGTTGCCGCGCGTCGCCTTGCCGGTGTTACGACCCTTCTGCTCTTTGCGATACTTCCTGCGTTTCGGTTGCAGCATCGTTATTCTCCAGTCTTGCCGTCTTCGGGCTTGCCGGCGCCGCGGCGCGGTGCGCCACGACGAGCACCCGGAGCGCCGCCTTCGCCGTCACGGCGCGGACGACGATCGCCCGGGCGCGCATTGCGACGCGGACGCTTGTCTTCGGCTACTTCTTCCACCACCGGCGCGTCGTTGCGGCCGAGCGTGTCGCCCTTGTACACCCACACCTTGACGCCGATGATCCCGTAGGTCGTCTTCGCTTCCGAAGTCGCGTAGTCGATGTCGGCACGCAGCGTGTGAAGCGGAACGCGACCTTCGCGATACCACTCCGTACGTGCGATTTCGATACCGTTCAGACGGCCTGCGCTCATGATCTTGATGCCCTGGGCACCCAGACGCATCGCGTTCTGCATCGCACGCTTCATCGCGCGGCGGAACATGATCCGGCGCTCGAGCTGTTGCGTGATCGAGTCAGCGATCAGTTGCGCATCGGTTTCCGGCTTGCGGATCTCTTCGATGTTGACGTGAACCGGTACGCCCATGCGGCGTTGCAGTTCCGTCTTCAGCTGTTCGATATCCTCGCCCTTCTTGCCGATGACCACGCCCGGACGCGAGCTGTAAATCGTGATGCGCGCGTTCTTCGCCGGACGCTCGATGACAACCCGACCGACCGAAGCGTTCTTCAGCTTCTTCTTCAGGTACTCACGAACACCGATGTCTTCCTGAAGCATCGCCGCGAAATTGTTGTTGTTCGCGTACCAACGCGAAGCCCAATTGCGGCTGACAGCCAGGCGGAAGCCAGTCGGATGAATTTTCTGTCCCATCGTATGGCTCCTTAATTCCCGACCGTCACAGTGATGTGACAGGATTGCTTCTCGATGCGGTTACCGCGGCCCTTGGCGCGCGCGGTGAAACGCTTGAGCGATGCAGCCTTATCGACGCAGATGCTCTTGATCTTGAGCTCGTCGATATCGGCGCCTTCGTTGTGCTCCGCATTCGCGATTGCCGACAGCACAACCTTCTTCACGATGCCAGCCGCCTTCTTCGGCGAGAACGTCAGAACGTTCAGCGCCTTGTCGACCGGCAAACCGCGGATCTGGTCAGCCACAAGGCGCGTTTTTTGCGCCGAGATGCGGGCACCGCGATGAATTGCTTTCACTTCCATCATGATTGCCCCTTATTTCTTGGCCTTCTTGTCGGCTGCGTGACCCTTGAACGTACGGGTCAGTGCGAACTCGCCAAGCTTGTGGCCGACCATGTTTTCCGAGATGTACACCGGAACGTGTTGACGGCCGTTGTGAACAGCGATCGTCAGGCCGATGAAATCCGGCAGAATCGTCGAGCGACGCGACCAGGTCTTGATCGGCTTTTTGTCGCGCGAAGCTGCAGCCGCCTCAACTTTCTTCAGCAAATGGGCGTCGCAGAACGGACCTTTTTTAACAGAACGTGCCATTGCCTACTCCTTAACGCTTGTGACGGCGCTGGACGATCATCGTCGTCGTGCGCTTGTTGCTGCGGGTGCGATAACCCTTAGCCGGCGTACCCCACGGGCTCACCGGGTCGCGACCTGCAGCCGTCTTGCCCTCACCACCACCGTGCGGGTGATCAACCGGGTTCATCGCAACGCCACGCACCGTCGGGCGGATACCGCGCCAGCGGTTCGCGCCAGCCTTGCCGATCTGGCGCAGGCTATGCTCTTCGTTGCCAACTTCACCGATCGTTGCACGGCACTCGATGTGCACGCGACGGATTTCGCCCGAACGCAGACGAACCTGCGCGTAGACGCCTTCACGTGCCAGCAGCATGGCCGACGTGCCAGCCGAACGCGCCATTTGCGCGCCCTTGCCCGGCAGCATCTCGATGCAGTGGATCGTCGTACCGACCGGAATGTTGCGGATCGGCAGCGTGTTGCCTGCACGGATCGGCGCTTCCGAACCCGACATCAGCTGTTGGCCGACGGTCAGGCCCTTCGGGGCGATGATGTAGCGACGCTCGCCGTCTGCGTAGAGCACCAGCGCGATGTTCGCGCTACGGTTCGGGTCGTACTCGAGACGCTCGACCTTTGCCGGGATGCCATCCTTCGTGCGACGGAAATCGACGATACGATAGTGCTGCTTGTGACCACCGCCCTTATGGCGCGTGGTGATGCGGCCGTTGTTGTTACGGCCGGCGGTCGAGCTCTGCGAGTCGAGCAGTGCCGCGAACGGCTTGCCCTGGTGCAGATTCTTGTTGACCACCTTGACCATCGCGCGGCGACCCGGCGAAGTCGGCTTAACTTTAACGATTGCCATGATTACTTGGCCTCCGCTTCAAAGTTGATTTCCTGGCCGGGCTTCAGGCAGACGTACGCCTTCTTCACGTCCTTGCGGCGGCCCATCGAACGGCCAAAGCGTTTCTGCTTGCCCTTCTGAACCAGCACGTTGACGGAGTTAACCTCAACCTTGAACAGCAGCTCGACAGCCGCCTTCACTTCCTGCTTCGTGGCATCCGGCGCGACTTCGAACACGACTTGCTCGTTCTTGTCGGCAACCAGCGTCGCCTTTTCCGAGATCACCGGTGCGAGCAGGACCTGCATCAAACGATGATCGTTCTTGCGAATCTCGCTCATGACAGCAACTCCTCGATCTGGGCGACCGCAGCCTTCGTGACCAGGACTTTCTTGAAGTAGATCAGCGACAGCGGGTCAGCGTAGCGCGGCTCGACAATTGCCACGTGCGGCAGGTTGCGCGAAGCCAGGTACAGGTTTTCGTCGACCGTGTCGGTAATGATCAGCACGGAGTCGAGACCCATGGTCTTGAATTTTTCGGCCAGCAGCTTGGTCTTCGGCGCTTCGAGGATGATGTCCTCGACAACCGACAGACGGCCTTCACGGGCCAGCTGCGAGAAGATCGAGCAGAGACCTGCGCGATGCATCTTCTTGTTGACCTTGTGCGAGAAGTTTTCTTCCGGCGAATTCGGGAAGATACGACCACCGCCACGCCACAACGGGCTCGACGACATACCGGCACGAGCGCGGCCCGTACCCTTCTGACGCCACGGCTTCTTGGTGGTGTGCTTGACCTGCTCGCGGTCCTTCTGCGCGCGGTTACCCTGGCGAGCATTCGCCTGGTAAGCGACGACGACCTGGTGGATCAGTGCTTCGTTGTAGTCACGACCGAACACGACGTCCGATGCGTTGACCACTGCACCTTCCTGACCATTTTCGTTCAGGAGCTTGAGTTCCATTATTTCGCCCCCTTGGTCTTGACGGCCGGCGTGACAAAAACCTTGCCACCCTTCGCGCCCGGAATCGCACCCTTGACGAGCAGCAGCTTGCGCTCTGCGTCGATACGAGCGATTTCGAGGTTCTGCACCGTCACCGTCACATCACCCATGTGACCCGTCATGCGTTTACCCGGGAACACGCGACCCGGATCCTGCGCCATACCGATCGAACCCGGCACGTTGTGCGAGCGCGAGTTACCGTGCGTGGCACGGCCGGAGGAGAAGTTGTAACGCTTGATCGTACCGGCGTAGCCCTTACCGATCGACACGCCTTGCACGTCGACCTTCTGGCCTACTTCGAAAAGATCTGCACCGACCACGGCGCCATTCGACAGCTCGGCTGCCTTGGCCGCGTCAATGCGGAATTCCTTGAGGATTTCACCGGCTTCGACACCGGCTTTGGCGAGATGACCTGCCAGCGGCTTCGTCACGCGCGATGCGCGGCGGGAGCCGAATGCAACCTGCACGGCCGTGTAGCCGTCGGTTTCAACAGTCTTGATCTGCGTCACGCGGTTGTCCGACACGTCCAGCACGGTGACGGGAATCGAATCCCCTTCCGCCGTGAAGATACGGGTCATGCCAACCTTGCGACCTACGAGTCCAAGGCTCATCATTTTCTCCATTCCCGACTGCGATTGGTCGGGGCTGATTTACAAAATGCCGGGCACGCAAGGCCCAACTTTTTTACGCGAATACGCGAAAAGCCAAGCAGTATAGCCCGATTCTTCGTTTTCCGCAAGCAATCAAAGACTTAGCGCCGCCCGGCGAGCCGATCGGCGCTGGAAGCCTTACTGCAGCTTGATTTCCACGTCGACGCCAGCCGGCAGATCGAGCTTCATCAGCGCGTCAACCGTCTTGTCGGTCGGATCGACGATGTCCATCAGGCGCTGGTGGGTGCGGATTTCGAGCTGATCACGCGACGTCTTGTTGACGTGCGGCGAACGCAGGATGTCAAAACGCTGAATGCGCGTCGGCAGCGGCACCGGGCCACGGACGATTGCGCCAGTCCGCTTCGCGGTATCGACGATCTCGGCTGCCGATTGATCGATCAGACGATAGTCGAAAGCCTTCAGGCGAATGCGGATTTTTTGTTGCTGCATGACGATTCCTTGAAAAGAGCGAGGCGATGTTGCATCGCCGAACACCAAAAGAACGTGAAACGTGAGGCCTGCGGGGAGCGAGACATCAGGTTCCGGACAGTACTTCCACTGCTAAGCCCGCGATTCTACACGAAATTCTGAAGTGGTGGTGCGGGTTTATCGATCCGCGCAACGGGCGCCGGAAAAACAAAACCGGGTGCCAGCGCAAGCTGGACACCCGGTTTCGACGGTACGACTGCATACCGCGGAATCGCGGACCCCATCGGGATCCGCGGATCGCCGATATTACTCGATGACCTTGGCGACGACGCCGGCGCCGACCGTACGGCCGCCTTCGCGGATTGCGAAGCGCAGACCTTCTTCCATCGCGATCGGGGCAATCAGCTTCACCGTGATCGACACGTTGTCGCCCGGCAT
>NZ_JBQVSQ010000024.1:0-18357 GCF_052952715.1 Burkholderia sp. YIM B11467
GCTTCGCCGCCGAACTTCTTCGTCAGCACCGTCGTGATCGCTGCCGTCAGCGTCGTCTTGCCGTGGTCAACGTGACCAATCGTACCAACGTTCACGTGCGGCTTGGTCCGCTCGAATTTACCTTTTGCCATGATTCTCTTCTTTCAAAAATAATCGATTGTGATAGCGAATTACTTCGACTTCGCGCTGATGATCGCTTCCGCAACGTTCTTCGGAGCTTCAGCGTAGTGCTTGAACTCCATCGTGTACGTTGCGCGACCTTGCGTCAGCGAACGCAGCGACGTGGAGTAGCCGAACATTTCCGACAACGGCACTTCGGCGCGCACGATCTTGCCGCCGCCAACCATGTCATCCATGCCCTGGATGATGCCGCGGCGACCCGACAGGTCACCCATCACGTTACCCATGAAGTCTTCCGGCGTTTCCACTTCCACGGCCATCATCGGCTCGAGCAGAACCGGATCAGCGCGGCGCATCGCTTCCTTGAACGCCATCGAACCGGCCATGCGGAACGCATTTTCGTTCGAGTCGACGTCGTGGTACGAACCGAACGTCAGCGTGACCTTCACGTCGACGACCGGGAAGCCTGCCAGCACGCCGCTCTTCAGCGTTTCCTGGATACCCTTGTCAACCGACGGAATGTATTCGCGCGGAATCACGCCGCCCTTGATCGCGTCGATGAACTCGTAGCCCTTGCCCAGTTCGCTGCGCTCGAGCGTAATGACCGCATGGCCATACTGACCACGGCCGCCCGACTGCTTGACGAACTTGCCTTCGACGTCCGCGGCCGACTTGCGAATGGTTTCGCGGTACGCCACCTGCGGCTTGCCGACGGTCGCTTCCACGCCGAATTCACGCTTCATCCGGTCGACGAGAATTTCGAGGTGGAGCTCGCCCATGCCCGAAATGATCGTTTGACCCGATTCTTCGTCGGTCTGCACGCGGAACGACGGATCTTCCTGAGCGAGACGGTTGAGCGCCAGGCCCATCTTTTCCTGGTCAGCCTTCGTCTTCGGCTCGACTGCCTGCGAAATCACCGGCTCCGGGAAAATCATGCGTTCGAGCACGATCGGATGTGCCGGATCGCACAGCGTGTCGCCCGTCGTCGCTTCCTTCAGGCCGACCGCAGCAGCGATGTCGCCTGCGCGAACTTCCTTGATTTCTTCGCGCTGGTTCGCGTGCATCTGCAGAATACGGCCGAGACGTTCCTTCTTGTCCTTGGTCGCATTGAGCAGCGTGTCACCCGAATTGACGACGCCCGAGTAGACGCGGAAGAAGATCAGCTGGCCGACGAACGGGTCGGTCATGATCTTGAACGCGAGTGCCGAGAACTTCTCGTCGTCGGCAGCACGGCGCTCCGTCTTCTCACCGTTTTCGAGTTCGCCCGTAACCGGCGGAATATCGACCGGCGACGGCAGGAAATCGATCACGGCGTCGAGCATACGCTGCACGCCCTTGTTCTTGAACGCGGTACCGCACAGCATCGGCTGAATTTCGCACGCGATCGTACGGTCACGCAGACCCTTCACGATCTCGGCTTCGGACAGCTCGCCCGCTTCCAGGTACTTGTTCATCAGGTCTTCGTTCGACTCTGCAGCCGCCTCGACCATCTTTTCGCGCCATTCGTTGCACGTGTCGGCGAGTTCCGCCGGGATGTCCACGTAGTCGAACTTGGTGCCTTGCGACGCCTCGTCCCAAATGATCGCCTTCATCTTGATCAGGTCGACGACGCCCTTGAAGCCTTCTTCCGCGCCGATCGGCACCACGACCGGAACCGGGTTTGCCTTCAGGCGCAGACGGAGCTGGTCATAGACCTTGAAGAAGTTCGCGCCGGTACGGTCCATCTTATTGACGAACGCGAGACGCGGCACCTTGTACTTGTTCGCCTGGCGCCACACCGTTTCCGACTGCGGCTGCACGCCGCCCACTGCGCAGTACACCATGCACGCGCCGTCGAGCACGCGCATCGAACGCTCCACTTCGATCGTGAAGTCGACGTGGCCCGGGGTGTCGATGATGTTGATGCGGTGTTCCGGATAGTTGCCGCCCATGCCCTTCCAGAAGGCCGTGGTAGCAGCGGACGTGATCGTGATGCCACGCTCCTGTTCCTGCTCCATCCAGTCCATCGTGGCTGCGCCGTCGTGGACTTCACCGATCTTGTGGTTCACACCGGTGTAAAACAGAATGCGCTCGGTCGTCGTCGTTTTGCCGGCGTCGATGTGAGCGCTAATACCGATATTGCGGTAGCGCTCGATAGGAGTCTTGCGAGCCACTTTGATCCTCTACTGGGATGGCGCGATGCAGCCCTGCTGCATCGCGCTTCAACACAAACGGGCGAGGCGCCTGAAAAGCGCACCCGCCCGGAATTTATTTCCGAAAAAGCCCAGCCAGGCGCTTAGAAACGGAAATGCGAGAACGCGCGGTTGGCTTCTGCCATGCGGTGAACTTCGTCGCGCTTCTTCATCGCGCCGCCACGGCCTTCGGCCGCTTCGGAGAGTTCGCCTGCCAGACGCAGAGCCATCGACTTCTCGCTGCGCTTCTTCGCAGCCTCACGCAGCCAGCGCATCGCCAATGCCATACGACGCGACGGGCGCACTTCGACCGGAACTTGATAGTTGGCACCACCAACGCGACGGCTCTTCACTTCGACCACCGGCTTCACGTTGTTGAGCGCAACCGTGAACACTTCCAGCGGGTCCTTGCCACCCTTGGTCTGGATCTGTTCGAATGCGCCATAAACGATGCGCTCTGCGACCGACTTCTTGCCGGACAGCATCAGCATGTTCATGAACTTGGCTACATCAACGTTGCCGAACTTCGGATCCGGCAACACTTCCCGCTTGGGGACTTCGCGACGACGCGGCATGATTCTTCCTTTACTTGTTCAGTTGGAGCTGGATCCAGCCCCGCGGCCACCAACAAACCCGATCACATCTTCACGACTAACCAGCTTGGCCGGGTGACCACTTACTCGACAGCACCGGCAATCCGGCACTCCCGCCTCGACCGCCCTACGGCGATCCTTGATCAAAAACTGCTTACTTGGCAGCCTTTGCACGCTTCGCGCCGTACTTCGAGCGCGCTTGCTTACGATCCTTGACGCCCTGGGTATCCAGCGAGCCGCGAACCATGTGGTAACGCACACCCGGCAAGTCCTTCACACGGCCGCCGCGGATCAGCACAACCGAGTGTTCCTGCAGGTTGTGGCCTTCACCGCCGATGTACGAAATCACTTCGAAGCCGTTCGTCAGACGAACCTTGGCGACCTTACGGAGTGCCGAGTTCGGCTTCTTCGGCGTCGTCGTGTACACACGGGTGCACACGCCGCGACGCTGGGGGCAGTCCTGCAAGGCCGGGCTCTTGCTCTTCGTCGTTTCCGACTGACGGCCTTTGCGAACCAGTTGGTTGATGGTTGGCATTGTTTATTCCTGAAATTGAACAAAATCCGCACATCGATTTCGGGCAAAGCGAGAATCGACGCACAGTTGACTTCCGGGCCGGCGAAACGGACGCGAACCTTGGAACGCGACCTGACCCACCGAATACCGGAACCCAGCATAATATTCCGGAAATGCCAACCAAGTCAACGGCTTGCGTGATTTACCGGGCAGCCGCGTGGTTTACCGGAAGGGTCGGAACACCTGTGTCAGGCCGATTCGACGACGTCGATGATCTCGTCGCCGAAGCGCTCGAGCTTGCGCACGCCCATGCCGGGGATATGGCGCAGGTCGTCGATCGACTCCGGCGCGTTGCGCGCGATTTCCGCGAGCGTCGCGTCGTGGAAGATCACGTAGGCCGGCACGCCGTCCGTCTTCGCGGTTTCCGCACGCCACGCGCGCAGCGCGTCCCACCGTGCGCGCTCCCGCGTACCCATGCCGGCCGTCGGATCGACGCGCGTGCCGCTGCGGCTCGACGACTGACGGGTGCGTTGCGGCTTCACATAACGACGCAGCGTGACCTTTTCCTCGTTCTTCAGCACGGGCTTCGCGGCCTCGGTCAGCACCAGCGCGCCGAAGCCGCCGTGATCGACGGCCAGGTAGCCGTACGCGACCAGCTGCCGGAAAATCGCGCGCCACTCGGGTTCCGACAGCGACGCGCCGATCCCGAACGTCGTGAGCTGATCGTGGCCGCGCTGCAACACCTTTTCGGTACGCCCGCCGCGCAGGATCTCGATCAGATGGCTGGAGCCGAAATTGAAGCCGCTCGCGCGCTGCGCGCGGAACACGCACGACAGCGCCATCTGCGCCTCGCGCGTTGCGTCCCACGAATCGGGCGGCTCGATACACGTGTCGCAGTTGCCGCACGGCTGGCTCTCTTCGCCGAAGTAGTTCAGCAGCCGCACGCGGCGGCACGAGATCGTCTCGCACAGCCCGAGCAGCGCGTCGAGCTTCGACGTCTGAACGCGCTTGTGCGCGTCGTCCGCATCGGACTCTTCGATCATCTTGCGCTGCTGGACGACGTCGCCGAGGCCATACGCCATCCACGCATTCGCCGGCATCCCGTCGCGGCCCGCGCGGCCCGTTTCCTGGTAGTAGCCTTCGACGCTCTTCGGCAGGTCCAGGTGAGCGACGAAGCGCACGTCGGGTTTGTCGATGCCCATGCCGAACGCGATCGTCGCGCACATCACGACGCCTTCCTCGCGCTGGAACATTTCCTGGTGCTTCTGCCGCACCTCGAACTCCATTCCCGCGTGATACGGCAGCGCGCGCACGCCCTGCGCCTTCAGCCACTCGGCCGTTTCCTCGACCTTGCGGCGCGACAGGCAATAGACGACACCCGCATCCGTCGTGCCGTCGGCGTTCGTATGTTCGGCGCGGATGAAGTCGAGCAATTGCGAACGCGCGTTGTCCTTTTCGACGATCCGGTAGCGGATGTTCGGGCGATCGAAGCTCGATATGAACACGCGCGCGTCGTCGAGCGCGAGACGATGGATGATCTCGTCGCGCGTGATCTCGTCGGCCGTGGCGGTCAGCGCGATGCGCGGCACCGACGGGAACCGCTCGTGCAGCACCGACAGCTGGATGTATTCCGGGCGGAAATCGTGCCCCCATTGCGACACGCAGTGCGCTTCGTCGATCGCGAACAGGCCGATCTTCGCGCGCTCGAGCAACTCGAGGAACCGGCCCGTCATCAGCCGT
Organism: Burkholderia sp. YIM B11467; assembly: GCF_052952715.1. Classification (NCBI taxonomy): domain Bacteria; kingdom Pseudomonadati; phylum Pseudomonadota; class Betaproteobacteria; order Burkholderiales; family Burkholderiaceae; genus Burkholderia; species Burkholderia sp. YIM B11467. Next base: position 5,139 of record NZ_JBQVSQ010000024.1, read on the forward strand.
TCGGGCGCGACGTACAGCAGGTCGATCTCGCCTTCGCGCAGCGCGCGCTCGGTCGCCGCGGCTTCGGCGCCCGACAGCGTCGAATTCAGGTACGCCGCGCGCACGCCGACTTCACGCAGCGCGGCGACCTGATCCTGCATCAGCGCGATCAGCGGCGACACGACGATGCCGGCGCCCTGCCCGGTCTCGCGGCGCAGCAGCGCCGGAATCTGGTAGCACAGCGACTTGCCGCCGCCAGTAGGCATCAGCACGAGACAATCGCCGCCGCTGGCGACGTGTTCGACGATCTCGCCCTGCTGGCCGCGAAATGCGGAATAACCAAAAACTTCGTCGAGAATTTCGAGGGCGCGGGACATGAATGAGAACGAGGACGGCGGAACGATGACCGCAAGTTTAACAACCCGCTCGCGCGACGCGTGGCGAATCGTGCAATGTTGGCCAATCGGACAGGGTTCGTTCGCGTGCATGACGGGCCTGCAGCGGCCGCAGCCGGCGTTGCGCAGGCGCGTCATGCGCGCGAACGACGGATAAAAAAAACCGCCCGGCAGAACCGGGCGGTTTCGATGACAGCGAGGCGAGGCGGCTCGCGCCGCCCGCGCTTACTCGGCTGCCGGGTGCTGTTGCGGCTCTTCGGCTGCCGGCGCGCTCGGCGTGCCGAAGTCGAACGCTTCTTCCGCTGCGATCTGGTCGAAACGCTCGCGATCCGACGATTCCTTCGCCTTGCGTGCCTTGTGGAACGCGAGACCCGTACCGGCCGGAATCAGACGGCCGACGATCACGTTTTCCTTCAGGCCGCGCAGATCGTCGCGTTTGCCCATGATCGCCGCTTCGGTCAGCACGCGGGTCGTTTCCTGGAACGATGCCGCGGAGATGAACGAGTCGGTCGACAGCGATGCCTTCGTGATACCGAGCAGCACGTTGTCGTACGAAGCCGGGCGCTTGTCCTCGGCGATCATGCGATCGTTCTCGTCCAGCATGTCGGAACGCTCGACCTGTTCGCCCGGGATGAAGCGCGTATCGCCGTTGTCGGTGATCTGCACACGACGCAGCATCTGGCGAACGATCACCTCGATGTGCTTGTCGTTGATCTTCACGCCCTGCAGACGATACACGTCCTGCACTTCGTCGACGATGTAGCGCGACAGCGCCTCGATACCCTGCAGACGCAGGATGTCGTGCGGATCGGCCGGACCGTCCACGATCATTTCGCCCTTGTTGACGACCTGAGCATCGTGGACCAGCACCTGCTTTTCCTTCGCGATCAGGAACTCGTGCTGATTGCCTTCGAGATCCGTGATGACGAGACGCTGCTTGCCCTTCGTGTCCTTACCGAACGACGTCGTGCCGGTGACTTCCGCCAGAATGCCGGCATCCTTCGGCGAACGCGCTTCGAACAGTTCCGCCACCCGCGGCAGACCGCCGGTAATGTCACGCGTCTTCTGCGCTTCGGTCGGGATACGTGCGAGCACTTCACCGACCTGCACCTGCTGGCCATCCTTCACGGTGATCAGTGCGCCGACCTGGAAGCCGATCTGCACTGCGTGCTCCGTGCCCGGAATCTTGACTTCGTCGCCGTTCGCGTCGAGCAGCTTCACCTGCGGACGCACGCTCTTCGAAGCCTGCGAACCGCGACGCTTCACGTCGATCACGACCAGCGTCGACAGGCCGGTCACGTCGTCGATCTGCTTCGCGACCGTCACGCCTTCCTCGACGTTCTCGAACTTCACCGTACCACCGTACTCGGTGATGATCGGACGCGTCAGCGGATCCCACGTGGCGAGCTGCGTGCCGGCCTTGATGGTTGCGCCGTCGAGCTGCAGCAGCGTCGCGCCGTACGGCACTTTGTGACGCTCGCGCTCGCGACCGAAGTCGTCGGTGATCATCGCTTCGCCCGAACGGGAAATGACGATCTGCTCGCCCTTCGCGTTCGTGACGTAGCGCATCGTGGCCGTGAAGCGCACGATACCGTTGCTCTTCGCTTCAACCGACGAAGCCACTGCCGCACGCGATGCCGCACCACCGATGTGGAACGTACGCATCGTCAGCTGCGTGCCCGGTTCGCCGATCGACTGTGCCGCGATCACGCCGACTGCTTCGCCGACGTTGACCGACGAGCCACGGCCCAGGTCGCGACCATAGCAGGCTGCACACAGACCGTAACGCGTTTCGCAAGTCAGCGGCGTACGCACGCGCACTTCGTCGATGCCGAGGCGTTCGATTTCTTCGACCGCGTCTTCGTCGAGCAACGTGCCCGTTTCGTACAGCGTTTCCTGCGTTTCCGGATTGACGACGTCAGCCACCGTCACGCGACCGAGGATACGGTCACGCAGCGCTTCGACGACTTCACCGCCTTCGACCAACGCCTTCATGGCGACGCCGTTGGACGTACCGCAATCGTCCTCGACCACCACCAGATCCTGCGTGACGTCGACCAGACGACGCGTCAGGTAACCCGAGTTCGCGGTCTTCAGTGCCGTATCAGCCAGACCCTTACGTGCACCGTGGGTCGAGATGAAGTACTGCAACACGTTCAGGCCTTCACGGAAGTTCGCGGTAATCGGCGTCTCGATAATCGAGCCGTCCGGCTTCGCCATCAGGCCACGCATACCGGCCAGCTGACGAATCTGCACCGCCGAACCCCGGGCGCCCGAGTCGGCCATCATGTAGATCGAGTTGAACGACTCCTGGCGCGTCTCGTTGCCGTCGCGGTCCGTCACCGGCTCCGTCGACAACTGCTCCATCATCGCCTTGCCGACCGCTTCCGACGTCGCCGACCAGATGTCGACCACGTTGTTGTAGCGTTCTTGCGACGTGACGAGACCCGACATGTACTGGCGGTCGTATTCCTTCACCTTCTTCGCGGCGTCACCGACGATCGTTTCCTTCTGCGGCGGCACGAGCATGTCGTCCACGCAGATCGAAATGCCGGCGCGCGTCGCGAGACGGAAACCCGACTGCATCAGCTGGTCGGCGAACACCACCGTCGCGCGCAGACCGCACTTGCGGAACGCCGTGTTGATCAGGCGCGAGATTTCCTTCTTCTTCAGCGGCTTGTTCAGCACCGAGAACGGCAGGCCGTGCGGCAGGATCTCCGACAGGATCGCGCGGCCGACGGTCGTCGCGTACAGCGAGATCTTCGGCACGAATTCCGGCGCGCCTTCCGACTTGTCTTCGTTGCGGACCATTTCGGTGATCCGCACGTTGACGCGCGATGCGAGCTCGACTTCCTTGTTCTCGTACGCGCGGATCGCTTCCGACACGCCCGTGAACGACAGGCCTTCGCCCTTGCCGTTGATCGCTTCGCGGGTCGCGTAGTACAGACCCAGCACGATATCCTGCGACGGCACGATCGACGGATCGCCGTTGGCCGGGAACAGCACGTTGTTCGACGCAAGCATCAGCGTGCGCGCTTCCATCTGCGCTTCGAGCGACAGCGGCACGTGAACGGCCATCTGGTCACCGTCGAAGTCGGCGTTGAACGCCGCGCAGACGAGCGGGTGCAGCTGAATTGCCTTGCCTTCGATCAGCACGGGCTCGAACGCCTGGATACCGAGACGGTGCAGCGTCGGCGCACGGTTCAGCATCACCGGGTGCTCGCGGATCACCTCTTCGAGGATGTCCCACACCACCGGCGTCTGGTTCTCGACTTCCTTCTTCGCAGCCTTGATGGTCGTCGCGACGCCCATCACTTCCAGCTTGTTGAAGATGAACGGCTTGAACAGCTCGAGCGCCATCAGCTTCGGCAGACCGCACTGGTGCAGCTTCAGCGTCGGGCCGACCACGATGACCGAACGGCCCGAGTAGTCGACGCGCTTGCCCAGCAGGTTCTGACGGAAACGACCGCCCTTGCCCTTGATCATGTCGGCGAGCGACTTCAGCGGACGCTTGTTCGCGCCCGTCATCGCCTTGCCGCGACGACCGTTGTCGAGCAGCGAGTCGACGGCTTCCTGCAGCATCCGCTTTTCGTTGCGGACGATGATTTCAGGTGCCTTCAGCTCGAGCAGACGCTTCAACCGGTTGTTACGGTTGATCACGCGGCGATACAGGTCGTTCAGGTCCGACGTCGCGAAACGGCCGCCGTCCAGCGGCACGAGCGGACGCAGTTCCGGCGGCAGCACCGGCAGCACTTCGAGGATCATCCACTCGGGCTTGATGCCCGAGCGCTGGAATGCCTCGAGGACCTTCAGGCGCTTCGCGTACTTCTTGATCTTCGCTTCCGAGCCGGTGTTCTTCAGCTCGGTGCGCAGCGTCTCGACCTGCTCGTCGATGTTGATCGCGCGCAGCAGTTCACGCACGCCTTCCGCGCCCATCTCGGCACGGAATTCGTCGCCGTATTCCTCGACCTTGTTGTAGTAATCCTCTTCGGTCATGATCTGCCGCGCCTTCAGCGGCGTCATGCCCGGTTCGATCACCACGTATGCTTCGAAGTACAGCACGCGTTCGATGTCGCGCAGCGTCATGTCGAGCACCATGCCCAGACGCGACGGCAGCGACTTCAGGAACCAGATGTGCGCGACCGGCGAGGCCAGTTCGATGTGGCCCATGCGTTCGCGACGCACCTTCGCCAGCGTCACTTCGACGCCGCACTTCTCGCAGATCACGCCGCGGTGCTTCAGACGCTTGTACTTGCCGCACAGGCACTCGTAGTCCTTGATCGGCCCGAAGATCTTCGCGCAGAAGAGACCATCGCGTTCCGGCTTGAACGTACGGTAGTTGATGGTCTCCGGCTTCTTCACTTCGCCGAACGACCACGAACGGATCTTGTCAGGCGAAGCCAGACCGATCTTGATCGCGTCGAAAACTTCTTCCTGTTGGACTTGCTTGAATAGATCGAGCAGAGCTTTCATTGCTTTCTCTCCGTAGTCCGATTAATTGCGGTCGAGATCGATGTCGATACCGAGCGAGCGGATTTCCTTCACGAGAACGTTGAAGGATTCCGGCATGCCTGCATCGATGACGTGATCACCCTTGACCAGGTTCTCATAGACCTTGGTCCGGCCGTTCACGTCGTCCGACTTCACCGTCAGCATTTCCTGCAGCACGTAGGACGCGCCGTACGCTTCGAGTGCCCACACTTCCATTTCACCGAAACGCTGGCCACCGAACTGTGCCTTGCCGCCCAGCGGCTGCTGCGTGACGAGCGAGTACGGGCCCGTCGAACGCGCGTGCATCTTGTCGTCGACCAAGTGGTGCAGCTTCAGGTAGTGCATGTAGCCAAGCGTCACGCGACGTTCGAACATTTCACCCGTGCGGCCGTCGTACAGACGGACCTGGTTCTTCGACGGGTTCATGCCGAGCTGTTCCGCGATGTCGTCCGGGAAGGCCAGATTGAGCATCTTGCCCATTTCTTCCTCGGTCGCACCGTCGAACACCGGCGTTGCGAACGGCACGCCTTCGCGCAGGTTCCGCGCGAGTTCGAGGATCTCGTCGTCGGTGAAGCTTTCCAGATCTTCCTGGCGGCCCGACTCGTTGTAGATCTTCGTCAGGAACACGCGCATTTCCTCGATCTTCGCCTGACGCTGCAGCATTTCGCCGATACGCCAGCCGAGACCCTTCGCGGCCCAGCCGAGGTGCACTTCCAGAACCTGACCCACGTTCATCCGCGACGGCACGCCGAGCGGGTTCAGCACGACGTCTGCCGGACGGCCATCGGCCATGTACGGCATGTCTTCGATCGGGACGATCTTCGACACGACACCCTTGTTACCGTGGCGGCCTGCCATCTTGTCGCCAGGCTGCAGACGGCGCTTCACCGCGAGGTACACCTTGACCATCTTCAGCACGCCCGGCGGCAGCTCGTCGCCTTGCGTGAGCTTCTTGCGCTTCTCTTCGAACGCGAGGTCGAACTGGTGACGCTTTTCCTCGATCGAGTTCTTGATCGCTTCGAGCTGCGCCGCTGCCTCGTCGTCCGCCAGGCGGATGTCGAACCAGTGGTAGTGGTCGAGGTCTTCCAGGTAAGCCTGGTCGATCTTCGTGCCCTTCGCGAGCTTCTTCGGACCGCCGTTCGCGACCTTGCCCACGAGCATGCGCGCGAGACGCTGGAACGCGTCGCCTTCCACGATGCGCAGCTGGTCATTCAGGTCGAGACGGTAGCGCTTGAGTTCATCGTCGATGATCTGTTGCGCACGCTTGTCGCGCTGGATGCCTTCACGCGTGAACACCTGGACGTCGATCACGGTACCGCTCATGCCCGACGGCACGCGCAGCGACGTGTCCTTCACGTCCGATGCCTTCTCGCCGAAGATCGCGCGCAGCAGCTTCTCTTCCGGCGTCAGCTGGGTCTCGCCCTTCGGCGTGACCTTGCCGACCATCACGTCGCCCGCTTCGACTTCCGCACCGATGTACACGATGCCCGATTCGTCGAGACGGCCGAGCTGGACTTCCGCCAGGTTCGAGATGTCGCGCGTGATTTCTTCCGGCCCGAGCTTCGTATCGCGTGCAACGACGTTCAGCTCTTCGATGTGGATCGACGTGTAGCGATCGTCGGCCACGACCTTCTCCGAGATCAGGATCGAATCCTCGAAGTTGTAGCCGTTCCACGGCATGAACGCGATCAGCATGTTCTGGCCGAGCGCGAGCTCACCCAGGTCCGTCGAGGCGCCGTCGGCCAGCACGTCGCCGCGCGAGACCTTGTCGCCCATCTTCACGATCGGACGCTGGTTGATGTTCGTGTTCTGGTTCGAACGCGTGTACTTGATCAGGTTGTAGATGTCGACACCGACTTCACCTGCGACCGCTTCGTCGTCGTTCACGCGAATCACGATACGGCCTGCGTCGACATAGTCGACGACGCCGCCGCGGAACGCCTGCACCGTCGTACCCGAGTCGACCGCACAGGTGCGCTCGATGCCCGTACCGACGACCGGCTTTTCCGGACGCAGACACGGCACGGCCTGACGCTGCATGTTCGAGCCCATCAGTGCACGGTTCGCATCGTCGTGCTCGAGGAACGGAATCAGCGAGGCTGCAACCGACACGATCTGCGACGGCGCCACGTCCATGTACTGGATACGGTCCGGCGTGACCATCATCGTTTCACCGGCTTCACGCGACGACACGAGTTCGTCGATCAGCTGGCCGTTCTCGTCGATCGCGGCGTTCGCCTGCGCGATCATGTAGCGGCCTTCCTCGATCGCCGACAGGTAGTCGATCTGGTCGGTCACCTTGCTGTCCACGACCTTGCGGTACGGCGTCTCGAGGAAGCCGTACTCGTTCAGGTGCGCATACAGTGCGAGCGAGTTGATCAGGCCGATGTTCGGACCTTCCGGCGTTTCGATCGGGCACACGCGGCCATAGTGGGTCGGGTGCACGTCGCGGACTTCAAAGCCTGCGCGCTCGCGCGTCAGACCGCCCGGGCCCAGTGCGGAAACACGACGCTTGTGCGTGATTTCCGACAGCGGGTTGGTCTGGTCCATGAACTGCGAAAGCTGCGACGAACCGAAGAACTCGCGAATCGCCGACGAAATCGGCTTCGAGTTGATCAGGTCGTGCGGCATCAGGTTTTCGCTTTCGGCCTGGCCGAGGCGTTCCTTGACCGCGCGCTCGACACGCACGAGACCCGCGCGGAACTGGTTTTCCGCCAGTTCGCCGACGCAACGCACACGACGGTTGCCGAGGTGGTCGATATCGTCCACTTCGCCCTTGCCGTTACGCAGCTCGACGAGGATCTTGATCGTCGCGAGGATGTCGTCGTCCTGCAGCGTCATCGGGCCGGTGATCTCGTCACGGCTGACGCGGCGGTTGAACTTCATGCGGCCGACCTTCGACAGGTCGTACGCTTCTTCGCTGTAGAACAGACGGTTGAACAGTGCCTCGACCGCTTCTTCGGTCGGCGGCTCGCCCGGACGCATCATGCGGTAGATCGCGATGCGCGCGGCGGTGCGGTCGGTCGTTTCGTCGACACGCAGCGTCGACGAGATGTACGGGCCCTGGTCCAGATCGTTCGTGTAGAGCGTCTGGATGTCCTTGATGCCCGCTTCGCGCAGCTTCTCGAGCACGCTTTCCGTGACTTCGTCGTTCGCGCTCGCGATCACTTCGCCGGTATCGCCGTCGACGACGTTCTTCGCCAGCACGCGGCCGAGCAGATAGTCTTCCGGCACCGAGATGAACTTGGTCTTCGCGGCTTCGAGGTCGCGAATGTGCTTCGCGTTGATCCGCTTGTCCTTCTGGACGATGACCTTGCCGTCGCGATCCGTGATGTCGAAACGCGCGACTTCACCGCGCAGGCGCTCGGGCACGAACTCGAGTTGCGCGCCTTCGTCCATCAGCGTGAAGTTGTCGAAAACGAAGAAGTTCGCGAGGATCTGTTCCGGCGTGAGGCCGATGGCCTTCAGCAGGATCGTGACCGGCATCTTGCGGCGACGGTCGACGCGGAAGTACAGGATGTCCTTCGGATCGAATTCGAAGTCGAGCCACGAGCCGCGGTACGGAATGATCCGTGCCGAGAACAGCAGCTTGCCCGAGCTGTGCGTCTTGCCCTTGTCGTGTTCGAAGAACACGCCCGGCGAACGGTGCAGCTGCGAGACGATGACACGCTCGGTGCCGTTGATGACGAACGAGCCCGTCGGCGTCATGAGCGGAATTTCGCCCATGTACACTTCCTGCTCCTTCACTTCCTTGACGACCGGCTTGTTCGGCGATTCCTTGTCGAGGATGACAAGGCGGACCTTCGCGCGCAGCGCGGAGCAGTACGTCAGGCCACGCTGCTGGCATTCCTTGATGTTGAATGCCGGCGAGGACAGCGCATAGCTCACGAACTCGAGGCGCGCGAAACCGTTGTGCGAAACAATGGGAAATACCGATGTGAAGGCGGCCTGCAAACCTTCAGGCTTGCGTTGCGTCGCCAGCACATCGGCTTGCAGAAACGTGCTGAATGATTCAAGCTGGGTAGCCAGCAAGAACGGAACTTGGTGAACGATGGGGCGCTTCGCGAAACTCTTGCGAATGCGCTTCTTCTCGGTGAAGGAATATTGCATACGATCTCCGAATCACGGCGGGTGCTATCGAGGCGGAATACCTGGACGTTTCAAACCCGAGTGTTCACCGACTGAGACCCGATGGCCGTCCGACGGCTTGAACGAGCCGAGAAGCTTGGTGGTTGGCCGCTACCAACCGCTGGCTGACGGCAGCGGATGCCTGTGTTGCCCGCTACCCGACCAAACTTGCCTTCTGCAGTCGCTTCAGAAGACAAAGAGAAACGCCAATCGTGACCAATGACAACGATTAGACGGTTATCTTTGGCTTCTGGGGCCAATTATTCGGGCTCCCGAATGAGTGCCAGAATAACGTCCCCACAAAGCACAAAAAGGCCGGCGGTGAAAATACCGCCAGCCTTCGCACAGCGCGTCGAAACTTACTTGATTTCGACCTTCGCGCCTGCTTCTTCCAGCTTCTTCTTGGCTTCGTCAGCAGCAGCCTTGTCGACGCCTTCCTTGACGGGCTTCGGTGCACCGTCAACCAGGTCCTTCGCTTCCTTCAGGCCCAGGCCCGTCAGTTCGCGAACGGCCTTGATGACGCTGACCTTGTTGCTACCGGTTTCAGCCAGAACGACCGTGAATTCGGTCTTTTCTTCAGCAGCAGCAGCAGCGCCGCCGCCTGCCGGGCCAGCGACTGCCACTGCAGCTGCCGACACGCCAAACTTCTCTTCGAATGCCTTGACCAGTTCGTTCAGTTCCAGAACGGTCATCCCTTCGACTGCTGCCAGGATGTCTTCTTTTGCGATTGCCATTTGAAATACTCCTAAATTGAATTCGGATACAGCCAGCGATCAATGACGCTGATGCACGCTCGATTACGCAGCTTCTGCTTGCTTCTTCTCGGCCAGCGCGGCGAGTGCACGCGCGAAGCCCGAAACAGGCGCTTGCATAACGAACAGCAGCTTCGAGAGCAGTTCTTCGCGGCTCGGGATGCTTGCCAGCGCTTGCACGCCAGCCTTGTCCATCACCTTGCCATCGAACGAACCAGCCTTGATGACCAACTTGTCATTGCTCTTGCTGAAGTCGTTGACGACCTTAGCAGCAGCAATTGCATCTTCCGAGATGCCGTAGATCAACGGGCCAGTCATCTGCTCTGCCAGCGGAGCAAACGGCGTACCTTCAACAGCGCGACGCGCCAGCGTGTTCTTCAACACGCGCAGGTAAACCTGTTGCTCACGCGCTTGCGCGCGCAGCTTGGTCAGATCGCCAACCGCAATTCCACGATACTCAGCCAGCACAACGGTCTGGGCCTTCGCGACTTGCGCGGAAACCTCAGCGACGACGGCTTGCTTGTCTTCTCTATTAAGCGGCACGGTTAGCCTCCAGAAACGATACGTTCGGCGCGGCCGGCATGGCCGAAACCTCACGTACCTCGTTCAACAACGGCGTCCGACCTCGTTAGGAGTATTTCCACCTCACACCGCGAATCGCTTCACGGCCTGCGGCTTCACCACTGCAAAACTTTTTCGGGTTCGCCATCTGCGTTGGCTTGAATTAAGGGATCGCCTGCCTGCTGCGCCCCACCAACGGTCTTTGATAACCGGTTGCCCGCCTTACCGCACGAACAACCGCCCAAAGCCCATGAAGGCCGCTTCGCGAGCGAAGCGGCCCGAATACTTGCTTACTGTGCTGCCAGCGTAGCCTGGTCGACACGCACGCCGACGCCCATCGTGCTCGACAGTGCGATCTTGCGCAGGTACACGCCCTTGCTCGTTGCCGGCTTCGCCTTCTGCNCCAGCGTAGCCTGGTCGACACGCACGCCGACGCCCATCGTGCTCGACAGTGCGATCTTGCGCAGGTACACGCCCTTGCTCGTTGCCGGCTTCGCCTTCTGCAGCGCTTCGATCAGCGCCGACAGGTTCGAACGCAGCGCGGTCGGCTCGAACGATGCACGGCCGATGGTTGCGTGGATGATACCGGCCTTGTCGACACGGAATTGCACCTGACCAGCCTTCGCGTTCTTGACGGCGGTTGCGACGTCCGGCGTGACCGTACCGACCTTCGGGTTCGGCATCAGGCCGCGCGGGCCGAGGATCTGACCCAGCGTACCGACGATACGCATCGTGTCCGGCGAAGCGATCACGATATCGAAGTCCATCTGGCCAGCCTTGATCTGCTCTGCCAGGTCTTCCATACCGACGATTTCCGCGCCTGCTGCACGCGCTTGCTCGGCCTTCTCGCCTTGCGCGAACACCGCAACGCGAACCGACTTGCCCGTACCGGCCGGCAGAACGACCGAACCACGAACAACCTGGTCCGACTTCTTCGCATCGATGCCGAGCTGGACTGCGACGTCGATCGACTCGTCGAACTTCGCGCTCGCGCATTCCTTCACGAGGCTCAGTGCGTCTTCGATCGCGTACAGCTTCTGACGATCAACCTTGGCGGCAAATGCCTGACGGCGCTTGGAGATCTTAGCCATTTACACGCCCTCCACAGTGATGCCCATCGAGCGTGCGCTACCAGCGATGGTGCGAACGGCTGCGTCCAGATCAGCTGCCGTAAGGTCCGGCATCTTGGTCTTCGCGATTTCTTCAGCTTGAGCACGCGTGATCGAACCGACCTTGTCGGTGTGCGGCTTGCTCGAGCCCTTGTCCACCTTCGCCGCCTTCTTGATCAGGACGGTCGCCGGCGGCGTCTTCATCACGAACGTGAAGCTCTTGTCAGCGAATGCCGTGATGACCACCGGCACCGGCAGACCCGGCTCCATGCCTTGAGTCTGCGCGTTGAACGCCTTGCAGAACTCCATGATGTTCAGGCCGCGCTGGCCCAGTGCCGGACCGACCGGCGGCGACGGGTTGGCTTTACCTGCAGGAATCTGCAGCTTGATAAAGCCGACAATTTTCTTTGCCATTTGTAAACCTCGTTGGAACGCCAGACGACGTTCGGTGAGTGATAACGCGCTTTCGCCGCTGGCTACTGACGCTCCTCAACGGCCATAACGCGGACCGTAAGCGCGAAGGTGGGCAGCCAAGGCTGCCCACCGAATCGGGATCAAACTTTTTCGACCTGACCGAACTCGAGTTCGACCGGTGTTGAGCGGCCAAAGATGGTGACCGACACACGCACGCGCGATTTTTCGTAGTTGACTTCCTCGACGGTGCCGTTGAAGTCCGTGAAAGGACCTTCCTTGACACGCACCATCTCGCCAACTTCGAACAGGGTCTTCGGGCGCGGCTTTTCGACGCCTTCCTGCATCTGCGACATGATCTTCTCGACTTCCTTCGGGGAAATCGGGGTCGGGCGGTTACGCGCACCACCGACGAAACCGGTGACCTTCGCGGTGTTCTTCACGAGGTGCCACGTTTCGTCCGTCATTTCCATTTCCACCAGCACGTAGCCGGGGAAGAAACGACGCTCGGTCACAGCCTTGTGGCCGCCTTTGACTTCGACCACTTCTTCGGTCGGAACCAGGATCTGACCGAATTTGTCCTGCATGCCAGCACGTTCGATGCGCTCCTGAAGCGCACGTTGCACGCTCTTCTCCATACCGGAGTAGGCGTGCACGACGTACCAACGTTTTCCGCTCGGGGATGCCGGAGTATCGCTCATATCATTTCCAACCCAGAATCGCCGAGAAAATCACCCATTCGATCGATTTGTCACTCAACCAGAGGAAAATCGCCATTACGAGCACGAAACCGAACACGACGAGTGTGGTTTGCGTCGCTTCCTTGCGGGTAGGCCACACAACCTTCCGGACTTCCTTGTACGAATCCTTGGCAAAGGCGATGAGGCTTTTGCCAGGTGCGGACATGAGCCCGACGGCCACGCCGGCGATGATACCTACCGCCAACGCGGCACCGCGGACATACCACTGCTGATTGGCCAGCCAGAAGAAGCCCACGAATCCGGCCAAGACCAACAATACGCCCAGGGCCAGCATCAGCTTATCGCCGGAGGTATTTACAGTTTCGACGGATGGATTCGCCATAACACCTTAAAACAAATGCCACGTAGGACACGTGGCTATTTTTTGGCAGGGGCAGAGGGAATCGAACCCCCAACCTTCGGTTTTGGAGACCGACGCTCTGCCAGTTGAGCTATACCCCTAAACCATGTTGGGGCCGGCTGTTGCCAGCCCCAAAACTGTCGATCAACGAATAACTGGCTTACTCGATGACCTTGGCAACGACGCCGGCGCCGACCGTACGGCCGCCTTCGCGGATTGCGAAGCGCAGACCTTCTTCCATCGCGATCGGGGCAATCAGCTTCACCGTGATCGACACGTTGTCGCCCGGCAT
>NZ_JBQVSQ010000025.1:0-15968 GCF_052952715.1 Burkholderia sp. YIM B11467
CAGCCCGAGTCGATTTTTTGTTCGATAGTTCATGCGTTAGCGCCACCACCACGTCGTCAGGCCAAGATGCTGGTCGATCTGGACGGGCGTGCGCGACGGCGCGCGCACGGTCGTGATGCCGCCGGCCGCCGTGACACCCTTTCCACCGCTGAACGAGCCGCCGTCGATCACGCCTTCACCCGTCAGCGTCACGCTGCCGTTCGAGGTAAAACCGCCACCGACGTCCATCGCAATGATTTCTGCCCACGTGCTGCCGAAGAACGCCTTGAAACCCCGGTGCTGGTTGATTGCCGAGTAACCGGTCACACCCTGTGCGTAGGTGACGGGTGCGTCGACCTTGATATCGCCGGTCGCGAAGACGTTGCCGCCGACGTTGCGCGCGACCGTGCCCGCCTTGATGCCGATGTTGCCGCCCGCCTGGATCGTGCCGCCGTACGGCGTGACGTTGCTCGACGCGTCGGCGTGGCAGAAGATCCAGCAGCTGCGTGCATAGCTCGCCTGTCCGGTGAAAACCGCGGCGTTGGTGAAAGCGTTCTGCGCGGTGATGTTCACGTCACCGTCGTTCGATTGAACGATCCCGCCGGTATTCGTGAAGTTGCGGCTTGAAATCGTCACCGGGCCGTGTACGGCCGCGATGTAGGCGAGCTGATCGGGATTGCTGACCGTGCCGTAGTCGACGTTGAAACCGCTCGTCGTGTGCGTGAAGAACAGGAAGCTGCCGCCGCGATCCGAATAAGCGGTCGGTTGGCCATCGTTCGTGCCGCCGGTATGGTCGATGATGTTCTGCACGTCGCCGGCCGCAGCGAGGCTCACTGCCCCGTTCGACAGGATGCGAGCGTTGTCGTTGATGATGTTGCCGCCGGCCGTCAGCTTCGTCTGGCCGTTGGCGGCAAACATGATCGCGAGGTTGTTCGCGCTCGAGCGGTTCGTGATGTCGCCTGCGGCGTTGAGGATCACGTCGCCGCCAGTCGTGGTGCCGTCGCTCGCGGTGGTGCCCGCCTGAATCAGGCTGCCGGTGTTGGTGATCGCACCGCTACTCGTCAGGTTGACGGTGTTGCCTGCGTTCAGCGTCGTTGGGCCGGTGGTGTCGTCGGACAGCGCGATATTGCCGGCCTGAACGTTCACATTGTTCGCCGCGGTCACCTGTGCCCCCTGCAGCGACACGGTGCCGGGCGTTGTGAGCGCGACGTCGCGCTCTGCTTTCAAGGACCCGTCCGCGAGTGCGATGTCGCCGTTTGCCGTGACGACGACGTCGCCGGCGTTCGCATAGATCTTGCCGAGGCTGTGGACGCCTGCACCCTGGTCGGTAACGATCAGCTGGACGCGGCCGGCCGTCAGGCCGCCAGCCGCCGTGATGTCGACGGCGACGGCATTGCTTTGCGTGCCGGGAGACGTCATGCCGATCAGCCAGTCGTGGCCGTTGTCCGACGGGGAGAAGCTCGTGTCGTAGGTCGCGGTGCTGTCGCCGACGATCGCTCGGATGCCGCTCGTTGAACTGGTGAAGTCGTTGGTGACCGGGCCGTTGATGCTCAGTTGCTTGGCGATCAGGTCGAGGTTGACGAGTGTGCCGGACAGGCCACCGGGGCCGATCGTGATACCGCCACGGTTGGTCGTCAGCACGACGTTGCGTTGTGTGACGCCAGGAGCAAGCGTGAGATCGTTGAAACTCACCTGCCCGGTCGACAGCACGACGTGGCCCGTGTTCGTGAAGCTTCCGCCGTCGACCGTGACGCCGTTCGGATTCGCCAGGATCACGTTCGCCCGCGGGCCGAGGACGTTGATGTTGCCCTGGATCAGCGACGGATTCGTGCTCGTGACCTGGTTGACGATCGTGCGGGCGTTGATGCCGACGTTGTTCAAGTCGGCGCCGGCTTTCGAGACGTTGAACGACGAGTAGGTGTTGTTCGAAACCCCACCGATGGTGGGAGCGATGTTGACGGTTTGCCTCCCGCTCGCGCCAGTAGATACAGTCGTGGCCGTGCCGCCATCTGGAACGATGCCGGCAGCGTAGACACTCGGTACGAACGTGCACCACACAGCCGCCACGGCAACGGGCCATAAATAACACTCGCGTTTACACGTCATATTCGGCTGCGGTGTGTGCATTGCGTACTCGCGGATCAGGTTGTGACCCGCCTCCCGGAGAGGTTAATTGGTGTTCTTGATACCTGCGGCGCTCGCAGTTGGCGCTTCCCCGCGACTCGCCGACAGATCGGCCTTGAACTGCGGTACGAGATCCATCAGTGCCTCATTCACGCCTTGAATAGCGTGCGGCAAGTCATCCTTGATTGCCGAGTACCAGTTGTAGCTGTAGGGGATGCCGCCCTGTTGGAAAGCGGACTCCGTCTTGTGAATGAGGTCGTCTGCAAAGACGCTCTTCAGCGTGTCAGCCTTGAATATCCGGACTTCCGTCTTCGCAAAGCGCACGTAGGAGTGCCCGAGTTGCTTCGATAAATATCCGGTCTGCACCGGGGCAATCAGCAGCGCATCGGCACCAAGGTACGGCCCCCCTGTCAGAAGAGGACCATTCTTCTTGTCCCATGTCAGCTCCGGCGCACCGTCCCGCCCGAGTTCGACTTCCTTCACCGCGTAGCCTTGCGCGCGCAGGGCTGCCTCCAGCGCGTCGACAAATTTTCGGTTCAGTCCGGTGTCCCCAATTTTCTGCTGGACGAGGTCGTTAAACTCATCGTTCCCGTGAGTCGCCGCACGACCAAGCGTTCCGGCAAGCGCGCCGCTGAATGCCGAAATGGCTAGGCTCGCACCGGGAACGGGGATGAAAATCGGCCCGCTCAGGCTCACCGCGAAATACGATGTTGGTTGCGGAATCGCGACCGCAATTGTCTTGATGGCCCCCATATCTGCCGTGTCATACGTCACACTTGGTGGTGTAGCGCATGCAGATATCATTGCAGATACAACCATTGCCCAGAATATCGGTGAAGTGTCAATTTTCATCTTTTAGATTTCCCGCCGAATATCGTATGCCAATATGCAGCCCGACTCCACCCAACAATTGGAACGCGCATCAACCCGCACAACGTTTTCGCTCAAAACACAGATATTCCTCGACAATACAATCTGATATCGATACTCATGAAGCAGTCCATCTACCTCAGAATTAATCCAAACATATCCACGTTATCCCCAACCCCTCGCAAAGCAAATTTCGCCGCCAAACCTGCAGACAAAAACTGCCAATCCCTCCCAGAAGACTGAATCCACACAATTGTTAGATCGATGGAGAGCGCTGCATCACAAAGCATCTTCAATCCATCATTGACAATTATTTTCAGCCCCCTTCGACCAAAAAACGCTCACATCAAAATCAAGAACGCCTCCTGTCAGTTTTTCACCCCTCACCTCAAGCGATAAGTTTATTTTCCCCTTACAATACTCTCTATTTTCAAAAAAATTCCACGAATGCTTTACACCACAAAGTCTCCAACCCTTCGAAATTAGCTCCCCATCATAATAGGAGTCAATTTTACCTTCGCTGGCATTGATCGAGAAATTCTTTATAGACCACGCACTTCCATATTTGCTACCGATTGATTGATCCTCCAGCACCGCACCTGGCAGATGATCAATACTCGATGCGGCTTCCAGAACAATTGGATAAAAATATCCCTCAGCCCTCGTATCCGACGAATCATTACACCCGTAGAGTGCGCATAAAAAAACCCCAAAGATTAGACGCACCCTATCCTCTAACATATCTCAAACATTGATCTCTTTGGGTCACATTGAACCCGCTGGCAGAGGTGAGGTACTACGATCCGATCGAGTCCACGGATATCCGACACCTCCCGACGAATAGGATCCTCCCGGGGTTCCAATACTTATAACCGTTCCGGCTCCATTTCCCGGCGAATATGCCAAGCCACCGCCAATCGACACAGGCAAACCTTCAGGTGAACAAACAACAATCCAGCCACCGCAACCGAATCCGCTAATTAACTGACAAAATTCGCAGATGATTGATCGCCCACTTCATTTTTCTCAAAAGAATATATTTGCAAGTTTACTTGGCACACACGCTTGGAAGGACTTCTATCAGGCCAGACCACTTGATTGACTTCTGCACATCGACGCTTATTGTGGAAGTTTTATATCAAACGATGATGCCGCTTCAACATTTAGCGTTAGGCGACCTCCATCCCGCAGAAACAGAAAGGCCTCCGGCCCAATCCAATACGCACCTATCTTCTTTGAAAATGATTTTCTTATCGCCGACGAAAATTTTCTCATAAGCTGCTGAGAAAGCACGCTATCTGACCATGTTTGAATCAAACCGTTGATAAGAACATGTTCACCCCAGAATCCTCCCGCGGTAAATTCTATGCAATCTGGGCAATTTCCTGGCTCATAGATTGCATATTCCTTCCCCGAAACTACTCTTACGACAGGTTCAACGTGGGTAAAGTTATTCGTTACAACATATCTTTCACAACCGGATGTTTGCTTGCGAGTCGCCACCCCGAGGGTTGGAATCTGCGAAGCGGCGTCGCAACGTGGCGCAAGTCCATCGTATTCAGGAAAAAGGTTGTGGTACGCAAGGATGTACCTTAGCGAAAGTTGTTTCTCTACCGCATCCGTTATCGCCAAGATATCATTTTTAGTGGCAAAGAAAAATATCCGTTTCATCGGTGCAGTCCGTTCTGAATTGCCTGATTAATTTGCGCTTGACTTGCGCCCTTTGGAATCAAAATCAGAGTGTCACCTGGAAATGCGGACTGAATTCTCTGGGCCGCAGCTTGCTCTGACGCAGTCGGTGTCAATCCATTTGATTGCGTTGTGACGGTCTGAACCCGAACAGTATTCCCACTAGGCGATACGGCCGTAATGTCCACATAAGTTCCACCAGTAGTACCAGGCCCAGAACCAGGAATATATTCTTCTGATGCCATACCTCCACCTCCGGTGATTGTATATCCATCTTGCATCAGGCTTTGACTAACGTTGTAGTTGAGCTGACGCGTCGCAGCATTCCCCCAGCGTCCCCCGGAACCAGATAGATAGTTGCTGGTAAATTGAGATTGAGTCGCATTGCCAGTGGTGTCCCAACTGCTCGAGGTGTTGCCCATGTCAACACCATCGCTTGCCGACGACGAAGTCACGGGTGCCGGATCAACAACAGCCCGGCCCCCTGTTGATACAGGCACTTCAGCTTCAACCGCACCTCCGGCTGGACCGCCAATTCCCGCTCCTCCACCACCGGCCTCTAGCGGAATCAGATCCTTGCCGTGTGCAATGTCTTCCGGATCTCTGACCGCATTGTTCAGTGCCTCATTCTGCGCGGACGTGATACCGCCGGTTACGTTCTGACCAAGAAGGGCAGCCAACCCACCACCCGCGACAGTTGCAATTGCCGCGACCGCGGCAGCTTGCCCTGCATCGAGCGGAGCACCGGTCGGGTCGATCTGTCCGATTACCCACGGGGACACGACTGCGCTGGCGACACCACCGAGCGCACCGCCCGCGCACCCCGTGCCAAGTGCTGCCGAACCAGCACAACCGAGCGCAGCGTGCGCAAGGTCGTAGCCGATTGAGCCCTTCGCCAGTAGCGAGTCGGAGTTCTGGCCGGCAGTGCCGATCGCGTTCGCGCCAACCGCAGCGATGTCGGTGACGATATTGTTCTTCAGCGCAGTCATGAAGCTACCGCCCTGAATCGCCGTCGAGATCCCGGCGTTCACCACGCTCTGCTCGCCGATCTGCAGCGCGGTGTTGCCGAGATTCGCCAGAGTCACGGCCGGATCGGACGACACCAGATTCGCGCCGATCGACTGAAAGTCATTCAGCCCGAGCCCCTGATCTATGCCCTGTGTCAAGTAGGCGACCGCTACCGCCTTGCCCAGGTTCGCGAGGCTAAACTGACCAGTGTCGGCCTGGTTCATCAACGAACTAAGCGCAGCGCCAAGTACTGGCAGGCCTGCGACCGAGACGGCGACGCTGATCACCGCCTGCACGATCATGATCGGCCCCATCCCGCCGTCCGAGATGACGCTCGTATTGATGTTGTTGCCAACGGTGCTCTGCGTGAACTGGCCGCCAAGCTGGCTTTTCAGATTCGCCAGCATCGCCTGCGTCGCGCCCGCGTTCACGGTGCCGTCTGCATTAAGCTGCTGCAGCGCCCCACCGATCTGATCGATCGCCTGCGCGTTCATGTCGTAGTTCATCGCCGACATGAAGCCGCCTTGCTGTACCACTGTGCCGGTCGTCACCGCAACGCCGCCATCGACGTTGTTGTAGATCGTGCCGATGTTTGTCGATCGCTGTTCGTTCGTCAGGCTTGCCGTATTGACCGTCAGGTTCTGCGCCGAGATCGAACCCGTATTGAGGATGCTGTTCGCGTAATTCAGCGCGACGTTCGTCCCCGTGATCTCGCCATCCGCGTTGACCGTCGCATAGTTCTGCGGCAGCAGCACTTCAGGCATCAGCGCCTGCACGGTCGGACACGCGCCGTTTCCTGTTGCAGTACATCCCGGCTCAGGCACCGTCTCCTGCACATACCAAAGCATCGGCGCGTTAATCTGCGCAAGTTGCGCCTGACTCAATTGCGTGCCGAGCGCGATGTTGTTCTGCTTCGCATACTCGAGCGCCGCGCCGTAAAGCGCCGCCTTGTCCTGATTCTCGATCGATGCCTGGCTCGTGCTGTCGGTTGCGCTCGTCGTGCTATAGAAGCTGCTCTTGCCGGTCGCCTGTAACGCGGCCTGCTCGATCTGCTGATTTTCCGTGTACGGGTCGTAATAGAAGGGCATGCTGCCCGGCTGCAGGTTCGCCGGCAGCGCATTCAACAGCGCCTGCGGGCTCAGTGCGCCGATCACCTGCGATGCCGGGTTGTTGATCAGATAGGTCGCATTTGTCGACGCGCCGGCGATGGTCTGCACGGACGGCGACGACGGAGCCCTTGCTGTCGGGATAGCGGGCGCCACCGGCTTGCCCACGGTCTGCACACCGATCGGCGTGTTCGACGGCAAGCCCGCTGCGCCCGTCACCGAGGTCGGCTGCCCCGCCAGCGTCGTCACGCGTCCAGCGCTGTTCACGGTGGTCGCTGCACTCGACGGCACCGACGGCGGCCCAAGCGAAACGACCTGGCCCGACACCGCCGGCGGAGGTGTATAGACGTTCGGATTGTTCAGGCCATTGACGAGTTGCGCACCCGCGAGACTCACGGTCTGCCCGATCACATTACCGGTATTGGTCAGCGTCGGAGAATTCACCGACAGCGTATTGCCCGCCTGGATCGTCGCCGGAACGAAGTCCGACATCCCCACCGACGACGGCAACCCGGCCGGATCCTGTGCCGCGCCACTGCTGTACGCGCTGCCGTACAACGACGCGCACAGAGACGGATTGTTGGCGCAACCCCAGGCCGGATACGACGACGTGTAATGCGTCAGGTTGCTCGCCCAGTATGCATTCAGGTACTGATTGTTCGAACTGGCCGCATTCGACGCGTTGATCGTGACATTGTTCAACGCCGTCACGAGACTGCCGGTGTTGCTGAACGTGCCCGCGGTCAGAGCGACGTCGTGATTGGCCGTAATGACCGCCGGATTCGCCGACTGTACGTCGACATAAGCCTCGCAGTTGCTCGTACATCCCGTGAACGGTGTCGCGCTGCCATAGTTCTGGTGGACCTGCACGGGTGCCGCGATGGTGTTCGTCAGCGACGCCGCGTTGATCTGGACGTCGTTACCGGCCTCGATCGCACCGGACGTATTCGCAACGCTCCCGGCCTGGGTCGATGACGTCGACGTCGTGCCGGTGCCTCCGAGCACGACATTGTTCTTCGCGACCAGATTGCCGTACGTGTTGGCGATCTGGTTCGACGCGATGACGAGATTGTTGCCCGCCGTCACATTGCTGTTGGTCTGCTGATAGCTGTACGTCTCCGAGTTCGGATTCGTCGTCTTAAGGTTCGTACAGCCCGCGTTCGAGAAGCCCGACGCGCAACCTGCCGTCACGGTTCGCGAACCAACGTTCGTGCCTTGGTTCGTGAATCCCGCCGTCTGGATCGTGACGTTATTGCCCGCCGCAAGCGTGCCTGCGTTGGTCAAATTGCCGCCCGACAAGTTCAGGTCGTGCCCGGCCACAATCTGGCCCGTTGCACCCTGGACGCTCACCGACGACGAAGTCGACAACGGAGTCACGGTTCCCGGTGCATTCAGCTTGATGCTGCCGCCGTCGATGTAGTACCCGGTGCTGTACGGGCCAAATGCATTCGCACCGTTGTAATAATTCCAGACGGAAATCGTCGACGGCGCTTGCGACAGGAAGTTGTTGATCGACGCGAGGTCGATCGAGTCCGTGACGGTCGAGCTGTATGTCGATCCGCCGTTCGACAGCGACTGCAAGTTCAGATTGGCGTCATTGCCGGCGCTGACCGTCCCGCCCTGGTTGTTGAGGTTGTTCGCGGTCAGATTCAGGTCGTGTCCGGCAGCGATCACGGAATTCGCACCGGACTGTCCCCCGGTCGTGGTCGTCGTCTCCGTCACGGTCGGAAGCGCCACGGTCTTTTTCTGGAGAGCCAGGCCGGCATTCTGCGGCGTCTCGATGAACCACAGATTCTGGACGATGCTGTTGCCGGAGTTGCTGGTGCCCGTGACGGTCGGCACCAGGACATAGGTCACCGTGCCGGTCGTTGCAACGGGCTGACTCGTTTGCAGATATTTCGAGCTGGTCGATCCGGTGGGCGCGAGCGCATCGGCCAGCGAGACTGTTTGCGGCGTCTGATCGAGCTGACAGCAAAAGCCGTTTTCAGCGGCATAGAGGTAGTAGAAGTCGAGCGTATCGTTGCCGACGCCCAGCGCCATGGTCAACGCCGTATTGTCGATCGTCTTCGTCGTCGTGGTAGTCGCGCCCGAACCTGAGGATCCCGAATTGACAACGTTGTTCGCGGTGATCGACAGATCGTTCGTTGCGGCCAACGTGCCGCCGGCATTGCCGAGATCCCCACTCAGTTGAATCGTCGCGTTGCCGCTGCCCGCCGGACTGCTGTTGTTTCCGGCCTTCGTGGTGCCGCCCGAGTTGTCGTAACTCGCTCCCGAGATCGTCAGCGTATTTGCCGCCTGCACGGTACCGGCATTCGTCCCCGAGCCGTTCAGCGTGAACGCGTTGTTCGCGGTAATCGTGCCGCCGGCCTGGTTCGCGAGCGAGCCATTGATCGTCAGGTCGTTGCCGTTGACCGTCCCGGTATTGGCGACTGCGCCATTCAGCGTGAGCGAACCCGTTCCCTGATTGATCGTTCCCGCGTTGCTGATGCCCTGGGCAGCCGACACCGAAACCGCCGTTCCCGGCAGCGTCCACGTACCCGAGTTGTTGAGCGCCTGCGCGGACAGGTTCAGGCCGTTCCCTCCGTTGACGGATCCATAACTCGCCGCCGACGGATCGAGTGTCTGGTTCGGCAGGTTCAGCGTCGCGACGTTCTGCGCAAGAATCCTGCCGTTGGTGTTGTCAAATGCGCCGTTGCCGCCCGTGACCGTCACCGTCGTATTGCCGATTGCCGCGGTCGGATTGTTGACGTCGCCCGAGAAAATGAGTCCGTTCCCATTGCCAAGGCTGCCGGTCGTCAGGTTCAACGCGTTCGTCGCGAGCAGCCCGCCCGAATTCGTCGTCGCGCCCGACACGTTGAAGTTTGCCGTCGGCCCGTAGATCGTTCCCGAGTTGTTCAGGTTCGTCGCCGTGACATTCGCCGTCTGCAACGAAGACAGACTGCCGGAGTTCGAGACGGTCGTGCCGGACACGTTGAGATTGCCGGCCGCCATTTGCGTGCCGACGTTATTGACCGTGCCACCGACCAACGTCGCATTGCCCTTGAATGCGGCGGTGCCGCCTGTCGTGACGCTCTGCGTACCAGTGATCCGCGTCGTCCCGCCGACTACCGCGTTTGCCGTCGTCACGTTCGCGCCCGACAGGGTCGCGTTGCCGCCCACCGACAGAGCAGGCGCGGTAGCGCTGAAGGGCTGGTTGAGCTGGCCTGCCGACGTGTCCAGGTTATTCGTCGCCGTTGCGGTCAGATTGCCGCCGACGGCTACGCCCTGCGTCGTGACGTTGGTCGCCGCGAGGTTCGCGTTCTTCGATGCGGTCGTCTGGCCGTTGAGCGTCAGGCTCTGCCCGGCATTCAGGTTCGCATTGCCCGCCGTCGACACCGGCCCGGCGGCCGTCAGATTGCCCGCCTTCGCATTGACAGTCAGATCGCCCAGGCTCTTGATGCTGCCTTGCGCGTTCACGTCGGTGCCGGCCGAGACCGTCGTTGCCCCGCCAGACAACGCGTCGCCGGCAAGCGTTGCACTGCCGTTGGTTGCGGTCAGCGTGCTGCTGCCAACGGCTGTTGTTGCGCCCACCGACAGGTTCTGGCCGGCGGTCGCGCTCAAATTGTTGCCGGTCTGGATCGCGCCCGAGATGGCGATGTTGTTGCCGGCATCGAGCGTCGTATCGTTCGCGACGCTGAGCCCGCCCGTGCCGTTGAGATTGCGGCCTGCCGTGACGGTCGCGTTACCCGTATTGCTGACTGCGAGGCCACCGTTCAGGTTGGCATCGCGCGCGGCGGCGATCGTCGTGTTCTGACCGCTCTGAATGGTGCCGGCGACGGTCGCGTCCTGCCCGGCATTGATCTTCACGCCGCCCGGCGTCGACACCGCACCCGCGACCGCTACGCTGCCAGCGTTCGATCCGATCGATGCATCGCCGCCACTGTAGACCGTTCCGCCCAGACTCACGCCTTGTTGGCCCGACGCATTCAATGTCCCGAGCGACGCCACGTTGCCGGTCGTCGTCAGCGAACCGCCGATCGCCGCGAGCGCCATGTCGCCGACAGACGCAGCGGTTCCCTGCACGGTCGTGTTGCCGGCCGACGTTACGTTCAGATTCCCGCCGCTCGTGACGTTGCCGCCGAGCGTCGTGTCCTGCCCGGCCTGAATCGTGACGGTGCCCGGCGCGGACACCGTACCGCCGAAATTCGCGTTCGTTCCGGCCGTCGCATCGATCGTGCTGCCGCTCTGCACCGCGCCGTTCAGCGCGATCGCCTGCCCGGCCTTCAGATTGACCGCCCCGGTCGACGATGCAACGTTGCCTTGACCTGTGATCGAGCCACTTTGTGCCGCAATCGATACGGGCCCTTGCCCCTGTACCGTGCCGCCAACCGCAGCGTCCTGGCCCGCCGTCACTGACAGCGCGCCATTCGATTGCGCGTTGCCGTTCACGGTTGCCGAGCCCGTTTGCGCCGCGATCGTCGTATCGCCAACACCCGATACCTGGCCATTGACGGTCGCGTTGCGCGCGCCCGTCAATGCAACCGTGCTGCCGCCCTGCACCGCGCCGTTTACGGTCAGATCCCGTCCGGCCTTCGCCGACACAGTGCCGGGTGCACTCAGCCCGCCCACTGTCAGATCACCGTTCGTGGTCTGCAGCGCAATATCGTGCGCCGTCAGCGCACCAATCGTCATCGACTGTCCGGCCGTCAGATTGGCTGCGCCGTTTGCGGCGACAGACGCGGCGTTCAGATTGCCACCCGCGGTCATCGAAACGTTCTGCCCGGCCGACACCGAGCCCGGCGCGCTGATATCGCCGTTCGCGTTCACCGTGTAGTTCTGGTTCGCGAGCCCCGTCCCATTGATCGTCGTGTTGCCCGCGCTCGTCAGTGCGACGTTCTGATTGGCAAACGTTTGACCGACCGACACGTCACCGTTCGCATTGACGACTACATTGCCCGCCGTTGCCGACAACGGGCCTTGCGTGTTTACGCCCATCCCGGCTGCGGTCGACACGATATAGACGGTACCGCTCGTCACCGAGCCGTACTGATTGGCGTCCACGGCGATCGCCTTGCCGATCGCGGCAGCGGTGTTCGTCGCACCATTCGCCGACGTGCCGTACGTGATGCCGCTCGCGTCGCTGGCAGTCGGCGTGACAGTCTGGTTGCCTGTCACCACGTTCACGCGCTGATCGGCGCGCAACGGCGCATTGATGCTGACGCTCTGACCGATCAGGTCGATATTGCCGACCGTCCCTTCGATGCCGGCGCCCGGGCCGTTCGTGCCCGCGGGTCCGTCGATCGTGATGGCACCCGAGCGGACGTCGTATGCCACCGCGCCCGCATGTGCAAAATCGGTCGCCGTGCCGCCGACGCCGGAGAGAAACTGCGGCGTGCCGGTCGTCAACGTCAATCCGGGAACGTTCGTCAGCGCCATCCCGTTCACGGCAATACCGCCCGGCGCCGCCACGATGACGGCGGCCGGTGAACCGAACACCTCGAGCGGCCCGTTCAACGTCGCGATGTTGTTGGACGTGACCTGGTTGATGATGGTCGTTGCCGGCCGGCCGTTCAGGTTCGGGTTGGCGCCGAGCGTACCGCCGAGCAGCGGCGTGCCTGCCACCGTGCTGTTATTGAGCACCAGCCCGCGGGAATCGATGTCGAAAGACTGGTATTGCCCGACGCTGATGCCGTTGCCATTGGCGCCGGGAATATTGATCGCGGGCACGCCCGTGCTGGTTTGCGTGACGGACGGCTGAAACGGAATCGGCGCACGCGGATCGACGATCGGCGCCGCGTGCGCGGTTTGATCGGCGAGCAAGACAGCCGGACCGAAATACATCACGACCGTCATCAACCATGCGGTCGCCTTGACCCAAAGCGCCGGCGCTTCGCTTTTCAGCGAAGCATGGTTGAAGATAATCGCCTGCCTGGCCGCTCCCCGTTGAACGTGCCGTTTTTCGATATCGCGCATGACGCGGCGCATGGTTGGTCTCGCTTGGTATTTTCTGCAGATGGTTGCACAGACAAATACGCAAGACAGTCAACAATTGTCATTCATTAAAATGACCATGCACGCGCATATTACGGCTTTCTTTCAAATATATTATTTGATTTCTATATTTAGTACAGCGATCGCCTCATGGCCTGCCTTCACAAAACAAGCCATCCCGATTCGGGTCTCGCAAAGCGATTCGACACCGAATCAGACCGCATGTGCGTTGTCCGGCAAGGCTTCTAGGCTCTCACGACCAGGAACGGCGATCGGATCACCCAAGCCTTATGTCGGAGGGAATCTTTAAATGCGATCGTCAACCTACGGATTCGCGCTTGCCTGATATCTCACCATCAAGAACCAATCCCGACGTTCTTCAGCCGTTAAAGTCAGAACGCGAACGAGACAAGCCGACCAACGATTTCGAACCGGCGTATCAATCTGTCGTTTTCTGCGGATAGGAAATCGACTTCCCGATAGCGCAAACCGGATGAAGTAGACTCGGTTAATGGTTCGCGCGATTCGACAACAACACATCGAGCGCAATGTGACATGGTGTTGCCCGGCTTGAAGGCCTTTTGATGGGGCAACGCAGACTTCGACCCGATGCCCCACGCACAGCGATCGCCCGCGCAACGGACGATCCGGACGGAAAAATGCAAACGCGAATCGGGCCGGATGAACCATGCCATCCGGCCCGACTCGCGATCCGATTCGACGACCTCGTTACGCGTCAAGCGTAGTCATACACCCCACGCCCCGTCTTGCGCCCCAACCGCCCTGCCGACACCATCTCGCGCAGCAGCGGGCACGCACGATACTTCGGATCGCCGAAGTCCTTCACGAACACGTCCATCACCGCGAGGCACACGTCGAGGCCCACGAGATCGGCCAGCGCGAGCGGCCCGATCGGGTGGTTCGCGCCGAGCTTCATCCCCGCGTCGATCTCCTCGGCCGACGCGATGCCCTCGGCCAGCACGAAGAACGCCTCGTTGATCATCGGCACGAGGATCCGGTTCACGACGAAACCCGGCGAATTGCGCACGCCGATCGGCGACTTGTCGAAACGCTCGGTGAGCGCACGCACGGCCGACGCGGTCGCCTCGCTGGTCTGCAGCCCGCGAATGATCTCGACGAGCGGCATCAGCGGCACCGGGTTGAAGAAGTGCATGCCGACGAAGCGCGACGGATCGGCGAGCGGCGCCGCGAGCGCGGTGATCGAGATCGACGACGTGTTGGTCGCGATGATCGCGTCCGGCCGCGCGACGGCCTCGATCTGCTTCAGGATGCGGCCCTTCAGCTCGACGTTCTCGGTCGCGGCTTCGATCACGATATCGGCCGACGCGAGCTTCGCGTAGTCGGTCGACGTCGTGATGCGTGCCAGCGCCGCGTCACGTGTGGCCGCGTCGAGCTTGTCCTTCGACACGAGCCGCTCGAGGCTGCCCTTCAGCGTCGCGATGCCCTTGTCGAGCGCGGCATCGCTGACGTCGATCATCACGACGTTGAGTCCCGCAACGGCGGCGGTCTGCGCGATGCCGTTGCCCATGGTTCCGGCGCCCACGACGCCGACGATTTCGATGGCCATGAAAGTTCCTGTGTGTTCGGGTGCTGAGCGTTCGATTATCAGATGTTCTCGAAGATCGCAGCAATCCCCTGGCCGCCGCCGATACACATCGTCACGAGCGCGTAACGCCCGCCGATGCGCTTCAGCTCATACAGCGCCTTGACCGTGATCAGCGCACCGGTCGCACCGATCGGGTGGCCGAGCGAGATGCCCGACCCGTTCGGATTGACCTTCGCGGGATCGAGGCCGAGCTCCTGCGTGACCGCGCAGGCCTGCGCGGCGAACGCCTCGTTCGCCTCGATCACGTCGAGATCGGAAATCTTCAGGCCCGCGCGTTCGAGCGCCTTCTGCGTGGCCGGCACCGGGCCGATACCCATGTAGGCCGGATCGACGCCCGCATGCGCATAGGCAACCAGACGTGCGAGCGGCTTCACACCCTGTGCACGCGCGGCGTCCGCGCTCATCATCAGCACGGCCGCGGCCGCATCGTTGATGCCCGACGCATTGCCGGCCGTCACGGTACCGTTCTCCTTCGCGAACACCGGGCGCAGCTTCGTGAAATCGTCCGCGCTCGCGTCGTGACGCACGTGCTCGTCGGTATCGAACGCCACCTCGCCCTTCTTCGAGCGGATCGCGATCGGCAGGATCTGATCCTTGAAGCGCCCTTCAGCGATCGCGCGCGCCGCGCGACGATGCGATTCGAGCGCGAGCGCATCCTGCGCGTCGCGCGAGATGTCGTACTTGCGTGCGACGTTCTCGGCCGTCACGCCCATGTGGATCGTCTGGAACGGGTCGTGCAGCGCGCCGAGCATCATGTCGACGAGCTTGCCGTCGCCCATGCGCTGGCCGAAGCGCGCGGCCGGCACGGTGTACGGCGCGCGGCTCATGCTCTCCGCCCCGCCGCCGATCGCGACGTCGGCATCGCCGAGCATGATCGTCTGCGCGGCCGACACGATCGCCTGCAGGCCCGAGCCGCACAGGCGGTTCACGGTCAGCGCCGGCGCGTGCTGCGCGACGCCGCCGTCGATCGCCGCGACGCGCGCGAGATACATGTCCTTCGGTTCCGTGTTCACGACGTGGCCGAACACGACATGCCCGACCGCATCGCCCGGCACGTTCGCGCGCGACAACACTTCGCGCACGACCTTCGCACCGAGGTCGGTCGGCGAGAAATCCTTCAGGCTGCCGCCGAAATCACCGATCGCGGTACGGACACCGCTCACCACCACGACTTCTTTCGCTGCATTGCTCATCGTCTGCTCCGGTTCGTTCGCGCACGCAGGCGCGTTGATACGTTACATGTTCGGGTAATTCGGCCCGCCGCCGCCTTCCGGCGTGACCCACACGATGTTCTGCGTCGGGTCCTTGATGTCGCAGGTCTTGCAGTGCACGCAGTTCTGCGCGTTGATCACCAGCCGATCGCTGCCGTCGTCGTTCTTCATGAACTCGTACACCGCCGCCGGGCAGAACCGCGCCTCCGGCCCCGCGTACGTGCGCAGGTTCACGTTCACCGGCACGCTCGCATCCTTCAGCGTCAGGTGCGCCGGCTGGTTCTCCTCGTGGTTCGTGTTCGAGATGAACACCGACGACAGCCGGTCGAACGTCAGCTTGCCGTCCGGCTTCGGATACTCGATCGGCTCGCACTGCGACGCCGG
>NZ_JBQVSQ010000026.1:0-12872 GCF_052952715.1 Burkholderia sp. YIM B11467
AACCCCAAATTAAAAATTCATGCCACGGGAATGCCCGAAATCGCCCGTATGGCGGCGTCGCTCGTCGCTTGTTTGGCTCGGCCAAACGGCGCTTCTCGCTCCTTGCCCTACGAGCGATTTCGGGCATTCGCATGCACGTTCCCTATGTAAACAGACCCTAAAACCCCGGGTGCCACGGCGCCCTGCTGAAGAGACAGGAATCCATGCGTGTACTGCTCGTCGAGGACGATCCGCTGATCGGCAGCGGGCTCGAACAGGGCCTCAAACAGGAAGGCTTCGCGGTCGACTGGGTGAAGGACGGCGACGCCGCGTCGCTCGCGCTGCGCTCGACCGGCTACGGCCTGCTGCTGCTCGATCTCGGGCTGCCGAACCGCGACGGCCTGTCGGTGCTCGCCGCGCTGCGTCGCCGCGACGAAACCCTGCCCGCGATCATCATCACCGCGCGCGACGGCGTGCCGGATCGCATCGCGGGCCTCGACAGCGGCGCGGACGACTATCTCGTCAAGCCGTTCGAGCTCGACGAACTGCTCGCGCGGATCCGCGCGGTCAACCGCCGCCATGCGGGGCGCGCGCAGACCACACTTTCGATCGGCCCGCTGCGGCTCGATCCCGTCAAGCACCTCGTGTGGCTCGGCGACGACGAAGTACCGCTGTCACCGAAGGAGTTCGTGCTGCTGCACGAGCTGATGCGCGAACCCGGTGCGGTGATTTCGCGCGAGCAGTTCGAGGAGCGGCTGTACAGCTGGGGCGAGGAAATCGAGAGCAACGCGGTGCAGGTGCATATCCACAACCTGCGCAAGAAACTCGGCCACGACATGATCCGCACGGTGCGCGGCGTCGGCTACCGGATCGGTGACGGCGCATGACCGGCGTGCAACGCGCGATCGCGCGCTGGCGCAGCGCGTCGCTGCGGCGGCGCCTCTTGATGTGGTTGCTGCCGGCCGCGTGCGTGATCGGCCTGGTCGCAAGCGCGGGCACCTACTGGGGCGCGCTGCGCGAACTCGACGACCTGCTCGACGACCAGATGCGCAGCATGTCGAAGCAGATCGTCGTCGGCCCGAACGGCGAGCTGTCGTTCAGCAACGACGCCAAAGGCAAGCACGGCTTCGAGGCCAGCGATCCCGATGCGGTGCTGCTGCAGGTCTGGCGCAACGGCACGCTCGTCTATTCGACCGATCGCGAATCGAAGCTGCCGCCACCCGAGCAGAAAGGCATCGCGAGCATCGACGTCGGCGGCCAGCCGTGGCGCACCTATGTGACCGAGCGCGGCGGCACGACGATCCGCCTCGCGCAGGCACGCCATGCGCGCTGGGAAGCGATCGCGGGCATCGCCGTGCACCTGCTGTGGCCCGTGTTCTCGATGCTGCCGGTGCTGGCGATCGGCCTGTGGTTCGGCATCGGCGCGGGGCTGCGGCCGCTGCGCACGATCGCGTCCGGCCTGAAACGCAGGAATGCGAACAATCTCGAACCGGTCGATGTCGCGTCGATGCCGAACGAGGTCCGGCCGCTTGCCGAAGCGATCAACGACCTGCTCGCGCGGCTCGATCGTTCGTTCACGCTGCAGCGGCACTTCATCGCCGATGCCGCGCACGAGTTGCGCACGCCGATCATGGGGCTGTCGATCCAGTCGCAATTGCTGCGGCGCGCGACAAGCGCCGACGAGCGCGAGCGCATCCTCGCGCAGATCCACGCGGGCACGACGCGCCTCGGCCACCTCGCCGAACAGTTGCTGACGCTCGCGCGTCTCGAACCCGATGCGCAAGCGGCCGCGTCCGCGTCTGCGCCCATCGATCTCGCCGCGCTGTGCCGGTCGGTGGTCGCGGACCGCGCGCGTGTCGCCGATGCGCACCGGATCGATCTCGGCGCGATCGTCGCGTCGCCCGTGATGACCGCGGGCAATCCCGACACGCTGCGCGTGCTGCTGAACAATCTCGTCGACAACGCGATCCGCTATGCGGGCGATGGCGCGCGCGTCGACGTGTCCGCCCGCATCGACGGCACGACGCCCGTGCTCGAGGTCGCCGACGACGGCCCCGGGATCCCGGAGGCCGAACGCACGGACGTGTGGGAGCGCTTCTATCGCGGCGAGGGTGCGCAGGCCGTCACGTCGTCGGGCAGCGGGCTCGGGCTGTCGATCGTCAAGCGGATCGCCGAACAGCATCGCGCGACGGTCGCGCTCGGCACCACGCGCGGCGGGCGCGGGCTGACTGTCACGGTGCGCTTTCCTGCACCTGTCTGATGCACGCGTGCCACGCCGCTTTTCCACAGATTATGTTGGCAAGCTTGTGGACAACCTTCCATTAACGGCATCAAGCCATTGATCGGAAAGGGTTTGTCGTCCGTGCGCGGCAAATGCGCCATGCCGCTGCAAATGCACGCATGCGCGCCGCCGCGATGACCTCGACTCAATTGTCTTCGACGATCCGCTCGACCCGCAGGCCGGTCGAGGTTTCGAGAATGCTCGCGTGCCGCTCCACCCTGCAGTACATGAGGCCCTGCGGATAATCGTCCGGCCTGGGGCGGGTCCGATCCTCCACATGAACGACGACGGTGCCACCGAGCGGATAGGCGCCGACATGTTCGCCCAGGTAATAGAGCTGGCCGTTCAACTGGTAATAGCCGTGCCCGAGGTACCAGAACGAATCGTTCCGGGTGGCGATCGGCTGGTGGCCGAGGTAGATCGTGTCGCCTTTCCTGACGATCGGGTAGAACAGCAAGCCGATGCGAAGTTCGATGATCGTGTAGTGATTGGCACGGATGTCGTCGACTACCTTGTCGCGGAGCGCGTCGCTCATGTGCTGTTCCGCGTCGCCGAAATACGCGGTCCGATAGTCGGGCGGCTGACAGGCACGCGCGAACGGACTGCATGCGGACACAAGCGACAGAACGGCGATCGTCTTCCGGATCGTTCTCACTGATGCTCTCCAGGTTCCTTGTTGTCGGTCGGCAATCCGCTGCAACCGATGCCATCAATGCCATCGGTGCCGGATCGCGGCACAAGTTTACCTATCCGGCCTCGATCCACGACACGCATCCTGGATTTGACAACCAGTTGTCTATTACGTAAAGTAGTTGTCAATTCCTCACCGATATCGAGTATGACGAAATCCGCGAAGTTGACCGCCGTCGCGTTGTCCGTATTCCGCTTGAACGGCCTGCTGATCGAATGGGGCAACACCTTTGCCGGGCCGCACGGCTTGACCAGTGCGCGCTGGCAGGTGCTGGGCG
The DNA here is from genome assembly GCF_052952715.1 of Burkholderia sp. YIM B11467. Taxonomy (NCBI): domain Bacteria; kingdom Pseudomonadati; phylum Pseudomonadota; class Betaproteobacteria; order Burkholderiales; family Burkholderiaceae; genus Burkholderia; species Burkholderia sp. YIM B11467. The sequence goes on from NZ_JBQVSQ010000026.1 coordinate 3,229, forward strand.
CCATCTCGATGGCGCCGGAAGCCCCGAACATCCCGCAGATTGCCGACGCAATGGGGATCACACGGCAAGCCGTGCTGAAACAGATCAACGTGCTGGTCGATGAAGGGCTGGTCCGGTCGCTGCCCAACCCGTCGCACAAGCGGTCGCCGCTGTATGCGCTGACGCCGCGCGGCGATGCGGCCTATCAGGCGGTGGTCGAGCAATGGCAACAGCACGTTCACGACATCGCCGGCGAGTTCAGTTCCGCTGACCTGGATGCGGCGCTTCGCGTCCTGTCGGCAATGTCCCGCGCGCATGGCCAGGAAGGCCACGCGTGATCGCTCGATCGACCCACGCCCCACAGGAGTTCTCATGTCCCAGTTCAAACCGATGGATCCGAACTTTCCGATCCAGCAGCAGCTCGGCATCGCCGCGGAGCCCGTCGTCCTCGTCAACGTGTTCACGCTTGCGCCCGCGGACGAAGCGGACTTTCTGGCTACGTGGAAGAACGACGCCGAATTCATGAAGCGGCAGCCGGGATTCATCTCGACCCAGCTGCATCGTGCGCTCGGCGACAGCCCGACTTACCTGAACTATGCGATCTGGGAATCGACCGACGCGTTTCGCGCGGCGTTCACGCATCCCGAGTTCGTCGCAAAACTGTCGGCCTATCCGTCGTCGGCCGTCGTCAGCCCTCACCTGTTCCAGAAAGTCGGCGTGGCCGGAATTTGCACCGCGTGAATTTGCACCGCGTGAGCTCAAATGCAAACCCGGACTTCTCCACAGAAAATGTTGGCAAGCTTGTGGATATCCTGCGCACCGCAGCGCTAAACCCTTGATCCGATGGACTTTGGCACGCGTGATGCAGACGCGGCACGTGCGATGGCCATCGTTTGCGCCGCTTCGCCTCAGTTCGCATCACGACGCCACGGCGATGCATGTCGTGGCCAGAGAAAGCGTGTCGGTCATGCGCCGCTCGACTTACCCACAGATTTTGTTGGCAAGCTTGTGGATATCCTGCGCACCGTGTCGCTAAGCCCATGATTCAATGGACTTTGGCACGCGTGATGCGGTCACCGTGCACCACAGGTTTCGAAGACGGTGCGAGGCATGACGAACTGCAATTGGCACTGCCGCAATGTAGCTTAAAAATCACACCATGTGATCTCTGGCATTCCCGATGTGCAAATGCCACCCTACGCCCCATCGTCCATCGGCATGTCCTCGGCCACCTCTCGCGAGACAACATGCCATTGACCGAATTCCACATCAAACAGCGCCGCGTCGGTCTCGCCCATACCATTCGGCCAAGCTACCGCCGGCGCCAACCTGATCGCCCGTCTCGCCATCGTCTGTAACCTGGACAGGTTCCACGTCGTCCGCATCCATTCGCAAGTGTCACGCCAAGCAAACAGCCCGGCCTGCTCGTAAATTCGATCCAGCGTACCGAGTGCGGTCGCGTTCACATTGAACGTGATCGGCCCATGATCGCCGATCGGTTTCGTCAACGGCCCTCCGAACCTTCTGGGCGCGCCATCCTCACACAAGATCATCCGACCTTCAGCCACGCCCCACGCCAAGTGCAGCATTGCGAATAGTCCGCCCTCGGAATTCAAGAACAATCGGGGCGGGAGGCTACGAGCCTCCATTACGTGATACTGCAATCCCGGCTTGGCTCGGAGCATCCCTTCGATATGCGCATCAGCCAGCGACAGAAAACATACCAGGACACGGCCATTCCCCAATGCCTCTGTGACGCATTCAAACTGTCCCGGTTCAATTTCCACCGTCACCACATACGTAATCGGGTCCATGAAAAAGTACCCGACTTCATACTGCTTCCCATTCCATTCGTAATTCATACCTTTAGTGATACAAAATGCCACTGGCCGGACTCCGAATTGAACAGCGCACACTGATCGGCGCGGACCTTTCTCCACGGTATGACCGGCAATTCCATTTGGGCGGTCACGCGGTCCAGTTTTTCCTGGCTCCAGTCCGTGTCGCAGAACATCTCACGCCACGCAAATATCCCGGCGGCCTCGTACACCCTGGCAAATTCCGCAACCGCATACGCCGGCAGTTCCAGTCCGTCACGGTCACTAGCCCATCGCACCGTCATCGTGATGCGAGACAACTGGTTATCCCGGTTCAGGATCAGCCGTTTCTGGCTGGCCGCAAAGCCCATGTGCAGCGCGATGGCATAGTCATTTCCCGACCGGAACGGCTGGGTATCGAACCGCGAAGCGGGAACCGGCATGCACCGGAGACCACTCGCATTTTTCAAGAACAGGGCTTCCAGCAGCGCATCGAAATAGGACAGAAAACCACTCACCGCGTTAGTGTCCGGTTCCTTACGCTGAACGACCAGGTTCCGGGTTACGTCCTCCTGCAATACCCATACCCTGGTGGATGTGAAACTCGACGGAATAAACTGCGCGGATTCAGTCATCATCGCACGCTCGAAATCAGGTGGCAGCCGCATGTGCCTCGATGACCGGCACGCGCAACCGGAACACCTTCGTCGGTGATCTCTTCATCGCCTTCCTCGATCACATTCGGGCGCACTTCAGGATGCTGCGGGCAGGTGATCCGATCACCTTTGCGAGCGACCGCGATATCGCCATAGCTCATGGTTGGCGAGGCACTTACAACCTTGCCGCAGTGGTCTGTCTCATCGCCGAGACGGATAAGATCAATCATGGTTTGCTCGTTGACAGAAATGGATTCACGAGGTCAGCGGAACGGATCCAGCCGGTCTTGATGTGCCTCTTATCGTCATCTTCGATTAACATATCCGGGTTAACATAACGAATGTACGAATATTCACCTTTTCGCTTAATCACGACAACCACATCACCAGGAAAAAGATAGCCAACCCTATCGATCAAATCAAAATTTCTATAAATAGACGATCTGTTATTTAAAACGCCAATTCCCACACCATAAATTCTCCCAACCTCCGTATACGGAAGACCGCCATCACTCGGAAAAAATCCTGCCGCACTCTGACATCCAGCACGCGGCTTTTCGGTGCTTATCGTGATAGTTTTACTTTTTTTTGACAAAAAGCCACGAATAGAATACGCAGGGTCAATTCGAGCATATTTGTACCTCTGATCACGATGATCGAGATCAAATGTTTCTATTGGAAAACCCCCACCCAAAACGCGAACGGATTTTTTTGTATAAAATAAAAATCTACAATAAAATTGTTCATTATGAGCCGAATAATATCCGTATAGTCTCCCTCCATCTGAAAAAGTAACAAACCGGGACTCATCGTATAGGGATATCTCCCCTGCAATTGCCCAGTGCAGATGCAAAGACCCCACAACAGCGCAAAGGAGACGAAGAAGTTTATTTGAATTCATTGTAATATTTCTCCATCCGCGCCGGGTAGACCGAGGGATATCCCGCCCCGTTATAATTCCTTGCAAATTTCTCCCAGTTCTTTTTTTGAAGAGCACTCAAGGCCCCGACACTGACCTTTGTCATATAAGCCACAAATATCTCGAACTGCTCATCGACACCAATCATCGCTTTGTTTGCCAGCTCCATTGGACTTGAATATCCCATTCGATAGTAGAAAAAACCCATGACTTGGAATACCCCCCAGGAACACGCCATAATTGAAGCAGGTAGGTTTAAGTCCGCAGCTCTAGTCAGTCGCTCGTACTGATACATCACATCGCCATCCTCATGCCCCCATCCGCCATCACCCTCTTTTTTCTTACCGATTGAATAGCCACCCGCTTTCGGCAAACAAAGATCTGGAAACTGAGGAAATAAATTAATCATATTGGATAGATTTCGATCCTCCCAATGCGACTCATCTTGTATCGCTCGAAAAAAATAGTGCCGTTCATATCGAATTTTTGGCAATCCATTTTGACAAAATGGAGCACCAGATGATTCCGTCGCCGCCACCGCTTTCAACGCAGCCACCTCAACTTTCAACTCGCCCGCAATTTCCCTAAATTTCAACTCAGAAATATCAGTTGTTTTTGGATAATTAAGTCGAGAGCCCAATACATTAAATGCAACAGTTGTTGGTTTCTGCGTATCAACGACCTTATAGTGATGTTCAATTGTTTCTTTTGTTTTCTTTTTATGAGTTTTCTTGTCCTCAACCACTTCCTTCTTGCGAGTTGGAAAATCCTTCTTCACTCGCCCTTGCTCAGTGACTTTCTGCGACCAACCAATGTACGGTCCAAATTCGCGAACCAGACGTTCTATGGTCATGATCTCGCCCTGCTGTACAACAGGTAAATCAAGGTTCTGCTCCAGCGCCTCCTTTGGCGTCAACCTCGTAGTTGCTTCGAGGTGATACTCGGGACTTACAATTGTGAAGGCGCTGATATCCTTTTTCGGCATCACGGTCGCCTTCAACACGTGTTCCCCACGCCGATTCTTCACTAGAACATCGATCGGCTGGTTACGTACGGCGTTCTGGATTGTCATCGCGTAGCCATCCGTGTCCGTCACTGCTTCCATCTGGTTATTCATCATTGATGGCATTGAAGTCTCTGCCGGAACTGATGCACCGCTGGGAGCAGAAGCGGATTCCCGTGACGTCGCTGGAACTGCAACTGGCGGATCATCGCTGCCTGCTCCAAGTTTCCATGCAGGGGCTAACGGTGCGCCTGTACCAGCCTTGATTTGCACGGACAGCCCTTCGATCGGCTTTTGCAAGGTATCCCTGAACACGAAAGTTACTTCGACATAAGGCGATGACATCGCCTTACGAGGCGCCGGTTGAGGCTTATGAGACGAATGATTCGGTTGCGTCATCTGTTACCTTTGACAAATCACTTTAAAAGAACGGGCTGATCTCAAGCCTGTTCTGAACCATCTTCAAGTTCGTGGTGGTCGTAAGCGTCTTCGGTGACGCACCAATCTCCGGCCCCAATCTCGCATCTGACCGTCGTTGGCTCCGCCGTGCTGACGGTCAGCGTTGCGCCATCGGTCAACATGCCTTGTTGTTTGAGCGTGCCGTCCGGCAAATAGATACGATAGGGTTGGTTCGCCACGGTCAGTCCATCCCCCAGGTTCTCAACAACCGTACTGACATCAAACTTCTGCGTGTAAAGCTCCGCGGGATTCTGCTCCAACGGCGCAACGGGCATGACCGGTAACGGGCAGCGCATGAACGACGCAGCCGGCTTCCCCCATTTCGGCGTCTTTTCGAGAATTGGTCCCGGCGAGCCGTTGATGATGCCGCTACCGTTGATCTGGATATACGAGCCGCCCGCACCAATCCAGATTTCCTTTGATGCACTGAGAATGATCTTTCCGTCCGTGCTCGTAATGGTTAGATCCTTTAGCGCGGCCAGCGCCATCGCATCGCCCTGCGCTTGAATTTCGACTTTCCCTTTCCCCGCGAACAATCGGATGCCGAACTGCGCCGCAAACAACGAGACGGCACCACGCACCGCCGCAATCAGAGAACGGCCGCCCGAAATGCTGATATCCCGACCGGCGGTTACGGCATGATCCCGCTCGCTCACCAAGTGGACACTTTCGGTTGCCGTCACGGCGAAGCCCGCCGCGCTCGCGATCGCCAGATCGGCCCGAGTCATTTCGGGGAACCGGTTGTCGTCTGTGCCAGCGCTGCCGCGCAGCGCGTCGTTTTGCGCCTTCATTACTGCCGTTGCATCGCTCTGTCTCACGTCCGAATCCTGGGCGCGGTGGCGCTGCGCAAGTTGCGACAGATCCTCATGCTGCTGGCGAGCCTGTGTAAGACGCTGCACCGTCTCACCCATCTCCTTGACGGGTGCCGTCGCCCCCGCGCGCGTCTCGGTCGTTATCAGCATGCCGCGATTGGCGCGCAGCACGCCCCACGCATCGGTTGCCAGTTCCCAGCCGATGCCGCGCGCTTCCTTGCGTCCCGCGTTGCCGTCGATACGCGTGTTGTAGCCGAGCACCAGGCGCGACTGCGCATGGTCGCTCGACACTTGCACCTGCAATTTGCCCGGCGTGTCATCCGTTACGATCTGGTTCGCCTGCATACCTTCCAGATCGCGCGAGCGTATGCCTGACAGCGCCTGATTGTCCGGCAGCACCCACGGCGGTTGGTTGAACTGATTCACCATCCGCGACGACACATACGGTCTGTCCGGATTTCCTTCGTGATAGCTGACCTCCACCTCCTGCCCGATGCGCGGCAGGTAAATGGTCCCGAATCCGCTGCCCTGCCACGGCGAGGCCACCCGCACCCAGCAACTCGAATTCTCGTTGCGTTTGCCGTGGCGATCCCAAATGAACTGCACCTTCACCCGCGCGTAGCCATCCACCCACATCGCCTGTTTTTCCGGGCCAGCCACAATCGCCGTCTCCGGGCCACATCGTGGTTTTTCTCTTGGCCGGTTGCGAAAGAACACATTGGCCGGTTGCAGCACGAAATCCGTCACGCACCGATAGCGCGCTTGGCCGCCCGCTGGCTGACTGGTCTCATCCACGTTGCGGATATCAAGCGTGGTCGCAATTACCAGATACTCGGCGTTGACCTGCCGGTCGGGATGCCCTTTGAGATGGAACGTATGGCCGGTCGCCAGTCCCCGCAGGTTGCCGCGGCCTTTCACCCGCAGGCGGCGGCAACGCAGCGCATCAACCTGCACGCGCGCGAGATGTCCGCCCTCGCCCTGCCATTCGTTCGGCGTGCCCGCCAGCCCTCCCGTGCCCGCCAACGGCTGCGAATAGTTGCCCCAGCCATAGTGCTCGGCATTGGCGAACGGTTCGTCACGGCCGTCATCTTTCGTCACACGCAGATCGGCAAGAGACTGCGTCGAATCGTAATCCGTGAGGCTCACCACGCCCGCCGTCAGCGCACGGGAGACTTTCAGCGTGTGAATGTGTTCCTCGTCGATGCGCGCACCGTCCGGCGCATGCCAGGTAATCGTGTCGTACATGTTGCCGTGCGGCTGGTGAGAACCCGGCGAGTCGCACAGCACCAGCGTGGCGCCTTCCATGAAGAAATACAGGCCCCATTCGCGCCACAGCCGCGTGAGGAAGTCGTAATCGCTCTCCCAGAACTGCCGCACGTAATCACGCTTCGGATAGACGCCACGCAGGCCAGGTGCAGCCAACCTCAACTCAAACGTGAACGGATAGCGCCGGTCCGTCAGGACCGTTTCGGTGATCTCGACTACGCTCTGGTTCTGGAAAATCCGGTTCTCGCGGTTGCGCGTGGCCAACCACAGCCACGGACGCACGGTGAACTGGTAGAACGCATGGCGGTCGTTCGCGCCGGTGCCGTGCACGGCGGTGATCAGGCCGATGATCGTGCGCGTGCCCGCGCCGACGTTGCCCAGGCCGCTGCCGCCGGGCAGTCCCGCGATGAACTCTCCCTTGCCGTCAAATTCGAACGAGACGGCAATTTCGGTGCCAACCAGTTTGTCGGGCTGCACCAGCACCTGTGCCTCGTAAACGGGCAACGTCGGATCATCGGCGGTGATCAGTTCCAGCGTGTACCTGTACAGCCTGCCAAACTTCTCGGTGCCGGTCACACGAGAAGGCACGAGGACAGGCCTGCCGCCCCAGGAAGGCAGCGCCTCGCCGGAAACGGCAAGCGTGCGGGATTGCTGCGGATTGAACATGGCGAATGGAGAACGAATGATTCAGGACGGGTCACCGTAAGCCGGCGGCCGGAACGGCATCGACATCGGGCTGTCGACGCTAAGCACGTGGTGTTCACGACACGTGAGCGGCGGCAGCAGATCTGGCGAACGGCGTGCCTCGGCCGCGTGGTATTCGGGCGGCGCGAACAAGCGCAGGATTTCCGGCACTGGCTTGTCTGAAATGAGATCGAGGTTCTCGTCCGGCCCCAACGGATCAAAGGCCGCATCGACGTTCATCCTGCCGCCGAGCCACGCTTCCATCGAACCAGTGTCGCTCTGCACCGGCTCCGGTTCGGCAGCCTGTGGCGGCATCAAATCGCTTGCCTCTTCGCGCGACGGCCAAACGTCTATCGCGAGCACCACCGACGGATCGATGAGCGCCTGCCAATACTGTCGCTGCAGCGAATCAATGAGATCGCCCACGGCTGATGGGACGCTGCCACCTTCGGCCTGAAACCCACTTCTGTCGTATGCCAAAGGTGAACCGATCAGATCGAACACGGCGTTGTTGTCGTGCAGATTCTGCTGGTCATCGTCGTCGTTCATTTCTTTGAGACAAGTTTCGGAGGATTCTCATTTTTTATTGGATTCCCTTCCGCCCGTCTATTGGACAAGTTCCAAAGTCGTCGATAGATGTTATCGAACAGGAAACTTGCATGACGCGTGAAAACACGCGGCGCTTCTAACTCCGTCATCGCCAGCCACTTATGGACAGGACCAGATCTGTTACTACTCCACATATACTTCGGAGTTCTTGATTCATAAAGGAATCTGGCCGCACCCCGTTACTTGGGTATCGCCCGTAAGATGCACGTTCCGCGCGTATTAATAGACAACTTTGTCAATTGTCAATAACGTGATCTGTTATGTACGAGCGGCCACGGCCTCGCCGTCACGGTGCGCTTCGATGCGCCAGCCTGGGTGCCGGTGCGAAGGGCGATTTGTCCACAGATTTTGTTGGCAAGCTTGTGGATATCCTGCGCAAGCGTGCGCTAACTCGTTGATCGGCCAATGGTTCAGGCTTCGCGTCACCCATGCGGCAACGATCGGCTCGAACATGCACGAAACCGGACGATCCGGCGCCACGGCAACGCACCGCCCGCGCCTTGACGCCCGTGCATGCCAAGCGTCAAGATCACGCGAGCCGCACGCGGCCGCGCATCGTCGGCTTCGCGCGTCGGCACACCGTGCCGGCCGTTCCGCCGGCGCCGCACCACGACACATCACTCCGAGGAAGGCCATGGAACACTTCACCGCGTGGCAGTTGCTCGTCTCGCTCGTGCTCGTCGCCGTCGTCGTCTATCCGTATGTCCGCATCGTCCGGCGCACCGGGCATTCGGGCTGGTGGATCCTGACGATGTTCGTCCCCATCCTGAACTTCGTGATGTTGTGGGTGTTCGCGTTCGCGCGCTGGCCCACCGTCGACGATCGGCAAGGCTGAATGCCGCGCCGGCGGACCGGCGAGCTTGTCCACAGATTTTGTTGGCAAGCATGTGGATAGCTTGCGCATACCGCAGCCAAGCGCTTGATCCGAAAGACTTTGTCCGCGCCGCTTCGAATGCGGCACGCGACCGGTAAATCGCCGTTCGCAGCCCGTCTCGTCGCGTGACGGGCCGGCCGACCGGCTTGTCCACAGACTTTGTTGGCAAGCATGTGGATAGCTTGCGCATACCGCAGCCAAGCGCTTGATCCGAAAGACTTTGTCCGCGCCGCTTCAAACGCGGCACGGCGGCCCGCGGCGCGCCGAACGCGGCCGCGCGCCGGCTTGTCCACAATTTTTGTTGGCAAGCATGTGGATATCCTGAGCATGCGCGACCTAAGTCGTTGATCGCACAACGTTTGGCCGCGCAGGTCACGACTGCGGCACGGCGTGCTGGCGGATCCCGTCACGCACGCCGCACCGCTCGGCTCAACCGAACGTCGCGACCGCGATGCGTGTGGCCGCCGCGATCACGTCCTCCTTCGCCCGCGCATCGGCACGCGTCTGCGTGTAATACACGGTCAGCACGATCGGCGCACGCGACGGCGGCCACACGACGCCCGCGT
>NZ_JBQVSQ010000027.1:0-6451 GCF_052952715.1 Burkholderia sp. YIM B11467
TGTCGATCACGCCGTACAGCGTCACGCTCGATTGAGCGTGAGCAGCGCCAGCGGCGCCCAGCAGGGCGAGCGAGAGGGTCGAGAGAGCGAGTTTCTTCATCGTTGAGTTTCTCCACGCAAGTGATTCATCGTTATTTGTTGCGGATTGGAGAATAGCTCAGTGCCATCGACGCAAGAAAGCTTAAAAAATAAAGTGTCTCGAAAAGGTAACAGCATCAAAAAGTCTATATATATCAAGCACATCAACGACTGTTCCTGTTTTTGAAATAGTTGACATTTGCTGCGGTGCGATTGTTTCGATAGATGGTGCACATTGCAGCAGAGGGCCTGTTTCGGCCGGTTGACGCACGGAAATGACGGTGAGCAAACGTTTGCGATTGCAGGGAGCAACGCGCCGGCATGCAAGGAACGCGTCAACGCCGCGCGAATGCGCGGCGGGCAGCGTGGTTGGCGGGGTGGCAAAGCGGCGGGAAGGAGGCGTTTCGATGCGGCGGCGTGCGCGATGCCGGTTGCGCGGCCGTTTTTGCGCAGCGTGTGCGAATCAGTCGTCGTGCATGCGGCCGGCGGCGCGATCGGTTTGAGCGGGCGCGGCCGACGCGACGCCGGCGGGCCGATGTGCGTTGCCGCGTGCCGCCGCGAATTCCGCGCCGAGCAGCAGCACGACCGCGGAGAAGTACAGCCACATCAGCAGGACCGCGAACGATCCGGCCGCGCCGAACGCACTGGCCGTGCCCGCATGCGCGAGGTACAGCGCGAACAGCTTCTTGCCGCCGGAGAACAGGATCGCGGACACGATGCCGCCGATCGCGGCGTCGCGCCACGCGACGCGCGCATCGGGCAGGAACTTCATCAACGCGGCGAACGCGGCCGCGAGCACCGCGATGCCGACGAAGAACTGCACGAGGTTCGTGACCACGACATACGGCGAATTGCCCAGCAGCCAGGTGCCGACGAACGTGATCGCGGTGTCGAGCACGAGCGACACGATCAGCAGGAACGCGACGCCGAGCACGAGCCCGAACGAAATCAGCCGCACGCGCACGAGCCCGAGCATGCTCGACCAGCGGTTTTCGGTGGCCGGCCAGATCACGCTGAGCGCGGCGCTGAGCGATGCGAAGGTGGCCGACGCGCCGATCGCGAGCGCGGCGAACGAGATCAGCGTCGCGAGGCCGCCGCGCTCGCCCGCGCGGTGCGCGTTCTGCACGATCGTCTGGATGCTGGCCGCCGCATCGTTGCCGATCAGCTGGTGCGCCTGCTCGAACACCTGGCCGCGCGCGGCGTCGTCGCCGTAGAACCAGCCGGCCACCGCGATCACCATCACGAGCATCGGTGCGAGCGAGAACGCGGAGAAAAACGCGATGCCCGCGGCCATCGCGGAGCAGCGGTCGGACGAGAAGCGCTTGAATGCGGTGAGGGCCCAGTTGGCCTGTCGTTGGGCGAGGCGGGTCGCCTCGGTGGTGATCTGTCGTTTCATGCGTGGTCGGTGGCGGTACGAGGCGCCGATCAAGGTTGGCGACTGGACTAGTCTTAAAAGGGCAATGCAATTAATCGGACAAGTCCGTATTGATCCGAGGATACGGCCATAGTTGCGTGGACTGTCTATAATTCCTTTCAGTTTCCCCACCCCCACAATAACGCCGAGACCGCCATGCTACAAATGTCCCGGCGCCAGTTCCTGAAGGTGACGGCCACGTCGCTTGCCGGATCGAGTCTTGCCCTGCTGGGCTTTTCTCCGTCCGAAGCGCTGGCCGAAGTCCGACAGTACAAGCTGGCGCGCACAGTCGAAACGCGCAACACCTGTCCTTACTGTTCAGTGGGTTGCGGCATCCTCATGTACAGCCTCGGAGACGGCGCGAAGAACGCGCAGCCGAGCATCATCCACATCGAAGGCGATCCCGACCATCCCGTCAATCGCGGCACGCTGTGCCCGAAGGGCGCGAGCCTGATCGACTTCATCCACAGCCCGAGCCGCCTGACGCACCCCGAATACCGGGCGCCCGGCTCGGACAAGTGGGAACCGATCTCGTGGAACGATGCGCTCGACCGGATCGCGAAGCTGATGAAGGCCGACCGCGACGCGAACTTCGTCGAGACGGCGGAAGACGGCGCGAAGGTCAACCGCTGGCTCACGACCGGCATGCTGGCCGCGTCGGCCGGCAGCAACGAGGTCGGCTACCTGACGCACAAGACTGTCCGCAGTCTGGGAATGCTCGCATTCGACAATCAGGCGCGTGTCTGACATGGCCCGACGGTGGCAGGTCTTGCCCCGACGTTTGGCCGTGGAGCGATGACGAACCATTGGGTCGACATCAAGAACGCGGACGTGATTCTCGTGATGGGCGGCAATGCAGCCGAGGCCCATCCATGCGGGTTCAAGTGGGTAACGGAGGCGAAGGCGCACCGCAAGGCGCGGCTGATCGTCGTCGACCCGCGCTTTACGCGTACGGCCTCGGTGGCCGACTACTACGCGCCGATTCGCACCGGCACCGACATCGTCTTCCTGGGCGGCGTCATCAACTATCTGCTGACGAACGACAAGATCCAGCATGAGTACGTGAAGAACTACACGGACTTCTCGTTCATCGTGCGCGAGGATTACGCGTTCAACGACGGCATCTATTCCGGCTACGACGCCGAGAAACACGCGTACCCGGACAAATCGAGCTGGGACTACGAGCGCGGCGACGACGGTTTCGCGAAGGTCGACCCGACGCTGCAGCATCCGCGTTGCGTGTACAACCTGTTGAAGCAGCACTACGCGCGCTATACGCCGGACATGGTCCAGCAGGTCTGCGGCACGCCGAAGGAGAAGTTCCTGAAGGTGTGCGAGATGCTCGCCACCACGGCCGTTCCCGGCCGCGCCGGCACGGTGCTGTACGCGCTCGGCTGGACGCACCACTCGATCGGCGCGCAGATCATCCGCACCGGCGCGATGGTGCAGCTGCTGCTCGGCAACATCGGCATCGCGGGCGGCGGGATGAACGCGCTGCGCGGCCACTCGAACATCCAGGGGCTGACCGACCTCGGGCTGATGTCGAACCTGCTGCCGGGCTACATGACGCTGCCGATGCAGGCCGAGCAGGATTTCGACGGCTACATCGCGAAGCGCGTGCAGCAGCCGCTGCGGCCGAACCAGTTGAGCTACTGGAAGAACTACAAGGCGTTCCACGTCAGCTTCATGAAGTCGTGGTGGGGCGACGCGGCGACCGCCGAGAACAACTGGGGCTACGACTACCTGCCGAAGCTGGACAAGCAGTACGACCTGCTGCAGACGATCGAGCTGATGAATGCCGGCAAGATGAACGGCTACATCTGCCAGGGCTTCAACCCGCTCGCGGCGGCGCCGTCGAAGGTGAAGACGGCCGCGGGGCTCGCGAAGCTGAAGTGGCTCGTGATCATGGATCCGCTTGCGACCGAGACGTCCGAGTTCTGGAAGCATCACGGCGACTACAACGATGTCGATGCGTCGAAGATCCAGACCGAGGTGTTCCGTTTGCCCACCACGTGCTTCGCGGAGGAAAACGGCTCGCTCGTGAGTTCCAGCCGCGTGCTGCAATGGCACTGGAAGGGCGCGGAGCCGCCGGGCGAGGCGAAGAGCGATCTCGAGATCATGTCGGGGCTGTTCCTGCGGATGCGCAAGATGTACCAGACGGATGGCGGCAAGTATCCGGACCCGATCGTGAACCTGACCTGGCCGTACGCGAACCCGGAAAACCCGACGCCCGAAGAGCTCGCGATGGAGTTCAACGGCCGTGCGCTCGTCGATTTGCCCGACCCGAAGGATCCGGCCAAGACGCTCGTGAAGAAGGGCGAGCAGCTGGCCGCGTTCGCGCAGTTGAAGGACGACGGCACGACCGCGAGCGGTTGCTGGATCTTCTGCGGTGCATGGACGCAGGCCGGCAACCAGATGGGGCGGCGCGACAACTCGGATCCGACCGGCATCGGCCAGACCCTGAACTGGGCGTGGGCGTGGCCGGCGAACCGGCGGATCCTGTACAACCGCGCATCGTGCGACGTGAGCGGCAAGCCGTTCGACCCGACCCGCAAGCTGATCGGCTGGAACGGCAAGGCGTGGACGGGACCCGACATTCCCGATTTCAAGGCGGACGAACCGCCCGAGAACGGGATGGGGCCGTTCATCATGAATCCGGAAGGCGTCGCGCGCTTCTTCGCGCGGGCGGGGATGAACGAAGGTCCGTTCCCCGAGCACTACGAGCCGTTCGAGACGCCGATCGGCACGAACCCGCTGCACCCGAACAACCCGCAGGCGCTGAACAACCCGGCCGCCCGCGTGTTCCCGGACGACCGGGCGGCGTTCGGTCAGGCACCGGAGTTCCCGCACGCCGCGACGACTTACCGGCTGACCGAGCATTTCCACTACTGGACCAAGCACGCGCGGCTGAACTCGATCATCCAGCCCGAGCAATTCGTCGAAATCGGCGAAGACCTCGCGAAGGAAGTCGGCGTCGCGCACGGCGAACGCGTGAAGGTGTCGTCCAAGCGCGGCTACATCATTGCGGTCGCGCTCGTCACGAAGCGGATCAAGCCGCTGACGGTCGACGGCAAGAAGGTCCAGACGGTCGGTATCCCGTTGCACTGGGGCTTCAAGGGTCTGACGAAGCCCGGCTATCTCGCCAATACCCTGACTCCGTCCGTGGGTGACGGCAACTCGTACACACCGGAATTCAAGTCGTTCCTGGTGAAGGTCGAAAAGGCGTAAGGGGAAAGAGATGGCATTGCAATCGCTGGATATCAAGCGCGTCTCGGCCACCACGACGCCACCGCCCACGGTGCGCGAACCGGTGACCGGGAGCGTCGCGAAGCTGATCGACGTATCGAAGTGCATCGGCTGCAAGGCATGCCAGACGGCGTGCATGGAGTGGAACGACCTGCGCGACGAGGTCGGCACCAACGTCGGCGTGTACGACAACCCGGCCGACCTGACCGAGCACTCGTGGACGGTGATGCGGTTCTCCGAATACGAGAACCCGGCGGGCGACCTCGAATGGCTGATCCGCAAGGACGGCTGCATGCACTGCGAGGATCCGGGCTGCCTGAAGGCGTGTCCGTCGCCGGGCGCGATCGTGCAGTACAACAACGGGATCGTCGATTTCCACGAGGAGAACTGCATCGGTTGCGGCTATTGCGTGACCGGTTGCCCGTTCAACGTTCCGCGGATCTCGAAGAAGGATCATCGCGCGTACAAGTGCACGCTCTGTTCCGACCGCGTCGCGGTCGGCCAGGAACCGGCCTGCGTGAAGACCTGCCCGACAGGCGCGATCGTGTTCGGCACCAAGGAGGACATGAAGCAGCACGCGGCCGAGCGGATCGAGGACCTGAAGGAGCGCGGCTTCGAGCATGCGGGGCTGTACGACCCGCAGGGCGTCGGCGGCACGCACGTGATGTACGTGCTGCACCACGCCGACAAACCGTCGCTGTACCACGGGCTGCCCGACAATCCGTCGATCAGCCCGATGGTGAAGCTGTGGAAGGGCATCGCGAAGCCGCTCGCGGTGGCCGGCATCGCGCTGACGGCGCTCGCCGGGTTCTTCCACTACGTCCGGGTCGGCCCGAACGAGGTGAGCGACGCAGAAGAATCGGCCGCGCGCGACGAGGCGCGACGCATCAAGGAGGACGCGAAATGAAGCACGACGACCCCAACCTGATCGTCCGCTACTCGGCGAACGAGCGCACGAACCACTGGATCACCGCGATCACGTTCGTGCTGCTCGCGCTGTCCGGGCTCGCGCTGTTCCATCCATCGATGTTCTGGCTGACCGCGCTGTTCGGCGGCGGCCAGTGGACGCGGATCCTGCATCCGTTCGTCGGCCTCGTGATGTTCGTGTCGTTCGCGATCCTGGTCGTGCGCTTCTGGCACCACAACGCGCTCGATGCGGACGACCGGCAGTGGCTGAAGCAGATCGGCGACGTGCTGACCAATCAGGAAGACAAGCTGCCGCCCGTCGGCCGCTATAACGCCGGGCAGAAGCTGCTATTCTTTACGTTGGTGGCGTGCCTGCTGTTGCTTCTGCTGTCGGGAGTCGTGATCTGGCGGCGCTACTTCTCGTTCTACTTCCCGATCGAGGTGATCCGCGCGGCCGCTGTCGTGCATGCCGTGGCGGCCTTCGTGCTGATCGCGAGCATCATCGTGCACATTTACGCGGCGTTGTGGGTGAAGGGCTCGATCGGCGCGATGGTGCGCGGCACCGTCACGCTGGGCTGGGCTCGCAAGCATCACCCGAAGTGGTTCCGTGAAAGCGTGAAATAACGCACCGGACCGGGGCGGCTCGCCGAATCGCGGCGGGCCCAGCCCCGTCAGCCGTCGGAACTGCCTGAAGCGCCGACCTGTCGGCGCTTGTTTGGGGTCTGTTTGCGCATGGAACGCGCATGCGAATGCCCGAAATCGCTCGTAGGGCAAGAAATGAGGAGCGCCGTTTGGCCGAGCCAAACA
>NZ_JBQVSQ010000028.1:0-6390 GCF_052952715.1 Burkholderia sp. YIM B11467
GCGTCGCTGTTCATCGCGCAGGCCTACAACATCCACCTGTCGCTCGGCACGCAGATCACGATGCTGCTGATCCTGATGCTCACGTCGAAGGGGATGGCCGGCGTGCCGCGCGCATCGCTCGTCGTGATCGCGGCGACGCTGCACCAGTTCAACATTCCTGAAGCCGGGCTGCTGCTGATCCTCGGTGTCGATACGTTCCTCGACATGGGCCGTTCGGCCACGAACGCGGTGGGCAACTCGATCGCGAGCGCGGTGGTCGCGAAGTGGGAAGGCGAACTGATGTCGGAAGCCGAAGCCGAGGAGAACGCTGCGTGCCTGGGTGCCGGACTCAAGGTGTCAGCCGAAAGCCACATATACAGGTGATGCGATTCGTCCACAGCGACGGTATCGATGATTTCAGGACCGACACAAGCAGCATCTCGCGAATGATAGCGCGGGATCTCGGTCTGCAGGACAAGTCGAGTCCAAGCGGTGATGTGAGATGGATGTTGCCTGGTGCTCCGGGCACCTACTGATCCTCGAACCGAGCGGGGGCTGGCCGGTAGTAGACGTTGTCAATGACCAGATGTCTCACAAACGCTGCGCGAGTGACACATGAGGGAGACCTGGCGAGATGACGGGTAGCGGACGTCGTCGGGACCCGGTGCCGTCAGCTCGTCAAGCACCAGCGGCGGCACGTGCTGCTCGCCGCTTTGCAGCATCGTGATGGCCGACAATAAAGTATGTGGGTTGGCGGACTTTGGGACATAACCGCGCCCGCAGTGTGCAAATGCTGCGCGGACGTCGTGCGGGTTTTCCGACGAAGAAAGCACGATGATCTGCGATTTCGGGTGGTTCCCGGCAATTGCCGATATCACCTCGAATCCATCAGTTTCGGGCATCTTCAAGTTGAGCACGATGGTATCGAAATCGGCATGCTGGTCAAGCAGCCACATCGCGTCTTCCGCGCCGTTTGCTTGGATGACGGTCAGATTTGCGTCACTCTGGCGAAGGAGCGCCTTCATGCCGTTTCGCAGGACCGGATGATCGTCGGCAATGAGAATTTTCATGGAAAAATTCTGATGTGACTAATGAAATGCTTTAGTTATGCAGAATTGATAAATTATGTAGACGAAAGTCTTAGTATATAAGTCCAATAATGGATTGGTCTAACGTCCCGTTTACATTGGGTTTTAGTTTGCAGAAACTGAACCATGTCAAGGTGTTGTGCACAAAAAGCTTGATCTATCCAAGAAGGAAGCTTGGATACAAAACGATAATCAGAATTCGAGGTGCGCCAAGCTCGGTGGCCGGCGCAACGATCAAGATGGCTAAGGGGTTCATGATTCTGCATCGCGGTAACGAACGGAAGTAACTGTTTATCGGTATGAAAATAATGTTTTGAGTTCATTCAACATATTTTCGTTGGAAATCGAGGTTAATCATGGGCATTGCCAACGTCGGTGACGCAGTATGGGAACTGAACATGTCCTATATGTGGCTTGCGCAGCGATTGCTGCAACAGGACAGGGCGACAGGGATGTTTCGCTTGGGCCTGACGGCGGACACGGCAGATGCGCTGGCCGCTTTGACGATCAAGAATATGATTGATCTGGCGTCATCGGGGCAAGTGATTTGCGTGCTGCGCCCGAGCAAGCGAGGGGTTGTGTCGGCGCTGACTCGTTCGACGCCGTCAGTCAATATAGTAAGCCTACATATCGCGATGGCGTTGGCAACTGGCGCCTCTGGTGGCGAAGAGGCCATATGAATAGCAAGCGTCCGCGATCCGGGCTCGCCTCCGATGCCATGATGTTAATGGAGGCGGTTGCGCTGATCAGGCTAGGGGCGCGGCTCCAGATACTCGAGAGCGAGTTATCGCTGCCGCACGAGCGGCTGGTCCGTCTGTATCACGAAGTACGTGGCGCATCGCCACCGAAAGGAATGCTGCCATTCTCCGCCGACTGGTATATGAGTTGGAAAGCGAACCTGCATGCGTCGTTGTTCTACGGCATTTTCCGTTTCCTTCGGAACGAGGCGGATTGTGGGCGGCTCGAGGCACTCGTGAAGGGATTCGAGCAGTACTCAGCATGTTGCGACGAAGTCAACAGCCCGTCGGAGCTCGATCTCACGCGTGCATGGACGTTAGTGCGATTCGTCGAAGGCGAGATACTGGGAACTGCAGTGTGCGTGGAGTGTGGCGCTCAGTTCATCACCTATCGGCACGACGTACGTCGCCGGTCGCAATGCATTGCATGCCACCTACCGGTGCGCGCCGGAAAGCGTGTTGGCGATTCGCGCTTACGAGCCGACGAAGACGTTGCTGTTCGCGAAACCGTGACAGAGGCGCGCCGACTGGTCTGGCTTAACGAAAGGGCGTGATCGGCCGTGATGCGGACCGGTGAGCCGGTTGACTCTAGTCGGAGGAAACATTGTGGCGTCGATGAACCCACACTCTCGCTGGCACTCGATGGCCCGGATCCCGGTCGACAAGGGCGCCACGACTTCGCTGTTGAAGACCTCCTGCTACCTGCCGATCGTCATTGAGTTGTGTAGTGGTACGTGGCCACCGGTGTCTGCCTTGGCGAACTGGTCGATAGGTCGACGAGTTTAGCTAATTTGAGTAGTTCATGCAGATGGTGGTTCTGTATATTGGATCGAATCATCAAATTGATAAAGCGAGTCAAGGCATGTTCGCGAGTGCAAGAACTGTCTTCACCGCGTCGTCTTCGAGACCTCTAAGATCTGACGGAAATCGATTGCGTTGAGGGACGAACACCATCAGACCTTCGATCTGGGCAAGAATCAGCTCGGATCGACGGGTGAGCGCGGAGGGGGGTAAGACAGGATTGAGGGTGGCCACAATCTGGCCGATAAGCTCAATCTGAAACATATAAAACTCTTCGACGGTTTGACGTGCGAACACTTCAGATTGCGCCAGCGCAAAGAGATTGACAAAAAACCCCTGGGTCTTTGATTGGGTGTTTTTTGCAATTAACAACCGAACTAACATTTCAAGACGAACCTCGGGGGAAAGTGTTGCGTCAGAGTTAATTTCATCGAAATAAGAAATATATTCGATATAGGTCGTATTGAAAACTTCAATTATAATTTCTTCGCGTGAGGAAAAATAATTCCGTATGTTTGAAAGAGATAGATTTGTTTTTGCGGAAATCTTTCGTAGGCTTAAGTCGCCATACCCTTCGGTAGTGAAAATATCGAATGCATTCGTCAATATCCGAGCGATCGTCAAGCGTCCGCGTTCGGTCGGTGCCCGGGAATCTTCGGCAGGACCCGATAGAGGCGACAACACAGTTTGCTGGTCGACATTGTCGTTCTCTTTGGCCTTTTTTTGCATTTGGCGATCCGTCAACTTCGATGACATTGATGTGGCACGGGAAGCGCCAGAATTGGCGACGACATTTCTGCACCCCTGAGCATATTATGGGTCGACTGACCGAGTTATGGCAAGATAATGAGAGTCATTTTTCTCAAGAATCTGCATCGAGAGGCATGGCGGCGGTAGGGCCGCGTGTTTGCTTGTTCTTGCAAGGAGTTGCGGGCGGATGCGACTGCAGGGCCGTCCACAGGTCCATGATCGCCTGGTCGAGTGCAATTCTTTCGTCAGCTGAATCCGTTTGCTGAGCTAATTGGTACTACGGGGCTTGCCATGCGTGGCTTCCCAAAGTATAAACATTACTGGGTCATGTGACATGGTGTCGTGGGCGTTTGATTCGCCGGTTAGGGGCGGGCGGGGGCTTCGTTGATCATGTGATGCCGGTGACGGCGTACGGCCGCGGCGATGGTCGCAAACGTGACGACGGGAGATGCGATATGCGCGAATCCCAGTGTCGGACCAGACGGAACCGGCAGACACCGCGCAACACCACGCGCCGTTTCATCCGCGGGCGACGTCGATGTGACTTATGGCACCTTCGAGCTCGGATGCATTGAGTGCCAACCGAACGGACTTCGCCGCGGAACGGCAGCTTAACGACTTGAGAGATCTTGGAAATACGGGGTAGTCGTCATGAGTACGTATACTGAGTTAATAAGCCGATTCGATCAACTGAAGCAGGAAATTGAACGGACTCGAGTGCGCGAGAGAGAACGTTATTTGTGCGAGCTGATTAAAGTGCTCGAAGTGAATGGGGTGTCGTTAGACGATCTGATTAGTTACTGGACGACGAAAGTGAAAACTCCCGTCCCGCGGGTCAGGCCGAAGTATTTTGATCCTGTAACGGGCCGGACGTGGGCCGGCCGTGGTCGTGAACCCGCGTGGATTCGCGGCAAGGATCGCAATCAGTTTCTGATCCGACATTTTAACGAACCTGAAAATTAGAATTTGCCATACGGTCACCCAAGAGAATTTCTATGAAACTGGGCCGGCCAGCCTACCGTAGACATCTTCGAGCCATAATTTATGGCCACCGAGGAGGTCAGTCTGAGCGGCAAGCGGTACACCGATGAGTTCAAGATCGAAGCAGTCAAGCAAGTCATCCAGCGAGACCATTCGATAGCAGATGTGGCACAGCGTTTGGGCATTACGACGCATAGTCTGTATGCGTGGTGAACGAAGCTCGATAAGCCGGGTGTCGTGCGGCAGGTGGAATTGGACCAGAGCGCCGAGGTGAGACGACTGAAGGCCGAACTCAAGCGGGTGACTGAGGAGCGCGACATTTTAAAAAGGTCGCGAACTTTGCAAAAGGAATAACGGCAAAGTACGCATTCATGCGGGCGCATATCAACGAGCATTGTCTGCGCACGATGCACCGCGTTCTCGGCGTTCATCGCAGCGGCTATTACGTCTGGCAGCGCCAGTCCGGCACTGTGCGCAAGTGCGAAGATGAACGACTGCTGGGGCTGATCAAGCATCACTGGCTGGCCAGCGGCGGCGTCTACGGTTACCGCAAAGTCACGGTGGATTTGCGTGAATCGGGCGAGACGTGCAGCCGTCACCGCGTGCTCCGGCTGATGCGGATCGAAGGTTTGCGCACCGAGGTTGGCTACGGTAGCAAGCCGCGATATCGCGGTGGTCCGCCCGGCACGGTTGACAACGTATTGACCCGGGATGGCGCGTCTCAAAGTGCGATGCGGAGGACAACCCGTATCGCGACGCGATCGAGTGTGCGCTGTTGAGAAAAAACCTTCGCCGCCGACATCGGCCTGAAGCCATTCACGACGTCGTAACGGCATGGCGGAGCGCGTTGTGAAGACGATGAGGCACGACTAAGCGACCTTCATGTCGAAGCCCGATGCGGCGACGGCCGTACGCAATCTTGCCATCGGCTTCGAGCATTACAACTTACGGCACCCACATAGCGTTTTGAAGTATCGCTCTCCACGTGAGTCCAAGCCAACCGTAGTCTGGGACGGAGTCTGATGCAACCTGATGTGGTACTTCGTCTTCGACTCAGGACTTCGGCCGAAGGAGGACGAAATGGGCCGGTGTTCGTAAATCCAGTTTAGAAATGTACAGGACAACTGTACGTTGCATGTTGGTCACGGCTCGACATGCTTCCTCGGAGTGCGGTCGAATGTCGGGCGCAGCGCCGAGGTACACGGCGCACGGCTGGAGTAAAACGTTCTGGTAGGGGTGCACGCCGTCGTGATGGACGACGCGGTAGTCGGCGATTCTTCCGTCGTGGCGGCATGCGCGTTCGTCAAGTCGGGAATGCAGGTGCCGGCACGCACCTTGGTCGTGGGTGTGCCAGCACGGATCGTCCGAATGTTGACCGACTGGGAACTGCACGCCAGAACCGAAGCGACAAACCGGTACTGCGAACGTGCGGAATCGAGCTTGGCGACAATACACCCAATCTCCCAGGCTGCGCCGTCGCCCCCTCGGAAATATGGAAATACCTAATCCTCAATTGGGCTCGAAGGACGCATAGTCAGACCATTGCTTCGATGGGTGAAGTGAGATGGTTACGCAAAATTGCGGCGATCAATCACTCGCTTCGCTTTGCCGGTAGAGGCTGAAGGGATACCGCCTGCAGCGAGCAGGTGCACTTTTGCGGAAAGGCCGACGATCGACTTGATTCGGTGCTGCAGATCGCGTGCGAGCGCCGCGCGATCGCCGTCGGTGACGGACGCCTCGGCTTCGTAGCGCAACTCGACCGCGAGGTCGAGCCGGTCCATGTGGCCGTCGCGCGACAGCGTGATCTGGAACTGGCCCGACAGCAGCGGCAGCGCGACGACGATCTCCTCGATCTGGCTCGGGAACACGTTCACGCCGCGCACGATCAGCATGTCGTCGGAGCGGCCCGTGATTTTCGCGAGACGGCGCATCGCGCGCGCGGTCGGCGGCAGCAGCGCGGTGAGGTCGCGCGTGCGGTAGCGGATCACCGGCATCGCTTCCTTCGTCAGCGACGTGAACACGAGCTCGCCCTGGCTGCCGTCCGGCAGCACTTC
>NZ_JBQVSQ010000029.1:0-4574 GCF_052952715.1 Burkholderia sp. YIM B11467
TCGCTGTCCACGTCAACTTCGACCGGCATCAGCTCACTGTCCACGGGCCTTAGCTCGACCGACAGCTCGGTGGCATCACTCTCGACTTCCACGTCGACCGGCCTGTCCTCGGCAAATAGCTCGATCACGTCGCTGTCCACGTCGACTTCGACCGGCATCAGCTCGCTGTCCACGGGCCTCAGCTCGACCGACAGTTCGGTGGCATCGCTCTCGACTTCCACGTCGACGGGCCTGTCGTCGGCCAACAGCTCGATCACCTCGTTGTCCACGTCGACTTCGACCGGCATCAGCTCGCTGTCCACGGGCCTCAGCTCGACCGACAGTTCGGTGGCATCGCTCTCGACTTCCACGTCGACGGGCCTGTCGTCGGCCAACAGCTCGATCACCTCGTTGTCCACGTCGACCTCGACCGGTATCAGCTCGTTGTCCACGGGTCTCAGCTCGACCAACAGCTCGGTGACGTCGCTGTCGACTTCCACGTCGACTGGCCTGTCCTCGGCAAACAGCTCGATCAGCTCGTTGTCCACGTCGACCTCGACCGGTATCAGCTCGTTGTCCACGGGTCTCAGCTCGACCAACAGCTCGGTGGCATCACTCTCGACTTCCACGTCGACGGGCCTGTCGTCGGCCAACAGCTCGATCACGTCGCTGTCCACTTCGACCTCGACCGGCATCAGCTCGTTGTCCACCGGCCTGAGCAGCACGGACAGCACGATCTTGTCGCTGTCCACGTCGACTTCGACCGGCATCGGCTCGCTGTCCACCGGCCTGAGCAGCACGAACAGCTCGGTGACGTCGCTGTCCACGTCGACCTCGACCGCGATCAACGCCGCGAAGACGCACTACTACAGCGTCAACGACAACGGCACGCAGCAAGCCAACTACGACAACACCGGCGCGACGGGCACCAACGCCCTCGCCGCAGGCGTGAACGCCAGCGCGGCGGGCGCAAGCAGCGTGGCTGTCGGTGACGGCTCGAACGCGCAGTCGGACGGCGCGGTCGCAATCGGCAACAACGCATTGGCAACGGGTGGCAAGGCGGTGTCGATCGGGGTTGCGAATACGGCAAGCGGTGACGGCGCAGTCGCGATCGGCGACCCGAACGTCGCGACGGGTACCGGCGCAGTGGCGATGGGGGCGAACAACACGGCGACCGGCAACGGCGCGGTGGCGCTTGGCAACGCAAACACGGCCAGTGGTGACGGAGCGCTTGCGTTGGGCAATGGGTCGACGGCGGCGGCGGAAGGCTCACTTGCCTTGGGTTCGAACGCGATCGCAAGCAATGTCAACGATGTTGCGCTGGGTACCGGCTCGATCACGGCGGCACCTAATCCGACGTCGGGCGCGACGATCGGAGGCGTGACCTACTCGTTTGCCGGTGCGAATCCGACGAGCGTTGTGAGTGTTGGGGCGCCAGGGGCGGAGCGTCAGATCGTGAATGTCGCTGCCGGACGCATCTCGGCGACCAGCACGGATGCGATCAACGGTAGTCAGCTCAACGCGACGAACCAGGCCCTCAACAGCCTTTCGACGTCGACCGCATCGAACATTTCGTCGCTGTCGACCGGTATTGGTTCGTTGTCGACCGGCCTCAGTTCGACCAACAGCACGGTCGCGTCGCTGTCCACGTCGACTTCGACCAGCATCAGCTCGTTGTCGACCGGTCTCAACTCGACCAACAACAACCTTACGTCGCTGTCCACGTCGACTTCGACCGGGTTGAATTCGCTGTCCACCGCGTTGTCGACGACGGACAACAACCTGGCTTCGTTGTCGACCTCGACCGCGTCGGCTGCGCAAGGCGTACAGACGCTCACGACGGCGATTGCAAACGCCCAGACCCACTATTACAGCGTCAATGATGGCGGGACGTTGAACGCGAACTACGCGAACAATGGTGCGACGGGGCTGAATGCGATGGCGCTCGGTCCGAATGCAACCGCGGGCGGGACGAACGGCATCGCGATCGGCAATGGCGCGAACGCGTCGTCGGAAGGTGCGACAGTCATCGGCGCGCAATCGCTCGTATCGGGCACCAACGGCGTGGCACTGGGTATGGGCGCGACCGCGTCGGCCGCCAACGCGGTCGCGCTCGGCGCAAACTCGATCGCCGACCAGCCCAACACCGTTTCGGTGGGTGCACCAGGCACCGAGCGTCGCATCACCAACGTTGCGCCGGGTATCAACTCGACCGATGCGGTGAACGTATCGCAGCTGAATGCGTTGGGCAGCACGGTGAGCGACGTGGCACGCAAGGCCTACGCCGGGATCGCGGGGGCAACCGCGCTTACGATGATCCCGGATGTCGACCAGAACAAGACGCTGATGGTCGGCGTTGGAACAGGCGTGTATCAGGGGTACAGCGCGTTTGCGTTCGGTTTTACTGCGCGCCTGACCAATAACCTGAAGCTCCGTGGCGGCGTCAGCGGCAGCAGTGCCGGCTACACCTACGGCGCTGGTCTCGGCTACCAGTGGTGATCGTCGGGTGACGGCGCATCCGGATCGATGGCCCGGATGCGCTGAATTGCTCCAGTCTCGTAACGAGAACCCGCGGTTTCAAGAAATGTAGAGGTATTTGTCATGATCAAATCATTGAGAACGAACCTTGCACCGATAGTTCTGGTGCTGCTGGCAGGATGTTCGTCGATGTCCGGGCCGACGTATTCGACGTGGTCGGTCGATCTACCGAACGGAGAGAAAACCTATCGTGTGGACTGCTACGGTTTGCTCGAAGGAGCGCAGGTATGTCAACGCAAGGCGGAGGAAGTCTGCGACAAACAACCTGTCCGCTTGCTGAAGGGAGTGGCGGCGCTGGATTCAAATGGCGCGAGTCGGACGAATGCGCGTGAGTTGACGTTCCAGTGTGGTGCGGCGCCGGTCGCTGCAGCTTCCGTTGCACCGGCAACGTCGACAAGAAGACTTAGTTTGCACGAAGACGCGACCTTCGAGTTCGATCAGATCGTGCTGACGAACGAGGGGCGCGCTCGTCTCGACAAGTTGGTTGCCGACGTCCGGGGAACCAGGCTTGATCAAGTGACAGTGAACGGTTACACCGACGACGTCGGTACCGACGCTTACAACCAGGGTTTGTCAGAGCGCCGCGCGGCCGTCATCGCGGGCTATCTCGGCGACCACGGATTGCGTGCTGGCCGGTTTGTTGTTCGTGGATACGGAAAAGCGGATCCGGTCGCGTCGAACGCAACAGCAGAAGGGCGGGCACAGAACCGCCGCGTGGAAATCTTGCTCGATTCGAACTCGCAGCCGTGACCCGACGCAAGTTGGCTTACATGGGAGGATGACGAAGCGTATGCGGGGCGGAGCGCAGTCCTGCATACGCTGTATACAAAAAGCGAGAACGCGCTCGCCGACGTGATGCGGATGCGTCGGCGAACGAGACTGACGGCGGAGATGAATGAAATGACGGTGCGGAGTGCAGGTCGTTTTTGGCGGCAGATGTGTGGTGCGTTGCTGATATGTGCGTCGAATCTCGTCTGTGCTCAGTCTGCACGGCAGGCCGCATCTGCACAGATGCAGGAACCGACCGTGCTGGCGGGTGCGGCAACTGCTGCCGGTATTCGCCGCTGCTATTCGGCGATCGATGCGGTATCCAGACGGATGTTCGCTGGCGCGTCGCGTGCCGATGTGATGTTGGATTGGGATCGCGCCAATCCGGACGGATCGCCGTTCTTTTCTTTGTCCGGCATGGATTTTCGTCGGGACGCGGCTTTGCTGTCATTGACTACCGCACCGGCAGCAACAGGCGGGTGTGCGATTCTCGTCGAGCGGATTTCGAGTGCGCCGACGACTTGCACCGAAGTAGCCCGCACGGACCTGGCTGGCTATCGTGCCACGTCGCTCGTGCGGGCAGTGACGGTCTATACGAATCCGGCACGACCACGAGAAACCATCACACTGGTCGATGCACCACCTTCTTGCCTGGTATTGCGCCGCCAGGTTGAATTCAACTGGCCAGCGGCCCGATGAATGCGATGTTCGAGCCCGGCTGCCCCAACCCGAACAGAAGGTGGGATATTTCCCGCCCCGGTTGCCACGGAACCCTTCCGATTACATAAACACGCTACACGGCACTGTCGACACCTCGGTAACGGATCGATGTTTGCCGAAAGCCATCCGCGAGCTTGCTCGACCGGGCTTTTCGGCAATCTGCCAATTCGACACATCAATATGAATAAAAGAATTTCTGCCGCAGTATGGATTTTGATTGCAATAACGTTGGGAATCGCTGTCGGCTATATGATCTACACGCAACTTCCGGACAAGCAGTCCGCCGCGGAAATCGCCGGCTACATCTCGCTCGTGTCCGATGTGTTCCTGCGGCTGATCAAGATGGTGATCGGCCCGCTGGTGTTCTCGACGCTCGTCGTCGGCATTGCGCACATGGGCGACGCCTCGTCCGTGGGGCGCGTGTTCGTGAAGGCGCTCGGCTGGTTCGTCACCGCGTCGCTGATCTCGCTGCTGCTCGGGCTGCTGATGGCGAACCTGCTGCGCCCCGGCGAGAACCTCGGCCTGCCGCTGCCGGACATCGGCGCGTCCGCGCATCTCGCGACGTCCAA
>NZ_JBQVSQ010000030.1:0-3452 GCF_052952715.1 Burkholderia sp. YIM B11467
AAACAGACTTGTTATAGGATCAAGCCTTACGGGCAATTAGTATCAGTTAGCTGAACGCATTACTGCGCTTACACACCTGACCTATCAACGTCCTGGTCTCGAACGACCCTTCAAGGGGATCTAGTCCCCAGGGATATCTCATCTTAAGGCGAGTTTCCCGCTTAGATGCTTTCAGCGGTTATCTCTTCCGAACATAGCTACCCGGCGATGCCACTGGCGTGACAACCGGTACACCAGAGGTTCGTCCACTCCGGTCCTCTCGTACTAGGAGCAGCCCCCTTCAAATATCCAACGCCCACGGCAGATAGGGACCAAACTGTCTCACGACGTTTTAAACCCAGCTCACGTACCTCTTTAAATGGCGAACAGCCATACCCTTGGGACCGGCTACAGCCCCAGGATGAGATGAGCCGACATCGAGGTGCCAAACACCGCCGTCGATATGAACTCTTGGGCGGTATCAGCCTGTTATCCCCAGAGTACCTTTTATCCGTTGAGCGATGGCCCTTCCATACAGAACCACCGGATCACTATGACCTGCTTTCGCACCTGCTCGACTTGTCGGTCTCGCAGTTAAGCACGCTTATGCCATTGCACTATCAGCACGATTTCCGACCGTACCTAGCGTACCTTCGTACTCCTCCGTTACGCTTTGGGAGGAGACCGCCCCAGTCAAACTGCCTACCATGCACTGTCCCCGATCCGGATCACGGACCAAGGTTAGAACCTCAAACAAACCAGGGTGGTATTTCAAGGACGGCTCCACCGAAACTAGCGTTCCGGTTTCATAGCCTCCCACCTATCCTACACAGATCGGTTCAAAGTCCAATGCAAAGCTACAGTAAAGGTTCATGGGGTCTTTCCGTCTAGCCGCGGGTAGATTGCATCATCACAAACACTTCAACTTCGCTGAGTCTCGGGAGGAGACAGTGTGGCCATCGTTACGCCATTCGTGCAGGTCGGAACTTACCCGACAAGGAATTTCGCTACCTTAGGACCGTTATAGTTACGGCCGCCGTTTACCGGGACTTCAATCAAGAGCTTGCACCCCATCATTTAATCTTCCGGCACCGGGCAGGCGTCACACCCTATACGTCCACTTTCGTGTTTGCAGAGTGCTGTGTTTTTATTAAACAGTCGCAGCCACCAGTTTATTGCAACCCCTTCACCCTCTGCCCGCAGGGGCATCAAGCTACAAGGGCGTACCTTATCCCGAAGTTACGGTACCAATTTGCCGAGTTCCTTCTCCCGAGTTCTCTCAAGCGCCTTAGAATACTCATCTCGCCCACCTGTGTCGGTTTGCGGTACGGTCATCGTTAGACTGAAGCTTAGAGGCTTTTCTTGGAACCACTTCCAATTGCTTCGCTCCCTAGGGAGCTCGCGCCACACCCTTGAATTCCGCGCCCGGATTTGCCTAAGCGCCTTCTCCAATGCAGCGACCGGGACTTCCAACACCCGGACAACCTTCCGCGATCCGTCCCCCCATCGCATCTAACAATGGTGCAGGAATATTGACCTGCTTCCCATCAGCTACGCATTTCTGCCTCGCCTTAGGGGCCGACTCACCCTACGCCGATGAACGTTGCGTAGGAAACCTTGGGCTTACGGCGAGGGGGCCTTTCACCCCCTTTATCGCTACTCATGTCAGCATTCGCACTTCTGATACCTCCAGCATCCCTTCCGAGACACCTTCGCAGGCTTACAGAACGCTCTCCTACCATGCGTGCAAAGCACGCATCCGCAGCTTCGGTATATAGCTTAGCCCCGTTACATCTTCCGCGCAGGACGACTCGATCAGTGAGCTATTACGCTTTCTTTAAAGGGTGGCTGCTTCTAAGCCAACCTCCTGACTGTTTTAGCCTTCCCACTTCGTTTCCCACTTAGCTATATTTGGGGACCTTAGCTGGCGGTCTGGGTTGTTTCCCTCTTGACACCGGACGTTAGCACCCGATGTCTGTCTCCCGTGATTGCACTCTTCGGTATTCGGAGTTTGCTATGGCGGGGTAATCTGCAATAGACCCCCCAACCATGACAGTGCTCTACCCCCGAAGGTGAGACACGAGGCACTACCTAAATAGTTTTCGGAGAGAACCAGCTATTTCCAAGTTTGTTTAGCCTTTCACCCCTATCCACAGCTCATCCCCTAACTT
This sequence comes from Burkholderia sp. YIM B11467, assembly GCF_052952715.1. Lineage (NCBI taxonomy): Bacteria > Pseudomonadati > Pseudomonadota > Betaproteobacteria > Burkholderiales > Burkholderiaceae > Burkholderia > Burkholderia sp. YIM B11467. The sequence goes on from NZ_JBQVSQ010000030.1 coordinate 2,151, forward strand.
TTCAACGTTAGTGGGTTCGGACCTCCAGTACGTGTTACCGCACCTTCATCCTGGCCATGGATAGATCACTTGGTTTCGGGTCTACGCCCAGCAACTGAACGCCCTATTCGGACTCGCTTTCGCTACGCCTGCCCTATACGGTTAAGCTTGCTACTGAACGTAAGTCGCTGACCCATTATACAAAAGGTACGCCGTCACCCCTTACGATGCTCCGACTGTTTGTATGCATGCGGTTTCAGGATCTATTTCACTCCCCTCCCGGGGTTCTTTTCGCCTTTCCCTCACGGTACTGGTTCACTATCGGTCGATCACGAGTATTTAGCCTTGGAGGATGGTCCCCCCATCTTCAGACAGGATTTCACGTGTCCCGCCCTACTTGTCGTACACCTAGTTCTTTCATACTGTTTTCGCCTACGGGGCTATCACCCGCTATGGCCGCACTTTCCAGAGCGTTCGGCTAACAATACAAATAAAGAGTACAAGGCTCATCCCATTTCGCTCGCCACTACTTTGGGAATCTCGGTTGATTTCTTTTCCTGCGGTTACTTAGATGTTTCAGTTCACCGCGTTCGCTTCACATGGCCTATGTATTCAGCCATGGATACTCCAAAAGGAGTGGGTTTCCCCATTCGGACATCTACGGATCAAAGCTCGTTTGCCAGCTCCCCGTAGCTTTTCGCAGGCTACCGCGTCCTTCATCGCCTGTGATCGCCAAGGCATCCACCACATGCACTTGTTCGCTTGACCCTATAACGAGTCTGTCTCTCCGACAGTCGTTACAGGTTGAGTTTTCGCGTTGTGCCGTATTCCAATTGAGTCAAACATAGAGTTCGAATCATCTTGAGATACATCGATACAATCACAACCCGGATAGTTTTCACGTCCATCTCAAGACGCTTCCGCTATCCAAATTACTTACTTCTTCCAGATTGTTAAAGAACGACAGCCGATACGTACTACGTATCACTCTGACTGGCTCAATCGCCAATGACAAAGACTCGAACAAACTTCATTCGAATATTTGTCATTGAAGATTGGTGGAGGCAGACGGGATCGAACCGACGACCCCCTGCTTGCAAAGCAGGTGCTCTCCCAGCTGAGCTATGCCCCCATGAGTACAGATTCCTCAGGTACCTTACCCGTCGGTATGGGATTCTCGTAGGCGCTAAAGCGCCAACGATCATCGACACGCCAGACAAGACATTGGTGGGTCTGGTTGGATTCGAACCAACGACCCCCGCCTTATCAAGACGGTGCTCTAACCGACTGAGCTACAGACCCCTGAGTCTGTCTTTAATTTAC
>NZ_JBQVSQ010000031.1:0-2809 GCF_052952715.1 Burkholderia sp. YIM B11467
GCTTCGCCGCCGAACTTCTTCGTCAGCACCGTCGTGATCGCTGCCGTCAGCGTCGTCTTGCCGTGGTCAACGTGACCAATCGTACCAACGTTCACGTGCGGCTTGGTCCGCTCAAATTTACCCTTGGCCATTTTCGACTCCCAAAAGGAATTTCACAGGTTGCGCCGCGCGCAAACAGACACTGACTTGTACTGCTGGTGCCCATGGGCAGGATCGAACTGCCGACCTCTCCCTTACCAAGGGAGTGCTCTACCACTGAGCCACATGGGCGCTTTTACGCTTCAACTTCACGGTCTGGAGCGGGTGAAGGGAATCGAACCCTCGTCGTAAGCTTGGAAGGCTTCTGCTCTACCATTGAGCTACACCCGCACGGGCGACTAACGATTCCCTACCGCTCTTTCAGCTGATGTTCTTGGTGGAGGAGGTTGGATTCGAACCAACGTAGGCGTAAGCCAACAGATTTACAGTCTGCCCCCTTTAGCCACTCGGGCACCCCTCCGTAGAGAACTGACGATTATGGGGGTGCATCGCACTCCTGTCAAGCACATCCGGAAGATTATTTTCACTCTCTTCCCAACACTTGCTCCGCCACCGATCTTCGCCCCTTGCCCGGCTAAGGCAAGCACGCGATGTTGCCGATCGGCGCCACATCTTCGTCAGACTCCGTTTCCAGCGCCAAACTTCATCTGCGCTAAAAACGAAAGACCGCCATCATAAGGCCTCCAGCGCACAATGCCAAGCGGGTAAGCACAAAATTTCCGCAAATTTCGTGCCGGACGGCTCCGGCGACCTCTCCTTCGGTGTTCGCGGGGCTTCAGCTCGGCTATCGATGGATGGCACGGGCCCATTGCCGGGTACCGCGGCGACGCCTGGTCACGCCCAATGGCCGGCACGCGCAATAGCATTGGTTCGTGAGCACTCCGGCATCCGCACCGGACATTGCGACTGTACTTTCGGCACGGGTTCCTGGTCGCCCCGCCCTGTTTTTGCCGACTTCTGCGGCACGCGCGATACCATCCCGGGTCACCTGCCCGCTCCCGGTTCCAATTCTCATGCGCCTGCTTGCTCTTGTGATGGCTTTCATGGCCTTGACCGCACATGCCGCCGGCCCGGCTGATGCCTGGTGCCGCTCGAGCACGATCGCGAAGGTCCGCCAGCAGGCGCTGACTGAAAGCCACGTCGCAGGACGCTCAAAGGCAGTCGCTGCGCTCGCTGCGTACGACCGGTTGAAGCCGGCGCTCGATGCCGGATGCCTGGAATCGACGCGCCTTGATTCGCCCTCGGCGCGCCCCATGAATCAGGATGCGATCGCGTATGCGTGGCTTCTCAACGACGCCTCCGCGTACCTGATCGCCGCAGGCGCCCGAGGTGACCCGCCTCAAGACGAGTCCGGCAGCCCAGCCTGCCTCGGCGTGCTGCAGCCATTGCTAGGCGACGACATGCGCCCACGCCCTGGGGTACCCCGCAACCTCGGTGCCGCCATCGCGGCGAATGTCCTGCAGTGCGGCACTCGTTGCGTCACCCCGTCGTGCAAACCGACCAACGTCAGCATCTGGTCCGCGTATCGCAGCGAATCCGCGGCGTACACACGGCATCCCGCATGCCCGTACGATGCCCGCCTCGTGCAGCTGAACGACGGAATCTGCGTCGGGTTCGACGCGGGCGCTTTCGCCACCTCCCATACGTACGACGACGCAGGGAAACTGACATGCGACGATCAGTCGTCAACGTCCGCCACGCGTTGCCCGGCAATGCTCGTGCTGACTCGGGATCACGGCCGGAACACGACGCGCCGGTTTCCGCCCGCCGAGCATTCCGCACTCAGTGATCCGAGTACCGCGTGCACGGTGCGATCGACAGGCGTCGACGCAGGCGGCACGCACTTCGCGTTGATGGGTGAAGGGCGAGACTGTTTCGGCGGTACCGCCTATTCGCTCATCGAAGAAATCTACGTGTTGCGAGACGGACAACCCATGCTCGTCAGAAGGAACAGCGCCGACTTCTGATGGCAGCCTGCCCGCGAGCTCTCGCACGTCGTGGTTGGTGCCAAGATCGAGATTTTTTGCAGTGAGCTGCGCACGCCCCTGGCCTGGCCTCGAATGAAGCCAATTTCAATGATGATCGGTGGAATTGAGTCAAGAACGCAGCCTGATAGCAACACGGCGCCGGCCCTGGCAAAGTTCGGTCGCGCGGCTTCAACTGGTAACAACCGTTCTGAGCTCACGTCAAAAACATGCTGAAAGCTGGGCATGTGCGGCAGACGACACCTGGCTCATGCGAACCGCGCCAAGGGCGCCGGCATGCGATGTAGCCGCAGAATAGCAATCGCAATTTTGGCAGATGATGCGTTCAGTATGGCATTGAACGGAGCAAGATAGCCGATCATTGAGCCGCGAGGGGACGCCACATCAGGCCAAGCCCGACGACGAACAAATCCGTGACGGAGGATTGCAGCGTAGGAGTTGGCGGGTGTAATCGGCCCGGCTTTCGACTCGATCGCTGTCGCTTCGAACAGTGGGGCGGATGGGAAGATACCGGTTTCGGCAGCGCGAGTTGTTGTTGCGCGGCCGACCTGAGTGCTCCGAGCACGTTTCGACAACCGCGTGGGCGGCCGGCTCCGGACTTAATCAACACCATCGAAGCGCCAGCTCCGTCCGCACCGCCCTTCGCCGGCGCGCGTACATTTTCGCCGCGCCAATGCAAAAACCCCCGCCTTTCGGGCGGGGGTTCTTGGCTTAGGGAGCCTGACGATTACCTACTTTCACACGGGAATCCGCACTATCATCGGCGTAGAGTCGTTTCACGGTCC
>NZ_JBQVSQ010000033.1:0-1135 GCF_052952715.1 Burkholderia sp. YIM B11467
CTTGCGCGCAGGCCGCGACGACGGCTGCGTTGTCGTCGACGATTTCCCAGTCGCCCGGCACACGGGTCGCGCCGTCGAGCACCGCGCGGCTGACGACGACGCGATCCTCGTCGCTCGCCAGCTTCATCCGGTGCGCCGGCTCGGTCGCGCCGCCGTCGACGCTCGCGGACAGCCGGCCGCCCGGCGCAAAACGCAGCGGCCGCACTTCGCCGGCCGCGAGCGTGTCGCCCGCGCGCCAGAAATCGACGATCCACAGCAGTTCGCCGTGCGTGCGCTGCATCTGCGCGACGCCCGAGCAGACGCCGTGGAAACCGCTGCGCGGCGTGCGATCCGCATCGCGGACGAGCGGCGGATCGTCGGTACGCACGTCGGTGCCCGCACGGGCCGCTTCGGGATCGAGCAGCAGCACGAGCGCGATCCGGCGCGTGCGGCACCAGTCGGCGAGTGCGTGCGCTTCGTCCGCGAGCGCGACCGGGTCGTCCCAGCTGAACCAGCGCTGCGCGCCTTCGACGAAATACAGCGAGCGTGCACGAAAACCGTAGCGCTTCATCGCGCGCAAGCCGCCCGTCAGCCGCGCGAACGGGCCCGGCGCCGCGCGGCGCGGCGCATCGCCGGTCGCACCGGCGCCGGCTCCGTCGGCCGGCTCGGCCGCCGCCGGCATCGCCAGCACGTTCAGGTTGCGCGGCCAGCCGGCCGGGTGCGCACCGCCCGCGAATCCGCGCGCCTGCAGTTGTTCGGTGACACGCTCCGGATCGCGTGCGAGCACGACCGTCACGTCGCGCGTGCGCGCCTGTCGCACGCTCTCCCACACGAGCGCGTCGCAGGCCGGCGTGCTGCCGGCCGCGTAGATCGCGTACAGGCCGCCGGCCTCCAGTTGCGTCCAGGTGTCGGGCAAGCCGTCGATCGCGAGCCGGCTCAGCGTGCCGATGCGGCCGCCGGCCGGCCCCGTGCGCAGCAGCGCACGCAGGCGGCCCAGCAGGCCGGCAGCGCCGAGCGCGGGACGGGTGGCATCGATTTCCGTATTCACGACGTTCCCCTAGGGTCTGTTTCCATATGGAACACACATGCGTTGCCACGAGAACGGCCGCTCGCGAGGCGCGCGACGCCGCGAATACTGACGTATTCGCAAGGAGCG
>NZ_JBQVSQ010000034.1:0-809 GCF_052952715.1 Burkholderia sp. YIM B11467
TGAACTGACCCCACGAAGTTGGACAGTTAAAGGCTAGGCGCCGAGGGGCTGAGTCCTGTATTGCACGGGACTCAGCCCTTTCAGTTTGAGCTTGATACGTTCGTGGTTGTAGTAATGGATGTAGCGGGTCAGCGCATCGCGTAGCTGATCTATGCTGCTAAAGCGGCTGAGTCTGTAGCACTCGGACTTAAGCGTACCGAAGAAGCTTTCCATCGCGGCATTATCAAGACAGTTTCCCCGACGGGACATGCTCTGAGTCAGCGCGTGCTGCGCGAGCAGTCGGCGGTAAGCGGGCATCTGATACTGCCATCCTTGATCGGAGTGCAATAGCGGCCGGTCCTTTTGCCCGAGCTTGGCCAGCGCCTTCTTCAACATGCCGCTGACCAATTCAAAGCTTGGCCGCTGATCTATTTGGTAGGCGACGATCTCCGCGTTGTACAGATCCATCACCGGCGACAGATATAACTTCTGGCCGCCGACGTTGAACTCGGTCACATCCGTTACCCACTTTTGATTCGGCCGCTCGGCATCGAACTGACGTTGCAGCAGATTGGGCGCAACTCGGCCGACTTCACCTCGCCAGGAACGGTATTTCTTTGGACGTACCCGCGACTTCAACTGTAACTGCCCCATCAGCCGTTGCACCGTCTTGTGGTTGATCACGTGCCCTGCCTGCCGGATCGTGGCGGTGATCCGTCGATAGCCGTAGCGGCCTTGATGATGGTCGTACACGTGCCGGATCTTTACTTTGAGCTCCGCATACCGATCACCAACGTCCAGCGCCTTGAGCTGGTAATAGAATGTGCTGC
>NZ_JBQVSQ010000035.1:0-708 GCF_052952715.1 Burkholderia sp. YIM B11467
AGCTCCCCGTAGCTTTTCGCAGGCTACCGCGTCCTTCATCGCCTGTGATCGCCAAGGCATCCACCACATGCACTTGTTCGCTTGACCCTATAACGAGTCTGTCTCTCCGACAGCCGTTACAGGTTGAGTTTTCGCGTTGTGCCGTATTCCAATTGAGCCAAACATAGAGTTCGAATCATCTTGAGATACATCGATACAATCACAACCCGGATAGTTTCCACGTCCATCTCATAGACGCTTCCGCTATCCAAATTACTTACTTCTTCCAGATTGTTAAAGAACGACAGCCGATACGTACTACGTATCACTCTGACTGGCTCAATCGCCAATGCAAAATTCTCGGTTCAGTGTCTGAACCAAGCCCTTAGCGTTGGTGATTGGTGGAGGCAGACGGGATCGAACCGACGACCCCCTGCTTGCAAAGCAGGTGCTCTCCCAGCTGAGCTNGTACTACGTATCACTCTGACTGGCTCAATCGCCAATGAAAAAGACTCGAATCGAACTTGATTCGAATATTTATCATTGAAGATTATTGAAAGCGGCCGGCATTATAACCGGTTTAACCGCAGACAGATAGAGTTTCTGTTCTTAATCAACAGCCGATAAGCGTGAGCGCTCAACTTTGCGAGATAGCTCTAGAAAGGAGGTGATCCAGCCGCACCTTCCGATACGGCTACCTTGTTACGACTTCACCCCAGTCATGAATCC
>NZ_JBQVSQ010000036.1:0-647 GCF_052952715.1 Burkholderia sp. YIM B11467
TCGCCGCACGTGCTGCCGGGCTCGCGCGACGGGTTCCGGATGGGCGACGCGAAGCTGGTCGACACGATGATCGTCGACGGCCTGTGGGACGTGTACAACCAGTACCACATGGGCATCACGGCGGAGAACGTCGCGAAGGAATACCGGATCACGCGCGAAGAGCAGGACGCATTCGCGGCGCTGTCGCAGAACAAGGCGGAAGCGGCGCAGAAGGCCGGTCGTTTCAACGACGAGATCGTGCCGGTGTCGATTCCGCAACGCAAGGGCGAGCCGCTGCAGTTCGCGACTGACGAGTTCGTGCGTCACGGCGTGACGGCGGAATCGCTGGCCGGGCTGAAGCCGGCGTTCTCGAAGGACGGTTCGGTGACGGCGGCGAACGCGTCGGGCCTGAACGACGGCGCGGCGGCGGTGCTGGTGATGTCGGCGCAGAAGGCGGCGGCGCTCGGCCTGACGCCGCTGGCGCGGATCAAGGCGTACGCGAACGCGGGCGTGGATCCGAGCGTGATGGGCATGGGCCCGGTGCCGGCCTCGCGTCGGTGCCTGGAGCGCGCGGGCTGGACGCCGGGCGACCTGGACCTGATGGAGATCAACGAGGCGTTCGCGGCGCAGGCGCTGGCGGTGCACAAGCAGATGGGCTGGGACACGTC
>NZ_JBQVSQ010000037.1:0-641 GCF_052952715.1 Burkholderia sp. YIM B11467
CGCCAGACCTGCTGCCTTCAGGAGCGCGGCCACCGGATGGCGCTGCCTCAGCTCATGCACTATTTGCGCTTTTTCTTTGGCGCTGCCGCCTTCTTGGATTGCAGCAGCGCATCGAGTTTTTTTAGGTACGCCACCTCCGCGCGCAGATACTCGATCTCCTTGAGCAAGTCCTCGCGGGGCCGCTCGTCCGGCGTGGGTTCTTCACTGGCAGATTGGGGCGGCAGAGATTCGTGCATGTTCCTGGGACGCCCGCGCGGACGGGGCGCCAAAGCGGCTAGACCGCCGTCATGATACAGGCGCTCCCATCTCCCGATGCTCCCCGGGCTGCGGATGTCGAAGACGGCTGCCACCTGCCTGTACGACAACTCTGCCCGCCACATATGGAGCAGCACCGAGAGCTTGAACTGTGCATCGTACTGACTTGTCTTCCTGCGCAATCCGGCATCGCCGTGCACACGGTAGGCCGCGATCCATCGGCGTATCGCCGATCGGTCAATACCGTGACGCTTCGCCAGTCGGATCGAGCCAAGCCCCTCGGCCAGATGCTCTTGGACAATTTGTCGTCGAAGCTCATCGCTGTACTTCGTCATGAAAAACACCCCAAAGGTCGGATCAAAATCCAACTTTTGGGGTGCAGTTCA
>NZ_JBQVSQ010000038.1:0-584 GCF_052952715.1 Burkholderia sp. YIM B11467
ACGACGCCGGCGCCGACCGTACGGCCGCCTTCGCGGATTGCGAAGCGCAGACCTTCTTCCATCGCGATCGGGGCAATCAGCTTCACCGTGATCGACACGTTGTCGCCCGGCATCACCATTTCCTTGTCCTTCGGCAGCTCGATCGAGCCCGTCACGTCCGTCGTACGGAAGTAGAACTGCGGACGGTAGTTGTTGAAGAACGGCGTGTGACGGCCGCCTTCATCCTTGCTCAGCACGTACACTTCAGCCGTGAAGTGCGTGTGCGGCGTGATCGAACCCGGCTTCGCCAGAACCTGGCCACGCTCCACGTCTTCACGCTTCGTGCCGCGCAGCAGGATACCAACGTTGTCGCCTGCTTGACCTTGGTCCAGCAGCTTGCGGAACATTTCAACGCCCGTGCAGGTCGTCTTCACCGTCGGCTTGATACCGACGATTTCGATTTCTTCGCCGACCTTCACGACGCCGCGCTCGATACGACCCGTCACCACCGTGCCACGGCCCGAGATCGAGAACACGTCTTCCACCGGCATCAGGAACGCACCGTCAACTGCACGCTCCGGCGTCGGGATGTACGTGTCCAGCGC
>NZ_JBQVSQ010000039.1:0-407 GCF_052952715.1 Burkholderia sp. YIM B11467
TCACGCTTATCGGCTGTAAATTAAAGACAGACTCAGGGGTCTGTAGCTCAGTCGGTTAGAGCACCGTCTTGATAAGGCGGGGGTCGTTGGTTCGAATCCAACCAGACCCACCATTGTCTGGCGGTAGTACCCTGAGGTTCTCTGTACATATGGGGGCATAGCTCAGCTGGGAGAGCACCTGCTTTGCAAGCAGGGGGTCGTCGGTTCGATCCCGTCTGCCTCCACCAATCACCAACGCTAAGGGCTTGGTTCAGACACTGAACCGAGAATTTTGCATTGGCGATTGAGCCAGTCAGAGTGATACGTAGTACGTATCGGCTGTCGTTCTTTAACAATCTGGAAGAAGTAAGTAATTTGGATAGCGGAAGCGTCTTGAGATGGACGTGGAAACTATCCGGGTTGTGATT